>JABARQ010000016.1:0-248065 GCA_019186985.1 Prosthecobacter sp. | reverse complement strand
GTGGAATTGCCGTCGCTTAACGGACAAAAGGTACGCTAGGGATAACAGGCTGATCTTGCCCAAGAGTTCATATCGACGGCAAGGTTTGGCACCTCGATGTCGGCTCATCGCATCCTGGGGCTGGAGAAGGTCCCAAGGGTCCGGCTGTTCGCCGGTTAAAGCGGTACGCGAGCTGGGTTCAGAACGTCGCGAGACAGTTCGGTCCTCTATCCTCTGTGGGCGCAGGAAAGTTGAGGGGTTCAATTCCTAGTACGAGAGGACCGGAATTGACGCATCTCTGGTGTTCCAGTTGTATTGTCAAATGCATCGCTGGGCAGCTATGTGCGGAAGAGATAAGCGCTGAAAGCATCTAAGCGCCAAGCTCATCCCAAGATAAACTTTCCCTGAAGGATCGTGGAAGACTACCACGTTGATAGGCCTCCGGTGCAAGCGTAGTAATGCGTTCAGCTGAGTGGTACTAATCATCCGTTTGTCTTGCATTGACCCATTTCAATACAAGCATGTTAATGTAACTCATGTAAGTTGTTTCCCTCTGTATGCAGTTGTCAGAGAACCTCTGGTTCAGACGAGCCCCCAGACATCCTGGGCGATCTCCCCGCCCAGTCGTCTGGTGGCCATGGCACAGTGGCACCACCCGTTCCCATTCCGAACACGGAAGTGAAACGCTGTTGCGCCGATGATAGTATGGCGACAGGCCATGCGAAAGTAGGACGCTGCCAGATTATAAACCCCTCTCCGCAAGGAGCGGGGTTTTTTCTTCTTCCGATTCAATATCGACTTTACAGATAGGGAATAAGGACAAATCATTCACGACTTCATGAATCCTCAAGAAATCGAGCGCATTAACCAACAACTTCAGGGAGCGAGCCCGCAGGAAGTCCTCTCGTGGGCAGTCCGGCAGGGCAAAGCAGTGGTTACCACGAACTTCCGCCCTTACGAGGCGGTGATTTTACACATGGCCACTGCGGAGCAGCCGGCCATTCCGGTCTTGTGGATTGATCATGGCGCGAATTTTCCCGAAACCTACAGGTTTGCGGAGGCGGCACGCGAGCGCCTGCAGCTCAACTTGAAGCCCTATTTGCCGCTGATGACGAGCGCTCACTGGCTTGCCTTGAATGGCGGACAGCTTCCCATGCCCGACGAGGTGGAAAGGGTGGAATCGTTCAGCCGCATCATGAAGCTGGAGCCGTTTGAGCGTGGAATGCGTGAGCTTGCTCCTCAAGTCTGGATTACCGCCCTGCGCAGGGGGCAAAATCCCCAGCGTGCGGCTTCGCTTTCAGCCGTCATGTGGGACTCCAAGTTCAGCTGCCTGAAGGTCAATCCCATCCTGGAATGGGAGGAGCCACAGTTGAAAGCCTATCTGTCCCAGCATGACCTGCCGAACGAAATGACATATTACGACCCGGCCAAGGGGGATGAAAAACATGAGTGCGGCCTGCATGCAAAGCTTGTCACTGACACGAAATAAGCGACCAGATCATCCCTTCCGAATGTCCTCCATCACGCATCTTCAGTTTCTCGAAAGCGAGGCGATCTTCGTCCTGCGCGAGACCGCCGCCCAGTTTCAAAATCCTGCGCTGCTTTTCTCGGGCGGCAAGGACTCGATCGTCATGGCCTGGCTTGCCAGAAAGGCCTTTTATCCGGCAAGAATGCCGTTCAAGCTTCTGCATGTGGACACGGGCCACAACTTTCCCGAAGCGATGACCTACCGTGACTGGTTCGTGGATGAAATCGGCGCCCAGCTGGTGGTCGGCAGCGTGCAGAAGAGCATTGATGAAGGACGGGTGCAGGAGGAAAAGGGGCCCTATGCGAGCCGGAACAAGCTGCAGACGGTCACCTTGCTGGACAGCATTGAGGAGCACAAGTTCGACGCCTGCCTTGGCGGAGGACGGCGCGATGAGGAAAAAGCCCGCGCCAAGGAGCGGTTCTTCAGTCATCGGGACGAGTTTGGACAATGGGATCCCAAGAACCAGCGCCCTGAGCTCTGGAACATCTTCAACGGACGCAAGCATTTTGGCGAGCATTTCAGGGTGTTTCCGCTCAGCAACTGGACCGAGATGGACGTCTGGCAGTACATCCGCCAGGAAAGCATCCCGCTGCCAAGCTTGTACTTTGCACACAGGCGGCGAGTGTTTGAACGCCATGGCCAGCTGCTGGATGCAGAAACCGGGTTCATCCCCATCCTGGAGGAGGAGAAGGACATGGTGGAAGAGCGCCTGATCCGTTTCCGCACGGTGGGTGATGCGACCTGCACGGGCGCCGTGGAAAGCTCCGCGGGCACCCTGGATGAGATCGTGGCGGAAGTCGCCGCCGCACGCCAGACCGAGCGCGGCACGCGTGCCGATGACAAGCGTTCCGAGACTGCCATGGAAGACCGGAAGAAGGAAGGCTACTTCTGATCAAGTCTGGAGACCCGTCGAACACCGCACAATCATACACCTTTATCATGGACGTTCTCGTCAATCCCACTGAATCCAGCCTCCTCCGCTTCACGACCGCCGGAAGCGTTGATGATGGCAAGAGCACCCTGATCGGCCGGCTGCTGTACGACTCAAAGTCGATCTTCGAGGACCAGCTCCTCGCCGTCGAGGAATCCTCAAAGCGTCGGGGTGACGCCCACGTCAACCTGGCGCTTCTCACCGACGGCCTTCGTGCCGAGCGTGAGCAGGGCATCACGATCGACGTGGCGTACCGCTATTTTGCGACACCAAGGCGCAAGTTCATCATCGCCGACACTCCCGGGCATATCCAGTACACCCGGAACATGGTCACCGGTGCGTCCACCGCCGACCTGGCGATCATCCTTGTGGATGCGCGCCTGGGCGTGATCGAGCAGACGATGCGTCACACCTACCTTGCCAGCCTTCTCAGGATCAACCAGGTCGTGCTGGCGGTGAACAAGATGGATCTGGTCGACTTTGACGAGGACACCTACCATAAGATTGTCGCCGACTACATGGAGTTTGCCGGCGGTCTGGAGTACACGCCGAACATCAGGCCGATTCCAATGAGCGCCCTGAACGGTGACAATGTGGTGGAGAGGTCCTCCCGGACGGACTGGTATGAGGGCCCGAGCCTTCTGGAGCACCTGGAAAGCGTGCAGGTGCAGGCCGAGACGGCCCAGGACAAGGCGCGGTTTCCGGTGCAGTGGGTCATCCGTCCGATCTCCGACGCTGATGACGCCAAGCTGGGCAATCTGCATGACTACCGTGGATTTGCCGGCCGCATGGCGAGCGGCACGTTCCGTGTGGGGGATGCTGTTTCCGTGCTGCCTTCGGGAATGAAGACCCGCATCACGGGCATTCACACGTTTGCCGGCGAGCAGTCCGAGGCGATTCCGCAGCTGAGCTACAGCATCACCGTTGCCGACGAGATCGACACCAGCCGCGGGGGCATGATTGTGAAGGCGGACGAGCCTGTGCACACCGAGCAGGAGTTCGATGCGATGATCTGCTGGTTTGCGGACAAGAAGACCCTCAGGCCAAGGGGGCGCTTTTACCTGCGTCACACGACGAACGAAGTGCGCGCCGTGGTGACGGATGTTCTTTACAAGGTGAACATCAGCACCCTGGAGAAAAGCCAGGAGAGCCAGGAGTTTGCCTTGAATGACATCGGCTGCATCCGGCTTCGTGCCTCGGCGCCCATCTTCTTTGACGCTTATTCGGAGAACCGCACCACGGGGAGCTTCATCCTGGTCGATGAGCAGACCAACAACACGGTGGCTGCCGGCATGATCCTGAAGCCGGTTGCCAACGTCTTTGACGAAGGCTCGGAAATCTCGATCTGATGATCCAGCGTCGGGCGTGATTGTCTGGACGCTGCCTGGGGGGCGCTTCCACAAACGGGGCGTTCTCCCGGGTTGGTGGCTCAGGAAAAGGACTTTCTCAGGTGGCTTGGCAGGATGCCCAGGGCCTCGCGATACTTCGCGACCGTGCGCCGGGCCACCTTGATGCCCTGCTGGTCGAGGATCCTGGCAAGCTTGTCATCGCTGAGCGGCTTGGATTTGGGCTCCCCCTTGATGAGGTCGGCGATGGCGTTTTTGACGCTGGTGTTGCTCAGGTCCTCCCCGGATTCCGTCCTGACGCCATGGCTGAAGAAGAACTTGAGTTCGAAGACGCCGTGGGGGGTGGCCATGTACTTGCCGGCAATGGCGCGGCTGACGGTGGTTTCATGCACGCCGACTTCGTCGGCCACCTGGGCCATGTTCAGGGGGCGGAGGCAGCCGGTGCCCTTTTCCAGAAACTCCCTCTGATGGGCGAGGATCTGCACCGCGATCTTGTAGATGGTCTGCTGGCGCTGCTGGATGCTTCGGATCAGGAACTTGCCGCTGCGGAGCTTTTCCCGGATGTAATTGCGCACCTCGCTGCTGCTGCCGGGCTGGCTGAGCATGTCCTTGTAGGCGTTGCTGAGTCGCAGGTGGGGAAGATCGTCGTTGTTCATCACCGGAACCCATTCGCCCGCCTGGTGTTCGACGATGATGTCGGGGGTGACGTAGTTGTTGGTGCTCGCCGAAAACCGCGAGGCCGGACGAGGATCCAGGGTGCTGATGAAGTCGGCGGCGCGGGAAATCTGCTCGACAGGCACCCCCATCTTGCGCGCAAGGATGGGGTAGCGCTTGTTGGCGAGGTCGTCGAGGTGCATGTCCACCAGGCGGTGCGCCAGGCTCTGGCGCTTGCCTAGGCGTTCCAGCTGGATGAGAAGACACTCGCGAAGGTCATCGGCGCCGACGCCGACGGGGTCGAAGCTGATGAGCAGTTCCTTGGCCTGTCGCAGTTCATCGATGGGGATGGCATGCTGAAGGCTGAGCTCCTCGACCGGGGTGTTGAGGAAGCCCCGGTCATCAAGGTTGCCGATGAGGAACTCAACGTGTTTTGCAACGGAGGAAGTCGCCTCCGCCGTGTGGAGCTGGGACAGCAAATGCTCCTGAAGGGTGGTTGGGGCCACGATGCTGTCCATGAGAAACTGCCAGCGCTCCTGGTCCTCCGCCGTCCGGCTTCCGGACTGTGCGCGGCTTTGCGCCCAATATTCGCGCCATTCCTCATCCATCTGGGAAAGGATGTCGAGTTCGTCCCGATCCTCACGGTTGTCCGGATCGTCCGGCACGGCGTCCTCAAGGGAGACCTCGGGGCTTTCCAGTTCGAGCACGGGGTTGATCTCGACTTCCTGCTGGATGATCTGGCGCAGTTCCAGCGTGGGGGCCTGAAGGATTTGCAGGCTCTGCTGCATCTGCGGGCCGATGGCCAGCTTCTGCGTCTGAGTCTGATAAAGTCCTTGGTCGGCCATGGTTGGGAGTGCCCCAGTGGAGCGGACACACCCTGTTTCACTGAGGCGGATGGATGGCAAGCAAAGATCAGGCCATCATTGCGGGTAATTTTTTCACACATCGAGCCCGGTTCCTTGTTGGGAACAGGGGCGTTGCGGGGCATGCTGACTGCTCCGGTGAAGGAATGAGGCGCCGATTTTGTTAAGCAGGAGTGCTCTGAATGACAAAGCCATGGACATGGGGCCTGTTCTGCCAAGGCTGGGCGGATGCCGATTTTCCACCGACGATCCATGTCGTGTCTCCTGCCTTTGCTCAGCGGGGGAATGCTGGTTTTGGGTTTCCCTCGCTGGAATCAGGAATGGGTGATCTGGCTCTGGCTGCTGCCCTTGCTGGCGTTGTTGTGGGACGGGGAGGGGGCGGTTTCCGGCTTCAAGTCGGGGTATCTGGCCGGGCTGGCGTTTTTTCTGCCAAACCTGGCCTGGGTGAGGCATTCGTCCCGGGTGATGGCAGGGGCCGTCGATCATTCGTGGGTCGGCATCGGTCCGGAATTGATGGGGGCAGGTGCGGTGATCGGGCTCAGCGGTTATTGTGCGTTGTATTTCGGCCTGTGGGGGTGGTTTGTCCGGCGATTCGCCCTTCCGGAGAAGCACAGGCTGACGCGTGGCAGCTGGCAGGAGAGCACCTGGGAGTCCCTGAGATGCTCCGTGCTGGCGGCCTCCGCCTGGGTGGTTTGCGAGTGGTTGCGCAGCACGACGGTTTTCACCGGATTTGGCTGGAACGGCCTTGGTGTGGGGCTGCATCAAAACCGGGTGCTGATCCAGGGGGCGGACCTTGTGGGAGTGATGGGCCTGTCGTTTCTGCCGGTGCTGGTGGCCTGCACGGGATGGAACACGCTGAGGCGGCAGGTGGCGGTTTATCAGGGAAAGGGCAGCTGCAGGACGAGGCTCGACCTGACCCTGGTGCTCGTGGTGCTGCTGGCGGCCGCCTTTTACGGGGTGCTCAAGGTGACCCGGCCGCAGGGAGACGTGGTGGAGGTGCAGACCCTGCTGGTGCAGCCCAACGTGTCGCAGGTGGATGCCTGGTCTGGGAGGATGGCTCCGCAGGTTTATGAAAGGCTCAAGACCTTCACGAAGCTTTATGTGGAGGGGGGGGAGCCCCCGGACCTGGTGATCTGGCCGGAAAGCGCCCTGCCGGTGCACCTTCATGGTCAGGGGGAGCGCTGGGGCCTGCCAAGGCATGAAGACTTCTTCAATGATCTGCTGGCGGCTGGTGATTTCAGCCTGATGACAGGCACGGAGATCTATCCGACGTCCGAGCCGGGGCCCGGCGGGCATGTTTCCACCGTGTTGTTTCGAGGCTCCTATGGGCATCGTCAGGAGCATCACAAGGTTCACCTGGTGCCGTTTGGTGAGTATCTGCCGTTTGGAGACCACCCGCCCTTTTCTTTGCTGAGATCGGTGATTCCCGGGGACTTTGATGCAGGCACAAGCACGGACCCCCTGAAGCTCGAGAAGCCTCAGGTGGGCATCATCCCGCTCATTTGTTTTGAAGACACGGTCGGTCGTCTGGCGCGGCGTTTTGTCCGGCCGGAGCCGCAGATGATCGTCAATCTGACCAACGACGGCTGGTTTTTGCAGAGCGAGCAGATGGAGGTTCACGCGGCCAACGCCAGGTTTCGGGCCATTGAGCTGAGGCGTCCGATGGTGCGTGCGACCAACACCGGTGTGACATGCTTCATTGACACCCTGGGCACGCTGACGCAGAAGCTGGCCGACCCTGAAACTGGCAGCACGCTGATTGAAGGCTGCCTGCCGGGCACGGTGCTGGTGCCAGGGCAGCCTGAAATGACGCTCTACGCCCGCTTTGGCGACTGGTTCGCCCTGTGCTGCCTTGGGCTATGCGCCGTCTGGGTTCTTTTCAAAAAGATGATCTCCCGTCCATGCCTGCACTGACCACCTACACCAAGCCTCTGAGCTCCGAGCAGGCGACCCGGTTGCGCGGCTTGCTGGCCGAAGCGGGCTGGTCTTTTGAATCCAAGCCCTACTGCCTCTACGCCGCCTCGCGAAACAGGGTCAACGTGCTGGTTTATGAAAAAGGGCCCAAGATCGTCGTTCAGGGCAAGGACACGGAGGATTTCATCACGAATGTCCTCGAACCCCAGGTCCTGGGAGTGGCTGAACTGGGCTATGAGGAAGTCCATCACCCGGAGATGTTCCAGCCGCATCTGGGCATAGATGAAAGTGGGAAGGGAGACTTTTTCGGGCCGCTGGTGATCGCCGGCGTTTATGTGGACCGGGAGGTGGCCCATGCCCTGCGGGAACTGGGGGCCGTGGACAGCAAGCGCATCGGCAGCGATGACAAGATCCTCAAGCTGGCGGAGATGATCCGGAAGGTTCCGGGGCTGAAGTCGGAGGTCATCCAGATCAACCCCGGGCGCTACAACGAACTTTATGAGAAGTTTGGCAACCTGAACCGGCTGCTGGCCTGGGGGCACGCCAAGGTGATCGAGGTGCTTTTGGAAAAGGTGCCGGGCTGTCCGACCGCGATTTCCGACCAGTTTGCCAATCCGGCGGTCCTGCAGCGGGCTCTTCAGGAGCGGGGGCGTGGCATTCAGCTGATCCAGCGGACCAAGGCGGAAAGTGATCCGGCGGTGGCGGCGGCGTCGATCCTGGCCAGGGAGCGCTTTGTCCAGTGGCTGGACCAGACGGGGCAGCGTCTGGGACGGGAACTGCCCAAGGGGGTGTCCCCGCTCGTCAAGGAGCGGGCCCGGGGCCTGTTTGAAGCGATGGGGGAAGATGGGCTGCGGCAGGTGGCCAAGATGCATTTCAAGACTTCGCAGGAAGTGATGTCGCGCTCCGGGGAGGGGTGGCAGGCCTGACTCCTGGAAGCGGGTCTTTTCTGCAAAAAACAAACTCCTTGCGCTTCCCCTGGGGACGCCTATTCTCCGCGCCCTTTTTCAACCCCCTCCTATTTCAGTCATGTCGCAACATCGCAGCCTCAAAACGTCCGGTGGTTCCGTCGGCACCAAGCGCAGTGTCCTGAAGCGCGGTGAGCGCATCAAGATCATGAAAGCCCGCGGTCAGTGGAAGGAAGGTCGTCTCCCGACCGGCCTTCCCAAAACCAAGGCCGAGTAACCCTTATCTGAACGCCCGGCGGCATGTTCCGCCGGGATTTTGTTGTGCGTCTTAATCGCTTCCTCAGCCAGTGCGGCCTGGGTTCACGCCGTGGCTGTGAACAGATCATCCTTGACGGCCGGGTCGTCATCAATGGCAAGACGGTCACGGAGCTGGGCACCCTGGTGAAGCCCGAGGATGAGGTGTCCGTGGATGGCAAGCCCATCCGGACCGAGTCCCCGATCGTGATCGCCCTGCACAAGCCCAAGGGCTACATCTGCAGCCGCAGCGATGAGCGGGACCGCATGACCATCTACGCCCTGCTGCCGCGTCAGTTCCAGTCCCTGCATCACGTCGGCCGTCTGGACAAGGAAAGCGAGGGCCTGCTGCTGATGACCAATCGTGGCGACCTCTCCCATCACCTCATCCACCCGAGCAAGGGGGCTGAGAAGGAGTACGAGGTGATTGTGGACAAACCGCTCGACCAGGCGGTCATGGCCAAGCTGGTCAAAGGCATGATGACCGAGGAGGGCCATGCCAAGGCGGAGCGAGCCTGGATGATCACGGAGTACCGCTGTCATGTCGTGCTCAAGCAGGGGCTCAAGCGGCAGATCCGCCTGATGTTTTACCAGCTTGGCTTTGAAGTCGAACGCCTGACCCGCACCCGCATTGGCTGGCTGGAATTGAAAGGCCTGCCCAAAGGCGGCTGGAAGGAGCTGAGCCAGACGGAGATCCAGCGCTTTTTCAGTGAGGCCGGAACGACAGGCCGCAACAAGCCTGCAGGTGATAAACGTGCTTCCGAAGGCACAGGGCCGGCGAAAAAACACTCGGGCGGCTGGGATGATGAGACAGACGGTCCCTCTCCCGCCCGCCCAGCTTCCAAGCGTCCAGGAAAGCCGGCCTTCCGTGCTGGAGGCAAAGGCAAGCCAACGGGACGAGCCCGTTACAGTCGTCCCACGGAACGGTCCTCTGGTGAGATTCAGAATTCGAGTCCAGGACGTGGTCGATCTCGTTCAGGCGGTCCACGCCGGTCTTTCGGCGAGGAACGCTCCGAGTCGTCGGATCGCTTTGACGGTTCACCCCGTCGACGTTCGGGGGGGAGCCGCGGCGGCCCACCGGGACGTTCGCGCTTAGATGACGGTTTCTCCGGGGAATCGACACCGCCGCGTCGTTCTCGCCCAGATGATGGTTTCTCCGGGGAATCCCGGTCTCCACGCCGTTCCAGGCCATCCGGTCAATCCGGACGCTCTGGACCGCCCAAACGCGGCGGTGGAGGTCCGCCAAGGAAGCCCGGCGCACAGGGGCCGCATCGTCGATTCTGACCGGTCGAAGCTTTCCAGGCAATCAGCTCTCCAGGCCCCGCATGGCATGGATGCGCCTCAATCCCTCCCTCGTGTCCTTGAGGTGCTGAACTTGAGGCGAAAGCAGCCCTGATCCTGCCAATCTGCGACATTTTGTTCCGCTGGACCGCGTTTTGTCATCCAATTCCGCCATGAAACATCTGCTTCTTGTTCCTCTTTTTCTCGCTTCGTTGCTCCGCGCCGACGACTGGCAGCCGGAGCCTGGCTTCAAAAGCCTTTTCAACGGCCAGGACCTGACCGGCTGGTGCTTTCGTGAAAAGACAAAGAAGGACAACCCGAACCCAGGGCAGATCCTTGAGAAGCATGATGGCAAGGTCGAGGCGGCCGATGCCGGTCGCTATCTTGTGAAGAATGGTGTGATCGCCGTGACCTTTCCCATGGAGGCGGACAAGCTCACCGGCCAGATTTACACCGTTGAGGAGTTCCCGAAAAACTTTGTCCTCAAGCTTGAATTCCGCGCCAGTGTGAATGCCGACAGCGGCATCTTCATCCGCAAACCCCAGCTCCAATGCCGCGATTATCTGGTCGCCGGTCCCTATCTTCAACTGAAGCAGTACAAGCCGCAGGAATGGAACTTCATCGAGGTCACCGTGAAGGACGGGGTCGCCCGCTGCACCTGCAACGGTGAGGTCCTGGAAGCCGCCCTGGCACTGCCCGCGAACGGTCCGATCGGGCTGGAAGGGGATCGGGGAGTCATGGAATACCGGCACATCCAGCTCAAGGAGCTTGAATGACCCCTACCACAGGCGTCTGGCTGCAATCTGGGAGAATGCCTGACTCAGGGCTGCGTTGAGTTCTTCCAGGGTGGCCTTTTCCAGCAGGGGATCAATTTGCACGGTTGCTGCCGGGGCAAGGATCTTTTCGATGCTGCCGGGGGCGGGGCGGTTTTCCCGGATTCCAAGCGGGGCCGTTTCAAAAAGGGATGCTGAAGGCGAACTGGAGGCAGATGGAGGGGGGGCGCTGGCGTCAGACAGGCCATCCAAGGCTGAGAGCTGGGATTCGATCTGCTGGCAGGCTTGTTGCAGCGATTGCCGAAGAGCCCGGAGCCGTTCCTTGAGCGGGACCATGGAGGTCCCCTCGGCAGAAAGGAGCAGGTGATCAAAAGGCGAGATCATTTTAAAATTTAGCGCCATTTTCCGTAAATTTCAAAATTTTACGAGGGTTGTAATGCGATAATTGAGAAAAGCACCAAAAACATTTGTCTATATAGTCGATAGACAATAATGAAAAATACTCGGCTGAAAGCTTGATTTCCCCTGAGAATCAGCAATTTTGACGCCCTCATTTTAGCTCCCCCCACTCATGTCCAAAGCCTCCGTTGAAGAGATCAAGCTTGCCTCAGCAGGCCTGCGCGGCCAGCTCGCCGAGCAATTCGCTGACACCAGCACCCCCAATATTCCGGAGGACAGCAACATTCTCCTCAAGCATCACGGCTCCTATCAGCAGGACGACCGTGACGTCCGGGCGGAGCGCAACAAGCAGAAGCTCGACAAGGCCTGGAGCTTCATGATCCGCAGCAAGATGCCTGGCGGTCGCATCACCGCCAGGCAGTGGATGATCCATGATGACCTGTGCTCCAAGGCGATGGGCAACATGCGCCTGACCAACCGTCAGGGCATCCAGCTTCATGGCGTGCTGAAGGGCGGCCTCAAGGAGGTCATCCAGCATGTCTGCCACAGCGGTCTCAGCACCATGGGCGCATGCGGTGACGTGGTTCGCAACACCATGGGACCCGCCGCCCCCATCAAGGACAAGGTTCACGCCGACACCCAGAGGCTGACGGAGGAGATCAGCCAGCGCTTCCTGTGGCGCAGCAGCGCCTACGCCGACATCTGGCTGGATGGCGAAAAGGTGGAGCCGAACTGGATCAAGGATCCGGAGGTCAACCCCGCCGTCCGTGAAGCGACGAAGGCTCCGGAGGGGGACGACCCGATCTATGGCAAGGTTTACCTGCCCCGTAAGTTCAAGATCGGCGTCGCGATCCAGCCGTGCAATGACGTGGATGTCTACTCCCAGGACGTCGGCTTCGTGCCGCATGTCGTGGATGGTGACGTGGAAGGCTACACCATCACGGTGGGCGGCGGCTTTGGCATGAGCCATGGACAGCTCAGCACACGCCCCTTCCTGGCCCAGCCGCTCCTT
The DNA here is from genome assembly GCA_019186985.1 of Prosthecobacter sp. Taxonomy (GTDB): domain Bacteria; phylum Verrucomicrobiota; class Verrucomicrobiia; order Verrucomicrobiales; family Verrucomicrobiaceae; genus Prosthecobacter. Next base: position 236,186 of record JABARQ010000016.1, on the reverse strand, counting down.
TATGTGAAGCGCGCCCATGTCGTCGATGTCTGCGAGGCCATCGTCACCTCCCAGCGCGACCACGGCAACCGCACCGAGCGCAAGAACGCCCGCCTCAAGTACACCGTGCAGAGCATGGGCCTCGACGGCTTCCGTGCCGAGGTGGTCAGCCGCCTGCCCGGCATTGAAACCTTTCCGCCCAAGGAGCTGAAGTTTGACACGGTCGAGGACACGCTCGGCTGGCACGAGCAGGGCGATGGCAGGCTTTACTGCAGCGTCTATGTGAGCATGGGGCGCATTGCCGACCGTGAAGGCGGCCCGCAGTACCGCAGCGCCTTCGCCGAGATCGCCACGAAGCTCGACCTGCCCTTCATCGTCACGCCGAACACCAACCTCATCATCGCCGACATCGATCCGGCGCAGAAGGATGCCGTGAACGAAATCCTCGCCCGCCATGGCATCGTCCATGCCGACGAGGCCGGCTTCACCCGTGCCCGCAAGGTCGCCCACGCCTGCGTGGCCCTGCCGACCTGCGGCCTGGCCCTCAGCGAGTCCGAGCGCGCCCTCCCGGGCCTCATGGACAAGATCGACCCCGTGCTGAAGGAGCTTGGCCTGGAGGACGAGCCGATCCTGTTCCGCATGACCGGCTGCCCGAACGGCTGCGGCCGTCCTTACAATGCCGACTTCGGCTTTGTCGGCCGCGCGCCGAACAAGTGGGCGATGTTTGTCGGCGGAAGCATCCGCGGCAACCGTCTGGCCGGCCTGGAATACAAGTCGGTCACCGGCGAGGACATCCCGGGCAAGGTCCGTGAAATCCTGGAGGCCTTCAAGGCGGAGCGCCAGCCCGGCGAAATCTTCGCCGACTGGTTTGGTCGCACCCGTGTGAAGGGTGAGGAGCCCGCGCCTGAGCAGTTCCACATCGAGCTTGCCGAACGTGCGGCGAAGCTTGCCGGCCAGAAGGCCGACGAGGCAGGTTGAACAGCCAGCCCTGCTTTGAGTGCATTGAAAAGCCCCATGAGCCGCTGGTTCATGGGGCTTTCTTCTGCCGTCCCATGCCGGGCGCTACTTCTTTGCCGGCGGCGGCTCGACGCTGAGCTGAACGATGGCCTCGCGCACCCGTGAGGCCTGCCTGGCGTTCATGATGAGAAACTTGTGCCGGCCTTTGCCATTTTTGGTTGGGCGGAAGAGCGTCGCTGAATCGTCCTCGACGGTGACGTTGCCGGGCGGCGACAGGTCAAAGAAGCCGCGGTCCGGGTAGATGGCATACAGCACGGAGGTCGGATCCCAGGTTGGGCGGTCGTGGGGTGGCGGGTTGTAAAGGTAGTAGGCCTCCTTGAGCGGATGATGCGGGAGGTAGTCCAGGTCCTGCTCGATCACGACATGGGGGAAGGCGGCGGCGACTCCGATTTCATAGCCGCTCCAGACAATGGGCGTGGGCCAGTCCTTGGCGAGTTTCTGGGCGGCGGGCACGTCCAGCTTGACGTTGTACTCGAGGTGCCGCGTGTCGTGGTTCACCGTCTGGAATGCACCGGCCATGATGCTGAGCACCTTCACCTTCTTTGCGGCGAGCCCCTTCGCCTCCGCATCATCGAGAAGCCGGGCGAGGTTGGTGAAGAATCCCACCTGGGCGATGACCACGCTGCCGTCGGGTTGTCTGGCGAGGATGTCCTTGATCAGGCTGACGGCTTCGGGGGCGTCGGCACCGCTGCGGAGGTCATGCGGATAGCGCTGGGAGCCGTCGGGGTTCTTTTCGTCAGCCAGGAGGTTGAACCTGCCGGGCTCCTTCGCCGCGCCGTTGCGCACGACTCCGATCGGCGTGTCGGGATAGCCATAAAGCGTGTTCACCGCATCGACGAAGGCGGCGGCCTGCGGGTGGTCCTTCGTGACCGTGACGGCGAGCAGTTCGCAGGCGCCGCGCTTCTGCAGGCTGTGGATCATGCACAGCGCCATGAGGTCGTCGACATCATTGCCCATGTCGGTGTCAAAGATGAGCTTCACGGGGGCGGCCTGGGCGAGGCTGCCGAACAACAGGGAGAGGAGCAGATTCTTCATGGTGATAGCTGGGGGATTGGGCATGAGTTCGCGCTGAGGCCTGGAGAGGGGAGGATCAGCGGCCTTGCGTCGCGGGCGGTGGCTGGAGGGTGAGGTGGACGATGGCCTCCAGGGCGCGGCTTTGCTGGACGGAGGTCATTGTGAGAAAGCGGTCGCGCCGGCCGCCCTTGCCGTTCCGGGCGGGGGTGAAGCGAGTGAAGCCGTCGTCGAGAACCTTGACGCGTCCGGGCTGGGAGAGGCCGAAGAATCCGCGCTCCGGATAAACGGCCTGCAGCACGCTGCTTTCGTCCCAGCAGGGGCGGTCGTGCTCGGGGCCGCTGTGCAGCAGGTAGGCCTCTTTCACGAGATGATGCGGCAGGTAGCCGAGGTCACGCTGGATCACGACACGTGGAAAGGGCAGGGCCTCGCCGATTTCATAGCCGCTCCACACAATAGGCACCTCCTCCGGCCACTGGTCGGCCACGGTCTGCATGTAGCCGATGCCGTTGATGACGTTCGCCTCGAGGTGGTAGTTGGTGCCGTTGCACAACGCGAACGCACCGGCCATGATTGAAAGCACCTTCACCTTTCGCTTCACGAGGTCCAGTCCGCCGGGCGATTTCAGCAGGTTGGCCATGTTGGAGGCGATGCCGACGCTGATGATCGTAACGCTGTGGTCCGGCTGCGCGTTCAGCAGTTCGTGGATCAGCCTCACGGCATCCCTGGCGTCCTCGTTGCGTCTCATGTCATGTGGATAATCAGCTGAGTCGGCAAGCTTCAGATACCTGCTCTCGCGGTGCTGGGCCTTTGGGTCGCGTGTGACGCCGACCGGCAGGTCCGGGCGGCCGTGGAAGGTGTTCTGGGCATCGACAAAGCTGGCGGTCAGCGGGTTGTTCTTCGAAACCGTGACGCCGAGGAATTCACAGGCTCCCCGGTCCGCCAGCGTGTGGCACATGGCCAGGGCGAGCACGTCATCCACGTCTCCGGTGATGTCGGTGTCGAAGAGAACCCTCGGTTTTTCGGCCAGGCCGGAGGAACCCAGGGCGAGCAGGAGAAGGAGCAGGTGTTTCATGGGTTATTTGCGACGCCAGGTGTCGGCGAGTACAGCTGCGACGATGACCGCTCCGGTGACCACGCGTTTCATGGGTTCACTGGCACCGGCCTGGACAAGGCCGGCCTCCAGCGTGGCGATGATGAGCACGCCCATGAAGCTTTTCACCACGGAGCCCCGGCCGCCCATGAGGCTGGTGCCGCCGACCACGACGGCTGCGATGGCGCTGAGCTCTAATCCGACACCGGCGTTTGGGTCAGCACTTCCAAGGCGTGAGCAGTTGAAGACGGCTGCGAGGCCGGTGAGTGCGCCGAGCAGGGCATGGGCGAGGATGCGCGGACGATCCACCTGGAGGCCGGAGATCACCGCCGCCTCGCGATTGGCACCGATGGCGATCCAGTGACGGCCGAGTGCCATGTGGGAAAGCATGGTCTGGCCGGCTGCCACGACGAGCACGCTGATCACGAAGGCCGGTGAGATGACCAGTCCGGGGAAAGGGGCTCCCAGGGGCTCGATGTTCGCGCCGATGTATTTGGTTTGCGAGTTGGTCGTCAGGAAGGCCAGGCCGCGGGCGATTTCCAGCATGCCAAGGGAGACGATGAAGGAGGGCAGGCGCAGCTTCACGCTCACCGCCCCGGTGGTGCCGCCAAGGGCCGCCCCGAGCAGGAGGCTCGAGAGCAATGCCGGCGCCAGCCCCCACTTCCAGTCCGTCATCATCACGCCGACGGCAGCGCCGCAGAAGCCGAGCAGCGAACCGACGGACAGGTCGATGCCGCCGGTGATCATCACCAGGGTCATGCCGGTCGCGACGAGGGCGAGGGCGGGGATGCGGTTTGCCACGGAGCCGAGGGTCGCCGCGCTGAAGAAGCTGTCCCGCAGCGAGCCGAACAGCAGAATGATCGCCGCAAGAACGGCGAGCAGGATCAGGAAGTCGGCAAAACGGCGGAAGGGCATGAGACGGGACGGGACTGGACAGGGAGGTTGAGAAAACCACCCTGGCGGAAGTCATCAACGACAGCAGGCCCGGGTTTTTCACGCAAGTCCGATTGCAGGCAGCACTGACAAACTTCTACGGCGACAGATGCCGGACGAGAAACTCCATGCGCAGCCTGCTGCCGAACGGGGTTTCGGCCGCGCCGTGACCGGTGCCGGCGATGGGCATGAAGTCGAAGGACTTGCCGGCCTTCTGCAAGGCGGCGACGACCTGCAGGGTGCTGGCGGGATCGACGTTGGTGTCGAGCTCGCCGACGATCAGGAGCAGCCTTCCCTGCAGCTTGTGGGCGTCCTCTTTGTTGCTGCTGCGGATGTAGCTGTCATCGACGGGCCAGCCCATCCACTGTTCGTTCCACCAGATCTTGTCCATGCGGTTGTCATGGCAGCCGCAGTCGGCGACGGCGACCTTGTAGAAATCGTGATGGTCGAGCAGCGCGCGCATCGCGTTCTGCCCTCCCGCGCTGCCGCCGTAGATGCCCACCCTGTTCAGATCCATCCAGGGGCGCTTTTTGGCGGCGGCGGTGATCCAGAGCCTGCGGTCGGGGAAGCCGGCGTCCTTGAGGTTTTTCCAGCAGACGTCATGGAAGGCCTTGCCTCGATGGTTGGTGCCCATGCCGTCGAGCTTCACCAGGATGAAGCCCAGTTCGGCAAGCTGGTGCATGCGCGTGAGGCGGTCGAAGTCCTTGGGGGCGAAGGATGAGTGAGGACCGGCATAGATGTCCTCGACGACGGGATATTTTCTTGAGGGATCAAAGCCTGAGGGCTTGATGATGACGCCGTGGATGTCCGTCCTGCCGTCCCGGCCCTTGGCAACGAAGCGTTCCGGCAGGGCCCATCCCGTGGCGAGCAGGGTGCTGATGTCGGCCTTCTCCAGGATGCAGACCAGGGAACCATCCTCGGTTCGGCGCAGCTCGGTGACGGGCGGAAGGTCGGCGCGTGACCAGGAGTCGGTGAAGCAGCTCCGGTCGGGGGAGAACTCGACGTGGTGGTTGCCGTCGCCTTTGGTGAGCTGCTGAAATCCTGAGCCGTCCAGGTGGATGCTGCACAGGTGAAGATGGCAGGGATCCTCTTCCGGACGAAGGCCGCCGGCGAGAAACCACACTTTTCGTTCGCGGGCGTCGACATGCAGGACTTCACGCACCGGCCAGCCGCCGCGGGTGACCTGGTGCTTCAACCTGCCGTTTGTGGTGTCGTAAAGGTAGAGGTGGCACCAGCCGTCCCGCTCGCTCATCCACAGCAGTTCGTGGCTGTCATGCAGCCAGTGACGCCAGGTCTTCTTCGTGTAGTCGATGAAGGTGGCGGACGTCTCCTCCACGACGACGCGAACGGCCCCGGTCTCTGGACTGACGGCGAGGATGCGGTAGAGCTGATGGCCGCGCTGGTTGTGGCTGAAGTAGAACTCGCTGCTGTCCGGAGCCCACTGGATGTCGATGTGACGTGATTCGGTGAAGGGATTCTCAAAGAGGCCGCCGGGCACGCGGATGAAGCCTTCACCAGGGCGGATGATGAGAAGTTCGGGACTGGGCAGCTCGTCGCCCGGCTTGGTGTAGTTGAAGGTCTTCAGCCGGGGCTGAAGCTGGGACGCGGGGGTGGATTCCACGAGCGTCACCTGGCGCTGCGGCACCGGATCGCAGCGGGAGATGACAAAGGCCGAGGAATCGGGGGCCCATCGGGGCTTGCCGGTGAAGTTTTTCAGGGCGCCCAGCTTCAGCGTTCGTCCGTCTAGCAGGATCCTGTCCGGGGTGGCCTCGGCGCTGTGCCTGCCGTCCGGGGAACGGACGCCAGCAGGCTGCTTCTCCGGGCCTGACACACTTTTGGTCAGGCCGCGGCCGTCGATCACAAAGGTCTGCACCTGCGGCCTGGCCTCGACCACGGCGAGGTGTCCGCCCGTGCGGCTGGTGATCAGCCAGACATGGCCGTCGAAGGTGTGCTGTTCGCGTTCCGCACCGGCCCGTATGGAGCCGTAGGCTGAATGTCCGCCCTCCTGGTTGATCCAGTGGAGCTCCACGTCCTCGTCGAGCTTGTTGATGAACTTCAGGCCGGAGGACTCCCCTGTTCGCCGAGTCGGGCGCAGCTCGGCCTTGAGCGTGGAGGTGCTGACGGCGGGCTTTTCGGGCAGGCCCAGGCCCTGGAGTGTTGGAGACACTTTTCGTTCGCCGACCGGGCCCTGGATCAGCACGAACTCATGGGCTTCCGGTCCAGTCTGCACGCGATACCAGAAGGACCTTCCATCCGGCAGCCAGTTCGGCCTCACCCGGTCGCGGAAGACCTTGTTTTCGGTGCGCTTCGGGAAGCTGAGCGCGGCCTCGAAGTTGGCGGCGAAGGCGGATGCCGTGAGGGCCAGGAGCAGGAGTGGTTTCATGAAATGCCAAGCTGGAAGGGGTCGGCGGGGTCAAGGATGAGCGTCGACTCCGCAGTGATGAAGGCCCTGCCGGTGATGGTGGGTATCACGCCTTCGGGGCAGGGTTCGTAACGGCCTTCGAAAACGCTGCCGATGATGCTTTCCTGCCGCCAGCATTCCCCGGGGGCCAGCCTGCCGTCGGCGGCGAGGCAGGCGAGCTTTGCGCTGGTGCCCGTGCCGCAGGGGGACCGGTCGTACTCACCACCGGGGCATAAAACAAAGTTGCGGCCGTGGTTGGCGGGATCCTGCGGCGGGCCGAGGAGTTCGACGTGATCGACCTCGGAATGTCCGGCGGCACGGACGGCCTCACGCATCGACAGGCAGGCCTGAGTCAGTCCTGGGATGTTGTCACGGGTCAGGTCGAGGCCATGGTTGGAGACGAGGAAGAACCAGTTGCCGCCCCAGGCGACATCACCGGTGACGCAGCCGGCCTGGACGGCCCGGGCCTTGCGATGGGAAGGCACGTTGCGGACGCTGACGCCGCCGTCCTGATGAAGCGTGGCCGTGACCCTGCCGACGGGCGTCTCAAAACGATGCCGGCCCGCCTGGATGCGGCCGAGATGGTGCAGGGTGGTGACGACGCCGATCATGCCGTGACCGCACATGCCGAGCAGTCCCGCGTTGTTGAAGAACACCACGCCTGCGGTGCAGGCGGCGTCCTCGGGCTTCACCAGCAGGGCCCCGACAATGATGTCGCTGCCGCGCGGCTCGCAGAGGATGGCGCGGCGGAAGGCCTCCAGCTCCTCCGGGCGGATCCCGTCCAGCACGACGCGCGTGGGTTCGCCGCCTGTGTGGGAGTCGATGACGGGGATTCGTTTCATCAATCTTGGTTCGGCATTTCCTGGCCGGGTGTCTTGGCTGCTTTGGCGGGGGATGGCCGGAAAACGACCAAGGCACGCGGCTGCCTTCCGCAAGATTTGTTAAGCCTGGGTAAACCTGCGCCACTTTCCGGCGGGATGTGCGTTAGTCGCTGCAACCATCATGAAGCTGCCGATCCCCGCCCAACGTATCCGTGCCGCCGCCGCCTGCGTGCTGGCTTTTGCCGCCCTCGCCACCGCCCTGGAGGCCCCTCAGGTCAGCATTGTGGAAAAGGCGGGAAAGCGGGTCATCAGGTCCAATGGCATCCCGGATCACGCCATGGGCCAGTTTCCCAACCAGGGCAATCCGCACACGGTTGCTGCCCAGGACTACACGTTTGAGATGACGCTGACGCCCAGGTCGGCGTCGAAACCCGTGCCGGCGAACTTCGCCTTCTTTGGCGTCGCGGTGAACGGTGTGCCGTTTGAAGCGGGCACGGCGGAGTTCTGGAACGGCGACCGTGCCTGGAACTATGAGGCGAAGGGAGGGAAGATCGACCTTGGCCTGGACATGAACGATGCGCATGTCCAGCCGGGCGGTGTGTATCATTATCACGGCCTGCCCAAAGGTTTGGTTTCGAAGCTGGGCGGCGATGCCGGAGACCGGATGATCCTGCTGGGCTGGGCGGCGGACGGTTTCCCGATCTATGCAGGCCTGGGGCATTCGGATCCCAGGGATGCAACCAGCCCGCTGGTCAAGACGCGATCCAGCTATCAGTTGAAGAAGGGCGGTCGTCCTGCCGGCAACCGGGGGCCGGGCGGCAACTATGACGGTACGTTCACGGCCGATTATGAATACATCGCGGGCTCCGGCGACCTGGATGAATGCAACGGCCGGTTTGGCGTGACGCCAGAATATCCGCAGGGCATCTATCACTACCAGGTGACGGAGGAGTTTCCGCATTTGCCGAGGCTTTGGAAAGGCGAGCCGGATGCCAGTTTCAGGAAGCGTTCGGGGCCGCCTGGAGGTGCTGGCGGGCCGCCTCGCCGTGGTCGACGCGGCGGGCCTGGCTTTGGGCCGCCGCCGCCTGGTTTTGGGCCGCCTCCCGGGTTCGGGCCGCCACCGGGGCGGTGAAGGACCGGGTCACTGTCCGGGGGCATCAGCCGCCTGCTTGGAGCCGATGGCGGAGGTCCATTCCCGCAGCACTGTCCTGACGCGGAGAGCCCCCAGCTTGTCGCCGGAGCCAGTTCGTTTTTCGACCATGGGGTCAAGCACGCTGCGGGCTGACAAGATGGCGTTTTTTACGGACTCCGCGTGGTTTCTGGCGAGGGTTTCCAACTGTCCCCGGTAGATGCTCCGAAGCTTCTTCAAGACAGGAGGCAGAAGGATGTCGCTCTCCAAAGGCGGCGGGCCTTCCTTGCGTCCAAGCAGTTCAAGTTCGGCCTTGATGACGACCTGGTCGGTGGGCGTGGCCAGTGGATACTCGCGGCGAAGGGCGTTGGCATACTGTGTGTCGAGCCGTTCCTTCAGGGTGTCGAGGTCGGAAGCCTTGGGCAGCGGCGCGCTCTGCCTGAGCTGGTCACGAAGGCCGGCGAGTTCGGCGTCGTGCTTCTCCAGTTCGGCCATCTGGGGGGCGATTTTTTCGAGGAGTGATTTTTCACTGACGAGTTCGGACGCCCTGGGGAGGCGCCAGACGAGCAGGTCGAAGTCACCGTCCATCTGATTCTTGGAGTCCTTGTAACGGGTGCTCAGGACGGCCCAGCGTCCGTCCTTGCTGACGGCGATGTCGGTCGCGGGTTCGGCCAGGGCGGCCTTCCAGACTTCCTCGCCGCTGCCGACCTCATGAATGCGGAGCGTGCCGTCCCCCCAGGCGCTGAGCAGCAGCCTGCCGTTGTCGATGACCATGCCCGCCTGGATGAAAGGGCCTTCACGGGGTGGGGCTGGCAGGGATCGCAGGACCTCGAATCCTGGCAGCGTGAGGACCTTGGGTGTCGAGCCGGCGGCCAGCACGGTCTGGATGCCGGGCGGGCCGTAGAATCGCGTGACGTATCCCAGGTTTTTGGGGTCGATCTTGGTGAAGGTGCCCTTGGCGGGCGAATACAGTGTCAAGGCGGGGCGGTACAAGCGCCTGTCGCCGTTCATGAAGGGTTCGGCAGAGGCGATGACGACATCCTCCTGGCCTGGGGCGAGGGTCATTCCATAGACGCGGCCGGTGAAGCCTTCGATTTCCTGGAACTCGCCTCCTTCCGCCGCTTTCCATGCGTAGAGGTTCTTGAGGCCGTCTTCGTTGCTGCCGCCGGCGATCACGGTGCCTGAGGCATGGAGATAAACCGCGCTGACAAGACGCTCATTGGGATAGGTGATCGTGTGCAAGACACGGCCGGTTTGCAGGTCGAGCAGCGCCATCTTGTCGGCCTTGTAGCCATACGCGAAGATCACGCGGTCATCCGGACTGACCTGGAGGCGCATGAGCTGGTCGATGCCTGGGTCCGTGCTCCAAAGTTGTTTTTGGGCGGTCAAATCCCAGGCGCGCACGGTGCCGTCGATTCCTGTTGAGAGAACGCGGTTCTGATCGGAGAGCAGGTGGGTGGCATAGACTGCGGACTTGTGGCCGTCGAGCCTGGTGACTTCACCCGCCTCGCCATCGGCGACTTGAAAGGGCGTGGTTTGAGGGGCTGGCGGTGTCTCATCCGGGCGGGCCTCGGCCATGGGCTGCGCGGCTTTGGCGGCCGTTTGAGGGGGGGCTTGAGGTGGCGGCGGAGTTGAGGCGGTTGAGGGAGCTTTGGCGGCTTCTTCTGAGGGCGGGGCGGTCGGCGGCTGAGGGGGGGGCTGTGGAATGGGCGGGGTTGGCCCAGCTTTGACGACGGGCTCGTTTTCTGATGTGGGATCGTTGCGCAGGATCAGCGAGGCAAAGGCCGCCACCAGGAGGATGCAGGCTGCGGCCCAGCCAAGAGGGGCGAGCTTGTTGCGCAGCTTTGTCAGCAGAGGCACCCGGTAGGTGGCTGGAGGCTGATGCAGTGCCGGAGTCTCCTGCGTGGCAGGCGTGGATGCTGCGCTACTTTTCCCGGTGACTGTCTTGGGAGCAGGGCTGTTGAGCCTGCCCTCGGAGGTGGCGGTGAGCAGGGCAAGCTTGACCTCGGTCGCCTTTTGAAAGCGGGCATCCGGCTCGTTGACCAGGCATTTGGCGATGACCTCGGCAAAGCCGGGAGGCAGTCCGTCACCCATCCTGCCTTCCAGTGCTGCAGGGGTTTTGCCCGTGAGCATTTCGTGAATGACGACGCCGAGGGCGTAGATGTCCGCCCGGTGGTCGACGGTGGCGCCGATGATGAGGCGTTCGGGGGCCGTGTAGTCGGGCGTGCCGTATTCAACTTCGTCAGGGTTGGGCTGGGCGGAGAGGTCGCGTGCCAGCCCGAAGTCGGCCACCTTGACCTTCCAGTCGTTGGTGATGAGGATGTTTGCCGGCTTGATGTCACGGTGGGCGACGCCGCGGTCGTGGGCGAACTGGAGGGCATCGCAGAGCTGGGCGATGATCTGGCGGGTGCGTTCGACCGTGACTTCACCCTGGCGGGTGCGCCGGTGGAGGTCGCAGCCTTCCACATATTCCATGACCAGGAACAGGTGGCGTTCGTGGGTCTGGCCGAAGTCAAAGACGGCGACGATGTGGGGATGGACCAGCTTCGCCATCGCCCGTGCCTCCTTGATGAAGCGCTGCACGTCCTCCGCGTTTTGCGCCAGGGTGGCGGGCAGGACCTTCACGGCCACCCAGCGGTCAAGGGCGATCTGCCGCGCCTTGTAAACCGCGCCCATGCCGCCGATGCCGACGATTTCATGAAACTCGTACTGGGGCAGAAGCCTGGCCAGCTCCTCAAGCGAAGGATGCGGCATGTCCTCCGTTTGCGGAACGGGTTCAAGTCGCTGGGCTTCGGGCTCTGGATCAGGCATCAGATTGCGGGGGGCGATACTAGCAGGTTGTGATCCATTGCCAACAGGGGAAGAGGCCCCGGGCATGCCTGCCACGGCCTCATTTTGAGACGGGCTGGCAAGCATCGTCCCTGAGGGGCGTATCATGATCAGCCTGGATGGAAGCCTTCCCCCAACCAACTCCGTTTCTACGCCGTGACATCCTCGGCGGTCTTGGCGGCATTGCCATGACGGCCATGCTGGCTCGTGAACTCCGCGGCGAGGAGGCCTGGCGGCCGCCAGGCGGCCTGCCGGTGATCCCGGCGCGGACGAAGCGCGTGATCTGGCTGTTCATGCGCGGCGGCGTCAGCCACATGGAGAGCTTTGATCCCAAGCCGGCGATCAACCAGTATGCCGGCAAGTCCATCGGCGAGACGCCGTTCAAGGACGTCCAGGATCCTGAGAAGCTCAAGAAGGTGCGCGTGGTCGTGGTGAACGACGCCAACGGCAAGCAGCGCAACACGATCTACCCGCTGCAGACGGGCTGGAAAAGGTACGGGCAATGCGGCATGGAGGTGAGCGACTGGTTTCCAAACATCGGTTCCTGCGCCGACGAGATCGCCTTCATCCGCAGCATGTGGACCACGGACGACAATCATGGCGCCCAGGTCCAGTTCCACAGCGGCCGCCACATGCTGGAGCCGCGCGTGCCGACCCTTGGCGCCTGGGTGAGCTACGGGCTTGGCTCGATGACGGACAACCTGCCGTCCTTCATCAACATGGGGCCGCGCTACTTTGACGTGAGGGACGGTCATTACCTGGGCCCCGCCTACGACGCCGTGAACCTGAAGGTCGACCCGAAGAACCCGCTCACGTTTGCTACGCCCGAGTTTGAAGTCGGCAGGGCGGAGCAGAAGGCGCAGTTTGACCTGATCCACCGGCTGAACAGCCTCGCCGCAGGGCAGTATCCGGGGGACAAGACGCTCTCCGCACGCATGAAGAGCTACCAGCTTGCCTTCAACATGCAGGGCGCCGTGCCGGAGACGATGAACCTGGATGGTGAGAGCGCTGAGACGAAGAGGCTCTACGGCCTGGATGACAAGGAGACGGAACCCTTTGCCCGCCAGCTTATTGTCGCGCGACGGCTTGCCGAACGGGGCGTGCGCTTCATCCAGATCCAGCATGGTGACGGTGCTGCGGGCGCCTGGGATTCGCATTCGGGCCTCAAGAAAAATCACTCCATGCTTGCCCGGCAGGTGGACCGGCCGGTAGCCGGCCTGCTCAAGGACCTGAAGCAGCGCGGCCTGCTGGATGACACGCTGGTGGTGTTCGCCACCGAGTTTGGCCGCACTCCGGGCTCGCAGGGCAGCGACGGCCGCGACCATCACCCGTATGGCTTCAGCGTCTGGATGGCGGGCGGCGGGGTGAAGGGCGGAACCATCCATGGCTCGACGGATGAGCTGGGCTTCCATGCCGTCGAGCACCCCCATTACGTCACCGACGTGCATGCGACGATCCTGCACCTGCTGGGGCTGGATCCTCACCGGCTGGAGATTCCAGGGCGCAAGCGGCTGGAGCGGGACTTCGGCCATGTCATCCGTGAGATCCTGGCCTGATCAGGGGCGACGGATTTTTCGGAGGGCAAAAAAACATCCTTGCCAAAATAGCGGAGGATCATCCAATATACCGCCATCCATGAAAGCACTCGTCAAAGCATGTGCGGAACGCGGCCTGTGGCTCCAGGACGTGCCTGAGCCTGAGGTCGGCATCAACGATGTTCTCATCAAGGTCAGGAAAACCGGCATCTGCGGCACGGACCTGCACATCTACAAATGGGACGCCTGGGCGCAGAAGACGATCCCCGTGCCGATGATCGTCGGTCATGAGTTTGTGGGCGAAGTGGTGCGTGTCGGCGGCAACGTGAACGACTTTCATCCAGGTGAGATTGTCAGCGCCGAGGGGCACGTGGTCTGCGGCCGCTGCCGGAACTGCCTGGCTGGCCGCCGCCATCTCTGCAAGGACACGGTCGGCATCGGAGTGAACCGTGCCGGGGCCTTTGCCGAATACATCAGCGTGCCGATGACGAACGTCTGGCATCACCGTGAAGGCGTGGACGAGGAGGTGGCCAGCATCTTTGACCCCTTCGGCAACGCCGTGCACACGGCGCTGGCTTTTGAATGCCTTGGGGAGGACGTGCTGATCACCGGTGCGGGCCCCATCGGCATCATGGCCATCCCCGTGGTCAGGCATGCCGGGGCGCGCCATGTCGTCATCACCGACGTGAACGAGTATCGTCTCGACCTGGCGCGGAAGATGGGGGCCACTGTGGCCTTGAACGTCCGCAACGGCCGCCTTGCGGACGTGCAGAGGCAGCTTGGCATGAAGGAGGGCTTTGACGTGGGGCTGGAGATGAGCGGCAACGCCTCGGCCTTCCGGGGGATGATCGACAACATGTGCCATGGCGGCAAGATCGCCATGCTCGGCATTCCTTCGGAGCCCATCGCCATCGACTGGAACAAGGTCATCTTCAACATGCTCACCATCCATGGCATCTACGGCCGCGAGATGTATGAAACCTGGTACCAGATGAGCGTCATGCTGGAGAGCGGCGTGAACATCAAGCCCGTCATCACCCACCGGTTTCACTTCACGGAGTTTGAGCAGGGCTTCGCCGCGATGGAGGGCGGAGACTGCGGCAAGGTGGTGCTGGACTGGACGACGTAGTCCCGTGCCTTGTCCTGCCATGCCGTGTCCTTTTTCCAGCCCGATCAGCCGAAGCCTCCAGACGTCCTGTCATGAACCCCGCCTTTCAAGAGCACCTTTCCTCCCAGATCGAAGCCATCCGCGCCGCCGGCACTTACAAGCGTGAGCGGGTGCTGAGCACGCCGCAGGGCGCCCTGGTGCGGGCGAACGGCGGGGCGGCGGTCCTCAACCTCTGCGCAAACAACTATCTCGGCCTGGCCCAGCATCCCAAGGTCAGGCAGGCGGCGCATGAGGCGCTGGAGCACTGGGGCTTCGGCCTGGCCAGCGTGCGTTTCATCTGCGGGACGCAGGGCGTGCACAAGGAGCTGGAGGCGGCTCTGTCCGGCTTCCTTGGCACGGAGGACACGATCCTTTACGGCTCCTGCTTTGACGCCAACGGGGGGCTTTTCGAAACCCTGCTCGGCCCCGAGGACGCGGTCATCAGCGACGAGCTGAACCATGCCTCGATCATCGACGGCATCCGCCTGAGCAAGGCGCGCCGTTTCCGCTACCGGAACTGTGACATGGCGGATCTTGAGGTGCAGCTGAAGGCGGCTGATGCCGCCGGTGCGCGCTTCAAGCTGATCGCCACGGACGGGGTGTTCTCGATGGACGGCTTCATCGCGCCGTTGAAGGAGATCTGCGACCTGGCGGAACGATTTGGCGCGCTGGTGATGGTCGATGATTCGCACGCCGTCGGGTTCATGGGCAGGACCGGGCGCGGAACACACGAGCATTCCGGCGTCATGGGGCGTGTGGACATTCTCACGGGCACGCTGGGCAAGGCCCTGGGCGGGGCCAGCGGCGGCTATGCCAGTGGACGCAGGGAGATCATCGAGCTGCTGCGGCAGCGCTCGCGGCCGTATTTGTTCAGCAACACGCTGTGTCCCTCGATCGCCGGGGCCTCGATCGCGGCCCTGGAGCTTCTGGGGCAAAGCACCGCCCTGCGTGATGCGCTGGAGGCAAACACACGCTGGTTCCGTGCGGCGATGACGGAGGCGGGCTTTGACATCCTGCCTGGGGAGCACCCCATCGTGCCTGTCATGCTTGGGGATGCGGCGCTGGCGGCGAGGTTTGCCGATGCGATGCTTGGCTGCGGGGTTTATGTCGTCGGCTTCAGCCATCCGGTGGTGCCGCAGGGCAGGGCGCGCATTCGCACCCAGGTCAGCGCCGCCCACTCGCGTGAGGATCTGGAGCGGGCGGTGAAGGCCTTTGTGGATGTCAGGGGACGGCTTGCCGTCTGACCTGCCGCCCGGTTTTTTGAGGATGAAAACGGCCTTGTCACGGTCTAACCCAAATGATGGACACCCTGTCCGCCACCCTCCTGCTGCTGACGATCATGGACCCGCTGGGCAATGTCGCCACGTTTGTCTCCGGTCTGCGTCCCGTGCCCCCGGGGCGGCGTCTGCGGGTCATTGCGCGGGAGCTGGTGTTTGCGCTGGCGATCCTGCTGGCGTTCCTTTTTCTCGGGACCCGGCTGCTGGGGCTGCTGCACCTGAAGCAGGAGGCGCTGTTCATCAGCGGGGGCGTCGTCCTGTTCCTGATCGCCCTGAAGATGATCTTTCCGCCCGGGCATCGGGATGAGGAGCAGTTGCAGGAGCCGTTCATCGTGCCGCTGGCCACGCCGATGGTGGCGGGGCCCTCGGTGCTGGCGACGCTGCTGGTGCTGGTGAGCACCTATCCTGACCAGTTCTGGCAATGGTTCATCGCCCTGTGCACGGCCTGGGGCATCACGGCGGCCGTCCTGCTCTGTGCTCCGGCCATCGCCCGGGTGCTGAAGGAGCGCGGGGCGCTGGCGGTTGAGCGTTTGATGGGCATGCTGCTGGTCATGGTGGCCGTGCAGATGTTTCTCAACGGCCTCGAGCATTATCTGAAAAGCTGAACCGACATGCCTGCCTGGATCGAATACTTTGCCGTCGCCGTCTGTGCGGTCACCGCCGTGCTGGCGGCCGAGGGGAAGCGCATGGACCTGTTTGGCGTGCTGGTGCTGGCGCTGGTGACCTCGGTGGGAGGCGGCACCCTCCGTGACTTGTGCCTGGGGGTGCGGCCGGTGTTCTGGGTCGAGCAGCCGCCTGTGGTTTGGACGGCGTTGATAGCAGCGGCGGTGACCTTTGTGATTGTCCGGTTCGTGCATCTGCCAGGAAGGCTGCTGGCGGTGGCGGACGCCTTTGGCCTGGCCCTTTTTGGCATCGTCGGGACGGAGAAGGCGCTGGCCCATGGCGCTCCGGGGCTGGTGGCGGTGCTGCTGGGCATTGTGACGGGCGTGGCAGGCGGCATTTTGCGGGATGTTCTGCGCCGGGAGATCCCCTGGGTCTTCCAGGCGGAGGTCGAGCTGTATGCGACGGCCCTGTTTGCCGGCGCCCTGGTTTTTGTGCTGCTCAGGGAGTGGCTGCCGCCTTCGGAATCCCATCGTTACATCGGCATGGCGGTCATCCTGGCGATCCGGTTTGCGGCCATGCGCTGGAAGCTGAGGCTGCCCTCGTTCCAGACCCGGCGCTGATGTTTTTCAGGCGACACCGGTTGCCAGGGAAATGGGGATTGCTTTAATCATCCTGCATGAACCGTGATGTCACAGAAGCCCAGGTGCGGGCCGTCCTTCCCCTGGACGGCAGTTTTGCCGTGTTCCTTGGGAACGAGGAGAAGACCTTCGTGATCTATGTGGACGAGGCGGTCGGCGCCGCCATCTCCATGTTCATGCGCGGGGTGTCCAAGGAGCGGCCGCTGACGCATGACCTCATGGCCTCCGTCCTGATGGCCTTCGGGGCGAAGGTGGACCGGGTGATCATCAACCATGTGGAGGGCACGGTCTTTTTCGCCCGGATCATCATCTCGGCCGAGAACCAGCTCCATGCCCGGAAGGTCATCGAGCTGGACGCCAGGCCCAGCGACAGCCTGGCGATTGCGCTTCAACAAAGCGCGCCCATTTTTGTGGCCAAGCACGTCTGGGACAGCGTGGAGGACGTGAGTGCGACCCTGGAGGAAATCGAGAAGCGCAGTGCAGAACAGGCTTCTGCGGACTCCTCGCTGGCTGCTGGTGAAGGTGTGGAGGATGAAAATGTGGAGGAGATTGATCCTGACGACCTAGACCTGGACGGCCTTCAGGGGATCGACCTGGAGGATGAGGGGGGGGACGAAGATGGTCATGGCAAGGGATACGACGATGGCTACGGCCGCCCTGACGACGATGATGACGAAGGGGAGGAGTGGAAAAAAGGCAGCTGAAGCCGGCGGGCAGTCTTGCCTTCAGCGGCATCCGCGCTTTTTTGTGCCATGACTGTCACCCTGAACGGTTCCAAGCGTGAATTCCCCGGATCCATGCCCATGCCAGCCCTTCTGGAGGCGCTGGGTCTGGCGGGCAAACCAGTCGTGGTTGAGCAGAACCAGGTGGCGCTGCTTCCTCGGGAGCTGGCGGAGGCCGTGGTGAAGGACGGCGACGTGCTGGAAGTGGTGCAGATCACCGCCGGAGGCTGAGGTCATGGTCAAGAACGCAGCCATCCTGCTTCTGGCATCCGCCCTGGCTGCATTTTGGTGGCGTGACCTGCGCAGGCCGGTCACGCAGCCAATCCTCGAACCGCCGCTCCATCCGGTGGAGAAGCTGGTGGCTGAACATGCCGCGCGGCCCGGTTTCGCAGGGGCGGCCCTCGGCTTCTGCCTTCTCGATCCTGACGGGCGTGTAGTGGCCGGAAAAAACCCGCAGGTGGCGCTGATCCCCGCATCCAGCCTCAAGACGGTGACCACGGCCACAGCCCTGGAAAAATGGGGGCCGGATCACCGGATCGAGACTCGTCTGACAGCGACGGCGGAGATTCTGGACGGGGTGATCGCAGGGGACCTGGTCATCGTAGGTGGAGGTGATCCCATGCTGTCGCTGAAGGACCTCCGAGACTGGGTCGTGCAGCTCCAAAAACGTGGCTTGAAGCGCGTGGCGGGGCGGATTCTCGGGGACGGAAGACTTTTCCCAGGAAGCTTTTACGATGATTTTTGGAACTGGGGTGACCTCGGCAACGGCTATGGCAGCCCGGTTTGTGGACTCAACCTGGAGCACAACCGCTATGTCGTGGCTTTTCGTGCGGCTGACCAGGTGGGCGGACCGACGGCCTTGCTGGGAATGGTGCCTGAGGTGCCGGGGGTCACCTGGGTGAATGAGACGCTGACCGGTGCCGTGGATTCTGGTGACGGAGTTGTGATCCATGGCGGTGAACGCACCGGCGTGCTGCATTTCCGCGGAACCGTACCGCTGGGACAGGCTGCCTTTCAGGTGACGGGCGCAGTCCCGGATCCGGAACGGTATGCGGCGCATCATTTGAAGCAGGCCCTTCTCGAGGCGGGCATTGAGGCGGCCGGGGCGGCGGAGGCCGTGAAGGGGCGTGCTGCCGGGCAGGTGGAGCTTCTCAGACATGCCTCACCCACGCTGCGGGACATCATCACCAGCATCCACGCCACTTCTGACAACCATGAAACCGAGTGTCTGTTCCGGCTGCTGGGCCTCAGGGAATCCAAGGCTGCCGAAGAGGTGGTCAGGGAGCATTGGAAAGGACGTGGCCTGGAATTCTCAGGCCTCCGGATGGAGGACGGCTGCGGCCTGGCCAGGGCGGATTTCATCACGCCCCACGACCTGGCGCGCCTGCAGTTTCTGGCCGCTGCAGGGCCGCATGGGATGGTTTACAAGGCGTCGCTGCTTCAAAAAGGGGCTTTGCGCTGGAAGGGCGGAGCGATGTCAGGCGTTCGCTCCGTCACGGGAATCGTCACGAGGTCAGACGGGCGTGAAATGTCCTTTGGCCTCATGGTGAATCATTATGCGGACGCAGGGGCGGTTGCCGCCCTGAGAGAGGCGTTCATCGAGGAAATCAGCCGCCTGTGAGCTGCTCTGCATCAGGGCTTTCGCCCTTGCAGGAGCATCGTGCCCATCCGGTAGCCGGATTCCATCGTGCCGAGCGTCTGTTCCTGGTAGGCCTGGAGGGTCTTGAGCTGCTCGGGTGAGAGAAAACCTGCGGCCTGCTGAAGGATCCTGGCATTGCTGGCACGTTGGAACTCGAGCAGGCTTTTAAGGTTGGCATCGGTCATTTGCGCCGGGTTGCTCATGGCCCTGGCCAGTTGCGACTGCTCTGGAGTCGGGTTTTGGCGGACCTGGGCCATGAGGTCGATCAACTGATCTTCCTGCTGGGTTGAAAGGGGCTCTCCAGAGGCGGTAAACAGGCTGCGGCCCATGGTTTCGAACTGGGTCCGCTCCGGGCGGGTGGACTCATATTTTTGAAAGGCCCCCCAGTCAGACTCATCATTGAGGAAGCCGCGGATGGTCTCATCGTAGGCTTTTTTGTTCTTTTCACCCTCGGCGATGATCTGGCTGCGCTGCTCGGGCGTCAGGCTGGAATCGAGCAGCTTGAGGCCGAGGTCGGCTTCCGTCTTGGCGCGTTCAACCAGCAGTTTTTTAAAGTGGGCCTTCTCCTCATCGCTGAGCTTGAGGTATTCAAAAAGGCGGGCGTAGCCGGTCTCGATCTGAACTGCCTGCTGCTGGCCGAGGAGGTCCCGCATGGCGGGGTTCTTCAACATCTCACGGAGGGCGCCGGCCGTGGTGGCCTGGGGCGATCTGGTTGCGGCGGGAGCCTCGATGGCAGGACTTGCCTGGAGGGTTTTGGGGGAGGGGGCGGGCGTGGCGGGCAGGCTGGCCGGCCGGGCGGCTAGATCGCGTCGCATCTGGGCAATCGTCAGGCGGGCCTCCTTGAGCTCCGTCTCCAGTTTTGCCACCCGGGGGTCGGCCGGAGCTGGCGTGCCCAGGAGCCAGGCTAAGGAGATGAGGCTGACGAGCGTGGTGGCGGCAAAAAACAGGGTCAGGGCTTTCATGATCACGGGTTGGACCATCCTGTCATGAAAACCATTGAAAACACAAGGGATGAGGTCTTGAAGCTGCATGACAGGCGGCAGGGCACCCCCCAAGGCCCCTTTTTTGACCTTCAGGCCAATAATTTGAAAAATTCCGGTTGCCTATTTTTCATCCTGCCCCACTGTCGCGCCCCCCAGCCCCGGACTTTCCCCAAAGTCTGGCTGAAAACGAGTCTCCCCAGGCTCTTTTTGCTATCGGAGCAGTGAACCGGAAAAACACTGTGCAACTCTGAAACTTCAGAGTGGGCACTTTGTCTCTCCCGTTCCCGGCCCGTCGAGGCTCCCATTTAACGGAACGGTTTTCCCTCCCTCAGACAACATGCCCACCATCAATCAGCTCGTCAGGCACGGCCGCAAGGACAAGGCGGTGAAGTCGAAGTCGCCTGCGCTCGCGAACTGCCCCCAGCGCCGCGGTGTCTGCCTTCAGGTCATGACCCGCACCCCGAAGAAACCAAACTCCGCTCTTCGTAAGGTTGCCAAGGTGCGTCTGACCAATGGCTACGAAGTCATCGCCTACATCGGCGGTGAGGGCCATAACCTCCAGGAGCACAGCATCGTGCTGGTCCGTGGCGGTCGTGTGAAAGACCTTCCGGGCGTTCGTTACCACATCGTCCGCGGCACTCTGGACTGCCTCGGCGTCGAGAAGCGCCGCCGCGGCCGTTCCAAATACGGTGCCAAGCGTCCGAAGTCGGGTGCCGCCGCCGCTCCTGCCAAGGGCAAGAAGTAATGCCGTTGGCGAACTAGAACCGATCTTTCTCAACCTCATCTTTTCGATTTTATGGCCCGCAGGAAACGCGTTTATGACAAGAAAGTCATCAAGGACTCCCGCTATGACAGCGAGATCGTCGCCAGCCTCATCAGCCGCGTGATGCTGAGCGGCAAGAAGTCCGTGGCGGAAAACATCGTGTATTCCGCCATTGATCTGCTGAACGAGAAGACGGAAACCGTCGATCCGCTCGAGCTCTTTCATCGTGCCATCGACAATGCCAAGCCCAAGGTTGAGGTGAAGGCCCGCCGCGTGGGTGGTGCAACCTATCAGGTGCCGCTTGAGGTTTCCTCCGCTCGTTCCGAGTCCCTGGCCATGCGCTGGATCGTGGGTTATGCCCGCGGCCGCAAGGGGCAGCCGATGCACCGTGCGCTGGCCAACGAACTCAAGGAGGCCTCCCAGGGCCAGGGTTCCTCCGTCCGCAAGCGCGATGACGTTCACAAGCAGGCTCAGGCCAACCGCGCCTTCGCCCACTTCCGCTTCTAATCTCCAGGAAGCCTTCCCTAACACGCTGTTTCGTCCCCTCCCTCTTACTTCCCCCCATGTCCAACCCGAACTCTCCCAACCGCGAATTCCCCCTGGAGCGCACCCGTAACATCGGGATCTGCGCCCACATTGACGCGGGCAAGACGACCCTGA
Source organism: Prosthecobacter sp. (assembly GCA_019186985.1). GTDB lineage: Bacteria > Verrucomicrobiota > Verrucomicrobiia > Verrucomicrobiales > Verrucomicrobiaceae > Prosthecobacter. The sequence goes on along the minus strand of JABARQ010000016.1, from coordinate 215,006 downwards.
CTGAGCGTATCCTCTTCTACACCGGCATGATCCACAAGATCGGCGAGGTGCACGATGGAGCCGCCACGACGGACTGGATGGAGCAGGAAAAAGAGCGTGGCATCACCATCACCTCCGCCGCTGTGACGGCCAAGTGGAAGCAGCTCAAGGAGGAGGGCATCTACAAGACGCGTGAGATGGAAGACATCCGCGTGAACATCATTGACACCCCCGGACACGTGGACTTCACGGCCGAGGTGGAGCGCTCCCTGCGCGTTCTTGACGGTGCCATTTTCGTTCTCTGCGGCGTGGCCGGCGTGCAGCCCCAGTCCGAGACGGTGTATCGCCAGGCTGAAAAATACGGCGTGCCTCGCATCGCCTTCGTCAACAAGATGGACCGCACGGGTGCAAACTTTGAGCGCGTTGTTGAGGATGTCCGCACCAAGCTTGGCGCCCCGGCCTTCCCCATCCTGATCCCGATCGGCGCTGAGGACAACCTCATCGGTCAGATCGACGTGGTGAACCAGAAGGCGATCATTTACTCGGACGATGAAAAGTTTGGTTCGAAGTACACGGTGCGCGCCCTTGAGGGTGATGAAGTCGCCAGGGCGAAGAAGGCGTATGATGAACTTCTTGACGCCGTCTGCAGCGCTGATGACGAACTGGGCATGATGTTCCTGGAAGAACAGCCCATTGGCCCCAAGGAGCTCAAGGCTGGCCTTCGTCGTGCGGTGATTGCCAACAAGATCATCCCGATGGCGGGTGGCTCCGCCTTCAAGAACAAGGGCGTTCAGTATCTGATCGACGCCGTCATCGACTATCTTCCAGGCCCCCTCGACATCGAGCCTCAGAAAGGCACCGTCGTCGACGAGCCGGAAAACATCGTCGAGGCCAAGCCGGACGACAACGGCAAGTTCATCGCCCTGGGCTTCAAGCTCTGGTCTGACAAGTTTGGCCGCCTGGTTTTCTTCCGCGTTTATTCCGGCAAGATTTCCAAGGGTGACACCATCTACAATCCACGCACCCGCAAATCGGAGCGCGTGGGCCGCCTCATCCAGATCCAGGCCGCCGTCCACAAAGACATCGACACCTGCTACTCCGGTGACATTGCCGCCCTCGTGGGTGTCAAGGACGTCCGCACGGGTGACACCTTCTGTGACGAAAGCCTCGAAGTTCAGCTTGAGCCGCCAACCTTCCCCGAGCCGGTCATCAGCATGGCTGTTGAACCGAAGACAAAGGGGGATCAGGAAAAAATGGGCAACGCCCTCCAGCGCCTGTCCGAAGAAGACCCCACCTTCTTCGTCAAGACCGATGAGGAAACCGGCCAGACGATCATCGCCGGCATGGGCGAGCTTCACCTTGAAATCCTTTGCGACCGCCTGAAGCGTGAGCACAAGGTTGAAACCAACACCGGCAAACCCCAGATCGCCTACCGTGAAACCCTCACGAAGGAGGCAGACGGCGAAGGCAAGCTCGTCAAGCAGTCGGGTGGCCGCGGTCAGTATGGCCATGTTGTCATCAAGGTCCGTCCTGGCGAAAAAGGCTCCGGCATCGTGGTGGAAAACAAGGTCGTTGGCGGCACCATTCCGAAGGAGTTCATCAACCCGGCCAAGGCGGGCTGCATCGAGGCCGCCCTGAACGGCATCATCGCCGGTTATCCGGTGATCGACATGCACATCGACCTGGTTGACGGCTCCAGCCATGAAGTGGACTCCAACGAAAACGCCTTCAAAATGGCCGGCATCTTCGCGGTCAAGGACGCCTTGAAAAAGGCCAAGTGCATCCTGCTCGAGCCTATCATGGCGGTTGAGTGCACCACGCCTGAAGACTATCAGGGCGACATCATGGGTGACCTCAACCGTCGCCGCGGCAAGATCCAGGGCATGGACAGCCGTGGAGCCACGGCCATCCTTCGTGCCGAGGTTCCCCTGGCCGAAATGTTCGGATACTCCACCGCGATCCGCACCCTCTCCTCCGGCCGCGCCAGCTACTCCATGCAGCCCTCGCACTTCGAGCAGGTGCCGCAGCAGATCGTCGACCAGATCGTCGAGCAGCGCGGCGGCGGCAAAGCCTGATTCCCCTAGCATCAAGAAACCCTTTCACGACGGACACACGCCATGAACAATCAGAAAATCCGCATCCGCCTCCGTGCCTACGATTACCGCACGCTCGACAAGAGCACGGCGGACATCGTGGAGACCGCCAAGCGCACGGGCGCCAAGGTCGCCGGCCCGATCCCGCTTCCTACCCGCATCGAGAAGTTCACCGTGAACCGCTCCCCCCACGTGGACAAGAAGTCCATGGACCAGTTCGAGATCCGCACTCACAAGCGCCTGCTCGACATCGTCGACCCCACCTCCCGCACCGTGGACGAGCTGAAGAAGCTCAACCTTCCCTCCGGCGTGGACATCACGATCAAGATCTAACCCTCACCCACTGACCTCAAAGGAGGACACCCACCATGGCACTCGGCTTGATTGGAAAAAAACTTGGAATGACAAAGGTGTACACCGACAAAGGTGAGGCGATTGCCGTCACCGTCGTCGATGTCTCCGGCAACAAGGTCATCCAGGTGAAGCAGAAGTCCGGCAAGGATGGCTACAGCGCCGTCCAGGTCGGTTATGGCGAGCAGAAGGAGTTTCGCGTGAGCAAGCCCCTCCTTGGCCACTTCAAGAAGCACGGCTCCGCCCCGAAGCGCGTCGTGAAGGAGTTTCGTTTCACCTCCGACGACCAGCTTCCTGCTGCTGAGACCGAGCTCAAGGCTGACCTTTTCAGCGCCGGCCAGTGGGTCGACGTGATCGGCACCACCAAGGGCAAGGGTTTTCAGGGCGTCGTCAAGCGCTGGAACTTCAGCGGCCAGCCCGCCACCCACGGCCACATGATGCATCGCCGCCCGGGTTCCATCGGCTGCCGTCTCACTCCAGGTCTCGTCTGGAAGAATCAGAAGATGCCCGGTCACGACGGTGTTGAGCGCGTCACGACGCAGAACCTTAAAGTCATCCAGAGCCGTCCGGAAGATGGTGTGCTGCTCATCAGCGGCGCCATCCCCGGCAACAAGGGCAGCATCGTCGTGGTGCGCCCCGCCAAGAAAAAACCCGCCCCTGCGGCCAAGTAACCTGAGGAGGAATTCGAATCATGTCCGCTACTGTTCTTTCCATCGACGCCGCGAAGCAGGCGAACCTGAACCTTGTGGAAGGCCACAAGGGCAAGCAGGCTCTCCATGAAACTGTCGTGGCCTACCGCGCCAACCGCCGCCAGGGTAACGCACACACCAAGAACCGCTCCGAAGTGGCCGGTTCCGGCAAGAAGCTCTGGAACCAGAAGGGCACCGGCAACGCCCGCATGGGTTCCAAGCGTTCCCCCATCTGGAGTGGTGGTGGTGTCGTCTTCGGTCCCCGCAACACGACCGTCTGGGCCAAAAAAACCACGAAGGCCACCCGCAAGCTTGCGCTTCGCACCGCTCTCACCGCCCGCATCAATGATGGTGCGGTCGCCACGATCCCCGGTCTTTCCGTCGCCGACGGCAAGACCAAGAGCTTCGTGAGCGCCGTCAAGGGCCTTGCCAAGGCTGAAAAGCTGCTGGTCATCGGCTCCTTTGATGAAAACACCTTCCGCTCCGCCCGCAATGTGCAGAGCGTCCAGCTCATCTCCGCTGAAGACGTGAACGCCGAACAGCTCCTGAATTTCCCTCAGGTGCTTGTCACGACCGAAGCCCTCACAACCCTTGCCCGGAGGACCGCCTGATATGATCCAAGACCCTCATTCCGTGATCCAAACCATCCGCCTGAGCGAGAAGGCCACCCGACTCGGTGAAGAGAACAACGAGTACGTCTTCATCGTCAGCCGGAACGCCAACAAGCTCCAGATCAAGGCCGCCGTCGAGAAGCACTTTGGCAAGAAGGTCGCAGCAGTGCGCACTTCGATCTTTGATGGCAAGGCCCGTCGTGAACGCCGCGCCGACGCCGGCCGGACGAACCATTACAAGAAGGCTGTCGTCCGTCTGAAGGATGGAGAGCGCCTCGACCTTGTGTAATCCCTTTTAACCCCGGTTCCGAACCCTTAACCAGTAGGACTCACAGCTATGGCGCTGAAAACTTTCAAGCCCAACACCCCATCGAACCGCTACAAGGAGTGGAACTCCTTCGAGGAGATCACCAAGGACAAGCCGGATCGCAGCCTGACCGTTGCCCTTCGCAAGTCTGGCGGCCGTAACAACACGGGCCGTATCACCTGCCGTCACATCGGCGGTGGTGCCGTCCGCCGTTACCGCCTCATTGACTTCAAGCGTGAACGCCGTGATGAGGTCGCCAAGGTCGTTGCCATCGAATACGATCCGAACCGTTCGGCGCGCATCGCCCTGATCGAATACAAGGACGGACAGCGCTCCTACATCCTGGCCCCTGCCGCCCTCAGCGTTGGCGCCTCCGTGATGGCGGGTGAAAAGGCCGCCCCTGAGGTGGGTAACGCCCTCCCCCTCCGCAAAATCCCCCTGGGCACCAGCATCCACAACGTGGAACTTGTCCGCGGGCAGGGGGGCGTTGCCGCCCGTGCCGCCGGCCAGGCTGCCATCCTCTCCAACCGTGAGGGTGATTATGCCCTGGTCCGCATGCCCTCCGGCGAAGTACGCAAGGTCCACGCTGAATGCTATGCCACAGTCGGCGCCGTTGGTAACAGCGAGCACATGAACGTGGTTTCCGGCAAGGCCGGCCGCACACGCTGGAAGGGCACCCGCCCGACCGTCCGCGGCATGTGCATGAACCCGATCGACCACCCGAACGGTGGTGGTGAAGGCCGTTCCAAGTCCGGTGGTGGACGTCAGCACCTTCTCAGCCCATGGGGCCATGCGAAGGGCGAGAAGACCCGCAACAAGAAGAAGGCCACGAACAAGCTCATCGTGCAGACCCGTCACGCCAAGAAGTAATCCAGCCCTGCTTTCCTGACTCATGCCACGCTCCCTCAAAAAAGGCCCCTTCGTCCAGCAGGCTCTGCTCGAGAAGGTGGACAAGATGAACGAATCCAAAGGCCCCAAGCGCCCCATCAAGACCTGGGCTCGCTCCTCCATGATCACCCCTGACCTCGTCGGCCACACCTTCCTCGTCCACAACGGCAAGGATTTTGTGAGCGTCTATGTCACGGAAAACATGGTCGGCCACCGCCTTGGTGAGTTCGCCCTGACCCGTATCTTCAAGGGTCACGGCGCCCATACCGTCAAGGCCGCCAAGTAATCCCGAGCCTCACGCCTCCGCGCAGCCTCAATCAACGATGAAATCCCTTCTCGCCAGCCTCTTCAAGCCAGCCGCGCTGCTTTTTGCAGTGATGGTGGCTGCTGGCGTGCAGGCGCAGACCTCGTTTGAACTCCAGGAGCTGAACACGACCCTGCAGGTTGCCGCGCAGAAGATCCAGGCCCTTGAAGCCCAGATTGCCGCCTCCAAGGACAAGAATGACGCCCTCGCCCAGAGCGCCGCAGCTTCGAACCAGGAGGCGCAGGAGCTCAAGGACAGGTATGAACGTCTTCGCGGTCTGCTCGAAGGCCTTGGCATTGCCGCCTTGGAAAACAACCGCGAGCAGACCCAGGACCGCCTCCTCTCCGCCCTGAGTGACCTGCGCATCTCGGAAGCATCCCGTCAGAAGCTTGCAGACAGCCTGATGGAGCTCGCCGAGGCCTCCCTTGCCTTTGCCAAGACCGTGCAGGCGCCTGACGCAGTGACCGGTGACCGCCTGCAGAAGGCCCTCGTCAAGGCCGAGTCCACCCTTGCCGGCGCCGCCAGCCGCGTCAGCGAGGATCCATCCACCCCCGCTGCCGACCTGCAGGATGCCCGCATCGTCAGCCTCAAGAATGAGCTTGGCATCGCCGTCATCGGCGTCGGCGCCCGTGATGGCGTGAAGCCTGGCATGCCTTTTGAAATTTTCCGCGAAGACAAACCCATCGCGAAAATCCTCGTCACCGAAGTCCGCACCTCTGTCAGCGGCGCGGTGGTCCAGGAACTGGCCTCCGCCACCGACCCCGTCCGGGTTGGTGACCGGGCCAAAGTAGCCGTCAACCGTTGATCCACACCTGTTTTATGGAAGTTCGCTCCACCTACAAATACGCCCGCATCTCCTCCCAGAAGGCGCGCCAGGTCACCCGTGCCATCACCGGCATGCCTGTCTCCCAGGCGCTCAGCGTGCTCGATTTCACCCCCAAAAAGGCGACCCTTCTGGTCAGCAAGGTGCTTCGCAGCGCCATCGCCAACGCCACGAACAACCATGAGCTCGACGCCGAGGAGATGATTGTCGCCAGCGCCGTCGCCACCCCAGGCCCCTCGCTCAAGCGCATCATGCCCCGCGCCCGCGGCTCCGCCTCCTCGATCAAGAAGCGCATGACCCACATCACCGTCGTGCTTGGCAACAAGCCTGAAGAACCCGCCAAGGCGGAAAAGCCCGCCAAAAAGTCGAAGTCCAAGGCTTCCGCCGAATAATCACCCTCACACCACGCACCTCCATGGGACAGAAAGTTAATCCGATCGGCTTCCGCCTCGCAGTCACCAAAGACTGGCGCTCCAAGTGGTTTGCCACTGGCAAGGAGTTCTCCGACTCACTGCACAGTGACATCGCCATCCGCAACTACCTCAAGGAGAAGCTGAACGGCGCCGCCCTGGCCAAGATCGTCATTGAACGCGCCTGGAACCAGGTTCGCGTCACCCTGCACACCGCCCGTCCAGGCCTGGTGATCGGCCGCAAGGGCCAGGAAATCGAGGTGATGAGCCAGAAGATCTCCGAAATGTGCGGCGGCAAGCAGGTGAAGATCGACATCTTCGAAATCAAGCAGCCTGAAATCGACGCCCAGCTCGTGGCTGAAGGCGTGGCCGTCCAGCTTGAGCGCCGTATTTCATTTCGTCGTGCCATGAAACGTTCCGTGCAGACGGCGATGGACCTGGGTGCCGACGGCATTCGAATCCGCGTCGCCGGCCGCCTTGGTGGAGCCGACATCGCCCGTGCCGAATGGTATCGCCAGGGCAAGGTGCCGCTTCAGACCCTGCGTATCCCGATCGACTACGGCTTCTATGAAGCCAAGACCGTGTATGGCATCATTGGCGTCAAGGTCTGGCTGAACCGCGGCAACGCGGGTGAAGGCGGTGCCTCCGCTCCCCGTCGCGAGCGTCGTGAACGCCGTGATCGTGATGACCGTGGCGGCCCCCCCCGCCGCGGTGAGCGAGCCGCCCCGCGCGCCCCGCGTGCAGAAGCTGAAGCCCCCGCCGCTCCCGCCGAAGCTGAACCGGCTGCCGCTGCCGAGTAATCCAAGGCTGCTTGTTTCAGAGCCCTCCTGAGATCCTCTCTTTCTAACCTCCCAATTTAAGTCCCCCATGGCCCTTCTTCCCAGTCGAGTAAAATATCGCAAGACCCAGCGCGGCAACCGTGCAGGCAATGCCACCAGTGCCAACAAGCTGGATTTCGGCGACTTCGGCCTCCAGGTGCTTGAGCGTGGCTGGCTGAAGAACAACCAGATCGAGGCCTGCCGCGTGGCGATCACCCGCTTCCTCAAGCGCAAGGGCAAGGTTTTCATCCGTGTGTTCCCGCACAAGCCCGTCACCGCCCGTCCGCCTGAAACCCGAATGGGCAAAGGCAAGGGATCCCCGGAGTTCTGGGTTGCCGTGATCCTGCCCGGACACATGCTGTTTGAAATTTCAGGCGTGAACGAGGCCACCGCGCGTGACGCCTGCCGTCTGGCCGCCAACAAGCTGGGTTTCCGCACCCGCTTTGTCACCCGTGCCATCTCCCACTAACCCTCACACCTGACCGACCCCCATGAAGATCAAAGAACTCCGTGAGCTGTCCGTGGATGAACTTGGCGCCCGCAGGCGCGAGCTCCGCCAGGAAATGCTGAACCTGCGTGTGCAGCAGCAGATCGGCCAGCTCGAAAACCCGTCCCGTCTTCGCACCCTCCGCCGTGAGGTTGCCCGGATCGAGACCCTCATCACCCAGCGCACCAGCGCCGCCGCCAAGGCCGCCTGAGAAGTCCCGCGCACCCTGTCCCCTAACCCTTTGAACTGAACGAAGCATCATGAGCGAAACAGCAGCAGCCCCGGCCCCGGCCAAAGCTCCCGTGCAGAAGACCCGCGTCGGCGTGGTTGTCTCTGCCAAAATGAACAAGACCATTGTTGTCGAAGTCGAGCGCCGCGTGCCTCACGCCCAGTTCAAGAAGATCGTGCGCAAGACCTCCAAGTTCTACGCCCACGATGAAAATGGACAGGCCAAGGAAGGTGACAAGGTGCTCATTGAGGAGACCCGCCCCCTGAGCAAGCTCAAGCGCTGGAACCTGGTGGAGGTGCTCAAGCACTAATCCGAGCCCGCCACGACTTTTTTACACTAACCCCAATCGATCCAGGAGGAACCTGCAATGCTTCAGATGGAGTCTTCAATTCCGGTGGCTGACAACACCGGCGCCCGCATGGCTGAAATGATCGGCGTGCTTGGCAAGAAAAACACACGTTTTGCCTACGTCGGTGACATCATCACCGCCCACGTCCGCGAGTCCACCCCGACCGCCAGCGTGAAGAAGGGCGAGGTTGTTCGCGCCGTGGTCGTCAGGACCGCGCATCCGATCCGCCGCAACGACGGATCCATCCTCCGTTTCGACAAGAACGCCATTGTCATCATCGACAAGGACAACAACCCCAAGGGAACCCGCATCTTCGGTCCTGTCGCCCGTGAACTGCGCGACAAGAACTTCATGAAGATCGTCTCCCTCGCCCCCGAAGTGCTGTAAGACCCCGCCATGAGCCGTATCAAGACCCACGTCAAAAAAGGCGACACCGTCGTCGTCATCTCCGGCGCTCACAAGGGCGCCCAGGGCACCATCAAGGAAGTGCAGCCCTCCAAGGGCCGTGTGCTCATCGAAGGCGTCCGCATGATCAAGAAGGCCGTCCGTCCGAGCCAGCAGAACCCCAACGGTGGTTTTGTTGAGAAGGAAGGCCCGGTTCACATCTCCAACGTCAAGCTTGCCGACGCTCCCAAGACGGAGAAGAAGGCGCCTGCCAAGAAGGCCTCCAAGAAGAAGTAACATTCTGCCTTCGGACGTTCCCAAGGTTCATCATTTGCCGCCCGCCTTCGTCTTTTGCGAGGGCGGGCGTTTTTTCATCCCGGTCGGGCGCGACAGGGTTCCCTGGAAAGGGAGGCCTGAGCCGGTTTGTCTGCAATTTGCCTCTCGTCAATCCTTGCGGCGGTGTTTAAGGTGCCTGGGTTGCAATCCATGAATTCGCCTTGGTCCATCCGCCTTGTCCGGGCGCTCTTCTTCTCCCTCTTTGTCTTCATCGGAATCACGATCGCGCTGGGCTTCGACCAGCCCGCCTGGACCGGAGCGGTCACGGGGGCGGCCGTGATGGGGATGCTGCTGCTGCTGGACATGACCCTGGAGAAGGTGACCTTGCGGGACTTCTCCCATGCCACCTTCGGCCTTGGAGTGGGGCTGTTCTGCGCCTGGCTGGTCACTCGGATCGGCATTTTCCAGCTTGATTATTTCCAGCTGCGTCCAGGCGGCGAGGCCCTGCAAAACCTGGTGCAGATCATCATTTATGCCTCGCTGGCCTTTTTCGGCGTGACTGTGGCTTTGCGGAGCGACAGGGATCAGTTTGCCTTCATCATTCCCTATGTGCGCTTCCGCAGTGAGGGTGCGGAGGGGGAGCCCCTGCTGCTCGACACCAACATCATCATCGACGGACGGATCCTTCGCGTTGCTGACACGGGCTTCCTGAGCGGGCCTCTTGTCGTGCCCCGTTTTGTGCTGGATGAGCTGCAGCGGCTGACGGAGTCAGGCGACGGGCAGAAGGTGATCCGCGGCAAGCGGGGCCTGGAGGTCATGGAGAAGCTGCGCGGCATGTCCCAGGTGCGGCTTTCCGTGTTTGAGCCCGAATCCTGGGAAAAGCGGGACGACCTCTCGGTGGACGCCCGCCTCGCGCACCTGGCCCGCCAGCTCAACGCAAGGCTTCTGACCAATGATGAAGACCTGGCCAAGGTGGCCCGCCTTCGTGGAATCACGGTTCTCAGCCTGAACGACCTCGTCATCGCGCTGCAACCTCAGCTGGCCCCGGGAGATGAGCTGGGGCTCAGCCTGGTCAAGCCTGGCAAGGACAGGCATCAGGCGGTGGGCTACCTGGCTGATGGCACCATGATCGTGGTGAACCAGGCGTCGGGATTCATCGGACAGACGGTGGACGTGGTGATTTCAAGCGTGCTGCCAACCACGGCCGGCAGGCTGGTGTTTGCCGAGCTCAAAAACCGGTCCTGAAGCTTTGTCGCCGGCGCTGAAGCAGGACGACGGCGGAGAGGCCGATCAAGACAAGCCCGCCGGGTTCGGGCACGGGTGTGATGATCGTCAGGATCTCGGCCGAGCTTGCTGAGATCCGGGAGGCGTAAAACTGCGTGGGCTTGTCGGAGACGGTGTTGGCATGGAAGGTCCAGCCTGTGCCGTCGGAGCCTTCATAAAAGCCGCCTTTGTCGAACAGGGCTGCGTTGAACTCGGAAAAGTCGCCGACCGTGTTGTTGGTGTCGAAAAGACCGTCGGCGGCATAATTAACCCCTGCCAGGTACCATTGAGCGCCGACCTTGATGAACAGTCCGCCTCCGGAATCGCCCACGGAGAGCGTGGCTTCGTTCTGCCCCGGGCTGGCGTTGAATTCAGCGGCAAGCAGGTCTCCGACGCCGCTGGTGAAGATGTTGCTCACCTGGTTGGCCCCCCATCTGGCCACACCATCGCTGCCGGTCGTCAGCCAGCCGTGCAGATCCGGTCCCAGGGTGACTTCCGCCCCACGCGCCCCGCCGCGTCCAAAGGTGACAAGGGTGGAGCCGATCTCGCCACCCCCCGTGTAGATCGGCGCCCATGAGGAGAAGGTCTCGTTGATCTTGAAGACCCGGAGGTCTGTGCCCGCGATGTTCCAGTAGCCGGTTCCGCCGTTCGCCGAGCTGTCAATGGTGTAGGTGACATCGCTGATGCCATTGAAATCCGCCGTGCTGACGAAGGTTCCTGTTCCTTGAACGCCAATGTGTTGTGCAGTGATGAAGTGTTGCTCGCCGATCATCGTGCCTAGAAAGGCGCCATATTTCCCCTGCCATTCCCAACCGCTGTTCTGATAGGTGCCTGTGGGGGCGCTGGTGTTGTCGAGGGGATTGCCCGTGTCATAAAGGACAATGGCCATGACTGGATTGAAGGTCAAAACGCAGGCCATCAACCCCACGAAAGGGCAGAGCATGAACCTGGGAATGGCGGACAGCCGAAAGTGCATGATTATGGGTTATCATAGCGCCCAGGTTTATAATTTCCATAAATTCCTTTAAGGAAACCGCAATCTTTGCTTCCTTGGAAGTCAGGCTGCCACCAAGCCGGAGTTCTTGTCGAAGAGTCCTTTGGCAGAGGCTTGCTGCTTGTTTGTGAAGATAAATGCGTCCGCAGCCAGACGGCCGTGCATATTGCCTGATCAACAACACCTCACCTTGTTTGAAGACCACTTCTGCTATTCACTCCCGTGCGGCCCTGATCATTGCAGGTCATGGCTCCACCGTAAATCCTGATTCCAGCGCCCCGACTCATCGGCATGCAGACAGCATCCGTGCCAGAGGCCTGTTTCGGGAGGTGGCCTGCTGCTTCTGGAAGGAGGAGCCTTCGATGACCGAAGTGTTCGAGTCCGTGGAGAGCGAGGTCATCTATGTGGTGCCGAATTTCATCAGTGAAGGCTATTTTTGCCAGCAGGTGCTGCCCAGGGAACTGCGGCTGGACGGGCCGGTGACACGCCGGGATGGGCGTGTGATCCTTTATTGCGATCCCGTCGGGGTGCATCCCAACATGACTCGCCTGCTGTTGCAGAGGGCGGATGAGGTCGCCGCCGGGGTGCCCCGCTCGGAGACGAGCCTGGTGATCGTCGGTCATGGAACCAACCTGAACGAGAACAGCACCAAGGCGATTCAGGATCAGGTGAAGCTGATCCGTGATGGAAACCATGGCTTTGCCGAAGTCCTCGACGCCTACATGGAGGAGGCGCCCCTGGTGGCGGACTGGGACAAGCTGACCACGGCGCCAAACGTGGTGGTCGTGCCATTTTTCATCGCGGACGGCCTGCACAGCTTCCAGGACATTCCGGTGCTGCTGGGCATTGAGCAGGAGCCTGGGCGAGCCATGAGCGAGCTGGATGTTTTCAGGCACAACCCGATCCCGCTAAGAGGCAGGCAGCTCTATTACAGCCAGGCGATCGGCACCGAGTCGCTGATGGCGGACGTCATCCTGGACCAGGTGGCGGATTTTGATGAGCGACACCAGACGGCCAGTCTTTTGGCGGACATCACAGAAAAGGCAGTTTCATCGAGAAGCCAGGCATTTTTGAAGTGGCTTGAGGAAGGCCGGGACGTCATCGGCCAGATCCTGGTTCGCAGGCAGGGGGAGGTCTTCAGCCTGTGCCATCTGGAGGACGAAGATGCCAGGGAACTGCAGGTTTACACAAATGCGGAGGCGGCGCGTGAACTGGCACGTCACAACGAGGCGGGTGAATTCAGGCCGATTAAAACGGCTCCGGACCTGCGGCGGGGATGGCAGCTGAACCTGGCTGGAGTGGGAAGTGTGCTCCTGGCCCTGGAGTTTTTTTATCCGGCGGCTGTCGGCATGGCCATGGCGGAAGAGGCCGGCACCCTTCGGCCGGTTCCCTTGCGCAGCCTGTTGGGGAGGCAGACGGGGATGTACCGGTTTGCCAACAACATCACTGATGAGCAGGCCTGTGAGATCATTGGTGTCAAATGCCGGACTTCCACCCATTGCTTGCGTCGTATTTTGTTCACCCTGAATGAAGGGCAGTCTTTGGACGGGGGGGCGATGGAGAAGCTTTCGAGTGCAGCCGGAGTCGTGCCGAAGGTATTGGATGGAAAGCGAGCCATCCCATTGCTTTGCATGGAGGCTTGCAATCATATCGTTTCTGCTGCACGCACTGCTGCGCGGAAGTCATACGAGAAAATGACCCATTAATCAAATGGGACAATCTTTAACCTTTTAGTAAAATTTTCCCTTGTTGCCAGGGAATTGGTGATTTGAATATCGGATGATAGCCTTTATGATGCAAGGATTGGCTTGCGAAGTGCATTATGAAAAGTCAATTTCATTCACCCCCCCGGAAACCATGGCAACTATTACCAAACGAGAAATCGTATCAGACCTGAGTGACCAAACAGGTCTCAGTCAATCAGAAGTGGCGCAGATGGTCGACGCGTTCATCGACCTGGTCGGCAAAAGGCTTGCCGAAGGCAATGATGTGACCTTCCGCACTTTTGGCACCTTTGAGGTTCGCGTGTCGAAGGCGAAGATTGGGCGCAATCCCAACAAGCCAGACGCGGAAGTTCGTATTCCTGACCGCTGTACGGTCCGGTTTAAGCCTGGCCGGGAGCTGAAAAGCAGCGTTGCCTCCCTGCCGCCGGAGAAACTGCTGGCCGGGGACTCCAAAAACTGAGGACGGTCGGCCGACGCATTCTTCCATTAAGAAGGGCAGACGAAAACGTCTGCCCTTCGTTGTTAACGGGTTCAGCTGGACTAAGGGCGGGTTTAGATCAGACCCAGCTCCGCGACGGCGGCGCGCTCTTCTTTGAGCTCATCTTCCGTGGCCTTGATCCTGGCCTGGCTGAATTCGTTGACCGGCACGCCCTGGACGATTTCCCACTTGCTGCCGTCGGTGCGGATGGGGAAGGAGAACATGAGGCCCTTTTCAATCCCATAGCTGCCGTCGCTGCAAACTGCGACGCTGGTCCAGTCGCCGGACGGTGTCGGGCTGGTGAGGCTGCGGACGGTGTCGCAGGCGGCATTGGCGGCGGAGGCGGCGCTGGACAGTCCGCGGGCGGCGATGATGGCGGCGCCGCGCTGCTGGACGGTCTTGATGAAATCGCCCTTCAGCCAGTCGTGGTCGCTGATGACGTCCGTGGCGGGCGTGCCGTTGATTTTGGCGTTGAAGAAGTCGGGATACTGGGTGGCGCTGTGGTTGCCCCAGATGGCGAGGTTGCTGACGCTGCTGGCGAGGACGCCGGCCTTGGCGGCGAGCTGGCTCTTGGCGCGGTTTTCATCGAGGCGGGTCATGGCGAACCAGCGGTCGGAGGGAATGCTCTTCGCGCTGTTCATGGCAATGAGGCAGTTGGTGTTGCAGGGGTTGCCCACGACGAGGACGCGGACGTCACTGGCGGCGTTTTTCTCGATGGCCTGGCCCTGGCCGGTGAAGATCTTGCCGTTGATGCTCAGGAGGTCCTTGCGTTCCATGCCCGCCTTGCGGGGGACGGAGCCGACGAGGATGGCCCAGTTGGTGCCGGAGAAGCCCTCGTTGATGTCGGAGGTGGGGGTGATTCCGTGCAGCAGCGGGAAGGCGCAGTCATCGAGCTCCATGCAGACGCCCTTGAGGGCGTTCATGGCCTTTTCATCAGGAATTTCGATGAGGCGGAGCTTCACCGGCTGATCGGGGCCGAACAGGGCGCCGGAGGCGATGCGGAAGAGGAGGGAGTAGCCGATCTGGCCGGCGGCGCCGGTCACGGAGACAGTGATGGGGGACTTGCTCATGGTGGGGGAGATGGGAGCGGCGATGATTCGCAGGCGCGGGCGTGCGGCAAGGGGAAAGTCTGCGCTCTTCCTGTCCGGTGGATGAATCAGGCCACCACCAGGACGATGGCGCTGAGCATCAGGGCGGCGCCGAAGAGCCGCCAGCGGAAGACCTTCGCGCCAAGATGCCGCTCCTGGTTCATGAACCAGTGGCCGATCATCCAGACGAGCACGACGCTGAGCAGGCCGCGCGAGGCATAGACGATGTTGGCGGAGGTGGCCTTGCCATAGACGGCGAGGGTGCTGACGAAGATCATGCTCTGCGTGCCGAGAAGCACCGAGCCGCCGGTGAGCCAGGCCCAGCCCTGGCGGGGGATGGCGCTGAGGGGGGCGGTGAAGCGGAAGATCAGGCCGAAGGAGAGCAGGGCGTTGATCCAGAAGATGCAGGGCAGGAGGCGGGTGGCCCCCCAGGCGGGGCCCCATTTCTGCACCAGGACGTCAAAGATGGCGAAGGCGAAGGCGCCAACCCCGCCGGCAACGAGGGTGATGACCAGTCCGCGCGGGTGGCTGCCGCCTTCCTTCTGATTGAGAAAGGTGATGCCCAGGACGCTCAGCAGGGCGGCGATCCAGGTTTTGGCACTGACGGCGTCCCCGGTCAGAAGCGGGGTGAGAAAGGCGACGATGACGACCTTCAGGCCGAAGACCGGCACCGCCACGGAAACATCGCCCTTCTCCAGGGCGAGGAACTGGGCGAGCTGGCCGACAAACAGGCAGAGGGCGATGGCCCCCGGCTGCCAGAGCAGGTCGCGCTCGATCTCCGGGCCGCCCATGAGCCACAGCAGGGAGAAAAGCGCGGCGACGATGAGGTTGGCCACAAAGGTGGTCCGCCAGAGGCCGATGCCAAGGTCGCTGGACCGCTTCAGCACCAGGGCTCCGAAGGCATAAAACAGGGCGGCGATGAGCGGATAGACGACAGTGGCGGTAGAGGCGGGCACCTCCGTGCGTAGCATGTCCGCCGCCGGGTTCAACCGATCCCCTGTCCCCGGCCGTTCCTCACCCAACAAAAAGCATGAAACTTCTCCTGCCCCTGCTGCTGTCCGCCTCGCTCGTCTCCGCCGCAGATGCGGACGTCCAGACCCTGCTGAAGGCGGAGATTCCTTCGCTGGTCAGCCTTTACCGGGAGCTGCATGCCGGCCCTGAGCTTTCGATGCATGAGGTGGAGACGGCGGCACGGATCGCCCGGGAGCTGCGCGCCGCGGGTTTTGAGGTGACGGAGAAGGTGGGGGGCAACGGCCTGGTCGGCGTTCTGAAAAACGGCGAGGGACCGGTGATCCTGGTGCGCACGGACCTGGACGCGCTGCCGGTGAAGGAGCAGACCGGCGCGCCTTACGCCAGCACGAAGGTGGTGAAGGACGACCTGGGGCGCGAGGTGAACGTCATGCATGCCTGCGGCCATGACATCCACATGACCAGCTTCGTCGGCACGGCGCGGCTGCTTGCCAGGCTGAGGCCGCAGTGGCGCGGCACGCTGGTCATGATCGGGCAGCATGCCGAGGAGCGTGTGCTGGGGGCGCGGCTGATGCTTCGCGCGGGCTTGTTTTCCAGGTTTCCCAGGCCTGACAAGGCGGTCGCCCTGCACTGCGCCTCGGACATTCCGCATGGCACGATTGGAATCGTCGAAGGTTACGCGCTGGCGAATGTGGACAGCGTGGAGATCGTCGTGAAGGGCGTGGGCGGCCACGGCTCGATGCCGCACCTGACGAAGGACCCCGTCGTGCTGGCCTCGCACATCGTGCTGGCGCTGCAGACGATCGTCAGCCGCGAGGTGCGTCCGGGGGATCCTGCGGTGGTCACCGTGGGCAGCATCCATGGCGGCACCAAGAGCAACATCATCTCCGACGAGGTGCGCCTGCAGCTGACCCTGCGGAGCTACAAGACGGAGACGCGGAAGCACCTGATCGAGTCCATCCGGCGCATCGTCAAAGCCCAGGCGGAGTCGGCGGGAATGCCTCCGGAAAAAATGCCGGAAGTGATCGTGTCGGATGACCAGGCGCCTGCGCTTTACAACCAGCCGGCCCTGTGTGCGGAAGTTCGAAAGCTCTGCGAGGCGGCACTGGGTGAGTCAAACGTGCTGACGCGTGAGCCGGTGATGGGCGCGGAGGATTTTGCTGAATACGGCCTGACGAAGGAGAAGGTGCCGCTGTGCATGTTCTGGCTGGGCACGCAGGCTCCGGAAGCGGTGGAAGAGGCCCGGGCGAAGGGCGTCACGCTGCCATCCCTGCATTCACCCTATTTCAAACCGGTTCCCGAGCCGACGATCATCACGGGCGTGAGAGCGATGACGGCGACGGTGCTGGGGCTGTTGGGGAAGAGTTGAGCAGGCTCGATCAATATCTGGGTTACGGGGCCGGTTGCCTGCTGCGTGACGAGTCATCGGTCTTGCCGATGACTGCCCAGCTCAGGCACAGGCGCGGTGGGGAGCAGCGTTGCAGGCCGGAGAGACGTTGCACCCGCCCCACGCTCACGAACGCCGCTTGAGCACCAACCAGAGCAGGCCCAACGCAGCCACGATCAACACCACGATGATGCTCCGCGGTGTTGATGAAGGCGGTTCTTCGAGCGGTGTTGTTGGCGTGGGCTTTGCCTCTGGTGCCTTATTATTCGTTGCAGGAGGCTTCACCACTGGGAGCGTCTTTGATGCAGGTGAGGCTTCTCGACTTTCGGGCGGACTCTCGATTTTGTCGCTTGGAGCGGCCACGCTTTCGTTCTGTCCGCCTAGGGCTTCAGGACGAACTGCATTGGATGTGTGCAGGTCTATGGTAATCAGCCCGCCCTGGCCGACAGTTACGGTTTCGCCAAACAATCTAAATTGATCACCAACACTCAGCTTTGGTGGGAGGCTTCCTCTAAAGCGTCGGTCTTCGGTCTGCCAGTATTCCAGATTAACCAAACCGACTGTTTCTTGATCGCCAAGCCTTCCTTTCACAAGCTTGTTTACAAGAAAGGACGCACGGTATTTCTTCCGAACAAGAGGCTGTTGATTGGGGTAAGGAGTTTCTTCCGTTGCGATCAATTTAATTTCGCTCACTTGCCCATCAGCCACAAATTCGGAGCGATTCAGCATCTCAGCCAGCGACCTTGGAGGCTCTTGATCAGCGTGGAGGGGAGACATTGATTGGAGCAAAAACAATACAGCGACGACTGCTATGCAGCCAATTGTGTTATTCTGAATCATGGCTTGTGATTGGTTCCTGGGTTTGCCCAATCTTGCTTCGTGTCTGCGCCCTTTATGGCATTCTCCTCAACAGGACCTCCGGCATAAACTTCGCCATCGTCCCACTGATTGCCGGATAGGCTACCTCTGGCACTATAGCCGTTGGCCGGGTCTGTATTGCTCGTGGCATTTTCAAACGCACTTGAGAGGTAGTCAGAGTCTGGGTCCGTAGAGCCTCCAAGTGGCACTTCGTTGTTCGCGTGTTGTCTTTCATGGGCCAAGACGCCAACAAAATGAGCATAAAACTTGTTGGTGGTTGACCAGCCAGTCGCAGAGAGTCTTCCACCGACAGTGGTAGTGGTGATGTATTCACCTCCGGGGGAATGGACATAATCGCCAATCTTGATAGATGCATCACCTCCTCCCGATCCTGACTGACTCCGAGCGCCTGGCGTGGGATCATATGTGTATGAGCCTCCACCCGAATTCTGCTTGTAGTAATGAAACCAGTTTGGATGTGTTGGATCGCCGCCAGGGTGGTTCTTTGCCTTCGCATCATAAAACACCTCAAACTTGGCTTCTCCGGCACTGTTGCCACTGTGTTTCACTCGCGCCTTCTTCAATCCGAAGTCCGTGTTGCTCTGCGGCAGTCCGGTATAGGTCGCTGTGGCCGTGATGAAGTCGCCGCTCACTGTTGCCTTGCCATCGAGATTGGCGGCGTCCCACGCAAAGGTTGAGTTGCCGATGGCATCGACTTCAAAAGTGAACTTGGCTTGTTCAGCAGCAGGCATCGAACCGATACCCGGCACTTTCGCTTTCAACTTCATAGTCAACACTCCAGTCGTTGCTGCGCTGAATGTAAACTCATTCGCACCGTCCGGAATCGGTGCTGGTGGACCCACCTCCGGTGGGACTGGTGCATCGACGGGAGCGCTCACGGGATCACCTGCTGGAGTGATAAACTCCACCGTCGGGAGGGATGACGTCGGCTGGCAGGGGAAGGGGGTGCCGGGTTCGTGAACTGTGTTGCTTTCGGCAAACTCACGGCAGTCTGCACGGACGTCGTCCTGTGTTTGAAACCATCCGCAGGCCACCTGCGTCCCCTGGCAGGGGCAGGGGCAGGGGACCCCCGGGGCAAACCCGTTGCAGCCAGGGGGCTGGCAATCGCATGGCACTGCCGCCGCCGTCACGTTCCCCTCCTCGTCAACCATCTCCCCTTGTGCCGTGCATCCTGACCCGCAGCCGCAGTCCACCGTGTTGTAGGAACAAAAGCTCATCAGGTCGATGTCGCACGGCCCCGGGCAGGAGCAGCCAGGGGTGGGGCACATGCAGGGCTTGTCATTCACCACATGGCAGATGATGCTGGCGCAGTTGCCTGCTCCTTCGCACACGCAAACCTTGATGTCGTTGACCAGGGTCGTGGACCACACGCAGGCGCAGCCGACGGGGGTTCCTCCTGTGCCAGTTCCAGTTCCTGTCCCCGTGCCAGTTCCTGTGCCGGTACCCGTCCCCGTGCCGTCCCCGCCCGTGTATGGGGAAACCAGCGTCGTGGCGGTGGCGGAAAGCACTCCCCAGCCCACCTGCGCCCGCACCTGCCCGCCCTGCGAGGATAGGTAGGTGCTCTCCGCAAGTCCGCTGGTTGAGGTCGTTCCGACGGAGGCCGATCCAGACTCATCCCCAAGGAACACATAGTTCACCGTGGCGCCAATCGCTGCGTTGGTGATGATGTTGTTGGTCCTGGTGTTCCCAAGGTTGCTGGCTTCGTTGTCCCAGGTCCGGTGGCTTACATGCGTGCTCAAGAGCCCCGGCGTGGACGACAGCTCGACCACAAGGCTCTGGCCGCTGCTGACAACGCTCCACACCTCGGCAATCTCATCCTCGACGGCAAGCGTCAGCTCAGCCCACCCTTCAGCCCCGGCAAAACTCACGTCCGCCCTGATCCTCGTCGGTTCGTCCCCGGACACCAGGGTGACCTGGGCCTGGCCGTTGTTGTCCGTGAGGACCTGGCCGGCGGACATCATGGCCGGGCCATCCTTGCTGAAAACCACGGCCGAGTTCCGCCCAGGACCGACGAACTGGTTGCGCTGGTCCGTGCGCCCCCGGCTCGAAACCCACAGCTCCCAGGTGTGACACATGACCATGACAGTCATGTTCGTCTGCGTGCCACTGGTGAGGCGCGTTCCTTCAGAACTCGCCAGATTCAGGCTCACCACGCCCTGCACCCCCTGACACTGCCAGGTTTCCGGCTGCCTTAACGTCAGGCTGCCAGCCACGGCCGAACCATCAGCCAGGGAGACTTGAGCACCAATGCGACTGTCCTCCCCTCCCATGCAAAACGCCGCCTGCAGCTGGCCGTTTTCATCCGTGAAGGCATCCTGACCAGCCAAGGTGCCGTCCCCCGCCTCCATCGTCCAAGTCACCCACAGGCCGGGCAGCGGACCGAAGACGGGTTCCGTCTCATGGCTCTGCCCCTGATCGTTCGTGAGAATGTCCCAACGGCTGCCGATGACCGTGGCCGTGATGGTTCGTGACTCTCCCGGCGAAACATCGTTGCCTTCCGGCCCGCTGCTCAGGATGACTTCAGTCACGTTCCACACGGGAGTTACCGTCCAATTTCCCGGCGGCTCCTCTTCCTCCGGGATCATCGAAACCGAGCCTGCGGACATTCCCTCGATGCTCACACCCACCCAGCTGGTCTCCTGCCCCATGACAAAGACGGTGCTGGCCTGTCCACTGGCATCCGTGTTCACCATGGCCGCTGAAAGCGTGCCATCTCCGGAATCCACGCTGAAGCTCACTCCCAGAGAGGGGATTGGCTGATGAACAGCTGCGGGTGTCGGATCCTGGTAATAGCCTCCCAAGTTGCTGGTCATGTAATTCCACTGGGTGCCGGTGACAAATACCGTCACCGTGCGCTGCTGCCCGGCGGCCACTCCTGACTGGGCTCCGCCCGTCACCTGAATAACAACTGGATCCTTCTCCCAGTATGTGTGTGAAGTCCACACTTCCTGAGGCGTCGAGTTTGGATCGGCGAAAAAGTGGGAAAAGTCATGCGTGGCGCGTGCACTTCCACCCTCAAAGCCAGCCTCTGCCTGAATCCTGAAGCTACGCGTTCCATATTCACCCGTCGAGGGAGAGAACCACGCTGACGCATGTCCTCCAGCGTTCGTGCTGCCAGATATCACCTCCAGGCTCCCAGCGCCATCGAGCAAGGAGAAGTCCACCCCGGCGCCCTCAGCTGGCGTGTTGGCATAGTTCCGCGTCTCCGTTCTTCCCTGGCTGCTTTGCCAGACCTCCCAGGTTGAACGCATCACCTGAGCGGCAATTCCCACGCGTCCGCCATTCTGTTCATACCCGCTGGCATCTGAACTCATTGTCACCGTCAGCAGACTTTCTGAACGATCCATCCACCAGCTCTCCTGATCAACCTGCGGCAGATCAGGCACAAGGTCATGGGTTCCAACGGACTCTGATCCGTCCCAGCAGGGCACGGCTGCCCTTAACCGGGATGTCTGGGTGCCCTGAGTAACCGTCGCGGCAGCCTGGCCATTGCTGTCAGTGACTTGGGTCATTGTGACTAGGCTGGCATCGCCATATTCCACCGACCAGTTGATCTGCTGCCCTGACAGGACCTGGGAAACGTGTGACCTATGCTCCGAGGTTCCCATGGAATAATTGGTCCAGACTTCCCAGCTATGCGCAACAACCAGGGCTTGAAACTCAAGGTTCGTCCCAGGAGCCATGCCGCTTCCTGAATTGAGCTGCGATAGCACCACCTCCACCATGGACTCCGTTCCTGAGAGTTCATATTCGCCCTCCTCCCCCTGTGCGTAGGGTGACACAGGCATCAGAATCAATGCAGCTATCAGCCAGCCATGAAGCCACCAACCACGACGGGCCAGCTGCCTATATCGAAACAACACTGTGTCACGCTGGAAACGAGCGGGAGAATTCATGGCTGAAAACGTTGATTAACACAACCTGCCTAACCAATAAATCCATTCGACTGCATTTGTCCGAAAAAGGAAAGCCTTTTTCTTAAAAATCCGATTTTCGAGCCTCAGTGGAACTGCGGGTGGCAGGCGGCCATCCACTCAGGGCTTTTCAACCTTTTGAGGTTCGGGAGAAGTTGGAGGACTGACCGTGGTTTGTGGAACCAGTTGTGCTGAGCCGGGTGGCACCAACTTGGGTGTGGCTGGCTTTTCAGGCTCAGGTGGCAAATTGCCGGGAGGCGGGCTTTTAGCCTTCAAGACGGGAGGAAGCGGTTGTGCAGGACGAACAGCAGCACTTGGAACCGGAATGGAAACAGCCGTGCGTGACACTTGGGATGGTGCCTGACGCGAACCACAGCCGACGCATCCAGCGCCGCCTGCCTTGGCTGAATGGGAACCACACTCCGCGCCGCAAAGACTTGAAGCAGCAGGTGAAGCTGGCTGAACGCGCATTGGAGCGGCGAGCATCAGCCCCGTCCAGGCCAGTCCGATCAGTGCCGCATAAAACGGCAGAACACGCGGTGAAATAAGTGCCGACAGCCAATCAGCCACCAAGCGTGAGCTGTTCTCCTCCGCCTTTAATTCATGCGATGCGTCCAGACAGGCTGCAAGCAACAGCAGGCCAGCCAAGACTTCTCGCGGCATGGATCCTCCAAATGGCAGCAGCAGCACTAGGAAAACCATCAGAAGGCACAACAGCTTTAAGGAGGGCGCGAGGTTCATAAGTCAATCAAAGTCATTCCACTTCAAAGTCATGCAGGATGACAAGCCTTAAAATGAGGTGGACCTCAAAGCTTGGCTGCGGCTCTGCCACGCAGGATTTGGACCCGCTTCACGAAGTCCGAATGGAGTTTTTGGGGTTCGGGTTCCGGGTTTTTACTTCGGAATTACCAACAGATCTGAGCGATTGCTTCAGTCCTCCACGCCGAGCCGGACCTTGAGGCGGTTGAGCTGGGCCTTGAGGATTTCGATTTCCATCTCCATGCGCTGGCGCCAGGCCTGGTCGTCAATGGCAGTGGGAGCGGCGGGAGGTGGGAGCGGCGCTGTGGGGGCGGACGGCGGATACACAGGCGCGGAATAGGCGGCCTGGGGAAACTCTGGAAGGCTGCCGTAGGCGGCGGGGTCTGCGGCAGGGGTGGAAAACTGGATGATTTCCTTCGGGGCCAGGCCGGTGGCGGGTTCGCCCGTCAGGAGTTGGGCATATTGGGCGACGCGACGTCCGGGCCCGGCGGGCAGGCAGGCGACGAGGGGGCCTTCACTGTAGGTGATGAGCTTCATCAGCTCCGCCTCGACGGCGGGCAGGTCAGGGAAGCTCTGCAGGCGTTCGGTGCGCTGGCGCAGTTCGCCGAGGGTCTGCTCGCCGCGCAGGAGGAGGACGCAGAGCAGGCAGACTGAGGGGTGTTCAAGGCCTGGAAGCCGGGCCTTCAGGTTGTGGCGGTATTTGTTCACCCGGGCGCCGACGATGCTGATTTCAAAGACCCAGCCCCGGGCTTTCAGGGAGTCCAGGGCACGTCGGACCTGGTTGTCATCCAGGTTCATGATGGGCTCACGGTTTGTCGTCTGGTTGCAGGCGGCGGTGAGGGCGTTGAGCGTCAGCGGGTAGTAATCCGGCAGGGTGATCTCCTTCTCAAGAAGGCAGCCGAGGATGCGTGCCTCGATGGCGTTGAGCGGGTCGATGACGGACATGGGAGGATCAGGGGGCGGGGGGCGGGGGATTGCCACTTCGTTCTTCGTCCTCGCGGGCGAGCTCCTCGGTGGTTTTTTCGGGAGCCGCAGGCTCCGGGGAAGGCGGCAGCTCCTCCTCGTCAGGCATGACGGAGCCCTGGTCCTCACCTTCATCCACCGGGTCGTTCATGGCCACGGTGTTGGGGGCTTTTTCGACTTCAGGCGGCGGGGCCGAGGGGCGCGGCGGGCGCTGGTATTCGTCCTCAAGGTCCTTCTCGGTGGAGTCGTCCTCGGAGAACCAGGGGTTGTAATTTTCGTTGTCCCAGTCGTCCTTCACCTCCTGCTCAAGCTCCTTTTCGTCCTTTTCGATCTGGGCGTAGTATTCCGGGAAGGCCTCACGGTCCTTCTTCTCGATGAAGTAGGCCAGCCAGATGCAGATTTCATAAAGGATGTAGAGGGGGCCGGCCAGCAGCAGCAGGGTGAGCACGTCCTGGGTCGGCGTGATGACGGCGGAGAAGATGGCGATGGCGATGATGGCGTGCTTGCGCGTGGTCTTCATCAGCTTGTAGGAGAGGAAGTCGAGCTTCACGAGGGCCATGACGACCACGGGCAGCTCGAAGCTGATGCCGAAGATGAGGATGAAGCGCGTGGCGAAGGTGATGTAGTCGCCGAGCATCCAGGTGCTTTCGAAGCCATGGTCGAAGTTCCAGACGAAGAAGAAGTCCAGGGCCCGTGGCAGCACCATGAAGTAGGAGAAGGTGACGCCGGTGAGGAAGAGGCCGAACCCGACGGCAAGGGCCGGGAACAGCACCTTCTTCTCGGTGTCCTTCAGCCCGGGCAGGATGAACTGCAGGAGGTAGAGCAGCAGCAGCGGGAAGCTGATGATCACGGCGGCGATCATGGAGACGTTGACGGAGGCCATGAAGCCTTCCTGCGGGGTGCGCGTGCTCGGCTTGCGGAACTCCACCAGGGGCGGCGGCTGGCCGGCGTCCGTCGCATTTTGAAGGATGGTGGCCTTGGCGGTTTCCCCGGCCCACTGGTAGGGCAGAAGCACGATGTCGGTGAGCTGCTTGTTGAAGACGAAGGTGCCAAGCACGCAGACGAGCAGCGTCACGGCAATGCGCACCAGCATGCTGCGCAGGTCCTCAAGATGGTCGAGGAAGGGCTTCTCCTCGTCCTGGGGATTGAGGTTCAGGGCGATCTTCTCGCGGGCTTTGAAGACTTTGGTCAGGAGGCCTTGCCACATATCGGTGATGAAAAACGGGTGCGTTGCAGACGGGGTTAGATTGATCCCTTGGCCGCCATCCGCGCGTAGAGCGCCAGCGTCAGGGCGGTGGTGATCTCACTGGCAGCGATCATCCTCCGCAGTTCTCCCGGGCTGACAAGCCGCGCGGGGCTGATGTGCTCGCTGCCATCCGGTGAGGGCTGGCCGGCGACGCGCACGGGCTCCGCTTTGAAAAGATAAACGTGTTCGTCGGTGAAACCTTGCGAGGGCAGGAACCAGCCGAGGGGCTCCAGCCTGCCGCCTGGCGCGAGGGCGTAGCCGGTTTCCTCGGCCAGCTCACGAAGGGCGGTTTTGCGGATCGTTTCACAGGTGATGTCGGTGACCGCGCAGTCGATCTGGCCGGCGGGAAATTCCAGGCAGTCCTCGGCGACGGGGATGCGCTCCTGGAGAATGAGGACAAGGTCGCCCGACTCGGTGACCGGGGCGATGGCGACGGCGGCCTTGCGCTTCACGACCAGCCAGGGCACGGGCTGCTCGCGGCGATGGGGGGTCAGCACCTCCACGCGATCCACGCCGACGTGGGGGTTGTCGAACAGGCGTTCGTCCTTCACAGTCCTCCAGCCCGGGCGGTCCTGCTCATGGAAGAGCGGAAAGTCACAGGCGTCCGGACTGTCTTTGCGGGCAGCCTGGAAGGTTGCTCCACCCGGGGTGCTCACGAAAGCGCCTCCTTCCAGCGGGCGATCTGCGCGGCGACGTTTTTCGGCGAGGGGGCGCCGATGCCCTGGCGGGCGGCGAGCGCGGTTTCGAGGTTCAGGCAGGCGAAGAGGTCGGCCTCAAAGGCGGGGGAGAATTCCTGGTACTTCGCCAGCGGGATGTCGGCGAAGGCGGTCTTTTCCGCAATGCTGTGGGCGACGAGCTTGCCGATGACCTCATGGGCCTGGCGGAAGGGCACGCCATGGTTCACCAGGTAGTCGGCGAGGTCGGTGGCGAGCAGCATCGGGTCGCTGGTGGCGGCGCGGGTGCGTGCTTCGTTGACCTCCATGCCGGCGATCATCTCGGCGAACACGGCCAGGGCGGCCTTGAGGGTGTCGATGCTGTCAAACAGGGGCTCCTTGTCCTCCTGCATGTCGCGGTTGTAGGTCATGGGCAGGCCCTTGAGCAGGGTGATCAGGGCCATGAGGTTGCCGACGAGGCGGCCGGACTTGCCGCGGGTGAGTTCGGCGACGTCCGGGTTCTTCTTCTGCGGCATGAGCGACGAGCCGGTGGTGTGGGCGTCGCTGAGGGTGATGAAGCCGAACTCGGCGCTGCACCAGAGGATGACGTCCTCGCTCAGCCGGGAGAGGTGGACGCCGCAGAGGGCGATGGCGAACAGGACCTCCGCCGCGAAGTCGCGGTCGCTGACGGCGTCCATGGAGTTCTGGGTGACGGCGGCGAAGCCGAGCTGGGCGGCCACGAACTCGCGGTCAAGGATGATCGTGCTGCCGGCGAGTGCCCCGGAGCCGAGGGGCATGACATCAATGCGTCTGCGGGCGTCCAGAAGGCGGGCGCTGTCGCGGGACAGCATCTCCACATAGGCCAGCAGGTGATGGGCGAAGAGGACGGGC
This sequence comes from Prosthecobacter sp., assembly GCA_019186985.1. Classification (GTDB taxonomy): domain Bacteria; phylum Verrucomicrobiota; class Verrucomicrobiia; order Verrucomicrobiales; family Verrucomicrobiaceae; genus Prosthecobacter. Next base: position 188,800 of record JABARQ010000016.1, on the reverse strand, counting down.
TGGCCGCGCTGAAGGTGGGTGTAACCAGGCACGACGGCGGCTCCGGCTCGTTCGGCGGCCTCGATCAAGGCGCGCTGAAGTCCCTGGATGAGGGTGATGAGGGCGTCCACGGCGTCGCGGGTGTAAAGGCGGACATCAGTGGCGACCTGGTCGTTGCGGCTGCGGGCGGTGTGCAACCTGGCACCCGCCGGGCCGATGCGCCGGGTCAGCTCGGCCTCGATGTTCATGTGTACGTCCTCGAGGGATTCCTTCCACTCGAAGTTGCCGGTTTCGATCTCGTGCCGGATTTCAAGCAGGCCTCTTTCGATCTCAGCCTGTTCCTCGGCGGTGATGATGCCTGCCTTGAGCAGGCCCTTGGAGTGGGCGATGCTGCCCCGGATGTCGTGGGCGTAGAGCCGCCAGTCAAAGGACACGGATTCGCCATAGCTCTGCACGAGCTGGCTGGTGGGCTGGGAGAAACGGCCTTTCCACATGGTGATTCAGGGGAGAAAACGGGGCGCGGAGGTTAGCGCCCCTTTTCCGGGGTGCAACCCGCCCCTGAAGCCACATCGCCAGAATCTCAGGCCTTGTTTGTCCCTCTCCTACCAGTTGGCGAGGTCGTCGTGCAGGGCGTCCATGGCGCGGGAGTGGATGGCGCGTTCGGGGAGGTCCGGGCAGCCGAAGGGCACGATCTCCACCTTGTTATACCGCAGTGCGGTGATGCCGTTGATGCCCTTGGGATCGAGCAGGGCCTTCCAGGCTTCTTCGGCAAAACGGGCGGCGAGGATGCAGTCGCCGGGGGTGGAATGACCGCCGCGCTGAAGGTGGCCCAGGACGGAGGGGCGGACCTCGAGGTCGGGGAAGGGGGCACCTTCACGCTGGAAGTAGGCCTGGAAGGCGTCGCGCAGGACATAGGCGCCATTGCGCTTCTGCTCGGGCTCAAACTTCACGCCTTCGGCGATGAGGACGATGACATGGCCGCGGCCGCGGGTCATGGCGCCTTCGATTTTTTCGGCAAGGCCGCGCATGCGCTCCTCGGTGAGGGCGCCGCTCTCCGGGGTGATGACCATTTCCGCGCCAGAGGCCAGGGCGGCCATGCGGGCGAGGTCGCCGCTCTCACGGCCCATGGTCTCCAGGACCATGACGCGGCGATGGCTGCGTGCGGTGTCGATGAAGTGGTCGACGGCCCAGACCAGGGTGTGCACGGCGGTGTCGACGCCGAGGGACATTTCGGTGAACTGCAGGTCGTTGTCGATGGTGGCGGGCACGCCGATGATGCGCAGGTCGCTTTCCTCGGCGAGCAGCCGGGCGCCGGTCAGTGAGCCGTCGCCGCCGCTGACAATGAGGGCGCGGACGCCGAGTTTTTCCAGGAGCTCGATGACTTCGCGGCGGACTTCAGGCTTGTGGAAGTCGAGGCAGCGTGCGGAGCCGAGGATGGTGCCGCCCTTGCCCATGATGCCGGAGACGCTGGCATGGTCCATCTGGATGATGCACTGCTGGGCGTCGATGAGGCCGCGGTTGCCGATGTTGCGCTCGATCTCCTGCTTCAGGCGGTAGAGGGCGTCGGCGTCACTGTTGACCTGACGGGCGGCGCGGACCAGGCCGCGGTAGCCGTCACGGATGCCATAGACCGGGATCTGGTGCCTGTTCAGCCCCAGGCGCACCACGGCGCGCAGGAAGGCGTTCATACCAGGGGCATCGCCGCCACTGCAAAGGACGGCCACGGGGCTTTCGGGGGAGAGGGACATGGTTGGGGGAGACCCGTCGGCAGGATTTTCGGGAAACCTGTCCGGCGGGCCGCCAGTCATAGCGGGCTGCGCGGGGGTGGCAAGCCACGCTCTCGGGGAAGTTTTGAAAGGATGCAGAACTCCTCTCCAAAGGCAGATCACCTGGGCCGGGGCCTGGCGACGAGGATGCTGGTGCGTTCCGGCTGGTAGAGGTAGCCAAAGCCAAAGTCCACGGGCTGCACCCGGTAGTGACCGCTGCGGTAGGCGCTGACCAGATCCGGCTGCTGCTGGGAGAAGATGCCGATGGTGCCCTGGTAGCTGCCATAGAGGGAAAGCGACAGGCCGCTGCCAGCGAGCGTCCGCCAGGGTACTCCGGAAGGATCCTGCACCAGGCCGCTGGTGCTGCGCACAAGGTGGTTGCGGATGGTGGAAAAAGCGTCGTCGTGCATCAGGTAGGACGCGCTTTTGACCAGGGCGGGTGGATAGCCCTGCTTGGACACGAAGGTCAGGAAGGGGCCGCCGGGGCGCGTGCCGGAGTTGGACAGGTCCTGGCGGAAGTAAAACAGCCGCTTCATGCCGCCAAAGCCCTGGTGAAAACGGATCATCAAGCCTGGGGCCGCGCCCTGGTAGGTGCCGGCCAGGACGGCGTTGCCCGAGGCGTCGATGCGCACGATGTCCACGCTTTCCACCGTGGCGCCCGTGCGGGCCAGGAAGGTGAGCAGCACGGGGAGCACCCCGCGGAACCGGCTCGACTGCAGGTCGCGGCGCATGTCCACGGTGATGAAGTAGCCGGCGTTCATGATGCTGTCCAAGGCGCGGCGGAGGGAGTCGAGGCCGGCGGCGACTTCTCCATCGGACAGGCTTTGCAGGTCGGGCAGGGGTTCGGCGGGCTCCAGGCCGCAGAGCACGTAGGTTTCGGCATGAGGAAAGAGTTCGTGGGCAAAGAGGTAGTCCGGTCCGCTGAAGGGATAGAACAGGGCGCGATGCCCCTGCAGATCGGCGATTTCCGAGGCGGCCCAGGCGCGCACTTTGGCACCGCGAGACCATTCATGGGTGCGCCAGAGGGATTCCATCTGCTGCTGATGATGCAGGGAGGCGGAGGAGCCGGGCAGCCCGGCGAACATGCGCGCCACGTTGTTGATGGAGGAGGATTTGGATGAAAGCCCCAGCTCCCAGGCGCCGGCGAACAGGCTGCCGCCCGTGGCGGATTCAGCACGCCTGACCGTCGTGCCCTGCGGGGTCATGTCCGGGGGCAGGCGGCAGCCGGTCAGGCCGGAAACCATCAGCGCAAGGGCGAACCACCGGCAGGCAATCAGGAGTGCTTTCATGGCAGGACGGAATGGCATGCGGGTTCGGAACACGGACCGTTCCCGGCAGCAGGCGGCAGCTTTAACCAACAACCTTGTCCTGCGTCAATCGACACATCGGCCTGGAAGTCCCGGCATTATCAGAGTTGCGACACATGGAAGCACATAGAGCGCCTTGCCTGTTCCTAAACACGGCCTACAAAGGGCCGGATGTCGCAGCTTGCATGGTATGTCCACCGGCTCCGGGCCATGAGCCCCGGGGAGGTGGCCCACAGGCTCGCCGACCGTTGGAAGGGGCTCAACGATGCCGGCTTTATCAGGCGCTGCGCCACGCTCGACATCGGCAACGCGGATGACCGTGTTCCGCGCCTGCCCGACAAGGCCGCCGCGCCTGCGGTCCTGCGCATCCAGCTTGCGGAGGATGCGAAGCGCCTGCTGGCCGGTCATTGGCAGCTCTTCGGCTGGCGCGAGGCGGAGGTTGGCGCGCCGCCCTGCTGGCATCGTGACCCTTTCTGCGGCGTGGTCATCGCCCACGACACGCCTTCACGCCTGATCAACCACCGCCGTCTTCCCGATGGTGCGGACGCACGCAGCATCTGGGAGATCAACCGCTGGACGGAAATGACGCGCCTGGCCATGCATGGCTGGCTCAATGATGACGCGAACGCGATCCGCACCTCGCAGCTCTGGATCGAGGACTGGTGCGAGCGCAATCCACCGGGCACGGGCATCAACTGGACCAGCCCCCTCGAGGCTGCGCTGCGTCTGATCAATTTTGTGTGGTTTGACGCCCTCGTCGGCGCCTGGTCCGCAGGCCAGGTGGCGAAGGGGCATTCGATGCGGGATCATCAGGCGGCGCTGCGCCGCCGTGTCGTGGCCGTTCATGCAGGCTGGATCTGGCGTCATCGCTCACGGGGATCTTCGGCCAACAACCATCTGCTGGGAGAGCTTGCCGCCCTGGTGCTGGCGGTTTCCCGCTGGCCCGCCCTGGCCCGCCTGACCTGCACGGCCGAGGCCGCCTGGGAGATGCTCGGGCGCGAGGTGCTGCGCCAGTTCGCCCCGGACGGCGGCTCGCGCGAACAAGCTTTGCATTATCATGCGTTCGCCTTTGAGCTGGCCTGGCAGGCCGTGCGTGCCGTCGGCTGCCGTGCCGGTGAGGTGCATGACCGGCTGGCCCTGGCCGCACGCTTCATGCTGGCCCTGGGCCAGGGACGCGAGGCCTGGGACTTTGGCGACAGTGATGACGCGGCCGTCCTGCCACTGGCCCTGGTCCGGGCAAACGGCATGGAGGAGATGCGGGCCTGGCTGCTCGGGGATGCTGGCGTGATGAACTGGTGGCTGGGCCCTCCGCCCATGCCCGCCTCGCGCATCTTCACCACCGGGCTGTCCGTGCCGGAATGGCAGGCCTTTCCCTCCTCCGGTCTGGCGGTGCTGCGCAGCCATGGCTGGGTGGCGCGCCTTGATGCCTCTCCGCTGGGCTTTGGCCCCCTGGCCGCGCATGGCCATGCCGATGCGCTGCACGTTTCTGTCTGGGATGGCGATCTCGCCCTGCTCATTGATCCGGGAACCGGCGGCTACCACGGTCATCCTGAACTGCGCGCCGAACTCGCCGCCTGGAACGCCCACAACGGCCCGCGGCCACATCCCGCCGGATTTCGTACGCCGCGCCGCCTGGGGCCCTTCCTGCAGGTCGCGCATCATGCGGCCCCGCGACTGACCGTGGATGGAAGCGCCGCCTCGGCGGGCCTGGAGCATGAGGGGCATGTTTTCAAGCGTCAGGTCCGGCGCATGGAGGAGGTGCTGGAAATCCATGATTCGGAGGCGAAACAGCGTCCGTTTGCCGTGCGCTGGATTCTTGCCCCGGGCACGGAGGTCCGGGAGGTGCCGGGAGTCCAGGGCACGACCCTGCGCCTCCGGCGCGCCGGCAGGAGCTGGCTGATCACCCTTCAGGCACCGGGAGAAACCGTGATCGCCCTGGAGGAATGCCGGGCCTCCCCGGTCTATGGGCGTCTGGAAACTGCGCCGGTGATCAGCGTTGAAAACATCCGCTCCGGGCTTGTCACGCGTCTCAGCCGCGCCTGAATCCCCGGCTGCCATGAACACCGCCCCGATCCGTGTCACTGTCTGGAACGAGTTCGTCCACGAGCGTCAGAATGCCGCCGTGGCGGAGATTTATCCCCGGGGCATTCATGGCGCCATTCAGGAGGCGCTGTCCGTGCATCCGGACATGCGGGTTCGGACGGCTACGCTGGACGAACCGGAGCAGGGGCTGCCGGATTCCGTTCTGGAGGACACCGATGTTCTGCTCTGGTGGGGCCATGCGGCGCATGACGCGGTGAGTGACGACCTGGTCAGCCGTGTCCAGCAGCGGGTGATCGCCGGCATGGGCCTGATCGTGCTGCACTCCGGCCACTGGTCCAAGGTCTTCAAACGGCTCATGGGCTCCAGCTGCGCCCTCTGCTGGCGCGAGGCCGGCGAGCGTGAACGGGTCTGGGTCGTCAACCCAGGCCATCCCATCGCCCAGGGGATTGGCGACTGCATCGAGATCGAGCAGTCGGAGATGTATGGCGAGCCTTTTGGAATTCCGTCACCGGAGGAGCTGGTGTTTGTCTCCTGGTTCCAGGGCGGCGAGGTCTTTCGCAGCGGCGCCACCTGGACGCGAGGCAGCGGGCGCATCTTTTATTTCAGCCCCGGTCATGAGGTGTATCCGATCTACCATCATCCGGACGTGCGGCGCGTGATTGCCAACGGCATCCGCTGGGCGCGGCCCCAGGGCGTCGCCGCGAACACGCCGCGTCATGTCCCGGCGGAGGTGGCACGTGAAAAGATCATCGCTCGCGGTGGCACAGTTCATTAGGCCTTGTGGGAATGACCAACGCCCGAGCTCCAATGACCGATCAATGGCCCGGTTTGCCATGGTTCAATGTCACCCTCGGATCCGTTGATTTGACGACATTGATAGTTAGGCCGCCTGTGAACGCATGCAAGAAATGAGCCGGCTCGAGAAACCAGCCCCTGCGCATTGAACCCTGGGATTTCCCTGGTCATTGGCCCGTGGACATTGGGCCTTCATTCCCAGTTCTCCTAACGGCCGCTGCTGCTCGGGCTTGCGTCTGCGTCCTCGGGCCGGCTCCTGAGGTGCGCCAGCAGCAGCGCGGCGTTGAGCAGCAGCGGCATGAAGGGCACGAAGAGCGACTTCAGGATGGAGGGGCTCGCAGGCGTGCCGTCACCCGCCACCGGCTGGAAGTCGATGTGCCGGACATACCAGGCGAAGCTGAACTCCACCAGGGCGAGCGCGAGGCCCAGGGCTGCGACGGCGGCACCCAGGCGGTTGCGGCGTTCCTGAAACAGCTTCAGGCCGCCCGCCACCAGCACGCAGAGGCCGGCCGTGGTGAAGCTGAACAAGGCCAGCTTGTGGAAGGCCGGGTCGATTTCGTCGGATGCCGCGGCGGTGGCGATGAAAAGGGCGGTGGTCATTTCAGCTCAAAGAAGTGTCCTGCGACGCCCCAGGCGACGTCTTCACGCGGCAGCACGCCGTCGCCGCCGACATAGAAGAGGCTGGCGACGAAGTAGTTGTCGCGCTGGATGCCGCCCCTCTTGCCGCCTGAGATCAGGTCGGCCACGGCCATGCCGATGGTCCCGGCAATGCCCTGCTTCTGGCGGATGTGCTCGCGGAACTCCGCCTCATCCGGGTTGGTGAGGAACAGCACCACAGCAATGGCGGCCAGCAGGTAGAACAGCTTTTTCATAGAGCGGCGCGGACAGATGGACTTTCTTCACTTCACGGGAAGCCAGCGCACGCCGTCCACAACGACATAACCGTCGGCGCCGGCATTGCCAACCGTGATGGCGGTGTCGTTGCCGCAGTCGAACTCACCAAGGTCGATCCAGGTGACACCGTCGCCGGACTTCGGTGACTTCAAGTCCACCTTCAGCTTCTCCACACCGCCCTGGTGCTGAATCTCGACGGAGGCGTTGGTGGCGCGGTTGTTGTTAGGCGGCGCGGCGAGCTGGAGGCGGTAGCGGCCGGGCTTCTCCAGCTTGGGCTCGAAGCTCAGGCTGCACCGGCCGTCCCTGGCGTTGCCGTCGTGCCGGTAGCCGTCGCCGATGTAGGTCCTGGCGGCGCCGCTTTCCTGCCAGTGGCCGGTGACCTTGGCGTCCATGTCGTCCATGACGATGCCCTCGATCTTCCCGGGGTCGGTGCCGCGTGAGGTCTTCGGACCGGTGTAGTGCAGGATCTGGCCGTCCTTGAGCAGGCGTTCACGCAGCTTTTCATAGGGCAGGTCCTGCACGTCCAGGCTGCGGCCCAGCGCGAGCACGGCGGCGGTGGCGGCGGACTGCCCGAGGATCATGAACACGGGTTCCATGCGGATCGAGCCGTAGGCGATGTGGCTGGCCGACATGGCGACGGGCACGAGCAGGTTGGCTCCCTGGCCTTTCTTTGGAACGAGCGAGCCGTAGGCGATCTCATAAGGGCCGTTGGTGCTGACGCCGATGTCGCCCTCGTTCTGCACAAAACCCTCGGGCGTGATGTAGCGCTGCACGTTGTGGCTGTCGATGGTGTAGCTGCCCATGCCGACGGAGTCCGGGGTGGGCTTCTTCTTGCGCAGCTCGTTTTCCGTCATGACGAAGCTGCCGATCATCCGGCGCGCCTCGCGGATGTAGAGCTGGTGGCTCCAGTGGCCGTTGTCCTTGAACTCATCCTTGGGCAGGCCCCACTGGCGCAGCTCCTCCTGCACCTTCTTCGGGACGCGCGGGTCGTTGGCGACAAACCAGAGCAGGCCCTGCTGGTAGCGGCGGTGCTCGGCGATGATCTCCCTGCGGCGTTCGTAGCCGGCCTCGGGGTAGTCGTAGTTATAACCAATGTTGTCGAAGCTGAACGGGCCGTGGTTGTTCGTGTCGGTCTTGTGGTTCGGGATGGGGTCGAACTTCTCGAAGAACTCGCCCCAGCCGGTGTCGAGCACGCGCAGCAGCAGCTCGTACTGGGCGGCGTCATAGCCTTCGGGGCGGGGGAAGGGGACGCGGTTTTCCGGAACGTTGGTGTAGCAGCTGCGGAAGCAGTAGGCCTGCACGCGTTTGTCACCCTCGCCGAACTTGCCGACAAACTCGGTGCTGACGCGCGCCAGAACACCACTCTTCGGGTCGCCGGGGACCTTGTAGGGGCTGATGTTTTCCTTCACGGCGCCGAAGTGATGGCGGTGATGCAGCACGCCCACCTGCACGCCGTTGTGCTCCTCGCCATACACGCTGTTGGCTTCGCGGCCGACATGGTAGTCGCAGCCGGCGGCGGCCATCAGGTCGCCTTCATAGGTGGCGTCGATGAACATGCCTCCGGCATAGGTTTTGCCGCTGAGGGTGGTGATGGAGGTGATCCTGCCCGCATCCTTCTTCACGCCCTTTTCGCGGGCCAGCCATTCATCCCGCACTACATCGAGGCCGAACTCGCGGACGTAGTCCTCGAAGACCTGCTCGGCGGCGTGCGGCTCAAAGATCCACATGGTGCGGTTTTCACCGTCCATGGCGGGCGTGCCCTGGCCCTTGTTGCCGTATTCGGACTGCTTCTGCCAGGTCCAGGCCTCCTGCTTTTGATAGTGCTTCCAGATGCGGTGGTAGAAGTCGCGCGCGAGTCCGCCGATGACTGCCTTGTTGCCGGTGTCGGTGAAGCCGAGGCCGCCGCTGCTGAGGCCGCCCAGGTGCTTGTCAGGGCTGACAATGATGACGCTTCCGCCCATTTGTTTTACCTGAACGGCGGCGGTTACGGCGGCGCAGGTGCCTCCATAGATGACGACGTCATGGCGGCTGTCCGCGGCATGGGTGAGCGCGCTCAGGGCAAGGCAGGAAAGGAGGCACCGGGATTTCATGGGGGCGCAGACAAGCGCTGCGGGCGGCGCGCTGCAAACCAAATCCGCCCCGGGCTTTGTGGAGGCCTGCTACTCGCCCATCCAGCTCCGCAGGTCGGTCATGCCGTCCCTGAAGACGCCTGCCAGCTCCCTGAGGACGGGCATGAAGCGGCTGGTGAGCGTCCAGATCAGGATGAGCCAGACGGCGGCGTTCAGCACGAGCATGGGATAAACCAGCTTTTCGACCCAGCGCGGCCAGGTCTTCAGGAAGCCGTGCTCGTCGGTGACCTTGCGGAAGATCCTCTCCTGGAACACGGAGGAGGCGGCCTGCCAGAGCAGCGGCGGGAAGAACAGGAAGCCGCCAAGCAGCCGCCGGATCACGACTCCTGAGCGCAGGGCGGGCGGGACCTTGTGATAATCGCGGTAGCGCGCCACGCGGCGGCGCTGGGTCACCTGGCTCACCAGGGCCTCCTCATCCTCGTTTTGAAACTCAGGAAGCATCCGCAGCGGGGTCCAGGAGCTGTCCCCGGCGCGCATCACCAGGTCGTTGCTGCGCAGGGAGCCGTAGGCCAGGTAGTTGCGCAGGTCGTCGAGGCTGCACGGGCCTGCGGTCTTGCCTTTCTTGGAGATGTAGTATTCCTGGGTCACGCGATGATCTGTGTACGTTCACGGCCATGAGGCGGTCGTGTCAAGGCGCAGCCTGGGTTTGCGGCGCTTTTTGCGGCCGTCCGGGATGCAATCTTGCCCTGAAACGGGCGGCCCGGTAGCCTGCGGTGATTTTCCCAACCAAAAACATAACCTGACAAAGTCATGAACGCACCCCTTGCTGAATTCCTGGGCACCCTGATCCTCGTCCTGCTGGGCGACGGCGTGGTGGCCAACGTCGTCCTGAAGCAGACGAAGGGGCATGGCGGAGGCTGGATTGTCATCACCGCCGGCTGGGCCTGTGCGGTGGCCGTGGCGGTTTATGCCACTCTGGCGGCGAGCGGCGCGCACCTGAATCCGGCGGTCACCCTGGGCATGGCCAGCATCGGCAAGTTCGCCTGGGCCAGCGTGCCGGCCTTCATCGGTGCGCAGATGGCCGGGGCCTTCACCGGCGCCGTGCTGGTCTGGCTGGCCTATCTGCCGCACTGGCGTGCCACGGAGGATCCGGATGCCAAGCTGGCCGTCTTCTGCACCGCGCCCGCCATCCGTCACAGCACCTCCAACCTGGTTTGTGAAATCATCGGGACCGCGCTTCTGGTGCTTGCCGTCCAGGCCCTGCTGGCTCCTGCCAACCTGGTTCCCGACTCCGGTTTCGACAAGGCGCTGGCCCCCGCCCTGGTCGGCCTGGTCGTCTGGGCCATCGGCCTTTCACTGGGCGGCCCGACGGGATATGCGATCAATCCGGCCCGCGACCTCGGCCCGCGCCTGGCGCACTTTGTCCTGCCCATCGCCGGCAAGGGCGGCTGCGACTGGGGCTACGCGTGGGTCCCCGTGGCCGGGCCGCTCATCGGCGGTGTCATTGGTGCGCAGGTTTACCAGGCCTTGTGGGGCTGAGGAAGGTGAAGGGAGGTCATCCCGGGCCGGCGGTCGGCGAAATCAGCGTCTGGAAAATGCGCGGGATTTTCCACCCGGATTGCATTGAAGGGAGGTTGCACGCGTGCGGCTCTCCTCTATTGCTGGCGGCCTCTCATGACTGACCTGCCCTCCCTGCTGGCCCTGAATCCCTTTGACATGTCCTGGATCGCCTCGCCCGAGGCCTGGATCGCGCTGCTGACGCTGACGGTGATGGAGGTGGTGCTGGGGATCGACAACATCGTGTTCATCTCGATCCTGGTCGACAGGCTGCCGGCGGCGGAGCGGCCGCGCGCCCGGTTCCTCGGCCTGGCCTTTGCCATGGTCACCCGCATCCTGCTGCTGCTCTGCATCACCTGGGTCATGCAGTTGAAGGAACCGTTGTTCGCGGTGCTCGGCCACGACATCTCCGGCAAGGACCTCATCCTCATCCTCGGCGGCCTCTTCCTGCTCTGGAAAAGCACCAAGGAGCTGCACCACAAGGTTGAGGGGGTGGAGGAGGAAGGGCATTCTTCGGGCCGTGGTCGTGCGGCCCTCGGCGCCATCCTGGTCCAGATCGCCATCCTCGACATCGTCTTCTCACTCGACTCCGTCATCACCGCCGTTGGCATGGTGGACGACATCATGGTGATGGTCATCGCGGTGATGATCGCCGTGGGCTTCATGATGATCTTCGCCGGTTCGGTGAGCGACTTCATCAGCCGTCACCCGACGGTGAAGGTGCTGGCGCTTTCCTTCCTGCTGCTCATCGGCACGACGCTGATCGCCGAGGGCTTCCACGTTCATTTCCAGAAGGGCTTCGTTTACTTCGCGATGGCCTTCTCGGTCTTTGTCGAGATGCTGAACATCCGGATGAAGACGAAGGCGGAGAAGAAGCCGGCTTCCTGAACCCTTGACGCCCCCCACATGCCGCAGCCTGCACGACGCCTGGAAGTCTTCACCGAGTCCGTCATCCGGGAGATGACGCGCCTGTCCAACCGCCATGGCTCGATCAACCTGGCGCAGGGCTTCCCCGACTTTGATCCGCCGGCCGAGCTGGTGGACGCGCTCGCCACGGCCATCCGCGGGCCGTTTCACCAGTATGCGGTGACCTGGGGCGCGCCGAGGTTCCGCCAGGCGCTGGCCCGCAAGCATCAGCGGTTCACCGGGCTCGATGTCGATCCCGACCGTCACCTGGTGGTGACCTGCGGCAGCACGGAGGCGATGATGGTGTCCATGATGACCGCCTGTGATCCCGGCGACAAGGTCATCGTGTTTTCGCCCTTCTACGAAAACTACGCCGCCGACGCCATCCTGTCGGGCGCGGTGCCGGTGCATGTGCCGCTGCATGCGCCCGGCTTCACCTTTGACCGCGACGAGCTGCGCCGTGCCTTTGCCGCGGGCGCCAAGGCGATCGTGATCTGCAATCCGTCGAACCCGAGCGGCAAGGTCTTCACACGGGACGAGCTGCTGTTCATCGCCGGGCTTGCGGAGGAGTTCGACGCCTTCGTGCTCATGGACGAGGTCTATGAACACATCGTCTACGCCCCGCACCGGCACACCTGTTTTGCCACGCTGCCCGGCATGTGGGAGCGGACGCTGAGCTGCGGCTCGCTTTCCAAGACCTACTCCATCACCGGCTGGAGGCTGGGGCATGTCATCGCCCCGGAAAACCTGATTTCACGGGCGCGCAAGGTGCATGACTTCCTCACCGTGGGCGCCGCCGCGCCGCTGCAGGAGGCTGCGGTCACCGCGCTGGAGTTTGCGGACGCCTATTATGCGGAGCTTCAGCAGGCCTATGACCGCAAGAAGCTGCAGTTCCTGGGTTGTCTGAAGCAGACGGGCCTGAAGTTCACGGAGCCGCAGGGAGCGTATTACACGCTGCTCGACATCTCGCCGCTCGGCTTCAGCACGGACACCGAGGCCGCCGGATGGATGACGCGCGAGGTGGGCGTGACGGGCGTTCCCGGCAGCAGCTTTTTCCGCGAACCCGAGCACCGCTACATCCGCCTTCACTTCGCCAAGAAGGAGGAGACGCTGCGCGCGGCCGGCGAAAAGCTGGTCGAAGGCCTGCGCCGCCGCGCCTGAGCCTGGCGGGTGTTTTTCCTCTCGACGCCCGGACAGGCCCGCTGTTTAACTGCCCGCAATGTCCGCCGACGCGATTGTTTCCGAATCCGAGCTGCTTGCCGCCGCAACATCCGTCAACGCCCTGCGGCAGGCGTTGAACAACGTTTTGTTCGGCCAGGAGGGGCTGGTGGAGATGACGCTCTGCGGCGTGCTCGCCCGCGGCCATGTGCTGCTGGAAGGCCTGCCCGGCCTGGGCAAGACGGAGCTGGTGAAGGGGCTGGCGAAGGCCCTCAACCTGACGACCCGCCGTGTGCAGTTCACGCCCGACCTGCTGCCCGGGGACATCACGGGCAATCCGGTGCTTCAGGAGCAGGAAGGACGCCGTGAGTTCGTCTTCCAGCCGGGGCCGGTGTTTGCCAACCTGCTGCTGGCGGACGAGATCAACCGCGCCTCGCCCAAGACGCAGTCCGCCCTGCTGGAGGCGATGCAGGAACGCTGCGTGACCGTGCTCGGCCGGACGCATTCGCTGCCCGACCCGTTTTTTGTGCTCGCCACGCAGAACCCCATCGACCTGGAAGGCACCTATCCGCTGCCGGAGGCGCAGGTGGACCGTTTTCTGTTCAAGCTGGACGTGCCGCGCAACAGCGCCGCCGTTCTGGCCAAGATTGTGACTCATCGCGAGCTCGGCGCCGAGCCGCAGGTGCCGGTGATCCTTTCCCGGGATGAGTTTGTCCACCTGCAGTCGATGGCGCGGCGGATCTATCTTCCGGAGGTCGTTGCAGACTACATCGCACGGCTCGTGGACGCCACGCATCCCGGCCAGTCGAAGGCTTCCGAGGGCGTTCGATACGGAGCCAGCCCGCGTGCCGCGCTGAGCCTCGCCTCGGCGGCCAAGGCGCGCGCGTTGATGCATGGACGGCCGAACGCCAGCTTCGAGGACGTGCAGGCGCTGGCGCTGCCGGTGCTGAACCACCGCATCCAGCTCGACTACGCGGCGAGGATGGACGGAAGGACGAGCGTGGACGTCGTTCGCGCGGTGGTCGCCGAAGTGCCGGCGCACAACCTGGCCCTGCCCAAGACGCTCCGGGAGGTGGCTGCTTGAAATCGCTGCCGGTCGTTCTTGCCTTCTTGACCCTCGGTTCGGCGGCGCAGGCGCAGAACTCCGTCTGCGCCCTGGAGGAAGAGGCTCGGTCGCTGAAGGTCCGGAGCGTGTTTGACCCCATGCCGCCCACCGGCTTCGCGCCTCTGCGGGTTGACGCGGAGAACAAGACCGACGGCTTCATGCAGTGGGACCTGGCTTCAATTTCGCGCACCCAGCGATTTCAGAAGGACAGCGAGCACCGTGGCCGGATGGTCCTGCTGACGCCGCCGCAGAGCATGCAGTCAGGCGTCTTCATGGCGCCGATGACGGTGGATTATGATTCGACGGGCGCCCTGAGCTTCGTCAATCAGCATGAGTTCAGCCTGGGGGTCGATTCCACGGGACATTCCTCACGAAGCTTCCCGGAATATCATGCCCGCACCAAGTCGTTTCCGGCCATCGCCATCAGCAAGAGCCTGGCGTCCGCCAACCTGACCCGGCTGGAGGAGGAGGTCGAAAGCCTCCTGGCAAAGTCCAAGTCGTCGTCCCGAGTGGGCGACGCGGTTTTTGGCAGCACCTTTGATCCCGCCGACCTGGCTGAGGACTGGCGGGGGCTGAGCGGTTTTGACGGCATGATGATCACCTGGCAGGAGTGGCAGCGGCTGAAGCCGGGCCAGCGTCAGGCAGTGCAGCAGTGGGTGCGGCTCTACGGCTTTCTGGATGTCTATGCCGAAGCCGGATCGTCCGTCAGCGGACTGGGGCTGCCCGATGGTTTGGAAGACGGAACCAGACGGCATTCGTTCGGAAGCGTGGAGCGGCTGGCCTGGGACGGCCGCACGCTGGATGCCAAGGCCGCCGTGGAGCGTCTCTGGGGAAGGGCGGCGCGGCGCGCCGATCTCGTCTCCGGTCATGCAGTCGCCGGCGGCGGCGAGGCGGCGAGCGGCTGGGGCCTGCACAACCTTCTGGGCAGGCGCAGCTTTTCCTCGTGGCAGGTGGTGGTGTTCCTGGTGGTGTTCGGAATTCTCGTGGGGCCGGTGAACCTCTTCCTGCTCGCGCCGCCCGGGCGACGTCATCGTTTGTTCGTCACCACGCCGCTGCTTTCAGGCGGCATGAGCCTGGTGATGCTGGTCGTGGTGGTGGTTCAGGACGGCGTCGGCGGCACGGGCGTGCGCATGGTGCTGGTGGACATCGAGCCTGCCGAGACCGCCGCCTATGTCACCCAGGAGCAGGTCTGCCGTACCGGGGTGCTGCTGGGCGGTGAGTTTGAAATTGCGCACCCTGTGCTCATCGAGCCGCTGGCCCTGGCGGATTCGCCCTGGGTGAAGCTGAAGAACAAGCCCGGCTTCCAGGCCCCGCGGCTTTACCTCGAAGGCGGGCGGCATGGTGGAACTTATTTTCAAAGCCGGGTCGAGCAGGCCCACGCCCTGCGAGCGGTGGTGCCGGGACGCGCCCGGCTGGAAATGAAGACAGGCCTGGCTCCTGGCGCCGCGCCAGAGGTCGTCTCCAGCCTCGGCTTCAGCATCGAGAACCTCTTCTATGTGGATGAGGCCGGCGCTGTCTGGAAGGCGGAGCACGCGCTGGATTCGGGCCGCTCGGTGAAGCTTTCGGCCTCCCAGGTCCAGGAGTTGAAAAGACGGGTGTCCGAACAGGCGGACCTAGCCGTGGGCCAGGTGCGCAAACGGCTGGATGACCTGCTGCTTTCAGCGCCGCCCAGAAACACCTTTGTGGCGACTGCCCCGAGGGCGCCCGGCTTCACCCTGGACACGCTGCCTTCCATCGACTGGAAGGAGGACCGCGTGCTGCTCTTCGGCAGTCTGGCACGGCCCTAGTCCGTTTCGACACACTCTTTTCCATGTCCTTCCGCGTTGAGTTCGACACCTCCCAGCCGGCCATCCTGGTCGAGGATCTGCATCGTTCGTTCGGCGCGCTGAAGGCGGTGGACGGCGTCTCCTTCAGCATCGAGCACGGCCGCGTGGTCGGCTTCGTCGGTGCCAACGGCGCCGGCAAGACCACCACCATGCGCATCCTCGCCACGCTTGATCATCCGGACGGCGGTTTCGCAAAGGTCGGCGGGCATGACGTGGTGAACTATCCGGACCGTGTGCGCGGCCTGCTCGGCTGGATGCCGGACAGCTTCGGCACCTATGAAAACATGACGGTGCTGGAATACCTCGACTTCTACGCCCGCGCCCTCGGCTACCAGGGGACGGGCCGCGAGCAGCGCGTCCAGGAGGTCATGGACTTCACCGACCTCGGCCCGCTGGCCGGCCGGCTGAGCAACAAGCTGTCCAAGGGCCAGACGCAGCGGCTCTGCCTGGGGCGCGCGCTTTTGCACGATCCGCAGGTCCTCATCATGGACGAGCCGGCAGCCGGACTCGATCCAAAGGCGCGGGTCGAGTTGAAGAACCTCATCCGCATTCTCGCCGAGGAGGGCAAGACCATCCTGATCAGCTCCCACATCCTCTCGGAGCTTGCCGAGATGTGCGACAGCCTGCTGTTCATCGACAAGGGCCGCATCGTGCATCATGGCGACGCCGAGTCGATGACACGGCCGTCCGCCAGGCAGGAGACCCTGATGAACGTGCAGGTGGCCGGCGACAGGGCCCGGCTGACGGAGTGGGCGCTTACGGCTCCGCAGGTCCGGCTGTTGGATGAAACGAAAAAAGGCGCCCGGCTCTGCATCGAATCCGCCGATGAAGCCGTGATCGCAGCCACCTTGCGGCGCATGATCCTCGACGGCCTGCCGGTCACTGATTTTCACAAGGAGGAGCGCCGTCTTGAGGACGCCTTCATCGACATGCTGGGACGGATGGAGCAGGAGGCGGGAGCTGTCCTTCCCCCCGCCACGCCTCCGCCGCTGCCCCCGGAGGCGGCGGCCACATCCGGCTCCACGAGGGCTGAACCCGCTTAACCTTGGGAAGGCGTGTGAACCATTGTTTGGCCGGAAACGGGCGAGAGATGGGAATTCAAGATGAGCCGTGAACAGCTGACGGCGTGGAAAATGTGGAAAAGGGGAATGGATGGCTTGAACTGGCGCTTGAGGTTCGCCGACTTTGAAGGTGCTGAGAGATAGCCTTTTGGGGCATTCAATAATTTTCTGAAAGGAGCGGCAAGAGTGCCTAAAATTTATTTAGGCGTGTGATTCATAAACATCTATGAGCCCGCCGCTTTCGATTAATTAGGATCGGCTAATTTTTTTATTTGTCACGCTTTGCGCACGATGTGAGTGCTGCAAAGTGGCTGGCAATGAGAGGTTTACAGAGCATTTGCTGTGTCTCCCGCAATAAATGGTTAGGTGATGTCAATATAGTAATTATAAAAATCCAAGGATTTTGCTTTCAGTTTCTCGAAATTGTTATATTTGTTATGACAATTATCTGACATCTCTCTGACAACCCCCATTTCGGAGCCTTTTTATGGAAGCAAATCTCACCTCTAAGCAGGGCCTGCCAGGAAGCTCGACCTATTTCGAGATGTTGAATGATGTCACTGTCAGGCAATTGCACTGGGGTATGAGGCTTATGCCAAGTGAGCGTCTTAGGCGCATGTTATCATGAACACTGACGCCTAATCGTAGCCCTGGGGGAATTTGGCAAGTTATCGAGCCCAAATAAACCCAAGCCAGTCACTGGGAAGCGATAGCCTGCAAAATATAATTTTCACAAATAACAGTAGTTACAAAAAAACAACGATCCCATGAAAACGAACCCACTCCTTGAAAGACAGTTCCCTGGCACTTTCAAAAGTAGAACGTCCAAATTCAGCTGTGCGCTGGTTTGGAGCTGGCTTCTCGCTTGTTCTTGCTGGATGACCCCATCCAAGCTTGAGGGGGCGCAGGAAGCTTCCAAAGGGCAGTTGGTCATCCTGGATCCTGGGATCCCGGGTGGGCTTCCTTTTGCCGGGCAGCTGGGTGCCGACACGCATGTGCTTCGTGCCGACCAGGATGCCCTTGAGCAGATCACGGCCATCCTGGCCGAGGCAAAAAACCTCAGCCGCCTGACGATCCTTTCCGAAGGCCGGCCCTCGGAAATCCAGTTTTCCTCGGGCTCGCTGAACCTGGAGACCCTGCCGTCACGGGCAGGCATCCTGCGCAGCTGGAGGAAAAGTTTTGCCGAAGGCGCGGACCTGCTGATCTACGGCTGCAGTGTCGGCCAGGGCCGGGATGGCCTGAGGCTGGTTCGTGAGCTGGCCCGCACCACCGGGCTGGACGTGGCGGCCAGCAGCAACCTGACCGGCCCCGCCCGTCTTGGCGGCGACACCCGCCTCGAAGTCATTGAAGGCGATGTCGACGCGGCTGATGCGAGCCTGCTCGAATGCCTGTCCCGTCTGCCCGGCGTTCTTGGTTACACCGACAAGCCGAACGTCACCGACCCCGGGGCGCAGAGCACCAATGAGGACACGAACTATTCCTTCGGGAGTCATGTCGTGGTGCAGGATCCCGGCAGCGACCGCATGGAGGTGGTGGTCAGGGTTCTCTCCGGCAACGCCGTGCTGAGCGATGGTGAGATTTCCGACACGGAGCTCGCCTCCCAGGGCTCCAAGGACGGGCTGAACAGCTTCCTCAGCAGCCTCGCCCTGGTGCCTGCCGCCAACTGGAACGGGTCCGGGCAGGTCGAGGTGACGGTGACCTCCGACTTCAACAACCGCACGGCCGGCAACACGACCACCTTCACCTTCAACATGACCGTGAACGCGGTGAATGACGCACCCGTCGCCAGCGGCTCCTCGTCGCTTGCCGCCGTGGATGAAGACACCGCCAGCCCGGCGGGCGGCACGGTTTCCGCCCTGTTCTCCGCGCGCTTCAATGACAGCGCTGACACCGTCGCGGGCGGCTCCTCGGCCAACAGCCTGGCCGGGGTCGCCATCATCGGCAGCACGGTCAACGCCGCCCAGGGCCAGTGGCAGTATTACGACGGCAGCTCCTGGGTGAACGTGGGGACCCGCACCGCTGCTTCCACGCTGCTCCTTCCTGCGGGCGACAGCCTGCGCTTCCTGCCGGCGGCCAACTGGTTTGGAACGCCGTCCAGCCTGAGCGTCCGTCTGATCGACAGCTCCTCCGGCGCCGTCACGCGCGGGACCGGGCCCGACCTGTCGGGAGGGGCGAGCTACGGCGGCAGCACGGTATATTCCTCGGCGACGGTGTCCCTTTCCACCAGCGTGAACGCTGTGAACGACAACCCGGTGACGGCAGGTTTTGACATCGATGTCACCAAGAACCTGTCTGCAACCTTCACCCTGGTCTCGACGGATGACGACGGCGGCACCAACGGCACGACGGACGCGGTCGTCACCCACTACCGCATCGTGACGCTGCCGGCGAACGGCACCCTGAGGACCGGCACCGGCGTGATCATCAGCGCGCCGAACACCGACATCACCATTGCCCAGGCGACGGACATGACCTTCACGCCGGCAACCAATTATGTCGGCGCCAGCAGCTTCACCTTCCGCGCCCTCGACGCCGCGGGCGCCCTGAGCGTCACCAGCACGGCCAGCATTGACGTTCAGCCCTTCAACGAGCCGCCCGCGGTCACGACCAGCGGTCCGGCCAGCGTCAATGAGGACAGCTCGCTGACCTCCGTCGGAAGCGCCTCCGTGGCTGATCCTGACGCCGGCTCCGGCATCCTTCGCGCCGTCGTCACCGCCACGCACGGCACGGTCACCCTGCATCAGGTCACCGGCCTCATGGACGCCGCCAGCGGCGGTGCGGCGATCTCCGGCGGCGCCTTCACCAGCCTCACCTTCTACGGCACGATGGCGAACATCAACGCCGCGATGTCAAACCTGCGCTACACGCCCGACGCCAACTACTTTGGAGCGGCGGAGGTGTCCGTCACCGTCAACGACCTGGGCAACACCGGCAGCCCGGCGAAGGAGGATGCCGAGGTCATCAGCATCACCGTCAACAACACTCCGGACATCCCCGTCACCGGAGCCGCCACGCTGGCCGCCGTGAACGAGGACACGATCTCTCCCTCGGGAGCCTCGGTCGCCTCCCTGCTCACCGGCTTCTCCGACCTGGACGGAAACGCCCTGGCGGGCGTCGCGATCAGCGTCAACACGGCCAATGCCTCGACCGAGGGGCGCTGGCAGTATTCGGTGAACAACGGCGTCAGCTGGAGCAACATCGGCGTCGTGGACGCCACCTCGGCCCTGCTGGTCAACAGCGCCGCCAAGCTGCGCTTCCTGCCCGTCCTGCATTATTACGGAACTCCCGCAGGCCTCCGGCTGCATGCCGTCGACAACAGCGGCTCGCGCACCTTCACCTCGAACCCGAACGTTCGCCAGACCCTGAACGTCAGCGTGGCTGGCGACGACTATGACGCCACCGGCGCCCTGCTTGGCACCTCCGTCACCTCGGTGAACGACCCCTTCACCATCGTCAATGACTACCCCCTCCTCGTGGATGAGGGCGGAACCGCGGTGCTTGGCTCCTCGCGCCTTTCAATCACCGACGTCGAGGCCGGCGCGGCGCAGATCGTCTACACCGTGCTCGCCGCCGGGACGGTCCTGACCGAGGGCAGCTTCCAGCTCGACACCACCGGCTCCGGCGCCTGGACGCCCCTGGCTGCCGACGACACCTTCACCCAGGCCCAGGTCAACGCCGGACGTCTCCGCTTCGTGCATGACGGCAACGAGCCCGTCACGGCCCAGACGCTGGCCTACTCCGTCACCGACCTGGTGGCGGGCGCGGGCGGCTCGGCTTCAAGCCGCGTGCTCAGCATCCTTGTCACGCCGGTCAACGACGCCCCGGCCCTCTATGTCCCCGGCCAGACGCCTCCCGGAGACATGGTGGCGCTGAACGGCAACGTCGCCTTCAACTCCACGCTCAACTTCAGCACCTCCAACCTTCGCGTGGTGGATTCTGACAACCTCGACGTCCAGCTCATCCTCCGCCTTGAGAGCCTGCCCGTGAACGGCACCCTTGAGTTCAACAACGCCCCGGTCGCCGTTGGCAGTGTTTTTAGTTATGCCAGCCTGGGCCTCTTCACCTACACCCATGACGGCACGGCCACGGTCTCCGACGCCTTCAGCATCAGCCTTCGTGACGGCGCCGGCGGCATCGTGGGCGCCGCGGGCGGCACGCCTGCGACTCCGGTCCAGGTCGCCCTGACGATCGTCCCCTACAATCATCCGCCGACGATCAGCAACGCGCAGACCCGGATCCTGGAGCACGCCCAGAACGCCCCGTTTGCCCTCGGCATCGCCGATGAGGAAACCGCCGCCGCCGACCTGGTGGTGAAGATCCTCACCCTGCCGGCCGCCACGGACGCCGTCCTGAAGTTCAACGGCGTCACGGTGACCCAGGCCATGCTGGACGCCCCGGGCGGCTTCAGCTTCCCGGGCTCCCAGCTCTCCCTGCTGCTCGTGAACCACGTTTCAGCCAACCGCGTGGATCCGCCCGCCTTCAGCTTTGGCATCCGCGTCACGGACGACGGAATCATTCCCGCCTCCACGGACGCGACCGTGCTCGTCCTCGTGCGTCCGGTGGATGACGAGCCCACGCTGGCCGTTGACGACATCGTCCTTCCAGCCGCCGGCGCCACGGTGGCCCTGACCAGTGCCGAGCTCGACGGCCAGGACGTGGACACGCCGGACACGACGCTGCTTTATCGTGTCACGGTCCGCCCGGCGAACGGCACGCTGCTCCTGGGCGGCATTCCGCTCGGAGTGGGAGGCACCTTCACGCAGGATGATGTCAATGAAGGCCGCGTGACCTATGTGCACCGCGGCACGGCCACCACGACGGACTCCTTCAAGGTCACCCTGCGCGACCAGGGATACAACATCCGTTACAACCGCCCGGGCGGCGTTTATCCGGACACTTCCAGCACCACGCTGCTGGAACACACGGTGAACGTCACCATCCCCGGCGGCGGCAGCAGCCCTGGAAGCGGCGGAAGCTCCGGCAATCCGGGCGACGGCGGCCTTTTCCCGGCCGTGGCCTTCAATGATTCCGTGGAGACCAACAAGAACATCACCCTGGTCATCGACCAGGCGGACCTGCTCGCCAACGACGGCGGCATCACGCCGTTCAACATCACCTCCGTCCAGATGAAGGCCGGGTTCACCGCCGACGGCACCGTCAGCTTCGACAACGGCAGCAAGGAGGTGACCTTCGTTCCGACGCTGAACTTCTCCGGCATCACCCGTTTTGAATACACCATGGAGGACGCCCTTGGCCGCAGCGCCACGGCGGATGTCTTCGTCACCGTCTACTACGTGAACTACCCGCCGGTGATCTCCACCAACGTGGCCCTGACGCTGGATGAAGGCGCCCAGGCCGCCATCACCCAGGCCCTGCTTGAAGCCGAGGACATCGACGATGCGGCCGCGAGCCTGGCCTACACCCTGCTCTCCATGCCGGGCAACGGGGACCTCTACTTCGACACCACCCCCGGTGACGGCATCATCAACGCCGTGGAGCTTGCCGCCGGTGACACCTTCACCCAGGCGGACATCAACGCCGGCCGCATCAAGTTCGGCCACGACGGCCATGAGACCTTTGTGTCGACCTTCACCTTCCGTGTCACGGACGGCGCCAACCCCTCCGTGCCGCTGGAGCCGGCCGTGGCCACCTTCACCATTGACGCCACGCCGGTGAACGACACGCCGGTCATCACCGCCGAGGACTTCATCGTCTCGGAGAACAGTTCGTTCGTCCTGACGCCGGTGCAGCTTGGGGCCTCCGACGTGGACGGCGTTTCGAGCGACAAGGCCGGCGTTGGTTTTGCCACCGTGAACACCCTGACCTATTCCATGGCCGAGGCCGGTCATCTTCCCCTTCATGGCAGCCTGCAGCGCTTCAACGGCATGTCCTGGACGGACCTGGGCGCCGGCGAGGACTTCACCGCAGCGCAGGTGGCCGCCGGGCAGGTGCGTTACCTGCATGACGGCACTGAAACCACGGCGGACAGCATCACCGTCACCCTGGATGACAACAGCGGCGCTCCGAACGCCACGGCCACCGCCGTGCTGAACATCGGCGTCGTGCCGGTGAACGACGATCCGGTCATCGTCAAGAATGACGCCCTGGAGCTCGATGAGGGCGCCAGCGCCGCCATCACCTTCGCCGGTCATCTCCAGGGCGAGGACCCGGACAACGATGACGTCCAGCTTCAGTTCCGCCTGACCTCCATGCCGCAGTTTGGCACCCTCTGGCTGAACGGCGCCGAGGCCCTCGGCGTGGGCAGCAAGTTCACCCAGCAGAACCTCAGGGACGGCCTCATCAGCTACCAGCACGACGGTTCGGAATCCACCTCCGACAGCTTCAACTTCACCCTGTCCGACGGCGGTGGCGGCAACGAGCCTGCGGACACCTTTGACATCATCATTCATGCCGTTAACGACGCCCCGGTCGTCACCCTGCCCGCCGCCTCCATCAATGCCGTCGAGGCCCAGGAGACCGATGTGCGGGGCATCGTGGTCGGCGACAACGACAGCATCAATCCCGTCACCTTCGCGGTGGACACCTCCTTCGGGCCGCTGCTTCTCACCCTCAGCGTCAACGGCGGCGTCATCAGCGTTCGTGAAGACCTTGCCACGGTCACCGGTTCGGGCTCGGACCTCGTGACCGTCGAGGGCACGCTCGGCCAGATCAACGACACCCTCGCCAGCCTGGTCTATGAGGCCGGGGCGGTGGCGGCCGCCACCGGCAGCGACAGCCTGACGGTTCAGATCAACGACCAGGGCCACAGCGGCTCGGGAGGCCCGCTCAGCGATGTCGAAGTCCTTTCGATCATCATGCTCGGCGTCAACAACCCGCCGGTTGTGAGCAAGCCCGCCGCCCAGTCCGTGGATGAAGACACCGACCTCGTCCTCTCCAGCCTGAACGGCAACGCCGTCTCCTTCAGCGATCCGGACATCGGCGGCGGCAATGCCAGCGCCACCCTTTCGGTCCTCCATGGCAAGCTGACGCTCGGAAGCGTCGCCGGCCTCGTCTCAGTCAGCGGTGACGGCACCGCCAGCGTCAGCCTCACCGGCACCCAGGCCGCCGTCAATGCGGCGCTCGACGGGCTCATCTACCGCGGCAGCCAGGACTATCATGGCTCCGACACCCTGACGATCTCGGTCAACGACCTCGGCAACACCGGCACCTTCGGCGGCTCCATGTCCGACACGGAGATGCTCTCCCTCACTGTCAATCCTGTGAATGACGTGCCTGTCGTCGCCGCCCAGGACTTCGGGCTCGACGAGGATGACAGCATCACCTTCTCCCTGGAGTCGACCGAGGTGGACACGGGCACGGATCCTGCGGATGACGCCCTGGTCACCCATTACTTCATCCAGGTTCGTGCCGATAACGCGCCTGTGACGGCCGGCTTCTCCGGTGAGCTGCGCACCAGCGACAACATCCTGCTCAGCGCCTCCAGCTCCGTCACGCCGCCGGGATTCGCCGCCCTGCCGGCCGGCCAGCACATCATCACCGCCGCCCAGGCCACGGACATGACCTACGCCCCGGGGCTGCATTTCAACAGCACCGTGCCCGTGGCTGGTGACGACTGGCGCAGCCGCTTTGAATTCCGTGCCATTGACGTCCTCGGCGCGGACTATGCCGGCACGTCCAAGAGCGATGTCGCCGAGGCAGGCTTCACGGTGGACGCCATCAATGACGCCCCGGTGCTTGCCGGCGGCGGCGACAGCGTCTCCTACACCGAAGGCAGCGGCCTCAGCCTCATGGGCTCCGCCGTGGTCCTCAACGCCGCCGGAAACCTCGCCGTCACCGACGTCGAGGTCACCGTGCAGGGCGAGGACGACTTCAACGGCGCGACGATGACCGTGCGGCGCTCCGGCGGAGCCGTGGCCACGGACCGCTTCCTGGTCCTTGAGCAGGACGGCATCAGCCTCAGCGGCAGCAGCATCATCATCGGCGGCTCGACACGCGCCGTGATCACCACCGACGGTTCGGCCGGCCTGCTGGTCATCACCTTCAACGCCGCCGCCACCCAGGCGCATGTGCAGACCATCATGCGCAACACCGCCTTCGCCAGCGTCGCGAACGACCTTTACGGCAGCATCACCGCCCAGATGACCTTCAATGACGGCAACGACACCGAGCAGGGCGCCGGCGGCAGCCTCAACAGCAACAACATCAGCTTCACGGTCAACATCAGCAACGTCAACGACGCGCCCTCCTTCGCCGCCAACGGCCTGTTCACCGTCTCCGAGGACACCGCCGTCCCTGCCGGGGCCAGCGTCAGCTCCCTCATGGGGGCGCTCTTCAGCGACCCGGATCCCGCGGCGCTTGAGGCCGGGAAGTTCGCCGGCATCGCCATCACGGCGGATGCAAGCAACCAGTCCACCCAGGGCCGCTGGCAGTTCTCCGTCAACGGCACCGACTGGCATGACGTGACACCGCTTGGCACGTCGGCCGACCACACCACCACCACGCATGCGCTGCTGC
Organism: Prosthecobacter sp.; assembly: GCA_019186985.1. GTDB lineage: Bacteria > Verrucomicrobiota > Verrucomicrobiia > Verrucomicrobiales > Verrucomicrobiaceae > Prosthecobacter. The sequence goes on along the minus strand of JABARQ010000016.1, from coordinate 163,859 downwards.
TGGACAAGGACAGCCTCCTGCGCTTCATCCCCGTCGCCAACTTCAACGACCGCTACCAGCAGGCGAACGCCCCGGCCGGCGCGCTCACCGTGGTGGCCGTGGACAACAGCGGCGGCCGCACCTGGACGACCAATGTGCTCAAGCAGTTCACCGACACGGTGACGGGCTGGAACGACATCTCCGACCTCGGTTCCGCAGGAGCCGCGCTGGTCAACGTCAGCGTCACCCAGGCCAACGACCAGCCGGTGATCGCCAACCTTGATGACGACAGCACCTTCACCGAGGCCGTGGGCGTCAACGTCGCCGGTCCCGCCGTGCTTCTGGATGACCTCCTGAGCGGGGCCGCCTCCATGAGCGACATCGACCTCAGCCTGCGCGAGGAGACCACCTACAACGGCGCGCGTCTCGTCGTGAAGGCCCAGACCGTGGACAGCTTTGACTTCTTCCTGCCGCAGATCGCGGGCGGCATCTCCCTGAGCGGCTCCTTCACCAACCCGGGCCCCGGCATCGTCCTCTTCAACAACGGCTCCCTCATCCGCTACAACAGCGTCACCATCGGCACGCTGACGGACAACAGCTCCGTGACCGGTGAGCTTGTCATCACCTTCAATTCCAGCGCCACCAAGGCGGCGGTGGACGCCATTCTCCAGAACCTGGCCTACTCCAACAACGACCCCTCCCTGAGCCTGTCCATCAAGCCCATCGACATCACCTTCCACGATGGCAACGGCAGCTCCGGCAACAGCCAGGGCACGGGCGGTGAGCTGAGCACCACCGCGACGGTGAACATGAACCTCGTCCCGAGGAACGACTCCCCCGTGCTGACCCAGGGCACCACCCTCACCACCACGGAGGATGCCACCACCACGGCCGCCTCCTTCGACAGCCTGCTCGCCGCCTACTTCCAGGATCCGGACGAACTCACCATCCCTGCTGAAAATGACTTCGACGGCGTCGCCATCTCCGCCTTCAACAACGCCGGGCTGGGCGAGTGGCAGGTTTCGCTGAACGGCACGGACTGGGTGGCTCTCTCCACCCTCAACGGCAGCGTCGCCGGCGGCATCTCCACCACGCAGGCGCTCCTGCTCAACGCCGCCACCCAGGTGCGCTTTGTCCCCTCCGCCAACGCCAACACCGCTGGCTCCGTGACGAAACCCTCCCTCGCCGTTCATCCGGTGGAGGCCTCGGTTCCCGCCGGTGCGCTGAACAGCGGTGCCGGCCAGGCCGCAGGCCCGGTCACCTTCAGCAGCGACCTCGGCGCTCCGCAGACCTATGACACCACGGCCAATCCGCTGGAGTCCCGCGTCGCCGGCGCCTCCGTCACCGTTGACACGGTCATCAGCGCGCGTAACGACACCCCGCTGTTTGCCAGCGGCACAGCCTGGACCGGCACGCTCATCGAGTCGCCTGTCAACGGCATTGGCACCAGCCCGGCCCAGCAGCTTCTCAGCAGCGTCTCCATCGGCGACGTGGACCCTGCCACCACCGCCACGCTCAGCTCCACCGTCTTCGGGGCCGGCACGGTCACCGTGGCCATCGGCGGCGGCGTCACCGGCGACCGCTTCTTTGTCACCGGCAGTCCGGCGGGGATCGGCAGCCAGAGCGGCGGCACCAATGGCACGAGCCTGGTCATCAACCTCACCAACACCACCACCTTCGCCCAGCTGAACGCGATCCTGGAGGCCGTCCGCTTTGAACACACCACGGACTATCCCCCCGCCGGCCTGCGCAGCTACACGGTGACCGTGAACGACAACAACAACCTCACCACCGGTGCGGCCAATGCCGGCGGCCCCGCCGCCCTCAGCGTCCAGCTCGGCGGCGACATCACCATCGTCGAGCTGAACGACCCGCCGCTCGTCACCAGCACGGCCTTGAATCCGACCTTCACGGAAGACACGGCCGCGCCTCCGGCGAGCAACAGCGGCGGCACGCTCTTCTCCGGCTCCTCCGTGAATGTCACCGGCTCGGGTCAGAAGATCATCGATGTCCGCCTGACGGTCGGCAACCTTGGCAATGGTTCGGATGAAGTCCTTCGCATCGACGGCCAGCTTGTCAGCCTCACCGACGGCACCACAGCGACCGCCGCCTTCATTGATGGAACCACCGGCTTCGGCGGTGACATTTCCGTCAGCGTCACCGGCGCCACCGCCACGGTTTCCTATGTCAAGGCAGGCGGCCTGACCGCCTCCGAGGTCCAGGCCCTGATCAACGGCCTGCGCTATCATAACAGCAGTGATGCCTTCGTCGGCACCACCCGCGTCGTCACCCTGACTTACATGCAGGATGACGGTGGCACGGACAACGGCGGTGAGGACACCAACACCAGCCTGGGGGTCGCCGCCTCCACGGTCACGCTGCAGCCGAGGAATGACGCCCCGGTCCTGGCCTCCACCCTCACCAGCCCTACGGCGGTCGAGCAGGGCGGCGCCCTGACCGGCACCAGCATCGTGCCGCTCTTCTCCGCCTCCTCCCTCAGTGACGTGGACTTCACCACCGCCAGCTTCGGCGGCGGCAGCCTCACCATCAGCTTCGCCTCCTATGTCACCGGTGACGTGCTCGACATTGACACCGCCACCACGCTGGCGGTCAATGCCGTGCGCGTCAGCGGCTCCAGCGTCCAGATCAGCCTCGACGGCTCCTCCTGGACCACGGTCGGCACCGTTGACGCCACCAGCAACGGCCTCGCCAGGGCGCTTGTCATCAACCTCAACGCCACCGCTGACGAGGCCAATGCGGGCGCCATCCTGAACGCCGTCCGTTACCACAGCACCGCCGACAACCCGACGCAGAACGGTTCCGCAGCCACGCGCTCCTACAGCGTCATCGCCAACGACGGCAACAACAACGCCCTCGCCGGCGGCCTCACCGCCCTGAACTCCAACCTCGTCTCCGGCGGCGTCATCACCATCACGCCTGACAACGACAGCATCATCGCCGACCTCAACGGCGGTTCTGCGGGCAATGACCGCAGCGTGACCTGGACCGAGGCCGCCAACAGCACGCACCTCGCCGTCAGCGTCGCTCCCTCCACCACCGTCACCGATCCTGACAACGCCCAGGTCGCCAGCCTCAGCATCGCCGCCGCCGGCCTGCTCGACGGCGATTCCGAAGTGCTGCGCATCTCCGGCACCGACTTCCTCCTCGGCACCTCCGGCGTCGCCGTTGATGTCGGCAGCTTCCTGGTCAGCTACAACGCCGCCACCGGTGTCTTCACCATTGCGCCGGATGGCAGCGCCACGGCGTCGCTCGCCGCCTTCCAGGCGCTGCTCCAGGGCATCACCTACAACAACAGCACTGACAACCCCACCGCAGGCGCACGCGTCTTCACCGTCACCCTGACCGACGCAGGGCTGGCCGACGATGGTGTGGACGGCCAGGACGGCACGCCCTCCGCCTTCACGGTCCAGGTCACGCCTAACAATGACCAGCCCGTCATCGCCGGCCTGACCAGCGCCGTGTTCATGGAGAACGCCATCAACGCCGCCGCCGCGATCATCGACGCCGACATCACGGTCACCGACATCGACAGCCCGACCTATGACGGCGGCACGCTGACGGTCTCCGGCCTGGTCAGCGGCCAGGATGTCGTCTCCCTGCCTTCCTCCTCGGCAGCGGTCCTCGGCAGCATCCAGCTCAATGGCGCCAACGTCGAGCATCATGATGGCGCCGGCTGGACCGTCATCGGCACCGCCTCCGGCGGCAGCGGCGCCAGTTTCATCGTCACCTTCAACGCCGACGCCGACCGCACCATCGCGGAACGGGTTCTTGAAAACCTCACCTTCGCCAACACCTCCGACAATCCGACACTTGTCCGCACCCTGACCTACACCCTCAATGATGGCGGCGCCAATCCCGCCCTGCCGTCCACGATCGGCGTCACCATCCGTCTTGAAAATGATGAGCCCGTGCTGGCCGCCAGCGTGCTGGGGGCCACCTATGTGGAGGATGATCCCGCAGCGGCCTTCATCAGCGGCACCATCAGCGTGACCGACTCCGACTCCCCCGCCAACTTCTACAACAGCGGCAGCTCCGTCGGCGGTCTCGCCGTCTCCCTGGCCGCCTATCATCCGGGTGACCTGTTCACCGTGGCGAACGTGGGCTCCGGAGCCGGGCAGATCGGCGTCAGCGGCGCCACGATCAGCTATGGCGGCAGCGCCTTCGCCACCTTCACCGGAGGCAGCGGCAGCGACCTCGTCATCACCTTCACCTCCAACGCCGCCACGCCCTCCGCCGTGCAGGCCCTTCTCGCCGCGCTGCGCTTCAGCAACACCGGCGATGACCCCACGGTGAAGGGGGCGGAGCCCACGCGCGCCTTTGAAGTCGTCTTCAACGACGGCGCCAACACCAAGGACGCCAGCTCCAGCACCACCGCGCTCACCGCCTCCCTCAGCGGCACGCTGAACCTCACCGATGAAAATGACGTCCCCGTCCTCGATCTCGACGGTGACAACTCCTCCGGCGCCGTGCTTGCCGACTACCGCACCGTCTTCATCACCGGCGGATCGGAAGTCGCCATCGCCGATGCGGACGCCAGCCTGACGGATGTCGATCATCCGGAACTGCAGACCCTGACCATGCTGATCACCAGCGCCCCCGACGGAGTCGCGGAAGGCCTCAGCATCTCCGGCGTCCTTCCCGGAGGCATCACCGCCGGCGCCTACAATCCGGCCACGAGGACGCTCACCCTGACCGGTCCGGCCTCTCCGGATGACTTTGCCACCGCCCTGAAGCTGGTCCAGTATGGCAACAGCAGCCCGGCACCCACGCTTGGCGACAGGCTCATCCAGGTCGTGGCTAATGACGGCGTGGCCGACAGCAACACCGCCGTCAGCACCGTCCGCGTCATCGACGTGACCGTCACCACCTCCACGCCGGTCAACGAAGGCTCCACCTACGCCTTCTACACCGTCGAAGGAACGGCGGGCGAGGCCGTGACCCTGACCCTGGCCAGCACCGTCGATCCTCTTGACCAGGACGCCACCATCGCCGGCTTCACGATGGAGTATAAGATCGGCGCCGGCTCCTGGATCCCCTACACCTGGAACGGCGTCACGGGTGACCGCCCGACCCTGCCCGGCTCCTCCGGCAGCGCCGGCGCCGTCCTCGTCCGCGTGAACATCACCACCGAATCCGACACGGACTTTGAAGACGAGGAGACCTTCACCTTCACCGCAGCGGTGAGCGGCGGCAGGTCCGCCACCGCCGACAGCTCCATCCTTGATGACGGCACGGGCGTCATTCATGACAATGACGGCACAGTCAATGGCGCCGCCATCCAGGATGACGACCGCCTCATGACCGTGACCGATGTCGTGGTCAACGAAGGCTCTCCCTACGCCGTGTTCACCGTCACGGGAGCACTGGGCCAGAAGGCGGCCCTCAGCATCGTCAATGAAAGCACCACGGGCCTGGTCACCATCCAGTATCTCCTGGCCGGAGTGTGGACCGACTACACCGGCGGCCTGGTGACGCTGCCTGACACCACCCTGCTGGTCCGCGTCGCTCTGAGCCCCGAGCAGGAGCAGGCCGTTGATGATGGCGAGACCTTCAAGCTCGTCGCCACCAACACCGGCGGCACCCCCAGCACCGGCGGCAGCGGCACCCTGCATGACGACGCCACCGGCGACTGGTTCCTGGCTGCCAACCTGACCAGCACGCCTGACTCCGGCCTGGTGCTCGATGACGACCGCCCGGTCAGCGTCACCAGCCTCTCGGTCAACGAAGGCTCGCCCTACGCCGTCTTCACCGCCACCGCCGTCACCGGCCAGAAGGTCAGCCTGAGCGTCACCAACACGACCACCACCGGCCTGTCCACGATCCAGTATCTCGATGGCGGCACCTGGACGAACTACACCACCGGCCTGGTGACCTTCGCCGACACCACCATGCTCCTGCGTGTCGCCCTGTCTCCGGAGCAGGACACGCCTTATGACAATGGCGAAACCTTTGTCATGGTGGTGAGCAACACCGGCGGCGCGCCCAGCAGCGGCGGCGTGGGAACCATCCACGATGACGAGACCGGCGACTACTTCCTGCCGGAGAACACGACCGACACGCCTGATCCCGACCAGATCCTGGATGACGACCGTCCTGTGATGCTCAAATGGGCTGTTGCTGGAGCCGATCCGGCCGACAGCCTGCTTGACACCACCATCATCCCCAACACGACGTCCAGCCCCGTCAACTACCCGGGCACGAACGGCGGCCGATTTGACGTCCGCATCAGCACCAACGGACTCTCCGGCAACGGCCTGGCCATGATGGGCGGTGAAGTCTGCTGGTACCTGAACGGCTACAACAGCTCCTCCCGTTCGACGGTGTCCATGCGCTTCTATCGTCCTGGCACCGATGATCCAAAGCATGTGACGTCCATCAGCTTCAGCATCGAGGATGCCGAGAGCTACGAGGAGCTGTCCAACTTCAGCTACTGGACGGCGGACGGCACCAAGGTGCCGCTGCTCTGGACCAGTCCGGTGTTCACCTACAGCCACACGCCGCTCTACAGCAACGGCAACTCGGCCGTGGAAAACACCGCTCCCCTGATCGGCAAGACCCAGAGCGGCCGCTGGATCCGTGTCAACCTCGCCGGCATCGCCGTCAGCGGCATCGAGTTCAGCATCCGGAAGCGCTCGTCATCCGCAGGTTCGGTCATGCTGACCCATCTGGTTGGCAACCCGGGGGCCTTTGGCTTCGCCGGCAACTTCACCCCGATCACCCTCAGCACGGATGAATCAGGCAAGGCGCCCATTCCGGACTACCGGTCCCAGACCACCCGCAATGCAGGCGTCACGGGCGTGGTGACCCAGACCCCGGCCCCTGGCACGCTCCTTGACGTCGGTGGTCATTATGTGAGCCTGCTTCTCACCACCACCGACGGCCAGACCGCTCCTCTGGGCTTTGACCTGGTGGTGCTCGACAAGACCGCCCCCACCATTGCGGTGCCAGAAGGTGGCTTCACCGCCTTGAGCAGCGCCCAGGCCCTGCCTGATTACACCACGACTGCGGTCATCACCGACAACGTCGGCGTCACCAAGGTCACCCAGCAGCCGCCCCCGGGAACCATCGTCAACGCCGGCGTCAACAGGATCACCCTGACCGCCTCTGATGCCTCCAACAACGTCCGCGTGCAATGCTTTGACCTCACCGCCAGCGGCGCCTCCACCGAAACCGGCGAGGTGGGCATCTCCAGCCTTGCGGCCAGCGGTGCTGACGCAAGCCTCTACGGCGCCCCTTCGGGTTATGTGTTCACGAAGTTCGGAGTGCCCGCCGTCCACGACTCCGGCACCGTCGCCTTCACGGCAACCTTTGCCCGTGGAAGCGCCCAGATGACCGGTGTTTTCGTCGGCACGACCCCCCAGCTCGTCGTCGCCTCGGGAACTCCCGCCCCAGGACTGGAAGGCGCCAGGTTCACTTCATTCTTCGACCCATGCATCAACCAGGGGGCTGAATCCACGCCCTCCATCGCCTTCCTTGCGAAGGTGTCGACGGGCGCGACCGGCCTCTGGACCAACGTCGGGGGTGAACTCCGGCTGGTGGCCGTCAAGGGAGGTGCCGCGCCTGAGGTCGATGGTGGCTACTTCAAGGACTTCACCTCCATCAACCTGGCGGAGGACGAAATCGTCTTCACTGCCACCCTCAGCGGCTCTGTGAATGCAGCCAACAACCAGGGCGCCTGGGCCTGGAACGACTCCGATGGAGCTTATCTTCTGGTCCGCAAGGGCGAGCAGGTCTCCTGCACCCTTGGCAGGACCAAGACCATCAGCCGCATCGACATGCTGGCCACCGTCACCGGCAGTCCCGGCCAGGGAAGAAGCCACCCCGGCCAGGGCATCTATGCCGCACGAGTCGCCTGCACGGACGGCACCCAGCTCACCCTCATGACCAGCGCGGAAGGCGTGCTGGCCCCCGTGGCTCAGAACGGACTCGAGCTGTTCCCGGGCATGAAGCCCCTGAGCATCGGGGTGCCCGCTGAAAACAACCTGGGCCAGGTGGCCTTCCTGCAGACCTTTGCGATCAAGGCCGGCAGCGTCACCAGCCAGAACAACGCCGGCATTGTCCTTCATGGCGTGGATGGCTGGGAGATGGCCGTTCGCAAGGGAACGCCGCTTCAGGGCACTCCGAGCGGCACCTGGACGGCCTTGAATGATCCCGTCCTGAACAACGTGGGCGCCCTGGCCTGGTCAGGCAGCGTGAAGACCACCGCCACGCTTCCGGCCATCGGTTATCGTGACGCTGAAGGCACAAACCGGCTGGTCGCCTACAAGACCGGAGCAGCGCCTGGCATCTCCGGCGGCACGTTCAACACCTTCACCTCCTTTGCGCTCCCCGACGGCATGGGCCCGGTCTTCACCGCCACCCTTCAGGCCAAGCCAGGCGTCGTCACCGCAGCCAATGACACCGGCGTGTGGGCGCTCGACAGCTCGGGCGTGCTGCAGATGATCCTGCGTGAAGGACAGGTCATCGGCGGCAAGAGGGTTCAGTCGTTCACGGTGCTCAGCAGCGTCGTCGGCAGCCTGGGCACGACCCGCAGCTTCAACAGCCAGCGCACGCTCGCCATCCGGGTCACCTTTGCCGATGCCTCCCAGGCCGTGATTCTAAGTCATGTCCCGTGATCCTCTCCGGCGGCCCGGCCTGTCTTGACAGCCCTCGCTTTTCAAACAGGCCGCCCGCCGGCAAACACCCGCCTCACCCGCAGCCGCCGGTCCAGCACCAGCACGTCCGCCAGTTTCCCTGCCTCCAGGCTGCCCGTCCTGCGGGCGATGCCGGTCCGCTCCGCCGGTGTCAGGCTCGCCATGCGGATGACGTCCCACAGCGGCGCGCGCGTGCGCTTCATCATCTGCCGGACCATGTGGTCCATGCCCATGATCGAACTGGCCAGGCTGCCGTTCGGCGCCCAGCCAACTTTGCCGTCACTGGTGAACCAGGAGCCGTCCTCCCCGCTGCCAAAACGATACCTTCCCGCCGGCATGTCCAGGGCGCGGTTGGCGTCCGTCACCAGCAGCAGGCGTGACGCTCCCTTCATCCGCCAGGCAAACTCCAGCAGCTCCGGCGACAGGTGGCAGCCGTCGGCGATCACCTCCGTGCTCATCTCCGGCTGCGCCAGCACAAACTCCGCCATGCTGCCCTGCATCGGCACGCCCAGCCGCTGCCGCACCGAGGCCACCGAGCTCATCGCGCACCAGAAGTGGTCCACATGCCGCATGCCCGCCTTGAAGGCCGCCGCCATCTCGCCCCAGCTCGCGTTTGAATGCCCGCAGGTCACCAGGCAGCGGCGCTTCCGTGCGGCACGGTAAAACGCCTGCGCCCCGGGCAGCTCAGCCGCACAGGTCGCCACCTTCACCACGCCCGTGGCGAAGTAGCCCTCATATTCCGCAAAGCTGGGCGAACGCCGCCCCTCCGCGGAATGGCAGCCGACCTTGTCCTCGGCAAAAAACGGGCCGTAAAGATGCACGCCAGCGATCCGGGATCCTGCGCGCCCCTTCTCCTTCATGACCTGGGCGCAGCTCTCCAGCATGGCCAGGATCTGCGCAGGCCGACCCGTGGTCGTGGTTGGAAAGATGGTCGTGGTGCCATGCCGGGCATGGGCGGCGCAGACCCTGCGCACCGCCTCCGCCGTGCCGTCCATGAAGTCGGCCCCGGCGCCGCCATGCACATGGATGTCAATGAATCCCGGTGAGATGTAGCCGCCCTGTGCATCCACCACCTGCGCCGCCTTCGGCACCCTGCGCCCGGCCCTGCCCACCCTCACGATCCGGCCCCCGGCACACTCGACGACGGCATCCTCCACCAGCCCGCCCGGAAGCACGGCCGTACCATTGATGAAACAAAGGGAACTCATGGCGTTTAGGAACGTCAACCGGCCCGGCCAGTTTGCCGCCACCCCTCCATCTCCAGGGTTCAGCCTTCATTCTTCGGGCTGCGGGTTTTGAATTTCAATCTTCCCATTCCCGCCGACATAACCCCATGCTAGTCCACGGCCAGCCCTACCGAACCCTCTGGATGACCGATGACGCCACCGTGCGCATCATCGACCAGCGCCGCCTGCCCTGGAGCTTTGAGCTGCTCGACCTTCGCAGCGTCGCCGACGTCGCCCATGCCATCCGTGACATGGCCGTGCGCGGGGCGGGCCTGATCGGCGCCACCGCCGCCCACGGCATGGCCCTGGCGGCGCGTGAGGCCGCCTCGCCCGCCGAGCTGCAAAGGCTCGCCCTTGAGCTCACCGCCACACGCCCCACCGCCGTCAACCTGGCCTGGGCCGTGAACCGTCAACTCGCCGCCGTGGCGGCCGCCGGCTTTGAAAAACGGGTCGCCGTCACGCTGGCCGAGGCGCGCCGGGTTGCCGATGAGGATGCCGCCATGTGCGCGGCCATCGGCAGGCACGGACTGGAGGTCATCCGCGGCATCGCGAACCAAAAGCCTGGCAGGGTGGTGAACGTCCTCACCCACTGCAACGCCGGCTGGCTGGCCTTTGTCGACCACGGCTCCGCCACTTCTCCGGTCTATGCCGCCCACGCCGCAGGCATTCCCGTCCATGTCTGGGTCGATGAAACCCGGCCGCGCAGCCAGGGCGCCCGGCTCACCGCCTGGGAGCTTGGCCAGCAGGGCGTCCCCCACACCGTGATCCCTGACAACACCGGCGGCCACCTCATGCAGCACGGCCTCGTCGACCTCGTCATCACCGGCGCCGACCGTGTGACGCGCGGCGGCGATGTCGCCAACAAGATCGGCACCTATCTGAAGGCCCTCGCCGCGCGTGACAACGGCATCCCGTTTTATGTCGCGCTGCCCTCCTCCACCTTCGACGACACGCTGACCGACGGCCTGCGCGAGATCCCCATCGAGCAGCGCGGCGAGGACGAGGTGACCCACCTCGAAGGCGTCGCCGCCGACGGCTCCGTGCAGACCGTGAGGATTGTCCCGGAAGGCTCACCTGCGGCAAACTACGGCTTTGACGTCACCCCCGCCCGGCTCGTCACCGGCCTGATCACGGAGCGGGGGATCACAGCACCCGGCCTTCCCGGGCCGGAATAACAAAGAATTTGTCCGACGGATCGTTTCAGCACCGTCCCCATGCATTCCTTCCCGCGCCGGCAGATGCTCACGGCGATGTCATCCGGCATCGGCTGGCTGGCCTTTTCAGCGCTGGCCCAGGCTGGCGGCGCAGGAGGGCTTTCCCCCCGGCAGCCGCATTTTCCAGCCAGGGCCAGGCGCGTGATCTTCCTGACCATGCGCGGCGGCCCCTCGCATGTGGACCTGTTTGATCACAAGCCGGAGCTGGCCGCGAGAAGCGGACGTGCCGCGGGCCTGGGGCGAGATTCCAACGGTGCGAAATTCCTCGGGCCGGTGCAGCCCTTTATTCGTGCCGGCCAGTCCGGCCAGTGGATGAGCCCGCTGCTGCCACATCTTGCCCGTCATGCGGATGACCTGTGCATCATCAATTCGATGCACACCGACCTGCCCAACCATGCGCAGGCCTTTGTCCAGATGCACACGGGAAGCTTCCAGTTTGTCAGGCCATCCGTCGGCGCCTGGACGCTCTACGGCCTCGGCACGGCCAATGAAAACCTTCCCGGCTTCATCACGCTCAACCCGCCTGCGGACAACGGCGGCGCCCAGAACTACGGCAGCTCCTTCCTGCCCGCCGTCTGCCAGGGCACCAGGATCGGCGGCTCGCAGCTCCCCGACCTCTATGCGGCCCTGCTGAAAAAGGACGTTGCTCCGGGCCCGCCGATGAAGAACATCGAAAATCCGGCGTTGCCTCGTGATTTCCAGCGCGCCCAGATCGACCTCATCCGCGGCCTCAATGAACGCAAGATGGCGCGGAACGGACACGACGCTGAAATCGAGGGCATGATCGAGTCCTTCGAGCTCGCGTTCCGGATGCAGGCCGAGGTGCCGGAGGTGCTCGACCTGCGTGGCGAGCCCGCGCATGTCCTGAAGCTCTACGGCATCGGTCATGGCAAGGACCAGTTTGCCCGCCAGTGCCTGCTGGCAAGGCGGCTGGCCGAGGCCGGCGTGCGCTTCATCGAGATCGCCTCCCCCGTCCAGTGGGATCATCACAACCGCCTGCGTGAGCAGCTCTCCACCTGCTGCGGCGCCACCGACCAGCCCATCGCCGCGCTGCTCACCGACCTGAAGGCGCGCGGCATGCTCAAGGACACCCTGGTGGTCTGGGCCGGCGAGTTCGGCCGAACGCCCTATGCCCAGGGCGGCGACGGCCGCGACCATAACCACAAGGGTTACAGCATCTGGATGGCCGGCGGCGGCGTGAAGGGCGGCATCACGCATGGAGCCACCGACGAGGTCGGTTACAAGGCGGTCCAGGCTCCCATGCACATCCATGACTGGCACGCCACGATGCTGCACCTGCTCGGCCTTGACCACACGCGCCTCACCTTCAACCACGGCGGCCGCGACTTCCGCCTGACCAATGTCAGCGGTCAGGTTGCCCGCGGCATTCTCGCCTGAGGCTGCTGCAGGAAGTGCTTATTTCAGGCCTTCCTTGATCACCTCCCGGGCCAGCTTCAGGGCCTCTCCACCCGTCTGGATCAGCACCTTCTGGTCAGACTTTTTGTCAGGCAGCGGCGTGGCGGGCGCCGTGCCGCCGTTGTAGGGACGCACCTCAGGCAGCGGCACGGTCTTGCCGGTCCTGGCGTCGATCATCGTGCTCGACGCCGGCTTCGGCTCCTCCTTGGCGGGCTCGGCAGGCTTGCTTTCACCCGTGCCCTCCGGCTTGGCGGGAGCTGCTTCAGGCTTCTTCTCCGGCAGCGCCTCGGGCGACTTGGCGTCCGTCGTCCTCCCCATGTCCGGCTTTGCCCGCACGGCCTGGAAGATCAGGTTGTAGTTATGCCGGATCGCGGCCGGAAACGACACCCGGCCAGGCTCGACGATCTTCTCCCGCAGCAGCTTGGACGACAGGTCCGCGACGAGGTCGGTGCCGATCTTCACCGCCCGGTCCACATAGGGCGCCGCGACGGAGGTCGAGGCCGAGGCGCCGCCCTTGATCAGCTCGCTGCTGATCGTCCGGCCCTGCAGCGCGAGGCTGCTTTGCGCGGTCACCAGGGTGCCGTCGGAGGCAAAGCTCAGCTCCAGGCTGGCATGGTCGTCGCTCGCCATGAAGCCGCGCACATGGTCGATGCGTATCGACACAAAGATGCCGCCGTCCGGCGAGGGCGAGGACTCGGGCTGGTAGGTGCGGTAGGTGGCCTCGGAGATCTCATACTCCGCAGCCTTGCCCTTGCGCGCCTTCCAGCCGCCCAGGCTTTCGCCGAACGTCTCCACATCAATCTCGACCGCGGCATGCAGGGGCAGGACGATAAGCAGGCAGAGCAGCAGGTGGGGGGTCTTCATGGGAAATCCGTGCCGGAGGACGGGAGGCATCCTTAAACTGTTTGCCGGTGCATCTTATTCAAGCTCGTTTCCTGCTTGTCTCAGTTCTGGAGAAAAGGGAAGATCACCCGTCCCCGACCCGTGATGAACCCCGCCTCCGAACTCAAACGCCGTTCCTTCCTGCGTGCCGCCTTTTCCGGCGCCGCCGTCAGCCCCGCCCTGGTTTCCGCTGCTGAAGAAGCGAAGCCCGCCATGCCCCGGGCAGGCGCCTTTCATGAGGAGGCCCGTGACCTGCCGCTGAACCAGGACGCCGACGTCATCGTCTGCGGCGCCGGTCCGGCGGGCATCGCCGCCGCGATCCTGGCCGCGCGTGCCGGGGCCAGGGTCCGCGTGTTTGAATGGCGCGGCTGCCTCGGCGGCGTCTGGACGGCCGGCCTGCTCGGCTACCTGCTCGACTTCGACAAGCCCGGCTTCAACCAGGAGCTGCTGAAGCGCCTCGACGGGCGCGGCATGCGCCGGGGCAGCAGCAGACAAAGTGTTTGTTATGAACCCGAGGGAATGAAGCTGCTGCTGGAGGAGATGTTCGTCGAGGCCGGCGTCACCTTCCAGCTTCACACCCGTGTCGCCGCCGCCTACAAGGAGGGCCCTCGCCTGACCACCATCGTCACCGAGTCCAAGTCCGGGCGCCAGGCCTGGAAGGCGCCGGTCTTCATCGACACCACCGGCGACGGCGACCTCGGCGCCCTGGCGGGATGCAGCTATGAATTTGGCGAATCCGAGGCCTGCCCCTGCCAGCCCATGTCCCTGAACGCCCTGCTTGTCTGCAAGGACGCCGCAGCCCTGGCCGGATTCATCCACGGGTCCGATCCAAGCAGGGCGGACGGCAATGCCAAGGACAGGCTCCTGGCCGCCATCAGGAGCACCGGTCATTTCCCCAGCTATGCCAAGCCCACCCTCTGGCAGATCCGCGACAACCTGCTGCTGGTGATGACGAACCATCAGTATGGCGTGCCCTGCTTTGATGCCGCCAGGATCACCGAGGCCACCGTGCAGGCGCGTTCCGAGCTGCACAAGATCGTCAACGGCCTGCGCGGGCTCGGAGGCCCCTGGGACGGGCTTCAGATCGCCGCCACCGCCGAACAGATCGGCGTGCGTGACGGCCGCCGCATCCGGGGCAGGTATGTCGTCGGAAAGCAGGACGTCATCGACGGCGCGCGCCATGAGGACGCCGTGGTGCGTGCGACCTTCAGCGTGGACATCCACGCACTCAGTGCCGAGAACAACAAGAAGGCCGCCTACCACAACGCCGGCATCAAGACCAAGCCTTATGACATCCCCCTGCGAGCCCTCATCGCGAAGGACGTGGACGGCCTCATGATGGCCGGGCGCAACATCAGCGGCGACTTCATCTCCCACGCCAGCTACCGCGTCACCGGAAACTCCGTCGCCATGGGCGAGTCCGCAGGCGTCACCGCCGCCCTGGCCGCAAAGTCCGGGCGTCTTCCTCACGACGTCGCCTGGAGCGAGGTCTCGGCGAAGCTGGAGGCGCTGCGCAAGCCCGTCTGATTCATGGGCTCTAGCCCAGGCTCACCGGATCCACGTCCCAGGTCACCAGGATCTCCGGCGGCAGGGTGATGGAGGCCATGACCTTGCCCAGGTGCCGGGCCAGCGGACGGATGCGTTCCGTGCGCAGCAGAAGTTGAAATCGGTACTGGCCGTGCGCCTTCGCCAGGGAGGAGGGCGAGGGCTCGCCCATGACCGCTCCTTCCGGAAGTCCCTGCTCCAGCCGCTTGTGCAGGGTCTGCAGGGTGAACTCGGCCTGGGTCTGATGCTTTCCGCGGCTGCTGATGAGCACCATGTGGCCGTAGGGCGGGTACTTGAAGGCCTGGCGGTGCTCCAGCTCCTGCTCCGCGAATCCTTCGAAGTTGTTATGCCGCGCAAACTGGATCGCCGGGCTGTGCGGTGCGTAGGTCTGCACGAACACCTCGCCCTTCAGCTCGCCGCGCCCGGCGCGTCCGGCCACCTGGATCAGCAGCTGCAGCGTGCGCTCCGCCGCGCGGAAGTCCGGCAGGTTCAGGGCGGTGTCCGCGTTCAGCACGCCGACGAGCGTGACGTTGGGGAAGTCGAGCCCCTTGGCGATCATCTGCGTGCCGATGAGGATGTCCAGCTTCTGCGCGCGGAAGTCCTTCAGGGTGTCGCGGAGCTGGTTCTTCCGCTGCATCGTGTCGGTGTCCACGCGGGCGATGCGGGCCTGGGGGAACACCTCACGCACCGCCGCCTCGACCCGTTCGGTGCCGAAGCCGCCGTACTTCAGGCCGGGCTCCTTGCAGCTCGGGCACTTGGTCGGCGGCACGCGCCTTGCGCCGCAGATGTGGCAGACGAGGCGGTTGTCCGCCTTGTGCAGCGTCATCGGCACGGCGCAGTCCTGGCACTGCACGACCTCGCCGCAGGCGGTGCAGTCGAGCGTGGTGTGGAAGCCGCGGCGGTTGAGGAAGAGAATCGTTTGTTCGCGCCGTTCCAGCCGCGCGGTGACCGCCGTCCGCAGGCGCTCGGAGAGGATCATGGCGTTGCCGATGCTGGTGCCCGTGCCCTTCCGCCGCTGCAGCCGCATGTCGATGATGCGGATCAGCGGCATGGACTTGCCGTCCGTGCGCCGCGTCATGCGCAGCAGCTCATATTTTCCCGTCAGCGCGTTTTGAAACGACTCCAGGCTCGGCGTGGCGGAGCCGAGCAGCACGGCGCAGCCCTCCAGCCGGCCGCGCACGACGGCGAGGTCACGCGCATGATAACGAGGCGCGTCCTCCTGCTTGTAGCTCGGCTCATGCTCCTCGTCGACGATGATCAGCCCGAGCCGCTCCAGCGGCGCAAAGATGGCGCTGCGGGCGCCGATGACGATGTCCGCGCGGCCCTCCTGCACCTTGAACCATTCGTCATGACGCTCGCCGTCGCTCAGGTGGCTGTGCAGCACGGCGATGCTGTCCTTGCGTTCGGAAAAACGCGCCTTGAAACGTTCGATGGTCTGCGGTGTCAGGCTGATCTCCGGCACCAGCACCAGGGCGGTTTTTCCCGCCTTCAGCACGTCGGTGATCGCCTGCAGGTAAACCTCCGTCTTGCCGCTGCCGGTGACGCCGTGCAGCAGCAGCGGCTTCGCATCCGCCGGTTTCCGGACGGCTTCGATCACTGCGTCATAGGCGGCCTGCTGCTCCTCGGTCAGCGTCAGCGGCTGCGACGGCAGGAACTCCTCGGTTTGAAAGGGGTCGCGTGTCACCCGGATCTCGGCGCGTGTGATCCAGCCGTTCTTGAGAAGGCTCTTGATCACCGTGGTGGCGCTCGGCAGGTCGCGGCGCAGGTCGCTCAGCGTCGCCTCGCCCCCGCGCCTTCGCAGCTCCTCCAGCAGCCTGGCCTGCAGCGGCGCGCGCGTTGTCATCTTGTCCAGCACCTCGGGTGCCGGCTCCCTGACCAGCTTGAGGTGGCTGTCCTTGAGGAAGGTTTCCGGCCGGTCGCGCACGGCCTGGGGAAGCATGGCCCGCAGCACGCGGTGGACGGGCACGAGGTAATACTCCGCCACCCAGTCGGCGAGCCGCAGCAGGCCGGGCGTGAACATGGGGCGCGAACCCACGATGCCGGCGATCTCCTTCAGCCGGTGCCGGTGCGGGGAGGATTCGAGCAGTTCGATGACAACCGCCGGCACCCGCTGGTTTTGCAGGGGCACGGTCACGCGTGTGCCGACGCTGACGCGCCCAGCCCATTTTTCAGGAACGGCATAGTCCAGCTCCAGGGCCGCCGCCCCTTCCAGCTGCACCCTCGCCACCCCTGCACCAGGCTCCATGGCCTCGTCGGACGACCCTGGTGAAGGGGCGTCATGGGCAAAAAGGCTGAGCTGGTCCGGCGGCATCCGGAACCTGCATAGTCGAGATGACGCCGCCTGTCGAACGCCGGGATGAACGTGGCTCAGGGCTGTGTCACGCGCAGGCGCATGAAGCGGCGGTTGCCGCCGGTCATCGGTGCGTTGCTGTCGCGCACGGTGATGGTTCGGATGGCGCCGTTGACGGCGCTGCTCACCGGCAGGATGCCCGTGCCGGACCAGCCGGCCGGGCTCATGATGGCGTTGCCTTCGACCATGTAGCTGATTCCCGAAGGGGCTGGCTCGGGGCGGACATAGGTGAAGGTGAGGTAGTTGGAACCGCTCTCATTCACCTGTCCGTAGCCCAGCCTGCCCTGATGGCCGCGTGTTGCCGGGGCCAGGCCCAGGGCGTATTTGACCAGGTTCTGCAGGCCGTCATCAGCGGGCGTGGCGCTGGCGCTGCCCTGGCCGCTTTCATCCATGGGCAGGCCGTTGCTGAGCAGCCAGTCCTGGTAGCCTGTCGCGGTGCCGGGTGCCGGTTTGGAAAAGTCGTACCACTGGTCTCCTCCCGCCGTCTCCTGGCTGACAAGGTAGTAGCTGGTGCCGGCGGCCAGGGTGGCCACGGAGGGCAGGGCGGCATACTGGACCTGTCCGGCCGGAGCCCCGCTTGTGGCGATGCTGGCCGAGGCGATCTCGGTCCCGGTGGCCTTTTCGATCAGCTTCACGGGATGCGTGCCGGAATTGCCCGCCACCACCCAGCGGCCGAGTTCGGAGATCGTGAGGACGGAGGCTCCGGTGGTGAACTCCATGCCCAGCCAGCCGGTGTAATCGTTGCGCAGGCGTGTCATGCTGTGGCCGCTGACCAGCGCTGTGGAGGCGTTTGAGTAGCGGAAGTTCACGGGGATGTAGCTGTTGTTCGCACTGTAGCCCGTGGTGTAGGTGGTGCCGTTGCTGGAATACACGGACTGGTCGACGGTGGCGATGCCGGCGTAGGTGAGTGTGTTGTTGCCCTCATACCACTGGTCGCCGCCGCTCACTTCCTGGCTCACCACATGATAGGTGGTGTTGGCGGCCAGCGTCACCGGCACCGCCAGCGGCGTGTAGGCAAAGGCGCCTGCGGGGGCGCCGCTCGTGTTCACCACGGCCGATGCGCCCGGCACGTCGAGGCTGGTGGCGGCATTGACGATCTTCACGGTGTGGGTGCCCGTGTTGCCGGTGAGCACCCAGCGTGCCAGTTCACGGACCACCACGGGCGAGGTGCCGGTGGTGATCTTCATGCCGAGCCAGCCGTTGAAGTTGTTGCGCAGCGCCGAGGTGCTGAGGGTCACGCTGGACACAAAGCTGGCCGGCGGTGTGTAGAACATGAGGCTGGTCGGCACATGGGTGTTCTGTTCCGGTGCGTCGGTCCTGGTGAAGAAGGTGCCATTGGGGGAAAACACCGCGCCGGTGATGTTGAAGGAGCCGCTGTGGACGACGGAGGGCACGGTGGCCCAGGAGGAGCTGCCCGCAGGGGTCACGGCGCGGATCCGGTATTCATAGATCACCCCGGGCAGTGTGCCGGTGTCGGTGAAGGTCGTGCTGCCCGCCGCCGTCGTCTGGAGCAGGGTCCACTCGCCGTTGGCGACCCGTCGTTCGATCTGGAAGCCTGTTTCATCCGAGGTGGTGTCCAGCCAGGTCAGCACGACATTGCTGCCTGCTCCGGCGCTGCGGGTGAGGAAGCCGGGCCGTTTCGGCTGCGTGCTTGCGGCGGTGATCTCCAGGGTGGGCGGGGGCAGGGTGGCATGCTCTCGTGACGCCCAGATCATGGCACCGCTGAAGGTGGCGCTGGGAAGCAGGGCGAAAGTGAGCAGGTTGTTGGCGCCGCGGCTGGTGTTCAGCGTGCTGGCGATGAGGTTGAAGTCCACCACGCTTCCCGCTGCGGGCAGCGTGGAGGCGTCAAAATGGAAGTAGCTGATGACCTGCTGGCTGATCCCCGTCACTCCAGCCGTGGTGGTGTTGTTCTGCGGCGCGCTGCTCCAGGTGACGGCGGCCTCGTCCCAGGTGTCGGAGGCCTCCGCCAGCAGACGGCCGGTCATCCAGTAGTAGCTGGATGCGGCAAACGCGGCGTCGAGGTTTTCGCCGCCCACATAGGCCAGCCGAAGCTTCGCCGACTTGATCGTCGGAATGGAGCCGAGGTTGAATCGCAGCCAGCTTTTCGTCACCGGCGTCATGGAGCCGTCGGCCACGGCGGTGTCCGTCACCGGCAGGGTGGTCGTGGCGCCGAAGTTCGCGGCCTGGCTGTCATAACGCAGCGTGGCGTCGGCGCCGCCCGTGTCATCCGTGGTGACGGTGTAAACCAGGTCGCCCGCCGGTGTCATGGTCTGCACGGCGTTGCTCCAGGGACTGCCGCCGGTGCCGTTGTAGGCCATGATGCGGTACTCGTAGGCCGTGTCGGAGCGCACGGTGATGTCGTTGTAGGTGAGCGTTGCCCCGCTGACATCCGCGACGATGTCCAGCGAGCCGTCATCCCCGCGTCTTTCAATGCGGAAGCCTCCGGCATAGGAGGTCGCTGCCCAGGTGAGCGTGATCGAGGTGTTGGTCACCGTGGGCGTGTCCAGGTTGGTGGGGCTTTCCGGCACCGGCAGCGAGGCCACGCTGAGGTTCTGGTAGGTGGCGAGCTGGTAGTCCGCCAGGTAGGTGCTGCTGCCCGACCAGTCCGCCGAATAATGGAAGACACCCCAAAGGGCCGTGGCGGGCATGGTGGAAATCGACGTGCTGCCAAGCAGGGTCCATTCGACGCCGTCGGGCGAGGATTCTGAAATGAAGGTGCTGCCAGCGCGGGTGAGGCGCAGCCACTGCGGCGTGTCCATGTTGTTGTCCGCAGAAGGCGTCACCGTCATGCCTCCCCCCACCGTGCTGCGGTAGGCGAGCTTGGTGCCGTGTGCTGCGGCGGAGCTGGCGCCGACCGTCGCGGCGGCGACTGCCGTGTTGCCGGTTGACGCCCGCACCATGACGGCGAAGCGCGCGCTTCCCTGGGCGGGCGTCGGCGTGGGCACCTGCATCGTGATGACACCGTCACCGGTCCTGGACTGATAAATGAAGCGCCCCGCCTCCGAGGTGGCGCCGCTGGTGACTCCAGAACCTCCCATGATGCTGTCGCCGATCATGCCCTCGGCGCTGACGGCGGGCGAGCTGTCAGTGACCGTGCTGATCATCGCGGAGGTCCAGGGCGCATCCAGGGTGGCGGTCGGATCCTCGATCTGCACGGCCACGCTCAGCCACTGGCCGATGAGCAAACCGTTGGTCGGGCTGCTGAGCGCGACCTTGAACTGCCTCGGCAGCTGCGGCGAGCCGGTGTTGGTCACCGGCACGTTGATCGTCTTGGCGGAGGAATCCCCGTCCGCCCAGCTCAGGGTGCCGCTGGTGGTGGTGAAGTGCGTGCCTGCGACGGCGCTCGAGCCGCTGGTCGCATAGCTGACGGACACCGCGCCGACGGCCCCGCCGATGCGCGGCACGCTCAGCGCCACGGTGCCGGCGTTTTTGTTCACCTTCACCTTGGTCGCCGTAAATTCGACAAACCCGGCCACGGCTTCAAACGAAGCCTCATTGGAGCTGGCGGAGTCACCCGAGGCGCCGGTGGCGATGACGCGGTAGTAGTAGACGTTCCCCTGGGTGAACGGTCCGCTGTCCGTGTGGCTGGCCGAACTTGCGGCCAGGGTTGCCACCGTGCTCCAGGAGCCGCCGGCGTTCGTCTTCCGTTCGATGCGGAAGCCTGTTTCATCCGAGGCGTTGTCCTGCCAGGCCAGGCTGGCGCTGGTCGCGCTGACGGGCGTGACGGTCAGCTCGGTCGCGTTCAGCGGCGCTGCGCTGCCAGCTCCCGAGACGGTCAGCGTCAGCGGTGAGCCGACGCTGAGGTTGTAGTAGGAGCCGCCCGGCACGTTTTCCAGCTTCAGGGTGCGGACCAGATAGGTGTGGCTGCTGCCCGTCGTGACCGTGGAATCCGCATAAGCCGTCGTGACCAGCGGGGCCGTGGTGAGCTTCACAAACGGCCCCGATGGAGCAGGCGCTCGGTAGACATGATAGCCCTGCAGGGCGCTTTCGGTGCTGGCCGCCCAGCTCAGGCTGACCTGGCCGGAGGCGCTGGTTCCCGCCAGTCGGCGCGGCGGTTCCACGGCATGCATTCGCAGGGCCGGGTCACCCATGAGGCCGATGTGCACGCCCCTGTAGGAGGAGCCTCCGGGCGTGTAAGAACCGCCTCCGGTGAGGCCGCCGTTCATGGAGACACGCGTCATGAAGCCCAGGGTCTCACCCATGCCGGGGTGATGGGGGAACCAGTTCGGCCGGCCTGCCCAGAAGCAGGTCAGGCCGAGCGAGTCGCCCGCGGCGTTGCCGGCGATCATCGTGCGCATCAGGTTGTTGTCCGCGTCCCAGTCTCCGTGATAGCTGCCGAACAAACTGGTGAACACGACCCGGCTGGGAAGATGGCCGATGTCCGTCGAGGTGCCGAAGCTGGCCGCCGACTCGTGGCTGCCACCGCCGCAGCCATGACCCCAGAGATAGTCCTTGCCACCTGCATAGGAGGCGGAAAACCACTGCCCGCTCGGTGCCTCCTCAATGGTCCCGTCCGGCGGCTGGCCGACGCAGGCGAAGGCGCCCATCCAGGCGGTGACCGCAAAGGGCTCGGAGGTGAAGGCATGCCCGAAGCCGTCGCGGATCAGCGTCCGCCTTGGAATGGCGGCATACGCGCCCTGCTTGTGCCTGAAGTCGTGGGCACGGCGCAGGTAGCGCCTCAGCCGCGCCGCCTCCGTCACGCCGGCGGCGGGCGAGCGGTTCAGGGTGTGCAGGTCCACACGCCCAACCTGAAGTTCGACAAGGCCTGGGAAGCTGGCCTGGTCAAACTTGCCGTCGCCAGGGATGTTGTCGTTCTGGTTTCGTGAGGCGGAGGTGTTGTTCACCGAGGTGTCCGTCCAGCTGCCGTCCATGTCACCGTAGTAGCCGTCGGCAGGCCAGGCGCCGACGTGGTCGGCATGGCCGTCCGGCGCCTGGTTGCCCGAGTAGGGCACCGGCACATGGCCCAGAAGAAACAAGGCCTTCACGTTCGCCGGGTCTGCGTTGTAGGCGCTGGTGATGAGCGCCTTGGTGCCTGCCGCCGTGCCGCTTCTTGGCGCGGTGATCTGCTGCACCGTCCAGCCGTCGCCGGCGAGATCCAGCTTCAGCTGCTCGATTTCCGGGGACAGCGCGGTCACCATCGTGTCATCCACCACCAGCAGCAGCGTTCCCCGTGCGTGAACCTCCGCCACCTTCACCCCCGCGCTCAGGTAGCCCATGGCCGTGCCTGGCGTCAGGCCGGTGAACGTGCGTTCCATCCAGTATTCATACTCCACGCTGGGCAGCGCGGTGCCGTCGGTGTAGCTCGTCTGCGTCGTCGTCAGGTCGGCCAGCTTCACCCAGGCCGTCTCGCCCTTGAGGCGACGGTGGATCTTCTGGGCGGTGATGCTGCCCTGCACCCGCTGGGTCCAGGTGAGGGTGATGTGCGGGGCGACGTCCGAAATCGCGGCCTTCAGGTCCACGGCAAAGTCACGCGGCACGGCGGCGGAAAGCATGGTGGCGATGCTGAGGGCTGTGATCAGGGCGCTGAGGACGGGCTTGTTCATGGGCGGCTTGGGGAAGGGGATCATGACGGTGCTGCCTCGGGTTAGGAGCCGAAAATCATGCACCAGTTGCACCACCGGCGGCCCCGGCCCATCCTGAGGGCCGTCCATGAACCGCAAGCCATCCTGCACCATGCGTGATGTGGCCGCCCACCTCGGCGTCTCCCACGCGACCGTCTCCCGTGCGCTGCGCAACGACCCGCGCATCACCGAGGCCGTGCGTCTCAGCGTCCTGAAGGCCGCCGCCAGGCTTGGCTACAGGCGCGATCCACGGCTTGCCGAGCTGATGAGCCACGTCCGGGCCGGAAGGGCGCGCGCCCATCAGGGCACGCTGGCCTGGATCACCGACCACGACCTCTCCCTGCCGGCGGAAAAGGCTCCGCATGAACTCTACTGGCTGTCTGCCGCACAGCGCGCCGAGGAGCTTGGCTACAAGCTGGAGCGCTTTGACCATGTGCGCCCCTCGGACGCGCCGAGGCTTGAGCGAAGGCTGCGCGCGCAGGGCATCCGCGGCATGGTCATCCAGCAGTTCAAGGCCGCCTTTCACCTGCCTGACTGGCGGCTGAACTGGCGGCATTTCGCCATCATCCACAATGGCTCCAGCCAGATCATCCAGGCGCTCGACAGCGTCGATGCCGATGATGTGGCGAACTGCGTCCAGGTGTTCACCGCGCTGGTCCGGCGCGGCCACCGCCGCATCGGCATCTGCACCACGCTGGCCATCGAGGCCGCCACCAGCTACAGCCTCTGCACGGCCGAGGCGCGCTTCTCTCTGCTGAACCCCGGCATCCCCAGGATCCCGCCCTGCCTGCTTCCCGACCTGGGTCCGCACTCCGCGGCTGCGGCGGGCCGCTGGCTGAAGCAGCACCGGATTGATGCCGTCATCTCCCAGGTGCGCGGCATGAAGGAGATGCTGGAAGCTACCGGCCGCAGAATTCCTGCTGACCTCGGCCTGGCCTACCAGGGTGTCAACCCGCACGGCAGCAACTCGGGCATCTGGCAGCGTGAGGACCTCATCGCCGCCGTGATCATCGACACGCTGGTCGCCAGCGTTGAGCAGGGGCGCTTCGGGCTTCCGGAAACTCCGCGCCTCACCCTCATCCAGGGCACCTGGCACCAGGGCGTCACCTGTGTGGCGGAGGGATGAGCCGGAGCACGGGGGGACCTTACTTCGCAGCAGTGGTCGGCGCGGCGGGCTTGACGTGCACGCGGATGGGTTTGGAGATCAGGATCTCCACGGTGTCGGTCGGGCTCGCGGCGGTGGTCACGGACTTCATCCGGCTGGTGGCGGCGGTCATGGCGGCCTCCGCGGCCTTCTGTTTCTCGGCCGCCTTCTTCGCGGCCTCGGCGTCGGTGGCGGCGACCTTCTTCGCCTCGGCGGCTGCGGCGGCCAGGATCGCCTCGGCCTTCTTCTGCTCGGCCTCGGCCAGGGGCACGGCGGCCGGGTTGTAGCTGTATTTGCAGATGCCAAGGCTCTGCAGGGCGAAGGTGTGGTCGCCCGGCGCGATCTTGAGGGCGGCGAGGTCGAGCACCAGCTCATGCGTGGCTGCCTTGAGCGGGATGTCGAACTCCTTGAGGGAGCTGAAGCCTTCGCCGTAGGCCTTCACCTTGATGGAAGTGCCATTGAATTCGTTACGCCAGGTCAGCTTGAGCGGGATCTTCAGCGTGGAGCCGGCCACGGCCTCGTGGACCTTGTCCTCGGCGGCGGCGATCGTCAGCGGCGCCTGTTCGGAGTCGGTCACGGAGACGGGCACGTCGGCCATGAGGCGCGGGGCGGGGATCTCGCCCTTGGCATCCTTCACCGGCCATTCCATGCCAGCCAGATGGACGGGGCGGACGACCTCCCTGCCGTTGATGACGGCCCTGCCGGTGACCTTCGCCAGCGAGAAGCCTCGGGGGGACTTGTCATCGGCGGTGAGGATGAGGTGGCCGTAGGTTTTGCCCTTGCCGATCTTCAGGCCGGCGGCGCTCACGCCCGGGGGCAGGTTTTCCATCCGGATGTCGATCTCGCCGTCAAAGCCGTCACGGCGCTGCACGACGACTTCGAAGGCGCGTGCGTCACCCTGACGAAGGGCCATTGGCTTGGAGAGCGCGGCGCGGTCACCGTTGCGCAGGGTCATGTGAACGGCCCAGGCGGCCAGGGAGAAGTCCGGCGCGGCCTGGCGGACGATGAGGCGGTAGAGGTTGTGCGGATTGCTGCGCGTGCCGCCGAAGAGGTCGCGCACCTGGAGGCGGTAGGTGCCGTCCTCCTTCGCCTCGAACCTGCCAAGCACGTCGGGAGAGCCGGCGTCATAGGGCGGGCCGTCGTAGGAGTAGCCGTTGCTGGTGACCTTCATCGGCGGTGCGATGTCATAGAGCTCGGCCACGTCGGTGAACCTGCCGTCCTTGACCTGCTGCACGAGCACGAAGGGATCGGTGTTGAGGCCGAGGCGCTCGCTGGCCACCTCCACCCACCAGGTCTCGCCCTTCTTCGCGCTGAACTCATAGGTGTCCACGTCGGCGGCGGGGTAGAAGGCGCCGGCGATGTCGCAGGGCAGGCTGATCTTCTGGGCATCCTTGTTGTTAGGCTCGGCCTCGCTGGCGGCTGCCCTGGCGGCCAGGCCCTCCGGCGGCCATGACATGGCGCTGACCATCCGGGTGTGCGGCTGCGGCTCCGCAGGACCCTTCTGAATTGCGAGACGGTAGAAGTGCCGCTCGCCGCCCTGGTAGGTGAGGTCGCTCACCTTGATGATGTAGGCGCCGTCGGCGGGGGGCGTGAAGTCGATCATGCCGCCGGTGCGGTTCACCTTCAGGTCGGCGCCCCTGGCGTCGGCCAGCACGAGCACCGGGGTGAGGCGTGAGTCGATGCCCACCGCCGCGCAGTCGACGGCCACGGCCTGGCCCTTGACGCCCTGGAAGGAGTAGTAGTCCACGGCGCGCTTCGTCATGGTGGCGTTGCAGATGGATCCGACGGCGAGGGGCAGGGCGGTCTCGAGCGTGTTGTTCGGCTTCGTGCGCACCACCTCGGGCAGGCGGTTCACGGAAAACGCACGGGCTGAGGAGACTCCAAGGCGGGACATCACGCGGGCGTCATAAACGCCCGTCGGGGCGTCGGCTGCGATGCTGACAAGGAATTGGTTTGCGGCTCCTGCCACGGGCTTCGCGCTGATCTTCGGCGTGGAGAAGGTGAGTTCGGTGACGTCCTCGATGTTCTCCCCGGTGATCGTCACCTGGACCTGCTGTCCGGCCTGGCCGCCCATCGGCATCATCGTCAGCAGGCGCGGCAGCGGCAGGGTGACCTGCTGTGCGACGAGGGAGGAGGTGGAGAACAGGGCGAGTAGGCAGAGGCTGCGCGGGATCATGACTGCAAACCTACGCGGCGGAACCCGTGAATCTTGAAGGACCAGGTCAAATCTTGATCCGGGCGGGTCCAGGGGGGCGCCTTGCTGCGCCCGGCGCCGCCTGCAGGTCTTCAAGCTCCGCTAGGCGGCTGACACCTGGTCGGAGGCGGGATAGAGCAGCAGCGCCCCGGACACATTCTTGGGCAGGGAGGTGAGCAGCACGAAGCTGGTGTCCGTCGCGGGGTCGGCCCAGGCCAGGGTGCCGGTGGAGCCGCTGTGGCCGAAGGCGCGTGCCGAACAACCTTTGCCGAGACCGATGGGGCCGCTCATGAACCCGACGCCGCGGTGCGCCTCAAGGCCGGGGGTATGGTCCCGGACCATCAGCCTGGCGGTTTCCTCGCGCAGCACGCGGCCGTCGGGATGCAGGAAGCTGCGCAGGAAGGCGGCGACGTCCGCAGCCGAGCTGTGTGCTCCGCCCCAGGGTGCGGCGAGGTTCCGCCAGTAGTCGCTGTTCCAGTCCCAGCTTCGGGCGGACGGATCGCCGGCACCGGCCTCTGGCGCGGCATGTTCCGTCTGCATCGAGACCATCTCCGACTTTGCATGGGACCCGAGACCGAGCACGGAGCGAGACATGCCGATCGGTGTGAAGAGGTGCTGCTGGAGAAACCGGGGCAGGGGCATGCCCGACACGCGTTCGACGATCTCCGCCGCGAGCAGGATACCCATGCTTTGATAATGATACTTCGTGCCCGGCTTGAAGAGCAGGGGCGTGCGCATCGCACCCTTCACAAATTCCGACAGAGGTGCGTGACGGGCGCGCAGGGCGTTGTTGTCCTCCAGCTGGTCGGGCAGGCCGGAGCTGTGGGTCAGAAGATGCTCGAGGGTGATGTCCCGCCGGGCGCCTTCGCTGAACTCGGGCAGGTGTTTCACGGCGGGATCCGAAAGCTTCAGCGCGCCCCGGTCGGCCAGGATCATGACGGCGGCTGCCGTCAGGGGCTTGGTGATGGAGCCGAGCAGGAACATGGAACTTGCCTCCGCCTTCCCGTAAGCCTGCTGAGTCACTTCGGCCCCACACTGGACATGCAGCACGGCGGAGTGAAGCGTGCCGTTGTCCACCTGGGCCTGGATGATCGTGTTCACGGTCTGCATGGAGGAAAGGGCGGCCCGGGCGCGGGGAGCCATGCCGAGGCTGGCGAGGGTGAGGGCGAGGGTGTCGCGGCGGTTCATAAGTCTAACCGAGCATTTCGCAGGAATGCTCCGTCACATTTCATCCATTCACAGGCCGGTGACGCCGTTGACAACGTTTTCCAGCGGCTGCCCGGTGACGGCGGCGAGGGCGATGCGGGCGGAGGTGCTGCGCATCTCGACCTTGGACTCGACGCTGCAGAAGGCGGCGTGGCAGGTGGCGATGAGGTTGGGTGTTTCCGCCTCCTCCGGAGTACGCAGGGGCTCATCCTCGATGACGTCCAGCCCGGCGCCGGCAAGCCGGCCTTTGCGCAGCGCCTGAAGGATGGATGCCTTGCGGATGATGGCTCCCCGGGCGGTGTTGACGACAAACGCGCCCGGCTTCAGCAGGGCAAGCTCACGATCACCGATGAGGTGGTGCGTCTCCTCGTTCAGCGGGCAGTGCAGGGAAAGCACGTCGGTCTGCGCGAGCAGTTCGTCGAGCGACCTCGCCCGTGTGACGCCCACCGCCTTGTCCGCGCCGTTCGGGAGATAGGGGTCGAAAAAACCGACCTTGAATCCGAGGGCCTTGGCGCGCAGGGCGGTGGCGGTGCCGATGCGTCCGAGGCCGACGATGCCAAAGGTCAGCGTGCTCAGGCGGCGCAGCCTCGGCGTGACGCGGATGTTCCAGCCGAGGGCCTTGGCCTCGGCGTCGAGCGGCAGGATCTGACGGCAGAGCGCGAGGGCCAGGGCGATGGCGTGGTCCGCGACCTCCTCGGTGCCGTAGTCGGGCACGTTGCAGACGGCGATGCCGCGTTCGCGTGCCGCCTGGACGTCAACACTGTCGAAGCCGACGCCGTTGCGGATGATGGCGCGGCAGTTTTTCAGGCGGGCGATGCCGCGGGCGGACAGCGGCATGTTGTGCCAGATGATGACGGCGTCGGCGGACGCGAGCTCGTCGTCCATGTCCGCATCGGTGTCGCAGAGATGCCGGGTGACCCGGGCGGCCCGGCCGATGATGTGTTTTTCAATGGCGGACTCGGCGTCGCCCTGCGGGGCGGTGCGCCAGTCGATGATGGCGATGTGTGGCTGCGGCATGGGTCGTGATGATGAGCGGTGCGGAGCCGGGCCGCCAAGCAGAAACCGCCGGGCGTGAAATCGGACGTTTCGCAAAGGCCCGGCCCGCGAGGTGCGTACTGGTTCAGTCATGCAAGCCGTCCTGAGCCGCCGCGACCTCCTCCGCCGATCCGGCATGGGGCTGGCCATGCTCGGGCTGGGCGACGTGATGGCTGCACCGGGAGCGAGGCCTCATCATGCGCCGAAGGCGAAGCGGGTGGTCCACTTCTTCCTCAACGGCGGGCCTTCGCATGTGGACACCTTTGACCCCAAGCCGGCGCTGGAGCGCTACGCGGGCCGGCCTGTGCCGGGCCATCGCATCACCGAGCGCAAGACCGGCGCGGCGTTTCCCTCGCCGTTCAAGTTCAGGCGGCATGGACAGAGCGGCATCGAGGTGAGCGAGCTTTTTGAGAAGACGGCGGCGCACATCGACGACATCGCGGTGATCCGTTCGATGCAGGCGCAGGTGCCCAATCATGAGCCGTCGCTGATGCTGATGAACTGCGGCGACTCGATCCAGCCGCGCCCCAGCCTCGGGGCCTGGCTGACCTACGGGCTGGGCAGCGAGAATGCGAACCTGCCCGGCTTCATCGCGATGTGTCCGGGCGGCCTGCCGATCAAGGGTGCGGAGAACTGGCAGGCGGCGTTCCTGCCCGGGGCCTACCAGGGAACGTATGTCGATTCGAAGCACGAGGCGGTGGAGCGCCTGATTGAGAACATCCGCAGCCCTCATGCGGATGAACGGGTGCAGCTGCGTCAGCTGGAGCTGCTGCGGCGGATCAATGCGGCGCACCTGGCCGGGCGCTCAGATCCAAGGCTGGAGGCGCGGATTCAGAGCTTTGAGCTGGCGTTCCGCATGCAGATGGAGGCGGCGGATGCTTTTGACGTGTCGAAGGAGCCCGCGCATGTGCGCCGGATGTATGGCGATGGCGTCCACGGCCGGCAGACGCTGATCGCCCGGCGGCTGCTGGAGCGCGGGGTGCGCATGGTGCAGCTCTGGCACGGGGCGGGGCAGCCCTGGGACAACCATGACAGCATCGAGAAGAACCACCGGAAGCTGTCGGCGGAGATCGACCAGCCGATCGCGGCGCTGCTGACGGACCTGAAGCAGCGGGGCATGCTGGAGGACACCATCGTGCTGTGGGGCGGCGAGTTCGGGCGCACGCCGACCGTGGAGATGAGCGGCACGCAGTCGAAGCTTGGCCGCGACCACAACCACTACGGCTTCAGCGTCTGGATGGCGGGCGGTGGCGTGAAGGGCGGGACGGTGCACGGCGCCACGGATGAGTTCGGCTTTGCGGCGCAGCAGGATCCGGTGAGCGTGCACGACCTGCATGCGACCATGCTTCATTTGTTAGGCATCAACCACGAGGAGCTGACCTACCGCTACGCCGGGCGTGACTTCCGCCTGACCGACGTGCACGGGGATGTCTTGACCCGCGTCGTCGCCTGAGGGACACTTCCGGGCGTCATGACCATGAACCGACGCCTTCTTGCCGTGCTGCTGACCCCGCCCGCCGCCGCTGCGGCGGCCGAGGACGGGAAGGCCTTCTTCGAGGCGAAGGTGCGCCCTGTTTTGATCAAACATTGTTATGAATGCCATTCGGCGGAGTCCGGGAAGTCAAAGGGAGGCCTGCTGCTGGACAGCCGGGAGGGCCTGAGGAAGGGCGGTGACACCGGGCCTGCGGTGGTTCCCGGTGATCCGGGCGGAAGCCTGCTGCTGGCGGCGGTGAGGCATGAGCAGGACCTGGAGATGCCGCCGAAGAAGCCGAGGCTGGCTGCGGCGGTGATCTCCGACCTGGAGGCCTGGATCAAGGCCGGGGCCGTGGATCCGCGTGAGGCGGGGAAGGCTGCCTCCGGCAGTCCAGGTGCGGCGGGGCGGAACTTCTGGAGCCATCGGAAGCCGGTGATGCCGCCCAGTGCTGAGGCGGGCATTGACGGGATGATTCGTGAGAAGCTGGCGGAGCACGGGCTAGAGCCTGCGCCTGAAGCCGATCCGGTCATCCTGCTGCGCCGGCTTCACTTTGACCTCACCGGCCTGCCGCCCACGCCGGAGGAGGCGGCCACTTTCAAGATCGCGGACCTGGAGGCCAGGGTGGATGCGCTGCTGGCCTCGCGTGAGTTTGGCGTTCGCTGGGGAAGGCACTGGCTGGATGTGGCGCGTTATGCCGAATCCAACGGGAGGGAGTCCAACCTGGCCTTTCCCCATGCCTGGCGTTATCGCGACTATGTGATTGATGCGGTGAACGCGGACATGCCCTATGACCGCTTCATCACGGAGCAGGTGGCGGGTGACCTGCTGCCCGCGAAGGATGAGGCGGAACGTGCGAGGCTGCTGACGGCGACGGGCTTCCTGGCGATCGGGGCCAAGGGGCTCAATGAACAGAACAAGGCGCAGTTTGCCGCCGACGTGGCGGACGAACAGCTGGATGCGGTGACGCGGGCCGTGCTGGCCAGCAGCATCGCCTGTGCGCGCTGCCATGACCACAAGACGGATCCTTTCACGATGGAGGATTACTACGGGCTGGCGGGCATCTTCAAAAGCACGCAGACGTTTTACGGGAACTGGATCGATTCCGAGAACAACAACCACGGGCACCTCATCCGCCTGCCGCAGCTTCCGGGTCAGGTGATCGTCGGGAAGACTCTGCCTGAGGAGCGGGTCCGGCAGCTGAAGGCCGATCTGGCGAAGCTGAACGCGGACGAGAAGGCGCAGCAGGAATACATCGCCAGGGCCCGGGCCGAGGGGCGTGACCTGGGCGGCGAGGCGCACAAGCTTCTGACCAACGCGCTGCGCATCCTCTGGTCGCGGGGTGGCGTCGAAGGGGCGCTGGAGGCGGTGGATGACAAAGGCCGCCCGCTGCCGCTGTGCATGGGGGTGAAGGATGCGGAGGTCATGGACTCGCCGCTTTATGAACGAGGCGAGATCAGTCATCCGCGCGACGCGGTGCCGCGCGGCTTTCCGAAGGTCTGGGATTCCGGGGTGCAGGTGCCGAAAGATCAAAGCGGGCGCCTGGAGCTGGCCCGCTGGCTGACAGGTCGTGACAACCCGCTGGCGGCGCGGGTGATGGTGAACCGGATCTGGCATCATTTGTTCGGCACGGGGCTTGTCCGCACCGTGGATGACTTCGGCGCGACCGGTGAGGCGCCGAGCCATCCGGAACTGCTCGACTACCTGGCGCTGCGCTTCATGGAGGGCGGCTGGTCGGTGAAGAAGATGATCAGGGAGATCGTGATGTCGGAGACGTACCGCCGGGCCGGGCTGAGGGATCCCGGACGGGCTTCCAAGGTGGATCCTGACAACCGCCTGCTGAGCCATGCGAGCCGCCGCAGGCTGGATGCGGAGGCGATCCGGGATGCCATGCTTTCGGTTTCCGGGCTGCTTGACCTTTCGCGACGGCCTGGCTCGCTGGTCGCTGAACTCGACGGACAGTCGGTGTCGTTGATCGGCTTCAATGCGAAGCTGCCACCGGACCTCGACGGTTCCAGGCACAGATCCGTCTACCTGCCGGTGATCCGGGATCATCTGCCGGATGTTCTGGAGCAGTTTGATGTGGCGAACCCAAGCCTGGTCACCGGGGACCGGGATGTGACGAACGTGCCGCTGCAGGCCTTGTATGTGATGAACGGGCCGTTCGTGCAGGAGCAGGCCCGGGCCCTGGCGCGGCGGGTTCAAAAGGCGCAGGATCCGGTTCAGGAGGCCTTTCAGCTCTGCTTCAACCGTTCGCCTGACGAGCAGGAGCGCCGGA
Source organism: Prosthecobacter sp. (assembly GCA_019186985.1). Taxonomy (GTDB): domain Bacteria; phylum Verrucomicrobiota; class Verrucomicrobiia; order Verrucomicrobiales; family Verrucomicrobiaceae; genus Prosthecobacter. The sequence continues at coordinate 131,704 of JABARQ010000016.1, read as the reverse complement.
TGGTGCGGAGGTTTCTGGAGGATGCCGGTGATCAGGAGAAGGGCCTGGCTGCGTTCTGCCAGGCCCTGCTTGCGAGTGCGGAGTTCCGTCTGGTTGACTGAGCCCGGCCTGGATCAGGGGGTGATCCGGGCACCGGCCTTCTTCATTTCCTCCACGAGCTTTTTGGAGGCGTCGTTGAGGGGGCAGTCGTTGAGGAAAATCTGGCAGTAGGGCGCCCACTCGCGGGGGCCGTCGTTGTCCTTCTTCCAGGCACGGTGCAGCGGCGCGAGGTCGGCCACCGGGTTTTTGTCGAGGAAGAGGAACTGCAGGTCGGTGAGAGCCTCGACGGGGGTGAGGTCGCTGACCTGGTTGCCCTTCAGGGAGAGCATGGAGAGCCACTTGAGCTGGCCGATGCCGTCGAGCTTGGATATCTTGTTGCCGTCGAGGTAGAGGGTCCACACCTTGGGCAGCTTGAAGAGGGCGCTGACATCGGAGATCTGGTTGCCGGCGAGGTAGAGGGAGTTGAGCGAGGTGATGCCGCCGAGGGCGGAGACGTCGGCGACCTTGTTGTTGGTGAGCTCGATGTACTGAAGCATCTTGCAGGTGGCGAGCGGCGAGATGTCGGTGATCTGGTTGTTGGCGACGTCGAGGAACTGGAGGCGTTCCAGGCCCTTGATCGCGGCGAGGCTGGTGATCTTGTTGTCGGACAGGGTCAGGGAGGCGAGGGCGGTGCATTTTTCCAGGCCGCTCAGGTCGGTGATCCCGGCCCCCTTGCCTTCGATGATGGAGACGGTGGCGACGTCCTCGGCGGTGATGACCTCCTGGTTGTCGCGTTTGGCGAAGACCTGCTTGCGCACGGCGGCTTCGAGGGCCTTGTCCTTGAACACGGCCACGGGTTTTGGCGGGGGGGGAGGAGCTGCGGGCTTGGCGGCAGTGGGTGCCGGGGTGGCAGGCTTGGCGGGTGCCGGAGTGGGAGCAGGAGCCGGCTTGGTTTCAGGCTTGGCGGCGGTTTTGGCCGGGGTGGGGGGAGCCGGGGGAGGCGTTGCCGGTTTGGCGGGAGCAGGAGCAGGGGCGGCAGCCGTGGCGGGCTTGGCTGTCGCAGCGGGTGCCGGGGGTGCGGCGGCGGGCTTCGGGGCAGGTGTCGGAGCGGGTTTTGCAGGTGCCGGAGCCTCGGTTTTGGCCGGGGCAGGTGGCGATGCGGGCTTGCTCGCGGCGGGAGCCGGGGCCGGTGCGGGAGCTGCGGCGGGTTTGTTTTCCTGGGCGGACGCTGCGGAGGCAGACAGGAGGAGGAACAGGGCTGGGAGATGCTTCATGTCTGGTAGGGGGCAGGATGGGAGGGGGAATGTACGACGGTGTGACGCTGCTTTTTATGGCGAATCTTGCGGTGTTTAAGCCTTGGCCTGAAAACAAAACACCCCCGCGAGTTGCTTCGCGGAGGTGCTCTGAACGTCAACAAACCAACCACAGCCGGCTTAAGGAGCCATGCCGCCGTCGGAAATCTGTCGGATCAAGCCTCGTTGTGGCTGACTTCCTTCACGGTCATGGCTTCCTTGCCCTGACGACCACGGAGGTAATGCAGGCGGGCGCGGCGGACGCGGCCGGGCTTGGTGACCTCGATCTTGGCCACTTTTGGGCTGTGGAGGGGGAAAACACGCTCAACACCTTCGCCGTAGGAGATCTTGCGGACGGTGAAGGCCTCGTTCAGGCTGCTGCCTTTGCGGGCGATGACGATGCCGGCGAAAATCTGGATACGCTCCTTGTCACCTTCGATGACTCGGGTGTGAACTTTGACGGTGTCGCCTACATTGAAGGACGCCACGTCCTTTTTGACCTGCTCGGCTTCGATTTTGGAGATGATGTTGCTCATGGTGACAGTCAGGATTATCCCTTCGCCTCGCGGTTCCCTGGAGGGGCCGAACCGGGCAAGGGGCGCGCATAGTGGAGGTGATCCGGGGATTCGCAACCTGTTTTTCCGGTCTTGCCGCCACCCCTGCCCGCCTCCATAAACGCCCCCATGACCGCCGATTTTCTCCTGATCGATGTGGGCAACGGCCGGACCAAGCTCGGCCTGTCCACCTCCGAGCACCTGATTGACCGCCGGGATCTGCCCTCCGTTGGGGTGACTCCCGAGGCCGTCCGGGCGGCGGTTTCCGGCTGGCAGTTTCGCCGGGCGGTGATTGCCAGCGTCGTCCCGGCGGTCGTGCCGGTCTGGCGGGAGGTGTTTCCCGACCTGCTGGAGCTGCGTCACGACACCCCCATGGGCATCGGTGTCCGCTATCCACAGCCGGAGACCATCGGTCAGGACCGTCTGGCCAATGCCGTGGCCCTGGCGCATCTTTACGGCGCGCCAGGCATTGTCATCGACTTCGGCACGGCGGTGACCTTCGACATCCTCTCCGCCGACCGTCATTATATTGGCGGCGTGATCGCCCCCGGCCTGCGGTTGATGACCGACTACCTGCATGAGCGGACGGCCCTGCTGCCCCGGGTCGACCTGTGCGAGCCGTCCAGCGCCATTGGTCAATCCACGGTCGGGGCGATCCAGGCCGGGGCCGCCATCGGCTACCGCGGCATGGTCCAGGGCATCCTGGAAGCCTTGAAAAAAGAGATGCCCCCTGGATTGCCGGTGCATGTGGTGGCGACCGGTGGTGATGCCGGGTGGATCATGTCGGGCATGAAGGAGGACATTCCCGTGGATCCGGACCTGACCCTTCATGGCCTGCGCATCGTGGCGAACCTCCACTTCTGAAGGCGGGTCCACGGCCATCCTTCCCCCCTGGTCTGTCAGGCGAAAGTCGGCCCGTGTTGACACCATGAGGCGTCCTGGCCTACTTGGAAAGATAGGATCCGGCATCAAAGCTGCGTTCCCTCCTCCCCCAAGATTTTCTCATGCTGCTCCGGTTTCCAGCGTCCCTTGCCCTGCTGATGGTTGTCCTTTCAATGGCTTCCTGTGCAGTCTCCGAACCGCGCCGGACTGCTTCCGGAGACATGAGCCTTGGGTCGATGAACGGCTATCCCGTGGCCAGTCCGGTGGCTTATGCCCCGGGTTTTGCCATGGATGTGGAACCCACGCTGGCGGTGGCATCAGGCCCGCCCATCCGTGCGGCTTCCTACCTGCTGATCGACGCCAATACCGGCCGCCACCTCGCCGGACGTGCCTCCGAGACGCCCCGTGCCGTGGCCAGCACGCAAAAGATCCTCACCGCCCTGGTGGTGATGGACGCAGGCAACCTGGACAAAAAAGTCACCGTCCAGGCCTCCGATGTCCGGGTGGAACCGACGGTTCTCGGCCTGCGCCCGGGCGACACCTACACCCGGCGTCACCTTCTCTACGCCTTCCTCATCAAGAGCTGCAACGATGTCGCCAACGTGCTGGCCCGGGACAACGCCGGCAGCATCAGCGCCTTCGCCGCAAAAATGACCGCCAAGGCCCGCTCCCTGGGCTGCACCCACAGCAGCTTCCGCAATCCGCACGGCCTGACCGTCGGTGGTCAGCATTCCACGGCCCGGGACATGGCCCGCATCGCCATGGCAGCCTATCGAAACCCGGTCATCCGCGACGCCGTGCGGCGGAAATACTACACCTTCACCCGTCGGGACGGCCGTTCGGTCACCCTCAAGAACACCAACGAGCTGCTTGGTGTCATGCCCGAATGCAACGGCATGAAGACCGGCTACACCAACGCCAGCGGCCGCTGCCTCATCTCCACCGCCAGCAGCCGGGGCAGGAACGTCATCCTGGTCCAGCTTGGCACGAAGACCAAATACATCTGGGAAGATGCACGCACCATGATGTACTGGGGCCTTCAGCGCGCCAAGGGCGCCGGAATCGCCGCCAACTGGTGATCTTCGGCAGGGCTGGCTCAGCGGGTCGTGCCAAGGGGCGGCATCATCGCCCGCCGCGACATGAAGCCGCGGCCCGTGAAGGGCGGCACCGAGTTGAAGGCGATGCGGCGGGTGTCGTAGTAGTCCATCAGCCTGCTGCGCGTGGTGATCAACCGGCTCCGAAGCTCCGCATGAGCAGGGTCACGGGGCAGCCCGGCGACGTTGCGGTTGAGATGCTGGATGCCTTTCACCACAGGGACGTGGCAGAACTGCGAGGATGGATGTCGCGCCTCGATCTGCTTCTCAGACAACCCCAGGTAAACTACGACGGTTTTCTGTCCTGCATTCGCCCCCAGCAGCGGGGCTGAGAGGCTTTCCGGCCCGAAGTCTGAGGCGGGAAGCTGCAGCGTCTGGCCGAGCAGCGGCTTGATCTCAAGCCCGGTGCAGGAAGACAGGACCGGCAGAAGCAGGCCGAGGAGGAAAAGGCGGCAGGCGGACATGCGCCCATCTGTGGACGACGGACTGGGGTGGTCAACTTGGAAGAAGCAGGCGTACCGAGGTTGGAAGGCTCACATATCCACAAATCATGATATGTTGATGGGAAGGGTTGACCTCTCCATCTCCGTTGCTAGTTTTCGCCATGCCCGCCCGCCCCAATTGCCGATCCGAACTCGAAGCCGCCATGCGTCAGCGCATCCTGGTCATCGACGGTGCGATGGGAACGACGATCCGGCAGTACAAGGCCAAGGGCGTGCTCGACGAGGCCTCCGCCCGTGGTGAGCGCTTCCGCGACAACGAAAAGGACATCCTCAACAACGGCGACATCCTCTCGATCACTCGCCCGGACATCATCGAGGACATCCACAAGCGCTTCCTTGAGGCCGGTGCTGACATCGTCGAGACCAACACCTTCTCCGCCACCAGCATCGCCCAGGCGGAGTTCTTCCGTGAAGGCAAAAAGAACCCGGAGTTCTTCCAGGGCATCATTGAGGACGCTTTCCTCAACGACCTCGCCTGGGAGATCAACTTCGAGTCCGCGCGCCAGTGCCGCAAATGGGCGGACATCGTCGCGGAGCAGACGGGCCGGAAACGCTATGTCGCGGGGGCCATCGGGCCGCTCACGGTCTCCCTCTCCCAGTTTCCGGACCTGAACGACCTGAGCTTCCGCTACGTCACCTTCGACCAGGTGAAGCAGGCCTACAAGCACCAGGTCCGCGCCTTGATCGCCGGCGGTGTGGACACGCTCCTCGTGGAGACGATTTTCGACTCGCTGAACGCAAAAACCGCGCTCGTGGCCATTCGTGAGGTGTTTGAGGAGGACGGGCTGGAGCTGCCGGTGCAGATCAGCGCCGCCGTCGGCCCCGGGGGAGAGACGATGATCTCCGGCCAGGTGACGGAGGCCTACCTGAACGCCATGCGGCATGTGAGGCCGCTGTCCATCGGACTAAACTGTTCGTTAGGCCCGGACAAGATGCGGCCGTTCCTCGCCGAGCTTGCCGCGAAGGCGGACTGCTTTGTCTCCGCCTACCCGAACGCGGGCATGCCGAACCCGCTCGCGCCCACCGGCTTCGACCTGCTGCCGCCGGACATGGCCGGCTACGCCACCGACTTCGCCAGCAGCGGCTTTGTCAACATCATGGGCGGCTGCTGCGGCAACACGCCCGAGCACATCGCCGCCATCGCGAAGGCGGTGGAAAAAATCGCGCCGCGCGAAATCCCCGCCGATCCGCACACGATGCGCCTCAGCGGCTCGCAGCCCTATGTGCTGAGCCCCGGCTCGAACTACCTCATGATCGGCGAGCGCACGAACGTCGCCGGCTCGCCGAAGTTCGCCAAGCTGATCAAGGAGAACAAGCTTGAGGAGGCCGTCGCCATCGCCCGTCAGCAGGTCGAGAGCGGCGCGAACGTCATCGACGTCTGCATGGACGAGGGCCTCATCGACGGCGTGCCGATGATGACGAAGTTCCTGACGCTCCTGCAGACCGAGCCGGAGGTGAACCGCGTGCCCATCATGGTCGACTCCTCGAAGTGGGAGATCATCGAGGCCGGCCTGAAGTGCCTGCAGGGCAAGGGCATCGTGAACTCCATCTCGCTCAAGGAAGGCGAGGCGAAGTTCAAGGAATACGCGACGAAGATCAAGCAATACGGCGCCGCCACCGTCGTCATGGCCTTTGACGAGCAGGGCCAGGCCGCGACTTACGAGGACAAGATCCGCATCTGCAAGCGAGCGTATCGCATCCTCGTCGATGAGGTCGGATTTCCGCCCGAGGACATCATCTTCGATCCAAACATCCTCACCGTCGCCACCGGCATCGAGGAGCACAACAACTACGCCGTCGACTTCATCGAGGCCACGCGCTGGATCAAGGCGAACCTGCCCTACGCGAAGGTCAGCGGCGGCGTCAGCAACATCAGCTTCAGCTTCCGCGGCAACAACAAGGTGCGCGAGGCCATGCACAGCGTGTTCCTTTACCACGCCATCAAGGCCGGCATGGACATGGGCATCGTGAACGCCGGCATGCTTGAGGTTTACGAGGAGATCCCGCCGGAGATGCTCGTGAAGGTCGAGGACGTCATCCTCAACCGCCGCCCGGACGCCACCGAGATCCTCGTCGACTACGCCGAGCAGTTCAAAGGCCAGGCCGGAGGCGCGAAGAAGGCCGAGATCGACCTGAGCTGGCGCGAGGCGCCTGTCGAGAAGCGCCTCGAGCATGCGCTGCTCAAGGGCATCACCGATTTCATCAATGAAGACACCTCCGAGGCGCTCGCCAAGCTCGGCAAGCCGCTCAGCGTGATCGAAGGCCCGCTCATGGACGGCATGAGCGTCGTCGGCGACCTCTTCGGCGCTGGGAAGATGTTCCTGCCGCAGGTCGTCAAAAGCGCCCGCGTGATGAAGCAGAGCGTCGCCTATCTCGCGCCCTTCATGGAGGCGGAAAAAGCCCGCAAGGCCCGCGAGCGCGAGCTGCTGGTCGAGATTGCGGAGAAAACGGTCAAAGCCCTCGAAATCGGCGGCGACGTGACCGCCGTCGAAGGCTTCACCTACACGCCCTATCCCGGCCTCAGCCTCGAAGAGCGCCGCATCGAGGTGAAGTTCGCCGCCGAACTCGCCGCCGACCTCGAAGCCGCTGCCACCGAGTACAAGCGCCGTTTCAAAATCGTCCTCGACCGCAACAGCGTCCAAGAACTCAGCCCCGACTACGCCGCCACCCGCGAAAGCCGTCAAAAGTGCAGCGTCGCCACGCTGGAGCCCGCGGGTGCGTTCGTGGACTGGATGTTTGAAAAGATCGTGAGCGCCGCCAAACCCGGTGATGTGATCGTTTTCAATGCCGGAGGCCAGGGCAGCGGGAAGACGACGGCCACCCGCATTCTCCCGGACGATCCGCGTGTCATCCTCATCATGGACGGCACCTTGCAGAACCTGAAACGCAGCCGTGCCCACCTGCAGCGCTGCTTTGCCGCCACACTGCGGGTGGAAATCCGTTTCATTTACTGTCCGTGGCCCAAAGCGATCGGCAACATGCTGAAACGCGCTTTGAAAGACGAGGGCGGCGGACGCATCGTCCCGCTGAGTCGGGCCGCCGGTGGTCATTATCAAGCCGCCAGGACGACACTCACGCTGGCCGAGGAATTTTCTTCCAGCGAAGACGCCACAGTGCTCGTCGTGGACAATTCCTGCCGACCTCCCGCAGTTCAGTCGCTCGACTGGCTGGCTGCTCATCTGAATGAATCCATTGAAAACCTGCTGCAAACGGGACATACTAGCATCCATGAACACTTCGCCTTCCATGCCAACGACCCAGCCTACAGCCCAGAAGCGCTGGCCGAATTTCTCCGGTCGAATCAGCCCGGAAGCGGCGGAAATCTTCCGCAGCATCGAGCAAGCGACGCTGGAGTCCCTGCGTCTCGCGGGACAGGAAGCGCTGCTCCGGGAGGAGCCGACGCCCTATCAGACAGCTCCGCAAAAGGCCTGACCGCCTCGGATTTGATCCCTGCCGAGGCGGCGAAGCAGGGCGGGGGCAAAATCGTGCTCGCCACCGTGAAGGGCGATGTTCATGACATCGGCAAGAACATCGTCGGCATCGTTCTGGCCTGCAACGGCTTCGAAGTCACCGACATGGGCGTCATGGTGCCGTGCCAGAAGATTCTGGATAAAGCTGTCGAAGTCGGAGCGGATGTCATCGGCCTCAGCGGTCTCATCACGCCATCGCTCGATGAAATGGTGCATGTGGCCTCCGAAATGGAGCGCCTCGGCTTCAAGCAGCCGCTTTTGATCGGCGGCGCCACCACCAGCCCCGCGCACACCGCCATCAAGATCGCGCCGAAATACAGCGGGCCCATCGTGCATGTGCTCGATGCCTCCCGCAGCGTGCCCGTGACCACTTCACTGCTCTCCGACGATCAACGCGAAGGCTTCATCAAGTCCAACGAAGAGCGTCATGCCCGCCTCCGCGAGGAATACGGCAAGAAGAAGGACCGCCAGCTTCTCAGCATCGATGAATCACGCGAGAAGGGCCAGAAATTCGACTGGAGCAAGCAGGACATCGCCACGCCGAGCTTCACCGGCACGAAGGTCTATGAAGGCGCGGACCTGATCGCCACGCTGCGCGGATTCATCGACTGGTCGCCCTTCTTCCACTCCTGGGAGCTGCGCGGACGCTGGATCGCGAACGAAGGCCGTTTCTCCTCCGCTCATGAAGATGCTGAAATGAAGCAAAAAGCCGAGGCGGAGGCCTTGAAGCTCTACAACGACGCCAACGCGCTGCTCGACCGCATCATTGCAGAGAAGCGTTTCGTCGCCAAAGGCGTCTTCGGCCTCTTCCCCGCCAACAGCGTCGGCGACGACATCGAAGTCTATGAAGGCGGAAAGCTCAAAACGACCTTCCACACGCTGCGCCAGCAGGTCATCAAGAAGGACAAGGCCAACTTCGCCCTCAGCGACTATGTCGCGCCGAAGGACAGCGGCCGCACCGATCACATCGGCGGCTTCTGCGTCGGCATTCACGGCGCGGATGAGCTCGCGAAGGAGTTCGATGCCGCGCACGACCCCTACCACGGCATTTTGACCAAAGCCGTCGCCGACCGCCTCGCCGAAGCCTTCGCCGAGTATCTCCATCAACAAGCCCGCTTCGCCTGGGGCTACGAAAAGCCTGGCGACATCGCCAACGCCGATCTCATCAAGGAAAACTACCGCGGCATTCGTCCGGCCCCCGGCTATCCCGCGCAGCCGGATCACACCGAGAAGCCCATCCTCTTCGATCTGCTCGACGCCACCGCGAAGACGGGTGTCGAACTCACCGAAAGCATGGCCATGCACCCCGGCAGCGCCGTCAGCGGCCTCTACTTTGCGCACCCTGAAGCCCACTACTTCGGCATCAGCGTCCTTGGCAAGGACCAGGTCGAGGACTACGCGAAGCGCAAAGGCAAGACCGTCGAGGAGATGGAGCGCTGGCTCGGCCCCTGGCTGGGGTATTGAGGTGCCGTTGGTTACTCGGGCACGGGCCAGGTGCGAACGATTCGATCATGCAGTCCACGCCTTGGATTCGTTAAACTCTGGATCCAGAGTGCCACAGCTCCCAGGGTGGTCAAACCGATGAGAGCCTGTGAAGTGGTCGTCAGGGGCCAGCTTCGTGTCATTACAAGCAGGGCAAGCCCGGTAGCCGGAGTCCAGCCAAGTAATGCCCGCTGAAGCATGCGCAGGCGGCCAGCAGGCTGGCCGTCACCAAGCACATACTCCACGCGAAACGCACGTTGAAGCACTCCCCGACGCCAGAATAGCGTGAGCAGCAGGCATGCAAATGCTTCGAGGATCAGCAGGCCGGCGCTTAACAGAATGTGTGCCGATCCATCGACAGGATCTGTGGTGATCTCCTCTCTGGCAGGTTTCTTCTCAGGCTTGATAAGGTGGTTTTTAAACGTCTGTTCGAAGACACGTTCCGCCTCGGCAACATCCTCAGCCATGGGGTTGGCATGCTCCCTCACCATTTTTTCGATCCTTTCGCGAGATCGGAGAATGGAGGATGATATGGACAGTGATTTGACTTCCGGGCTCTGCCATTCGGCGGGGTCGTTCACCATCTGGCCATAACGAGAGGAAATCAGCACGCCGAGCAGATGCCTGGCTTTTGCCTTGTCGGTTTTCACCAGTGTCAACAGCGGATAGCGGTTGTCGGTGTCCGAGAGAAAGGGTGCCGCAATCGTCATGGCATCCCAGTGGGTGAGCAGTCTCAAGGCCTCGTTCGCCTGAGGATGGCGGGCTTCAGCCTGACGACCCTTTTCGTGGTTCAGGGAAAATAGGAAAAGCAGTGCCAGGGTGAACAAGGGCAAGGCGGCCGGAATGAGCGTCAATCCAGCACGTTTAAGCCTGGTTACCTCGGCGGTTTGGGCCAGCAGTGGCTGCAGGGTTTTAAGCACTGCTGCAGACGAGTTCTGAACAAGCCCTCTCAGCCATTCCCGGGCGGCGGCTGGCACGGGCGCGGCTGCGGGTCGGCTCAGAGCCTCCTCGGGCCCAGGTATGCGGCCTTCCAACATCGCCTGGGCGGCGTGGTTAAGAAACGTGGACGCGTTCACCTGTGGTGTGGTTTCAGTGCCTGGTGCTGCAAAGGGCAGCAGCTTCAGCCTGTTCTCCTCCGTGATCCAGATCCGATCCAGGCTCAGCAGGGAAGGTAGCGATCCCTCCCGGCGTGAAAGTTCCAGTTCCTGGGCAAGATCATGCAGCCATTGCCGGGCCGTGGACCATGGCTGAGGCTCTCGCAGCAGCTTCAGCAATGCCTTGCCTGACGGTGCCTCATACGCATCCCAGCAGCGATCCTGCGACTTGCCTCCGGCAATCCAGCGCAGCCTTGTGAAGCGTGGGGCTGGCTGTTGAGCCTGTGTGACGACTTGCGCATGTACCCGCAGCCAGACGCGTCTCAGCAGCTTTGGATCAAAGCCAAGGTGAAGTGTTTGATCAACACTTTGCTCCAGCGTGCCAAGCAGCTGATAGGGGCCGATCGGTTCCATCATGGATGGCGTGGCGTCTGCCGTGTCAGGCAGCATGCTGGCGACGATCTTGGTGCTCCGGGCGGCGGTTTTTTCCACCACCCGCGTGCCGGTCAGCAAGTCGTGAGCGGCGGCAAAACCATTGTGCCGACGCATGGTTGCAAAAAGCAGCGGACAGTAGGCCCAGGCAACAAGTTCGGTCATGCCGAAGAAGTCGTTGTCATTCCCCAGCAGAGGCAAGATCAGCCAAGGCAGGTAAAGTATCAGATAGCGTGTCAGGGCACGCACCAGTCCAGGGGCGCTACGATCACTGAGCATGACACGCAGTCGCATTGACGCCTGTCCGATTGTGGCTCCCCAGAGTCCCTGCGGAATGATCTCGATCGCAGCCAGCGAAATCCAGGTGAACCCTGTGTAAACGCCCCATTTCGAAGGGTCCGTCCATGTCATCGGATCTTCCCTCGTCAGAAGCGAAAGGATCCAGGACGCTCCGAGCGCAACGATGAGATCAATCTGATAGGCTGCAAATCGCTGACCCACGGATGTCACCGTGGGCGCAGTGCTTCGAAAGGGCAGCAGCAGCTTTCGAAGCGCCGAATAGGTCTGAGGGCGTGCCCCGGCCTGTTTCGCCAGGCAGGATTGGATCAATCGCACGATTTCTCTGGGCAGGCCTGGGCGAAGTTTGGCCGCATCGTGAGGTGCCTTGTCGAGCGTGTTCGCAATGACCTGCATGACGTTTTCGCCCTGGAAGGGTGTCTTGCCTGTCAGCAGGTAAAACAGGGTTGCACCGACCGAGTAGATGTCGCTGCGAACATCAAGCGGTTCGCCGCGAAGCTGTTCCGGGCTGCAGAATGCCGGTGTTCCCAGAAAGACGCCGGGTTTTGTCACATCGAAGTCCCGGCCACCGCCTTCGGCAGGGATGGAGAGGCCGAAATCCCCCACCTTGACCGTGCCGTCCATGTCGATGAAGCAGTTCGTCGGCTTGATGTCGCGGTGCAGCACGCCTGCGATCTCCGCAGCCTCCAGGCCGGCGATCACGTCCAGGATGGCGTCCACCGCTTCAGCCACTGGTAGCGGCCCCTTTTCCGTCACCCGCTGCTGCAGCGTGCCGCCGCTGACCAGCTCCATGGTGATGACGCTCCGGCCTTGGATCTCCTCCGTGCCGAAGATGTAGACGCTGTTGGGGTGGTTGATCGAAGCCGCCACCCTCCCCTCGCGGAGAAACCGGGCGCGTGAATCAGCGTCAGCGAGCTGATGGGACAGCACCTTGAGCGCAAGGAGTCTGCCAGTGGCCAGCTCGGTGACTGCATAAACCACCCCCATGCCGCCGCGGCCGAGTTCATTTCCGATGAGGTAGCCGCCAAAGGCATCGCCCGGTCGCAGCACCTGCTCCGGCAGTTGCGCCGCATCAGCGGCCTGAGTCACTTCAGAGCCGAGGCTGAGCAGGCAGGCTGCGCATTCGGCATCAGGCGTGGAGAGGGGGGCATGGCATTGTGGACAGGACTGTTGAGTGTTCATGGCAGTCCTGTTCTCAAGGAAATGAGGCGGCCTGGTTGCAAAAAAGTCAAAACGACGCCTGACGCAGCAGCGCTGCCAGATGGCGCATCTCCGCCTGCACCTCTGTTTCATCGGAAACCGTACGCGCCACTTCCTGCCTGAGAATTTCCCGATACTGCTGACGCAGGCGATGCACTGATGTCTTCAGTGCGGACTCGCTGAGACCGAGCCTTTGCATCATTTCGGCACGGGGTGTCCCGTTTCCGGTCAAGGCTCCACGAAGGGCCTCAAACAGCGCTACTTTGCCGGCGGCTTTGTATTCCGCGCCAAGCTGATCCAGCGCCCGCCGGACCAGCTGGTATGCCCAGCGGCGGTCAAACGCCATCTCGAGCTCCGCATCCTCGCTGGCTGGCTCCGCCGCGTAACGCTCCTCCGCATTCAGCGCGTCCCATTCAAGGATCCTGCCTGCGCCGCGTTTCTGCGCCGTGGCACGGTCATGTTCGTTCGCGAGAAAATGCGTCAGCATCGTCAGAAGAAAGCTGCGAAGCCTTCCTTTCGAGCGGTCAGCCTGTGCCAGGCTGTTTCTGGCGAGCAGCGATGCAAAGAACGCCTGCGTGAGATCCTGTGCGTCCGCCGCTCCATGCCCGCGTCGCCTCACAAACGCGTAAAGCGGGTACCAGTAGTCACGGCACAGTGTCTCCAGGGCCATTGCAGACCGGGTGTCATCAGCGCCTGCGGCGCGTACAAGCGTCCAGCACGTTGTGGCAAAGTGGCGCGCGCCAGGAACAATCGAGTCGTCGTTCATGTTGAGATTCAAAGGCGTAGTCCTTTTCCAATTTCCCGCAATTCCGGCATTTTGTTTGATGTGAAACCTGCTCCTGGTCTGGTGGACTTCGCTCGGCCCCTGGCTGGGGTATTGAGGTTGCGGAGCTTTTCGTTTGGCCCGTGCGACAGGCCGTCGTGGTGAAGGCCGTAGGTTTACGCTCTCCATGAACCTGCGCCTGCTGCTCGCCCTTCCCGTCGCCGCCCTTGCCCAGTCCGGACCGCCTCCCAAGGCGCCGGACGTTCCGAAGGATCTGCCGCCGCAGATTGAAACGCTGCAGCCGGGCGTGAAGATGACGCTGCTGGCCGAGCATCCCGACCTCGTCACGCCCACCGGCATCGACGTCGATGACCAGGGCCGCATCTGGCTCGCCGCCTGCCACACGCATTTCCGTCCGGAGGGTTATGTCGGGCCGCAGCATGACGAGATCCTTGTCTTTGACGCCGATGGCAAGAACCGGCGTGTCTTCTACAACAAGACCGACGCCACCATGCATGTCGAGGTCGGCCCGGACGGCTGGATCTACCTTGCCGAGCGTGACCGCGTCCTGCGCGTGAAGGACAGTGACGGCGACGGCAGGGGCGACACCGAGGAGAACCTGGCCACGCTCGACACCGTGGCCGACTATCCGCACAACGGCCTCAGCGGCATGGCCTGGCATCCGGACGGCGGGCTGGTCTTTTCGTTAGGCGAAAACTTCGGCAAGGACTGGACGCTCACCGGCACGGATGGCGCGAAGGTGAGCGGCCGTGGCGAAGGCGGCGTGTTCCGCTGTTCCGCCGATGGCAAAGGCCTGCGCCGCATCGCCCGCGGTTTCTGGAACCCCTTCGGCCTGATGGTTCGCGGTGACGGCGAGATCTTCGCGGCGGAAAACGATCCCGGCAGCCGTCCGCCCTGCCGCCTGCTCAACATCGTCGAAGGAGCGGACTATGGCTTCCAGTGGGTCTACGGCAGCGCGCCCGTGCATCCATTTGTCGCCTGGAACGGTGAGCTGCGCGGCACGCTGGGCATGGTGCATCCCTGTGGTGAAGGGCCCTGCGCCGTCGTCGAGCTTGGCGGCGGCGTGATGATCCCGAGCTGGAGCGACCACAGCATCGACTACTTCCCGCTGAGGCGGAATGGCGCAGGCTACACCTCCGAGCGCCTGCCGCTGGTGAAGGGCAGCGACTTCTTCCGTCCTGTCTGCATGGCGCAGGGGCCTGACGGCGCGTTTTACCTGACCGACTGGGTGTTCAGCTCCTACCCGATCCATGGCCGTGGCCGGCTCTGGAAGCTTGAAATCAGCAAGCAGCCCTGGGTGGCCGAAAAGCAGCCTGCGACAGCGGAGGCCTTGCTGGCCAAGAAGCTGCGTGAAGGCGCTGAAAAGCGTGACACGGCCGGTTTGCTCAAGCTGGCGCAGGGTTCGGACAAATACCTCGCTGACGCCGCCCTCACCGCCCTCGCCCGCTCCGGGCTGACCGTCGAAGCCGTGAAGGCCCTGCCGCCGCAGGATCGTGTCTGGGCCTTCGTGGCGATGCGCCGGGCTGACCTGAATGACGCGCGCTGGGTGCGTGCCTTCCTGGCGGATGCCGAACCAGAAATGCGTTTTGAATGCCTGCGCTGGACCGCCGACGCCGTGCTCACGGAATTCCAGCCGCAGGTCGAGGCCATGCTTTCGGATCCGAAGCTCGACTTCAGGCTTTTTGAAGCCGTGCTCGCCACCTGGAACACCCTGCGCGGCGAGCCCGGCGCCGGCGTGACGAATCCCGAGGTGCTGGTCGAGCGCATCACCAGCCCCGGCACTCCTGACCGCATCAAAGGTTATGCCCTCCGCCTCGCGCCGCCGGCACACAAGGCGCTGACGCCTGACCTGCTGCGGGAGTTCGCCGCCAGCGGTGACGAGGTGCTGCGGCTCGAAGCCGTCCGCACCCTGGCCGCGCGCCGGATCAGCGCCGACATCGCCGCGGATGAGAAGCGCAGCCCCCAGCTTCGTGCCGAGGCCGTCCTGGGCACGGATGACGCCGCCCTGCTCCAGAAGCTGGCGAAGAGCGACAACGCCCTGATCCGTGATGAAGCCAGGCGCGCCCTGCGCTTCACCGACGGCTTCACGCCGGTGGCGGACCGCCCGCCCTTTGACCAGACGGAGGCCTGGCTGAAGAGGCTCGACGCGCTTCCTGGCGAACCCGACCGTGACAAAGGCCGGCGCATCTTCTTCAATGCCAAGGTCGCCCTCTGCTCCACCTGCCATCGTCACAGCGGTCGTGGCAATGTCGTCGGTCCCGATCTCAGCCTGGTGTCCCAGCAGGGCGACCGCGCCGCCATCCTGCGTTCCATCCTGGAGCCGCACCGCGAGGTGGCGCCGCAGTTCTATCCCTCGCTGGTCGAGCTCAAGGACGGCACCACCTTCACCGGCATCCTGCTGCGTTCCTCCAGTTCCGATGTCTTCCGCGACCTCACCGGCAAGGAGAAGTCCTTCCCTGAGGCGGACATCGTCAGGCGCACCGAGCTGCGCACCTCGCTCATGCCGCCGGGCCTGGTGGCCGCGCTGACCGATGCCGAACTGCGTGACCTGCTCGCCTTCCTCCTCAACCAGCCCTGATCATGAAAACCCTCCGCACCCTCTGCCTTGCCGGACTTTTGCTGCCCGCCGTTTCCGCCTTGGCGGAGGCCATCACCGGCGAGACGGAACATTTTGTTTACCGCATTCCGTCGGCGGACGAGCCCTATGTGGACACGCAGCGTGACAATCGCGCCTTTGCCTTCCTGGGCACGAAGATCATGCTTTCCGAGGACTGCGGGAAGACCTGGCCGCATGTCGCGGACTTTCCCGAAGCGCAGGACATCACCTTCAGCGTCCTGCTGAAGAACGGCAGCGTGCTGTTCGCCACGCGGGAACGGCTTTTCCTCAGCACGGACAGCCTCAAGTCACACCGTGAGATCATCGTGAAGCGCCCGGACGGAACCGACTATCGGCCGCACACGCCGGTCGATCCGAAGAACCCGGGCTGGTACTTTCATTCACTCGACGGCGAGCATTGCTTCGAGGTGGGTGGGCGGGAGATGCTCGTCTGGGGCAACTACTGCAACGTTCTGGGCGGCGCGGTGCCCGTGAACATTTATTATTCCACGGACAATGGCGAGACCGTGAAGCTGGCCTACGCCTTCGGTCAGAACCCGCGTTTTCAGCAGAAGGGCGCGGCGCCGGATGACCCGCTGCTGGGCGACCCAACCAACAAGCTGATCGCCCGCCACATCCACAATGTGACCTACAACCCGGCCGAGGACGCCTTCTATGCCTGCACCGGCGACATTGACCGCGGCGACGGCAAGGAGGTCCACTGGCTGCGCGGCACCTATGAGGCGAAGGCCGATGCGTGGGACTGGAAGCATGTCATCTCGGTGGACTCCAACTCGCGCTTCAAGGCCGGCGGCATGAACTTCATCGACGGCCGGATGTACTGGATCGCCGACGCCAACGGCCCCGCCATCGCCAACCGCCATGACCGCGGCATCTTCACCTGCCTGCCCGCCGACTTCACGGACACCTCGAAGCACACGCTGCTGTTCAACCCGATGTTTGAGTCCGCCAACATGCTTTACCAGGACGGCATCTTCATCGCCACCCACTGCGCCCCCGCCTCGACTTATCAGAACGGCATCATCTGGTCCTCGGACAAGGGCCGGACCTGGACTCAGCATGACCTCAAGGTGCCCGGGCCGCGCAGCGGCTGCCGGATCAACCGCAAGAACAGCGACGGCTGGTTCCGCATGGACCTGCGCAAGGGCTGGATCGAGCGGGCCGAGGTGCTTTTCCTGAAACCGAAGGGCTGATGCCCCGGTCGGCCGATTCACCGCCCCATCTTCCCCTTGCGGAACCGCGCCTCTGCGGCTCCCTTCGCGCCCCTTCGCCGGGGGCATTCCAGCCTTGCGGCACATCCCAAACCCTCCGTTCCCATCAAGTCATGTCCACCGACGCCAAAAACCAGACCGCGCTCATGGAGAAAATCGTCTCCCTCTGCAAGCGCCGCGGCTTCATCTTTCAAAGCAGCGAAATCTACGGCGGCTGCGGCGGCATCTGGGACTACGGCCCGCTCGGCGCGGAGCTGAAGCGGAACCTGCGCACCGCCTGGTGGAACACGATGACCCGCGAACGCGAGGACGTGCTCGGCCTCGACGCCTGCATCCTCATGAACCCTTCCATCTGGAAGGCCAGCGGTCATGTGGACACCTTCGCCGACCTCATGCGCGAGTGCTCGCTGACCAACAAGCGCGTCCGCGCCGACCACGTCGAGCCGCAGTCCGGCACCGTGCTGAAGTACACCGGCGCCCAGGCACCGAACGGCTGGCGCTGGGACCGTCCGATCACCGCGTTGCTCAAGAACGGCGAGCACATCGAAAGCTTTCGCAAGCGCGTCCGCAGCCTGATCGCCCAGAACGCAGGCGAGGCCGCCGGCAAGCCCGAGGAGATCGAGCTGCTCAACGAGGAGAAGATCGACGCCGTCAACGGCAGCGTTGATTTCCACCCGGAAACCGGCGGCATGCTCGGCGAGGCCCGCCCCTTCAACCTCATGCTCAAGACCTACCTCGGCCCCACGGCGACCGAGGCGGATGTCACCTACCTGCGCCCCGAAACCGCCCAGGCGATCTTTGCCCAGTTCAAGAACGTCTTCGATTCCAGCCGCGTGAAGGTGCCCTTCGGCATCGGCCAGATCGGCAAGGCCTTCCGCAACGAGGTCACGCCGAAAAACTTCACCTTCCGCAGCCGCGAGTTCGAGCAGATGGAGCTCGAGTTCTTCATCAAGCCTGACGAAGCCGTCGAGATCATCAGCGGCGGGGTCGCGAAGTGGCACGAAGGCGCCGACCTGAGCGAGCCGCAGCCGAACTGGGGCTGGGAGATGTGGCACCGCTACTGGGTGTCCGAGCGCACCAAATTCTATGAAGGCATCGGTCTCGGCGGCGTGCTGGAATACTACTGGCAGACTCCCGAGGACCTGGCCCATTACGCCCGCGCCTGCGTGGACATCCTCTGCGAATTCCCCTTCGGCACCGAGGAGCTGGAAGGCATCGCCGCACGTGGCGACTTCGATTTGTCGCAGCATCAGAAGCACAGCACGAAGTCGCAGGAGATCTTTGACGAGGAGCTCAAGAATGCCGCCGCCAAGCTCAGTGATGAGCAGAAGGAGGCCCTCATCCAGAAGCGTCTCGCCGCCGAGAAGGCGAAGACCAAGGGCGAGCCGATGCCCGAGGCCGAAGTGCGTGCCTGGTTCGAGCGCCTGTTCAAAGGCAGCTACGTCCCGCATGTCATCGAGCCCTCCGCCGGCCTTGACCGGATGGCGCTGGCCGTCATTGCGAAGGCCTTCGAAGAATTCGAGAAGGTCGATGACAAGGGCAAGAAGGAGACCATCACCGTCCTGCGCTTCCATCCGCGCGTGGCCCCGATCAAGGTCGGCGTGTTCCCGCTGCTGAAGAACAAGCCGGAGCTGGTCGCCAAGGCCCGCGAGGTTTATGCGATGCTCAAGAAGCACCTGAACTGCTTCTACGACGAGACCGCCTCCATCGGCCGCCGCTACGCCCGCCAGGACGAGGTCGGCACGCCCTTCGGCGTCACCATCGACTTTGAAACCTGCGGTGAAAAAGGCCCCGAGCTTCAGGACACCGTCACCCTCCGCCACCGCGACAGCGGCGAGCAGGAGCGCGTGAAGATCAGCGACCTTCTCGGCAAGCTGCTGCCGCTCTGTTCCTAACCCGTGCGTGAGCCGTCCATGGGGCTGGCTCACGGCTTTTCATTCCTTCCAGATCCGGTTTTAGAAAAATCCGCTGCAAACAAAGTTGGCGACAATCCTGCGAAGGCATCCCATACTGGCCGACCAGTTTTCCCTCTCATGACCGAACCTGATGTGAACCCCGAAGCACAGGCTGCTTCCGCCGCCGGTGTGGATCTTTCTGACCTCCGCATGATGCCCTCCTGGGTGTCAAGCATCGGTGGTGCATCCAGCGGCACGGACTTCAGCCGCTATGAAGAACGGGAGGACCGCGGTCCGCGTCGTGGCGGCATGGGCGGAGATCGTGGCGATCGCCGCGGGCCGCCCGCAGGCCGTCGAGACGGCCCGCCGCGCCGTGATGGAGATCGTGGAGACCGTCCCCGTCCGCCAGGCGGTGGTGGCGGTCATGGCCAGGGTCAGGGACAAGGTCAGCGTGGTGACTTCCGCCCGCGTCGTGACGGCCCTCCAGGTGCCGGTCCTCGTGGTGATCGTGACCAGCGTGGCGGTGGCGGCCCGCGTCGTTTTGGCGACCGCGACCGCAGCCGTGAAGGCGGCCGCCCGCCGCAGCGTGAATGGGTGGAGATTCCGAAGGACGTCCAGGTGGTCATCGAGCCTGAGGACAAGTCCGCCGAGGCTCTGGCTGCGCACATCCGCGGCACCGGCCATGCCTTCAGCATGTTTGACGCCGCACGTCTCGTGCTGGCGGAAGGCGACCGTTTTCACGCCCGCTACATCTGCGCCTCCGAGCGTCCCTCCGGCCTGTTTGTCACCAACGATGGCGGGCTGTTCCTGACACGCGACGAAGCCCTCCAGCATGTGCTGCGTGGCAAGGCGCTGGAAGCCTTTTACCGGGCCGAGGAAATCGAACTGGAAGAGCCGAAGGGTGACTTCAAGAGCGTCGGCGTCTGCGGCCTGAGCGGCGAGCTGCTCGCCCCCCCCAGCCATCACAGCTTTCAGACTTCCATCATCCGGATGCATCGTGAGCGTTTCAGCCACATGCCGCTGGAGGATTACAAGCGCCGCGTGCGGATCGAAAACGAGCCTGAACGCGTGGCGGAATGGAAGGAAAAGCAGAAGAAGGGTTTCCGCTGGGTCTGGCTCAAGGATGCGCCGGAGGAAGGCGCCGAGCCGCTCAGCTTCAGCACCCGTGCCGAGATGGAGGCGCATTTCCGCCGCACCCACGCCGATGAGGCGGTGCAGGAGCGGCGTGACGTTCATGTGCCGGGCAACATCGACAAGGCGAAGCTGACCCATGTGCTGTTCATCCTGCTGCGCCAGGGCGTGGAAAACGCCCGCAAGCACCTGTTCGACATGTCCCAGAAGCTGGGCGCGAACTTTGAGCGCCGCGGGCTGAAGCTGTTCAAGCGCCGCGCAGGCAAGCTCTTTGTCAGCCGGGTCAAGCCAAGGGCCATCGATGCTGGAACCGTGTTCTCCGAGCGGGTTTCGAAGATCGTCGAGGTGCTCAAGGGCAAGTCCGGCATCCTGCTGCACGACCTCGTCGAGGCGATCGAACCTTCTCCTGCGTCCGAGGCTTCCGCCCCGTCTGCGGAAGGTGCGGAAGCCGCCGCCGCGCCTGCCGCCCCCCAGAAGCTGGCTCCGACCGAGGCGCAGATCAATGTCATCAAGGACATCCGCTGGCTCGCGAACGAAGGTTATGTCATCGAATACAGCGACGGCATGGTCTTCCTTGGCGTGCAGGGCGAACCCCAGGCCGCCAAGGCTCCTGCCGCTGCTCCTGCAGTCAAGGCGTCTGCTCCGGCTGAGCCGGCTGCTTCGGAAGCGGTCGAGGCTGAAGCCGCCGCTGAGTCCACCGTGGTTGAGCCGGAAGCTGAACCGGCTCCTGCTGCTGAAGTCGAGGCGCCTGCAGCCGAAGCGGTTGCCGAAGCTGAACCAACGCCTGCTCCCGAGCCTGAAGCCGTTGCCGAAGCCTCTCCTGAGGCGGTGGAGTCGGAAGCTCCTGCCAGCACCGAGGTCAGCGGGGATGCGGAAGCCACGGCCTGATCTCTGAATCGCTCAGGTCGCGCCATCCGCCCTTGGCCAGGTCTCCCAGGCCAAGGCTGCCGATGGCGATGCGCACCAGCCGCAGGACCTCCAGGTCATGGGCTGCCAGCACACGCCGGATGTGACGGTTGCGGCCTTCATCCAGGATGATTTCCAGCCAGGTGTTTTTTTCTCCCTGGCGCAGGATCGACACCTCCCGCAATTCCAGGCGTTCACCCTGGTCCACAACGCCCTCGGTCAGTTTCTGGAGCAGCCTGTCATCCACGAGGCCTGAGACCTGGACGTGGTAGGTCTTGGGGACATGGGTCGCAGGATCGGTGACCCGGTTCGCCCAGGTGTTGTCATTCGTGAACAGCAGCAGCCCTTCGCTGGCCTTGTCGAGTCGGCCCACTGGCGAAAGATGGGGCAGGGAATGGCCTTCGAAGCAGGAAAAAACCGTGTCCCGTCCCTGTTCGTCACTGGCCGTGGTGACCAGCCCCCGGGGCTTGTTCAGCATCAGGTAGCGCAAGGCGGGGCGGCTGACTGCCGAGTCATCGACGCTCACCTTGTCCTGGTCGAGCAGCACCGGCTTTTCAGGATCGCGGCAAACCCGGCCGTTGAGGCGGACCTGCCCGGCCCGAATCAGCTCCACCGCCTTGCTGCGGGAGCAGAAGCCGAGCTTGGACAGGGCGCGGGCGAGACCGGTTCGGGGCATGGCGGCTCAGGTGAGGCGGAGGAGGGACGGGCAAAGAAAAGGGCGGACTCGATGGTCGAGTCCGCCCGGGAGAGCTTTCGTTGGAAGCGAAACGGGATCAGGCCTGAAGAGCGGCTTCGTCCACGTTCACGCGGCGGCCGTCCTGGTCGAAGCGGACACGGCCCTCCACGAGGGAGAAGATGGTGTGGTCCTTGCCGATGCCGACATTGCGGCCGGGGGTCCATTTGGTGCCGCGCTGGCGGATGATGATGTTGCCGGCGATGACGGCTTCACCGCCATACTTCTTCACGCCGAGGCGCTTGCTGTTGCTGTCGCGACCGTTCTTGACGGAACCTTGACCTTTCTTATGAGCCATGAGTGTGTCCTCCTGAGTGGGTGTTGATGGAAAATGGATTACGCGTTGATCGCAGTGACCTGGACGCGGGTGAGGGGCTGGCGGTGGCCCTTGGTCTTGTGGTAGCCCTTGCGCTTCTTGAACTTGAAGGCCGTGACCTTCTCGCCCTTGAACTGGCTCAGCACCTTGGCCTGGACGGTGGCGCCGTCGAGGGTGGGGGCGCCGATCTTCAGGCTTGCGCCTTCACCAGCGGCGAGGACCTGGTCGAAGGAGGCGGTTTCGCCCTCGGCCACGTCGAGCTTTTCCACGTCGAGCTTGTCGCCCACGGAGACTTTGTACTGCTTGCCGCCGGTTTTGATGATTGCGTATGCCATAAACTGAGACTTCTGAAGGGTGGGTCGCCGCAGAGCAGGAGAAACGAGGTGCCCGGGCGGCAGGGGGCGGGGATAGTGGCACTAATCATTCTTCCAGCAACCAGTTTTTTGCTTTCCCTGCGGCTCCGGCCTTGTCAGCCCCCTCCGGCTGCGCGAAAGACGGCCCCCATGCTCCGTGGTGCTGATCAATGGCTCGTCCCCTACCTGCGTTTCCGCAGCCACCCCGTGCGCCCGTCCCCGGACCGGCCGCTGCATGCCTGCATCGCCGTCTGCGACCACTACGAACCCCTGCATGACACCGACCTGGCCGGGGCGCAAAAGGCGGTCGCCCACTGGCAGAAAACCTGGCCGGGACTGGTCGAGGAGTTCCGTGACAGCGCTGGTCGCGGTCCCAGGCACTCCTTCTTCTATCCAATTGAACAGTACGAGTCCTCGCTGATCGCCCCCCTGGCTGGTCTCTGCCACCGGACCGGCAGCGAGGTGGAGATCCACCTGCATCACGACGGCGACACCGAGGCCACGGTCACGGAAAAGCTGCTGAAGGGTGTTTCCGACCTGGCGGGTCACGGCCTGCTCAGCCGGGGCGCGGACGGCCGGGCGAAGTACGCCTTCATCCATGGCAACTGGGCGCTCGACCACTCCCACCCGTCCGGACGCAAGTGCGGCGTGCCTAACGAACTGGAGGTGCTTCGTCGCACCGGTTGTTATGTCGACATGACCCTGCCGGCGGCGCCGGATCCCTGCCAGACGAGCACGATCAACGCGGTTTATTACGCCCGGGAGGACGGCCTGCCCAAGTCACATGACCGGGGCACGGCCGCTGAGGCGGGAAAAACCTGTCATCTGAGGGATCTCGAAGACCACCTCCTGCTGCTCCAGGGCCCCCTGGGGCTGAACTGGCACTGGCGGAAGTGGGGCCTCATTCCCCGGGTGGAAAACGGCGACGCCTCCGGCAGCAACCCGCCTGGCGGGCACCGCCTGCGCCTCTGGCTGGAGCTGTGCCCAAGGGTGAAAAACGGCGCTCCCTGGGTGTTCATCAAGCTGCACACGCACGGCGGCATCCCGAAGAACTACAACATCCTTCTCGGCGAGCGCATGAAGCGCTTTTACCGCGATCTGGCCGCCTATGCCCAGGCCACGCCGGGTTTTCACTACCACTTCGTCACGGCCCGCGAGATGACCAACCTCGTCCACGCGGCGGAAGACGGCAAAACGGGATCCCCGGCGGAATGGCTGGACTACCTGCATGCCCGGCCCCCGGTGCTTGGCTGACAGGGTCAGGCGCGGATGGGCGGCCCGAACCAGACGTAGCACATCAGGTAGATGATGATGCCGGTGATGCTGACGTAGAGCCAGACGGGCAGGGTCCACCGGCCCATGCGCTTGTGCTTGTCAAAGCGGTTCTTCAGGGCCGGGATGACGGTCATGATGATCATCGGCAGGTTCAGCACCGCCAGCGGGATGTGGGTGAGGAGCAGGGTGAAGTAAACCGGACGTGTCCAGCCCGTGCCGGCAAACTTCACATGGCCGATGGTGAAGTGGTAATACAGATAGCAGCCCAGGAAGGCGGCGGAAAAGATCAGCGCGATCGCCATGCTGGCGGCGTGGGCCTGGCGATGGCCCTTTTTGATCAGGATGAGGCCCAGGGTGATGTGGGCCAGGGCGCAGGCGTTGAACAGGGTGTAGAGGCTCGGGAGCTCGGCGGTGGTCATGCAGGGCTGTTACGTTCGGGGGCGTGTCTGGGGTTCTCGATTCCGGCCTGCTCATGGAGGAGACTGGCCGGTTTGTCGAGGGCAAGCACGTCCTGGCCCAGGGCGGGACTTCCCGCCAGTGACCGATCCGCCCGAAGATGGGTTACTTCTTCACCTTCTTCGGCGCCATGGCACGACGCAGCACGGGCTCGAAAACCTGGGCCTGGCGCATGAAGCCAAGGTCGCTGGCGTGGGAGGCGTCGGTCGCGCCTTCGGTGTCGGTGCCATAGAGGTTGTCGCCGCGGATGTAGTGGAGGTTTTTGACGCCGGACTTCTGCAGGGCCGTGTAGGCGGCCTTCAGGGCGGCGTGGTTGTCGCTGTGGAACTTCTGCTTCTCGGGCGTGATCCAGTCATTGGTGAAGCGTCGGTCCTCGACGAGGATGATGGGTGTCTCCGGTTTTGCGGCGCGAAGCTGCTTCACCAGCGGCACGCAGCGCTCCGTGACCAGGGCGGCGTTCATGTTGGGCAGGCAGTCGATGACGTAGCAGGCGGCGTCGAGCTGCACGAGGTAGTCGCCCACGGCGGCGTCCATCTTGCCGTTGCCGGAGAAACCGAGGTTCACCACGGGCATGTCGAGCTTGCGGCCGAGGATGCCGGTGTGGACCATGCCGGGACGGCTGGCGCAGGCTCCATGCGTGATGCTGGTGCCGTAGAAGACGACGGGCTTTTCACGCGGCGCCAGGCCGGTGAACTTCGCGCCCTTGGCGACGCCGATCTTGAGGAACTCGACGCCGTTGTAGAGGGGCAGGTAGGCGGCGTATTCGCGTTCGCCTTGGGCCAGCCCCTTGATGATCTCCGCCTTCACCTCCTGGGCGGCGGGCTTGGTGACCTGCACCCACTTCCATTTGCCGTTCTTGTCACGGGCGTAGAGGTCCACGCCGCTGACTCCCGTGGCCGGCATGTGCGGCATGCCAAGGCCTGCCTTGGTCAGCTTGTAGTGGACGTGGATGGCCGTGGCGTCGGTCTTGAAGCGCACCATCATGCCTGAGCTGTCACGGCTGAGGTTCCAGACATTCGGCGTGACCTTGCCCTCGGCGCTGGCCGGCAGGCGGTCAAACCAGCTCTTGCGCTGCTGGTCGGGCAGGATGCGGCCCTCCACGCCCCAGGTCGTGACGTCATGCCACTCCAGGTTGTCGGCGGCCTGCTTGTTGACGCCCATGGCGGGGTCGAGCCTGGACACGTCCGGCGCCTTCTGGGCGAACACGATTGAGGTGGAGAGCAGGGCGGAGAGGAAAAGTCGCGTGGTCATGGGCGGTCTTTCAATACGACCTGCGCCGGGGCATATTTCGGCCGACCTGCGGCGACATTGCCGCCAAACAAACTTGGCAACAACCGGCATCACATGCTGTATTCGCCGCCACCATGAAGACGCCCCGCCCCTGGATGATCGCCGAGACGAACTGGAAGCATGTCCAGGCCACCCGTTATGAGGTCGCCGTCCTGCCCTGGGGGGCCACGGAGGCGCACAACTTCCATCTGCCCTACGCCACGGACAGCCTGCAGAACGAGGCCATGACCGCCGAGGCCGGACGCATCGCCTGGCAGGCCGGGGCGAAGGTGGCGGTCCTGCCGAACATTCCGTTCGGCGTTCAGACGGGCCAGCTCGACATCCCCTTCTGCATCAACATGAGTCCAAGCACCCAGATGGCCGTGCTTGAGGATGTCATCGCCAGCCTGGAGGGCGTCGGCGTGCCGAAGCTGGTGGTCTTCAACGGCCATGGCGGCAATGATTTCCGCCAGATGCTGCGTGAGCTTCAGGCCCGGCATCCACGCATCCACCTGAGCCTGGTGAACTGGTTCAGCATCGACGCCGGCAGGGACATCTTCACGATTGTGGGCGACCATGCCGATGAGCGCGAAACCAGCCTGGTCCAGCATCTTGAGCCCGGTCTTGTCCTGCCCCGCGAGGACTGGGGCGAGGGCCGGGACAACCTGCCCGTGCTGAAGGCGATGCGCGAGAAATGGGCCTGGGCGCAGCGTCCCTGGACCCAGGCCACCAACGACACGGGCTCCGGTGATCCGCAGCATTCCACCCCTGAAAAAGGCCGCCTCTACTTCGAGCGTCTGACGCAGAAGTTTGCCGGCTACCTCATCGAACTCGCCGCCGTGGATGCGGCAAAGATTTACCAGAAGGGCTGAGCCGCCCTCGGTTTTCATCATCAGCCTTTCTTGGAATCACGGGTTGTCAGGCTCCGGGCAAGCTTCCCTGATTTCCCCACAAGATACCCACCCTCCCTTCGTTAAGTGCCTCCCATTTTCCTCATGAAACTCATTCTTCTTCCGCTGCTGCTTGCTTCCGCCACCGGCGCCTTTGCCCAGATCGCCGGGCAGGCGACCCCGGTCGACAAGATCAAGATCGCCAAGGGCTTCAAGGTCGAGCTTCTTTATTCCGTGCCCAAGGACACCGAAGGCTCCTGGGTGGCCATGACCCAGGATGACCAGGGCCGCATGATCTGCAGCGATCAATACGGCGCCCTCTATCGCATCACGCCGCCCGCCCTTGGCGGCAGCCCGGGGGAAACCAGGATCGAGAAGCTCGCCGTCGACTTCGGCCACTGCCAGGGCCTGCTTTTTCATGCCGGCGCGCTCTATGGCGTGGTGAATGACGATGCCTACCAGGGCCGCGGCCTCTACCGCTGCAAGGACACGAACGGCGATGACCAGTTCGATTCCGTGGAGCTTCTGCGCGCCTTTCCGGGCAAGGCCGGCGAGCATGGCCCCCACGGGGTTGTGGCAGCGCCGGACGGCAGGAGCCTCTATGTGATGTGCGGCAACCAGACGCCGGAACCCGGCTGCGAGACCAGCCGCGTGCCCCGTCACTGGGCCGAGGACCAGCTCTTCCCGATGCTGCTTGGCCGCGGTTTCATGCGTGACGTGCTCGCCCCCGGCGGCTGGCTGGCGCACACCGACCTCGACGGCAAAAAATGGGAGCTCGTCAACACCGGCACCCGCAACACCTATGACATCGCCATCCACCGCAACGGCGACATCTTCGGTTTCGACGCCGACATGGAGTGGGACACCGGCATGCCCTGGTACCGCCCGACCCGTGTCTGCTTCATGCAGAGCGGCGGCGAGTTCGGCTGGCGCACATGCAGCAAGAAATGGCCGGTGCGCTGGGAGGACAGCCTGCCGCCCGTCGTGGACATCGGCCCGGGCTCGCCCACGGGTGTTGCTTTTGGTTATGGCGCGAAGTTTCCTGCGAAATACCAGGACGCCTTCTACATCTGCGACTGGAGCTACGGCAAGATGTACGCCGTGCACCTGACGCCGGACGGCGCGGGCTATTCGGGCGTTGCCGAGGAGTTCATGAGCGCGTCGCCGCTGCCGCTGACCGACATCGAGATTTCACGGAAGGACGGTGCCATGTATGTCAGCGTCGGCGGCCGCAAGGTGCAGTCGGGGCTGTATCGCGTGACTTACACAGGGGAGGAGAAGACGGAGGCTTCCTCCGCTGCGGAGACCACGGAGCTGGCGAAGGTCCGCGCCGCCCTGGAGGCTCCCGGCGTCACGGTCGAAGCCGCCTGGCCGCATCTGGGTTCGCCTGACCGCAACCTGCGCTTCGCCGCCCGCATCGCCCTCGAACATCAGCCGGTGGCCTCGTGGAAGGACAAGGCGCTCTCCGAATCCAACCCGCGTGCCGCTTTGACCGCCCTCATGGCGCTGGCCCGCAGCAGCGGCGGTGACAAGACGCTGCAGAAGCCGCTTCTCGACGCGCTGGGCAGGATCGACTTCAAGGCGCTGAAGGGTCTCGACCGCGTGACCTACGTCCGCGACCACATGCTTGCCTTCACCCGCCTGGGCGAGCCGGATGCGGCGACGAAGGCCGCGCTCGTTGCGAGGCTGAGCCCGCTTTTCCCAACCCACGATACAGGACTGAACCGCGATCTCGCGGAGGTGCTGGTTTATCTCGGTGATGCCGGCATCGTCGCCAAGGCCGCGCCGCTGGTGAACGACTCGCCGACCCAGGAGGAGCAGATCGACTACGCGCGCATCCTGCGCTTTGCGAAGTCCGGCTGGACGAAGGAGCTGCGCGCCGGCTACTTCCGCTGGTTCCTGCGCGCCGCGAACTACAAGGGCGGCGCCTCGTTTGACCTGTTCATCGGCGAGATCAAGAAGGACGCTCTCGCGACGATGACCGAGGAGGAGAAGCTCGCCATCAAGGATGTGCTTGACGCCAGGCCCGAAGTGCAGGCGCCCACCTTCACGGCCAGGCCGCTGCAGTTCGTCAAGGCCTGGACGATGGCTGACCTGGAGAAGTCCCTGGGCGTCGGCCTGGAGGGCAACCGTGACTTCAGGAACGGCCGCAACATGTTCGGCGCGGCCACCTGCTTTGCCTGCCACCGCTTCAACAACGAGGGCGGCGCCATCGGGCCCGACCTCACCAGCGTCGCCGGCAAGTACAGCCCGCGCGACCTGCTGGAGCACATCCTCGAGCCCAGCAAGGAGATCAGCGACCAGTATGGCAGCACCGTGTTTACCAAAAAGGACGGCAGCCAGGTGGTGGGCCGCATCGCCAACATGAAGGAGGACATCATGATGGTCTGCACGAACATGATGGACCCGAACAACTTCACCAACGTCAACGTCAAGGACGTGGTGAAGACCGAGGAGAGCAAGGTCAGCATGATGCCGCCCGGCCTGCTTTACATGCTCAAGGAGGACGACATCCTCGACCTGATGGCCTACCTGCTCAGCAAGGGCAATCCGGAGGACCCGATGTTTGTGAAGTAGGCTTCGGCCCCTGGGTCATTCCTCTCAGAGTCCCAGCAGCTCCCTCGCTTCCTCCTGGCCGGGGGCCGGGCGGCCGTATTCGCTGGCGGTGACGCGGGCGAGGGCGCAGAGGTGACGCCAGCGGAAGGCGGGGCGGGTCCGATGGAACTCGTCGTGGCAGGTCTGGTAGTATTTTTCGGCATGCAGGGCGCCGTCCTCGCTGATGGCAAAGCGGCGCATCAGGTCGAGGACAGGCTGGGCGGGAAGAAGGAGCTGGCCCCAGCGCTGCACCACGGCGGCGGCGTGTGACTGCAGGCTGCCCCGGACATGAGCCTCCAGTTCGGCAAGCAGCGCCGCCTGATCCGTGGCGGTCACGCCTTTGACCTGCCGCTGGGTGGGCATGGGCTCCCAGTCGAGGAAGGGCTGGTGCTGACGGTCGCGCGCGATCTGCCAGGCGGCCAGGATCAGGCAGGCGAAGACGTTCCGGCCCTGGCTGACGGAGGAAAGGTTGCGCCAGGCATGGATGGAGTCGCTGGAGTGCACGCCCACGGAGTCGCCATGCACGCTGCCGGTCGGCTTGCCGGGGAACTCCCATTGCGGCGGCCGGCCATGGTCACGAAGCACAAACTGGTTGGCGGCGAGCGACAGCGCCTCGCCGATCTCGCCGGGGGCCAGCCCTTCGGCAAGGGCCTCGGCAACGGCCCCGGCGGCCTCGGCCGGAGAGCCGCTGAAGATATTGAGGGCGAGCTTTTCGAGGGCGGCATCGTCCAGGCTTCGGGTGCCTGGCGAACGGCCGAGCAACCTGTGTTCATCCAGCAGGCGGGTGAGAACCTTGCCGTGCTCGTCCCATTCCGGGCGCCGCTGCTGCTCGGCGTTCAGGCAGTAGCGCAGCGACATGCGCAGCAGGGTGGTGGCGTGTTCGCGGCCGACCAGGTCAAGCATGTCCCAGGCCCGGTAGGGAAGGACGGTGCGGTGGACCTCGGGATTGTCCTGAACGCATTCAAGCAGCGCATTGAAGCCCGTGGCGGCGTCTTGATGCATCAGGCCGGCGAAGATCTTCTCCGCGGCGGCCACGTCCTTTTTCTTCACGGCATCATGCAGGCCGGCGGCACCGGCGGCGCCTGCATCCGGGGTGACGGGATGAAGCACCTCCGCCTTCCGTCCGCCGTTCTGCTGGATGCGGCTGGTGTTGCGGTAAAGCACCTTGAGCACCGGCAGCGCGGCCTCCTTTTCATTCAGGGTCCCCGCCATGCGCCAGGCAGGCCCCATGGCCATCAGCGTGTGGAAGCCGATGTAGTCCTCGCCGCCAAAGGTGCGGGCGTTGGCGAGGGCTCCGGCGGCGATGAGGCGCTTCAGGGGCTCGCCGCTTCGCAGCCTGCCGACAAGAAGCGGCTGGATCTTCTCCGCCGGGGTTTCCTGCATGAGGCGGACGAGCGGTTCGATGTCGCCGAAGCCGAGTTCGGGCGCGGCTTCGGCCGCCTGTGCGTTGGCTGGCCCAAGCTCGGAGGCGAGTGCCGGGCCCAGGCTTGCCAGCAGGGCGCCCCTGCCGACCTCGGCAAGGAACTGGCGGCGGGAATGCGGTGCTTTCATGGTGATGACCCCCCGGGTTGGAAACTGGGCCGAGCCTGACAAAGCCTAACAAAAAGGTCAATCACAAATGCAGGGCGGCCCGGCTTCAGCGCGGCACGACGGAGTCGCGGTCGCGGGCCGAGAGCCTTCCGAGCAGGCCCAGAAGGGCGGCGGTTTTTTCCGGCTGCTGCCCCGAGAGGTCGCTGGCCTCGCCGGGGTCGGTGTCGAGGTTGAAGAGCTGCAGGGCCGGGGGCTTCTGTTTGCCGCCCTGGGTTTCAATCAGCTTCCAGGGGCCTTCGCGCACGGCGCGTTCCCGGAAGCCGGGACCGGTCCAGTAAAGCTGCCGGTTGTCCAGGGCAGGGGACTGTCCGGACAGCTGCGGCCAGAGATTGGCACCGTCCCATTTCAGGTCCTGTTCCGGGCGGTGTCCGGCCAGGGCGCAGAATGTCGGCATCCAGTCGGTGATGTGAACGGGGGCGTCGTATTTACCAGGCTTCAGGACGCCCGGCCAGCTGACGACGGCGGGCACGCGGATGCCGCCTTCGTGAAGGCTGCCTTTTTCACCGCGGTTGGGCAGGTTGCCGCCCGGAAGCCTGCCCCTGGGATAGTCGTCGGCGGGATATTTTGGATCGCTGTTCTCGGAGGTGCTGGCGCCGTTGTCGCTGGTGAAAACGACGAGCGTGCGGCTTCTGCGGCCGGTCTCCTCCAGCGTTTTCAGGATGCGCCCTACTGCATCATCCAGGTGCATGAGACAGGCGGCATAGTGGCGCGCCACGTCGCCGGTGACCGATGAGGGGACCTTGTTCAGCCAGGTCTCGGGCTCCTTCACGGGCAGGTGGACGGCGGTGTAGGGCATGTAGAGGAAGAAGGGCTTTTCCCCGCGCTGGCGCAGCCACTTCACCGCTTCGTCCGTGATGAGGTCGGTGACGTGCCCCTTCTCGGTGACGAGCCTTTCGTTGCGGTGCCAGGTGATGCTGAAGGGGCCCTGTTTGTAGAAATGATTGTTCGGCCCGACACCGCCCGCCAGGGAGCCGTAGGCATGGTCAAAGCCGTAATGGAGCGGCCCCCATTCGGGCTTGGAGCCGAGGTGCCACTTGCCGGTGAGGCAGGTGTCGTAGCCGGCCTGCCCGAGGGCCTTCGGAAGCGTCACGGTCTCCCAGGGCAGGGCGCGTTCGTTCTGGGGCTGGGTGACGCCGAAGCGGCTCCAGAAACGGCCCGTCATCAGGCCGGTGCGTGTCGGGCTGCAGACGGGTGCGACGTAATGATGCGTGAGCTCCAGGCCTTCGCGGGCGAGCCGGTCGAGGTTCGGCGTCGGGGCCATGCCACCATGGAAACCGACGTCCGCCCAGCCGAGGTCATCGGCGATGATGAAGACGATGTCAGGCCTTTCCTGTCCGGCGGCGGGCAGGGACAGTGCGGCGAAAAGGAAAAGCAGCAGCGGACGCATGGGGCATGGGAACGAAGGCCGGGGACGCGTGCTTGCGTCCGGCCGGCGCCGAACCAGCTTTGCCGAAGCCATGATGCCTGGAAGGAACGGGCGGGATGTGTCGTTCCTGGAGCCATGCGCCGCCGTTCCGTGCCCCTGCTTCTGCCGCCCTTGATTTTCTGCCTGTGCCTGTCCGGCCGGGCGGTGGAGTCCGCAAAACCAACCACGCCAGCCGCCAGGCCTGCCACGGTCATCCCGCCGGACATCAACGGCTGCAAGACCGTGATCGCCCCTCCTGCAAAAGCGGCGCCGGTCAGGATCGCCATCTTCGACGGCAAGGGAGCTCCTGCGGGCGGTGTCGAAAATGTGTGTGACCGGGTGAAGTCGATGCCCGGGTCCTCCATCACGCTGGTGAAGCCGGAGGAGATCGCCGCAGGCGCCCTGAAGGACTATGACGTGGTTGTTTTTTCCGGCGGCAGCGGCGGCACGCAGGCGAAGAGCCTCGGTGAGGCCGGACGTGAGAAGGTGCGTGAGTTTGTCCGCGGCGGCGGTGGTTACGTCGGCATCTGCGCCGGCGCCTACCTGGCCTGCTCGAATTTTGACTGGGGCCTCGGCATCCTCAACGCCTCGACGGTGTCCAGCAAGTGGATGCGAGGCAGCGGCTTTGTGGAGACGGAGGTCACGGTGGATGGCGAACCTGTGCTCGGCCGGGTCAAGGATCGCTTCCTGGTGCGTTACAACAACGGACCCATCATCAAGCCGGGTTCGCGTGCTGACCTGCCCGCCTACCGGCCTTTGACGCTCTTCCGCACCGAGGTGGCGAAGAACGGCACCCCGGTCGGGGTGATGGTGAATTCACCCGCCCAGGCCGTGTCCACCTTTGGCAAAGGGCGCGTGTTCATCTCCAGCCCGCACCCGGAGAACACGCCCGGCCTGGAGCACCTGATCCCGCGCGGTATTCTGTGGGCGGCGGGCAGGCTTGAGGAGCAGAAGGAGCCGGGAGGACAGCCATGAAATCCCTTTGGATAATCCTGTTCCTCGGTGCGGCCGCCGGGGCGGCGGAGCCTCCTCCGCATGACATCCTTTTTGGTTCGCGCCGCTTCATCGAATATCAGCCGGGCGCGCTGCCCCTGGTCATCGCCGCGCCTCATGGCGGGCGTGAGAAGCCGGCGGACATTCCTGACCGGACCCAGGGTGTCGTGGACATGGATGCGAACACCCAGGAGCTGGCCCGGGCGGTGGTGGAGGCCGTCCAGGCGGCGGCCGGTGGCCGGCCGCATCTGGTCGTGTGCCATCTGCATCGGAGCAAGCTGGATGCAAACCGCGACCTGTCCGAGGCGGCGCAGGGCAACGCACTGGCCTCCCAGGCCTGGCATGAGCATCACGGGTTCATCGACGAAGCCTGTCGGAAGGCGGTGAAGGATCATGGCGTGGCCTTTCTGATCGACATGCATGGCCACGGACATCCCGATCCGCGGGTCGAGCTTGGCTACCTGCTCAACGCTGCTGACCTGGCCCAGGACGGCCAGGTGCTGAACAGTCCCGCCGTGGTGCAGAAAAGCAGCCTGCGCTTGATGGTTGAGAAACGCGGCATTCCGCACATGGAGCTGCTGAGCGGGCCGTTCAGCCTCGGGGCCCTGCTGGAACATGAAGGGTTTCCGGCGACGCCGAGTCCTGGCAAGCCGGTGCCCGGCACGCCCTTTTTCCGCGGGGGATACACGATCTTCCGCCACTGCAAGGCCGAGGCCGGTGTCACCGGCCTGCAGATCGAGGCCTACCGTCCGCGACTACGAGACACGGCGGCCAGCCGGCAGCGATTTGCCGAGGCTCTGGCCGCCAGTCTGAAGACCTACTTTGTCAGAAACCTTGGCACCACGCTGGGCGTGGGACGCGCGCCGAAGTGACGGCTGCCGACCGTCGGCCACGAGGCATGAAGAGCACGGACGCAGGAAGGCAGGATGCCGTAGAGACAAGGCAAACTCCTTGCTTTAAAAACATCGCCTGCTTGGCTGGGCGGGATACTGCATGGCTTCCGACACCGCCAAACCCCTCGAACCCTGTCCCTGGAACGCCGCCTGTTTCATCCGGGGGGTAAAGGATGCGCCCTAGTTCAAGTTCCACGCCCGCTTTGGCACTGGCAGGCAATCGCGAGTTCCTGGGCAGCCTGCGCTGTGTGATTGTCTTTTGCCACCACCTGATCACTATCTTGAGCCATGAAACTGCTGCATTTCGTCGAGATCGAGAATTTCAAGCGCTACGGGGACACCCAGCGCATTGAGCTTGAGCATCCGGCCGTGCTCATCGGGCCGAACAACTGTGGCAAGACAAGTGCGTTGCAGGCCATTGCGCTCTGGTCGATCGGCCTGCGAACCTGGCGGGCGGAGTCGGAGAACTCGAAGGCGGAAAAACGGAAGGGCAAGGCATTGAACCGCCTGAGCATCCTGTCCGTGCCGGTGCCGAAGACGCGCCATTTCTGGTACAACTTGAAGGCTGGCAGCAAGGACCTGAGGATTACAGTGGCGGTGGATGTGAGCGGACAGCCTGTGCCACTGACGATGATTTTCCGCCATCATTCCAGCGACGAACTGGTGTATTGCGAGCCCGCCCCTGAATCCCTGGCTCACGAAGAGGCCTTTCAGGCTGCGGCGGCGCTGGATGTATCCCTGCTGTATCCGATGTCCGGCATCTCTGCGGACGAGGCGGTGATCAAGCCCAGCCGGATTGACTTTCACCTGGGGCGCGGCAGCACGGCTGAGGTGGTGCGGAACCTCTGTCTGCTGGTGCATCAGCAGGCGCCGCAGGATTGGATGGAGATCACGGAGCTCATGCGCCGCCTTTTCCATGTGCGGCTGACGGTGCCGCTGGAGAATGAGCGGGGGGCTGTGGACCTGGGCTATGAACAGGAGGGGGCGGGTGGTGAGCTTGACTTGTCCCTTGCCGGACGTGGGTTTCAGCAGATGCTGCTGATCTTTGCCCATCTCTATTCCCACAAGGGCAGTGTGCTGCTGATCGACGAGCCGGATGCCCACCTGGAAATCCTGCGTCAGCAGCAGGTGTATGTGCTGCTGCGTGACATCGCCCACA
This sequence comes from Prosthecobacter sp., assembly GCA_019186985.1. GTDB lineage: Bacteria > Verrucomicrobiota > Verrucomicrobiia > Verrucomicrobiales > Verrucomicrobiaceae > Prosthecobacter. Next base: position 96,915 of record JABARQ010000016.1, on the reverse strand, counting down.
AAAACAGCTGTCAGGTGATCATCGTGACTCACTCGGAAGTGGTGCTGCGCGAGGCGCTGGACCGAAACCTGACGCTGATCCTTGCGGGGCACACGGAAAACCTGGCGAAGAAGGCGCAGATTACGAACGCATTGAAGCACTTTGGCGCGGAGCACTATGTGAAGGCGCGGGAGACAGGCCATGTCTTCTATGTGGAGGGTAGCACGGACGTGGACCTGCTGCGGGCCTTTGCCAGCAAGCTCAATCACCCCGTCAAGGACTGCCTGGATGATGGGGCGCATCTGAATGTTTACTATCTGCAGGACAATTTTCCCGGTTCTGACCGCAGCCTGGATGATGAACTGGACCGTGTGGAGGGAGGCTATGGTCTGCGCGCTCCGGAGCATTTCCATGCCTTGCAGGGCATGATTCCCGACCTTCGAGGACTGGAGATCCGCGACAATGACGGCAAGCCACACCGGGAGGGCGCTCAGGGTGGCCTGCAAATTCGCATGTGGAAGCGATATGAGCCTGAGAATTACTTCATCACGCCAGAGCTGCTGTCAGCGTGGGTTGACAAGCACCTCACGAACGAAGATCTGTTTGCCCAAACAAGGCGGAAGCTTCTGGAGGATCTGATCTTGCGAGAGGTGTTTGAAGACAACCGGGAAGACTTTGAGAATTATCAAAAGGCGGACCACTCCACGCGCAGGACGCTGTGGCGGGCTCAGACGCAGTCGAAGAAGCTGAGCCTGTTCGCCGAGGAGTTTTTCCGGCGGCTGGCACACGAGACAGGAACCAGGATGCTGGCCCGCAAAGGAGAGCTGCACGCGCTGGTGGACCTCTGCGATCCTGGCGATCTGAACGGAGAGGTGCGTGAAAAGCTCGATGCACTGCACGACCTGCTGAAGCTCTGAAATGAGACGCCGGTGCACGCCAAGCCCCGCCGGGCGCAAAAACTGTTCAAACCCGCTTTTTGCATATGTGCGATGGATTGACTGAACCTGTGCCTCCGCCCCTGCACCTCACTTCTTCACCACGAAGCCGTCCTTGAGCTGGACGGTGCGGTTGAAGACGGGGCTGCCGGGCTTGCTGTCCTTCGGGTCGGCGAAGAAGTAGCCGACGCGCTCGAACTGGTAGTGGCCGCCAGGCCTGGCGTTGAGGATCGAGGGCTCGATCTTGGCAGTCACGGTCTCCAGGGAGCCGGGGTTGAGGAACTGGGTGAAGTCACCGTCCTCGCCGGCCTGCTCGTCCGGCTGCTCGACGGTGAACAGCCTGTCATAAAGGCGGACTTCGATGTCGGCGGCCTGGGCGGCGCTGACCCAGTGGATGGTGCCCTTGACCTTTGGTCGGCCGACCGGCTTGGCGCCGTGGCGTGTGGCGTCGTCGTAGGTGCAGCGCAGTTCGAGGATGTTGCCAGCGTCATCCTTGACGACCTCCTGGCAGATGATGCAGAAGGCGTACTTCAGGCGCACCTCACCGCCGGGGACGAGGCGGTGGAAGCCCTGGACGGGTGTTTCCATGAAGTCGTCGGCGTCGATGTAAAGCTCGCGGCTCAGGGGCACCTGGCGCTTGCCGTCGGCCTCGTTCTCGGGGTTGTTCGGCACCTCGACATGCTCAACCCGGCCCTCGGGATAGTTGGTGAGCACGACCTTGACCGGCTTCAGCACGGCATAGACGCGCAGGGAGATCCTGTTGAGGTCCTCGCGGACGTGGTGCTCGAGCAGGTTGAGCTCGGTCAGTGACGGGTACTTGGTCAGGCCGATGGCCTTGCAGAAGGCGCGGATGGCGGCAGGTGTGCAGCCGCGGCGGCGGATGCCGCTGAGGGTGGGCATGCGGGGGTCGTCCCAGCCATTGACGAGACCGTCCTTCACGAGACGGAGCAGCTTGCGCTTGCTCATCACGGTGTAGGTGAGGTTGAGGCGTGCGAACTCGCGCTGGTAGGGCTGGCCGGGCAGGCCGTCGACATGGTTGACAAGCCACTCATAAAGAGGGCGGTGGTGCTCGAACTCGAGCGTGCAGAGGCTGTGGGTGATGCCTTCCAGCGCGTCGCTGAGCGGATGCGCGTAGTCGTACATCGGGTAGATGCACCAGGCGTCACCGGTGCGGTGATGATGGGCGTGCAGGATGCGGTAGATGACCGGGTCGCGCAGGTTCATGTTGGGCGACGCCATGTCGATCTTCGCGCGCAGGACCTTCTCCCCGTTCTGGAACTCGCCGGCCCTCATGCGGGCGAAGAGGTCCTTGTTTTCCGCCGGGGGGCGGTCACGGAAGGGGCTGGCCGTGCCGGGCGCGGTCAGGGTGCCGCGGGTTTCACGGATCTGGTCAGGCGTCTGGTCATCGACATAGGCGAGGCCTTTTTCGATGAGCTGGACGGCGAAGCCGTAGAGCTTCTCGAAGTAGTCGCTGGCGTAGAAGAGGTTGGAGCCCCAGTCGAAGCCGAGCCATTTCACGTCCTCCATGATGCTTTCGACATATTCGACCTCCTCCTTGGTGGGGTTGGTGTCGTCAAAGCGGAGGTGGCAGCGGGAGCTGGGGGCATATTCCTGGCTGAGGCCGAAGTTGAGGCAGATGCTCTTGGCATGGCCGATGTGGAGGTAGCCGTTGGGCTCCGGCGGGAAACGGGTGACAACCTGGCCGCCGTTGCGTCCTGCCGCAACGTCGGCGGCGACCATTTCACGGATGAAATCAAGGGAGGCTGTGGGGGCGGCGGGCGCGGCTTCGGACATGGGAGGCGGAGGTTTGCTGCGGAGGGCGGCGAGGTCAAGGGGCTTGGGGTGGGCGAAGTCCGAAGTCGTGCCGGAGGGGCAAGGATGGGATTGCCAGGGTGGGGAGGGTGGGGTTAGGATGGAGGGATGAACTTGTTTTTTGTCCGCGGTTTCCTGCCGGTTCTGGCGCTGATGCTTGCCGCCTGTGAGTCCACCGTGCCGACTTCGGCGCAGCTGGATGCCCTGGAGCAGAAGGTGCGTGCCGAGCATCAGCCGGAGTATGCCGAGCTGGCGTCACTGCGGGCGTCGGGCCAGATTTCCGCCGAGCAGCATGCGGAGGCCGTGGAGTCGCTCGACAAGAAGGTGCGCAACAAGGTGGACACCATGCTCTGGAGCCGTCACAACCTGGCGCAGAGCGAGCTGAAGTCGCTGGGCATCCCCACGCCGGACCGGCCGGTGCAGCTGGATGCGCCGACTGCCGGACAGATCAACGGTTCGCTTTACAGTTCATCCCGGGTCAACGGCATGGGCAACCAGATCCAGGGCAACTTCATGCGTGACGTTGGAGGCTCGAACTACAACGCCCGCCGTGCGGGCACGTTGTATGACTCCTACTGAAGACGGGTGGCATGAGTCCGAGGCATCTTGAAAATGTGGCTGACACGGTGATCCGGCAGGTTCTGAGCCGGCTGCCGGAGGCGATTCGTGAAACGGCCGGGGGCTGTCCGGTCGTGGTGGAGTGGATCGAGCAGGCAGTGGCGGATGATCCTGAACTGCCTGACGATCTCCTGGGATTGTTTGAGGGGCGTGCCTGCGGCGAGCCGGATGACGAGCATCCCGCCAGCCTGCCGAGGATCCGGCTGTTCCTCGACAACATCTGGGAACATGCGGGACGTGACCGGCAGGCGTTTCGGGAGGAGCTGCGCATCACGCTGCTGCATGAAATCGGCCACTACCTGGGTCTGGACGAGGAGCAGGTGGAGGCTCTCGGCCTGGCCTGAGGCGGCGAAAATCCATCTTCCCAGGCACCGGCTTTCATGGCATAACCCAGGGGCATGATCTGGTTTTACAACAATGAGGGTGCTGCTGACGGTCCGCATGATGATGAGGCCATGAAGGCCATGATCAAGGAGGGCAGGATCAATGCCCGCACCCTCATCTGGCGTTCTGGTCTGGAGCTTTGGGAGGAGGCTGGCACGCTGATGGCAGCGTGGTGGCAGCCTCAGCTGAAAAAGATCAGGGTGGCTGCGAAACCGGGCAAGGAAACATCAGGAACGCGGCGTACTCCGACGCCTCTTGCGCCCACCGAGGAGGAGGCGCCCAAGCCGAAGGAGGGCTTTTTCACACGGCTGTTTGGCCGCAGGAAATCCTCCTGAGACAGGCATCGACAGGCTGGTGAGGGCATCGTCAGGCGTCGAAATGAAAACGCACTCACGGTATGGCCGGAGTGCGTTGACTGGGAGGGGGAGGCGGGGTGGCTGCCTGTGCGCCAGGGCTGAGACGTGACAAGTCACTCCTCGCCGCCGCTGCTTGCGCCACCGGAGCCGGAGGCGGAGGCGGCGCCGCCTTTTTCGGCCAGCTTGGCCTTCACGGCCTCCTCGATTTCGGCATAAAGCCCGGAGTCGTTCTTGAGGGTTTCCTTGGCGGCGTCGCGACCCTGGGCGAGCTGGGTTCCCTTGTAGCTGATCCAGGAGCCGCGCTTCTGGAGGATGTCGAACTCCATGGCCAGGTCGAGCATGGAGCCGACGTTGGAGATGCCCTCGTTGTACATGATGTCGAACTCGGCCTCGGTGTAGGGCGGGGCGAGCTTGTTTTTCACGACCTTCACCTTGGTGCGGTTGCCGGTGACGGTGCCGTCGCTGCTCTTGATGGCGCCGATGCGGCGGATGTCGACACGGACGGAGGCGTAGAACTTGAGGGCCTTGCCGCCCGGGGTGGTTTCGGGGTTGCCGAACATGACGCCGATCTTTTCACGGATCTGGTTGGTGAAGACGCAGCAGGTGCGGGCCTTGCTGATGATGGCGGTGAGCTTGCGGAGGGCGGCGCTCATGAGGCGGGCCTGGGCGCCGACGGTGCTGTCGCCGATCTCACCGTCGAGCTCCTGACGGGTGACGAGGGCGGCCACGGAGTCGATGACAATGACGTCGAGGGCGTTGGAGCGGACCAGGGTTTCGCAGATGCGCAGGGCCTCCTCACCGGAGCTGGGCTGGGAGACGAGCAGCTCGTCCATCTTCACGCCGAGCCGCTTCGCGTAGTTGGGGTCGAGCGCGTGTTCGACGTCGATGAAGGCGGCGAGGCCGCCAGCCTTCTGGGCCTGGGCGATGGCGGTGAGGGTGAGGGTGGTTTTACCGGAGCTTTCCGGGCCGTAGATCTCGACGATACGGCCGCGGGCGAAGCCGCCGACGCCGAGGGCCTGGTCGATCAGCAGGTTGCCGGTGGGGATGACGCTGACCTCGGCCTTTTCACCCGTGCCCATGCGCAGGATGGCGCCTTCGCCATAGTCCTTCTGAATCTGCTGGATGGCCAGGTCGAGGTTGCGGGCGCGGGCTTCCGCGATCTTGCTGGTGTTCGGTTCGGCGGAAGATTCCTTGGGTGCTCTGGCCATGATGATGAAGTGTTATTGGTTATGTTCGGGTGAACACATGGCGTATTTGCCGCCGCTCGTCCAGCGCATTTTTTGCCGGGCGCCGGGTTTTAAAGCAGCCCGGGCCGGGTGCCGCAAGCACTCAGATGCCTTCATGAGGCTTTCCCGGCAGGATGGGGTGAGATTTTGGCACTACGGTCGTTTTCATCGGAAATCCTCACGCCACCATGAGTTCCTCCTTCTTCCCCTGTGCCGGAGCGCGGGTCCTGCATGCGCCGACGCGGCGTGAGTTTGTCTATGGCCTGGGCGCCTCGCTGGGCAGCGTGGCGCTGACGTCGATGCTGGCGGCGGCGACTAAGGGGCCGCTGGCGCCGAGGCCGCCGATGCTGCCTGCGAAGGCGAAGAACTGCATCTTCCTGATGATGGAGGGCGGGCCGAGCCACATCGACTGCTTTGACCCGAAGCCGGTGCTGGAGAAGCTGCACCTGAAGGAGTTCGTGCGGGAGGGAAGGATGAAGTCGGCGATGGAGAGCGGCAGGCGTTATTATGTGAGGTCGCCCTTCAAGTTCGCCCAGCAGGGCAGGAGCGGGGCCTGGATGAGCGAGCCCTGGAGGCATCTGGCGAAGGTGGCGGACGAGCTTTGCTTCTACCGCGGCTGCCAGGTGGACTCGGTGAACCACCCGACGGCGATGTACCAGATGAACTGCGGCAACCGCTTTGGCGGCGACCCGGCGATCGGCTCCTGGGTGACCTACGGGCTGGGCTCGGTGAACCAGGACCTGCCGGGCTTCATCGTGCTGCCGGAGATCAGCTATCCGCAGGGCGGCAGCGCCAACTGGGGCAACGGCTACCTGCCGGCGCATTTCCAGGGCACGGCGCTGCGCTCCAAGGGCACGCCGATCCTTGACCTGCAGCCGCCCCGGGGCGTGACGCCGGAGCAGCAGCGGGAGAACCTGGACTTGTTAGGCCGGATGAACGCGCGCCATGCTGCGGAGCATCCCTGGCATGACGAGCTGAAGGCGCGGATGAACAACTATGAGCTGGCCTTCCGCATGCAGATGCAGGTGCCTGAGGTGATCGGCCTGGAAAAGGAGGATGCGGGGACGAAGGCGGCTTACGGCATCGGCCAGGACGCCACGGACGCCTTTGGCCGCAAGTGCCTGCTGGCGCGCAAGCTGGTCGAAAAAGGGGTGCGCTTTGTGCAGCTCTACGCGGGAACCTGGGACAGCCACGACTACATCGAGCGCGCCCATGGCAACCTCATCCGCCAGGTGGACCAGCCGATCGCGGCGTTGATTGCCGACCTGAGGCAGCGCGGGCTGCTGGACGAAACGCTCATCGTCTGGTGCGGCGAGTTCGGCCGGACGCCTGACAACGGTGTGCGCGGCGGCACGGCCTATGGGCGGGATCACAATCCGAAGGCGATGACGGTCTGGTTCGCCGGAGGCGGCTGCCGGGCCGGGCATGTCATCGGCGCGACCGACGACCGCGGCATGGAGGCCGTCGAGGAGGTCCATCATGTGCGCGACCTTCACGTGACCCTGCTGAGGATGCTCGGGCTGGACGACAACAGGCTCACCTTCTACCACGGGGGCCGGTTCAAGCAGCTCTCGCAGATCGGCGGGCAGGTGATCGACAAGCTGATTGCCTAACCAGGATTCAAGCTGCGCGGTGGGCGGGACGGGTCAGGCGAGGCGGACGCTGCGCTTCTTGTCGAGCTTCAGCACGGCGCCGCTCTCCCAGGCGGGCTCGGCCTTGGGATCGGAGAGCTTTTCACCGTTGAGCTGGATGCTGCCGCCCTGGACAAGGCGGCGTGCCTCGCTGCCGGACACGGTCTGGCTGAAGACCGTCTGGTAGGCATGCTGGACAACTCCTACGACATCGTGCCGGTCTCCCAGGGTGAAGACGGGCAGCTCGGCGTGTGCCAGGTCACGCTTGCTGAAGCGGGTGTCCCAGTCCTCGCGGCATTCCCGGGCGGCGTCCTCGCTGTGGTAAACGGCGACACATCTGGCGGCGAGCTGCTTCTTGGCCTCCATGGGGTGCATGGCGGTGTCGAGGACCTCGCCGAGCACGAGCAGATAATACTTGGCCATGAGCTCGTCGGGGATGCTCATGAGCTTGCCGAACATGTCCTTGGGCGCGTCGGTGAGGCCGACGTAGTTGCCGAGGCTCTTGGACATCTTCTTCACGCCGTCGAGGCCTTCGAGCAGGGGCAGGGTCATGCAGACCTGGGGCTCCATGCCCTCTTCCTTCTGGAGGTCGCGTCCGACGAGGATGTTGAAGAGCTGGTCGCTGCCGCCGATCTCGACGTCGGAGCGCACCACCACGCTGTCCCAGCCCTGCATGATGGGGTACTGCAGCTCGTGCAGGCGGACCTCGGTGCCGTTGGCGACGCGGTTCTTGAAGTCCTCACGCTGAAGCATCTGCTGGAGGGTGACGCGGGCATTGAGCCTGATCACCTCCATGAAGGGCATCTCCTTGAACCAGGAGCCGTTGAAGACGACCTCGGTCCGGTCCCGGTCGAGGACGAGGAAGGCCTGCTCGGTGTAGGTCTTCGCGTTGGCCAGGACCTCGTCATACGTCAGGGGCGGGCGGGTGGTGGAGCGGCCGCTCGGGTCGCCGATCATCGCGGTGAAGTCGCCGATGATGAGGACGATGTGGTGGCCCAGGTCCTGGAACTGCTTCAGCTTCCGCAGGCCGACGGCGTGGCCGAGATGGATGTCCGGGGAGGTGGGGTCAACGCCGAGCTTGATGCGCAGCGGCCTGCCGCGTGCGAGCTTTTCGGCGAGCTCCTTCTCACTGTGAATGGTGACGGTGCCGCGTTTGAGGATGTCGAGTTGTTCTTGGACGGGAAGCATGGGTGACGAAGCGCGCAGAATGATGAAAGTACGGGCAAACACAACCGGTGCCTTGGATATTTGGCGGGGGTGGCGCTGTGAGGGGAGGGTTTCAGGATTCGCGGCTTGCTTTCGACGTCGGGATTTCAATAATCGCGGCCCTTTCCTCAATCCAGGTTTCTCATTTTCATGGCAAAAGATCCACTCATCAGCGTCTGCGGGGCAGGCGGATTCATCGGCGGAGCGCTCGTGGCGGACCTGAGGGCGCAGGGTTTCACCCGGATCCGGGCGGTGGACCAGAAGCCCTTCGACCAATGGTACCAGCGCTTTGATGACGTGGAGAACCTGGTGCTGGATCTTCAGGGCCGGGAGGCCTGTGTGAAGGCCGCCGAGGGGGCGCACACGGTTTACAACCTGGCGGCGGACATGGGCGGCATGGGCTTCATCGAGAACAACAAGGCCCTGTGCATGCTGAGCGTGCTGATCAACACGCACCTCTGCATGGCGGCCCGCGACTGCGGCGTGGAGCGCTTCTTCTACGCCTCCAGCGCCTGCGTCTACAACGGCGACAAGCAGAAGCAGTATGATGTGAAGCCGCTGAAGGAGGAGGATGCCTATCCAGCTTTGCCGGAAGACGGCTATGGCTGGGAGAAGCTGTTCTCCGAGCGCATGTGCCGTCATTTTCGCGAGGATTTCGGCCTGAAGACGCGGGTGGCCCGCTACCACAACGTCTACGGTCCCTACGGCACCTGGGACGGCGGCCGTGAGAAAGCGCCTGCGGCCGTCTGCCGGAAGGTCGCCATGGCGAAGCTGAGCGGCCGTCATGAGATCGACATCTGGGGCACGGGCGGGCAGACGCGCAGCTTCATGTACATCACGGACTGCGTCCAGGGCACCCAGATGCTGACCCACAGCGACTTTGTCGAGCCGATCAACATCGGCAGCGCCGAGATGGTGAGCATCAACCAGCTGGTGGACATCGTCGAGGAGATCGCCGGGGTGAAGCTGGAGCGCAGCTACAAGCTGGACGCGCCCAAGGGGGTGAACGGCCGCAGCAGCGACAACACGCTGATCAAGCAGGTCTTCAACTGGGAGCCCTCCACCCGCCTCCGTGACGGCATGGAGAAGACCTATGCCTGGATTTACGACGAGATCGTCAAGGGGCGGAAGTCACTCTGATCGACATCGTCCATCGGGCGGATCGGCTCAGGGCGTCAGCTCGCGGTTGCTCACGCCCTGGGTGCCCGGAGGAAACAGGTTGTTGCTGAAATGCAGGTTCCTGGGGCGGCTTGGCTCGTCGGCGATGATGACGGCGTACTTGTAGCGCACGGGGCCGGGATTGTGGACCAGGTTGCCCTGAATGAGCACGTCGGTGAGCGGCGGATCATCGGCGTCCTGCCCGGCATCAAACTTGAACGGGGATCGCTCCATGCCCCACATCCAGTGTGCCTCGCCGTGGCCGAAGTCGGAGATGATGTTGCCGGTGATCACCGAGCCGCCGTCGGCATTGGCCTGCCTGCCGTCGGTGGCGGGATGGGCGGCGGCGCCTGGCATAAGGCCGATGGCCCAGAGGTCGTTGCGGATGAACTGGTTGCCGGTGATGAGCACGTTGCGGCTGCCGTGCATGGCCTTCATGCCGATGTGGGCATGGTTGACGACGTTGCCTGAAACGATGACGTGGTCGCAATGCAGGTCGATGCCCTGGGCGGCGTTTTCAATGTGGTTGTTCACGAGCCGTGTGAAGTCGCTGGTCTCCGGCGCGGTGACCTGGATGGCGCTGCCCTGGCGCCAGTTGTCGGTGTAGCCGGCGTCCCAGGCCTGCTGGCTGAGGTGCGGCCCCTTCTGCGGGTTCTTTTTCACGAAGCTGCCCAGCTTGTGCCGCTCCTTGGTCTCCGGTGTTGGCCGGAAGGTCTCCTCGACGACCTGGCTGCCCTCGATCAGCGTGCCGGTGCAGTAGCGTATCATGATGCCCGTGCCGTCGGTGCAGTTGAAGGCATAACCGGAAACGTCGCCCTGCGTGCGGTCGTCGATGCTGACGCGCATGTAGTTGCGCACCAGGCAGCGGCTGATGCGCGTGCCCTGGCTGTCGGTGACCAGGACGGCGCCGGAGCGGGTGCGGTTCTCCAGGACACGAACGTTTTCGATGACCAGGTTCCGGCACCTCTGGGCGAGGATGCCCTCCTTGCCGGTCTCCTGGGCGCCTTCCGGCCGTGTGATTGTGATGTCGCGGACTTCGGCGTCGACGGCGTTTTCGATTTCGATCACGGGATGGTCGGGGTTCTTCTGAATGATGCGGCCGGGGCCGTACAAGCCCGAGCGCACGCCCCGGATGCGGATCTTCTCGGTGATGACATGGTCGCCCGGCGGCACGAAGACCATCCTGTCTGGGTTGGCCGCCAGCGCTGCCTGAATCGTTGGATAGGCCGCTGCGGAAACCTCGCCCGCAGGGCCTGCGAAGGCGCGGGCGGCGAGCAGCAGGAGGGTGAGGACGGTCGGTTTCATGGGCGGACAGGAACGGTCCTCAGCCGGGGGACTTGCAGCGATGTGGACAACCTGTCAGGACAGGGCCGGCGAACAAGGCCGGGATTGAACTGGCCTGACGGGGCGTGGCGGGCTAGGATCGGGCTTTCATGCTTCGTCTGCTGCTCGCATTGTTGGTTGGCGGCCTGGCCGGTCTTTCCGCCCAGGAGGCCGGGCCTGCACCCGTGGACGGCATCCGTGATGACACGCGCGCCCTGGCGGCGGATGCGCGCCAGGGCCTGGCGGCGGAGATGGCGGCCTTCAGGGCGCGGCACGGCATCGATGTCTGGCTGGTGGCCGAGACCTTTCAAATGCAGGCCGGCGGCCTGAAGGGCCGGGCGCGTCTGCTGCGGCAGGCCTGGAGCGGAACCAGGGATGCCGTGCTCATCCTTTACGACCGCTCCTCCGACAGGGAGTACACGAGCATCTCGCCCGGACTCTGGGAGATGCTGCCATCCGCCGGCATCTATCAGCTGCACACGAGCCTGCACGAGGTCATGACCGACAGGAAGAAGCCTGCGGAGACGCGCCTGGCCGAGGCGGCCGCGATTCTGCTCAGGGGCATCGCCGGCATGAAGTCGCGCGAGGCCATGACCGCGAACCTTTTCACCCGTGACTGCGGCCGCATGCTGCGGGCCTTTGCCGGCCTCCTGCTTGCTGGCGCCGTGCTGGCCTGGCTGGTGGGCGGCATGGCCAGACGGAGGCATGTTCACGCCGCGCGTCAGGTTCTCCTGCCAAAGCTGGGCGCTTCTCCACGGCTCGGCGCACCGCATGGGGCCGAGGTCATTTCCAGTCCGCAGGGCTGAGCCTCCAGGATTCAGCTGATGGGATTGACGAAGTCCGGCGTACTTTGACAACCTTGCAGCCTTCCATGATCCGTCCCTTCCTTCCCCTGATCCTCGCCGCATCCCTGCTCCAGGCCGGCGACTCCCACCTGGTTTATTTTGGCTGCTACACGAACGCCAAGTCCGGCAGCAAGGGTGTTTATGTTTCGCGCTTCGACGCTGAAAAAGGCGTGCTTGGCGAGGCCGAGCTCGCCGCGGAGACGGCCAGCCCGAGCTTCCTGGCGCTTCACCCTAACAAAAAATGGCTCTATGCCGTCGGTGAAATGGGCGCGCCCGGGCAGAAGGGCGGTGCGGTCGGCGCCTTCAGCATCGCGCCCTCCGACGGCAGGCTTTCGCTCATCAACCAGGTGTCGTCCGTGGGCCCGGGCCCCTGCCACGTCTCCGTGGACCGCACCGGGTCGATGGCCGTGGTGGCGAACTACGGGGGCGGCAGCGTCGCCAGTTATTCCATCCTGGAAAACGGCGCGCTGAGCGAGGCGAGGTCGTTCGTCCAGCATGAGGGCTCGGGCGTGAATCCGAAGCGCCAGGCCGGGCCTCATGCGCACAGCATGAACTTCAGCCCCGACAACCGCTTCGCCTTCGCCTGCGACCTCGGCCTGGACAAGGTGCTGGCCTACAAGGCGGACCCTGCCGCCGGCACGATCACCAGCCAGGGTTTTGCCACCGTTCCTCCCGGCAGTGGGCCGCGTCATTTCGCCTTCCATCCGAACGGCAGGTTCGCCTTCGTGAACAACGAGATGCTGATGACCGTGACCTCCTTTGCCTATGACGCCGCCGCGGGTTCGCTGAAGGAGGTGGAGACTGTTTCAACGCTGCCCGAGGCCGACCGTGGGAAGGAAGGCTTCAGCACGGCGGAGACCGTGGCGCACCCGAACGGGCGTTTCGTCTATGTTTCCAACCGCACGCATGACACCCTCGCCGTGTTCACCTGTGATCCCTCCACCGGACGGCTGAAGCTGATTCAGAACGTACCGGCCGAGGGCAGGATTCCGAGGAACTTCTGTCTCGATCCCTCGGGCCGGTGGATGATCGTGGCGCACCAGGACAGCAACACCGCCGCTCTTTTCAAGGTGGACGCTGAAAGCGGCCGCCTGAGCTTCACGGGGCGTAAGGTCGCCGTCGGCGGAGCGGTGTGCGTGCGGTTCCTGGCGCTGGACTGAGCTTCAGCCGCCTAACGAAACAGCTTCTGCGCAAAGTCCACGAGGTAGTTCCGCCACACCGGCCAGGAATGGTCGCCGGCGGTGAGATGCCATTCATGGCGGATGCCCTTGGCCTTGAGGAGCCCGATGAGCTGGAGGTTGCGGTCAAGCAGGAAATCCTTCTCACCGCAGGCGATCCAGAGCAGCCTGAGCCGGTCGTTGGTCTGCTGGGGCTGGTCGAGCGCCTGCTGGATCTCCTTTTCATCCACGGCGCCGCTGAAGGAGCCGATGGTGGCAAATTGGTCCAGGCGGGTCATGCCGGTGCTGAGGGCCTGCCAGCCGCCCATGCTGAGGCCGGCGATGGCGCGCTGGGCGGGCTCCGGCTTCACCCTGTAATGGTCCTGCACCAGCGGCAGGGCCTCGTCGAGCAGTTCGGTCTTGAAGGCCTGGAGCGAGGCGGCGCGGCGGTCGGTCATGTCACGCGGCACCATGCCGAGGGGATGGCCGTCGATCATGAGCACGATCATGGGTTGTGCTTTTTGTTGGGCGATGAGGTTGTCGAGGATCCAGTGTGCACGACCATGGGTGACCCAGCCGTCGTGGCGGTCGCCGGAGCCGTGCTGGAGGACGAGCAGCGGGCAGGTCGCCGCAGTGTCCTTCTCATAGCCGGGCGGCGTGTAAACCCAGGCTTCACGACGACGTCCGAGAGATTTGGAGAGGTAGCTGTGCTGATGCACCGAGCCATGGGGCACATCCTGGAAATCCCAGGGGTTGGGAGGACTGCCGGGAATGTGCAGGATGCTGGCGGTCGAGGTGCGCTGAGGCTTCTGCTCAGGATTGGCCGGATCCGTGATCGTCAGGCCGTCGACGACGAAGCTGTACTCCCACACGCCGGCCGGGATGGCGGGCACGGTGACCTGCCAGAGGCCGTCGGTTTCGCGGGTCATCGGCAGCGGTTCCTTGGTCCACTGGCCGCGCAGGATGACTTCCTGTGCCTTGCCGGCGCGCAGCCGGAAGGTCACCCCGCCCGATTCATCTGCCTCCGGTGAAATCACCGCCGCTGACCTTTGAGCAGAAACAGCCGTCGGGACAAGGGTGGCGAGGGCAAGCGTCAGAACAAGAAGGCGGCACATCGGGGGCATGACCGGCAAACCTGGCAGTTTTCCCCGAACCAGGGAAGCCTCTTTTGACGGCTCAGGCATCAGGCCGGGGCGGCTTCATGGACATGTCAGCCAGCGTCCCAAGAGCCTCCGCGCTTTTTCCAAGCCACGGAAGCCGCTGCGTCCGCCGGTCATTTCAGGCATTCTTTCGGAGATCCGGTCTGTGTGCGCTGCCGGAGGCATGCGCAGGGGATTCGACTGCCAGTCCAGTCTTTGCGCGCGAGCCGATGGACGTCATCATTTCACAGGCGGATGCGCCTGCTTCCAGGCCGGCCAGCCGCCCTTGAGGATGAAGCATTCCTCCAGGGGCACCAGCGTCAGCAGTTTTTCCCGGACATGGCGGCTGGCCTCGCACTTCTGGCCGCCGCAGTAGATCACCACGGGCCTGCCTGCCGTCTGCAGTTCATCCAGCAGCTCCAGCAGGAGAGAATCGAACTCCTGCTCATTGAGAAGCCGGGCGCCGGGGATGTGCTCCTGCTGGAACTGGTCTCGCGGACGGGCGTCCAGCCAGATGACATCGCCCTTCCAGCGCTCATTCACCTCCTTCATGCCCACTTCGTCCGCCTTGAGCGGTTCCTGCACGGCATGCAGGGCGGGGGCGTGGGGATGAAACTGGAACGCCGTCACTGCTGCTGCGGCTGCCAGCAGCGTGATCACCAGCGCCTGGATGAGGGGCTTCTTCATGGGTTCTCTGCTCCGCCGGCCGGTTTCCGATAAACGGAGAAGAAGGCGAGCTGCCGCTGGTACTTGGGGATCTTGCTGTCCGTCTCGATCTTCAGCGCGCCCAGCATGACCTCCGCCGTGTCCTTCGGCTTCACGGTCACTTCATACTCCCTGCCCGGCGTGATCTCCTTCCAGGAAAACTCCACCCGCTCCCGGGTGGAGGTGATGCCGGTGATCTTCATCGGCTCATTCCCCATCATCGTCACCCGGGTCACCTTGGTTTCCGCCGCATCCCCCAGCCACCATTGCAGGGTCTTGGGCTCGATCTTGATCACCTCCGGCACCTCGATGGCGAAGTTGATCACCCACTCCGGCTGGGCCGGGTCATCCGTCTGCACATGCACGCTCTTCTCATGACGGCCGATGAAGCTGGAGATCTTGAACTCCGCCTTCCCGACGCCCTTTTCCCCAGGCATGTAAACGGCCTTGTCGAGCGAGGCGCTGAGGCAGCTGCAGGCGCTGTCGATTGTCAGCACCCGCACAGGCCTGGCGCCCTTGTTGTGAAACACGAAGTCGGTGGTGATCACCTCGTCCTCGGGCTTCGGCTTCAGCTCGATGACGGGCGACTCCGTGACGAGTTCGGCGTGGCAGGCCGACAGGGCGCCCAGGATGAGGCAGAGGCGGAGAAAGGCGTGCGCGGGTTGCATGGGGAAAGATGCAGGACACCACGGCGGCCTGTCAACGGCGGGCTGAAGGAATGCCCGCGGTTCAACCGAGCCCGACGGCGTCGCGGACGCGGGCCAGGGTTTTGCGGGCGACCGCGCGCGCCTTTTCCGCACCTTCCGCCAGGACCTGGTCGACAAATTTTGGGTTGGCCGTGATCTCCGCACGCTTTTCCCGGAAGGGGGCGAAGTAGTCCGTGGTCGCCTGCAGGAGGCGTTTCTTGAACTCGCCATAACCGATGCCGCCGCGCTGGAAATCATCCACCATGGCCTGGTAATCGGCCGGAGCGGCGACCAGCTTGTAGAGTGCCAGGATGCTGCTGTCCTCGACCGGCTTGGGCTCCTCCACGGGGGTGGAGTCGGTCTTGATGCTCATGATCTTCTTCTTCAGCGCTGGCAGCTCCTCGAAGAGCTGGATGGTGTTGTCGTAGCTTTTGCTCATCTTCTGGCCGTCGAGGCCGGGCACCACGGCGGTTTCCTCGCGGATGCGGGGCTGGGGCAGCTTGAGCAGGCCTTCGCCAAAGGCCTCGTTCATCTTGATGGCGATGTCGCGGGTGACCTCGACATGCTGCTTCTGGTCCCTGCCGACGGGGACGATGTCGCTGTCATAGATGAGGATGTCCGCCGCCATGAGGACGGGGTAGGCGAAGAGGCCATGGGAGGCGTGGATGCCGCGGGCCACCTTGTCCTTGTAGCTGTGGCAGCGCTCGAGCAGGCCCATGGGCGTCACCGTGCTGAGGATCCAGGCCAGTTCGGTGTGCTCCGGGATGTCGCTTTGGCGGAAGAAGACGCACCTGGAGGGGTCGAGGCCGCAGGCAAGGAAGTCGATGGCGAGGTTGCGGACATGGTCGCGCAGCAGCCTGCCGTCATGGACGCTGGTCAGCGAGTGGTAGTCGGCGATGAAGTAGTAGGCGTCGCCTTCATGCTGCAGCTTCAGGGCCGACTCCATCATGCCGAAGTAGTTGCCGATGTGGAGACGTCCGCTGGGTTGGAGGCCGGAAAGGATGCGCATAGGGGCGCTAGTCATGGCGGGCTGGAGGCCGGGATCAAGGGCGAGCGTCCATGAACCTGGCCTGAGGCAGGCCAGGCCGGGGCTCAGTGATGACCGCCGTGCTTTTTCAAGCCGATGGCGGTCTCGATCTCGTGGGCGGCGGCGTCCCGCCAGGGGATCACCCTGCCCGGCAGGATGCCGCCGAGCACCAGGAAGACCACGCAGGCTGTCAGCGGCCAGCGCTCGCGCGGCAGCGCGTCTGGGATGTCGATGACATGCTTGGGCAGGACACCGAGGAAGAGCAGACTGTAGAGGCGGATGAGGTTGATGGCGTTGAAGGCTGTTGCCACCAGGAGGGCGACTCCGAGGAAGGGATGGCTGGCCAGGGCGCCGTGGAAGAGCAGGTCTTCGGCGCAGTAGCCCAGGGTTCCGGGAAGGCCGATGAGGGCCAGGCCGCAGATCAGGAAGAAGGTCGCCAGCCGGGGGGCCTTGACCGCGAGGCCAAGGTCGGACTCGGGGTTGGTGACGTCCATCACGCGGACCTCGAGGATGCGTACAATGGCGATGAGGCCGCTGGAGGCTGCGGTGACGACCAGCCAGTGCACGAGCGCGCCGGTGATGCCCTCGGCGTTTGCCGTGGCCAGTCCGGCAAGGATGAAACTGGCCTGGCTGATGCAGACGAAGGCGAGCAGGCGGCGGGGTTTCTTTTCGGCAAAGCTGCGCAGGCTGGCGATGAGGGCGGTGATCAGCGCGGCGATGCTCAGCATGTCCAGCACCTGATGTGCGAAATGGGGAAGGGTCACCGCCTCGGAGCGGGCGATCAGCAGGGCCCCCAGGTGGCCGTTGAAAAGCAGCGCGGTCGGCAGCAGCGGGCCGTGTTCAAAGGAGGTGACGACCCAGGAATGCAGCGGGAAAAGCCCTTTCCGCAGGGCCACCGCGAGCACGATGAGCCACATGGCGAGGTGGCTGACATGGGAGAAGTCGGTCAGGGCCGTGGCATGAAGAGCAGCGATGGCCCCGGTGAGCGCCAGGGCACCGCCGATGAGGAACACGGACACCACGCGCCGGGCCGGCGGATTGCCGAAGAAGCGGAAGGCAAAGGGCACGGCGGTCAGCCACCAGCCAGTGGCGAGCGTGATGAGGTTGGAGGCGGCGTAGGCGATCTCCGTGGCAGCGGCGAGCAGCAGCATTCCTGATAGGGCGCTTCCGCCGGTATCACGCCTGGGGGCGAGGGTGATCAGCACCAGGGTGAGTGAGGCAAAGAAGACCATCGGCACGGCATCGAGAGCGTCGGCTTCCAACCAGGGGACCCAGGCGTCCAGCAACCGGGAGCCATGCTGGTGATGCACCTCCAGGGCGGCCAGGGCAAAGGCAAGGAGGGAGACAAGGGCACTGATGATGGCGGGCCTGCGTCCGGCGGCGGGCCGGACCAGGGTTACAGCGGAGCCGGCGAGCAGGGCCGTGATGCCGAACGAAATGCAGGGAAGTGAAAGGTGGGTCATGGACGTTCGGAATCAGGATTTCGGGGCGGGCCGGGTCATCATCTGGGTGATCATGCCGGGCGTCTCGGCGGGCTGCCTGCTGTTGGAGGCCCTGTCCTTCACCCATTCCGGCTCAAAGACGGACAACGCCCTTGCGACCGTCCTGGTGGGGGCGATGAGGAAGCGGTCCACGATGGCATCATAAAAGCCGCGTCCCAGGGCGATGCGGTAAAGCATGACCTGCACCGGCTTCGACAGGAGGGAGTCATACTGCTCCCCTGTAGCTCCGACCCGGCCGCCTGCGGCGGCATGGACGCGATGGTAGTCACTGAGCATCGAGGGCGAACGCAGGAACTGCATCGTGCGCACCATCGCATGGCCGATGATGTGAAGGATGGCCAGCGTGGTCCAGCCGAGGCCGATCTCTACGAAGATGATGCCGAGCTGGGTCTGGGAGGCGTAGGCCAGGCCGGTCTTGGCGTCGGCGCAGGTGCGGTGGATCATGGTGCTGAGGACGGCGGTGGTGACGCCGATGAAAATGACCAGGCCCGTGGCGAGGGGCGAGGAGCGGATCAACGGCTCGACACGCAGCAGCAGGTAGGCGCCGGCATGGACGGAGATGGCCCCGTAGAAGACGGCGCTGGACGGCGTCGGTCCTTCCATGGCGCGGGCCAGCCAGCCGCAGAAGGGGCCCTGGGCGGACTTGCCGCTGGCGGCGAAGACCAGCAGCACGGCGATCCAGGTCGCGGCGGTGCCGGCGAGGTTGTTGGTGTGTCCGGGCCACTCCCCGGTGAACATGCCGCCCCAGGAGGCGGTGCCGCACCAATGATGCGCCAGAAACACCGCGACCAGGATGTTCAGGTCGGCGACGCGGTAGGTGCCGAAGACGCGCAGGGCGTTCCGCACCGGGTCACGGCGATACTGGAAGAAGCCGATCAGCAGGACCGAGGTGATGCCGACGACCTCCCAGCCGCCGATCAGCAGGTCCAGGGAGTCCGCGGTGAACACCATCAGCGCACCGAAGGCGAACAGATGCAGCAGCAGGAAGAAGCGCTGGAAGCCCGGGTCGCGGTGCAGGTAACGCACCGAGAAGGAGCCGACGATACCAGCCAGGATGACCGTGATCGCGACAAAGGGCAGTGACAGCCGGTCGACGACCAGTGAGAGAGGAAACCCATATTCGGCCACGGTGAACCAGTTGCCCAGATTCACATGGACCGAGGTCAGGCCGGCGGATCCCATCTTCCATCCGATCATGACAACGCAGAAGGTCATCACCAGGTAGGCCAGCCTGGAAACGCCGGCCATGGCCTTTTCAGAGAGGTGGCCCCCGGCCAGCCAGGCGAGCCCGATCATCAGGAAGAGCGCGCCGGGGATCGCCACCAGCGTCGTGAGAAGAATTTGAGGTGTCATCGCGGGGAAGGGTGTGGTGGCTTCAGGCGGCCTTGGTCAGGGAGGGGTCAATCCTCGCCACAGGGAGATGCTCCATCTTGCCGGAGTAGTAGGCCAGGGAGCTGGGGGCCACGGGAAGAGGTTCTTCGTCGCCCTGGAGTGGCTCCCAGCATCCGCCGCCGCGGTAGACCTGGATGACACCGCTGCCCGGCGCGAGCGCGGCCAGCCTGATCCAGCGGTTTTCGAGAAACTCCTTGAGCAGCGGGTTGGCATGAATGACGCCGAGCACGCGTTCGGGCGTCGTCTCGACAACGAACAGGATTCTCACGGGTTCGTGAATCTCGACGGTTTGCAGGGGCAGCCCGGTGCGGATGTCCCCCTGGTAGCCGTTCATCACACCGACGAGGCCGGTGATGTTGTGCGGCAGCTTGGTGCCGCAGCCATAACCTTCGTTGTCGACCGTGGAGAAGTAGTATTCGAGGCTGATGCCGCCACAGACGGGGATGACGGCGCCAAGCACGGCGGCGAGCGCCTTGTCCTCGGGATCCTTGGTGGCATCGTAACTGACCAGGAAGGCCCGGCGATCCAGGAACAGGCCACGTGTCGTTTCTCGTCTGCCGACAACGGCCACTGCGTTTGTGCAATGACCATATTCAGGCCGGGGCTCGCCGAGGTGCTCGGCGCGTTCCTGCACATGGCGCAGGCCCTCCTCCACGGAAAGGCCGGTTCCGGCGAGCTCAAAACGCCGGGTGCGTTCGTGGGCGGAGCGTGCGCGTGCCTTGTCGAGGCTTTCCCTCACATGGGCGAGATCGGCCTGATGTCCCGGAGGCATGAGGTCCACGTCGTAGAGGTCGATGTTGTCGTTGCAGGTGTCGTGGTAGCCTCCGAGGAACCAGGTGTCCTCAGGGATCAGGATGCCTTTCTGACGAAGGCGTTCACGTACCGCTGGTCGGTTCGCCATCAGGGCAAAAAGGCGTGCGTTGGGAGCTCCAGAGCGGCCGCCGCAGGCACCGCAGCAGTAGGCGGACACAAAGGGGTTGTTCAGGCTCGTGCTGCCATGGCCGAGAATCACGACGAGGCGTGCATGACCGTTGTGCATCCCCACTGGACCGAGAACGCTGGAGACGCGGTCAGCCATCTCCTGCACGCTGAAACCCTGCATCAAACCGCTGGTGGCGTTGCGCGACTCGTCGCTGTCGCGCATGAACGTCAGCTCCGTGCGCGGCTCAGGAAGGAAGATGTCGTTCAGTCTGCGCATCAACTTTGCATAAGCGAGCGGGGTGAGGATGCGCAGAGCCATCGGGAAGAGGCTGAGGAAGCCCAGGAAGGCGGTGCTGAGGGAGCCGCGGACCAGGGTGCGCGTGGAGATGCTGCCGTTGCGCACGACCCTCGCCCAGAGTCGCCGCATGAACTGACGCTTCTGGTGCAGGTGGGACTCGTCCTCGACGGGTGTTTCGCGCACTTCGTGACCGGGCTTGACCACGACGGGGCACAGCGAGACGCCCTCCGCATCGTCGATCCCGGCGTAATCAATGGCGCAGCCAAAGAAGCCGGCCGCGCCATAGGTTTCGATGGAGGGATCCACCTCCTCAATCGCACGCCGCAGGGACTCCTCACGTTCATCAATGCAGAAGATGGCCTGGGCGGCGAGGCGGTCGGTGCCGGGGTCAATCCGTGGCATTGCCAGATGCCTGGCAAGAGGGATGAGGATCTGTCTCTCATGCCGCCTTTCGTAGGCCTGGTGGAGCAGGCGGCGGCGCTCGACTTCATGGCACTTCTCCAGTTCCTGGCACAGTGCTTCAAACTGGCTCAGCGGCAGTTCCTTCAGCGTGGTGCTGCTCAGGCCCAGAAGCTGGGCGGCGTCAAAAAGGCGCGCCTGATGAGTCAGTGGATCATGCGGCCTGGCATTGGGAGTGATGGACCTCCAGGCTCTGGCATCGCCCAGGATGTCCTCCACGGCCACGGCAGTGTAGGTCAGGCGCAGGGCCATATATTCCATCAGTGAGCAGCGGACGCGGTCATGCGGGGCAAGGGCGGGGTCCTTTTCCAGGCAGTGCACCAGTCCCGCCCAGCCGGGCAGCCCGAGCAGTTCCGCCGCCAGATAGGCCTCCCATTCTTCCTCCGGCACGCCGAGGCGTTCCAGCATGAGGACCACAGTGTCCTCAGCCCCAAGGTCACGGGCTTCCTGGTCACGCAGCTCCTGTCCGATTTTCGAAAGGTGGGCGCGGTAGATTGAGACCGACTGCGACATGATCCTGCGCGAGGCCTTGAGCAGTCCGAGTTCGCGCAGGGGCATCGGCCAGTAGGCGATGCCCTGGTCGAGATAGGCTCCCACTAGGCGGATCATTGGCGCATTGACCACACCATCAAGATCCACCGAACGCAGGGCGAGCATGGCTTCGCGGGGACGCAAGGGCCTTGCTGGAGGCGGTGGTGGTTCGGGCTGAAGCCGCGTGGTGCAGACCTTCCAGAGTTCGGCCGGGCTGTCGGAGGCCAGGGCGCGCGCAGCCGTTGCATCGAGGTCCTTGCGGAAGGAGGTCAGCAGGTCACCCTCTTCAACCTCCCAGGCAATGTTACGTCCGTTTACCCGGCGAACACCAGGAATCAGAAGAGCGCGGCGGAGCTGGCGGCGGGTCAGTCTTCCTGGAAGGATTTCAGCATCCTCCTCGGAGGCGAGCACGGCGTCGATGTCAGCATCAAGGATGCGTCCGCGACGGCGTTCCTCCTGGTAGGCCTGTTCGGAGAGATAGGGTTCCGTCTTGAAAATCCTGGAGGCCTCGACCACGGCATCTTCAAAGCGCTTGTGCTGGAAGGCATGAAGGGTGTTGTGATGCACGAAAACCCCGATGGGCCCCTGGGCTGGAAGGTAATGGCTGGCATGCTCCAGGGCATGGCGCAGATGCTCGTGGGTGGCTGTGGAAGCCGGTCCAGGGTCATGACCCTGGCAGCCACAGGAGGGGGGGTGCGCATGCGTGCTCATGGAAGACATTTCCAATCTGGCCCCAAAGCCGCCGGAAAACCATCCCCTCCTTGGGGGGTATTCGCCGCCTTCCCAAAGGGTTGGCGCCCAGGCGGAACATCAGGCGGCCCTAACCAGCCTTTCATTTGAACAGGTTTCGGCGGCCTGCCGCCCGTTGTTCCAGCTTTCGGACAACCCCCCGGTAGGGAGGCAGAATACCCTGCGGGGGGGATGTTTTTCTGGAACACAACATGCGTCAATGCTGCTGACCACCAGAACTATGTCCGCACCCACACCCCCCATCGTTCCGGCCTCCGGCCCCAAGCCGGTCGGCAACCTCCCCGGCTTCAGGCAGCACTTCAGCAAGGACATGCTGTCCGGGTTCCTCGTCTTCCTCATCGCGCTCCCCCTCTGCCTTGGGATTGCCAAGGCCAGCGGCTGCCCCGCCATCGCGGGTATCTTCACCGCCGTGGTGGGCGGCCTGCTTACTCCTTTTCTGAGCAACTCCGAGCTGACGATCAAGGGCCCGGCCGCCGGCATGATCGCCATCGTGCTCGGCACCGTGAACGACCTCGGCTATGAAAGGGCCCTGGCCGTCGGCGCGGTTTCCGGATGCCTGCAGATTTTGTTTGGTGCGCTGAAGCTCGGCACCCTGGGCGAGTTCTTCCCCGTCGCCGCCGTGCATGGAATGCTGGCCGCCATCGGTGTCATCATCATCTCCAAGCAGATCCATGTCGCGCTCGGAGTCGCCGCCCATGCCAAGGAGCCGTTGGAGCTGCTTGCCGAGATTCCGGATAGCATCGCTCACATGAACCCTGAGATCGCGCTCATCGGCGGCATCGCGCTGGTCCTGCTGTTCAGCAGGCTGTTCGTCAGGAACAAGGTCGTCCAGGCCATGCCGGGGCCTCTCCTGGTGCTGCTCGTGGCGGTGCCGCTGTCCTTCTACTTTGATATCGGTCATAAGCACATGTACCAGTTCCACGGCCACAGCTATGAAATCGGTCCTGACAAGCTGGTGAGCCTGCCGCTGAACATCCTGGACGGCATCACCCATCCGGACTTCTCCTCCATAACCTCCGGCACCAGCATCAAATGGATCATCATGTTCTGCCTCGTCGGCAGCCTGGAGTCCATGCTCAGCGCGAAGGCCGTCGACCTCCTCGACCCCTGGCAGCGCCGCACCAACCTGAACCGCGACCTGCTCGCCGTCGGCGTGGCCAACACCCTCGTCTCCCTCATCGGCGGCCTGCCGATGATCTCCGAGATCGTGCGCTCCTCCGCCAACCGCAACAACGGAGCCCGCACCCGCTGGGCCAACTTCTGGCACGGCGCCTTCCTCCTGTTGCTGGTGGCCAGCGTGCCTGCACTGCTCAACCACATCCCCCTCGCCGCACTTGCGGGAATGCTCGTCTTCACCGGCTACAACCTCGCCTCGCCCAAGGAGTTCCGCCACATGCTGCATGTCGGCAGGGGGCAGCTTGTCATCTTCCTGGTCACGATGATCGCCACGCTGGCCACCGACCTTCTTGTCGGCATCGCCATCGGCATCCTGGTGAAGCTGGTCATGCATCTCACCGCCGGCACCTCCCTTGGCAACTTGTTCGTCCCCCATGCCCGGGTCCATCATGACGAAGCCCTGGGCCATCCTGTCGTCATCGTGGAAAAGGCCGCCGTATTCAGCAACTGGCTGCCTTTGCGCAAGCGCCTGCTGCTCCTCAGCGAGCACAGAATGGTCAAGCTGGACCTCTCCAGGACCTACCTCGTCGATCACAGCGTGATGAAGAAGCTCGAGGAGATGGCCCAGGATTGGAGGCTCGAGAACCGCGAGTTGATCATCGAGGGCCTCGAAGACCACCTTCCGGTCTCCGAGCATCCCCAGGCGGCCCGCGTCTACCGCCAGCAGTCCGCTTGACATCCCTGTGCGCCGGTTCATCACCGATTTACCCCAACCATGAAGCGTTTCCTTTTCCTCGCCCACGTCATCATGCTGGTCGGCGCCGCAAACGCCGCCGACCAGCATGCGGACAACTACAACTTCTGGTGGAACTACGTGGGTGATCATCCTCTTCCCAACAGCCCCTGGGGCGTGCACCTGGAGGTGCAGAACCGCCGCGAGGACTGGGGGGACGAATGGCAGCAGCTCCTCATCAGGCCTGGCATCAACTACACTCTCAGCCCCGGCGTCACCGTGAGCGCCGGCTATGGGTACATCAAGACCCACCCCTATGGGGAGCTGCCTGTCGCCCATGAGTTCGACGAGCATCGCATCTGGGAGCAGCTGAGCTGGAAGATGGAGTTTCTAGGCCTGGAGTGGCAGCACCGCCTCCGGCTCGAACAGCGCTGGATCGAGGAGCAGGACAAGGCCGGACGCACCACCAACTGGCGTGGTGAAAACCGCTTCCGCTACATGCTGCGCACCTCGCTCCCCCTCAGCTCAGACAAGAAGACCTATCTCGCGCTCTGGAACGAGGTGTTCCTGAACTTTGGAGGCAACATCGACAAGAACCACTTCGACCAGAACCGCGCCTTCCTCGGCATCGGCCGCAAGCTCACCCCGACGACACGGCTGGAGATCGGCTTCATGGAGCAGACCGTCCAGCGGCGTGGCGGAGACAAGTGGGAGGCCAACCACACTCCCTGCATCTGGCTCCTTTCCGCCTGGCCTTTCGGAGGCAAGCCCTGACCCCCCAACGATCCCCCCCAACCCTGAAGCGAACGGGTGTGGATTCTGTCCGCACCCGTTTTTTCATTCATGTTGTCTCCTTGGCGAGCTTCAACGGCACCTCCACCACGATGCGCAGCCCATGAGGATCCACTGAATGCAGCTGGAACCTGCCTTCGCACTGCCTGGCCCTGGCCCTCATGCCGATCAAGCCGAGGCTGTGCCTGGACTCCTGGCTGCCGGCATCCAGGCCGCAGCCATTGTCCGTGATCGTCAGCCGCACCATCGCCCCCTCAACCGTCATCTGAATGTCGACCGTGGTCGCCCTGGAATGACGGGCGATGTTTGTGAGCGCCTCCTGAGCGATCCTGAACAGGTGCGTCTCCGTGTCGCTCTGCAGCCTCACTTCCAGATTGGATTCGCAGTTCACCATGATGCGGGTTCTCTGGGCGAACTTCTCAGTCAGCCAGCGCAGGCCGGCATCCAGGCCGAAGTCGTCAAGAATCACGGGACGCAGCAGCTGGGAAAGCTCGCGGACGTTCGCGATGGCCTCGTCCACGAGCTGCACGCCATCGGCACGACGCTCCTCAAGGTCGGCGGCTGTCATCGACGTCAGATGAGCACGCAGTGCCGCCAGTGACTGGCCCAGCTCATCATGCAGCTCGTGGGAAAAGCGCCGCGCCGTCTCCTCCTGCGTCTGCAGCATGTGCCAGGAGACGCGGTCCAGCTCGTCCGTCTGCCACTCGATGCGCCGGACGCTGTGACGCACATAGACGACGGTGCCGGCGGCACACAGCGCCGCGAGCAGGAAGCAGGAGCTGAGCAGCATCGCGGACTCGTCGGCGAGCTCCTTCAGCTGCAGGCTCATCCTTTCATCCACCTCGATCAGGTGGCGGCTGCTCTGAAGGATCAGCTCATGGATCAGCTTCACGACCTTCTCGTGGCTGGTGAACAGGCTTTCCATCACATCCGGGGGGACCGCCCGGGTTTGGGCGAAGGCCTTTTCCGCCTCCCTGGAAAACTCCTGCGTGGCCTGGGCCAGCAGCCGCCATTGCGCTGCAGTGGGCGTTTTCATCGCCTGCCTGGCCAGGCGCGCCACCGTCTTGTCCGCCTCCTTCAGCTCCCCGACCCGCTTCATCCGCTCCTGGGCGCTGCCTTCCGTCGTCAGCCGGTGCAGGGCCAGCGCCAGCGCATCCTCCTCGGCCTGCACCTCATGCAGCAGTCGTGCGATCAAAAGCTGGTCCTTCACCAGGCTCGTCGCACTGAGACGGATCTCACGGCTGTCGCGCACGGCCACGAGCCCCGCCATGCCCAGCAGCACCATGACCAGCACAAACCCGGGCACCACGCCCCACAGCACCGTGCGGTCGGTGATGCGACGCGCAAAGGGTGAAAACCTGAAGATCATGATGCAGCGTCTCCGTCAGTCGATGAGGCCGTTGCGCACCGCAAAACGGACCAGTTCGCCGATGCTGTGCATGTTCAGCTTCTCCATGATGCGCCCGCGATGCGCCTCGACGGTGTAGACGCTGAGGTTGAGGGCGTTGGCGATGTCCTTGTTGGTCTTGCTCTCGGCGATCATCTGCAGGACCTCGCGTTCACGCGTGGAAAGCAGGTCGATCGGGTTGGTGACATGCTTGCGGTAGTCGTCCAGCACCGCGTCCGCCACCTCCGGACTGAGGTAGCCCTGGCCGACGGACACCGCCCTCACCGCCTTGAGAAACTCCGTCTCGCTGCTGTCCTTCAGCAGGTAGCCCTTGGCGCCGGCCCTGAGGATCTCGCGCACATAGACGGAGTCCTTGTGCATCGAAAGCGCCAGCACCCGGGATTTGGGCGAGACCTTCAGCAGCCGTCTCGTGGCCTCGATGCCGTTCAGCTCGGGCATGGTCACGTCCATGACCACCACATCCGGCTGCAGCTCCTCCGCCTTGTCCACCGCCTCGCGCCCGTTGGAAACCTCGGCCAGCACCTGCATGTCCCACTGGGCGGCAAGGATCATGCTGAAACCGCGGCGGACCACGGCGTGATCATCGGCAATCAGGATCGTAGTGGACTTGGATGACATGAACAGAGGCAACCGCTATCTCAGAACGGGCGGCAGGGCAAAAAATAACAGGCCTTTGATGCAGGACCTACCGGGCGGGGATCGTCGTGCTGTCCTTGGGCGGATTGCGTCCGATGAAGGGATGCTGTTCCAGGTCCACCACCTGACCGCTGATCGGGCCGCTTTCATCCGCCAGCCAGTAGACCGCCGCTGCGGCGATCTCCTCGGGCCAGAGGATGCGGCCGGCCGGGGCGTACACCTTCGGCAGATCCGCATACCAGTCCTCCGGCAGCCCGTGCTCACGCTTGCGTTTCGCCTCGTTCTCCGTGAGCACCCAGCCGGGGTTGACCTGGTTCACCCGCACGCCGTCCTCGCGCATCAGGGTGTCGCCCAGGTTTCTGGTCAGCGTCATCAGCGCCCCCTTGGAAACGCTGTAGGGCATCAGGTTAGGCTCGCCGCTGTAGGCGTTCACGCTGCCGATGTTCAGCACGCTGCCGCGCACCTTCCGCAGCTCGGGCAGCGCCGCCTGGATGAGGGCGAAAGGCGCCAGCGTGTTCACCTCCAGCATCTTCCGGAAGAACGCCAGGTCGGTGTTGTGAATGTTGCCCTGCTGCACCATCGCCGCATTGTTCACGATGGCGTCCAGGCGGCCGAAGCTGCCGACGGCCAGCTTCACCAGCGCGGAGGCGCAGCCTTCCTTCGTGAGATCCTCGACATGCGCCGCCGCCCTGCCGTCGCCAAGCTCCGCGACGACCTCCGCTGCAAGGTCCGCCTCCAGGCCGTGGATGACGACCCTGGCGCCTTCGGCGACGCAGCGCCTGGCGATGGCCTTGCCGATGCCCGTGCAGCTTCCGGTGACGATGATGACTTTGTTTTCGAGACGTGTGAGGTTCATGATTCGGTGAAGGGACCGGCATTCTGCCGGGAAAGGGTTTCGCGCACAAGGCGTCCGTCGAGCGCCGCCGCAGCCACGTCGACGGTCGCCTGGACAAGGGCAAGGCGGTTGTGGCTGGCGGTCTTCATGCACCATCCATAACGGAAAGCCCGCCGCCACCGCCACGACAATCTCTATGTGAAATGCGTCCGGGGTGGCAAAAGCGGGACATTTGATCCTGAAAACCGTCAGTGCTTTTGCCAGATGATGGCCTTGGAAATCTGCGCTATCTAGCCCTGATCATCAGCTCATAACTGCCTTTGCCAAGAAAGTTGACCAGACCGAGGTCTCGGAGCCGTTGCATCTGCTGACGAAGTTTGGCGCGTGGATGCTGGTTGGAGGGATATGTTTCCCGGATCAGCGATGCACAGGAAAGAGTCGCTTCCTCCATGGTGAAATGAGTTGCTTGGATGGTGGAGATTCCTTGCCAGGCAAGTCCCAGCCAGCCTGGCAGCGAGGTTGTTATGGCGGCGAGTTCCCTGCGATTCAGTTCAAGCTTGGGCGGTTGTTCAGAAGCGGCGGCCATTCCCTTCAACTTGGGCAAGAGCCGCTTCAGGCTCTCGACCCCCGGCCTCAAGGCCTCCAAATCCGGCACCTGCCAGCGCTGAGGCACGGGTGAAGAGCCGAAGCCTTTTTGGATATGCTCGCTCAAGGCGCCGATCTCTGACGGATTGTTGGTTAGCAGTCCGCATTCCCTGTTCTGCCTCAACCCTGAGTATGTTCCATTTGCGGAGGTTACCAGTGCGATCTTCCTGTCCACCACGTACACCTTTGCATGAAGTGCGCCAAGGCTAAGCACACCCCCTGCTTTTCTTGCAATTGCAATCACGGCATCCAGGTCCGAGGCTCCGCTTGCGAAGTCCGTCATTAGCGTGCGGGTCAGTAAGGTAATCCGCACAGATGAGTCAAGATCACCCAGCATATCAGCCAGATAGCCGCCGACATAAGGGCTGGCTGCCTCAACGGAAAGCTGGCACTGGTTCAAGGTTTGCCGAAGCCAGTTGGACGTGGGAGAAATGACGATCATCACTTTGTTCTTCGGTGAAGGCAGGATGCAAGAAGAGCGGCTGCATCCAATGCACAGGCATGTCAAAACCTGGTGGAACTGAACGCAGCCGCAGTTTGGGGAGTTTTTCTCCGAACTGGTGATGCAAATCAGCCGTCATTATCCCAGCGACGAGGCTTGAAGCCGCCACCGCCGCCGCCAAAGCGACGACCGCCGCCACCCCCTCCGCCGCCGTAGCCGCCGCCACCGCCGCGGTCGTCGAAGTCACGGCGTGGGCCGCCGAAGGGCTTCTTGAAGCCGCCGCCGCCCTTGTAGCCTGGCTTGCCGCCATAACCGTCGCCGCCAAAGCGGGGCTTGCCGCCGTAGCCGCCTTCGCCGCGCGGAGGTCCGTCGAAGTCACGACGCGGAGGACGCGGGCGGAAATCGCCGCCACCACCTCCGCCACCCTCACGGTCGGCGTTGTCCATGCGCACGTCACGACCGCGGAAGGTCGCGCCTTCGATGCTGGTCAGCACGGCAGGGGCAAGCTCCTCGGGAACCTCGACAAAGCTGCACTTCGGCAGCACGTCGATGGTGCCGATGGTGCCCGCCGGGATCTGGCAGGTGTTGTAGATGATGCCGGCGATGTCACCTGGGCGGGCGTTGTCCATGCCGCCGATGTTGATGAACAGGCGCTTCATGCCAGCCGCCGGGGGCCTGGGGCCCGCCGGGCGCTGCGGACGGCCTTCACCACCCTCTCCAGCGCCCTGGGGCGCTCCTTCGGGGCGTTCACGCGGCACGAACTCCTTCTGCGGGCGCTCCTTCTTCACAGGGGCGCGGTCCTCGTGGATCTCCTCGCCCTCGCGCGAGCCTTCCTTCATCCACAAATCGAGCAGGGCGCTCATGACATCCGTGGGGGTGAAGCCGGCGTCGAGCAGCCGCTGGGTGGTGTGCTCGTGCTTGGAATACTCGCCGGATTCAAGCGTGGCCTTCAGCTTCTCAAAGCTCTGGTCCACCAGCTTGGTCTCGACCTCCTCCTGCGAGGGGACCTTGGCGCGGTCCACCTTTGCGTTCGTGAAGCGCTGGATGCGCTGCATGAGGTAGATCTCACGGCCGGCGACCAGGCTGACCGCCGTGCCCTTGCGCCCGGCTCGGCCGGTGCGGCCGATGCGGTGCACGTAGTCCTCGGTGTCGTAGGGCAGCTCGTAGTTCACGATCAGGTCCACGTCGTTCACGTCGAGGCCGCGCGCGGCCACGTCGGTGGCGACAAGCACCTCGATGGTGCCGTTGCGGAAGTTGCGCATGACACGCTCGCGCATCATCTGGTTGAGGTCGCCATGCAGGCGGTCGGCGGCATAACCACGGCCGATGAGGGCGTCGGTGACGTCGTCCACGG
This sequence comes from Prosthecobacter sp., assembly GCA_019186985.1. Classification (GTDB taxonomy): domain Bacteria; phylum Verrucomicrobiota; class Verrucomicrobiia; order Verrucomicrobiales; family Verrucomicrobiaceae; genus Prosthecobacter. The sequence continues at coordinate 66,914 of JABARQ010000016.1, read as the reverse complement.
CCTTCTTGGTGTTGGCGAAGATGATGCTGAGGCGCGGGTCCTCGATGTCGAGCACGCGGCAGAGCACCTCGGTCTTGCTGCGGCCCTGCACCTCGTAGTAGCGCTGCTCGATGGTCGGCACGGTCAGCGCCTTCTGCTCGATGGTGATCGTCGCGGCATCACGGGTATAACGATCAATGAGACGACGGATGCGCGGGTCGAAGGTGGCGGAGAAGAAGATGGTCTGGCGCTTCTCCGGAAGGGCCTCCATGAGCTTTTCGATGTCCTCGGCGAAGCCCATGTCGAGCATTTCGTCAGCCTCGTCAAAGACGAGGGTCCTGATGTCATCGAGGCGCAGGATGCCGCGGTCCACGAAGTCGAGGATGCGGCCCGGCGTGCCGACGACGATCTGGGAGCCGCTCTGCAGGGCGCGGATCTGGCGGTCGTAGGAGGCGCCGCCGTAGATCGGCGTGGCGCGCAGGCCTTCCTTGAAGCTGGTCACCTTGTGCAGCTCGGCGCAGACCTGCTGGGCGAGCTCACGGGTGGGGCAGAGGATCAGCGCCTGGGTGCCGCGCTGGGCGGCGTCAGTGAGCTGGATGCAGGGCAGGCCGAAGGCGAGGGTCTTGCCGGAGCCGGTCTGGCTCTGACCGACCACGTCACGGCCGGTGAGGGCGACCGGGATGGCCTCGGCCTGGATGGGGGATGGCTGTTCAAAGCCCTGGGCCTGAACGGCCTGGAGGAGTTCCGGCGCGAGGCCGAGATCTGCGAATGTCTTTTCCATGTCGTGTCCTTGTCTAAACCGGCGGTAAGGCTCCGTGAAATGGGCGACCCGTCCGCCGTCAAAGCGTCGCGCTCATGGAGCGGGACGGGAAACCGCCAAACCGTGGCGGGCTGCAAGGCAAACATCGGCCCCTAGGGGGGTGGAAGCCGGAAAAACCGGCTGGGAGAATTCCACACATCCGGGTTTTGGCAAGCGGGGAGTTCTGAGCGTCCGTCAGACTTCAGGGCTGCGGGCCTTGGGGTCAAGCTGCTGATAGACGCCGAAGTCGTGGTAGAAGAAGCGTTTGGCGATCTTGTACATCCAGTGCTTCTCGGGGATTTCCTCCTCCTCCCGCCACTGGCTGGTGCGCGGCTTCATCGCCTCGACCTCGGCCATGGCGGTCTGGCGCAGGGTGGTGTCCTTGGCGCCGTGCTTCTGAGCCAGCTGCTTCACCAGGTCAGGCCGCTCCAGGACGATGCAGCCTCGGGTGTGCTTTGCCGCCGTCTCGCGGAAGTCCTTGAGAAACTCCGACTGCGTGAAGACGTCAAACAGGTCGCGCTGGGTGCGGACGTTCTCCCTGGCGAACTGGATGATCGGGCAGGGCTCCAGGCCGCCGGTGGGCCCGATGTGATGGCTGATGCCGGTGGCCATGGGGCAGAGGGCCCGGCCGTTGTGGTCGTAGTAGGCGTCGACGATGGCGATGGGCATCTCGGCGCGCATCTCCGTGACGAAGCGCCGCACCCGGGTGATCTGCTCCGGGCTGAGGGCGAGCTGCTCGTTGATCTTCGGCCCGACGGGCCGGTAGGTGTGGTACCAGGTGTAGTGCACGCCCATGTCGATGAGCTTCTGAAGCCATTCGCGGTTGAGAAGGTCGTCAATATTGGTCTGGCAGAGGCTGGTCGCCACGCCGGTGAGCAGCCTTGCCTCGAGGCAGTTGCGCAGGCCGCGCAGGGTGCGGTTGAGCACGTCCTTGTTGCCCCGGCGCTCGTCGCTGACGGTGCTGTTGCCCTCGACGGAGACGAGCGGCGTGGCGTTGCCCAGCCTGCGCAGGCCCTCGGCGACCTTCGGCGTGATCAGCTGGCCGTTGGTGAAGATCTGGAAGTAGCAGTCCGGGTGCGCGGCCAGCAGGTCCAGCAGCTCCGGGTGCATGAAGGGCTCGCCCCCGAGCAGGCCGAAGAAGGCGTTCCCGTGCGCCTTGGCGTCGTTGATGATCTTGTTGAGCTCGTCGAGCGAGATCGCCTCACGCGGCCTGTCGACGTCCACCCAGCAGCCCTGGCAGCGCAGGTTGCAGGAGTTCAGGATGGAGATGTAGAGGAAGGGCGGGAAGAACTGCCCCTGCTCCATGCGCTTCTTGAACAGCATGACCGAGCGCGCGCCCTTGTAGCCGAAGTTCCAGCCGATCCTGGCGAGGCAGAGGGGATCGACCGTGCGGAGGATGCGCGAGGTGAGGGAGAAGATCATGACGGGGGCTGGCGTGAACCTGACAGGCAAGCCCGCAGGCGGCAAGCAAAGGAATCAAACGCGCGCGGCCGGGGGCGGGGATCATGTAAAGGCCAACTTCTGAGGCGTAATAACAAAAAATGCTTCTTTCTGGCAAGCCTTCATGAAACGATGCCTTCCAGCCATGAAAACAATCCTTCTTGCCATCATGCTGCTCTCGGGCATCGGACCCTCAGGGGCCCAGTTCGCCGGCAGCGACAGCTTCTCAGGCCCGGCCAAGGACCCCGCCAAATGGGGGGACGATGTCGCGTCAGGCTCGGGAACCCTGACCCAGGCCGGCGGCGTGCTGCGATACACGAGCCTCGGTGCGAGCAATGACGACTACATGGCCTGGTCCTGGCTTGAAGCGGCGCCGTTTGACAGCAGCTGGAGCGTGCAGGCCGACGTGCACGTGCCCTACATCGCGCTGGCGGACGGCCATACCGCCGCAGGCATGGGCCTTCTGGTCCGCAACCCTGCGGATGCCACCGACTCCTTTGACGTCGCCCTGGAGAACTTCCGCAATCCTGGAGAGGGCCAGAGGTATCATTTCCTGTGCGGGGCCGATGTCGATGATGATGGGCCGGAGATTTTTGTCGACGCCTCCTCAACAACGGCGGCGGTGCGCATCTCCTGGAACGCCGCCACGGGAACCCTGACCGGCGAGTATGACGCCGACGGTCCGGTCAATGGTTACTCCTGGACGGCCATCCATTCGTTCAGGCCCGGGGTGGAAGGCTGGGGCATGAGCAGCGGTGACACCTTTCAGATCCTGGTCGGCGGCTATTCCGAAACCACGGTCGTGGCGGCTGCCAGAAACCTGCATGCGGACAACTTCCAGGTCACGGAACATGTCCCGTCCAACCTTGCAGGCGGGGACAATTACAACGACAACCTCAAGGACGAATCGCGCTGGGGGCAGGACGAGGTCGAGGGAGGCGGGCTGTTTGATGAGAAAAACGGCAGGCTGGAGTTCACTTCCGGTGATGCGATGGGCGGTTCCGCCATGAGGCCCTGGTCCTTCAACAGCGGGAGCGCGGCCGAAGCCTGGGAGGCGGTCCTTGACGTCAGTCTGGGGGCCTTGTCCGCGCCGATGGACGGCGACGGTGCCGGCATCGGGCTGCAGGTGGAGCATGAAGCCTTCAGCACCACGGTGTGGCTTGAAACCGGCAATGTCGGCGGCACCCAGGGCCGACGGTTCCGGTGGCAGGATGAGGCGCCCATGGGCGCCTCCGGGACCTTTGGCACCGCCAGCCAGGCAGGTTCGCTGCGCATCACCTATGACCCGGGGACAAGGATCCTGCGTTTTCATCATGATGAAAACGGCATCGTCGGCGGGCATGTCTGGACGGAGTTCGGAAGCCTGGACCTGGGGCCTGCCGGTGCGGACTGGGGCCTGGACGAGGCTTCACGATTCGACATCTCGGTGGTCGGTGAAGCGTCGGGAATCGTGGTGGCCTCAGGGGATGCCTTTGCCGACAACTTCGAGGCCGCAAGCGCACAGCCTTCGGGATTGACGGGAGTTCCCTCAGGGCAGGATGATTTTTCGGGCGTTTCCAAGAACACGCTCATCTGGGGCAAGGATGTGAAGCGGGGCAGCGGCCAGCTCACCCAGGCGGACGGCGTGCTGCGTTTCACCAGTTCCGGCACGGCTGAGGATGATGTCATGGCCTGGCCCTGGCTGGTGGCGGCCCCCTTTGCCGCCAGCTGGATGGTCCAGGCCGATGTGCATGTGCCATGGATGCCGCTCGCCAACGGCCACACGGCCGCCGGCATGGGCGTCCTGGTGCTGAACGGCGCCGACCCGCTGGACACGTTCTCCGCCACCCTGGAGAACTTCCGGAATCCAGGCGAGCCCCAGCGTTTTCATTTCCTGGGCAACGTTGATGTCAACGACGACGGCACGGAAACATATTCGCCGGCGGCTTCCAGCCATGCTGCGGTGCGTGTCGCCTGGGATGCCGCCGCCGGGACCCTGACCGCCGCCTTTGATCCGGACGGTCCCCTGAATGGTTATTCCTGGACGGTCATCAAGACCTTTCGTCCCGCCACCGAGGGCTGGGGCATGAAGGGCAGCGGCAAGTTCAGTGTCTTCATCGCCGGTTATTCCGAAATGACGCAGGTGACCGCCGCGCACGACATCTATGCGGACAACTTCCGCGTGTTTGGCATTCTCGGCACCCCCCTGCCGCCGCTCGTCAAAGCCCTCCCTGCCACGGGCATCAACCATGAGGAGGCCGCGCTTCAGGGCACTGTGGATGCCAGGGGGTTCCCCCGGGATGTCTTTTTTGACTATGGAACCACGACGGCCTTTGGAACCACCCTGGCCGCCGATCCGGGCGAAGTCAGCGACACGGGGGCAAAGCCTGTGAGCGTGCTTCTCACCGGCCTTGCGCCGCACACGAAGTATCATTACCGGGTCAGGGCCGCCAGCGTGCAGGGCACGGCCGGGAGCGCCCCCCTGTCCTTCACCACGGCCAACCGGCCGCCGGTCACCGAGGACGACAGCTTCACCGTCCTGCCGGAGAGCACCGTCGTGCTGGACGTGCTCGGCAACGATGATGATCCCGACGGCGACATCCTGACCATCACTTCCGTGAAACCCCTTGCGCCCGGCCTCAAGTTCAAGAACAACGGCGGTCATCTCGTGGTGACGACGCCCGCTTCCTTCACCCAGCCGGTGACCTTCTTCTACAACATCAAGGACGGCTTTGGCGGCGTGACCGAAGGGACCGCGACCGTCGAACCGGGAACGCTCATGCTCGACCTCAACGAGAAGGATGACCTGGTCTCGAAGGGGGGCGGTTATGATGTCGAGGTGAGCTCCGACGGCCTCTGGTCGGTGGTGACGCCGCCTTGGATCAGCGCGGAACCTGCGACGGGCACGGGGGACGGCACCGTCACGCTGACCGTGCTGCCCAACACCTCTTTGAAGCCACGCACCGCCGTCGTGAAGATCGGGGGCAGGCAGCACACCGTCACCCAGGCGGGGGTCCTGAAGCCCTCCATCTCCGTGCCGGCCATGATCGAGCCCGCCATTGTCAGCGGCAGCTACCAGCTGCTGATCCCGGTCGTCAACCTGCCGGTGACCTTCTCCGTCAAGAACCTTCCGCCCGGCCTAACCATCAATGGCAGCACCGGTCTGATCAGCGGCAAGCCGCTCAAAGGTGGCAGGACTTACACGGTGCAGATCAGCGCGAAGAATGCCGCCGGTGCGGCGGATGATGTCCTGGAGTTCGACATTCCGGTGGACGAGCTGCCGCCTGGCATCGCCGGTGTCTTCCATGGCCTGGTGAGCCCTCACCCGCTCATCAACAACAACCTGGGTTCGCGCCTGGAGCTGACGGTGGCGGGCACCGGGTCGGTCACCGGAAAAATCATCACCGGCACCAGCACGCAGACCTTCACCACAAGCCTCAACGCCGACGTCAGCAGCCCGGACAATCCGCTCTGCACCATTCCGCTAACCGCCAAAAACCGGCCTCCGCAGGCGCTGAACCTGACCTTCAGCGGATCTGGCAGCTCAGCCGCAGGGGAGGTCGTGCAGGGTGTCGAACAGACCACCGCGACCCTCTGGCGCAATCCATGGACCAAGGATGACAAGGCCTCGGATTTCAAGGGCCTGCACACCTTCAGCATCCTGCAGCAGGATGCAGACACCGTCCTGCCGCAGGGCAGCGGCTTCGGCTCCTTCACCGTGGCTGAAGCCAATGGCGGCCTCAGTGTCGGTGGACGGCTTGCGGACGGCAGCACCTTCACCACCGGCACCTTTGTCAGCCAGGGCGGGGACATCCTGGTCTATCAGTCCCTGTATTCCGCCGGAGGGTCGCTGGCAGGCGTCCTGAATGTGTCCACCGGGGCCGTCCCGGCGGACAATGACGTCAGCGGTGACCTGCAATGGTTCAAGCCGCCCCAGGGGGCGACTTCCAAGGATGCCGTCTACCGGGGCGGGATCGGCCCGCTCCCGCTCAGTGTGGAAGGAGGCGGTTATGGTGCGCCCGCGCCAGGTGACATCATCCTCGGCAGCGGCACCGGGCCGGACAACGCCCTGCTCGAATTCAGGGCCGGGGGGCTGGATGATGAAGCGATGGAGTTTGATGTTTCCGTCAGCATCGCCAATCCCAGCGCCACAGGAACCACCAACACGGCGGTCGTTTCCAAGGACAGCACCGTCAATCCCAACCTCGTCAAGATCACCAAGTTTGATGTCAAGACGGGCGCGGTGGCCGGAGAGTTCACCCTGCAGACGACACCGCCGCGCAAGACCACCTGGCAGGCTCAGCTCTCTCAAGAAATGGGTGTCATGGAGGCACGGGGCTTCTTCCTGTTCCCGACATCCAGCCAGACAAACGCACCCAGGCTCTCCGGGCGCGTGGTTCTCAAGGATGGTCCGTGAGCCTGAGGTTCATTTCAAGCCGGCCAGAACGCGCTTGATGTCGGCCGCCTGCTGGTCGGTGCTGGCCTGGTAGTCCTGCCAGACCACCTTGCCGTCCTTCACCAGGAAGCAGCTGCGCTTGGCCAGGGAGAGGATGCCCTTGAGCATCTTCTCGACCTTGAAGGCGGCGACGATTTTTCCCTCCGGATCGGCGATCAGGTCATAGGGCAGGCTGAACTTGTCCTTGAAGCCCTTCTGGGCCTCGGGCTTGTCGAAGGAGACGCCGAGCACCTGCACGCCCTCCTTGCTCAGTTCGGCAAAGGCGTCGCGCAGGGAGCAGGCCTGCTTGGTGCAGCCCGGCGTGTCGGCCTTCGGGTAGAAGAAGACCACCGTCGGGCCCTTCTTGTAGACGTCGGCGAAGTTCACGGTGGCGCCGTCCTGGTTGACGCCGCTCACCTCCGGTGCGGGATAGCTGACTTTTTCACCTTCGCCGGCATGGGCGTTGGCAAAGAGACCCGCAAAGAGGGCGGTGAGGATTCGCATGGTGTGTTTCATGTGTGTGTTTGTTGGAAGGGTTCCGGCCCCTGAAACGCAGATCAGGGAAGACGCCAAACGCCGAAGGCAGGTTCGTTCTGGCAGGGGATTTGGACGCCCGAATGTTCTGGATTGATCGGCGGCCGGGTTCTCGTATGAAGGTCGCCTCCGCATGAAATTGCTCCTCCTCCCGGCCGTCGTCAGCCTGACCCTTGGACTTCCGGCCCCTAGGTTGCAGGCCGCCGGTGCCGACGACCAGGCCCGCTTCCTGGCAGGGCTGAACGTGGATGGCAGCCCCCTGGAACCCCTGGCGCGTGAGGAATCCTGGCAGCGGCACGCCGCCGAATTCCAAAGGGCCTGGGTGGATGTGGAGGAGCGCCAGCTGGGGCCGATCCGTGCGTGGATGCCGGCCACCCTCGGCTACATCCACGCGGATCCCAGCCCGCTGTTCTACCTCTTCAGCGGGCCTGACATGCTGTATGCCCACGCCTTTTATCCGAACGCAAGGACCTACGTCCTGTGCGGCCGCGAGCCCGTCGGGGAAAACCCGGACGTCGCCAGCCTGTCCTCCGAAAAGCGCGCCGCCGCCCTGGCCAACCTGCGCAAGTCCCTCAACGCGATCCTCAGCTACAGCTTCTTCATCACCGCCGACATGAAGAACGACCTGAGCGCCACCCAGCTCAGCGGCACGCTGCCGGTGATGATGGTGTTCCTGGCCAGGGCGGGCTGCCGCATTCAGGGCGTGGAGTTCGTAAAGCTGGACGACGCCGGCCAGTTCACCTCCGGCAAGTCGAGGACTCCCGGCGTGCGCGTGACCTTCACAGGCACCGCCGGAGGCGCCCAGACACTCTACTACTTCACCTCCGACCTTTCGAACTGGGGCATCAAGGACAACCCGGGCTTCATGGCGTTCTGCCGCGGCCTGGGCCAGGGCAACGCGCTGGTGAAGGCAGCCTCCTACCTGATGCACCTGGATGAATTCTCCTCCGCACGCGACTTCCTCCTGGCAGGCACTCGCAACGTCATGCAGGACGACAGCGGCATTCCCTGGCGCTTCTTCAGGCAGGACGAATGGTCCATGGGCCTTTACGGCAGCTATCCGGGGCCTATCAAATTGTTTGAAAAGCACGACCAGCCGGACCTGCATGCCGCCTTCGGGCGTGACAAGGCCGGCGACCTGCCCTTCGGCGTCGGCTATCAATGGAGGCCCGGCGTGTCCTCGCTGATCGTCGGCACGGCCCTGCGCTCCGTGCCCAGGGCGGCGGCCGTGGCGGAGCCGGTCGATGAATGATGACCGGCCCTGGCGGGGCGTGGCAATGTCTCAGGCCCGTTTCAAGGCGGTGCGCACCATCAGCAGCTCGCCGACGTTTTCGGCGTTGAGCAGGCCGATGCAACGGCCGGTGAGCGGATCAATCACCGGCAGCGTCGGGCGTGTGGCGGCGTCAAGCACACCCAGGGCCTCGACCAGGTCCATGCGCGGCGGCACCTGGACGTCCAGGGGTTCCAGGACACCGCCGACGGGATGAACCGGCCCATGCTCGGAGAGCGCGCCGACGAGTCGCTGACGGGTGATGATGCCAAGCAGGTCGCCATGCGGGCCCAGCACGGGGAAGTCGTGCTGGGTTCCTGAAAGCAGCAGGGCCACCACGTCGCGCAGCAGGGCGTCGGGCGCCACCGCCCTGAAGTCCGTGATCATGGCGTCCTGAACCCGCAGGCCATGGAACATCTGGCGCTGGGAGACCATCGCCGCCTCCTGTCCCGCCGCCATGAACACAAAGAAGGCGATCAGCAGCAGCACCGGGCTTGCCTGGCCGGAAAGCAGCATCAGCAGGCCTGCCGTCACCGCGATGGTCTGCCCCAGGGCGGCCGCCCAGCGCGTGGCACGCTCATAGTCCACCACCAGGCCCAGCAGTGCGCGCAGCACGCGTCCGCCGTCCATGGGAAAGGCCGGCACCAGGTTGAAGGCGACCATCATCAGGTTCCAGATCATGAGCTTCTCCCAGAAGTGTCCGCCGGCTTCAAAGAGCTCCGGGTTCCAGGCGATGCCAAGGCCGAGGAACAGCGAGAGCCCTGCGGCGATGACCACGTTCACCAGCGGGCCGCAGAGGGCCACCACCAGTTCCTGGGCGGGCTTTTCGGGCATTCTTTCCAGCCTGGCCACGCCGCCGATCGGCAGCAGGGTGATGTCAGGCGTACGAATGCCGAAGCCCCGTGCGGCGGTGACATGCCCGAACTCATGCAGCAGCACGCACACAAAGGCGGCGGTCACAAACAGCACGGCGTCCAGCGCTCCGGCCGTTCCCTGTCCGCCGCTCATTCCCTGCAGCGCCACGAACGCCAGCAGGATGAAAAAGGTGACATGAACACGCACCTCGGTGCCCGCCACCGTGCCAAGTTTGAACGACCACTTCATGATCCTGCGATCCTGTCATGCCGTCCGGCAAAAGCAAACGCCGGCATGTCCCGGCGCATCCATGGAAAAAGGCGGCCCCCGTCCTCCTGTGAAGACGGGGGCCGCTGAAAAGGCCGGGCCTGACCTAACCAAAAATCACTCCGCACCTGCCGCCGCCTTGGCGCCTTCCTTGAAGCAGTAGAGGTGCGTGTGGGTGGTGATGTAGAGGCAGCCGTTCGCGGCGACGACGCTGCTCAGCAGCGGCGAGGGGAACTCGATGGTCTTGATCTCCTTCAGCTCCCTGCCTTCGGCCAGGATGAAGAGTTCGCCCTCCTCGTTGCCGATCCAGACCTTGCCGTCGGCGACCAGCGGGCTGGCCCAGATGTGGCCCTTGGTGTCGAACTTCCAGTATTCCTTGCCGGTCTTGGCGTCGAGGCAGAACACGCGGCCGGTGTAGTCGGCGGTGTAGACGAGGCCGTCCTTCACCGCCGGGGTGGAGATGGAGCGCTCGATGCCCTTGAAGGTCCACACGGCCTTGCCGGTGATGTCGCCCGTCATCTTCGGGTCGATGCAGCTCAGGCAGCCGACGCCTTCGCCGTGCTCGGGATCCTGGCCGATGTTGACGTAGACCAGGCCGTCATGCTCGACAACCGTGCCGATGATCTCGCTGGGGCCGTCGTACTCGACATACTTGATGGGCTCGCCGGCGCTGTTCTTCCGGTATTCGGGCGGGTTCGCATCATAGCGCCAGAACTCCTTGAGGATGTCGAAGTCGTCCTTCTTCTCGGTTTCGGAGGACATGGAATAGACCCAGCCGTCGCCCGCGCCGAAGATGACCTGCTTCTTGCCTTCGATGAGGGCAAGCGTGGGGCTGGACCAGGAGCAGTGCAGCACGCGCTCGGAGGCGACGTGGTCCATCTCGCCCATCAGGGTGCCGTCCTCGGCGTTCAGCATGATGAAGCTGGGAGCCTGGGGGGCGGGGATGTTGGTGTGCGTCCAGTCGACGCCGTTGCAGGTGGGCACGAAGACCTTGCCGTCGACCACCAGGGGGTAGCCGGCGGTGGCGTTGTGCTGGAAAACGCCCAGCTCCTTGTACATGTCATAGACCCAGAGGATGTCGGCGTCGGTCTTGCCCGGTTCAACCGGCTGGGGCTTGCCGTCCTTGTCGAGGGCGGCCATGAACTGGGCCTCCTCCTGCATGCCCTGGTTGCCGTTGGACATGCCGTTGACGTCCATGCAGATGATCTGGCAGCGGTTGCCAGGAACATAGGCCCTGTCACCGACGATGGTCGGGCTGGCGCAGACGCCGAGATACTCCCAGTCGTTCACCTTGCCGGAGCCCATCTTGGGGGAGACGAGCTGCCATTTGAACTCGCCGGTGTATTCGTCAAAGACCATGACGATGCCGCGGTCGCCGATGTGCTTGCTGTTGCGCGGGGATTCGTTGTTGGTGCCGACGTAGACCTGGCCGCTGGCGATGATGGGCGTGCCGTAGGTCTGCGAGCCGAGCTTGGCCACCCAGAGGCAGTTCTTGGTGGTGCTCATGTCGATGTCCTCGGCTCCGGGGCCCTTGTTGGCCTCCTCGGCGTTCGGGCGCAGGCGGCCTGCGATCTTCGGCGCCGCCTTGGGGCCGTACTTTTTGCCGGGGTCGATGTCGAGCGGCAGCCCCTTTTCCGGGGACACCATGTTACGGTTCGGACCGCCCCCCCATTCGGCGAGGTCGGCGGCGTGGAGGGCGGTGGCGCTGAGAAGCGCGAGCAGGGCGGTGGCTTGGGGCTTCATTTGGAGAAGGGGGCGTTTGAAGGGGTTACTTGTTCTCGGTGATGCTCAGGTTGTCGAGATAGACACGCTTTTGGTTCATCGGGGTGAACCCGAAGATGCCCGGGCTGCCCTGGGTGTGGGCCTTGGCGACTTTCGCTTCGACGGTCCAGGCCTCCGGCTCGGGCTGGCCCTTCGGCCAGATCTTGCCGCGCACCACGCCAGATCCATCGGCGTTCACATCAACCCGTGTCTTCAGGGTGTACCAGGTGTTGGCGCTGACTTTGAAGGCGCCGGTCTGGGCCAGTCGCTCCAGGTTGGAACTGATCTCCAGCTTGTTGGCGTTGCCGCGCAGGCAGATGAGGTAGCGCTGGTTGATGAGGCCGATGTCGGCCTTCGAGCGGGCGCTGCCGTCGGTCATGACGTCGGCCTGCATGGTGTAGTTGCTGAGGTTGGACGGGGCGACGAACACCGTGCCGCGCTGGAACAGGAGGCGGTCAAAGCTCTTGCCGAAGACCTTGCTGCCGTCCTTCTCCATGACCTGGAACTTGAAGCGGGCGCCGATCCAGGGGAGCGGCGGATAGGCGAACTTGTAGGCCGGGTTCTGCGCATCGGCGGGGAACTCCTCGGTGAGCTGGTAGGCCTCGAAGTCCTCCGTGATTGGCAGGCCCTTGAGGGCGCGGCCGCGGATCGTGCCGAAGGTGCCGTCCGGGGCGGTGGCCTTGAAGGCGCCGGCGCTGACCTTGGCGTCAGGGGCCACGACGAGCTCGCCGGCCTCGTTGAAGCTGGCGTCCATGGTCGCCTTCACCTTTGCGGTGGGCGGGATGAAGGACTCCCACTTCACGCCCTCAACCTTGTCGCTGACGACGAGGCCGTTGGCGTCGACGCTGCGGATGCGGAAGGACTGCCTGCCGCCGCGCATGATGACGACTTCGGCGGGGATGATCTGAAGAGCGGCCGCCTTGCCGGCGGCGGGAATCACCGGCACAGGGGCGGGGTCCACCTTGATGCCGTCGTTCGGGATCGGGAAGGCGTAGAACTTCTCGGTGGTGGTGACATACAGCACGCCGTCACACACGACGGGAGCGCCGAGGCACTGGGCGGCGACACCGCCGTCGAGCTTGATCTCCTGGACGATCTCCGCGTCGGTGGCGCCGGGCTTCACGACGACCAGCTTGCCCTCCATCATCGGGCAGTAGAGCAGGCCGTCCACATAGAGAGGGGAGGAGTGCAGGTTGGCGTTGCTGAGCTTCTTCTTCCACAGCTCCCTGCCGTTGTTGGCGTCAATGGCATAGAGCTCGCCGCCGTCGGTGAGCTGGTAGACCACGTCACCCACGAGGACTGGGGAGCTGCTGGTGGCGCAGATCGGGTTCCGCCAGGCTTCGTTGCCGGGCGGCAGAGTGGCAGCCTCCAGGCCGGGGGGCGGCGGCGGAACGAGTGTCTCGGGGATCTTCACCGCAGTCATGCGTCCCTTCTCGGAGGTGTCGACGTTTTCATCGCCGTGGATGGTGATGATCTTGTCCTTGTGGATGACCACGCTGGGGTTCATGCCGTTTTTGCAGAGCGGCATCTTCCAGTAGGGCCTGCCGCTGCGTGCGTTGACGCACACGAGGTTGCCGCAGCCGGTGGTGAAATACATCACGCGCTTGTTGTCGCGTGTTTCCAGGACCGGCGTGGAGAAGGAGGAGTCTACGGGCGGGCTGACGCCGGGCAGGCTCCACCAGACCAGCTCGCCGGTCTTCTTGTCAAAGCCGTACACGCGGTCGGCGGCAGGACCGTCGGCGCCCCAGTTGGAGAAGATGAAGTGGATGATCACCAGGTCGCCCTCGATCACCGGGCTGCCGACGCGGCTGTTCGGGAAGGTCATGCGGCCCAGGTTCTCCATCAGCGGCAGCTCAAAAACCTTGGTGCCGTCCAGTTCGTAGCAGACGAACACACCGGCGTTGCTGACCAGGTAGATGCGCTTCGTTTCCGGATCGACCGTCGGCGCGCCGATGGAGTAGCGGTTGTAGATGGAGTCGCTCAGGTAGTCGGAAATCTCGACCTCCCAGAGCTTCTTGCCGGTCTTGGCGTCCAGCACCGTCAGCAGCTCGATGAGGTCGGTGGTCTCGCCCTTGTAACCCCAGAGCACGACCTTGCCGTCAACGACCACTGGCGCTCCCCGGCCGCGCGCGGCGTAGGTCCAGGCGGGGGTGTCGGAAAGTTTTCCGGCATTCGTGTAGTGCTCCAGGCTGACGCCGTTCTGAAGCGGGCCGCGCCAGTTGGTCCAGTCATTGGCTGAAGCCAGCGTGGCGGAGGAGAGGAGGGCAGCCGCCGCCAGGGTGGCGCTGCGCTTGAAAAGGAGGGGTTCCATGGGGGATGTGTTGGGTGGACGGGACCCCGCACCGTCCATGCAGCCGGAGCCAGTTCAACGCCTTTGTCGGCATGACAGAAATCACGAAAACTTGGGCGCTGCGGGGGAGAGGGGAAACGCAGGCCCCGGGAGGCATCTTTCGCAGCAGGGCGGGCTCCGGCGAAGGCGGATGCGGCCGCCGCCTGCCCCCGCGTGCGGTTCCCAACTTAAAGTGTGTTCACCGCTGCGCCGCCGTCCACGACCAGGGCCTCGCCGGTGATGTAGCTGCCCGCCTCGCTGGCCAGCATCAGGGCCGGGCCGGCCAGCTCCCGGGGGGCGGCCCAGCGCTTCACGGCCGTGCGGTCGGCGAAGTGCTGCTTCTCGGCGTCGCTCAGCAGCTTGCCGGGCATGTCGGTCAGGAACGGCCCGGGGCAGAGGCAGTTCACCGTGATGCCGAAGGGGCCGAGGTCCAGGGCGCTGGCGCGTGCCAGGCCGATCAACGCCGCCTTGCAGGCGCAGTAGACGTTGCGCTTCAGCCGGCCGCCGACGCCCAGGACGCTGGAGATGTGGATGATCCTCCCCCATTTCCGGGCCTTCATGCCGGGCACGACGGCCCGGGTCAGGCCCATGACGCTGGTGAGGTCCACCTCGACGTTCCGGTCCCAGACTTCGTCGGTGATCTCATCGATCGCCTGCGGGTTGTTGATGCCGGCGTTGTTCACCAGGATGTCGACCTTCCCAAGGCGCTTCTCCGCCTCGGCGGCCAGCGCCTTCACCTGGGCGCGGTCGGCCATGTCGGCCACCATCCACTCGACCCGCACGCCCAGGCCATCGCGGATTTCCGCCGCCGCGGCCTGAAGCTCCTCGGCGCTGCGGCTGGAGATGAACACATCGGCGCCAGCCTCGGCAAAGCCGCGGGCCATCGCCTTGCCAAGGCCGCGGCTGCCGCCGGTGATGAGGGCGCACCTGCCGGAAAGGTCGAAAAGAGGTGAGGACATGGCCGCATCCAGAGCAAAGTCCGGACGGCCTGACCAGAACTATTTCAAAACGGCACGCCCATGCGCCACCGCCGCACCGCCTCGGCGTTGGAGCCGAAGGCGAAGTCCTCCAGCGGCACCTTGTCCGCCGGCAGCGCCATCCATTGCGACACCTCGGCGGCGTCCGGAACGGCGGCGTCAAACGACTCCACCCGGGCCGAATAGAACAGGTCGATCGTCGGCCAGACAAAGCCTTGAAACAGGTATTGGTTGGGCAGCGAGGTGAAGTAGCGGAACTCCTCCGCCGCCACGACCAGCCCGGTCTCCTCCCGCAGTTCGCGTGCGCAGGCCTCCTCCGCCGTCTCGCCGCCCTCGATCACGCCGCCGGGCACGCCCAGCCTGCCCAGGCCCGGCTCATGGGCGCGCCTGATCACGAGCAGGCGGCCAGTGGAATCATGCAGGATCACGCAGGCGGCGGGGATCGGCGTGACAAAGTGGCGGTAACCACAAGTGCGGCAGACAAGCTCACGGCCGCTGCGGGGTTCGGGGGCGCCGGCGCCGCAGGCTGAACAATGCTGGAAGGGATGCTCCATGCACCATCCTGAAACACCTGTGACAACCGCGCCACAAATGTCTTTGCAAGGCCCCGGCCTTCATGTATCACGGGCCAAATCCACACCATACATGGGCGAAATCACCGGCTTAAGGAAATTCAGACGCGTTCTTCTCAAACTCAGCGGTGAGGCCCTCCGGGAACCCGGCAGCACCGACAACATCAGCCCTCCGATCGTCGAGGACATGGCCGCGCAGATCAAGGCGGCCCATCAGACCGGCATTGAGATCGCCCTCGTCGTCGGCGGCGGCAACTTCTGGCGCGGCGTCTCCGCGAGCAACAAGGGCATGGAACGCGCCACGGCCGACTACATGGGCATGCTGGCCACGGTGATGAACTCCCTCGCGCTCCAGTCGATGCTCGAGGCCATCGACGTGCCAACCCGTGTGCAGAGCGCGATTGAGATGAAGAACGTCGCCGAACCCTTCATCCGCCGTGTCGCCATGCGCCACCTTGAACTGGGGCGGGTGGTGATCTTCGCCGCCGGCACCGGCAACCCCTTCTTCTCCACCGACACCACCGCCGCCCTGCGCGCGAGCGAGATCGGCGCCGACGTGGTCTTCAAGGCCACCAAGGTGGACGGCATCTACGACAGCGACCCGAACAAGAATCCGGACGCGAAGCGTTTTGAAAGCGTCAGCTTCCAGGACTGCCTCACCAAGCAGCTCAAGGTCATGGACGCCACCGCCTTCTCCCTCTGCCAGGAGAACAACATGCCCATCGTCGTGTTCAGCATGAACGAGCCGGACAACATCCGTCGCGCGCTTGTCGGCGAACCCCTGGGCACCGTGGTCAACGCAACGGGTTCGCTCTGAGCCCGGTTTTTCCGCTCCTGGAGCCTGAGAAAAGCGGTCCGTCATCCACGTCTCCTTCTCATGCTCCGCTCCCTTCCGCTCCTGCTGCCCGGCCTGCTGCTTCTGTCTTCCGTCCAGGCGCAGGAGTCTCCTGCAAAGCCAAAGGCAGCGGACCCGGTCCCGGGCGAATACCAGGGCCGCGTCATCGCCCAGACCATGCACTGGCAGGGGGCGGCCTGGCTCATCCGCAACAAGCGCGAGCGAGAGGAGGCGACATCCCGGATGCGCGAGGAACTCCGCCTGAAAACGGGCATGAGCGTCTGTGACATGGGCAGCGGCAACGGCTACCACACCCTGCCCATGGCCGAGGCCGTCGGCGGCACCGGCAAAGTTTATGCCGTGGACGTGCAGCCTGAGATGATCGTGATGCTCAATGAGCGCATCGCCGAAAAGGCCATCACCAACATCGAGCCCATCATCGGCGAGGTCGACGACCCGAAGCTGCCGCCAAAGTCCTGCGACCTCATCCTGCTCGTGGACGTGTATCACGAGTTCTCCCATCCCGAGGCCATGCTCACGGGCATGAAGAAGGCGCTGAAGCCCGGCGGCCAGATCGTGCTGGTGGAGTTCCGGGCCGAGGACGACAGCGTGCCGATCAAGCCCGAGCACAAGATGAGCAAGGCGCAGATCACCAGGGAGATGAACGCCAACGGCCTGAAGCTGGTCCGCGAGTTCGACGGCCTGCCGTGGCAGCACATGATGTTCTTCAGCCTCGACGTGGCGGCGACCGGCGGGAACTAAGCATGGCTGTGCTTGCCATCAAGGGACGGCCGCACAGCCTTTGGCCTGCGCTCATGCTTTGACGCCTTCCTGGCGGAGGAAGTTCTCCACCCAGGTGATGTCGTACTGGCCGTTCTGGAAGTCGCTGGTGGTGAGGACCTTGCTCTGCAGCGGGATGGTGGTCTTGATGCCTTCGACGGTGAACTCGCCCAGGGCGCGGCGCATGCGGCGGATGGCGATGTCGCGGGTGGCGCCGGTGACGATGAGCTTGGCGATCATCGAATCGTAGTAGGGCGGCACCTCGTAGCCGGAGTAGACGTGGGTGTCGACACGCACGCCGCGTCCGCCGGAGGTGTACCACAGGTTGATCTTGCCGGGGCTGGGGGCGAAGTTGCGCGCCGGGTCCTCGGCGTTGATGCGGCATTCGATGCTGTGGCCGCGGGGCTTGGCCTTCAGCACGTGCTCGCTCAGCGGCAGGCCGGCGGCGATGCGGATCTGCTCCTTGATGAGGTCGCAGCCGTAGACCTCCTCGGTGATGGGATGCTCCACCTGGATGCGGGTGTTCATCTCCATGAAGTAGAAGTCCTTGCGGTTGTTGTCGACGAGGTACTCGATGGTGCCGCAGTTCTCGTAGCCGATCTGCTTGCAGAGCTTGACCGTGGCGTCGCCCATCTTCTTGCGGAGCTCGTCGCTGATCTTGGGGCTGGGGCACTCCTCGATGATCTTCTGGTTGCGGCGCTGCATGGAGCAGTCGCGCTCACCGAGGTGGACGACGTTGCCATGGGAGTCGGCCACGACCTGGAACTCGATGTGATGGGGCTTCTCGACGAGCTTCTCCATGTACATCGAGCCGTCTCCGAAGCACTTGAGGGCCTCGAGGGAGGCGGCCTGGAAGCTGGAGATGAGGGTGGCTTCGTTGAGGACGGGGCGCATGCCGCGGCCGCCGCCGCCTGCGGTGGCCTTGATGATGACGGGATAGCCGATCTTGCGGGCCCATTTCAGGGCCTCCTCCTCGCTGGTGATGATGCCGTCGGAGCCGGGGGTGATGGGCACGCCGGCGGCGCGGGCGGTGGCGCGGGCGGTGTTCTTGTCGCCCATCATGGAGATGACCCTGGAGCTGGGGCCGATGAACTTGATTTTGCACTGCTCGCAGATGTCGGCGAACTCCTCCTTTTCGGAGAGGAAGCCGTAGCCGGGGTGGATGGCGTCGACGTTGGCGATTTCGGCCGCGCTGATGATGCGGGCGATCTTCAGGTAGCTTTCCGTGCTGGGGCCGGGGCCGATGCAGATGGCCTCGTCGGCGAGGTGGACGTGCATGGAGTCGACATCTGCCTCGGAATAAACGGCGACGGTTTTGACATCGAGTTCTTTGCAGGCGCGAATGATGCGGACGGCGATCTCACCACGGTTGGCGACGAGGACTTTTCGGAACATGGAGGCGGAGGGCGAAGGGAAGGGATCGAAGGTTTGTGGCATGCCGGGCTGCGGCCTGCCTGGCGGATTGCAGGCAGGGCGGGCGTGGCAGGGCGGATCAGGCTTTCAGTTCGAAGAGCGGCTGGCCGTATTGGACGGGCTTGCCGTCCTCGACGAGGATGCGGGCGATGGTGCCGCGCATCTCGGCCTTGATCTCGTTCATGACCTTCATGGCCTCGATGATGCAGACGGTGGTGTTTTCATCGACGGAGTCACCGATGTTGGCGAAGGATTTTTCGCCGGGGGCGGAGGAGCGGTAGAAGGTGCCGACCATCGGGCTGTTGATGGTGGGGCCGGCCGGACCGGCGGTGGCTGACGCAGGAGCCGGGGCGGCGGCTGCTGCTGGAGCGGCGGAGGGTGCGGCTGCGACGTGGGCGGCGGGGGCGGCGATGGCCATGGGAGCGGCGGCCTGGGCGGGCAGGTGCTTGAGAAGCTCCTTGGCGGCCTCGAAGTCGGAGCCGCGGCGGAGTTCAAGCTTGGAGCCCTGCTTCTCGAAGTGGAAGAGGGTCAGGTCGTTTTCAGCCATGAGGCTGACGATTTCGCGGATGTGAGCGAGGTCAAAATTCGACGAAGAAGAGGCTGCGGCGCTCGGTTTGGGGGCTGGCTTGGGGGCGGCGGCTTTCTTGGCGGGCGATTTGCGTTTGTCCATGTAGGGAGGGTGGATTTGCGGGGGGAACCGGCGGCGAGCCTAGCGTCTCCACGGGGGGTGGCAAGGTCAAAAACCATCACGGGGCCTGTGCGTTTGAGCAGGGACCGGACCAGGATGGACGGCCTACTCAAATCTGTAACCAGCGCCGTGCACGGTGCGGATGACCCGGGGATTGGCGGGATCCTTTTCGATCCGCTTCCTGAGCTGGGAGATGTGCTGGTCGAGCGCCCTGCTTTCCGGGAAGTAGTCCATGCCCCAGACTTCGTCCGCGAGCTGGTTGCGGTCGACCACCTTGCCGCGCTTGTCATAAAGCAGGCGGAGCACCTTGAGGTCGCGGGGGCTGAGCTGGATGTCGGCGGTGCCGCGGTAGGCGCGCAGCTCGGAGGGAACGATGCGCAGGTCGTCCATGATGAACTGGTCGTCCCCGGGCTTCTGGGCGCTGCGCGCGGCGGTGCGGCGGGTGATGGCGCGGATGCGGGCGATGATCTCCTTCACGCCGAAGGGCTTGGTCATGTAGTCGTCGGCGCCAAGCTCCAGGCCCAGCACGGCGTCGATCTCCTCGGCCTTGGCGGTGAGGAAGAGGATGGGGACCTGCTCGTTGATGCGGCGGATCTGCTTGCAGGCCTCGTAGCCGTTCTGGCCGGGCATCATGACGTCCAGGCAGACGAAGTCGGGGGTGGTGGCGCGGAAGAAGTCAACGGCCTGCAGGCCGTCGCTGGCGGTGACGACTTCGTAGCCCTCCATGCTGAGCACCTCACGCAGGGCTTCGCGGGTGTGTTCGTCGTCTTCGGCGATGAGGATTTTCATGGCGGCGGGGCGTGGGGACGAGGGTTCAGGACTTGGGTTGCAGGGGGAGGGTGAGGATGAAGCGGGCGCCGTTCTTGTAGTTCGGGCAGACTTCAAGGCTGCCGCCATGGAGGTCGGCCAGCTCACGCGAGATGGTCAGGCCGATGCCGGTGCCGCTGACGCCTTCGTTGAGGTCGGAGCGCAGCCTCTCAAAAGGTTCGAAGACGGTGCGCCGCTTGTTGGTCGGGATGCCGGGGCCGTGGTCTTCGACGATGATGCGGGCGGTGCCTTTTTCCGGAAGATGCTCGGTCTGGATGGAGATCCACTTTCCATAGCCGGCGTACTTGTCGACGTTGGAGATCAGGTTGCCGAGGATCTGCTCGATGGCGTCCGGGTCGGCGGTCATCTCGTTCGGGCCGAGGAGGCGGGTGTGGAGTTCGAAGCCCTTGCGTTCCAGGAGGAGGCGCCAGTGATCCACGGCGCGGCCGACGACATGATCCAGGGAGATGGGGCGCGGCTGGATGGTCAGCTTGTCGCGCTGCTGGCGGGCATAGTTGAGGACGTTCTGGATCAGGCGGTCAAGGCGGGCGACCTCGGCCTCGACGACGCCGAGATGGCGCTTGCCGATCATGTCCCCGGATTCCTCGACCCGGTGGGCGGCCATTTCCGTGTAGAGCCGGATGTTGGTCAGCGGGGTCTTCAGTTCGTGGGAGATCTGGTTCACAAAGCTGACGCGCTGCTGGGCCACGCGGATTTCACGGTCGTTTTCACGGAAGAAGGTCCAGGCCAGGGCACCGACAAGAAGGCAGCCGGAGCCGACGCCGAGGAGGATGGGGAAGAGGTAGGGCTTGGGAAATTCGCTGAAGGCGGGGGTGTAGGCGAGCCTCCACTGGGTCAGGGGGGCGGCACAGGTTTTCGAGGCCACGGCAACATCGTCCGAACCCGGTTCCGAACGTCCCCAGTTGTGAAGGGGGATTCCTGTGAGGGTGGTCAGGGTGAGCCTTCCTGGATAGTTGCTCATGCCGGGGATGGGAAGGCGGTCAAACAGCGCCTTGCCCAGCTGCTGCCCGTCCATCCGGGCGCATAGAAGGCCTCCCGATGTCTGCCGCCAGTAGATGAAGTCGCCGTCCGTGACATGCCAGCCGCTGGCGAATCCGGGCTCCGTGCCATGGGAGTCCAGGTGATAGTGGATGGATTTGACGGCGGTCTGCCAGACAGCCTTGCGGAGTTGCGAACCGCTGGACTCCGGGGGGCTGCCGAGGAGTGCAAAGGGCTGGGGGCTGATGGAGGCAAAGGGAGCGTTGATGCCGCTGGCATTGAGCAGTTCACGAAGGGCGGAGGATCGAACCGAGGCCTGGGCATCCTGGGTGGGAATGACAGTTTTTTTGTCCTCCAGAACCGTGGTGCTGCCATCGGGAGGGCTTAACCAGACTTCGGCCACCCAGGGGTGTCTGGCGATTTCCCTGCCTGCGGTTTCCAACCCCATCCCCGGACTGGCTCCAAGCACGTCCAGGTGATCCGTGAACTGCCTGAGGTCATGCAAGAGCTGGCTTTCGGCAACGAACAAGCGTTCGGCAAGAATGGCCCCGCGGGCGTTGTCGGTGCTGCGTGCTGCGTCACGGATCAAATAGGTTCCCAGCCAGGCCAGCAACGCGACGGGCGTGATGACGAGGAGCGCCAGGGTGATGGAGGATCGGCGGAGCTGGAGGGACATTCGGGCAGAGCAAAGATAAGGCGAAGTTAATAGTCTGCATTATGATTTTTATAGTTTATGGATAAATTCCAAGGGGGCTCCTGAGGATGCAAAGAGGGAGGATCACCTCTTTCTGAAGGGGGGACACAAAAAAGCCCCGCACGCGGCGGGGCTTTGATGGGGTGGAAGTGCTTCAAAATCAGGCGTTGCTGGCCTTGGCGGCGGCCACGGCGGCCTCGGCCTTGAGGGCGGCCTCGTGGCTTTCGAGCACTTTGCGCTTGAGGCTGACACCGGTCTTTTTCGCATACCAGAGCACAAGCGGGCTGGCGATGAAGATGGAGGAGTAGGTGCCGAGGAGCACACCGATGGTGATCGGCAGGGCGAATTCGGTCATGGCCGGATTGCCCATGAACAGCAGGATCACCATGGGGGCGAGGGCGGTGGGGCCGGTGAGGAGGGTGCGGCTAAGGGTCTTGCAGATGGCCTCGTTCATCAGGTCGCGGGTGCTGCCGGAGCCGCCGCGCTTGATCGTTTCGCGGATGCGGTCAAAGACGACGATGGTGTCGTTGATGGAGTAGCCGGCGATGGTGAGCAGGGCGCCGACGTGGATGAGGCTCATTTCCTGGCCGAAGAGCACGCACAGGCCCGGAACCATGAGCACGTCATGGAAGAGGGCGATGACAGCGCCAAGGGCGAAGGCGAATTCGTAGCGGATCAGGAGGTAGAGGAAGATGAAGACGAGGGCGACCCCCATGGCGATGACGGAGGTCTTGGCGGATTCCGAGCCGATCAGCGCACCGACGGTTTCGAGGCTGCTGCCCTTGATGCTGTCCTTGAACTTGCTGTTGACCGCCCCTTCGATGACGGCGCCTGCGGCCTGTTCGCCGCGGATGGCGATGACCTCGCCGCCGGTCGCGGTGTTTTTGCGCTGGATGTAGAAGCTGCCGATGGGCTTGCCGTCGGCGAGCTTCAGCCCTTTGAGCACGTCTTCGATCTGGGCGTCCGTGAGCTTCTTGCCTTCGGCCAGCTCGGCATGGAGGAGGGAGCCGCCGCGGAAGTCGATGCCGAAGCTTTCCTTGCCCTTGAAGGCCATGGTGCCGAAGGAGATGGCGGTGACGACGAGGGAGGCGATGATGAAGGCCGGGGCCTTGGAAAGGATGTCGAAGACCTTGTCGGGGATGATCTTGGTGGTCTTCAGGCCGGTGAGCAGGCCCTTGTCGATCACCCACATGAAGATGACGCGGGTGACGATGAGGGCGCCGATGAGGGAGGAGACAAGGCCGATCATCAGGGTGACGGCGAAGCCGCGGACCAGGCCGCCGGAGATGGCGAAGAGGATGAGCGCCGCGATGATGGTGGTGATGTTGGAGTCGGCGATGGCGGAGAAGGCCTTGTCGTAGGCGGCCTCGAGGGCGCCGGTCAGGGTCTTGCCGGCCTCCATTTCCTCACGCAGACGCTCATAGATGAGGACGTTGGCGTCGACCGCCATGCCGATGGTGAGCACGATGCCGGCGATGCCGGGCATGGTGAGCACGAACTGGAAGAGCGACATGCCGCCGAAGAGGATGGCGAGGTTGATGACCAGGCCGACGATGGCGATGAGGCCGGCGAGGCGGTAGATGAAGAGCATGAACACGGTGGTCATCACCAGGCCGGCGACGCAGATCCATTTGCCCTGGTCGATCGAGGACTGGCCGTAGGAGGCGGAGACTGCGTTCTCCGACTCGATGGTCATCGGGTTTTTCAGCGGGTTCTTCAGCAGGGTGGCGAGCTGCACGGAGGACTCGCGGGTGAAGTTGCCGGAGATCACGGCGGTGCCGCCGAAGTGGTCGGTCTGAAGCACGGGGGCGGAGATGATTTCTCCGTCGACGATGATGGCGAGCTGGCGGCCCTTGTTGACGGAGGCGATCTCGTCGAACTTCCTGGAGCCGTCGCCGTTGAGGTTGAGGAACACCTTCCAGCCTTCGGCGTCCATCGTCGCGAAGGCGTCGCTGACGCCGTCACCTTCCATGTCAGCGCGGTTGCGGACGAGTTCGGCGCCGCGGTCAGGCAGGTCGTTGCCCTGCTCGTCCTTCTGCTTCTTGTAGCTCATCTTCTGCCAGCCTGGCTCGGTCAGGCCGCCGCTGTTGATCTCGGCGATCTTGGAGCTGCTGTCCTGGTGGACGATGCGGAACTCCAGCTTGGCGACCTGCTGGATCTTGGTGCGGACGTCGGCGAAGTCCTCAGGCTTGACGCCGGGCATCTGGATGAGGATGCGGTCGGCGCCCTGGGGCTGCATGGCGAGATCCTTTTCGCCGTTCGGGTTCAGGCGTTTTTCCAGGATGTTGATGGCCTGCTGGACGTCGGCCGAGGTGACGGACTGGGTCTTGCCGTCCTTGTCGGTGGACTCCTTCAGCCGGACGACGAACTCACTGCCGCCCTTGAGGTCGATGCCGAGGGGGATGCCGATGTTCTTGACGGTGAGCACCGCGAAAAGCGTCATCAGCATGATGAGGGAGGAGCCCACCCAGCGCTTGGTTTTGTGAACGACGGTGCCGATGTAAAACAGCAGCAGCAGCAGGATGGCGGTTCCGACGAAGAAGGTGACGTAGGCGTTCATGGATGAGTTGGGGAAAGGTGCTTGGGGCAGCGTTGGCGGGGTTGGGCTTGCGGCCTTGCAGAGGGCCGCGTCCAGGTCAGGCGGTGGTGGCTTCGACGACGTCGCTCTTCCGGCTGACGCTGGCGATGGAGCTGCGCTCGTATTCAACCTTCACGTTGTCGGCGAGCTTGACCATGACGGTGCGTTCCTTGGTGCTGGTGATGATGCCGTGCTCACCACCGTTCATGACGACGTGGTCTCCGACCTTCACGTTGGCGATGAGCTTTTCGTGCTCCTTCTGGCGCTGGCGCTGCGGGCGGATGAGGACGAAGTACATGATGACGAACATCAGCACCATCATGATCATCGGGTTGCCGAGGGGGCTGGATGCGGCCTGGCCGGCGGCCTGGGCGAGGAAAAGCGGGGGGGTGGAAGGCATGGTTAGTCGGAAGAATCGGAACGTGTCTGGTAGCGGGCGATGACCTCCGCCCTGAATTCGGAGAAGCAACCTTGCTCGATGGCCAACCGTGCCCTGGACGTGAGGGAGGCGTAGAAATGCAGATTATGCAGGGAAATCAACCTCAATCCCAGCACCTCCTGGGTATTGATCAAATGCCTCAGATACGCTCGGGAAAAGCCCTGGCAGAGGGGGTGGGTGTCTTCGGCGATCGGCCGGAAGTCGCGGGCATATCTGGCGTTCCGGAGGTTCATCATGCCTTCATGGGTGAAGGCGGTGCCATTGCGGGCCAGCCGGGTGGGCAGGACGCAGTCAAACATGTCGATGCCCCGGGCGATGAGTTCGACCAGCTGGGGCGGGGTGCCGAGGCCCATGGCATAGCGCGGCTTGTTTTCCGGAAGCAGCGGGCAGGTCCACTCGGCGATGCGCATCATGTCCTCCTCAGGTTCGCCGACGCTGAGGCCGCCGACGGCGTGGCCGGGGAAGTCCATGGCGACCAGCTCCCTGGCGCAGTGCTGGCGGAGATCCTGGAAGACGCTGCCTTGTACAATAGGGAAGTGCAGCTGGCGGGTGAAGCCGGGGTCGCGGCCGAAGGCTCCGGCGTCGGGCTGGTGCTCGTTCACCCAGTCCCGGCAGCGCCTGGCCCAGCGCAGGGTGAGCTCCATGCTCCTTTTCGCCTCGTCATGAGTGCATGGGTAGGGGGTGCACTCGTCGAACAGCATGGCGATGTCGCTGCCGAGCACGGCCTGGATTTCCATGGCGGTCTCGGGGCCGAGGAACATCGGGGTGCCGTCGACGTGGTTCTGGAAGTAGCAGCCCTCCTCCTTGATCTTGCGCAGCTTGGCGAGGGAGAAGACCTGGAAGCCGCCGCTGTCGGTGAGGATGGGGCGGTCCCAGTTCATGAACTGGTGCAGCCCGCCGGCCTCGCGGATGATGTCCGTTCCGGGCCGCACCCAGAGGTGGTAGGTGTTGCCGAGGATGATCTGGGAGCTGAGGGCACGCAGTTCGTCGGGATGCACGGCCTTGACGGTTCCCTGTGTGCCGACGGGCATGAAGACCGGGGTTTCGATCACTCCATGCGGTGTGCGCAACCGGCCGCGGCGTGCGGCGGAGGAGGGGTCGGTGGTGAGGAGGTCAAACATCAGGCTCAGACAGGGCGGGCGGCCCAGGGGGCGCGGAGTGTGGAGGCTCTGCCCGGGGGTGTCAAAGCAGGAACGCGGGTGTAAAACCGGAGGTTTGGGTGCAGGAATGGATTCACGGCTTGCCTTGGCGGGAGGTTTTTTGGATGATTCCGCTTCTTTTCCCGCGACTACCCCCCCTGTTTCCGCATGCCTTCAGACCGTGCCATGACTTCCACCCATGCAGGAGGGAAGGACAGTGCCGGTCGTTCGGGACGGCGGTTGAGGGTGCTGCTGCTGAACCAGTGCTTTCATCCGGATCATGTTTCGACGTCCCAGCACCTGGCCGATCTGGCGCTGGGGCTGGTGGAGGCGGGGCATGAGGTGGTGGCGGTGGCTTCGAGCCGCGGTTATGACAATCCGGGGCGGCGTTTTCCCTCCAGCGAAAACTGGCGGGGGATTCAGATTCATCGCATCTGGACGCCTGGGCTGGGCAAGAAGGCGCGGTGGCGGCGGTTCGTGGATTTTGCGATCTTCTGGATCAACGCCACCTGGATCCTGCTGAGGCTGCCGCGTTTTGATGTGACGGTCTGCCTGACCTCACCGCCGCTGATTTCCTCCCTGGGCCAGGTGATGGCCCTGATCAAAGGAGGGGCGGTGGTTCCCTGGGTGATGGACCTGAACCCTGACGAGGCCGTGGCGGCGGGCTGGCTGAAGGCGGGCGGGCTGCCCGAACGTGTGATGACCGTCCTGCAAAAATGGACCTTCGGTCAGGCGGCGCGGATCGTGGCGCTGGACCGCTTCATGGCCGCACGGCTCCGGGAGAAGGGGGTGACGGAGGAGGCGATCCATGTGGACGCGCCCTGGTCCCATGATGATGCGGTGGCCTGGGATTCCTCCGGGCGTGAGGCCTTCCGGGCCCGGCACGGGCTGGGCGGCAGGTTTGTGGTGATGTATTCGGGCAATCACAGCCCCTGTCATCCGCTCGACACGGTGCTTGCCGCAGCGCTGGAGCTTTCGGCGCATCCGCTTCTGCACTTTTTGTTCGTCGGCGGCGGCAGCGAGCATGGCAGGGTGCATGCCTTCGCGGAGCGGCATGGCCTGAAGAACATCACCTGCCTGCCCTACCAGCCGAAGGAGGAGCTTTCGGCATCACTGTCCTCGGCGGACCTGCACCTGGTGGTGATGGGAGCCCCTTTTGTGGGCATGGTGCATCCCTGCAAGGTCTACAACATCCTCGCGCTGGGCCTGCCGTTCCTGGGGATCGGGCCGGAGGAATGTCATCTGACGGACCTGGCGGCCCGGCTGGCCGACCGGCGTTACGCAAGGATCGCCCGTCATGGGGATGTGGCAGGCCTTGTCCGGGTGCTTGAGGAGGCGGCGAAGACCGGGGCGCTGCCGCCCTCCGCTGAAAGCCGCGAGCTGGCCAAGGAGTTCTCACAGAGCCGCTTGCGTCCAAGGTTGATCGACGTGATTGCTGCGGCCGGGGGGGCGCGATCCCGGTTTCATTCCGACTCCCCCGCCAGCCCATGACCGACCCTTCCATCATTGAATCCATCCAGGGGGTGAGCGGGCCGTCCATGCCCGGCATGACGGAGGTGGCGGCCTGCTTTGCGCTGGCTGCGCTGGTGAGCCTGGCCGGCACCCTGGCGGTGATCCGCAAGCCGCCGGTGAAGGCGGGCATGGACGCCCCGGACGGGCGGCGGAAGCAGCATGAAAAGCCCGTGCCACGCCTGGGCGGCGCACCGATCTTCATGGCGCTGATGCTGGGTTCGCTGGTGCTGGTGCTGCTCGGCCGGCTGTCCGTGCAGGGCTTGCTGCCCATCCTGCTCTGCTGCTCCCTGATCTTCGCCGTGGGCTTCTTTGATGACCTGAAGCCGCTGGGGGCGAGGGTGAAGCTTGTCGGGCAGGTGCTGGTGGCGCTTCTTCTCTACGGCCTGGGTTTGTCCATCGACGTGCTGAGCAATCCCTTTGGCGAGGGTGGCCTGACGCTGGGCTGGTGGAGCCTGCCTCTGACGGTCTTCTGGCTGGTGGCCATCCCGAACATCATCAATCTCATTGACGGCATGGACGGGCTGGCCGGAGGCTTCGGGCTGTTCCTGTCGCTGACGCTGGCCTCCGTCGGCTACATCGGCGGCAATCCCGATGTGATGCTGCTGTCCGTGCTGATGGGCGGTGCATTGACGGGCTTTTTGTTTTTCAACCTGCCGCCGGCGAAGATCTTCCTGGGGGACGGCGGCGCCTACCTGCTGGGGTTCTTCATTGCGGCGGTCTCGCTCAAGGGCGCCCAGAAGGGTTCGGTGATCGCCGCGCTCCTGGTGATCATCATCGCCCTGGGCGTGCCGATCCTGGACACGCTGTTCGCCATCCTGCGCCGGGCGATCCGCGGCGTGCCCATCTTCAGCGCGGATGCGGAGCACATCCATCATCGACTGATCCTGCTGGGCTACAGCAAGGGCCGGGCCCTGGTGGCGATGTATTCGGTCTGCCTGGTGCTGAGCCTGGTGGGAATCAGCATCCTGCTGACCAAGGGGGTGGCCCTGCCGGTGGCCGGTGCGGTGCTGTTTCTCCTGGCCGTCGGCGCGGCGCGTTACCTGGGTTATGTGAAAAGCTGGACGCGCCTGCGTGAGCAGGTGCGCTCGGCGCTGGACCGCCGGCGCAGGCTCGAGCACATCCGCGCCCATGCCTTTGCCCTGGAGTTCGACATCGAACGCTGCGGGTCGCTGGCCGAGTTTGAGGCCCTGCTGAAAAGCCGCTTCCAGTGGATCGGCTTCAAGGAGAAGGCCTCCGAGGCGACGCAGGACATCCAGATCCCCGTGGGGGCTGCGGTGATGATCACGCTGCATTGCCCGTCCGACGAGCTGCTGCGGACGGAGTGGTTCATCCGGGCGGATGCCTTTGCGACACTCTTTGAACGTTGTCTGGAACGGTGGGGGGCTCTCCCTGAGTTTCTCCTTCCCGTCACCCAGGCCGATGCCGGGAACCTGAATTCGGATGCCCGGGCAAGCAGCCCCCTCGAGAGTCATGTCTCCGCAAACTGACCCCCAGGAAACCGCAGCCCCCCCCGACCTTGCTCCCCTGACCCTGTCTTCGGGGAGGCAGGGGCGGCATCGGGCGCTTCTTTATTCCCTGGCGGCGGTCCTGGTGGTCATGCTGGGGGCGGGAAGGCTGCCCTGGTCACGCGGCATGGCCCTGGTGGTGATGGGGCTTGTCCTGGTTCTTGCGCCGCCAGTCTGCTCTCTGCGCCGGATTCCTCTTGGGGCCTTGCTGGCGCTGACGGTGTTTGGATGCATCGGCCTGCTGCCGGCGGGATGGCTGGGCGGCATGGAGGCATGGCGGACAAACCTGGCCGGGGAATGGGGCGTTCAACTTGGCACGGCCTTCAGTCCGGACTGGCATGGCACGCTGGAATCCTGCCTTCTGATGGTGTCCGGTGTGCTGTGGCTGGCCGCCTGCCTGGGGCAGAATTTCAGCGAGGGCGGCCGCAGGCTGGTGCTGCGGGTGGTGGTGCTTGCGGTTCTGGTGATGGCCGTGCTGTCGCTGCTTGAAATCAACGGCTGGCTGAAGGTGTCCTGGTGGCCCCGCGGGCTGGGCAAGTCACCCCTGACGGGAGGCGCCTTCGGTCCGTTTTCCAACCAGAACCACAGTTCCAGCCTCTTCGCCTGGTCCTGCGTGCTCTGCGCCGCCGCCGCACTCGACGCCTTCCGGCATGGTTCACGCTGGGTGCTGGTCTTCGGGGCCGGCTTCTTCGTGCTGCTCTCCTGCATTCTCGTGAACTCCTCGCGTGCCGGCCTGTTCCTGTTCATCGGCGGCTTCAACCTCTGGCTGGCGATGGTGGCCATGCGCAACGGCGGCCCACGCAAGGCGGTCGTCATGCTGGCGGTGGTGATCTGCGTGATGTCGGTGACGATGGTCGCCGGTGGCAGGGTGAGTGAAAAGCTGCGGGCGGGGTCGGTGAGCGAGGTGCTGTCCTCGGACCTGCGCGTCTGGCTCGCGGAGCAGACCTGGAACGCCGCCCAGGGATTCCTTTGGACCGGACGCGGCCTGGGTAACTTCGACTTTGTCTTTCCCCAGGTCTGCAAGGAGCCCTACCCGGACGCCCGCACCATCCACCCGGAGAGCGATGTGCTGTGGCTGCTGTTTGAAGGAGGGCTCTTGTGTGTGCTGCCCTGCCTGGTGTTCGTGGGCTGGCTCTGCCTTGTCAGCGGCCCCTGGCTGGGCGGACATCGTGGCGGCCAGAAGGGCCACGGCAGCCGGGAAGGCAGGTCGGCCCGCCGGATCCGCCGCGCGTTCGCGATTGCGGCCTTCCTGGCCTTGTTCCATGCGGTCATTGACGTGCCGTTGCACAGCCTGGGTTATTTCATGCTCTTCGCCCTCGTCGTCGCCCAGGCTCCGAGGCCCCGGCATGCGGGTGAGCCGGCTTCCGCGGGCCTGCGGCTGGCATTCAGGGTTCTGGGGATCCTGATCACCGCCTGGGGTGGCCTGTGGCTGGCCATGGTCTTTGGGGGGGTGGATGCCGGGCTGTCCTCGCAGTCCAAGGTGGTGCATGACCGGGCGGTCTTTGAGGTGTCGCGCGGCCGGCATTCGGAGGCGATGCGCCTGATCAGCCGGGCGGTCGAGCTTTCACCGCTCGACTACCGCAACTACTACCTGCGCGCCCAGCTTCACCTGACCATGCATCAGGACAAGGGCGGCGCCCTGCAGGACTTCGGCCGCGTCCGCTCCGTCGAGCCTCACTACGGTCCGGTCTGCTTTGCCGAAGGCAGGCTCTGGCTTCTCTATGATCCGCCCGCAGCCATGATTCCCTGGGCGGAGGGCATGAGGCGGTATCCGGTCACCCATCCAAACGCCCAGGCCCGCTACCAGGAGATCGTGATCGACGCCCGTCCCTACCCGGAGGTCATGCCCATGCTGTGGAAAATCGCCGACCGTGCCGCCCTGCAGGTGACCTTCCTGCAGATGCTGGCTGATCCGGGCCCGCTGTGGAATTCCTGCCTGGACGACTTCCTCGCCCAGCATGGGGGCATGGAGGACCTGGCCCCCGTCCTGCGCCGTGCCGTCGTCAACCAATGGTGGTTCAAGGGTGACAAGGAGAAGCTGGTGGACTTCATCGGCAGGCACCCGCACCTGATGGATGCAGGCTGGAGCTATGTGACATTGAACCTGGCGCAGCAGGGACGCCATGAAGAGGCCTGCAAGCTCGCGGCCAAACATCTGCCGCTGCCCGCCCGCTCGGCCACGGCCCTCAGCTCGGACGTGCCAAGGCTGGAGCGCCAGCAGGTCATGCAGCCGAACGATCCCTTGATCGGGGTCGAGCTTTATTACGCACAGCGTTCCGCAGGCGACCTGCCATCTGCCAGGCGGACACTGGAACAGGTCCTGCGCCTGCCGAACGCGCCCTCCTTTGTGCAGCGTGAACTGGCCTCCGTGCTCAGCGACATGGACGACTGGCGCGCCGCATGGGAGCTGTTCCGTCCCCTGGTGGAAGCGGTGGCATTATCCTCTTCATGAACTCCCCTGAAAAATCCCCGCCCCTGGCGGTTCGTGGCATCTCGCCGGTCACCGCCACAGCCATCGTCATTGCCAACATGGTGGGCACGGGCATCTTCACCAGCCTGGGCTTCCAGGTGGGGCCGCTGCCCTCCGGCTTTGCCATCCTGGTCCTCTGGGCCCTGGGCGGCATCTGCGCCTTCTGCGGCGCCCTTGCCTATGGGGAGCTGGCCGCCGCCATGCCGCGTTCGGGAGGTGAGTACCACTTTCTCAGCAAGTCCTTCCATCCCAGTGTTGGCTTCGTCTCGGGCTGGCTTTCCGCCACGGCCGGTTTTGCCGCCCCCATCGCGCTGGCGGCGATGGCCCTGGGCAAATATCTCACCGGAGTTTTTCCCCAGGTCTCCGCCGTGGTGGCATCGCTGACGGTCGTCTGGCTGGTCACGCTCATCCATGTGGGCGGCATTCATGTCGGGGCCCGGTTTCAAAACGTGGCGACCTGGATGAAGGTGCTGCTCATCCTGGTCTTCATCGGAGCCGGTTTCACGGCGGCCGATCCGCAGCCGGTGAGCTTCCTGCCCGCCCCAGGTGACTGGAAGCTGATCACCAGCCCGCCGTTTGCCATCAGCCTGGTGTTTGTCATGTATGCCTACGCGGGCTGGAACGCCGCCACCTACATCGTCGATGAAGTCCGCCATCCGCAGCGCAACGTTCCCCTGGCCATCGCCCTCGGCACGCTGATCGTCAGCGGCCTGTATGTGGCCCTGAACGCCGTTTTCCTGCATGTGGCTCCCATGAGCGAGCTCGCGGGCAAGGTGGACGTGGCTCATGCGGCGGCCGACCATATCTTTGGCAGAACTGGCGGGCGCATCATGTCCGGCCTGATCTGCATCGGCCTCGTCTCCAGCATCAGCGCCATGACCTGGGTGGGCCCGCGGGTGACGATGGTGCTCGGGCAGGATCATCGCATTCTGGCGCCGCTGGCGGCCTGCGATGCGCGCGGCGTGCCGGTGGCGGCGCTGTTCGCCCAGCTCTGCATCGTCATCACCCTGATCCTGACGGCCAGCTTTGAACGGGTGCTGACCTATGTGCAGTTCAGCATCCAGCTCTGTTCCTTTCTGACGGTTTACGGCCTGATCCGCCTGCGCCGCACCTGCCCGGACCTGCCGCGTCCGGTGCGCTGCTGGGGCTACCCGGTGACACCCGTGATCTTCCTCCTCATCAGCGCCTGGATGATGGCCTATCAGATGAAGGAGCACACCCGCGAGTCGCTCGCCGGGCTCGGCACCATCCTGGTCGGCCTGCTGCTGTGGCGTCTCTCGCACCGGGGCGGGGAAGGCGGCGCGGATGGGAAAGCCGTTCCGCAGGATGCCTGAGCATTTGCAAGCGCCGCTCCTCCACGCTAGGAGCGGGGAGCATGTCCAAGCAGCAAACCCTCGTCACCCTCGACCTCGAAGGCGTCCTCGTTCCTGAAATCTGGATCGCCTTTGCCGAAAAGACCGGCATCGCCGAACTGCGCCGCACCACGCGTGATGAACCTGATTATGACAAGCTCATGCTCGGGCGTCTGGCCATTCTTGACCAGCATGGGCTGAAGCTGGCCGACATCCAGGAGGTCATTGGCACGCTCTCCCCCCTGGAAGGCGCCCGGGCCTTCCTCGATGAACTGCGCAGTCTCACCCAGGTCATCATCCTGAGCGACACCTTTGAGGAGTTTGCCCAGCCCCTCATGCGCCAGCTCGGCTGGCCGACCATCTTCTGCCACAAGCTTCAGGTGGACGCCTCCGGGCGCATCACCCATTACACGCTGCGCCAGCCCAACCAGAAGCAGAAGGCCGTCGCCGCCTTCAGGGCGCTGAACTACAAGGTCATCGCCGCCGGGGATTCCTTCAACGACACCACGATGCTTGGCGAGGCCGACCGCGGCTTCTTCTTCCACGCCCCCGAATCCATCCGCGCCCAGTTTCCCCAGTTTGCAGGTTTTGACGCCTATCCGGATCTGCTGAACGCGATGAAGGCCGAACTGGGCTGAAATCGTCGATTTTCACCCCCAAGGTTGGCCTGCAACCTGCTTATTCCTCCTGCCGAAGCGCAAGCTTCACTACAACGAGCTGGACTGTCACTTCATGGTTGGGGACAGCCCGGTCACTTAAGCCCCGGCGGGATTTTGGTTGGGTCCCGCCGGGGCGCTTTTATTTGCGGGACGGGTGGCGGTGTCTGATTCCGCCCGCTTTTCGTCCGAACCCGCCCCTGGGATGCGGCTTGACGCTCCGGCCCGCCCGCGTCTCATGACCGTCCCTACTAACCAAATCCATGAACGAAGCCTTCCCCGACATCCCGAAGATCCAGTACGAGGGTCCGAAGTCCAAAAACCCCCTCGCCTTCAAGCACTACAAGGCCGACGAGGTCGTGGCCGGCAGGACCATGAAGGACCACTTCCGCTTCAGCGTGGCCTACTGGCATGCCATGCGCAACAGCCTCGCCGATCCGTTCGGCGTCGGCACCGCCCAGCGCCCCTGGGACGACGGCACCGACAGCATCCCCAACGCCCAGCGCCGCGTCTGGGCCTGCTTTGAGTTCATGGACAAGCTCGGCGTGGACTACTACTGCTTCCATGACCGCGACGTCGCCCCCGAAGGCCGCACCCTCGCCGAGAGCAACAGGAACCTCGACGCCGTCGCCGACGAGCTGGAGAAGGCCCAGAAGGCCACCGGCAAGAAGCTGCTCTGGGGCACCGCCTGCCTCTTCGTCCATCCCCGCTACAACCAGGGCGCCGCCACCAGCCCCAACGCCAGCGTCTTCGCCTACGCCGCCGCGCAGGTGAAGAAGGCCCTCGAGGTCACCCACCGCCTCGGCGGCGAGGGCTACACCTTCTGGGGCGGACGCGAAGGCTACGCCAGCCTCTGGAACACCAACATCAAGCGCGAGGTCGACCACCTCGCCGCCTTCCTGCACATGGCGGTCGATTATAAGAAGAAGATCGGCTTCAAGGGCCCCTTCTACATCGAGCCGAAGCCGCGCGAGCCCTCCACCCACCAGTACGACAGCGACGCCGCCGCCTGCCTGAACTTCCTGCGCGAGCACGGCCTCATGGAGCACTTCAAGCTCAACCTGGAGACCAACCACGCCACCCTCGCCGGCCATAGCATGTGGCATGAAATGGAGGTCGCCGCCGCCGCCGGGGCGCTGGGCTCCGTCGATGCCAACACCGGCGACGAGCTCATCGGCTGGGACACCGACCAGTTCCCGACCGACATCTACCTGACCACGCAGATGATGCTGACGCTGCTGAAAACCGGCGGCTTCACCACCGGCGGCCTCAACTTCGACGCCAAGGTGCGCCGCGAGTCCTTCGAGCCCGTGGACCTCTTCCACGCCCACATCGGCGGCATGGACGCCTTCGCCCGCGGCCTGAAGACCGCCGCCGCCGTTCTTGAGGACGGCCGCTGGGAGGCCTTCCGCAGGCAGCGCTACTCCACCTTCGACACCGGCATCGGCGCGAAGATCGAATCCCGCAGCACCAGCTTCGAGGAGCTGGAGGCCTACACCCTGGAAAACGGCGAGCCGCTCATCGCCTCCGGCCGTCAGGAGATGCTGGAGAACCTCATCAACGAGTTCATCTGACCCCGGGCATCGCAGGATCAGCGCACCTCACGCAGGGCAGGCCGCAGGGCCTGCCTTGTTTTTGGTTAGGGCGGAGTGCGGCGTGCCGCCTTCAGCGGACGAACCAGCTTTTCGCGTACGGACTGGCCGCGAAGAACTCCAGAAGCTGTCTGGCGACCTTCTCCCGGCCGCTTCCGGACGGATGCGTGCCGTCGGCGGCAAAGTCCTCCTTGAGCCATTTCAGGTCGTCGAACCTGCGTCCCTTTTCACCCTCGGCCCAAAGGTAGGGGCCCCACAGCAGCAGGGGCGACTTGTCCGGCGTGAGGTCGGCATCGCCCGCCATCTGCCTCAGAATGAGATGCCGGACGGCAAAGGCGCCCTCATAGGCATAGGGCTCGGGATTCAGCCCCGTGCTGGCATGACCGGCGTAGATGCGGCTGCCGAGGTAGGCGATGCGCAGGTTGGGAAACCGCTGCTTCAAAAGATGCAGCACCCTGGCCGTGTCGGACTCGAGGATCGACAGATGACCGGCCTTGGAGCCTGAAGGCCCGGCATTGGCGAGCTTCACCCAGGCCACCTGCACCTGCTGCGCTGTGACACCGGCCTTTTGAAGACGGCTCATCGCCTCCGGCCAGGGCCGGCCCTGTGGCTGGGCCCAGGCCGCCATCGTCTGCCCGCCCTGGGCGCAGTCCACAAGGGTCAGCCTGTCAGACTTGCGCGGGTCCTGGTCCGCGATGCCCTTGAAAACGGAGAACTCCTGGGTGGCGTTCGACATGCTGATGGAGACCAGCACCACCCTGCCGCTGTCGGACGGACGTCCTTCAGCATCAAGGGGCTGGACCTGCTTCAGCGCTTCAGCGGCGGCCTCCTGCAGGGCCTCCGGAGGTTCATTGCTGCCCTTGCCATACAGCCCGCCGTCCTCGTCCTCATAGCGGTCCTCGGCGGTCATGTCGGTGAGCGGCTTCAACGAATCGGGGGCCCTGCGCCGGCCCCCCTGGGCTCCCCGTCCGCCTGCAGCGTTTCCGCCACGGCGACGCGCCTCCTTGGCATGATCCAGGTATTTTTGGTCGGGCTCGCTCAGCTTCTCTCCCCGCTGCTCGCGCTGGAACAGCTCCTGCGCCTTCCGCCAGTCGATGCCATCCTGGCCTTGCCGCTGTGCCTCGTGTTCCACCCTGGCGCGTTTCAGGCAGGCGTCCTCCTCAGGGCTGAGCGCGCCGCCGCCCTGCTGCTTTTCCATCAGCCGGCGCGCCCGGTTGAAATCCACGGGCGCTTCTGCCGGCTGGCCTGACAAGGTGGCGGCGGCGAGAACCGCCAGGGCTTTCAGAAGGATGGTCTTCATGGCGTCACGTTGAACTCCACGGCGGCGGATTGGGTGCGCGGAAAGCCGTCCGCAAGGTCATCTCGAATGGTAAACCGAGCGGTGTGAACGTCCTCCACAAAGGGGAAGGGCGCGACTGGCGTGACTTGAGCGAGATTGATCTCGGTGATGAGGGTTTTCATCTGCGGTGTGCCGAGATGGCGCCGGAGTGCGGTCATGCGGCAGGGGGTGCCGTCCGTCGTCTTTCGCCAGCTCGGGCATGCTTGATAAAGGCAGGACAGACTCTCAGTAGTCTCAAGCATGATGAAACGCCTCCTCCTGTCCGCCTTCGTGATGATGACCTTCGCGGCAAGGGCTGATGATGCTCCTTGGAAGGCCGGCAGGCTCGCGGCGATGGATGCGGAGATCATCCGGGCGATCCAGGATGGCATGATTGCGGG
Organism: Prosthecobacter sp.; assembly: GCA_019186985.1. Lineage (GTDB taxonomy): Bacteria > Verrucomicrobiota > Verrucomicrobiia > Verrucomicrobiales > Verrucomicrobiaceae > Prosthecobacter. The sequence continues at coordinate 30,539 of JABARQ010000016.1, read as the reverse complement.
CGCGGCGCTGTGGGTGGAGCGGAGCGGGGTTTCGCATCACCGGGCGTATGGGAATCGGGCGCTGCGGCCGGCGGTCGAAGCGATGACGGAGGACACGGTTTTCGACGCGGCCTCGGTCACCAAGGCCGTCGCCACAGCCAGCGCGGCGATGCTGTGTGTGGAGCGCGGCCTGATGCGTCTGGATGATCCGGTGTCGAGGTTTTTGCCGGAGTTCACCGGCGGGGGCCGGGAGAAGATCACCCTCAAGCATCTGCTGCTGCACACGTCCGGCCTTCAGGTGAACCTGAACGGCACCAGGCCGCCCTTCAGCCGCTCGCCCGCGGAGGCTTATGCGCAGGCGTGTCGTGAGAAGCCGCTGTTTGAGCCGGGAAGCGCGTTTTCCTACAGCAGCGTGGGCAGCATGGTGCTCGGCATGGCGATCGAGCGCGCGAGCGGACGATCCTTCGATGTGTTCTGCACCGCCGAGATCTTTCAGCCGCTCAAAATGCGCGACACGCTCTTCCGGCCCTCCGGCGAGGTGCTGAAACGCGTGGCGCCGACCACCGCGCCGCAGCGCGGCAGGGTGGATGACGCCGTGGCGCGTGAGATGGGCGGCGTGAGCGGTCATGCCTCGCTCTTCACGACCACGGGCGACCTCGCGCGTTTCGCCCGCATGATGCTCAACGGCGGCGAGCTCGATGGCGTTCGCATTTTCAAGCCGGAGACGATTGAGCTCATGACGCGTGTGCAGAGTCCGCCTGACCTTCGATCGCCTGATGCGAGGAACCTGCCCGTGAAGCGAGCGCTCGGCTGGGACATTGACACGCCCTACCGCACGCCGCCGCACGACTACTCGCTCGCCCGCGGGGCCCTGTTTCCCGTCGGCAGCTACGGACACACCGGCTGGACCGGGCAGATGCTCTGGATCGACCCGTTCTCAAAGACCTTCATCGTCTTCCTGTGCAATCGCTATGTCCCCGGCGGCAAGGACACGCGGTCCGCCGTGTCGAAGCTGCATCATCGCCTCTCCACCCTTGCCGCCGAGGCCGTGCAGGGATTTGATTTCAGCAAGGTGCCCGATGTTCGGAGCAAGCCCGGGCGATGATGATGAAAAAGTGATCGAGAATCACGGCGCGAAGGTGTTTTCAGACTCGTGCAGCTCCTTTGGCAGTTCGCCGTTTGGATCAACCGGACGCTGAAGCGCCTCTTGGATTTTGAATCTGCTCAGTCTGAAGACAGGAGTACGCGACTGCTGGTCATGCCGCGTGAAGCCTGTGTTTCTCACGCCACATTTCGACGAACTGAGGCAGCTGCTGAACTCCCACAGCACGGATATTATCGTCCTCAGTTCCTAGAGGGTAGTCTTTGTCGCCCATGTAAAGTGCATAGACGGCCGCTGGTTTTAGATCAGCGATGACCGCACGCATCGACTGCGTGATAGACGGTGGCGCGTATTTGATCTCAAAACATACGAGGCCGTCCGGCGCTTCGATGACGAGGTCCATTTCTGCACCGGAATGAACCGCGTAATGGGTGCAGCGATCCTCGGGCACACCGAGCAGGCGGATGAGTTGATCGACAACAAAAGCTTCCCACGACGCTCCCATACGGGGGTGAGACTGGAGCGTTGCCAGGGTGTCGATGCCGAGCAACGCGTGAGCGATTCCACAGTCCCTGAAAAGCAATTTCGGCGCTTTACGCAGTCGCTTGGTGACATTGACATGCAGCGGCTCCAGCCGCCTCACATGAAACAGCCGCCAAAACATGTCCATGTAGCGGCGAATGGTCCGCGGGGTGGTCCCAACGACTTGCGCCACCTCGGACTCGTTCCATACCTGCCCGTTGTAGTGTGCCAGCGCACGTGCCATGCGCTGGAGCTGGGAGGTGTCCAGCTTGGTGTCGACCAACTGATTCAAATCCGCGTCCAGCACATGTCGGATATACTGCCGCCGCCACTTGGCGGAGAAATCATCTGTTTCTGCGAGATAGGCTGGTGGTAGCCCGCCTCGCAGCCACAGCCGGGATACATTCTGAGCTTCCAATTCATCCAAAGTAAAGCCACTCATCTCGATGGTATTCATGCGGCCAGCGAGTGATTCGCCAGCCGTTTGTCTCAAAGGCGGCGCGACGCTGCCTGTGAGCACAAATCGCGCAGGACTCAGGGACCTGTCCGCCAACACTCGAAGCACGGGCATCAGCTCCGGCATACGTTGAGCTTCGTCGATCACAACCAGACCACGCATCTCTGCCAGAACTGCTTGAGGGTTCAGTCGAAGGCGTGCCTCATCCACCATGTCTTCGAGGTCAAAATACTGGCCGGGGCTGACACCAAGCTGCCGGGACAGGTGTGATTTCCCGCATTGCCGGGGGCCGAGCAGCAGAGTCACAGGCCATTGGCACGCGGACTCTTCGATCAGATTGCGGAGGCGAGAGCGAGGGACTATCGGATAACTCATGACTTGAAATATGATCCCTTTGGTATCAATTTTCAAGCCAGATGAAGAAAATCGGTCCCATTTCTCAGAAAAAAAGGCTACTTCCTTTCCAGGACCCAAGTTTTGGGTATGGGGACTTCGAGGGCTTTTTTGCTGATTTTTTGCGCCTGCATCCAGTGATCGAGATCAGCCGAGTCGGCAGCAAGCTTGAAGGCAGGATTACGAACGCTTGGCGCTATGAAACCTCCGGGGATGCCCAAAACGGCATCGATATCCGAGCTGAGGTGCAAGTGAGGCAAGTGGACGGGAGCACCCAAGAGGAGACGTGGGGGTTCCAGTGCAAGCATCGCGCCAGATGGTCAGCCAGCCAGACAACAGATGCCATCAAGCTGGCGCACGAGAAGTTTCCGGCGCAGTTCCATTTCCTTCTGGTGACATGCGATTTAGCTGCCGCAGCAGTGGACGAAGGCCGATCTCATCCAGGCTGGCAAGTGTGGAGTCGTGGTGAGATCACCGCGCGTGTGCGTGCATTGCCAAATCGGGACGAGGCAGCCCGCTTGCTGAATACCTACTTTGGTGCGCATTGGGCGGAGGAGATTCTCGGACTTCCAGGCAGCGGACCTCTTCAGGCGAGTGGGGCTTTCTTTTCACGGCAGATGGAAAGCGGGAGTCTTTTCCATCACAAGGCTGACGTGGTGGGCAGGCAGGCTGAACTGGCAGAACTTCACGAGTTCTTACGGAACGACGAGAAGCGATTGCTCATCTTGCCAGGCGCAGGTGGCGCTGGCAAAAGCCGCCTCCTAAAAGCATTCAGTCAATCACTGACACCGGCACAGCGGAGGAACTGGAGCATCAGGTTCTTTGAAGACATTGGAGTGCAGGTCAGGGAGGAGGATTTGCAAGCACTCGAAGGCAGGCCCGTCATCATCGTCGATGATGCTCACCGGCGTGAGTTGGAGCCCTTGCTTCGGATGGTGCTGCGATCTGGCAAGGCCAAGGTCATCCTCGCAACTCGCCCGCAAGGCATGGCGATCGTGCGTGGCTCCGCTTCAGGTGCCGGTGTGCCTGCACCACGCATTCAAGAGATGGCCCCGCTCAAGCGGCTGACACCCAAAGAGATCAAAAGCATTGCCGAATCACTGCTCGGGAATGATTTCCGCTCTCTTGCATCGGACATAGTGGCAAAGGCCCGGGGCTGCCTGCTCATCGTTATCGTCGCCTGTGAACTTATCCGGCAGCGACGTCCCACAGGAACGCACCTCGCCTCCAACAGAGACTTTGAGCAGGAGGTATTCGTCCGTCTCATTGATGAAGGGGTCGCCCGGCTAGGCCTGATCGCCGACCGCCAGCGCATCGATCAGATTCTTGACCACGTGGCCCTGGCCGGGCCCGTTCCCCGCGAGGGGCCATGGTTTGATCTGTTGGTTCAGGACTCTGGCACCGATGCCAAGCCCTCCGAGGTGCGAGCCTGGCTGGAGAAGCTCAAACACGCCGGGCTGCTCGCCGAGGGTCGGGAGGGCTATCGGGTGTCTCCAGACCTGCTTTCCGACTATCTCCTGTTTGAGCGGACCTTTGACAAATCCCATCGAGACCAAGGCTTTGCCGCAGACTATCTCGCCAGCGTGCCGGAGAACTTGCAAGATGAAGCTCTTGCTCGTTGCCTGCCGAATCTCGCGGAAGCTGAATGGCGGGCTCGATGCGAAACGGAAGGGCAACATCAGTCCGTGGTCAAACCACTGCTGGTATCGTGGAAGGCACAGTTCGAACGAGCGAGCTTTCATCGGCGCCGTCAGATGCTCGGCCATTGGTCGCGATTCGGAGTGTATCTGCCAGAGCAAACTCTCGAGATCGTCGATTTAGCCCGCGAACTGACCAGTAGCGGTGCGAAGAACGAGAGCGGCTTCCTGTGGCCAGCCCGCGACGACTACGAAGACGTGGTCGATGCATTGACGCCATTGCTCAAAGAGGTCGCCCTTCATCACCTCGAGCACATGCACGCCTGTTTTGATCGGCTTTGGTCCATCGGCTGCGATCAGCCCAAACGCTGGATGCATAGCAATCAGGATCATCCGCTCTCTGCCATCGTGGAGGTCTCGGCCTTGGAGTTACGCAAATCACCCGCCGTCAATGAACATGCTCTAGCCTGGATGGAGAACCAGTTCACCAAACCTGAAGTCGTCGAACGCCTGAAAACTCCTGTTTGGTGGTTTTCGACACTGCTGTCGCCGTTTCTCAAGCACAGCGTCGAGGACAATCGGTATGATTCAGAGTCGGGTGTGCTCAGTATTGAGCAGATCGCCATCGATGCCGACAAAGTCCTGTCACTTCGCGGTCGAGTGCTGTCTTTGGCAGCCTCACTTGCCAAATGCGGACACCCTGGCCTGGCGATTAACGCACTCAGCGTCCTCGGTGAAGCCGTCAGAATGATCAACGTCCCAGGTTTGAAGGATGATCGGAAGCTGCAGCAGAAGTGGCTGCCTCAACGTCGTGAAGCCCTGGAGCGCATTGCTGCCATCGCCCGACGGCACACCTCAGCCTTCATCCACTGGACCATCTGGCATGAACTGTGGTGGCACATCTGCTATGAACCCACCAATCTTCTGCGGGAGGAGGTCTGGCAGCTGTTCGATTTATTGAGCGACACTTTCGAGCTGCGCCTGGTTCGCGCTACTTGTTCAACTGGGGAATCTGAGATCACGACTTCCCACAAGCGTGATGCGGTGCTGAGGCTGGAAGGGCGCTCTTGGCAGCAAAGCTGCGATTTTTGGGAACAGCTATGCATTCGCGTTGCCGCCGAACTGGCAGAGCGGTTTCCGAATGCCGGTCCACTCCACGATTTCCTGGCCGGGTTCATTCAACAAGCTGCTGCACTTGGATTCAGCCCTACTCTGAGAACGATTTTTCTGCCATTGGCTAGGCATGATCCAGGTCTGGCAGAAGCGCTCGCACAAGAGATCATCACTTCACCATGTATTGAAGCCCAGCGTGCCTTCGGAGCACTCGTGGATGGCCTTTGTCCAGCGGGGAGCGCCATACGCATCGACCTCGTGAAAGCGGCTGCGCAATCACCCAGGATGATACTACAGGAAGAAGCGTCTTGGCTGCTGCTATCGTGGCGGAGGCATCAGCGCCTTCCAGAGGTGGGCAAAGAGCTCCTGATGGAGCTGGCCCGGACCTCACAACCCCAGGTCGTGAGGTCCATGCTTAGGCAGGCGTCACTGCTTCCATCTGCGGCTGACTCCTTTTTCACCGACCTGCTGGTGGGTGTTTTGGCAAACCCATTCGCAAATGATATCACGGAACCTTTGCTGGCACTCCTGGCTCGTGTGGAGCAGAAAGGCTCCTCACCGTTGCCCGGAAACCTCGTCTCTTTGGCGCTGGTGCGGCTCGTCCCTGTTCCGCGGATTCACTCAGCGATGGAGCAGCACCATCTCAATCATCTGATCGAAAGCAACCCGCTGGAAGTTTTTGAATTTTACCGCCAGCGGATTGCGTTCAGCCGCGACCGTGCCCGACAAGATCCGCTGGATCAATCCGCCTACGAGGCGTTCCCGGCCTATGGTGATCATGTCTCACTGGCCCCTTTTGCCAAGCATCCGTCGTTTGAGGAAAAGTTCACTGAACTGCGCGACGAACTGATCGCGATCATGCGAGCGAAAGCCGCAGATGGCGACAGCCGACGCATCTTTGAATCTGGAGGCTACCATTGGAAATTACGCCAGCTCACTCGTTGGATGTTGGATGCTGCGGGCGCAAAGTATCCGATCCTTGTTGGGTCCTGGATTGCAGAAATCAACTCACTTAATGAGCTCTGGCTATTTCACGACGCCGTGATCGGCGACTCGCCCGTCCTCGTTCTTCGGCATCCGACTTTGCTTGAGGCTCTACTTGCTCAGATTGATTCGAAATTTCCAGAGCACACAGAGAGGTCTCGCAAAGACTTGATGTCCGTCGTGAGCTGCAAAGTTGGCTCAACAAGCGGGCTTCGTCGGCGTGGGAAACGTCATCCAGAACCAGATGAGGGCGAAATGCCCGTCATTGCAAAGGTCGAAAAATTGGTCAGAGATCACGCTCATCATTCCAGCCTAGCGAAATTCTACAGCAACCTGCTCTCCGAGTGCCGGTCCATGCTCGAAGCCCGCCGCCGCAAGGATCGTCAGTTGATCGAGAGTGACGACGATGAGATGTAGTCCAACTCGGAATCATTCAAAGTGCCCAGCGAGCAACATCGCTAGCGTGCCAAGGAGCACCGTAGTGATGCTGATCAGCAGGTATTTGAGCTTCATGGCTTCGCGGAAGCGTTGAGTTTCGCCTTGTTCGTCTCCCACGCCGCATTCGGCAGCGCCTCCCACACGCGCAGCTTGCGAAAGCTCGCCTCGGTGCCCGCGCCGAGCATGATGCTGTGCTTCGCGGTGCCGATGAGAGGATTGCTCAGCGTGATGCTCTGTCCATCCAGCGTGCCGACGACTTCATCGCCTCTGATTTCAAGCACGACGGTGTGCCACTCATTGAGCTTGACCGGCTTCAAGAGCTTCACCGTGGCGACTTTCTCGCGCTGCTTCGTGGCGGGATTGATCTTGTCCGCGTCATACGGTGTCAGGAACAGCCCGCCCTGGCCGAGGCTGAGCGAGATGACATAATCTCTGGCGTCCGTGGCCTTCACGAAGAGCGAGCGATATTTCCTGCCTTCGTCCGGCACGTCGTTCAGACGCACCTCGCACTGAATGATCACGTCCTGATAACTGATGCCAAACGAAGCCGTCGCCGGATGATTCGCTCCCGGTGTCTCAATGCCGCGAAACTCCCCATTCGCGATCTCCCAGCGTCCGCCTTTGCCGCCCGTGGCGGAGCTGTTGTAGCGCCAGCCGGTGAACCCGCTCGCAAAGCCAAGCGGCTTGCCCGTGAATGGCGCGGGTGCCGTGGTGAAGTCTTCGCTGGCAAGCAGCCTGCCACGCGTGGTCATGAGCGTGGCGGGATTCTCGGCCTTCACGGCAAGGCAGATGGTGGTGAGCAGGAGCAGGGCGATTTTCATGGTGGGATGACTTGAACGTTGAGGAACCCCTGCGATTGCCTAAACCCGGCCCTTTTAATACTGTCATCTCAATTTTGATGAGTCAAAGCCCCCCAAAGGGTTCCTTTACTTAATCGTTGGTTTACTTCGACAAGATGCAGCCTCCTTCACTCCCTCCCCAGTTCTCTTCGCCATTCCACAAGGCTGGAAATTATGCGATTGCAGCAATCATCGGTTCATTTTTTCTACAGTTGTTGATATCCGGCATGCGGAGCGGGGTTCCGCACGAAGCAGGGGTGATGTTGGGCTATCTTCCGGCGCTTGTTATCTTCTCAGCTGTCCCCGCAGGGGTCATGGCGCTTGCAGGAATTCGAAAATTTGGCTTCAAAATGTTGTTATGGAAGGGCATTGTCGGGGTGACCTTCCCTGTCGTCTTGTTCATATTGTCAGTCTATCTGACGCATCAAATGCGGGAGTCGGCTCATGCGATGATGAAAGAGATTGAGAACAGGAGGAAGGCGGCGGAGCAAGCGGTCCCGCCAGGAGATTTGGACAATGCTGGTCACGTTAAGTAAAAATAAACAAGGCCATTGTGGCGGGCACCATGATGAGTGATTCGTAGGCCCTGTGGAATTTGCAGGGATGCAGGCGGGGGCAATTGATGGCACGGACTGTGTTTAGCGGGCCGCCTTGTCCGCTTCTGAAAGCTCCTTCATCGCGCGCACGGCCATGAGTTCGCAGTTGAACCACATGGGGCCGGGACTTTGCATGAGCCAGGTCTGGTAGCGGCCCGGGGCCCTGGGGTTGGACTGGGCAAGGGTGAGCGTGGAAGCGAGGGCCCTGGCCTTTTCGAGGTGAAGCGGGTCCTGGGTCGCGTGATACGCCGCGAGATACATGCGGATGAGCTTCGCACTGCTGGCGCAGACGGGGGCCCAGCAGCGGTATTGCTCCAGCACGCAGGGAAGCATCCAGCGCCTCGTGCGGGCGGCGGCGGTGCCGTCGTCGTTTTGTTTGTTGGGCGTGTCGGCGGGCGGTTGCGACCAGATGACGAACTGGTCCTCGGCGTAGCGGACCAAATCGAGGGCGAGCCGGCGCTTCATCTCATCCTGGGCGGCGGTTTCGAGCAGGTGGATGGCAAAATCGCCGGCCTCGTGCTTCGTGAGGTTTTCATACGGCGGCTGCGGCTGCACGTCCTCAAACTGCCCCTGCCAGTTCCAGGTGCGCACGGGGTTCTGCATCATCCAGGCGACGGCCCTGTCGCGCACCGGATCAAAGCGATGCTCCTTCGTGACCAGCGCCAGCCGCTCGAGGAACTCAATCACAAGTGTGGGAATGAGCACGTTGTCCGTGACCGGCTTTCCATCGCGCGGAGTGACAAAGAGCAGCCAGCTTCCGTCCTCGCGCTGCTGTTTGGCATAGGTCTCGGCGATGCGCACGGCGGCGTGGAGATATTTTTCGTCCTTCGTGGCCGCATGGACATCGAGAAAACAGCCGCCGCCCTCAGCGCCGCAGTTTGTCATGTAGTTCGCAGGGTTCATGTGGCCCTTCATTCGTTCTGCGAACATCGTGGGGTGATAGGTCGGCGGATGGAAGGCCCAGGCGCTTTCCGCATCGAAGCACATCCCCAAAAGGCAGTCCGCCGCCCTTCGCGATGCCTGTAAGGCCTCTGCGGCATCCACAGGCGTGGGTGTTTGCGAGGCATGGATGGCCAGCGCGGCGGCGGCTGCACCGATGATTTTTGAGGGGTAGCGGTAGAGATGGAACCTCTCCTCCGGAAGGCCGGTGGTGAACCAGCACTTCAAATCCGGCGAATGCACCAGGGCATCGAGCGCGGTGCGGGCGCTTTCATTCCATGGCATCGCAGGCGCTGGATAGGACTTCGGAATCACCGCAGCCCGATGAAAGCTGCGCGTCATCGCCTCGCCAGTCTCGTGGCCCTGCGCGTTGATGCCGCACACAGTGAGCGTGGCTTTTCCAGTGCCCAGTCTCGCCCAGACCGGCGCGAGCGAGGCGGCGGGTGATGCAGCGATGAAAACGAGCGGCTCGCCTTTCGCGGGCTGAATGCTGAAACGATAGCTTCTCGCTCCAGGAACGGCCTTGAAGTCAAAGGAGGGCGCAAACTGAAACTGCACCGCGTTCTGGTTCCAGGTAGGCACACCCTCGCGCACGGGCATCGTGCTCTCCTTGACGGCCCGGCTGCGCAGGGCGGGGTCGACAGCGACGAGGTCGCCGGCAACGACCTGCGGTCCAAGGATGAGGCAGGCGAGCGGGAGGAGATGTTTCATGGCTTCAGTGGGTGGCGACGGCCGGCTTCATGATTCCTCCGCCTGGATAGCCGGGCCGGCTGCTGCTGGAAAGACATTTGGTTGGCGGCGTGTCCTGTCCGTCAGGACGGCTCCGGGTCATCCAGGCCCCGGGACCTCACGCAAACACCTGCTTCACGACCTTTGGGTTTTCCACGCCGGTGAGGCGCTGGTCGAGGCCCTGGAACTTGAAGGTGAGGCGCTCGTGATCGAGGCCGGCGGCGGCGAGGATCGTCGCATGCAGGTCGTGCACGCTGACGCGGTCGAGGACGGCCTTGAAGCCGATCTCATCAGACTCGCCATGATGATGGCCGCCTCTGACGCCGCCACCGCACATCCAAATCGTGAAGGCATGCGGGTTGTGGTCGCGTCCGGGCTGGGCGCCCTTTTGCGCGATGGGCAGGCGGCCGAACTCGCCTCCCCAGATGACGAGGGTCTGGTCCAGCAGGCCGCGCTGCTCAAGGTCGCTGATTAGCGCGGCAACAGGCTGGTCGCTCTCCGCCGCGAAGCCGCTGTGATTGCCGAGGATGTCGCGATGGCCGTCCCAGCTCTGCTGGTTCTCCATGCCGCCGCTGTAGATCTGGATGAAGCGCACGCCGCGCTCGACCATGCGTCTGGCGGTGAGGCACTGGGTGGCGAAGTGGCCGCAATGCTTTTCGTCCACGCCATAGAGCTTCCGGATGTGCTCGGGCTCGTCCTTGATGGCAAAGGCCTCGGGTGCGGCGGTCTGCATGCGGTAGGCAAGTTCAAAGCTTTCAATGCGGGCGTTGAGCTCGCTCTCGACGGCTGATCCTGCGAGCGCCTGGCGGTTCAGGCGCGCCATGAGGTCGAGCTGGGCGCGCTGGCGCTGTGGTGTCAGTGATGCAGGCACCGCGAGGTTGTCGATCGGTGCGCCGCTGGGCTTCAGCCAGGTGCCCTGGAAGACGCTTGGCAGAAAGCCCGCGCCCCAGTTGGCCGCGCTGCCCTTGGGCAGGCCGCGGTTCAGCGGGTCGCTCATCACGACGAAGCTGGGCAGCGAGTCGCTTTCACCGCCAAGGCCGTAGGTCACCCAGGAGCCGACGCAGGGATAGCCCATGCGGGTGGCGCCCGTGTTCATCATGAACAGGGCTGGGGAGTGGTTGTTCGAGCCCGTCCAGCAGCTGTGGATGAAGCACATCTTGTCCACGTGCATCGAGGTCTTCGGGAAGAGGTCGCTGCACCAGGTGCCGCTCTGACCATATTGCCTGAAGCCGAAGGGCGACTTCATCAGACCGCCGACGGAGCCTGGGAAGAAGCCCGTCTTGGGGTCAAAGCCCTCGAGCGTCTGGCCGTCGCGCCTGGCCAATTCCGGCTTGTAGTCCCAGGTGTCCACCTGGGAAGGCCCGCCGTTGGTGAAGATCCAGATGATGGACTTCGCCCTGCCGCCGACCTGCATCGGCGCCCTGGGGGCAAAGGGGTTCTGGGCGGCTTCGAGCATGGAGGCAAGGGCGAGCATGCCAAATCCGCCGCCCGTACGGGCGAGCATTTCACGACGGGAAAGGGTGGGAGGGTGCATGGCGGGTCAGTTGACGTAGACGAATTCATTCAGGCTGAGCAGCACCTGGCAGTAGTCTGCGGGCGAGGCCCCGGATTTCAGGAAGGCGAGCCCGGCGTCCAGCTCCGCCGCCGAGGGGTTGCGGTGAAAGCAAAGTTGGTAAGCCAGGGTGATCTGCCCCTGGCCGTCACCGGCGGCTTGCAGCCTTGCGGCCAGGCCTTCCGCCCAGGACCGGGCCTGCGGGCTGTTCATCAGGATCAGCGCCTGGGGGGCGACGGTGGTCGTGGGGCGTGCGCCCTGGCTGACGAGGGGTTCGGGAAGGTCAAAGGCGACGAGGCTGCCGATGAGCTGGCTGCGCTTGATGTTGAAGTAGATGCTGCGCCGCCGGCTGTTTTCGTCGCGGGTGCCCGGACCGAACAGGGTTTCATCAAGCCTGCCGCTGACGGCCAGCATGGAGTCGCGGATCGCCTCCGCCTCCAGGCGGCAGGGGACAAAGCGCATGAACAGCCCGTTGGCAGGATCCGCCGCCTCCTTTGCCGCATCGCGGGCGCTGCTCTGCTGCCAGGCGCGGCTGTTGAGGATGAGGCGGTGGATGGGCTTGAGCTTCCAGCCGCCGTCGATGAGCCGTCCGGCAAGCCAGTCGAGCAGCTCGGGCTGCGTGCAGGGCGTGCCGGTTTTGCCAAAGTCGTTTGGAGTGGGCACGAGGCCGGTGCCGAAGTGATGCTGCCACAGCCGGTTGACGATCACCCGGGCGAGCAGCGCGCCGGCCCCGTGGTCCACGTCTGTGATCCAGTGGGAGAGCGTGCGGCGTCTGCCGCTTGACTTCGAGCCCTCCGGCGGCCGCCACTGCCAGCGCTTGAAGTCCTGGGGTCTGGAGAGCACCTGAAGGAAACCCTGCGTGGCCTCGCGGTCCTTCATGTCCGTGCTGCCGCGCTTCAAAAGGAAGGTCTTGTCAAAGAACGGCCCGCCCTGGGTGTGCATGACAATGGGGTCGTAGCCTTCCGCGCAGATCATCATGCGCGTGGCGTCCTTCACCACGGGCGTGTTCTTCTTCGCATCCATCGTTGTCACGGCGGAGGTCACCCTGCCGTCACGATGAATGTCCACGTTCATGCGCGTCGTCGTCGTGAAGGTGCTGAGCATGGCGTAATAGTCTGCGGTCGGGATCGGGTCGTACTTGTTGTCGTGGCAGCGGGCGCAGCCGATGGTGAGGCCGAGCATGGCGTTGCCCGTCGTGCTGAGCATGTCGTCCATGGCGTCGTAGCGTGTGCGCTCGACTTCGTTGGCGGTGATCTGGGAGGGGAAGACGCCCGCGCCGAGGAAGCCGGTGGCCGCCAGGGCCTGCGGGTTCTTCGGCTCGTATTCATCCCCGGCGAGCTGCCACTTCACAAACTGGTCATAGGGCATGTCCTCGTTGAGCGCGCGGATGACGAAGTCGCGATAATGAAAGGCGAAGGGCCGGTCATAGTCCTGCTCAAAGCCGGTGCTTTCCGCATAGCGTGCCACATCCAGCCAGTGGCGGGCCCAGCGCTCGCCATGCTGCGGCGAGGCGAGCAGCCGGTCGACGAGGGCGGGCAGCTCCATCGCGTCTGCATCTACGGGCGGAGGCAGGCCGGTGAGGTCCAGGTACAGCCTGCGCACCAGCACGGACTTCTCCGCCGGTGGTGCGAAGGTCATGCCTTTCGCATTCTTCAACAACAGCTCGTCGATGCTTTTTGCCTGCACCTTTTTCAGGGGTTGAAAGGCCCACCACTGCCGGTCTTCCTCGGTGACGACACCGGGATCCTTCTTGGGTTTTTTTCCGGCGATCAGCGGGGATGAATAAGGTGCGCCGTCGTCGATCCAGGCGGCCAGTTTTGCGATCACGGCCTCGGGCAGCTTCGGGCTTCCGTCGGGCATGTTCGACTCCTTTTCATGGCGGACCAGGGCCATGATCAGGCTGCCTTTGGAATCAAACGGCACCACGGCGGCGCCGTGTGAACCGCCGCGCAGAAGATCCTCGCGCGTCGTCAGGTCGAAGTCGCTCTTCACCTTCTCTCCACCATGGCATTTGAGGCAGTGCTGTTTCAGGGTCGACGCCACCTCGTCATCGAAGAGCCTCAGCCCGCGTTCCATGCGCTTGGCATGATCTGAGGGCAGGTTGGCTGCCAGTGCAGAGCCGGCTACCAGGAGTTGGAATAAGATTCGCATGACTCCAGAACAACGATTGAGACCTGTGCCGTTTCATGTCGATTTTGTGTCTGATCACGGCATTGAAGGAGATGTTTCTGTATCCTATTTTTTAATTCGAAGCAATTATTCATGGCGGATTGCAATCGCAGGGATCTGATCTTGTGAAAACTGCTGGGTGATGGTGGCAGCGGGGGGCTTTTCCGGCGCGATGATCGCCATGAAAAACGCGGGAGGTCATCTCGTTTGAGACAACCTCCCGCGATTTTGCAATCCATCGTACCCGCCGCAGCCTGGCGGCGTTTCCAGGGGTATGCAGCCTTACTTCCGCCACTGCCAGGCTTCGTCGAAGAAACCGGCGTCGGCGATGCCGCCAGGGGCACGGCTGGTCCTGGGCTGGCTGATGTCCACGACGGCCCAGTCGGGCAGCTTGGCGACCTGGCGGGCGTTGTTGAGGTAGTCGTATTCGCGGTAGGTGAAGCTGCTGTTGATCACGACGTAGCGTTTCGGATTCAGCGGGTTTGGATAAACCAGCACGGGCGCGTGGGTGGAGGCGTCGTAGGTCTTGCCGTTGGCGGTGAGCTTGCCGTCGGCCCACTGCACAGGCAGTTTGGCGATGACGCGGGCCAGCACGGCGTTGCTCTTTGGATCGCCCCAGAGCACGAGGTTGTTCGCGGCGATGTCGGCGTCGGTGACGGCCTTGTCGTCCTTGGCCGGGGCGTCGCCGCGGAACTGGCGTCGCCATTCAAAGGAGGCGCGCTCCATCTCGGCCTTGATCCACGCGCCAAGCTTTTCGTTCAGCGCGGCGCCTGTGGGCTTCACGAACAGGAAGCTGTCCATGAAGGCGTCGTCGATGGGGCCGGAGAGGCCGTGCTGCTTGACCAGGCGGCCTTCTTCGTGAGCGGAGGTGCTCTGCTGCCATTTGCCGCCGCTGCGGCGGAGATGGACGAGCCAGGAGCGATCCGTCTTCGGGCGTGCCACCTGGAGGGTGGCGCCGTCGATCTTCACCATGGGCTTCTCACGAATGCTGAGCGGGCAGTGGCCGGCGGGCATGTCGAGGGTGAGTGCGGCGACATTCTGGGTCTTGACCGTCACTTCGGCATCGCCGGTGATTTCGGCGTGGACGCGGGTGCGCTCCCACTGCTTTTCCATCTCGTCCACGGTGATCCAATGCATCTTGTTGTAGCGCAGGAACCAGGTGGCGAAGTGGATTTCGCGCGGGCTGCGGTCACGGCCGACGGCGGCGATGTCGGCGAGGCGTTTTTCGACCTCGACCAGCGAGTCCGGATGAATCTTGTGGGCGGTCTGCGGGCCGATGATGTGGGTTAGCTCGATGTCCTCCATGCGCAGGTATTTCTCCATGATGTCGGCGGCCTGCTTCTGTTTGTCGATCTCGCCGCTGTAGGCGACGGTGGGCACCTGGAAGAGGTTGAGGGCGCTGTCGGTGGCGTTGTACCAATGCCAGAGCGTCTTCTCGTAGACGGGGATTTTGCTGACGTCCTCGCTTTGAAAGACATTGAGGAACTCAGGGGTCTCGGCGAACCCGGCGCCCGGGTTGGCGGCGCACCATTTTTCAGCGTAGTTGACGGCGAACTGCCAGGCGGCGGCGCCGCCCATGCTGAAGCCGCGGACAATGGTGCGGTCCTCGTCGATGGCGTAGAACTTCTTCGCGTGGTCGAGGGCTTCAAGCAGGTCCACCTCGCCGGCGAACTTGTTGGCGCAGCAGTAGCGGCCGTAGGGGTGAAGAACGAGGGCGTTGGCAGGGGCGATCTGGCCGGTCTGCTTGCGGCGCTGGTCGATGAAGGCGAGTTCGCTGAGGGTTTCGCCACGGCCGTGGCACCAGGCGTCGAGGCGGGAGGGGGCGCCGCTGTAGCTTTCCTGGATCACCATGCCGTAGGGCTGGACGGAGCCGTCGATCTTCGAGCGATAGCCGCGCACGACGAGGCCCTTCTGGGTGGTCCAGGGATGCTGGCCGTTCTTGAGCTGGTCGGCTCGCTGCCTGCCTTCGGCGAGGATTTCCTGAGCAGCCTTCAGTTCGGCGAGCTTGTGGACCTCGTTGTACTTCAGGGCCCAGTCCACGGCCTTGTGATAGATTTCAATGTCGGGCAGCAGGTCGGGGAGCAGCGGGTTTTTCGCCTGGGCCTTGGCGGCGGAATCGATGGCGGCGCGCAGCTCGGCCAGGCCCTGCTGGAGCGTCTTGGCATCGGCTTCGGGAACGGCGACACCGGGAGGCGGGATCGGACGGACGTTGTCGGCGAGGTTGTCCTTGGGGCCGTCGGCGAGGACGACAGGGGCGAGAAAAAGAGGGAGGTAACGCAGGAACATGGAGGAGGAATAAAAACGGGGCTTGAGTGGAATCATTCTGATTTTCTCGCTGAGTGCAGGAATCGGAGAGCGGCGGGACTTGCGCCACGGGTTGGACCGGTTAAAGCGCTGGGGTGCATCAAGCCTTTGTTCTTGGCGCGGGGTTGGGCGAGCGGCTGCGGCCGCTGACCGAGCAACTGCCGAAGCCTCTCATCCCCGTCTTCCACAAACCTCTGATCACCTATGCGTTTGATCATCTGCTGGACGCGGGTGTGGAGCGGTTTGTGGTGAACACGCATCATCTGCCGCAGGAATACGGGCGCGCTTTTCCAGAGGGGCTTTATCGCGGCCGACCGGTGCGTTTTCGTGAGGAGCAGCCGGTGCGGCTGGAGACCGCCGGAGGCATTGCGAACGTGCGCGACCTGCTCGGGGATGAACCCTTCATCGTCTACAACGGCGACATCCTGACCACTCTGCCGCTGGAGCCTCTGCTGAAGGAACATCGTGACCGCGGCAACCTGGTGACCCTGGCCCTGCGCAGCCACGGACCGGCGCTGCACATCGGCTATGACGCCGCCTCGCGCTGCGTGACCGACATCCGTGGCATGCTGGGCACGGGCAACATGGGCACGCATCTTTTCACGGGCATTTATGTCTGCAGCCCGGCCTTTCACGCGCATCTGACGCCTGGGAAGGTGGAGTCGGTGATCCCGGTTTTTTTAAAGGCCATCCAGCAGGGCGGGCGCATCGGGGCCGTGGTGCTGGATGAGGGCGACTGGTGGGACCTGGGCAGCCGCCAGGCCTACCTGGAGGCGCATCAGGCCCTGGCAGCCGATGGCCGGGCTCCGGCGGCGGTGCATGAGCAGGCGCAGGTTTCCGAATCGGCGCTGCTGAAGGGGCTGAACGTCATCGGCGAGGGCGCGGTGGTGGAGGCGGATGCGGAACTGGAGGACTGCGTGATCTGGCCCGGGGCGCGTGTCGCTGCAGGCGCGGGCCTGAAGCGCTGCATCGTGCGCCGCGGCATCACGGCGTCGGGAGCCCACACGGACGCCGATTTGTGAAACGCGCCCAGCGAGTGTGAACCATCGGGTCCCGCTGGACGTTCACCTCAGAGGCCCGGCGGCGACAGCCGCTTTGGACTGCGGAAGCCTGCTGCCGCTTTAAACCCGCAGCCCTGCTGCGATGGCGCAAGACTCCGTTCCCCCTCCCAGCCTGCGAACCACCGGGGCGCAGACCTGCCATGCCCTCGAAAGTCCAGGGTAGTGCACGCCAGCAGGCTGCCGCAGTCCATGCCAAGAGCCTGCCCCAGCGACAAATCCTCGAGCAACCTCAATCGGCATTCTGAGAAACGGGATCAGGCCACCCAGCAGTCCATGAGAAAAGGCCTAGGCCAGGGCGGCTGCGGCGAGCAGTGCTGCGGCGAGCCAGTCCCGGGTGCCGAGGCGGTCGGCGTCGCCGGTGAAGCGCAGCAGCTTGAAGAGGGCGCCGGTCGGGCAGCCATACTTGCAGTAGGCAAGCGGCTGGAAGAGGGAGGCCGCGAGGCCGATGAGGGCGATGGCGAGGCTGGCCGGGCCGGCAATGCGGAACTGGTAGGCGTCGAAGGCTTCGAGGGCGTTGAGATCCACGCTGAGTTCCAGGACGACAGCGGCGAGGACGAGAATGAGCAGGGCGAAGGGCAGGCGCTGCAGCCAGGCTTCGACATGGGGCGGCAGGTTCCAGCGGCCCGGCAGGCGGCGTGCGAGGATCTGCTGAAGAGCGCCGTGCGGGCAGAGGTGGTGGCAGTAAAGCTGGCGGCTGGTGAAGACAGGCGCGAGCAGGGCCACGACGCCGAGCAGCAGCAGGCCGGGCGCGCTTTTCCACGGCGTGCCATGGGCGGCCCAGCCGACGAGCAGGCCCTGGGAGAGCAGTTCGCCGACGATGAAGCCGCCGTAGATGACAAGGAAGGCATGGTGGGCATGGCGCAGCCAGGGACGACCACGCAGGCGGGTGAAGGCCATGAGGAAGGCGGAGGCAAGAACGAGCAGATGACCGGCATCCTGCCAGCGCCAGCGGACCTGCCGCAGCCATCCGGCGGGCTGGTCGGCAAGCAGGCTCCGGGCGCGCTGCTTCAGTCCTTCCGCGACGGACCAGCTGGTTTCAGTGGCACCGGAGACGCCCTCCACTCCGGCCTCCTTGAAGTCGATTCCGGCCATTCTCTCCAGGGTGCTGTTGTTGAAGAGGTTGAGGAAGTAGCTGTCGCCGGTGACGTAGGCCACGTAGCGCTTCGTGTCGTAGCTCTTGCGCAGGGCGATTTTTTTCAGCGTGGTGCCGTCGGCGCTGAGCAGCATGAGCGTGTCGGTCGGCCCCTTGTAGCCGACGATGGTGTCGCTGACCGGCGAGGTGCGGACGGCGATGCCGATCCTGCGGCCGGCGGCGTCGAGCACGTCCAGGCCGCCGCGATGCAGGCTGGAAGGCGTCAGCTTGTCGGCATCGGGCTCCAGGCGCTCGACTTCGGCGAGGGTGATTTCATCGGGGAAACGCAGCGAGGAGGAGGCTGCCTGGCCGAGCTTTTCGAGCACGCCCTGGGCGATGGCGGTGCTGGTCAGGGTGGCGCCGGTGACGATGTGCAGCGGCTGTTTCAGGCCTTCGCCGGGCTTCAGGTTCTGGAACTGGGTGAAGAACTTCCGGTCCGCCACCACCTCGGCGACATGCTCGGTGGTGTCGTGGCTTTTCAGCAGCCGCAGGCCCTTGAGGGCACCTCTGAGGTCGAAGGCGAGCAGGCTGTGGCTGGGTCCTGAGTAGCCGATGATCTTCTCCGACCCGGGACGTGTGGTGGTGGCATAACCAAGAGTTTGACCCGAGGCGTCCAGGGCGGCACGCCAGCCATTGGACGGGCTGGCGGAGCCCAGGGAATGAATGGCGGGAAAAAAATCTCGCAGCCTCTCCGGGGCGAGGGCCCTGGCGGCGGCCAGGTTTTCACGGGTCTGCACGGCGTCGCGGATGACCAGGACCGCGGCGGCCAGCAATCCCAGCCGCCAGAGGCGGACGAGGATCGGGCGCAGGCCGGGGCGGGGAGGCTTCATGCGGGTGGTGGTCGCGTCACCCATATCTTCCCGCGAAGGCTGAAGCACGGCGATTTTTTGCCGAAAAAACGCCCCGTTCCAGTCGGACGAGCGCCTTGTGGCCGGTCAGTTGTTCACCTCTTCGCCGATCACGCTGCCTGAGAGGATGGCGGAGGTGCTGCTGCGGCTGGTGGGCAGGAGGAAGTGTCCCACGGCCTGTTCACGCCCGGGGATGAGCAGGGCGCTGAAGCTGCCGGAACGGGAGTTCTGCGGCTGGTTCTCCACATAGTCCATGGCCGTGCCGGTGCCGGTGATGAGGCCGGTGGAGAAGTTGATGGAGAACCGGATGCCGTAGGGGTTGGCCGAGGTCCCGGTGGGGATGGTGACGCGGTTGCCAGTGCCCAGGCTGAAAAGCTGGGTGTAGGGCGAGCCGAGGCCGGCTTCGGAGAAGACGAGGCGGACGTTGCTGGTGCCGGGCGTGATGCCAAAGATCATGCTGCCTGCTGTTGGTGGCGTGTAACGTGCGCCGGTGGCCGTGAGGTAGTGCAGGGGGAATCCGGCGGCATAGCTGCGGGAGGCAAAGGCGGACTTGATCCAGCCGAGGCTGCCTGCGGTGAGGCCGCTGTTTGGGTCAAAGACCTGGTAGCCCTGGAGGGAGCCGGCATTGTTGTAGAGCATGAGATGCACGCCCACCTGGCCGGAACTGCCAAGGGCGGTGCTGAAGGTGCTGCTGGTGCCGTCGGCGAGACGCAGGGTCCAGTAGCCGATGCCTGTTTTGGTGAACTTCTGCACGGCCCATCCGGCGCCCTGCGGATAGGTGTCGTCGCCCAGGAGGGAGTTGGAGATTTCCAGCGAGCTGTTCCACTGGGCTCCTGCGAAGGTCGGAGTGGATGTGCTGGCGCGATAGCCGGCGAGCTGGATGACATCGCCGCCGGGTTCCTGAAGCGTGCCGATGATGCTGGCGGAGCCGATGGGCAGGGTGAAGGCGACCTCCAGGGGATCGTAGGGGGAGCGCCTTGGAATTTCAAAGCCGCCGGCCGGATTCACCAGGCCTCCGGGCACGGTGTCGAGCCTGCCGGTGATGGTGTTGCGGTGGACTCCGCGGGTGATGACGCCTGTGTACCGGCCGGTCGAGGCGACCGTCAGCTTCAGGCTGCCGCCGTAGCCGCCGTTGTACCAGGAATGGCGGTCCAGCAGGGCATGGTAAGTGCCGACGGTGCCCTCGGGCAGGGGCTCGACGGTCCATTCGAGGCTGAGGGTGTTGCTCTTGGCGGTGCCATTGTAGGCGGTGAAGTGAATGGTGTAGGTGCCTGCGACTTCGGGTCTTCCGGTGATGGCCCCGGTTTTGGTGTCCAGGTTCAAGCCGCGAGGCAGGCCGCCCTGGCTGAAGCGGGTGACGGTGCCGGTGTATTCAAGCTGGTAGCTGATCTCACCGCTGACCACACCGTTGGTGTCCGGGGTGAAGGGCAGCAGCACAGGGGCCACGGGGGAGGTGGCAGCACGACTCTGGCTGGTGCCTGCCAGCAGAAGGAGGAAGGCCAGGCCAAGGAAGCCAAAGCGGATGAGTCGAAAGCGAGAGTTCATAGCACGGTATTCTAAATTTCCATAAATATTAGCATAAGTAAATTAAAATTGTTAAAATTATTGTTTTTGCCAATATATTGGTGCCAACAGTCATTGCCTTGAGCACAGTAAGAGAGTCGACAGAAGACCCTTTCGTCACTGAGCGCAGGCTTGCCTCTTGCCTGACTTGGACTTATCGCAGGCACCTTGAAAAAGCCGTTTATTCAATGCAGTCGTGGGATGTGATCATCGCAGGTGGTGGGAGCGCAGGGCTGTCGGCCGCCCTGTCGGCTGCCCGTCTTGGAGCACGGACGCTGCTGCTGGAACGTGAGACGAAGCTGGGCGGCATGGGGGTGAACGCCCTGGTTCACACCTTTTGCGGTTTGTTTCACCCGGATGTCAGCCGCCCCTGGGAGTGGCTGAATCCTGGAATTCCAAGGGAGATCGGGCAGACCATGATGGAACGCACCGGCCAGATTCAGCCGGACCTGATGGGGCGGGTGTACGTCCTGCGACAGCATCCGGGGGTTTTCGCCCTGGTGGCTGACGAGGCCTGTGCGGCGGAGAAAAGCCTGACCCGGCTGAGCGGGACGGAATGGATCGGCCTGAGGCAGGTGGAGGGCGGCTGGGAGGTCGATTTTGTCTCCAGGGGGGTGCTGAAGACCTGTCGCGCCAGGGCCATGGTGGACTGTTCGGGGGATGCCACGGGGGCGAGGTGGCTGGGAAAAGAATTCTGGATTCAGGCCGAGCCTGGGCGGCTTTATCGTCCGGCCTATGTGTGTCAGTTGAATGGAATCACCGGCAGTCATGAGGATGGCTGGCGGCTGCAGACCGGGGCGATGATCGTCAAGGGCATCAAGGCCGGGGACCTGCCGGAAGCGGCCATGGCTGCGCAGTTTCGGGATTCGCCGTTCGCTGGGGAAATGTTCCTGACGATCGATCTCGAAGCTGGAGGTGCTGGCTGGGATCCCTTTGACCCGCAGAAGCGTGCCGAAGCCGAGGCCGAGGGCAGGCGTGCGGCCCTTGGCCTATGGCGGTATCTGCGGAAGCATCATGCGGACTTTGCCGGCAGCCCGCCGCCGGTGTTTCCCACCCAGGCCGGGATTCGTGAAACGGCCCGTTATCGGGGGGATGTCTTTGTGACGGGGGACCAACTGGCTGCCTGCACCCGGTTTGAAGACGAAGCCGCCCTGGCGGGCTGGCCGATGGAAAAGCGTGAAAATGCACGGGGGCCGAAGTTCCGCTTTTTTGACGAACCCAGGCCGGCCGGCATACCGGCGGGATGTCTTCGCAATGCCAGGCTGCCGGGATTGTACTTTGCCGGGCGCTGCCTTTCCGCCGATCATGAAGCCCTGGCCTCGCTGCGGGTCATGGGCACCTGCATGGCCACGGGTGAGGCGGCGGGGCGCATGGCGTCCGGTCATGCCGCGAGAACCTGATTTTTCCTTTCGGATGCGACTGCTCTTCCTTTCCAACCTTTTTCCCGACACCACCCAGCCCTGGCGAGGCCTGGACAATGTGACGCTGCTGCATGCGATGCGCGCGCAGCGGCCCGATGCGGACATCCGGGTGATCTGCCTGCGGCCTGGACATGGGGGTTGGACGAACCGTGCATGCGGGCTGAAACCCAGGCCGGGCGATGAGATCTTCTCCCCCCTGTATGGCTGGGCGCCTTATCTGCCAAAGTTTGGCGGCATGAACGACCGCTTGTTTGCCCTCGCTGCCGCCCGGGCGCTGAAGCGGCTGCCCAAGGGCTGGAAGCCGGACAGGCTGCTGGTGCCCTGGCTGTTTCCGGACGCCTCCGGAGTGGCGCGGGTGGAGGCGCTGGATGGGATTCCGATGGTCTCCGTGGCCCAGGGATCGGACGTGCATCGTTATCTCGACATGCCCATGCGGCGCAGGGCGATCCTGCGGCTGGCACGTCGTGCGACCGTCATCACCCGCAGTGAGGACCTGCGAGGACGGCTGATTCGCGCAGGAGCCGACGGCGGCTTTGTCCACACGGTCTACAACGGGGTGGACACCCAGGTTTTCAAGCCGGGGGACAAGCAGGCCGCCCGCCAGGCTCTGAACCTTCCGACGGATGGCAGGCTGCTGTTGTTTGTGGGCAATTTCCTGCCGGTCAAAGGGCTGGACCTGCTGGTGCAGGCAACGGCGCTTGCTGCTGGCAGGCTCCAGGAACGCCTGCGCCTGGTGATGATCGGCAGCGGGCCGCTTCAGCAGGAACTGGGCGACCTTGCCCGGCGGTCCGGTTTGAAGGAGGACGGGCTGATCTGGGCTGGCCGACGCAATCCGCAGGAGGTGTCCGACTACATGAGGGCCTGTGATGCGGTGTGCCTTTCGAGCCATAATGAAGGTGTGCCGAACGTGCTGCTGGAAGCCCTGGCTTCAGGGAGACCGCTGGTGACGACGGATGTCGGGGGCATAGGCGAGATCCTGCGGCCATCACCCCTGGGAGAATCCACCCTGGTGCCAGGGCGGGAGCCTGAGGATTATGCGAATGTTTTGTGCAGCACTCTCCTGCAGCTCGGCGATGAAGCGACCTTGAACCTTTATGGACAGAAATTCGAGTGGCAGGTTTGCGCCGGTTCCTATTGGAAATGGTGTGACGAAGCCGGCAGACGGGGTGAAGAGGAGATTAAATGATTGAGCATCAAAAGCTTTTGCGCCAAGTTATACGTCTCGTGACACGATTGGTGAACCCTCTCCCGAAGTTCCGCCCGTGAATTCCCTCAGCCAAGCTCATTGGTTTTCCGTCGCCCGCCGCGCCGGCAGGGATGCGTTCATCTTCCTGGGGGCCTTTGCCCTGGCCAATTACCTGCGCTTTGAAGGTTTTTGGAAGACTCAGGAATTTGCCGCGCCATCCATCGTGGGCACGGTGGGGCTGGTCATCACCGCCTACATCCTGGGTCTCTATTCGGTGGAGTCGAGAGGCCGGTCACGTTTCATCGCCCATGCCTTTCTGCTGCTTGCGGCCTTTGCAGTGGCCTTTGTGCTGACGACCCTGGTTGGCTATGTTGACTTTGGTTCGCGCATCGGCCGCGGCTTCATGGCCATCGGCACAGGCATCGCCCTGCCAATGCTGATGCTGCATCACATGCTGCTGTTTCACAAGCATCACTTCGCCCCGGTGCGCGTGGCCTTCGTCGCCGAATCGCCGGAGGAGATGATGGAATACCAGCGCTTCCGCGACCTGAAGCCTCATGGCATCGAGGTGGTCGGCAGGATTGATGTCAGCGGCGCCCCGCCCTCGGGCGACCTGCTGGGAAGGCTGAAGCATGCCACCAAGCTGGTCACGCGTCACCGGCTGGACCGGGTCGTCTTCTGCGATTCACGGATGGATGATGAGAGCGCGCGCCCCTGGCTGCGCCAGCTCCGCTATTCCGGCATGCACTGCACGCCGCTGATCAACCTCTGTGAGGAATACCTCCAGTACGTGCCGCTGCACCTGGTCTCCAACCAATGGCTGCTGCATTCGGAATCCTCGCCGCGTGCGTTCTACTTCCGCAAGCTGAAGCGGACCTTTGACGTGGCCACCTCCCTGACGCTGCTGCTCCTGCTTTCACCGTTTCTTTTGTTCGGCGTGCTGCTGGTGAAGTTCTTCTCGCCGGAGGGCTCGGTGTTCTTCCGCCAGGAACGGGTGGGCCGGTTCGGCAAGAAGTTCTGGATCCTGAAGCTGCGCAGCATGCGCACTGATGCGGAAAAGGACGGGCCGCAGTGGTCCACAGGCGTCAAGGACCGCCGGGTCTTCCCCGGGGGAGCCTTCCTGCGCCGTTACCGCATCGACGAAATCCCGCAGCTCATCAACATCCTGCGCGGTGAGATGTCCTTCGTGGGGCCGCGGCCGGAGCAGCCGTCCTTCGTTGATGCACTGGCGGAGGCGCTGCCCTTCTATGAGGAGCGTCACATGATTCATCCCGGCCTCACCGGCTGGGCGCAGGTCTGCTACCCTTACGGAGCCTCGACGGACGACGCCCGCTGCAAGCTGGAATACGACCTCTATTACCTCAAGCACGCAGGCATCATCTTCGACCTGCTGATCCTGCTGGACACCGTGCGCGTGGTCCTGGTCGGAGGGCTGAAGAAGGAAAAAAGCCGGCCCCGCTACGCCCCGAGCCAGGCGGTTGTCGCGGCCGAGGAATGCAAGGCCTCCGTCTGACGCAGCGGAGGGCGGTGCTTACTTCTTCTTTTTGCCCGCCGCTTTTTTGGCGCGGTTCGGCTTCGCGACATCGTCAGGCAGCGGCCCGGCCATCGGGGCGGTTTCAAAGAAGGCGCCGTCGTTTTCAAGCCGCGGATCCTTGGTGCGCGCGAGCTCGGCCATGAGCCGCTCACGCATCTGGTCGCGGATGGTGGCGTAGTCGGGGTCCTCGGCGACATTCTTCACCTCGTGCGGATCCTTGCTGATGACATACAGCTCTTCGCGCGGACGCTTGGCGAAGGCCCAGTCGAAGTGCTGCTTCCATTGCGGGTTGTTGTGCTCGCCGATGAGCCAGGCCTTGGTCGGGCTGCTGTCCATGTCGGCAAAGCTAACGTGGGTGTTTTCGGTCAGGGTGGTGGCGTCGGCATCCAGCTGGCCGGGGTCGCCCATCGGGGTGCGGTCGGGCTTGAAGTTGAGGATGAAAAGGTAGTCGGGGGTGCGCAGGGCACGCTGAGGGTAGGGAAGAAAACCTTCACGGGCGGACTCGACGTGGCGTTCACGGCCGGTGATGACCCAGGTGCGTTCGGGATCGACCTGGCCGCTCTTCTCGCTGCGCAGGACAGGCAGGATGCTGCGGCCGGTCATGACGTCCGGGGGCTTGACGCCACCGGCTTCGAGGAAGGTTGGGGCCAGGTCCATGAGGTTGACAAAGTCGTCCACCACACGGCCGCCGCGGGTGCCGGCGCCGCGGGCGGCGAGGGTCACGTGCGTGCCGAAGTCGTAGAGGTTGCACTTGCCGTGCGGGAAGCCCGGCGCGCCGTGGTCGCCGCTGACGACGACGAGGGTGTTGTCGAGCTCGCCGATGGCCTCGAGCTTTTTCAAAAGCACGCCGACGCAGGCGTCGAAGGCCATGATTTCACCGAAGTAGCTGGCCAGGTCCTCGCGCACCTCGGGGACATCGGGAAGGAAGGCCGGCAGCCTGCCCTTGAGCTTTTCCGGGTCGAGTTTCCACAGGGCGGCGCCGCTGCCCTTCACCCACTTGCGATGAACGTTGGTGGGGCCGTACCAGAAGCAGAAGGGCTGGTCCTTCTGACGGTCGGCCAGGAAGGCGTCGAAGTTGGCGGCGACCTCATCGTAAAGCACCTTTTTCGCGGCTTCGACCTCCCTGCCTTCGGCGACCATCTGGGTGACGTGCTCGGAGAAGTCGTTCACGCGGCGGCCGGCCTTTTCATAGGCGTGCTGCTGCTGGCCGTAGGGGGCGTCTCCAGGACTGCCGGGCGACCAGACTTTGTACATCTTGCCGATGTGGTAGCCCGCGTCCTTGAGGAGCAGGGGGTAGGAGGGAATGCTCATGTCCCACTTCGCGCCCTGAAGGATCGCGGCGCGGCCGGTGCGCCAGAAGTACTGGCCGGAGAGCAGGGAGCTGCGGCAGGGCGTGCAGGAGGGCGCGGTGACGTGGGCGTTCTTGAAAAGCACGCCCTCCCTGGCGATGCGGTCGATGTTGGGCGTCTCGATGATGTCGTTGAGCGTGCCCATGCCCTCGAGCTGCCGGTAGATGCTGGCGTAGCGGCCCATGTCGTCGGCGAAGCAGAACAGAATGTTAGGCCTGGATGCGCCGGAGGCGGTCAGAAGGGGCAGGAGAAGGGAGAGCAGGAGGAGCGGTCGCATGGCGGGTGCCGGGAAACGAGCGTTCCTCCGGCGGACTTGCAGCCAGCTTGCGGCCGGGGCAGCATCCGCGCGTGCTGAGCGACTACGAAATGCTGGAGAAGATCGCCGAAAGCCCGAGGGGCAGGGTTTGTCGTGCCGGGCATCGTGACAGTGGCAGGCTGGTGGCCTTGAAGCTGGTGACCGATCCGGAGGCGGCGGCCCGTGAGACGGAGGCGCTCACCACCTTGCAGCATCCAGGGATCGTGCGGATGCTGGAGCATGGCGTAGCTCAGGAAGGCAGCTGGCTGGCGCTGGAGTGGCTGGAGGGAGGCACAATCGAGGATGCTACGCCGCTTGGCCTGGCGGAGTGGCGTCGACTGGCCGTCGATGTCCTGGGCGCCCTGGTGGCCGTGCATCAGGCCGGCTTGCTGCACCTGGATGTGAAGCCGGGAAACCTCATGAAGACGGGTGACTGCTGGAAGCTGATTGATTTCGGTGAATGCGTGCCGGTGGCACAGGCTTCGGAACGTGCTTTGACGGGGTCCGTTCATTGCATGGCTCCCGAACGGTTTGGCAAGGCGGAGCTGGATGGGCGGACGGATGTTTACGCCCTGGGCTGCACGCTGGCCTTTGCCCTGGCAGGCCGGTTTGTGCATGAAGGTGAAACCGTGCCGCAGGTGATCACGAGTCACCTGCACCCGCCGGCGTGGGAGAAGGAGGCGGTTTTTGCAGAGCTTCCCGATGCCTGGAGAACCTGGTTGCAGAGCT
This sequence comes from Prosthecobacter sp., assembly GCA_019186985.1. GTDB lineage: Bacteria > Verrucomicrobiota > Verrucomicrobiia > Verrucomicrobiales > Verrucomicrobiaceae > Prosthecobacter. The sequence continues at coordinate 3,668 of JABARQ010000016.1, read as the reverse complement.
TGTTATCCGTGGAGCGAGACCGGCGGCCTGATGCAGCGTCTGCCCTCAAGGTCGTGACGGGCTTCGGCTGATTTCTTCCGCGATCAGCCCGGCGGCCTTTACGAACTTGTAGAGGATCTCTTCATCGGTGGGTCTCTTGTGTTTCAGGGGGCTGATGATACGCTTCAAATCTTGGCGAATCACACCAATTGGCATTAAGCTTCTACAGGCACTCGCATGAGCACGATCGCCATACAAACAAGGCGAACAAGAGCTCCAGTTTGAGTTCTGGCTTTCATCCCCGCCGTGGATGAGCTAGACGGTAGCTAAATAAAATGAGCGACGCCTCCCTCATAAATATTGGTGAACTTTCTAAGCCCGCGACGGTGCTCATCGAGAAGGTATCCTCTGCAATTGGTGTGCTATATGAGCCGCGTAGAATCCGTAAGGAGGCGCAGGCAAAGGCTGACGCTGCGCTGATTGAGGCCGAGTCTCGCATTACTATTGGCGACCTTGAGCGCCGCGCCCTTACCCGCTTTGTGGTAGAGCAGACAAGAGAGCAAAAGAATATTGAGGACATTACGACCAAGGCACTCCACAACTTGGACGCGGGAAGTGATCCTTCCGTGATGGACGAAGATTGGATTAGTGACTTCTTCTCGAAGTGCCGACGTGTCTCAAATGAGGAGATGCAGTCTCTGTGGGCGCGATTACTTGCTGGAGAGGCGAATAAGCCAGGCAGCGTCTCGAAGAGAACCGTAGACTTTGTTGCGGCTATGGACAGAAGTGACGCAGAGATTTTTGCTCGACTTTGTCGGTTCAGCGCCAATTCGTTAGAAACTACCCTCATCTTTGACACGTCGCATCAGATTCTTGCGAATAATGGTCTGACTTGGGCTGATCTTTCTTACATGGACACAATCGGGCTGATCCAGTTAGGAGGGCTTTTAGGATTTGTGAGACATGGACTTCCCGAGACGTTTCATATAGTAGTGGCCGGCGAAATCATAGAATTCCAGATCAGGGAGAGTAGCGGTAAGAGGGTGATAAGTACAGGGAAGGTTTTATTGACCCGAATCGGTCTTGAGTTGAGGCGTTTTGTGCATTTTGAGCCAGCAGATAGGTTCTATGATTACTGCATCGAGAACTGGGCAAAGGATGAGAATTATACACTGTCGAGCCCGTATCCAAGAATGCAATTTCGCTAATAAGCCTCGTCATGACAACCACTACCTGCCGCTCTGTTTAGATAATTATCCGTAATTTCAACACCAACCCCGTGATCGACGCTCGCCCTCTCTGGAAGTTCTGCATGCGCTCATCGTTCGCCCAATCAACATAGTCCACCATCATGAACGTCAAACATGCTTTCAGCCATCTACAGTTGATCATTGTTGCATCAGTCGTATGCTCTAGTTGTGGGCGTGACCCCAACGCTCCGTTGACGCGAGAGGAAGCGACTATGCAGATCAACCAGCACCTAGCTCAGAGACCAATTACCTCTCTAAAGCTAACTCGGGAAGGAAAGTTGCTGGCACTGCAGGATGGACTTTTAGCAAAGCCACCCGGATTCGCACGAGATTTGCGAACAACTCAGAAATTTGAAGCAGTCAGCGGGGGGCTTTTAAAGCAGGGAACTGACCTTCCATCTGTTATTTTGGCAAGCGACTCCCATAAACGGACTAATGAGGGGTTAAGAACAACCGCACCGATTCACGTTAGCGTCGAGCAAATAAAAGGTATTGCATTGATCAATCAGAACTGCTGTGAGGTGAGTTTTGTCACTCGCTACAAGTTACCTTCTTCCGCGAATGACTTAATTAAGTATATTTATGTCGGAGCACATGAGAAATTGCTCTTTCAGCGCTTTGATGACGGCTGGAGGGTATCTCAACAATGATACACGGCGTCTAAAAACAACAATGTTTTTGATAATATACCTGTTTGGCCAAAAGCGAATCCCACCCTTGAATGACCTCTATCGGCACATTCCTTGATCTCGGCATTCTTTGGTTTCTCATCGTTTTGTTCACAGGCTCGATGGAAGCAGTTCAGAGCTACCGAGAGACCTGGGTCGTCATCTTTGGAGTGATGATTGCCGGACTCGTTTTCCGATCACTCTTGGGTGATTCACTGCGACCGCTAGCCACTCCGTTCCAGTTGGTTGCACTTTACTATCTCGTGGGCTGGTCATGCGGTGCCGATCGTCGAACCACTCTCAAGATTTGTGGATGGTATTTGGTTGCGTCCGTGGTCATGAGAACGGCATTTTACTTTCTGACCCGTCCCCAATGAAAGCCATCAGCAATTACGAACAAATCGGATGCAGGCAACGGCTCGAAGCCGCTGAGTCGTGTCAGCAACGTCTTGCGCTTGCCGCCGTCTGATCCGAGACGTCTCGTCTAACATCTGAATCTACCATGGAGCACGGAAGCATGCGCTCGTTTATCGGAGGTGTTATCGCTGGCGTTGCGCTGACTGTCGTTGGCACGCTGGCCTTGATCTATGGCCTCGACATCACGTTCGGCCCTCCTGGTTACCCTCACTTCACCGAAAAGAGTGCACGGACAGCCATAATCGAGTGGGCGAGATTGAGCCCCTTTCCGGTTGAGGCCCAGAACTTCACCATCGTTGCCGGAGGCGGCATGTTCACTCGCGAATTTCGGGTTTCCTTCTTTGGTGACTCCACGGCTATTGCGGCGTGGGTTCGCAGTTGTCCTGGCATTGCTGATCCGAAGACGGCGAGGGCAGAGTCGCCAGATGGCAGTGTCACGTTTGAGATACCCGCCGGAGGTGGGGCAGTGTTTGCTGAGCTGATACACCACCCAGTCCGAGGAACCATCTGCATTCGAACATACTGGAGCTAGTCATCCTTGGCGATGGCGTGGAGCTGGACTTTCGGATTCACGTCTTATCGCAACCATCTCGCCTTCATCTGCACCCCTCTCGGACTGTGTTGCATCTGCCTCGCCGTTGGCATGTTCAGGATGCGGCGTTGGGCCATTTTACTTTCGATACCACTTTCAGCGTTTGTAGGTCTTTTGGCCGGTTGGATCGCTGTTATCTCATGCCACTGGTTCTATTGGCTTCTATTTCTTGCCGGCGTCTCGTATGCGTTGTTTATCTTCACACGCACGACGGCCCGGCAGCCACACACCTCAAAGGACAACAGCCGCAACGACTAACCATGCGTTGCAGCAAACCGTTCCGAAGGTCACGGTGGCTGCCTCCAGCCTGCGAAGGGAAGGCAGAATTGACCCATGCCCGAGCGCCAATGACCCAGGAATGGCCCAATGCGCGAAGGTGCAATTTCAGCCACGGCCCGGCTTTGCTGATTGGGCGGCACCGGTGGTTTGGTCGCCCGTGAGCGCATGCCGGAGGCATGTCAGAAATAAGCCGGAGGTGAAGCGAGGCTTGGCGAGCGAGAACCGCCGGATCGACGAGGAAGGAGGGGGAATGCGCCAGCAAAGCAGCCATCTCGCTCCGTCGAGATGAGCCTGGCGTCCGGCCTGCTCAAGCGTTGACGAACCCCCGACGTCCTGCCTGTTGGCGAAAGCCTCTCGCTCATCTCGCGGAGCGAGATGGCTAGTGCGCTGTGAAGCGTCACGATCCTCCGGGGTGGAAGACCTCGGCCATCTGGAACCGTGTTCCAGGTGAGAACTTGAAGTAACTGCGTCGCCGCGAGGCGG
>JABARQ010000047.1 GCA_019186985.1 Prosthecobacter sp. | reverse complement strand
GCCTGCGTGCAGCAGCCAACTTCTGACCGGAGAGCCGGATGCGGGAAACCCGCCCGTCCGGTTCGGAGGGAGGGGCGGCGCGGTCAACGCGCCGTTCCTACCCCTATCTCTGCTTCGCCCCTGCGCACCGAAGATGCTGCCAGGGTTTCTTGGACATGGGTCATTCATTCCCTGGTATTCTGACACGAAGCTGACGATCATTCGCACGCTTCTCGCGTCCCTTCAGGATGCAGTGAATCTGAAACGTGGGGTGGGGTGGGTTCCGGTGGTTTTCGGCCGCTTTGCGACCTGCACCACCGGCTTATTTCTATCGAGCCTGTAGCTCGTTAGAAGCGGAGGGCGATGCATCCAGGCCTTGCGCCTTGAACCTTGGGACTTCCCTGGTCATTGGTGCCTGAACCTTGGGCCTTCACTCCCAGGTGCTCTGACGCTCGCCTCTGCGGGAAAACTGATCGCTCAGCCTTGGGCCTTCATTCCCATGACTGCGTTGCCCTCAGCGCGAGTTGTAGGCGTCCACATAGCCGCGTTCGAAGCTGCGGCGGTAGCGTGGGTCGTAGCGGCCGGTGTGGGCGCTGGGATCGCTGGGGCGGCCGCTGACGCGGTCGCGGAGGCCGTAGTCGTAACCTTGCTGGTAGTAGGGGTCGTTGGACTGTGGCGCCGGGCTGCCGCTGGGATAGCCGGGGACCTGGGGCTGCGGCTGGGAGGGCCAGGCGGGCTGTGGGACGCCTCCGGCGCCGGGCAGCGGGGCGAGCGGGGGCAGGTAGCCCTGGTCGTAACCCTGCTGGTAGGCCTGCTGAGTGGCGGGGGTGTAGTTCTGATAGTGCCTGGCCACACTTTTCGAAAGGCCGGCGTTGGCGTCGGCGCGGCCGTCGGAGACGCCGCGTTCATAGGCGTACTGGTTCTCCTGCTGGGCCTGGTCGCGGTTCTGGGTGCGCCACTGCTCCTGCTGGGGGCTGTAGGGCGCGGGCTGCGGGGCAAAGGGGTTGATGTAGTTGCCGTTGGGATCAACGCAGGCGGCGAGGAGCAGGGCGGGGCAGAGCAGCAGGAGGCGGGGGGACATGGGGAAAGAAAAAGCGGCCCGATGAAGGGCCGCGCAGGTTTTGGGACGAGGGAGGATTCTACTCGATGCGGATCACATACTCGCCCTTCTTGTGCATGTGCTCGTGGTCACGGGCGCGCATTTCAAGGTAGGCGGTGTCCGTCTTGATCCATTCGACCTGGCGAAGAAGCTTGTCGCGGGTGGCGGCGCGCTGGTCACGTTCGGTCTTGAGGGTCTCGAGCCGGGCGCGCTGGGCGTTTTGCTCGGCCAGGGGCTTTTTATAAATCTCCACCACGACGGGCACCACGAGGAGCAGGAGGCAGAACTTGCCGATCCCGACGAGGCCGCTGAGCATGCGATCCACGGGCTGTGGGGCGATGCGGGCTTCGTGCTGGATTTCCTGGTATTTCATCGGGGTGCGCCGCCGGGGCGGAGTGTTTGAATCAGACCTTCATGCGGCCGCCGAAGATGGCGTAGTCACCCAGTTCCTGCTCGATGCGGAGCAGCTGGTTGTACTTCGCGATGCGGTCGCTGCGGGAGAGGGAGCCGGTCTTGATCTGGCCGCAGTTGGTGGCGACGGCGAGGTCGGCGATGGTGTAGTCCTCGGTCTCGCCGGAGCGGTGGCTCATGACGGCGGTGTAGCCGTGGCGGTGGGCGAGGTCGACGGCGTCCAGGGTCTCGGTCAGGGAGCCGATCTGGTTCACCTTCACGAGGATGGAGTTCGCGGTCTGGTTGTCGATGCCCTTCTGGAGGAACTTGGTGTTGGTGACGAAGAGGTCGTCACCGACGAGCTGGGTGGTGGCGCCGAGGGTGTCGGTGAGATGCTTCCAGCCTGCCCAGTCATTTTCGGCGCAGCCGTCCTCGATGGAGATGATGGGGAACTTCTTCTTCAGCTCGGCATAGTAGGCGACGAGCTCGGCGGCGGTGCGCTCGGACTTGTCGCTCTTCTTGAAGACGTACTTGTTCTTCTCCTTGTCGTAGAACTCGGAGGAGGCGACGTCGAGGGCGATGAAGATGTCCTCACCGATCTTGTAGCCAGCCTTCTCGATGGCCTGGGCGATGACTTCGAGGGCATGGTCGGCGCTCTTGAGGGTGGGGGCGAAGCCGCCTTCGTCACCGACGGCGGTGTTGAGGCCGAGGTCATGAAGGATCTTCTTGAGGGCGTGGAAGACTTCCGCGCCGTAGCGAAGGGCCTCGGAGAAGCAGGGGGCACCCTTGGGCATGATCATGAACTCCTGGAAGTCGATCGGGGCGTCTGAGTGGGCGCCGCCGTTGATGATGTTCATCATCGGCACGGGAAGCACCTTGGCGTTCGGGCCGCCGATGTACTTGTAAAGAGGCTGGCCGAGGGCGGTGGCGGCGGCCTTGGCGACGGCGAGGGAGGCGCCGAGGATGGCGTTGGCGCCGAGCTTGGACTTGGTGGGCGTGCCGTCCACTTCGAGCATGGCCTTGTCGATGGCGACCTGGTCGGCGGCGTTGCTGCCGATGATGCAGTCGGCAATTTCGTTGTTCACGGCGTCAACGGCCTTGAGGACGCCCTTGCCGAGATAGCGCTTCTTGTCGCCGTCGCGAAGCTCCAGGGCTTCGTGTTCGCCGGTGCTGGCACCGCTGGGGACGGCGGCGCGGCCCAGGGCTCCGTTTTCGAGGAGCACGTCCACTTCAACAGTGGGGTTGCCGCGGGAATCGAGCACTTCGCGCCCGATGACTTGTACAATGGTGAGGTCGTCCATGAGGTGATTTATTTCAGTATGCTTAACTAATTGGGTTTTTGCAAGCAGGCTTGCCGGGGCCATCCCGGGGCCAACATGCGGCTGGGGTGATAGCCGGATTCGTGCCCGGCACAAGGGGCAAGCAGGAACCGATCCTGTCAAAATCGGACCCGGGGCAGGTGTGGCGATGGAAAGCGCCTTCCGTCGTCGTTCTGTGAGGCCCATGAAAAAGCGTCATTTTCTTCCCCTGCTCCTTTCCCTGGCCGCCCCCGCCCTTCTCTCCGCCGAAGACAGCTGGCAGGAGTGGTTCAAGGACGGCCTGGGGGATGCCCAGATCGTCAGCGGCCAGGCCACCTACAAGGTGGAAAACGGCGTGCTGGTCGGCACCACGACCGACGGCAGCCCCAACTCCTTCCTGGTCAAGGGCCCCTTCAAGGACTTCGAGCTGCAGTTTGAAGTGAAGGTGGACGACGAGCTGAACTCGGGCGTGCAGGTGCGCAGCCATCTGGCCAAGGAGGGCGATCCTGCCCCGGAAGGCAGCACGAACGGCAAGCCACTGCCGGCCGGCCGTCTTTATGGTCCGCAGTGTGAGATCGCCATCAACGGCACGGCGGGTGATTTTTATGACGAAGCCCGCCGCGGCACCTGGTGGAGCATCCTGACCCAGACCGAGGCGGTGCGCACGGAGGCAGCCAAGGCCGCCTTCAAGAAGGGCGAGTGGAATCATTACCGCATCGTGGTGCAGGGCGACCACTACCAGAGCTTTGTGAACGGCGTGAAGACCGCCGACTTCAAGCAGCCGGGCGACCCCGAGGGGCACATCGGCTTCCAGGTGCACGGCATCAAGAAGGGCAGCGGCCCGTATTCGGTGCGCTGGCGCGCGGTGAAGTTCAAGACGCTGTAAGCCGGCTTCGTGCTGGAATGTCGACGGCCGTCTGCACTGTGGGCGGCCGTTTTTTCTGCCTGCTTACGGACGCCAGGCCTTCCAGCAGGAGACGAATCCCTTGGCGAAATCCTGCGGCCGGGCGGCGACCCAGGCGTCGATGAGCCCGGGAGCGAACCATTCGCCGGTGGCGATCTCCTCGGGCAGCGGGTGCATGGGGCCGTTGTGCCGGGCGAGGTGGAGCTCGACGAACTCGTGGTCGGTGTGGGCTCCGGCGGGCAGCCTGGCGGCGAGTTCCGTTCCGGTGATGTCGATGCCGACTTCCTCGCGGGTTTCACGGATGGCGCAGGCGGCGTAGCTTTCGCCCACGTCGAGGTGCCCGGCGGCGCTGCTGTCCCATTTGAGCGGAGACACGTCCTTCAGGTGCGAGCGCTTCTGGAGATAAACCTCGCCGCGTGCGTTGATGACGAAGACATGGACGGCGCGGTGCAGCAGGCCGCGGGCATGGACCTCGCCGCGCGGGAGCTGGCCGGTGACCTCGTTGTTCTCGTTCACGACATCAAACATCTCGCTGGCCTTCTGACCGGCGTCGCTGCCGTGGCGGTTTTCGTAGAAGCGGCTGAGGCTCACCCATTCTTCCAGGCTGAGCTCCTCGGCGCGCAGGGTGGCGGTTTTGCCCAGAGAATCGACCAGGGCCTGCCAGCCTCCCGGAGGACCGGGCAGGAGGTTTTTCATCTGCTTGCGGCGCTGGCTGAAGCCGAGGCGGACGAGGCGCTCAAACGTGCGCCGGTCACAGACGGGAAGGGTGCGCGGGTCGCGCGGCGTGAGGCGGATGACGGCGCTGTCCACCTTGGGCCTGGGCTTGAAGACCTCCGGCGGCACCACGCGCAGCATCTCCACATCCCAGTCGCGCTGGACGAGCAGGCTGAGGGCGCCGTAGCCGTCCTCGCCAACCCTGGCGGCAAGGCGGTCGCACACCTCCTTCTGCAGCATGAATACGGCGAGGGTGACGGGTGTGGGCGGCGTCAGCAGGTGCTTCAGGATTTCCCCGCCGACCGAGTAGGGCAGGTTGCCGATGACACGCACGTCGCCGTGAACATACCAGCTGCGGATGCAGACCCTTGTGGCGTCCTCATGAAGCACGGTGACGTCTTCGCGCCCCTCAAACTTCTTCTGCAGCTCCGGGGCGAGGGCGTGGTCCTTTTCAATGAGGGTGAGGTGCTGCGGGCGGCCAACCAAATGTTGTGTCATGGCACCGAGGCCGGGGCCGGGCTCGACGACGAAGGGCGCGCCGTCGGGCTCGACCTGGTCGGCGATCCAGCGGGCGAGGCTGTCATCGACGAGGAAGTTCTGCCCCATGCTGCGGCGGGGCGCGACCTCCTGGCCGTTGATGATGCGGGTGCTGCGTCTGCCGGAGCCTTGGGATCTCATGCCGGGACATGCATGGAAGGCGCCTGATGCGCAACTGCAAGGTCAGGGCGAAGGCGGTGGGTTCAGCGGTTGGCGAGGTCGACGAACTTGTCGTTCATCGTGCGCAGGCGGTGGGAGAGGCAGGTGGCGATGCGGGAGATCAGCCGGTAGGCGACCTTGGGGCTGGCCGTGTGCAGGCGGTCAAGGCTGTCCTTGGAGATGTGCCAGACCTCGGCCCCGCTGACGGCGCGGACGGTGGCGCTGGCCGGGCCGGGGTCGAAGACGCTGACTTCACCGAGGGAGTCGCCGCTTTCCAGAAGGGCGACCTGCTTCAGCTCGCCGTCGACCTCCTGAAGGACTTCGATCTTGCCGCGCAGGACGAGGAAGAGGTGCTCGTTATCCTCGCCCTGGCGGATGAGGAAATCGCCCGGCTCATAGGAGCGCGAGTCGCCGTAGCTGGAGAGGAGCTGGAGTTCGTTGGCGCCGAAGTTGGCGAGGAGAGGGGTGAGGGAGGCCATGGTTGCGGGGGCAAAGGGTTGCAAGGATCACTTCCACCAGTCCGGGATCTTCCCGGCGCCATCCATGGCGGGGATGCGCATCTTGATCTTCTTCTTTGACGGGTGGATGATCCAGGCGGTGGCGTCGGGCATCTTCATGAGCTCGCCGGGCTGCACCTCGTAGTCCCATTCTTTGTTGACGGTGGTGCTGCCGTCCTTGCCCATGAAGCCGTAGGACTTCGACTTCTTCTTCTTCTCCACCTTGGCGATGAACTGGGCGACGGCCTCGGCGCCCTCGGGGTCGGGCTGGCGGAAGGCGATGCGTGAGCGGCAGTTGAGGGTGAGCACCTGGGCGGTCTCCTTGCCCAGCACGGGGAAGAGCGAGGCGTCGCTCTGCATGCCGAGGATGAGGCAGCAGTTGGCGGCGCGCAGGCGGTCGATGACGTTGTGGTCGGAGATGCCGTCCTCGCTGGCGGTGGCCAGGGCCTGGAACTCGTCCATGAGGGCGATGAGCAGGTTCTCCTTCTTGCGGTCCGCCTTGGGCTTGTCGAAGCGCATCATGGCGTGGGTGTAGAAGAGCAGCTTGAGGTAGGTGTTGATGTAGCGCCGCTCGGTCTGGAAGGTCTGCGGCATGGCGGTGCAGAAGACGCGCCCCTTGTCCACGTCCTGGATGTCGATGGTGTTCGGCTCGTCGGAGCAGAAGACCTCGGCGATGTCGGGGTGGGTGAAGAAGCCGAGCATGACCTTCAGGGTGCCGACGAGGCCCTCCTTCTGCTCGGCGGCCTGGGCGCTGAGGAAGGTCTGGTCAAAGTACTTCGCCAGCTTGATGCGCTCCGGCGTGCTGTCGGCGTCCAGCAGCTCGTTGAAGAGCTGCTCCATGGTGGACTTGTCGGTCAGGAACTCGTAGGCGCGCAGGACGTTGACGGGCTTGCCAAGGGATTCGAGCAGCTCAAAGGCGCAGGTGAGGGCCTGCTGGGCGGCCGGCTTGAAGAAGGAGGACTGCTCGCCCTCGGTCAGCGAGGCGCCGGTGTCGACGAGGTTCTTGGCATGGGTGGTGTAGGGCAGACGCTTGTCGGAGACGAGGTTGTAGCGCTCCTTCGGCTGCCATTTGCGGTCGAGGCGGTCGGGCCGCACGGCCAGCACGCAGACGGCTTCAGGCCGGCCATGACCGGTGAAGTGCTCCAGGGCGAAGAAGTGCTCGTCGCCCTTGGCGCCGAGGATGAGGCCGCCCCAGTTGGGACGGCTGACGCTGATCTGGTGCAGGAGCGGGTTGAAGCCGGAGGTGGTCTTGCCGACACCGGTGTCACCCGTGATCAGCCAGTGGCGGGTGAACTCGCCCGGCAGCCACTTGAGGTTCTTGTACTGGACGATGTAATCCTTGCTGGAGAAGTCGGGCTGCCACTTCAGCAGCACAAAGGCGCTGAGGATGCAGATGAAGGCCACGCCGCCGGTGACTTCATTGATGCTGTCGTATTGAAACATGTACCAGAGGCCGAAGACGGCGATGCCGGCGGCGACGAGGAATTTCAGCAGGGAGAACATGGGCGGATGCTGCGACAGGGGCGGGGTCAGAGGGGATTAGCCGCTGTGCGCCGTCCTGTGACAGCCCGCCTGTGAATTCAGCGCTGTCACAGCCGGGGCCGGACCGGCTAGGGAAGGGAACACGCCATGCCACCTCAAGATCCTCCACCCGGCTATTCCGAACCCGAGCTGCCTGACAACGAGGGCTACAGCGAGCCTGATCTGCCAGATGCGCCGGGGATTGCCAGTGATGGCTACAGCGAGCCTGATCTGCCGGATGCGCCGGGGATTGCCAGCGACGGCTACAGCGAGCCTGATCTGCCAGATGCGCCGGGGATTGCCAGTGATGGTTATGGCACCCCTGATCTGCCGGATTCACAGGGACAGTCTGCCGGTCAGGCGAAGCAAGGCCAGCCCCAGGACCGTCAGGCGACGGCGCAGGAGCAGGAGCCTTCCAGGTTCCAGATGAAGGAGCTGGGCGGGGAGTTCATCCGGGGGGAGCGTGAGAATGAGGCGACCACGGTCACCATGGGAGGCCAGGAGATCGAGGTTCATGAAAAGGACTGGCTGCGAGAGCAGACCGACGCCTCCCGCGCCAGGAACGGCCAGGCGCCTGTCACGGATGAAGTGTGGAAGGCCAACGTGGCGACCACGCAGTACATGAACGAGCAGCAGCGCACCGACCACAGCCTCAACCTCAGCCAGGGGACGGACGCCAGCAGCACGCAGAACATGCGGCTTGATCCAAAGCTGGTGGACGAGGCCTTCAAGGCGCAGGACAAGCGCATCGACGACCTGAGGAAGTCGGTCGAGGACCTGCAGAAGCAGCCGGGCAAGGAGCAGACGGTGAAGAACAAGCAGGCGGAGCTGAGCCAGCTGGAAACGCTGAAGGCCAACGGCCAGGTGAGCGCCATCTTTGTCATGGACGGCCAGGGCCAGCTTTATGGCAAGGGCAACGCCGCCGCGCTGGCCGGCAAGGACGACACCGGGCGTGGCGTGAACGTGCATCACTCCAGCTTCCTGGCAGGCGGGGCCGTGGCCGGGGCGGGGGAGATGGTGGTGGACCAGCAGGGATTCATCAAGGAGGTGACCGACCGCAGCGGCCACTACAAGCCCGGCGAAGAACAGACTTCGCAGACGCTGGACGAGCTCGGCCGCCAGGGCGTGAACCTGGACAACACCAAGTTCACCCTCGACCGAGGTCATGAACGAACCTCGGGCATGGCGCAGGAGTACCTCCAGGGCGGCGAGCAGGTCTTCAAGGACAGGCATCAGGTGGCGGACGAGGTTAAAAAGAAGGGCGCAAGCGTGCGTGACTCCCTCGATCAGGAGGCTGAGGAGCGTGCGGCACGCATCAGCCAGCTCACCCAAAAACCCGAAGCTCCGGCACAGGGGGAGGCGGGGCCGGAGGCCGACGGTGACAAGAAGCCGACTCTGCGTGAATCCATGGGCGGCAGCCTGGGCTACGGACAGCAGAAGGAATCGACGGCCAGCCATGGCAACCGCCTGCGCTGAGAGCCATCAGGAAAGCTCAATGACCATGTCGCAATGACCAGGGAATGACCCGGCGGGATGATCATCAAGGAGGAGCGTGGCTGCCGCCGGAACCTGGGTCATTCCCCGCCTGGGTTTTGCGCTCAAACTCACGCCACAGCCGCTCAATGGCCTCCTCGGGGTCTTCGAGCATCATGCCCTCCTTGATCTTGCTCGCGAAGATGCCGAACGAAAAGGGGCTGACGACCGGCACTTCCACCAGGTGCCATCTGAGTTTCGCCGCCCTCTGTAGAAACCCCGTGGCACGCGGCAGGTCGAGGAAGGCATGGGTGCTTTCCCGGAAGGCCTGGGTGATCATCGGATGATCCGGCTCGTGCTCCATGAGGACGCGGAACAGGATCTCGGCGTTCCAGCGCAGGTTCTTCAGACGCTGCTCGCGGCCGGGCCTGTTGCGCGGCACCATCAGCCCGGTCTGCGCCACGCCGCGGAAGTTCCACTTCACCAGCTCGCTGGGCTCCAGGGCGGCATGCATGTCCTTCTCCGCATCGCGGGTGTGAAACAGCTCCCTCCAGGCGGCAAGCTCCAGGTCCTGGAAGCCGCGCACGGTCAGCAGGAAACCATAGTCATCGATGGTGACGAGGGTGTTGCCGCCGACGGCCTCCTTGAGCCGGTGCGAGATGATGCGGCTGAGGGCGTCGTTGGCGCTGCGGCCGATGAGGCTGTGAAAAAAGAAGTGCACGAGGTCCGGTCCTCCCTCCTCACGATCATCGACAAAACGCTCGATGAGGAAGGTGTCGTCCGTGGGGATGCGTGAGACGCGGAGTTGGTTGCGGCAGTGCCTCAGGATGGCGTCGGCATTGGTGCGCGAGATTTCAAAACGCTCCACCAGCCAGTCGGTGGTGGTTTCATCGGGATCAGCCGCCAGCCGCCGCGCCAGTTCGGTGCGCAGCCCGGCGACTTCGTCCGCAAGCCCGGAGGCGAGGGGCATCTTGTTCGCATTCCAGGCGGGCACGGTCGGCAGCCTGCCTGATGCGTTATCCACCTTCACCTCGGCCACACCCGTCTCCACCAGCCGGACCGTGCGTCCGGCGAGCACGAAGATGTCGCCGATCTTCAGGCGTTTCAGAAAACCCTCCTCGATCTGCCCGAGACGCCGGCGTCCAAGGATGACGCTGACCATGCCTTCGGTGTGGATGACGCCGACGTTGGCCAGGTATTCGCGCTCGACCTTTTTGTCAGGCAGGGCGAGCCGTCCTTCAGCCGTCCAGACGATCTTGCCGAAGTTCTCGCGGTACTGCCTTTCCAGCGAGCGTCCGCCGCCTTCGAGATAGCGAAGGACGTCATCAAGGGCTGCTTCGGAAAGCTGGCGGAAGGCGTGGGAGGCGCGCACGGTTTCCAGAATGTCACGCCTGTCGTAGCCGCCCTCCATCGCCATGCCGACCAGGTGCTGGGCGAGCACGTCGAGCGGCTGTTCGAGCGGCCTGACGGCGTCGAGGCGGACCTCGCGCGTCATCTCGGCGCAGACGATGCATTCCATCAGGTCGTTGACGTTCGTGGCGACGAGGATGCCATGGCTTTCCGTGTGGATGCTGTGACCGCTGCGGCCGATGCGCTGAAGGGCGCGGCTGACGCCCTTCGGGGTCGAGATCATCACCACGCAGTCAACGCTGCCGATGTCGACGCCGAGCTCCAGGCTGGTGCTGCAGACGACGGCGCGCAGCTCGCCGTTCTTGAGCCGGTCCTCGACCTCCAGGCGCACGTCCCGGTCCAGCGAGGCATGATGCGCCTCAATCCGGTCCGCCAGTTCGGGCAGGGCATCCTTGAGGCGGATGGCGATGCTTTCGGTGCTGCTGCGCGTGTTGCAGAAGATGATGACGTTGCGGCTGCGGCGGACGATCTGCGCGATGTCCTGCATCACCCTCTGGGCGGTGTAACCGGCCGGAGGATAGGGGTCGCGGCGCAGGGGCGAGAGCACCTCGACACGGCGACGTCGTTCCATGCGCGCCTCGACGATCTCACAGGGCCTGCCTGCCCCGGCGAGAAAGTCCGCCAGCAAGGAAAGCGGGGCGGCGGTGGCGGACAGGCCGACCCTGACCAGCCCTGTGGGCACGCGTCTTTCCAGGCGCTCCAGGCTCAGCATCAGGTGGGCGCCGCGCTTGTTTTCAGCGAGGGCGTGCAGCTCGTCGATGATGACAAAGCGCACGCTTTCCAGCAGCTCCGCCCAGCCGGCCTGGGGCAGCAGGATGGCCAGGCTTTCCGGCGTGGTGAGCAGGATGTGCGGGGGCTTGCGGCGCAGCCTGGCGCGTTCGGCGGCGGTGGTGTCGCCGGTGCGCACGCCGATGCGGATGTCCTTGTCCAGTCCGATGCCGCTGAGGACGGGCTCCAGGTTCTTGCGGATGTCGTAGGTCAGCGCACGCAACGGCGAGACGTAGATGCAGTGGATGCGGTCGCCGAGCGTCCCCGCCTCGTGGGCTCGCACGAGGTGATCGAGCACGCCGAGAAATCCGGCGAGGGTCTTGCCGCTGCCGGTGGGCGAGGAAAGCAGCACGGTGCGGCCTGCCAGAAGGTGTGGCAAGGTCAGCTCCTGGGCCTGCGTCAGCCTGTCGAAGGATCTGGAGATCCATCGGGACAGGAGCGGGTGCAGGTTCATCAGGTGCGGGCGGACGGACTTACGTCCAGGAACGGTCCGCAGATCACCCGCCGCTTCGTCCGGGGCAAGGATCACTCGCGGGTGATGAACTCGTCCATGTTCAGGATGATCCGTGTCACGGCGGTCCAGGCGGCGTTTTCCGCCGGGTCGACTCCAGGCGCGGCGTGGCTGCCGGTGGCGCTCTTCGCCTCCTCGGCGTGATCCCGGTAGTAGCCGCGTGCCTCGCCGAGGAGCTTTTGCAACGCTTTAAGTTCGGTTGGCGCGGCGGGCCGGGTGAGGCAGAGCTGGAAGGCGCGGTTCAGGCGGTCCTCATCGCCGCCCGCCACGCTTAGCGTGCGTTTTGCCAGCGCCTGGGCGGCTTCGGCGAAGGCCTCGGCGTTGAGCGTGGTGAGGGCCTGGAGCGGCGTGTTGGAAACTGTGCGCCGGACGTTGGTGAGGTTGGCGTCCGGACAGTCGAAGGTGGTGAGGTCGGGATGCGGGGCGGTGCGCTTGAAGAAGGTGTAGAGGCCGCGGCGGTAGCGGTCGGCGCCGGTGCTGGTCTGCCACTTGAAGTTGCCTGCATAACTGAGGGCCGCGATGTCGGCGGGCATGGGCGGATAGACGCTTTCACCGCCGATCTTCGGGCTGAGAAGGCCGCTGGCGGCAAGTGCGAGGTCGCGCACGATCTCGCCTTCGACCCGCAGGCGGTTCTGACGCCAGAGCAGGGTGTTGCGGGGGTCGATGTCGAGCATTTCGGGCCTGTGCCTGGACTCCTGACGGTAGGTGGCCGAGGTCATGATGAGGCGCAGCAGGGCCTTGCGGCTCCAGCCCTGGCGGATGAACTCGGAGGCAATGAAGTCGAGCAGCTCCGGGTGGCTGGGCCTGGCGCCGCGAACGCCAAAGTCGGCGACGGTGCTGACCAGGCCTTCGCCGAAAAGCCGGCACCAGACCTGGTTCACCGTGACCCGGGGTGTGAGCGGATTGTCCGGGCTGACGAGCCAGCGTGCAAAGTCGAGGCGGGTGCCGCCCTTCATGCCTGGCAGCACGGCGAGGGTTCCGGGCTGCACGGCTTCGCCGGGCTGCAGGAAGTCGCCCCGGTGCAGCAGGTGGGTCGTGCGCGGGCTGGCCGTGCGCTGGGCGATGACACGCGCGTCCATGAGCGGCGGCTTCGGCAGCCTGGACCTGGCTTCCTGCAGCATCCTCCAGGCTTCGCCGACTTCGGGGTCCACCTTCTCCAGCCAGTCCCAGAGCGGCTTGATGACCACCGGATTGCGGCGCTTGGGCTCCTCTCCGAGAATCTTCACCACCTCGGCCGGGGCGATGCTTGCCTCGGTGACCTCGGCGCTGCCAAGCAGGCGGAAGCGGCCCAGCGTGTGGCCGGCGGCCTTCCGGTAGTCCTGGCCAAGCCTGACAAAAAGTGTTTCACCGGCCTTCAGCGGGCTGGCGAGCTGGAAGGTGATCTGATGCGCCCTGCCCACCTGCCCGCCCACGGCCCAGCCGGTGGAGCCATCGCCATCCAGGGTCGCGGCGGCGCTGAATCCCTTCTGCTCATGGTCCGCGGCGGGGGAGTGGAGCAGCACCTCACGGGCGGTGGCCGCCGAGGAGCCGCGCAGGAGCTTGAATTCGCTCAGCACAAAGTTGCCGTTTCCAGCTGACCTGCCCGGGCCTTTGCCAGGCAGGCTGTCGTCCGGCAGCACCTCGAGCCGGAGCGCGGTCAGGCCCTGCTTCAGCGGGGCGAGCTGTACGGTGTAGGTGTCGGTCGCCAATGTGGGGCCGGAGGCAAGCTGGGAGCCGTCGGCAAGCTTCTGAAAGCCTGTCTTGGAACCGGCCTCGACCTTGACGACATCCAGCGCGGTGAAGACAGGTTTTTGGTTAAGCCTGCGGGCTTCGGCGAGCCTGGCCTGCACGCCCTTCTCCCATTCGGGAAGCCTGGCGGGAAGGGCCGCCTTGGCCGCGTCCAGACGCTTCTGCAGCGGCAGCAGCCTCCTGGCGGCGTCGCCGTTGGCCTTTGCATAGCTGCTCCAGGCCTCCGGGGAGACGGGCACCTGGCGGGTGACCTCGTCACCGTTGTTGTAGAAGGCGAAGAGCTGGTAGTACTCCTTCTGCGTGATCGAGTCATACTTGTGGGTGTGGCAGCGGGCGCAGCCGACGGTCAGGCCGAGCCAGACGGTGCCGGTGGTCTCGGTGCGGTCCATGACGGCCTCGATGCGGAACTGCTCCTGGTCGGTGCCGCCCTCGGTGTTGGTGAGGGTCTGACGATGAAAGGCGGTGGCGACGACCTGTTCGTCATCGGCGTCGGGCAGGAGGTCGCCGGCGATCTGCTCGATGGTGAAGCGGTCAAACGGCATGTCGTCGTTCACGGCGCGGATGACCCAGTCGCGGTAGCGCCAGGCATCCGGCCGGGGGCGGTCCTTCTCATAGCCGTCGGAGTCGGCGTAACGAGCCGCATCCAGCCAGTGGCGGCCCCAGCGCTCGCCGTAGTGCGGGCTGGCCAGCGCACGGTCAAGCATCGCCTCATAGGCGCGCGGGGAGCCGTCCCCGATGAACTGGCGCACCTCCTCCGGTGAAGGCGGCAGGCCGGTCAGGTCATAGTGGACGCGCTTGATGAGGGTGTGGCGGTCCGCCTCGGGCGATGGTGCGATTTTTTGTTTGGCAAGCCGGGTGCGGATGAAGTGGTCGACGGGGTGGGCTCCCTGGGGGACGGCGGAGTGCCGAAGCGGCTGGTAGGCCCAGTGCGCCTCAAACTTCGCGCCTTCGCGGACCCAGGCCTTCAGAAGCTCGACCTCCGCCGGCTTCAGCGGTTTCTTGGCCCTGGGCGGCATGCGCTCCTCCAGGTCGCCGGTGGTGATGCGCGCGATGACCTCGCTGGCCTCCGGCCTGCCGGGCACGATGCCCTGCGCGCCGCTTTTCAGCTCCTTCGCGGCTCCTGCCAGCGTGGTGAGGACCAGCCCGCCCTTGCTGTCATCGGGGCCGTGGCACTCCAGGCAATGCTCGGCCAGAAGCGGCTGGATGTCGCGCGAGTAGTCGGCGGCATGAGCCGTGAGGGCGAGAAGGGGAAGGGCGAGACGGCGGAGCATGTCGCGAGGAAAAACGCCCCGCACCGCCCGATCTTGTCGTTCGCGGGCCTGGATTATTCGGCGCCAGTTTCTTCAAGCGCAGGTGTGGCGGTGCCGGCATGGCGGCCGAGCACGAAACGTTCGATGCCCGCGAGGTCGGCCATGAGTCGGACGCCGGTGAAACCCTGCCGCTCCATGAGGCGGGCGGTTTCCGGCCCCTGGTCGTGGCCGACCTCGAGCACCAGGAGGCCGTCGGGAGCGAGGTGGGCCGGGGCGGCTTCGATCAGGCGGCGGACGATGTCGAGCCCGTCCGGTCCTCCGTCGAGCGCCAGCACGGGATCCTGCCTGACTTCACGGCTGAGGGAGGGGATTTCGCCGGCGGGAATGTAGGGCAGGTTGGCGACGATGAGGTCCCAGCGTCCGGGCAGCTTTTCAAAGAGGTCGCTGCGCATGAACTGCACGTTGCCGGCCTGGATGCGCGAGGCGTTCAGGCGTGCCAGGTCGAGGGCCTCCTCGGAGATGTCGGCGAGCGTGACGCGGGCCTCGGGCCAGGCGGCGGCGAGCGTCAGCCCGATGCAGCCGGAGCCGGTGCCGACGTCGAGCACGGTCTTCGGGGCCGGCATCCGGGCGGCGCCGGCATCGCGGATCAGCACGTCCACAAGGTGCTCGGTCTCGGGCCGGGGTACGAGGGCGCGGCCGTCGCTGACCAGCTCATGGCCGAGGAAGTCCACCGTGCCTAACAAGTGTTGCAGAGGCGTTCCCTCGCCGCGGCGGCGCAGGAGGTCGCGCAGTGTCTGCAGGTCGGGCTCAAGCAGCTTCTCGCCAAAGCGCAGGTACAGGTCCAGGCGGCGGCAGCCGAGGACATGGGCGAGCAGGTGCTCCATGTTGAGGCGCGCCTCGTCGACGCCATGCTTCTGGAGGTAGGTGGTGCCGGAGGTAAGGACTTCGAGGAGGGTTTTCATCAGGATGCCGTGCTTGCCTTACTTCAGGCCGGCCTCCGCCAGGCGCTCTTCGAGGTCGCTGGCCAGCAGCCTGTCGATCATGTCGCCGATGCGGCCTTCCATGAAGGTGTCGAGGCTGTAGAGCGTCAGGTCGATGCGGTGGTCGGTGACGCGGTTCTGCGGGTAGTTGTAGGTGCGGATTTTCTCCTCGCGGCCGCCGCTGCCGATGAGGGAGCGGCGGTGGGCGGAGTACTTCGCGGCCTCCTCCTGCTGCTTCTTTTCCAGGAGGCGTGCACGCAGGATGTTGAGAGCCTTCTCCTTGTTCTTGATCTGGCTGCGTCCGTCCTGGCAGCGGACGATGATGCCGGTGGGCAGGTGCAGGACCTGCACGGCGGAGTCGGTGGTGTTGACGCCCTGGCCGCCGGCCCCGGAGGAGCGGCAGACCTCGATGCGGACCTCGTCGGGCCTGAGTTCAAAGTCCACCTCCTCGGCCTCGGGCAGCACGGCGACGGTGGCGGTGGAGGTGTGGATGCGGCCCTGGGCCTCGGTGGCGGGCACGCGCTGGACACGATGCACGCCGCTTTCATAACGCAGCCGGCGGAACACGGCCTCGCCGCTGACCTTCATGACGATTTCCTTGAAGCCGCCGACCTCGGAGGGGCTGGATTCCAGGGTCTCGACGCGCCAGCCCTGGGCTTCGGCGTAGCGGGAGTACATGCGCACCAGATCCGCGGCGAAGAGCGAGGCCTCATCACCTCCCGTGCCGGCGCGCACTTCGACCAGCGCATCGCGTCCTTCCAGCGGGTCGGGCGGCAGGATGGCGACCTGCACGGCCTTTTCGAGGTCGACCAGCCGCGCTTCGATCTGTGGGATCTCCGCCAGGGCCAGGGCGGCGAAGTCGGCGTCGCCTGAGTTGGCCATCTCGCGGCTGTCGGCAAGCTCGGTGAGCTGCTTCTGGTAGATGTCCCAGTTCTGCAGCAGCATGTCGAGCAGGCGGTGCTCGCGGGTCAGTTCCCCAGCCTTCTTCGGGTCGTCAAAGAAACCTTCCTGGCCCATGAGCTCCTCAAGAAGCTGAAAGCGGGCGCGTTTGCTGGTGATGATGCTGCTGTAATCCATGGGGGCTGCCTTGACGGTCCGCGGCATGACTGGACTGACGCCGGGGGATGCGTGGAGCCGCGCAGCATGAAGCTGACCGGGGGATGGTCAACCTTGACTGGGGGAAATCGGAAGTCCGAAGTCCGATCCGAAGTTTTCTTCCGAGCCGAAGGATCGAGAGACATGAGCCGGTGGTGAAACGAGCGCGGCGAGTGTGAACCACCGGACGCCAGCACATCCAGGTTGCACCTTCACCGCGTCCTGGCAGGACGCGAGAAGCCATCGCCAACCCGCGCAACCGTGATGGCCAAACGCCCCTTCTCGCGCCCTTTCAGGGCGCTTCCCAGATTCGGTGATCGTCGTTCCGCACCGATCCGGTGGTTCTCGCTCGCCGAGCCTCCGGCTCGACCCAAGGAATCCAGCATCCTGACAGCACACCCAACCCGACCGTTTTCGGGAGAGATGGATGCGCTTTCAAGGTGCCGGATGAATGCTTTCGGATTTTTGGCCTTGGTCGTTGGCAAAAAAAGACGGCGTGGGTCTGGCCACGCCGTCTGCGAATAAAAGAGGGGCTGAATTATTCGACGCCCTTCCAGGCGCCGAAGCTGGCGCCGGATTCGATCCACTTCTTGATCAGGGCCTGGTTGGCGGCGCTGACGCGGTCGCCCTTGCCTTCAGGGGGCATGGCGAGGTCGTCGGACTCAGGAAGCGCCATGGTCTTGAGCAGCCAGGAGGCGTCGGGCTTGCCGGCGACGACGTTTTCATCCGGGTACTCCTTGCCGCCCTTCAGGATTGCGGCGGCGCTGTCGAGGCGGAGGCCGCCCTTGGGCTTCTTGATCTTGCCGTTCTCCTCGTGCTCCTTCTCATGGCACTTGAAGCAGCTTTCCTTGAGGACGGGCAGGATCTGCTTTTCGAAATCAACGGCGCCGTCCTGGGCGGAGGCGGTGTTCACGGAGAAGGCGGCGACGATGGCAGCGAGGGTGAGGTGGGTCTTCATTGGGGTGGGTGAGGAATGGTGTTCTCTGCGTGCGGATTGGTCAAGCGCGAGGAAGTTCGATCTCGAAAACAAGTCCCTGCGGGCTGTTGGCGGAAAGGCTGACGCTGCCGCCGCAGGTTTCGATGCAGGTTTTGACGATGGCCAGGCCGAGCCCGCTGCCACCCGTCTGGCGGTCGCGGCTGGTGTCCACCCGGTAAAACGGTTCGAACAGCCGTGCCAGGCTTTCCGGCGGCACGCCGGGGCCGTTGTCGGCGATTCGAAGGCGAATGAGATCACCCCGGCGTGCGGCGCTGACTTCAATGAGGCTGTCCGGTGCGTGGATGCAGGCGTTGCGCAGGATGTTGCCGATGGCGCGGCGCAGCAGGTCGGGAATGCAGCGGATGACGAGGTCGGCGGGGACGTCGACCCGCAGCTTCTGCGGCGGGATGGCCTCCATGCCTGCCACGTCGTCGATGAGGGTGACCAGGGGCACGTTTTCCGCCGGCTTGGACGCGGAGGCGAGGGTGCTTCTGGAAAAGGAGAGCAGCTCATGGACCAGCGCGGACATCTGGCGCAGCTCCTCACGCGCATCGGCAAGGCGCAGGGCGTCGTTGTCGGTGAGCCGTTCCTCCAGGATGCCGAGGCTTATCTCCATGCGTGCCATGGGGCTGCAGAGCTCGTGGGCGATGTCGCCCAGGAAACGTTTCTGGCCGCGCACGATGCCGTCGAGCTGGGAGGCCATCTGGTTGACCGCGTGGGAGAGGCGGCCGAGTTCATCGCTGCGGGTTTCCGGCACCCGGACGTCAAAGCGGCCGCGGGCGATCTGCTCGGTGGCGTTCATGTTGGCGCGCACGCTGCGGGTGATGCCGCTGACGAAGGGCAGCCAGAGCAGGGCGGAGGCGGCCATGGCGCCAAACAGGCCCCAGAGCCAGGGCTTGACGTCAAAGAACAGCCCGGCGCCGGTGATGCGGTGGGTGACGATCATGAAGATGAGGGGGCCGTCGCGACGGTTCCAGCCGGGCACCAGGGGCAGGCGGATGCCGGTGTAGTAGACCGGCGGTGCGCCCAGCGGCAGCATGAAGGTGCCGAGCTTGATGGGCATGGCGGCGCTGGTCTCGTCAAAGGCCGGACCGCCATCCGGCCTGGGCGGCGGACCGTCGCGCGGCGGGCCGGAAAGGAAGTCGTCGCCGAACAAAAGACGCTCCAATTCGTCCCGGGGAGGCGGCGGGCGTCCGTCTCCGGAGCCCGGGGGGGGCGGGCGGCGGCTGAGCTCCGGGTGCATGTCCTGAAGCACGCGCTTCAGCTCGTCCGGCAGTTTCACCTGGGCGCCTGCGATGACCCGGTCGGGCAGGGTCACCAGGGCGGCCTTGACGTTGTGCCTGTCGCTGAAGTCGTGGAAAAGCCGGCCCCATTCGTCCCGGGGCCGGGTCACCAGCTGGCCGTGGATTTCCCGGCCGATGGCCTGGAGGCGGTCGCCGACGATGCCGCCCAGCGCCCCCTGCAGGCCTTCGCGGAACTGCCATTGCAGCACGACCCAGGACCCGGCGCCCAGGACCAGGACGTTGACCAGCAGCCAGAGCAGGATGCGGGCGTAGAGGTTGAAGAAGCGGCGGGGCATGAGGCTCGGGAATGCTAGTTGATGCCGACGTGATGGCGAGACGAAAAGCCCGGAGGGTTCCAGGATTGACGTTCAGCGGGCTTTTCATCATGCTGGCCGCCGCTTCGGAGGAAAATCATGACGAAAAAAGACACGAGAGGACCTCTTCCGCCCCGCCTTCCGTCCTCCGTCCTCCGGAGCCTGTGGCTGATGCTTGTGTTGAGCGCCGGCCTGGCAATCGCGGATGAACCTGCCATCAACGAGCCCCAGCCTCCGGATGTTTTTGACCTCGTCATCCTGGGTGCGGGGAAAACGGCGGACTGGATGAACGTGGAGGCCGTCCTGAAGCCAAACGTGGATTCAGAGGCGGAACTGGAGGTGGAAGCCGCGAGCGGTGCGCGGCTGATGGCCGGCGGGCGAAGGAAGCCGTTGACCTTGAAGCGTGGCGCGGCGGAGCAGCGTGAGAGGATGGAGGTCAACATCGCCGACGGCAAGGCGCGGACGGTGAAGGTGAAGCTGCGGCTGCTGAATGCCGAGGGAAAGGCCTGGATGGTCATCGAACGCGAGGTGCAGGTCAGGAAACCGGGCGCCGCGGCTTCCACCCCGGCCATGTCAGACGATGAGCGGGTGCCGGTGGTCCGGACGCTGCCGGATGGCACGAAGGTCGTGGAACGAATGACCCGGCGTGAGGCCCGGGAGCGCGGCCTGCCGGAGAACGGGGTGCCCGCGACCTCCTTCCGCCGGATCCCCATGAACGGCCAGCCTGCCGCCAAGAAGCCCTGAGCCGCATCCCCCAGCACCTCATGAAACGGATGATTCTTCTGAGCTGGGCCGCGATGACCTGCACGGCTTCGGCGGACTGGACCGCCACGGGGCAGTTCAACTACACGGACCGTCTCTATGACCTCAGCGGCTTCACCGGCACGCTGGTGCGCCCGGTGCGGGAGGCTGACGTGCAGGTCTATGACACCACGACGCTGGCGGTGCTGGCCTCGGGGGCGACGGACTCCGCAGGGAACTTCAACATCGTCATCACGGATGCGGAAACACGGAACGTGGGCGTGCGGGTGCTGTCCAGCAACGTGCAGGTCGCCAGCCTGAACTTCAGCGTGGTGGATGACAAGAACAGCGACGCCATCCACTCCTACCATGACGCCGCCGCAGACCTGACGGCCCACCTTCCCGGGGACGACGTGAACTTTGGCGTCATGACGATGCCGGTCTCGATTGGTGACGTGGCCACGACGGACTGGTCCTCCCAGGTCTTCAACACCTATGACATGGGGGTGCTGGTGGCGGACTGGATCGCCAGCGTGGACGGCGCCAGGCCGGCGGTTTTTTACACCATTCTCTGGAATCCGACGAACCTCCGCACGGGCTCGTTTTACTCGGGCGGCACGAACCGGCTCTCGCTGGCCGATGATGACGCCTACGACGACCCGAACATCCTGCATGAGATCGGGCATTACATCGAGGACGAGTTCGGCCGTTCACGGAACACCGGCGGCAGCCACACGATCGGCGATGATGACCAGGATCCGCGGCTGGCCTACAGCGAGGGCTTTGCCACCTTTGTCAGCGCCGCCGTGCTGCAGCATGGAGGCCGCGCACGCCCTGACCTTTATCAGGACAGGGGCAGCTTTGTGGCGGGTTCAGGAGGCGGCTTTTCCTATGCTTATGAAGCAGGCACGGTGGGCGGCGCGACGAATGAGCAGGCCGTGACGGCGGCGATGTACGACCTGATTGATGACGCCGCCACGGCGGATGACACGCCGGGCACGGACGACGACCCGCTCAGCGGCCTTCATGCCTCGGTCTGGCAGGTGGTGGAGCAGATGCGTGCCATCAACCCCGCCACGACACAGATGGAGGACTTCTGGGACATCTGGTTTTCGCTCAGCCTGGGGAACGCCGCCGGCATGGCGGCGGTCTTCGCCTCGCACAACATCGACTTCGCCCCGGATGCGCAGGAGCCTAACAACACGCCCGCCACCAGCACGCTGCTCACCGTCGGCACGACCTACCAGCGCAACAGCTTCTACCGCCAGGGAGCGGCGGCGGGCGGGGATGAGGACTGGTTCCGGTTCGCCGCCACGGCCGGCACCTACTATTCCATCGAGGTCAACGGAGCCGCGAACAGCATCTTTGGCAGGCCTGATCCCGAGATGTGGCTCATCGATGCAGACCTCTCGCGCGTGCTCGCCTTCAACGACGACCCTTATGACTCGACGCTGAACACGCAGGCGTCTGGCAGCTCGCATGACATGGTTGAGACCGTGCCGTCCATCCTGTGGCGGGCCCCGGCCTCGGCCGAATACTATGTCTACCTCCGCCACGCCTCACAGGAGCGGAACCTCCTCGGACGCTACGGCACCTACAACCTCCGCGTGCGCAGCCTCACCGTGCCCGTGCCGACCGTGTCGATCGTCTCCGAGCAGCTCATGCTCCAGGGACAGAGCTATCAGGCGCTTGTCGTCGGCACGAACTTCTCACGGGGGGCGATGGTGACGACGAGCGCGCCCGGCGTGGCGGTCACGGCGGTGGAATGGATCTCCCCGACCGCGCTTGTCGTGACGCTTGCGCCCTCCGCCTCCGTGGCGGACGGCGTCTATTCGCTCTCCGTCACCAACCCGTCCGGCAGCGCGGGAACGCTGGCATCCGCCTTTGAGGTGAGCGCCGCCGCCCAGCCGCCCGTGATGATCACGGAGGTGAACTTTCCCAGCGGCCTCGTCGAGGTCAAAAACCTCGGCACCGTGTCGGCCACGCTCACCGGCTGGCAGATCCGCAGCTCCCAGCCCGGGGTTTCCACCTACACCTTCCCGGCTTTCACGCTCGGCGCCGGTGCCACGGTGGTGGTCAGTGAATCCGGTGGCACGAACACGGCGGTGAACCTGTTTGACACGAGCAACACGGTGAACTTCCCCTGGTCGGCGGGCGGTGTCGCCGATGCCAGCCTTCTCGACGATGGTGGCAGGAATGTGGATTTCCTCCGGGTCATCACCTCGCCGCATTCGACTCATTCCACGCCTCTGGGCACGGGAGGGGCCTGGATGCCGCCCCAGCTTCAGTCTCCAGCCTCCGGCTTCACCCTCTCCCGGGCGGAGTCCACCGCGCTTTTCCGCACGTCTTTCGGCCTTGCCCCTTCCTCCACCACCATGCCCGCCAGCGCCATCGGCCGCGACAACAACACCGATCCCTGGGAGAACAACGACCAGCCACGCCGCTGCCGGATCTTCGGCCCGGTCTCCCTTCTCAAGGGCGTGCGTGTCAGCAGCCTGCCCTCAGGCACGGACAGCGACTGGTACGGATTCATCGTCAAGCCCGGGGATGAGGTGGTTTTCAACGCGCTTTTCACGCATGCCGCCGGCAACCTGGACATGGAGCTCTACGCGCCGGGGGAGGAGTCCACGCCGCTGCTCACCGCGAACTCCACGACCGACAACGAGACGATGACCCTCACCTCCGCCCAGAGCCTCGCCAGCGGCGGCGGTGTCTACCGCATGCGCGTCTTTGGTGTCGCGGGTGCCGTGAACGCCTACACGCTGAGCGCCGGCGCCGTCGTCTCCATCGCGGGCGTGGACACCAGCGCCTCCGAATCCAACGTCTCCGACACGGCCCAGTTCATGATCAGCCGCATGGGCCCCCTGAATGATCCCCTGGTCGTGCAGCTCGGCGTTTCCGGCACGGCGGCAAACGGGGTCGATTACACAACGCTGGCCCCCAGCGTCACGATCCCCGCCCTCACAGCTTCGGTGACGGTGGACGTCACGCCCGTCGCCGATTCGTCCGCCGAGGGGACCGAGACCCTCGTGCTTGGGGTCCATGCGGACGCCGCGTACTCGGTCGACACGCCTGCTGCGGCTTCGGCAACGATTGCTGACAAGCCCGTGGATGCATGGCGGTTTCAATACTTCGGGGGCAATCCGCCTCTCAGTGGTGACGGGGAGGATGCGGATGGTGACGGCGTGCTGAACCTCGTCGAGTACGCATTCGGCCTGGATCCGAAGGTCTCCGGCCTGGCCGGACTGCCGGTGTCAGGCATGGAGTTCGATGCCGGCACGGGCTATCTGACCCTGACCTATGTGAAGGACCTGACCAAGGCGGACATTGTCTATCAGGTCGAGTCCTCCATCGCCCTCGGCGGCTGGTCGGGCATCAGCGACACGCTTGTCGGCACGGCGGGCAGCCTGGAGACAAGGCAGGCGCGTCTGCCGATGAACGGCATCGACAAGTTCCTTCGCCTGAAAGTCACCCGCCCCTGATCATGAGGTCTATTCCTGAAGCAGGACAAACACGCCCATCTTGTTGCCGACCACGACGTCGAGCCTGCCGTCCTTGTTGACGTCGCCGGGCGTGATCTCGGTGCCCACGCCGCTGGCGTCGTCGATCAGATGCGGGATGAATTCAGCGCCGCCCTTGCCGTCGCGTTTGATTTCAAACCAGTAAAGCACCGGGGCTGCCATGGGCTCGTCATCCTTGAGCGGGCCGTGCGCCCAGCGGCGCTTGCCGGTGACCAGGTCCAGCACGCCGTCGCCGTTCATGTCGGCGAGCTGCATGGCGTGAAGCTGGCTGAACTTCACGCCGACCTTGCTGTCCTCCACGGTGGCGCCCATGAGGTCGTGGCGCACGAAGCTGCCGTCCTTCTTCTGCTCAAACCAGCCGAGGCCGTAGCCGTGCGCGTCGTAGCCGGTGATGACGTCGTTGATGCCGTCGCCGTTGACGTCGTAGACGAGGATGAAGCTGCCGCCGCGCATGCCTTCCTTGGTGAACAGGTTCGGGTGGAACTTCCAGTCGCTGTCCTGGCTCATGTCGGCCGGCTGCTCGCGCCAGCCCTCCTTGTCGAGGATGTCCGCGCGGCCGTCGCCGTTGACGTCGCCGAAGCCATAACCATGAGTGTAGCGGAAGTACTTCTTGTCATTCTCCTCGCTCACCGGGGTGATGGGGCGGAAACGCGCCTTGCCGAAGGGGTTCTTCCAGTCGATCTCGGCATAGCCGAGGCGGCCGCCCTTGGAGGGCTGCGTGCCGTTGCTGGTGTGGCAGATCAGCTCCGGCCTGCCGTCGCCGTTCATGTCGCCCAGGGTCGGGGACTCGTTGTCGGTGATGTCGAAGATGGTGTGGCGCGGCCAGTCGCCGCCCTTGCCCTGCGGGTTTTCAAAGACCCAGGTCTCCTTGCCCGGCCAGGAGAAGGCCAGGATGTCGTGCCAGCCGTCGCCGTTGAAGTCGTAGGTGTAGGTCAGGAAGAAGTCGCTGTAGCCCTTGGCGGGATCATAGGGCTCCTTTTCGAACTTCGGCGCGAAGCTGATGCGCTCCTTGAAGTCGGGCCCCTGCCAGATGAAGCGCCCGGCGCAGACATCGTTGTCGCCGTCGTGGTCGAAGTCCGCGAAGTGCGCACCCTCGGCGACGAACTCGTTGGTGAGGGTGATCTTCTTGAACTTGAGGTCGGCGGCGGAGGAAACACCGGCGGCCAGGGCGAGGAGGGTGGGCAGAAGCAGTCTCATGGTCAGGGTTTGGAGGGAAAAGGGTGATCAGGGAACAAGGCAAGGGCCCATGATCTTGCAGCCGAGCCATGAAGCGCAAGAAAAGAGCGGTCAAACCGGATCAGGCCGGCCTGTGTGTCGACCACGATGGACGGGATGCGTCGGGCCGAGCCGGAGGCTCGTGGGAGCTTAGCCGGAGGTGAAGCGAGGCTTGGCGAGCGAGAACCACCGGATCCATGTGACCTAACCATCACTGAACCTTGGGCGCGCCCTGGAGGGGCGCAAGAAGGGGACGGTCAGGGCATGACGGATGCACAGGCTGGCGATGGCTTCTCGCGTCCTGCCAGGACGCGGTGAACGTGCAACCTGGGTGTGCTGGGGTCCGGTGGTTCACACTCGCTGCGCTCGTTTCACCACCGGCTCCATTCTTCCGAGCCTCCGGCTCGGAGGAACCGGATGTGTGCTTGATTGCAGCCAAGTGAAACGGCTCGATGCACAGGAGTATGACGTCTGGATCGAGGAGGCAGCCGGCACTTGAAAAGCGCATCCGCCTCAGCCGTGAAACGGATGGATCCTGTGGTTTATCATCAGGCCGGGTTCATTCCTAACGCCCTCACACCCTCGCCAGCAGCAGCAGCTCCCGCACGCGCTGGATCTCGACGGCGCTGGTCTTGGCGACGAAGCCGCGGGCGTGGGCGAAGTGGACGTCGGGCTGCTTTTCGATGCGGGTGAAGTCGTAGCGCGGATGATCGTTGTGACGTGACAGGCCGTAGCCGCCGCCGCGGCGGTCCGGATAGATGAGGGCGGCGACGCTGCCGTCCTTGCCGACGCTTTCCAGATAACGAACGATGCCGGCACCGGGATCGTCGGAGACCGGCTCGGTGCGCGGCAGGAAAAGCACCTCGTGATCCTCAAAGCTCCAGAATTCGGCGCTTTGCGCGACGGCGTCGATGCGCGAACGCAGGTCGCGCAGGTAGTCGATCAAGTCCTGGCCGATGTAGCCGAGCAGCTCCCACAAAGGTTCGCCGGGCTCCAGGCGCGCGGCCCTGGCAAAGCGGCGCAGCACCGTGACATCGACGGGCGAGCTGAGCTTGTTCAGGGTCGGCCGGTCGAGACCGAGCCATTGCGCGGTGACGTTAGGGCCACGGGTGTCGAACCATTCGGCGGGTTCGAGCCAGTCGCAAAAACGGCGGGCGTCCTCGTACAGCCCGAGGTGCTGGAGCACGAGGCTGAGGGCGCAGACGGGCGGGTGGCCGGCCGGGAACTGGTGATGGTCGAAGTTATGCCGTTCGGGGGCGTGCACGCCCCCGACATCAACCACGGCGATGGAGGGGTCGGCCAGGTCCTCGGGGGTGGGTTCACGGCGGACGATGGGCACGCGGTGCACGGCGGCCAGCAGGGCGCAGGCGAGCAGTTCGTCCTTATGAGCGCCGCCGGGATGGGTGAGGATGAGGGAAAGCATCGGGGCGCTGCCTTTAGCCCAGGGACCGGCGAAGACAAGCCGGGCGGTGTTTTCCCCCGGCTGACGTGCATTTTACGGCTGCAAGGCCTTCAACCCGCGCCACGTTCCCCTTCACCCATGATCCGTCGTCCTCTTTCCGCCCTGCTCTGCACCAGCCTGCTCGCCTTTTCCGCCCTCACCGTCCGCGCCCATGAGGCGGGGAAGCAGATGGCCGAGGTGGCGAACCTGTTCCTTTCCATCCTGACGCCTGAACAGAAGGCCAAGGCCACCTTTGCCTTTGAGGACGAGGAGCGCATCAACTGGCATTTCATCCCGCGTGAACGCAAGGGGCTGCCCATGAAGGAGATGACCCCGCAGCAGGAGCTGCTGGCCCATGCCCTGCTGAACACCGGCCTCGGCTTCCGCGGCGCGGCCAAGGCGGCGACCATCATGTCCCTGGAGGAGGTGCTCTGGCAGATGGAGGGCGCCAAGGCGGCGGACGAGGCCGCGAAGGCCGCCGTGCGCGCCAAGCGCGACCCCGAGCAGTATTTTGTCAGCATTTTTGGTTCGCCTGACATGAAGGGCTCCTGGGGCTGGCGCATCGAGGGCCATCACCTGTCCCTCAACTTCACCATCAAGGACGGCCAGCTGCTGCGCGCCACGCCAACCTTCTTCGGCACCAACCCCGGGGAAGTCCGCCAGGGCAACCTCATGGGACTGCGTGTGCTGGGCAAGGAGGAGGACCTGGGCCGTGAGCTGGTGAAGAGCCTGAGCGAGGAGCAGTTCAAGAAGGCGCTGTTCGACGCCGTGGCCCCGAAGGAGATGATCACCGCCGCCGAGAAGCGCGTGAACATGCTGCAGCCCGAAGGCCTCTCCAACGCCGAGCTGAACGACGCCCAGAAGGCGAAGCTCAGGGAGATCATCACCGAGTACACCGACCGCGTGCGTCCTGAGATCGCCGCCGAGCTTTGGGCCGACATTGAAAAGAACCCGGTCTTCTTCGCCTGGGCCGGCGGCAAGGAGCGCGGCGAGCCGCATTACTACCGCGTCCAGGGCAAGACCTTCCTGATCGAGTACGACAACGTCCAGAACGAGGCCAACCATCCGCACAGCGTGTTCCGCAGCTTTGAGGGCGACTTCGGCCGCGACATCCTGGCCGAGCATTACAAGAAGTCGCACTGATCCGCAGCGCCGGGCCTCAGCGTTTGTAAAGCAGCTCCGTGTCCGGTGCGCTGAGATAGGGAAGCGCTCCGTCGATCTGGTCGTCGGTCATGGGCTGGAGCTTGAACACCCTGCCCTTGAAGGCGCCGGAGGTCGGGGCGGTGCCATTTTGCAGGTTGGTGACGGTGGCCCGGACATCACCGGAAACCACGAAGGAGGCCCCCGCTGCGCTGGCGGCTGCGGCGAGTGATGCAATGGTCTGCGCATTGCGCTTGTTCTTCACGATGTCCACCTTGCTGCTGGTGCCGCTGAGGGCAAAGAGGGCGATGTTCGACAGGATGCCGATCAGGGCGATGACCAGCAGGAGTTCCATCAGCGAAAAGCCGTCGCTGCGCCGGGATGTGGGGGAGGGAGTCATGGTGAAGAACCGGATTCCAGCGGGATGCTAATGATTTATGGAAATTATGGCAACGCTGTTTGTGGCCTGACCAACTTTGCTACAAAAGACTTACAAAACCCCCTGGATTCCAGGCTTTGCGAATGATCAGGAGCCATGAAAAATCGCTGCTCAATCATCATTCACATCTCCTGATTTCAGGCCGTGCCGTCATGTGTTCGGCCGGCTTTGAGCCGTGGGTTGCCCATGCATGGTGCAATTCAGGGAGGGTTCCAGGCCCTGATGAAAAGACAGGCTTTCAGAGGCCGCCGAACAAGAGGTCCAGCCCTTCTGCCATTCCTGTGAATACTGCCTTCAAAACCTCGCCGCATCCGGATGCGTCAACCCGGTGCTGAGCTGAAGCAGTCCTGCCGGCCCCGGACACGGCTTGCAACCCGCGGCGCATCCGCCACGTTCTCCTTCACCCCCACCATGAGCGACATCAAGACACCGCCGAAGTACACCAACGCCCTCGCGAAGGAAAAGTCCCCGTACCTCCTCCAGCATGCGCACAACCCGGTGAACTGGCTGCCCTGGGGTGACGAGGCCATCGCGAAGGCGAAGGCTGAGGACAGGCCCATCTTCCTCTCCAGCGGTTATTCCACCTGCCACTGGTGTCATGTGATGGAGCGCGAGTCGTTTGAAAACGAGGAGATCGCCGCGGTCATCAACGAGAACTTCGTGCCGGTGAAGGTGGACCGCGAGGAGCGGCCGGACGTGGACCTGACCTACATGACCTATGTGCAGGCGGCGACGGGCGGCGGCGGCTGGCCGATGAGCGTCTTCCTCACGCCGGACCTGAAGCCCTTCTTTGGCGGCACCTACTTTCCTCCGGACAACAAGGGCGGGCGCATCGGCTTCAAGAACCTGCTGCTGGAGCTGGTGAAGGCCTGGAAGGAGGACCGGGAGAAGGTGCTGCAGAGCTCGAACCGAAGCATCGACAAGCTGCAGGAGCATCTGGACGGCGAAAACGAAGCGGCCGAGGTGCAGGCGGAGGCCGTGCTGCGCAAGGCCTACGACGACCTCGCGTCCAGCTATGACTATCACGAGGGCGGCTTCAGCGGCGCGCCGAAGTTCCCGCGCTCCTCGTCGATCAACCTGCTGCTGCGCATCCAGCAGTCGTGGAAGAACCAGGAGGCGCATAAAAGCGAGGCCGACTGGGCGGGGGAGATGAGCGTGCGCACCCTGCGCGCCATGGCGGCGGGCGGCATCTGGGACCATGTCGGCGGCGGCTTCCACCGCTACAGCGTCGACGGCTACTGGCACATCCCGCACTATGAAAAGATGCTCTACGACCAGGGGCAGCTGCTCTGGGCCTACGCCGAGGGCCACCAGGTCACCGGCTCGGCCTTCCTGGCCGAGATCGCACGCCAGATCGTCGGTTATGTGAAGCGCGACCTGCGCCATCCCGAAGGCGGCTTCTTCTCGGCCGAGGACGCCGACAGCCTCGCCATCGAAGGTGACGACCACAAGAAGGAGGGCGCGTTCTACGTCTGGACCGCCGCCGAGGTCGACGCGCTGCTGGGCAGGGATGATGGAAGCATCTTTCGTTATGCCTACGGCGCGCGCCGCGACGGCAACGCCCGGCCTGAGAGCGATCCCCATGGCGAGCTGAAGGGCACGAACACCCTGTTCCGCGCGTATTCGGCCAGGAAGACCGCCGAGTTCTTCAAGAAGACGCCCGAGGAGGTGCAGGCGGTGCTCGACCGCGGCATCAAGGCCCTGTTTGAAGCGCGCCGGAAGCGGCCGCGTCCGCATCTGGACGACAAGGTCATCACCGCCTGGAACGGCCTCATGATCAGCGGCCTGGCGCGTGCCGGAGCGGCCACCGGCAGCGAGGAGTTCATCCAGCTCGGCGCGCAGGCGGCGCAGTTCATCCACGACAGGGTCTGTGAAAACCCCGGGCGCGGACTGCACCGGAGCTGGCGCGACGGCGGCCTTGGGCCGAAGGCCTTCGCCATCGACTACGCCTGCCTGATTCATGGGCTGCTGGACCTCTATCAGGCGGGTTTTGACAGCCGCTGGCTGCAATGGGCCGCCGCCCTGCAGGCGGAGATGGACAGCCTTTTCCTCGACAGGGAAAAAGGCGGCTACTACAGCGTCCACACCGACATGTCGCACGCCGTGCTGCGCATCAAGGAGGACTACGACGGCGCCGAGCCTTCGCCGAACTCACTGGCGGCGCTGAACCTCGGACGTCTGGCGGCGGTGCTGGACAGCGAGGCCCATGCCGAACAGGCCCGGCGGATCATCACGCTGTTTGGCAAGACCCTGCAGGACAGCCCGGGAGCCGTGCCGGTGCTGGTCACCGCCGCCGACTTCCTCGCGCATGGCAAGCAGCAGGTCGTGATCGCCGGTGACCGCATGTCGCCGGAGTTCCAGGCGCTGCGCAAGGTGGTTCAGTCACGCTTCCTGCCATGGGCCGTGATCCTTCATGCCGACGGAGGCGAGGGCCAGGCCTTCCTGGCGAAGCACAACGCCGCGCTGGCGGAGATGAAACCGGTGTCCGGAAAGCCCGCCGCCTATGTCTGCCGGAACTACACCTGCCAGGCGCCGGTCACCGAGCCTGCGGCCCTGGAGAAGCTGCTTGGTTGAATGAAGGGGCCTGGCTTGAGGACGAAGCCTGTCCCTTGGGGCGAATGGTGTGCGTGAGGCAGAATCCGGCATGGACAAGCCGCTCGGGCGCAGGATAGGAGGGGGCTTTCCCCATCCTGCCCCATGACCTTCCTGCTCGCCGCCTCGGACGCCCATGCCGCGCTGCCCTCCTTTGGGATGATCCTCCCGTTCGCCGCCCTGCTGCTCTGCATCGCCCTCATGCCGCTGTTTGCGGGACACTTCTGGGAGCACCATTATCCCAAGGTCTCCATCGGTCTCGGGCTCGTCACGGCGGCCTATTATTTGTTCGTCCGTCATGACTGGCATCCGCTGCAGCATGCGGCGCACGAGTACGTCAGCTTCATGGCCCTGGTCGGTTCGCTCTTCGTCATCTCCGGAGGCATCAACATCCGCGTCAGGGGTGAGGCCACGCCGCTGCGCAACGTCGTCTTCCTCGCCATCGGCGCGGTGCTCTCCAACTTCATCGGCACCACCGGCGCGTCGATGCTGCTGATCCGGCCCTGGATACGGATGAACAAGTACCGCATCACCGGGCTGCATGTGGTCTTCTTCATCTTCATCGTCAGCAACTGCGGCGGAGCCCTGACGCCCATCGGCGACCCGCCGCTCTTTCTCGGCTTCCTGCGCGGCGTGCCTTTCTGGTGGATGGTGGAGCACGCCTGGGCGGGCTGGCTTCTCTGCGTCGCGCTGCTGCTGGCGGTTTTTTTCATCGTCGACTTGGTCAACTTCCGCCGCGCCCCGGCCCCGGTGCGTGAGAAGGAGACGGCGGAGGAGCACTTCTATTTCCGGGGCCTGCCAAACCTGGGCTTCCTGGCGCTGGTGCTCGGAGCGGTGTTCCTGCCGAAAAACGTGCAGGAGATGGTTCTGGGCGGTGTGTTCAGCGTGCCCGCCCTGGTGATGATCGCCGCCGGTGCGGGCTCCTGGTTCACCTCCAAACCCGAGGTGCATGAGGCGAATGACTTCAGCTTCGGTCCGGTGAAGGAGGTCGGCTACCTGTTCATCGGCATCTTCCTCACCATGATCCCGGCGCTGCAGATCCTGCAGAGCGGTGAGGCCGTGAAGATCACCACGCCGCTCGGTTATTACTTCGCCACGGGATCGCTCTCCGCCTTCCTCGACAACGCGCCGACCTACCTGAGCTTCCTCGCCGCCGCCATGGGCACCGCTCATCTGTCGGTGGATTCGTCGGCGGATGTCCTGGGCTTTGCCGGCAGCCATGCCTCCCATCTGGCCGCCATCTCGCTCGGGGCCGTGTTCTTCGGCGCGGGCAGCTACATCGGCAACGGGCCGAACTTCATGGTCAAGGCCATCGCCGACAAGGCGAAGGTCCACACGCCCGACTTCCTGCGCTACATGTGGCAGTTCTCCATCCCGGTGCTGCTGCCCATCCTGGTGCTGGTCGGCTGGCTGTTCGTCAAATAACGAAGACCGGGCGGCGGCCCCGCCCTGCGGCAGGTGCGATTGCATTTGCCGAAATCAACCGCGCCCGCCATCATCGGGCCTCTTCATCCACACGACCCAACCACCATGTATTTTCTCGGCATCGACAGCGGCACCCAGAGTTCGAAGGCCATCGTGCTCGACCTCGACACCGGCAGGATCCTGGCCTCCGGCCACAGCACCTATGAACTGATCGGAGGACTGCCTCCCGGGCATCTGGAGCAGCATCCGCAGACCTGGGTCGATGCGGCGGACGCCTGCGTGCGCCAGTGCCTGGAAAAACTGGGCGCCGACCGCGTGAAGATCGCGGGCATCGGCGTCAGCGGCCAGCAGCACGGCCTGGTGGCGCTGGGCGCGGACGACCAGCCCGTGCGCCCCGCCAAGCTCTGGTGCGACACCTCCACCCAGGCGCAGTGCGCGGAGATCGCCCATGAGTTCGGCGGCCAGCCCGGCGTGATCGCCCTGGCCGGCAACGCCATGCTGCCCGGCTACACCATTCCAAAGCTTCTCTGGATGAAGCAGAACGAGCCGGCGAACTTTGCGAAGACCACCTCCATCCTGCTGCCGCATGACTACCTGAACTTCTGGCTGAGCGGCGTGAAGCGCATGGAGTACGGCGACGCCTCGGGCATGGGCATCCTCAATGTGAGGACGCGCCAGTGGTCGTACGAATTGTGTGACTACATCGACCCGCGCGTGCGCTCCATGCTTCCCGAGCTGGGCTCAAGCCGCGCCGTGCACGGCCGCCTCCGGCCCGAGCTCGCCAAAGCCTGGGGCCTGGGTGACAATGTCATCATCTCCGCCGGCGGCGGTGACAACATGATGGGCGCCATCGGCACCGGCAACATCAAGCCCGGTGTCGTGACGGCCAGCTTCGGCACCAGCGGCACGCTGTATGGGGTCGCCGCCTCCCCCGTCGTGGACGGCCAGGGCGAGGTTGCCGCCTTCTGCGACAGCACGGACCAGTGGCTGCCGCTGGTCTGCACGATGAACGTGACCGTGGTCACCGAACAGGTTCGTGAGATGTACGGCTGGGATCTGAAGCAGCTGGAGGCGGCCGTGGCGTCCGCGCCGGCCGGGGCCGAGGGCCTGCTTTTCCTGCCTTACCTGAACGGTGAACGCACGCCGAACCTGCCGAACGGCACCGGCGTGCTGCATGGCCTGAGGCCCGGCAACATGACCCCGGCGAACATCGCGCGGGCCGCAGTCGAGGGCGCGACGCTCGGCCTGGCCTACGGCCTGAAGCGCTTCCGCGAGCTTGGCATGAACCCGACCGAGATCCGGCTGACCGGAGGTGGCAGCAAGAGCGCCGTGTGGCGTCAGATCGCCGCGGACTGCTTCAACGCCGAGGTCGTCACGCTGGGCACCAGCGAGGGGGCCGCCCTGGGCGGCGCCATCCAGGCCGCGTATGCGCAGGCCAACGAAGGCTCCGGCGCCGAGAAGGTCGGCTATGAGGAGCTTTGTGCGAAGCTGGTGGCGCTGGATGAAGGCACGCGCTGCAGGCCCGATGCAGGCCGTGCGGCCCAGTATGCGGAGCAGCTCGGGCGCCAGATGGAGCTCACGGGCAGGCTTCAGCAGACAGGCTGGCTCTGATCCGGATGCGGAGCGCGAACTTCCGTCCCCATGCTCTCCCTGGCCCTCACCCCTGAAGGCGTTGCCGTCTTCGAGGGCGAGGCCGGCTCGGCGGCGGAGCGGCTGCTGCTGCAGTCTGCATCGCCGCCCTGCACGCTGGCCGGAGAGCTGCTCACGGCCGAGCTGGAGCCCTCGCTGCGCTGGCTGCGCGAGCTGGGCCGCCAGTTCTTCATCCGCCTTTGCCAAACCAAGGATGCAACCAGGATGGCGCCGCTGACCGGGGAGGAAACAGCCGCCCTGCTGGCCTGCGCGCCGCCGTTTCCCGGCGCCGAGCACCTGTCGGCGGAGGTGCTGGAGCGCTGGTGGCGTGAACTCGCGGAACACATCGAGGCGGAGGCGGGCGGGGATGTCGGGGGCTGGCTGGGCGTGCATGCGCCGCACTGGCATGCGGTCGGGCGCGTGACGTTTCATCTGGCGGAAAACAAGGCGGACACGCTGCGGCCATTCGCCTTCCTGGCGACCTTCACGGAGAAGCTGGGAGAGGGCGGGCGGCCGCAGCACCTGCCGCTGGCGAGGGCGCTGCAGCTTTATGCCGGCCAGAAGGATCCGACGGCCCTGAACGCCCTGCTTGAACCCGTGAGGCTGGCGGCGGAGAAGTCGCCGCTGGTGCGTGAATGGCTGGAGTCAAAACGGCTGTTCCAGGCCGTGGCGATGACGCCGCAGGAGGCCTGGCGCGTGCTGCGTGAGGCGGCGCTGCTTCAGGAGTGCGGCATCATCATGAAGCTGCCCGACTGGTGGCGCCAGGGGCGCACGGCCAGGCCGCTGGTGCAGGTCACGCTGGAGGCGCCGGGGAAGGCCACGCTTAATGCTCATTCTTTGTTAGGCTTCAGCATCAGCCGGAGCCTGGACGGCGAGCCCCTGGGCGAGGACGAGTGGCGGAGGCTGATGAGCGCCGAGACCGGGCTGGTGTCGCTGCGCGGCCGCTGGGTGGAGGTGGACGGGGAGAAGCTGCGGCAGGTGATGGCGCACTGGCAGCGCGTGCAGGAGGCGGCGGGGGAGGGCGGGCTCGGTTTTCTTCAGGGCATGCGCCTGCTGGCCGGATTCGACGAGGCAAGGGCGGCGGTGGCGGACGAGGGGGGGGCGAGGGTGGCGGAGTGGAGCAGCGTGAAGGCCGGGGAGAAGCTGGCTGAAGTGCTGCAGAAGCTGCGCGAGCCGCAGGAGGAGCCGCCGCCCGAGGGGCTGTGCGCCGTGCTGCGCCCCTACCAGCTGCGCGGCTATGCCTGGCTGCGTTTCATGACCCGAGCCGGGCTTGGCGCCTGCCTGGCCGACGACATGGGGCTGGGCAAGACGCTGCAGGTGATCGCGCTGCTTCTGGCGCGGCGGATGGCGGCGGCGGCACCCGCACTGCTGGTCGTGCCCGCCTCGCTGATCGGCAACTGGCGCGCCGAGGCCGCACGTTTCGCGCCGGACCTGCGGATGTTCATCGCGCATCCCTCCGTGCAGCCGCGCGAGACGCTGGAGCTTGCCGCCAGCCATCCCGCCGAGGCCTTGCGCGGACAGGACGTCATGCTCACCACCTATCAGATGCTGCAGCGCACGGAAGCCTGGCTGGAGCACGGATGGAGCCTGGTCGTGCTGGATGAGGCGCAGGCCGTGAAGAACAGCGGCAGCGCTGCGGCGAAGGCGGTGAAGCGACTCAAGGCGCCGGCCCGCGTCGCACTCACCGGCACGCCGGTCGAGAACAGGCCCGGCGACCTGTGGAGCCTCTTCGATTTTCTCAATCCAGGCCTGCTCGGCGGCGCGACCGCCTTTGCCGAGGCCGTGAAGCGCTGCGCCGGGTCGAAGGAGGGCTATGCGCCGCTGCGCCGCCTGGTGCAGCCTTTCATCCTGCGGCGGATGAAGACCGACCGCAGCATCATCAGCGACCTGCCGGAGAAGATCGAGCTGAAGGCGTTCTGCGGCCTGACGAAACGGCAGGCGACGATTTATGCCAAGCTCGCCGACCAGCTGGCGAAGATGCTGAACGATCCGAACATGGAGCCCGTGCAGCGCCAGGGTCTGGTGCTCGGCTTCCTGCTGAAGTTCAAGCAGGTCTGCAATCATCCCAGCCATTGGAACGGAGACGGCGCCTGGAACGCCGCCGACAGCGGCAAGTTCACGCGTCTGGCCGAGATCGCCGCGGAGATTGCCGCGAAGCGTGAGCGCGTGCTCGTCTTCACCCAGTTCCAGGAGGTCTGTGAACCGGTGGCCCGCTTCCTGGCCGGCGTGTTCGGGCGAGAAGGGCTGGTGCTGCACGGAGCCACGCCGGTGGCAAGACGGCCGCACCTGGTCGAGGCCTTCCAGAAGCCCGGCGGCCCGCCCTTCATGGTCATCAGCGTCAAGGCCGGCGGCACCGGGCTGAACCTGACGGCGGCTAGCCAGGTGATCCATTTCGACCGCTGGTGGAACCCTGCGGTCGAGAACCAGGCCACGGACCGCGCCTTCCGCATCGGCCAGAGAAGGAACGTCATCGTGCACAAGTTCATCTGCCAGGGCACCCTTGAGCAGCGCATCGACGCGCTCATCGATGACAAGCTTGCGCTGGCCCGCGACCTGGTCGGGGAGGCGTCGGGTGCCGAACAAACGATTGCGGGAATGGGCGACGATGAGCTGCTGGACCTGGTGAGGCTGGACATGCGCGCCCTGGCCGGGGATTGAGGCGACGCCACGGCGAAAAATGATGCTTCCCATGCCTCCGGGCTCCCGTTAGCCTCCGCCGCCCTCCGTCCTCATGAAACGACTTTTCCGCACCAAGCCCGTTGAACACCTCCATGCCGAAGCCGCCGACGACTCCCATGGCCTGAAGCGGGTGCTCAGCCGGATGAGCCTGGTCTCGCTCGGCATCGGCGCGGTCATCGGCACGGGCATCTTCGTCCTCACCGGCCATGCCGCCGCGGATTATGCGGGGCCGGCCGTGGCGCTGTCCTACGTGCTCTCCGGCCTGGGCTGTCTTTTCGCCGGACTTTGTTATGCCGAGTATGCCGCCTCGATCCCCATCGCCGGCAGCGCCTACACCTACACCTATGCCACGCTGGGCGAGTTCATGGCCTGGATCATCGGCTGGGACCTGATCCTTGAGTACCTCTTCGCCGCCGCCACGGTCGCCGTCGGCTGGTCGAAGCATTTCATCCCCTTCATGAAGGACTTCTTCGGCGTCGCCCTGCCGGAGCAGTGGTGCCGCGCACCGCTTGATTATGTGGACGGAAAAATCGTGCAGACCGAACACTTCGTCAACGTGCCCGCCATCCTGCTCGTGTGGGTGATCTGCGCCCTGCTCATCGTCGGCATGAAGGAGAGCGCCCGCTTCAACAATGTCATGGTCGCCGTCAAGGTCACCATCATCCTGCTCATCATCGGGCTCGGCTGGGGCTACATCAACTGGGACAACCTCACGCCCTTCATTCCTGAAAACACCGGTGAGATCGGCAAGTTTGGCTGGAGCGGCGTCGGCAAGGGCGCGGCGGTGATCTTCTTCGCCTACATCGGCTTTGACGCCGTCTCCACAGCCGCCCAGGAGACGCGGAACCCGCAGAAGGACATGTTCTGGGGCATGATCGGCTCGCTCGGGGTCTGCGCCGTGCTTTTTGTGGGCGTCTCCATCGTCCTCTGCGGCATGGTCAGCTACAAGGAGCTGCATGTGGACGCCCCGGTGGTCTACGCCCTGGAAAAGGTCGCCGGCGACAGCCTGAAGTGGCTGCGCATGAGCGTGGAGATTGCGGTGCTTGCCGGGCTGAGCTCCGTGATCCTTGTCATGCTGATGGGGCAGCCCAGGGTGTTCTTCAGCATGGCGCGTGACGGCCTGCTGCCACAGGCCTTCGCCCGGGTGCATCCCAAGTACGGCACGCCCCACATCACCACCCTGGTCACGGGCGCCGTTTGTTCGCTGCTCGCCGGATTCCTGCCCTTGAACCTGCTCGGCGAGCTGGTGTCCATCGGCACCTTGCTGGCCTTTACCGTCGTCTGTGTCGGCATCCTGGTGCTGCGCAGGACACGTCCCGACATGCCGCGTCCGTATCGCACGCCCTGGGTTCCGTTTGTGCCGGTCATGGGGGCGCTCATCTGCATCGGACAGACTCTTCTGCTGCCCGCAGACACCTGGCTCCGGCTCCTCATCTGGATGGCCCTCGGCATCGTCATCTACTTCGCCTACGGACGCCATCACAGCCGCTTGAAGCACCACGGCTGAGCGGCCCGGCCGAGGGGCAAAAAGCGGCCTGCTGACGGATCCAGGGGATGAATTGTGCCTCGTCTCCCAACAAATGTCCCAAAAGCCCGTACACTGGACAGAAAAGCGCTTGTTCAGGCCGGTGTCGTCCGTTTGAATGAGCATTCCTCCAGGCTCGTTTTTTTAGCTTCCCCCCAACTTCAACCCGACGGAACATCGCGTGAAATTCAAGTGCCCCTCCTGTGACATGCAGCTCAAGGCCGAGCCTGAAATGGCCGGCAAGGTTGTCCGCTGCCCCGGTTGTAACTCCAAGATCTCGGTGCCTGCCGATCTTGGAGCAGGAGCCCTGCCGCCTCCCTCCGGACTGCCGCCGCCCAGCGGCATCACGCCGCCGGCCGCAGGTGGTGATTCCTGGGGGCGTGATGGTGAATCCTCGGCTCCTGAAGAGCCCATGCCGCCGGCTCACTACAGCCAGACCTCCTACGAGGAGCATCGTGCCGCCCGCGGCGGCTGGGAGGAGAAGGATCCCGCCAACCCGAGCGCCCTGCTTGCCGTCGCGATCGGCGCCGTGGCGACCCTGGCCTGGTACGGCATCCTCTTCCCCTTTGGCATGGGCGAGTACAACAAGCCGGCCGTGAACGCCATGGACTACATCCATGACCTCTTCTACGAGCGCACCTGGGTGAACTACACGGAGACCTTCTTCTTCTTCTGGGCCGTCGGCATCCTCTACCTCAAGGTGCAGAAGCTGCGCCACCAGCAGGCCGCCATGTACCTCGACGTCCTGCCCACGGACATCAGCCAGGAGGTCAATTCGGAAAACGTCGGCCAGTTCATCGACCATCTCTACGGCCTGCCCGCCAGGCTGCGTGACAGCATGATGGTGAACCGCATCCGCAAGGGGCTCGAGCTTTTCGAGATCCGCCAGAGCAACGCCGACGTGAGCAACATGCTCAGCGCCCAGAGCAACATCGACGGCGCCCGCATCGGGGGCAGCTACGCGCTCACCAAGGTGTTCCTCTGGGCCATTCCGATCCTCGGCTTCATCGGAACCGTGCTCGGCCTCTCCCAGGCCATCGGCAGCATGGACCTGAGCAACGTCTCGGACATGGACAAGATCATGGGCTCCATCGGCAACGTCACCAGCGGCCTCGGCACCGCCTTCGACACCACCCTGCTCGGCCTGGTGCTGGCGATGTTCCTGAACTTCCCGATGAACGTCCTGGCCAAGGCCGAGGACGACAACCTCAACAACATCGACGCCTTCTGCAACGAGGTGCTGCTGCCCCGCCTCAACGACGGCGGCGCCGGCTCGGCCTCGATCGCCGGGGACGCCGGAAACCTGGTGGACGCCATGATCAAGGGGCTTGCCGGTTCACAGAAGGAGTTCCTCACCGACCTCAACGCGCTTTCCGCCAAGATCAAGGACTACGCCGACAACCTCGACAAGCGCGCCGCCGCCCACCAGGAGCATGTGGACGCCCAGTTCGGCCAGGCCGTGAACCGGATGCGCGAGGACTTCACCAACGCCATCACCGACGCGGTCAGGCAGAGCACGGAATACAACCGCGCCCTCGCCAGCGGCATCCAGGGCCTGAACAACGTCCTCAAGGAGCTCGGCACCAAGCAGATCCTCATTCATCAGGTGAAGAAGAAGGGCTGGTTCAGCCGCAGCGAGTAGCCTTTCCAAAGCCCATCCAGCCCGCCCCAAGCTCAAATGGCCCAGCGACGCGAGTCATCCGGAAGCGAGGTCTCCCTCTTTCCCTTCCTCAGCATCCTGGCGTGCCTCATCGGCGCGCTGGTGCTGATCATCGTCGTGCTGGTCATCGCCCAGGCGGGCAAGGCCGAGGGCCGCACGCCCGAGGAGATCAAGATGGCGCAGGAATACCAGCGAATGCTCAAGGAGATCGAGGAGCGCAAGAAGCTGGACGTCGTGCTCAAGGAGAAGCTGGCCGAGCTTGAAAAGCTGAAGTCCGAGGTCGAGGACCGCCAGCAGCGCTACCTCAAGCTGCGCAAGCTGCTCGACTCCTCCAAGGAGGTTCAGCAGCAGAACCAGCAGATCGCCACCAGCCTGCAGAAGCAGCTGGACGACCTGCTGACCGAGATCGACGGCCTGAAGGCCCAGCAGGAGGAGAGCAGGAAGCTCATCGCCGAACTGATGGCGGAGATCAAGAAACGCCAGGTGCCCGAGGACAAGAAGGTTCCTCCCGTGGTGGTGCAGCCTTCAGGCAGCGGCATGCCGGAGACCACCCGGGTGTACTTTGTGGAATGCTCCACGGGCGCGCTGAAAATCCTCAACGGCTGGGGCGAGGGCGACTACCGGCTCAGCGCCACGGCCGAGGTGGTGGTGGCCGATCCGGTCTACAACCACTTCCTCACCGAGGTGGCCAAGGACAAGAACTC
This sequence comes from Prosthecobacter sp., assembly GCA_019186985.1. Classification (GTDB taxonomy): domain Bacteria; phylum Verrucomicrobiota; class Verrucomicrobiia; order Verrucomicrobiales; family Verrucomicrobiaceae; genus Prosthecobacter. Next base: position 222,821 of record JABARQ010000047.1, on the reverse strand, counting down.
CCTCATCCTCTACCTCATCCGCGATGACGGCCAGGGCGCCTTCAACAACGGGGCCGGGCGCGCCGAAGGTGACTACAAGGTGCGTGTCGGCAAGCTGCCCATCCCAGGTCGCGGACAGCTCGACCTTGCCCTTTTTGACAAGTTCCGCGGCAAGGTGCCCCCGCCGCCCAAGGCAGCCCCCGGGCCCGCGCCTGATAAACCCAAGAGCTGAATTCTCCCCTCACTGACATGGCCAGGCGCAACAACGGTGGTGATTCCGAACTCAATCTTGACTCGCTCATGGACGCGGTCACGAACGTGGTCGGCGTGCTCATGATCGTGTTTGTGATGATGAGCCTGAACACGGCGCGGACGTTGCAGAAGATCCTCTCCGACCTGCCGCCCGTCACCAAGGAGCAGCATGAGGAGCTGAAGAAGAAGGTGGACGAGATGCCCCCGCCTCCCGCTGATCCCAAGACGGTCGAGGAGGAGAAGAAAAAGGCCGAGCAGGACCTCAAGAAGGCGATCGACCAGCTCCAGACCGTGGACACCAGCGAGGCCCAGTCACGCATGAAGTTCATGGACCTCGACAGCTTCCGCAAGAAGTTGGAGGAGGCGAAAAAGCAGCGTGAATCCCAGCGCAAGGAGGTGGAGCGGCTGCTGGCCGAGGTGGAGCGCCTCAAGACCCTGCTTGACCAGACCCCTGTCTTCAAGCCCGATCCGCCCACCTACGTCCGCCTGCCCAACCCGCGTCCGTTCCCGGAGAATCCGAATGAAACACGCATCCTCGTCGCCAAGCAGGGCGTGCTCTTCCTGAACGAAAAGGAGTTCATCAAGCCGGTCACCGACGGCCTCGACAAGATCCGCAGCCAGTTTGAATACAAGGAGGTCAAGATCGACCCCTTCCTGAAGATGCTTGAGGCTGTCTTTGGCAACCCCAACGCCGCCCGTGCCGCCTGGCCGGAGATCGCGCCCCTGGTCAACACCTTCCAGCTCGACCAGGTCGCGCAGGCCTACAAGGCCCTGGCCGCCGGCGGCCTGCCGGTGAGCCGCCAGACCCTCGCCGCCATCGGCAACCTTTCCCTCGCCACCCGCAGTGCCATGCCGGCCGTCGCCGAGGCCATCGTCGCCACGGCCAAGGGTGACCTGACCAAATGGAAGGCGCTGGATCCCAGCCGTGATCCGACCAAGCCGGTCATCAGCATCGGCAGCGCCGGCGGCAAGATCAACTTTGGCTGGGGCGCCAGCCAGGTCAGCGTCAAAAACACGCCGAAGGACATCGTGGACTACTTCACCAAGGACCTGGGCGGCCTGGACGGCATCAAGAAGCTCAGCGACAGCCGCGTCATCTACGATGCCTTCAAGCTCGTGGCGGTGCTGGAGCGCGCGGCCTCCAGCCCGATGATGAACAGCTCCTCCTACACCTTCAAGCCCGTCATCAGGCCCGGCAACGCGTTCGTGCAGCTTGAGCTCACGCCCAAGGCGGGCGGCGGTGAAACCCTGGAGCAGATCAAGGCCCAGGGCAGCGCCTACCAAAGATTGCTTCGCCAGATGAAGCTCGATCCCAAGGGCGTGGCCATCTACCAGGTCATGGCCGACGCCTTCAACACCTACATCGACGCCCGCAAGATCGCCGATGACATCGGCATTCCGGCCACCTGGGAGTTCCTGGCCAGGCTCGACCTGACCACCAACGTCACCGGTTACGAGGTGCAGCGTTTTGCCGTCACGGCAACGGCCCGGGGCAGCACCCCGAACGCCGTACGCATTGCCGCGCCGAAGCGTTCGCTGGACTGACGGGCGGGAAGGCTTCTGGCAGGCGAGGACCGGGGATGGGCGTGCCCGGCGCTCGTGCCCGGCTGCGGATTTGGGAATCCGCGCCCCGTCCCGCCGCCGATTTTCCTCCCCTAGGGGGTCCCCGCCACGTCCAGCCCTTCCTGGCTCCTTGACCCTCCGCCCTCCCAGCCCATACTCCGCGCCCTCTTTCCCATGTCCGCCATCCCGACCGCCGCCCAGATCCGCCAGAGCTTCCTCGACTTCTTCAAGGAAAAGCAGCACACCATCGTGCCCAGCGACAACGTCGGCTACACCAGCCGCGACGGCGCCCGCATCTTCACCAATGCCGGCATGAACCAGTTCGTGCCCATCTTCCTCGGCGAGCGCAGCGCGGACGTGGACACCTGGCCCGGCGTCCTGCACAAGGGCCTGCCCACCCGCGCTGCGGACACGCAGAAGTGCATCCGCGCCGGCGGCAAGCACAACGACCTCGAAGACGTCGGCCTCGACACCTACCACCACACGCTCTTCGAGATGCTGGGGAACTGGTCCTTCGGCGACTACTTCAAGAAGGAGGCCATCGCCTGGGCCTGGGAGCTGGTCATCGAGCGCTGGAAGTTCCCGCCCACCCGCGTTTACGCCACGATTTATCAGCCCGACAAATCCAAGGGCGACCCCGCCGACCGCGACCAGGAGGCCTGGGAGATCTGGGCCGAAAAATTCCGCAGCATCGGCCTCGATCCCGAGATCCACATCGTCAACGGCAACAAGAAGGACAACTTCTGGATGATGGGCGACACCGGCCCCTGCGGCCCCTGCACCGAGATCCACATCGACCTCACCCCCGGCCCGCGCGACCTCGACGAGGACCGCCAGCGTGAAGGTCGCAAGCTCGTCAATGGCAGCGACGCCAGCTGCATCGAGATCTGGAACAACGTCTTCATTCAATACAACGCCACCCCCGAGGGCACCTTCGAGCCGCTGCCCGCGAAGCATGTCGACACCGGCATGGGCTTCGAGCGCGTCTGCTCCATCATCCAGGGCACGAAGAACTTCACCGACTTCGAGAACGCGAAGATCAGCAACTACGACACGGATGTCTTCAAGCCGATCTTCGATGAGCTGACGAAGATGTCCGGCAAGACCTACCAGAGCACGCTGCCGAAGGCGAATGAGCAGGGTCATGTCATCCCCGTCACCGAGCAGGAAAAGATCGACGTCGCCTTCCGCGTCATCGCCGACCACATCCGCACGCTCAGCTTCGCCATCGCCGACGGCATCCAGCCCGGCAACAGCGACCGCAACTACACCCTGCGCCGTATCCTCCGCCGCGCCGTGAAATACGGTCGCACGCTCGATTTTAAAGAGCCCTTCTTCTACAAGCTCGTCGATGTCCTCGCCGCGCAGATGGGCGATGTGTTCCCCGAGCTGCGCGTGAAGAAAGAGCAGATCAAGAGCGTGCTGAAGATCGAGGAGGAGGCGTTTAACCGGACGCTGGATCGGGGGATGGAGCTTTTTGAAGAAAATGCCCGACTTTTGGAATCTGCGCTGATCATCTTGGTTGGCGATAGTGAACACGAAAGCTATGTCAGAGTTGGGGAATTGCCATACCAAGGCTATCATGTCCGTCTAAATGAAGACGGCAGTTATCTGAAGGAGATTACTGGAGCATTTGCTTTCAAACTTTACGACACCTACGGCTTCCCACTCGATCTCACCGAGCTCCTCGCCCGCGAGCGCGGCTTCACCGTGGACACCGCAGGCTTTGAAACGCATATGGAAGAGCAGCGCGCCCGTGCTCGTGCTGCGATGAAGAAAAACGTCGTCTCCGTCTCCGAGATCGAAACCAAGGCCCCGACCAAATTCATCGGTTACGACAACCTCGAAGCCGATGTGAAGGTGCTCGAAGTCGTCGAGATGAAGGACAAGACCGCCGTCGTGCTCGATGTCTCCACCTGCTATGCCGAAATGGGCGGCCAGATCGGTGACGCGGGTCAGATCATCCTCGGCGCGAACACCTTCCCGATCACCGCCACCACCAAGGTCGGCAACACCTGGCTGCACTTCCTCGGCGGCGACGAAGCCCCGCCTGTCGATGCCACCGTGAAGCTCGTCGTGGACGCACCGCGTCGTCACGCCATCGAGCGGCATCACACCGTCACACACATCCTGCACTGGGCCTTGCATGAAGTCGTCAGCAAGGACGCCACGCAGAAAGGCTCCAGCGTCACGCCGGACAAGCTCACCTTCGACTTCAACAGCGCCGCGCTCACCGCCCAGCAGCTCGCCGACATCGAGCGCCTCGTGAACGAGCGCATCGTCGCGAATGATCCCGTTTCGTGGAGCGAAGTTCCCTATGTCGAGGCGAAGGCCAACAACGGCATCATGGCCCTCTTCGGTGAAAAATACGGCGACCTCGTCCGCGTCGTGCAGATCGGCGGCCAGCCGCACAAGCTCGATGGCTGGAGCATGGAGCTCTGCGGCGGCACCCACACCCGATACACCGGCGAAATCGGCCTCTTCCGCCTCGTCGCTGAAGGAGCCGTCGCCGCCGGCGTGCGGCGCATCGAGGCCATTGCGGGCCTTGAAGCCTACAACGCCGCCAAGGCCGACGCCGACCTGCTGAAGCTGCTCGCTGGCAAGGTCAGCGCCCAGGGGGCGGCCGACCTTGAGAAGAAGCTCGACCAGATCCTTACCCAGCAGAAGGAGCTGGAAAAAACCCTCAAGGCCGCCCAGCAGCGGGAGGCCAGCGGCAAAGCCAAAGACCTCCTCGCCACCGCCGACAACAATGTTCTCATCGCCAACCTTGGCGAAGTCGATGCCGACTATGCCATGGCCGTGAACGACGCCCTCAAGGGCCAGTTCGGCGGCGTCATTGTCCTCGCGGCGACCGGCGGCGGCAGCGTCACCCTGATGGCGAATGTCGGCAAGGAGCATCAGGCCAGGGTGCAGGCCGGCAAGATCATCCAGGCCATCGCGCCGATCGTCGGCGGCAAAGGCGGCGGCAAGCCCGACTTCGCCCGCGGCGGCGGCAAGGATGTCTCCAAGGTCGAAGCCGCGCTGGCCGAAGCCCGCAAGCTGGTGGGGTGATTCGTTCAGGCGTGGATTTTGGGTGGGTTCCGATTTCTTGCATTAGCGCCGGGGTTTGGATTTCCGAATCCTGCGCAAAGGCCAGGAGCGAACGCCGCCTTCTCGCGCCCCTCCAGGGCGCTGCCTGGGGCCGGTGATGGTTAGGCTGCGTGGATCCGGTGGTTCTCGCTCGCCAAGCCTCGCTTCACCTCCGGCTTATTTCTGACATGCCTCCGGCATGCGTTCACGGACGACCTAACAACCCGTGCCGCCCAATCAGCAAGGCCGAGCCGGAGGCTCGAGAGAAATAAGCCGGTGGTGCAGGACGCGAAGCGGCCGAAAACCACCGCAATCCAGCCCACCCCCACTTTCACCTTCACCGCGTCCTGGAGGGACGCGAGAAGCGTCCGAATGTTCGTCGGCTTCGTGTCAGAATACCAGGGAATGAATGACCCATGTCCAAGAAACCCTGGCGGCATCTTCGGTGCGCAGGGGCGAAGCAAAGCAGCCATCTCGCGGAGCGAGATGGCTGCTTTGCCGTTGCATTCCCCCCTCCTTCCTCGCGTAACCGGTGGATCTCGCTCGCCAAGCCTCGCTTCACCTCCGGCTCGATGAACCCTGCATTCCGATCTTCGCGGACCGGTCTAACGAAAAGCTTTGTCAGGCATGAGCCAGTGCCGTGTTTTGCCGTGGCGCTGCTTGTTGGTGAGCTGGGGCAGGTCCAGGTAAAAGAGATGGCGGAGCGCCTTGCCATGCTGCTTCAGCATGCGGCCGCATTCCTCCTGCAGGGCCTGCCAGCGCCGCCAGGGATGCTGCGGTGCATGGACGACGTGGCGGAGCAGGCTCAGCCATTCAATGTAGGCGCGTGAGATGTCGCCCTCGGCCACATCCGCCGGCCGCAGGTCGCGGTCGCCGCCCTTTTCCGGATGCAGCATGACGTCAAGCAGTTCGGCCGTGCCCTCGCCATAGTCAGGTGGCAGGCCGTGCTCGAGATAGCCGTGATGGTTGATGAATCCGTAGGTGTTCCGGGACACCGCGCCAAGCCGTTCGGAGCCGCAGGTCATCGGCAGGTCGAACCGGGTGCCTCCGCGCAGGTTGGCGAGGTGGCGGACGAGGTCATCGACCGGATAGCCTTCATCCTCGAGGGCTGCGGCGATGGTCAGGCCCTCGCCGCCCTGGAAGAAGGAGAAGATTTCGCCGCGCCGGGTCGGCACGCCGTTTTCATCCATGAGCCCCAGGGAGCGCCAGGCATGGATGGGTGAGCCTGCACGGGGCTGGCGGTCTGCGGGGCGGGCTTCGTGTCCGTTGGCGGACTGGTCGTGCACGGTGGTGTCGCGTCTGACGACCTGGCTGCGTTCCTGGGCGCGGAACAGCGGCACGCCCAGGGAGTCGCGATGCACCGGCACGGACAGTTCGGAGAGGTCAAAGACGGCGAAGGCCAGGCCCTCCTTCTCCAGGGTGCGGACGAGTGCCGGCAGGCCCCGGGGAGGTTCTTCAAAGCCGTCCAGGCAGGAGTCATGCAGGGCTTCGGAGAGGGCCGCGCCGTGCAGGATCTCCACCTCCTCCACGGGCAGGGCCTCGAGCTTCTTCGGCAGCCGCAGCAATTTGCGCAGACTTTTGGTTGGGCGGATGACGCCGGGCTGGTCCCCGATGCATGAGCCGAGCGGGATCTCGACGCCGTACCGGTCCTTCGCCAGCCTGCCGACGCGGCCGATGCCGTGGGCGAAACGGGCGACGAACGCGGGAATGCCGAGGGCGGGGGCGGTCTTGTCCGGGCCGGAGGTCCAGGCCTGGCCGAGCGGCAGCCATTCCGGCGGCGTGCCGGGCCTGCGCTCCCATTCGCCGCGCGAGTTCAGCATCTGCCTTTCCACGGCCTCCAGGCCGAACAGCGCCCGTGCCTCCTCCAGGCCGTTTTGCAGCGCGCCTTCGGGAACCTCCTCCTCAAGCCCGAGCAGCGGCGGCGCCTTGGCGAACAATCTTTGTGCGAATTTCTCCGCCTCGGCGAACGGGTTCTGACCGACCTGCGCGGCATGCTTCATGACGCGAAGGAAGACCGGCCAGGCGAGCTGGTTGCTGCGGTGCAGCCGTGCGGGCCGGGCGTCATGCAGCGACGGGCTCTGGCGGGTGGTGACCACATAGCCGCGCTCATCCAGCCCGCGTCTGCCGGCCCGGCCGTACATCTGCAGCAGCTCGTCAGGCGCCAGCTTGTGCTCGCTGCGTCCGTCATGGAAGGTGGTCGCCGCGACATGCACGCTGCGGACGGAGAAGTTGATGCCCGCCGCAAGCCCCATGGTGGCCGTGACCACACGCAGCTGGCCCGCCTTGGCCAGGGGCTCGATGACGCCGGCGCGTGCGGCGTAGCTCAGGCCGCTGTGATGATAGGCGATGCGCTTTTCCAGCAGGCCGGCGAGGTCCTTGCCGCAGACGGTGCGTTGTTCGTGGGTGAGCTCCAGCGGATCGCCGGGAGGGAGATCGGCGGCGAGGCGGCGGGCGATGTTTTCCGCCTCCTTGCGACGCGGGGAGAAGATGAGCAGCGGGGCGAGGTCGGCCAGCATCACGGCGGCGGCGAACTTGGGCCAGAACTGCTCGAAGTGCCGGGCCATGCGCTGCGGCAGGGCTTCCCAGGGTGTTTCATCCAGGGGGACGGGACGTTCCTGGGTCATCACGACCTCGGCGCGGCGGCCTAGCCTCTGCATCCATGAGGCCACGTCCTCGGGATTGGCCACGGACCCGCTGAGCAGGAGCAGCCGGGTGTCCTTGGGCGCCAGGGCGATGGCGGCCTCGTAGTGCGAGCCGCGCTGGCCGTCGCCGATCATCTGATATTCGTCGATCACCAGCAGCGCGGGGCCTTCGCCGCGCACGAGCCTCTCCAGCTGCGTTTCCAACGTGGCCACCAGGACGGGGGCGCCGACGTTTTCCGAAACGTCGCCGGTGGCGATGCCGACGTCCCAGCGTGCATCCTTCCACTCGGCGTACTTGTCATTGGCCAGCGCGCGGGTCGGCACCGTGTAAACCGCCTGGCCCTGGATGGAGCGCGACTGGTGGAGCAGTTCGAAGATGTAGGTCTTGCCGGCGCCGGTGGGAGCGCTGACCACGACATCGCAGCCTTCACGCAGCAGGTTCACCGCCTGGTGCTGCCAGGTGTCGGGAAGCTTGAGCGTGTTGAGCGGGGGCAGCACGGCGGAGAAAAAGGTGTCCCTGTGAATACGAAGCAGACGCCCCGGCGGCAAGAGAATGCGCGGCCGAGATCCGGGATTGATGCGATGAGGGGGCGCCATTCGTCATGAATGGCCTGCGCCGACAGGGAGAGGTTCCCTGTTCAGTCCGCCTGGCCCCAGATGCGGGGTGTCTTGAAGCCCGGCGCCTTGGGCGCGCTTTTCGGCGGCACGGCCTGGGCGGCGAGTTCATCCAGCTTTTTTCTAAGTTCAGCGACCTTCTCCGGTTGAGCTGCGGCAAGGTTGTTCTTTTCGTTAGGATCGTCGGCGAGGTTGAACAGCTCCAGCGCGGCTTCGGCAGCCTTCTTCTTTCCTTTGCCCCTGCCCTTCTTTGGAGCGGCTCCGGTTTCCGGTCCGTCTGCGCTGTCGGGCATGTTGCCTCCGATGACGAGCTTCCAGTCACCCATGCGGATGGCGCCTTTGCCAGGAGCGGTGTTGAGCAGGATGAATTCATGGGGAGAGCCGGCCTTTCCCGTGATGGCGGGCCATGCGTCACGTCCGTCGAGAGGGAGCTTCTGCTCCAGGGAGACACCACCGAGCTTCAACAGGGTGGGATGCCAGTCCACCATGTGCAGGGGGGCGCTGACCTTGCTGCCAGCGGGAATCTTTCCCTCCCAGGTGGCGAAGGCGACGACGCGGGTGCCGCCCTCATAGAGCGTGCCCTTGCCGGCGCGCAGCGGGCCGTTGTCGGTGATGGTGCCCGGGCTGGGGCCGCCGTTGTCGCTGGAGAAAACAAAAAGCGTGTTCTGACGCATGCCTTCGGCGTCGATGGCGGCGACGATGCGCCCGACCGCCTCGTCCATGGCTTCCAGCATGCCTGCATACTTCTGGCGGTTGCCCTTGAGGCTCGCATAGGGTTTCAGGTAGTCGTCCGGCACCTGGAAGGGGCCGTGCACGGCGTTGAAGGGGACATACAGGAACAAGGGCTTCGACCTGTCACGTTCACGGATCAGGCGTTCGGATTCGCGGGCCAGCAGATGGGTGGAATAACCTTCGTCACGGTTTTCCAGGTCATCCCGGTGCCAGTCAAAGCCGCCGTCGCGTTCATGGGTGAAGTAGTCGATGGCGCCGTTGTAGTGTCCGTATTGATGGTCAAAGCCGCGCTGCATCGGCAGGTAGGCGGGCTGGAAGGTGCCGAGGTGCCATTTGCCGACGATCGCGGTCTCGTAGCCGCCTTCCCTGAGGGCCTGGGGCAGGGTGCGCTCCTCCAGGGGCAGGCCGTACTGCGCCCAGGGCCTGACGACGCCGACCTGAAGGCCGTGGCGCATGGGGTAGCGTCCGGTCATCAGCGCGGCACGGGTGGGTGAGCAGACCGGCTGGACGTAGAACTGGTCCAGGATGGCGCCCGCCTTGGCGAGCCTGTCCAGGTGGGGCGTCCGGATCACCGTGCCACCCATGAATCCGCAGTCGGCCCGGCCGAGGTCGTCGGCGAGCATGAAAACGATGTTAGGCCTGGAATCTGCGGCCTGGACCAGGGTCGCGGCGGAAAGGAGGACGGAAAGGAGGCTCATCATCATGGCCGCGCATGAACGCGGCTGAGCGCGGGGTCTTGCGGCGGATTGGACGTGCGGGGCCGCGTGGGGGCGAGAACTGAAGCTCATGACTGCCTTGGGGAGGCAGGTTCAGCCGTGCTGGTTGCAGGGACGCAAGCTGGAAGCCTGCGCCAACTTCAAGACGACAAGGCAAAACGCGCCCGGACTTTCGTCCGGACGCGCTTCGGGTTTCGGGGGGTGATTTAAAGAAGCGGACAGGAGTGTCCGCGCCCCATCAATAGCGGTAGTGATCCGTCTTGTAGGGGCCTTCGACGGGCACGCCGATGTAGTCGGCCTGGTCCTGCGTGAGGACGGTGAGTTTCACGCCGATCTTGGCGAGGTGGAGGCGGGCGACCTCCTCGTCGAGCTTCTTCGGCAGGACGGTGACGCCGATCTCGCGGCTGTCCTTGGTGGCCCAGAGCTCCATCTGTGCGAGGCACTGGTTGGTGAAGCTGTTGGACATCACGAAGCTCGGGTGGCCGGTGGCGCAGCCGAGGTTCACGAGGCGGCCTTCGGCGAGCATGAAGATGCTGTTGCCGGCCGGGAAGGTGTACTTGTCCACCTGCGGCTTGATGTTGAGGCGCTTCACGTCCGTGCGGGCGTTGAGCTTGTCGACCTGGATCTCGTTGTCGAAGTGGCCGATGTTGCAGACGATGGCCTGGTCCTTCATCTTCTCCATGTGCTCAAGGCGGATGATGTCCTTGTTGCCGGTGGTGGTGACGTAGATGTCGCCCCAGCCGAGGGTGTCCTCGATGGGCATGACGCGGAAGCCTTCCATGGCGGCCTGGAGGGCGCACACGGGGTCGATTTCGGTGACGACGACCTGGGCGCCCATGCCGCGGAGGGCGAAGGCGCAGCCCTTGCCGACGTCGCCATAGCCGCAGACGACGCCGACCTTGCCGGCGATCATGACGTCGGTGGCGCGCTTGATGCCGTCGAGGAGGGATTCGCGGCAGCCGTAGAGGTTGTCGAACTTGGACTTCGTGACGCTGTCGTTCACGTTGATGGCGGGGAAGAGCAGCTTGCCGGCCTTGGCCATTTCATAGAGGCGGTGCACGCCGGTGGTGGTCTCTTCGGAGACGCCCTTGAGGTCCTTGACGATCTCGTGGAAGATGCCGGGCTGCTTCTTGGCGATGTCCTTGAGGAGGTCCTTGATGACCTTGACCTCATGGTTGTCGGAGGGGGTGTCGACCCACTTGTCGCCGTTTTCCATCTCGTAGCCCTTGTGGATGAGGAGGGTCACGTCACCGCCGTCATCGACGATGAGCTGAGGGCCCTTGTTGCCGGGGAACATGATGGCCTGCCAGGTGCACCACCAGTATTCCTCGAGGGTTTCGCCCTTCCAGGCAAAGACGGGCGTGCCGGTGGCGGCGATGCCTGCGGCGGCGTGGTCCTGGGTGGAGAAAATGTTGCAGGAGGCCCAGCGGACGTCGGCGCCGAGTTCCTTCAGCGTCTCGATGAGCACGCCGGTCTGGATGGTCATGTGCAGGGAGCCGGTGATGCGGACGCCGGCGAGGGGCTTTTTCGGGCCGTATTTTTCACGGGTGGCCATGAGGCCGGGCATTTCGCTCTCGGCGATGGTGAGTTCCTTGCGGCCGAAGTCGGCGAGGGCGATGTCTTTGACTTTGTAGTCGCTCATGGGGATGCGGTGGGTGGTGGGTTCAGGTTTGGGGATTGGGAATCGTCAAATCAACGTATCAGGATGTGTTGATATGTTCCAGGACAGCCTGCGAGTCAAACAGGGATTTGGGGATGGCAGGCCGGGGGGCGGGTTTATCCTTCACAGGCAGGTGTTGCCGGGCGGAAGGCCAGCCGTTAGACTTCGGGTTAATTCCCCCCTTATTTCTCCATGGCCCGCCGTGCTCAATCCGGGATCAAGCCCGCCCATCTCATTGCCGTCATGGCCCTGCTTGCAGGTGCCATTGGCGGTGGATACTCCCTCCTGCATCGTGGTACGGACCCGATGACGGGTTTGACCGAGCTGAGCACGGAGGAGTATCTGGACAGCTCGAACGCCCTGTCGGGGAACACCTACAAGGTTGAGGGAACCATCGACAACCGGCTGGATTCCTGGAAGGGCAGCGACCGGTTGTTTTCGGTGCAGGTGAGCGAGGGGGGCAGCTTTGTGCCGGTGCTGGTGCCGTCGAAGCTGGAGGCGAACATCCAGAGGGGGCAGCGCTATGTCTTCAAGGTGCGCGTCCTTGAAAACGGCGTGCTTGAAGTGATCCAGCTGTTGAAAGCCTGACCTGAACCTTATGAAGACGATGAAGATCCTCCTGCCTCTGGGTGCCGTGCTTGCGGCCGTCACTTCGTCCGCCCAGGTGCTGCCCGCGCCGGGGCCCGCCCAGTCCTCGCCGCCGCCGGCGAACGCGCACCCGTCCTCCGGCGGCGGCGGGCAGTCCTCCTCCGGTTCGAACAACTCCATGATGGGCGGGGTGCTGCCGCATGTGGACAGCGGCAACGAGATGGTCACCTGGGACGGCAAGATGTGGCAGGTGAACAACAACCGGCTGGTGCGCTCGAAGTTTGAGATCTACCTGGCGACGCCGGAGGCGAACGGCGCCGAGGACCAGGCCTACCGTGACCTGATCGCGCAGATCATCCTGCTGCTTGCGCCGACCCGGAAGGACGGACCGGATGTGTCCTCGGCCTTTGCCATGCTGCCGGAGGCCGGAGCGTTCAAGATCGACGCCGGCCTTTGCAACACGATGGCGAACGGCGTGTATGACGTCTGGCTGGCGCAGCGCAAGGTGAACAACCTGCGCCTTGCCAACGACGCCATGAACAAGAGGCGGCGGCAGCTGGAGTGGAACAACGAGGTCGCCATGTCGAACGCCGAGCTGTCGCCCCAGGCGGGCAGCGGCGGTGGCGCGAAGGGAGGCGGCGCTGCGGGGAATGTGCAGAAGCAGGCGACGACGGCCAGCATCGGCAGGGTCTCCGGCTACATCAAGGAGATCGCCGAGATCGAGGCGCGCAAGAAGCTCAACGAGACGGCGGCCGGGCTGTCGGAGGTGACCAGCAAGGTGCAGTTCCAGGCGCTGATCCTGCAGATGTTCCTGCAGCGCCGGTTTGAGCACGCCCTGATCGCCTGCCGCCTGTATCCGCACATGTTCAAGGATGGTGACAGCGTGCTGCAGCTGGACGACAACTCGGACATGAAGAAGGCCTTTTCCGCAGGCCTGGGCGTGCCGCCGACGGTGAGCCTGATTGACAGCCTTTCGTCCGAGGCCATCCGGGGCGTGGACGAGGCGGTGGTGGCGTTTGAGCAGCTGGTCATGCGCCAGGATTATCAAAGCGCGAGCAACCGGCTGATGGAGGCCTTTGCCATCGGCGAGTACCTGCCGCGCGTGCGCCGGCTGCCGCTTGCCGAGAAGCTGAAGGTCCTCGACTACGTGCGTGACGGGAACCAGCTGGTGAACGCGCTGGAGATGAAGGACTTCACGCTGGCGGAGGAGCTGGTGACCAAGATGAGGAAGAACTCGAAGGACTTCGACTTTTCCAAGCCGATGGCGGCGATCGAGACGGCGCGTGCGCTTTCCGACATGAGGCTGACGGCGGCGAAGGCCGCGATCCTGAAGGGCGACCAGAACATCTATGCGTCCGAGATGAAGGGCGCGGCCGAGATCTGGCCCACCAACCCCAAGCTGCGCAACCTGTCCGAGATGGTGGGTCAGAACAGCGACGTGCAGGCGCAGGCGCTGCTGGACCTGGACCGCCTGCTCAGCCAGCGGGCCTTCCGTCAGATCTTCAACGAGCAGGGGCGATTCCTGGCGGCCTCCATCAATGACCCGGCGCGGCAGGAGCAGATCAAGAAGGTGATCACGGACGTGACCGAGGTGACGATGGTGGTGAAGATGGCGGAGGAGCAGGGCAAGGCCGGCAACGCCTTCGGCGCCTGGGAGGCCGTGGAGCGGGTGTATGCCCGGTTTCCGGAGGACCCGGAGGTGACGAAGATGCGCTCCGAGCTCAGCGTGAAGGCCAGCGAGTATGTCAGCGCGATCGAGAAGGCGAAGCAGCATGAGCAGCGCAGGCAGTCAGGCTCGGCCCTCGGCTGGTACCTCAAGGCCAGGCACATGTATCCGCCGAGCGACTTTGCCAAGACGGGCATCGAACGCGTGGTGGCCGCGCTGAAGGAGGACGAAGCCCCGCCTGCGGGAGCCGCAGCGCCCTGAGGCGGCCGCAAGCCGGTGCTTGACGCTTGAAGCAGAAACGTGCGAGATAGACGACACCCCCCCCATGCCACGCTCATCCACAGTCACGCTCTGCTCCTTCTGCGGCAAAAGCCATGCGGAGGTACGCAAGCTGGTCGCCGGGCCGGGAGTGTACATCTGCGACAACTGCATCGGAGTCTGCAAGAGCATCCTGGACCGCGAGGCCACGCAGGAGGCGGACAACGCCTCGGGCGGCCTGATCGTCCCCCGTCCGGCGGAGATCCGGGCGACGCTGGACCAGCATGTGATCGGCCAGGAGCATGCGAAGAAGGTGCTCAGCGTGGCGGTGCACAACCATTACAAGCGCATCCTGCACGCACGGCAGCAGGCGATGCGGAAGGAGGCGCCCCGCAGGATCAACGACCCGAACGACGTGGACATCGAGAAGAGCAACGTGCTGCTTCTCGGCCCCACGGGCTGCGGCAAGACGCTGCTGGCGCGCACGCTGGCGAGGATCCTGAACGTGCCCTTCAGCATCGCCGACGCGACGACGCTGACGGAGGCCGGCTATGTGGGCGAGGACGTGGAGAACATCATCCTGCGCCTGCTGCAGGCGGCGGATTTTGACGTGGCCCGCGCGGAGATCGGCATCATTTACATCGACGAGATCGACAAGATCGGACGCACCACGGGCAATGTGAGCATCACCCGCGATGTCTCGGGCGAGGGTGTCCAGCAGGCGCTGCTGAAGATCATCGAGGGTACGATCTGCAACGTGCCGCCGCAGGGCGGGCGCAAGCATCCGCAGCAGGAGTACATCCAGGTGAACACGGAGAACATCCTGTTCATCTGCGGCGGCGCCTTTGTCGGCCTGGACCAGATCGTCAAGCGGCGCAAGGGGCACCGGACCATGGGCTTTGTCGGCGGGGTGGTGGAGAAGGGGGATGACAAGGACGCGCTGCTCAGGGAGGTGGAGCCGGAGGACCTGATCGGCTTCGGCCTGATCCCCGAGTTCATCGGCCGTCTGCCGGTGCTCTGTGCGCTTCGTGAGCTGACGGAGGCGGAGCTGGTGCGCATCCTGACCGAGCCGAAGAACGCGCTGCTCAAGCAGTATGCGAAGCTGCTCGGCATGGAGGGCGTGGACCTGAACGTGAACAAGGAGGGGCTGCTGGCGATGGCCCGGGAGGCCGTCAAGCGCGGCACCGGCGCGCGGGGCCTGCGCAGCATCTTCGAGCGCATCATGCTGGACGTGATGTACGAGGTTCCCAGCAGGTCGGACGTACGATCGGTGTCGATCAACGAGGCCGTGGTGAAGGGCGAGCGCGCGCCGATCCTGAAGAAACGGATCGAGCGCAACGCGGCCTGACGGATCAGCGCAGGGCGAACACCTTCTCCGGCACGGCCTTCACCGTGTTGTAGGGAATGGTGAGCATGGCGAAATAGGGGCCGATGCATCGTGAAAGCGGCCCTTTGAACAGGGCCTCGCGCATGAACAGGTCGCGCAGCCAGGAGGAGACGAGGCCCTGGCGGGTGCCCAGCCACATGCCGCGTGCGGCACGGGCGATGGCCACGTCGGAGGCACGATGCCGGCAGCGGTCGTAGGCCTCCAGCAGGGGCCGGGGTTCGCGGCCGTGCTGCTCGATGGCGATGAGCGACTCGGCGAGGAACTCGGCGTCCGCCCAGCCGGTGTTCATGCCCTGGCCGCCGATGGGGCTCATGAGATGGGCGGCGTCGCCGCACAGGATGACACGGCCGTCATGATATTGCTCGGACTGCATCCAGCGTGGCGAGAACGGGCTCTGGTTAAGCTGGTCTTCGACGGCAATGTCGAGTCCGGCGCGCTCACGGACGAGCCTGCTGATGAGGCCGTGCCTGCCGTCGGTGACGGATTCGGAGGTCTGGACGATCCAGCGGCGGCGTCCGTCCGGAAGCGGGAAGGCCTCCACGGCGCCGTCGCGTGTGAACCAAAGATGCGCCTCGTCCTTCAAGCCGGAGCGGTCGATGAAGTCGCCCATGAGGAAGTGGCAGCCGTAGCTGCCTCCGCGTGTGCGCATCCGGAGGGTTTCGCGCACCTGGCTGCGGCTGCCGTCGCATCCGACGAGCCAGCGGGCGGTGGCCGTGAGCGAGCCGCCATGCAGGGTGACGGAGGAGGCGTCCTGTTCGATGTTGGAGATTTCGACACCACGCAGCAGCCGCACATTGGGCATGGCGGCCACCCTGGCTTCAAGAAGGTCGAGTGTCTGCTGCTGGGGCAGCGAGAGGATGCAGCGGTGGGGGCCGGGGATGTCACGGAAGCTGGCGCAGCCGAGCCAGCCGGTCTGGCCATGGACATGGCAGTCACGGATCTGGACGCCGCGCCTGACAAACTCTTCGGCAAGGCCGAGGCGTGCGAGGATTTCCAGGGAGGGCGGCGTGATGCCGATGGCCTGGGAATGCCGGAGGGGTTCGGTGCGCTTGTCCACGACCAGCACGTTCAGGCCCTTCTGGCCGAGAAGGCCGGCGAGCATGAGGCCGACGGGCCCGGCGCCGACGATGGCGACATCGTGGTCGGCGGTGACCGGCTGTGAACTGTGGGTGATGGAGGGACGCATCCTGGCAGGGAACCAGTACGGCACGCGCTGCTGGTAACGTTCGAAGGCGGCTCCATACCACTGGCGGTAGCGCTTTTCCTTGAGCAGAGGTGCGAGCACGCAGTAGGCCGACCAGAGCAGGGCGACGGCGAGGTGGTCGGGGGTCCAGACGGGGGCTGTCCAGAGGATGAGGGTGAAGGAGGAATAGATCGGCTGGCGGCTGTAGCGGAACATGCCGGTGCGCGCGAAGGGCCGGTAGACGGGCTTTTCACCCCGCCAGATGGAGCGCCAGCCGAGGATGCCGACCTGGGTGTCGAGGCCTGCGTCGCCCATGGATTTGGCGAGCAGAAGCCAGGAGATGCCATAGAGCAGGCTGAGCGTGAGCTTGACGCCGCCCTCGGGAGCCCACCAGACGGTGTCGCTGGAGGACCAGAACAGGAAGGTCGCCAGCAGCTGCAGGGAGGCGAGGCCTGCGAAGATGGTGGTGGACAGGGCTGGGCCAAGGCCAAGGGGGGCGAGGCGTGTCATGAACCTGCGGCCGCGGCTGGAGAGCAGCAGCGTGTGGCCCAGGGCAAACTGGAGCAGCAGCAGGAGGTTCACGAGCGCGGCGGCTCCGCCATGGAGGTGCAGCAGGCTGAGGTGAAGGCCGTTGTAGAGGCTCCAGAACATGGCTGCGACGGAGGCCAGGAAGAGCGTGTGGCTGGCGAGTCCGTAGCCCAGCGCCGTGAAGCGCTGGGCCGGGCTGTAGGTCAGTTCGGCGCGGGTGTTCATGACGCCTGGAGTGCCGTGCGTTTTTGTGATTCACTCATGACGGGGCCGCCGATCCTCTGCATGACGGCGGTTTCCACGGTGAGTCCAGGGCCGAAGGCCATGGCGCAGAGCGAGGCGCTTTCGCTTTCGGCGCTGTCGAGCATCTCCTTCAGGACGAAGAGGATGGTCGCGCTGCTCATGTTGCCGTAGTCGCGCAGGACGCTGCGGCTGGCCTCCAGGGTGTCGGGGGCGAGCCGCAGGCTTTCCTGAACCTTGTCGAGGATGGCGCGGCCGCCGGGATGCACGGCCCATTCCGCGATGTCCTCCGGGGTCATGTCATGGCGTTTGAGGATGTCGCTCATGAGCTGGCGGATGTTGCCGCCGATGATGTCGGGGACATAGCTGGAGAGGACGATATTGAAGCCTTCGTCGCCGATCTCCCAGGCCATTTCGGACTCGCTGGCGGGGACGAGGGCGCTTTCGAAGCCGTCGAGCCTGTAGGCCGGGCGACCCTGCCGGGGTTCACGGGCGCTGACGATGGCGGCGGCGGCGCCATCTGCGAACAGGGAGTTGGCAAGGATGCTGTCCGGATGGTCATTGACCTGCATGTGCAGGGTGCACAGCTCCAGGCAGATGACGAGCACCACGGCGTCGGGCCTGGCCTGGCAGAACTGCGCCGCCATGCGCAGCGAAGGGAAGGCGGCGTAGCAGCCCATGAAGCCAAGCGTGTAGCGTTCGACATCGGTACGCAGGCCGAGCTCCTTGATGATGTGGTAGTCGGGCCCGGGGTTGGTGAAGCCGGTGCAGGAGGTGAAGATGACATGGGTGATGTCCTCCTTGTCGAAGCCGGGCGCGTCGTTGATGGCGCGGCGCGCAAGCTCGACGGCGAGCTGTCTGGACCAGTGGCCGTAGACGCGGTTGCGCTCCGCCGTGGACGGAGGGATGAGGGCGCCCTGGGCGTCGGTGCGGTAGAGGGTGGCGTCAGAGCCGACGATGAAGTCGCCGGTGACGCTGTTGCGTGTCTCGATGCCGCTGCGGTTGTAGATGGCGTGGATGATCCGCCGGGTCTTGGGATCATTCGCCCAGTCCTTGATGCGATCGCGGGTGTAGGTCTGTGCGTAGGTGTAGGGCGGAGTGAGGGTGGCGAGATGGTGAATGTAGGCGGACATGGGGATGAAAGGGGGGCTCAGTTCTGGGTGAGGGTGACGGATGCGTGGATCTTCACGACATCGCCGACCCGGATGAAATAGAGGACGGAGGGCACGCTGATGCCGCCGGCCTTCATCGAGAGGGGAAAGTCGAGGTCGAAGGTGATGCCGCCGTCCTGCTGCTTGAAGCTGCTGACGACGGCTGTGACCTGCAGGGGCCTGCCGAGCAGCGTGAGCGTCATCGGCAGCTGTGTCGGCGTCTTCAGGTCAGAGGCGATCCTGCCGGCGGGCACGTCGATTTCGGCGGTGATGAGCGGATGCTCGGCGGCCTTCATGGCCTTGTGCATGTTTTCATCACGCCTGGGCTCGTCGGTGTCCATGCCTGCGGCCTCGATCTTCACGGAGGACTGGACACGCGCCGGCCTGCCGCCTGAATCGGTGGTGACGCGGGTGATGAAGGGTTGGGCGGCAACCCTGCCGGACCAGTCATGAAGGGTGGAGGTGCCGCTGAAGGTGATGTCCGCCCGGCCTTTCCAGGCCTGCACCTCCCCGGCCAGGGAGCTGGATTGCAGAGGCAGGACAAGCGGTGCGACGAGCAGGAGGGCGGATGCGAGGGAGGAAAAGGAGGATGTGAAACGGAGCATGGGGGCTGCAGGGTCAGGCTTTGACAAAAGGATGCCGTCCATGATTGTTCCGACGGCGGAATGATGACTCCCGGCGATGCCAAGGCGGGCACGGGACGGCTTCGGCGTGAGGCCGGACTTCAGGTCAGGCTGACGCCTAACAAACGATGAAGACGAACGGTGGGGCGCGGGTGCATGCCCGGAAGGTCACGCATGTTTCCGGCCAGCTCCGCCAGAAGCGTGCGGGCGAAGCCGCAGACGGCCCCGAACATGAGATGGCAGGGCGGGTCCGAGTCCTCATCCTGGCTGATCCGCTCAGGACGAACCTGGTGCTCCACCTCGGTTTCCGAACGGTCATGCACCTGGTCCAGGTCATTGTGAAAGAGGCCGATCCCGAAAGTCGCCGCCTCGCCGCCGACGGCAAGAAGGGTGAGCATGAAAAGGATCAGTCTGGCGAAGTTCACGGGATGAATCAGGAGCCGCCGTACGAAGGTGGAACCGAGCATCCTGTGACACTCACCAAGGGGGTGCGCTCAATCAATTTGCGATGTTTTTAGTTAATTGTCCGCGTTGCAAATGAGACACGGTTGCGGTGCTTTTTAAGCCCTGTTTTTCGCGCCGTTTTCGCGGCTGTTTTTGAGCCTGTCTGACTCACGGCACTGGCTGGATGAGCTGGACGCCGCCGGAAAGGATGGGGGTGTCCGCGGGTTTCTGGGCGCCAGCGGGGACCTGGGGCAGGAGGAAGAAGCCGGCGGCCCTGACCTGGCCGTCGGCGAGGCGCACGACCTGGGCCTGGAAGGGCACCTTGGCGCGGGTGAAGGGCGCAGGCGTGGTCTCCACCAGGGTGAAGGTGCCGCTGATGGCCCCGCTGGCCGGGTTGAGGCTCAGGGCGGCCTGGCCCTTGTTGACGAGGGGGTCCTTGGAGAGCAGGACCTTGTCCTCGTCGGTGAAGGTGAAGTCGACATCTGGGTCGGTGTCGGAGTCGGCGAGGCCGCCGTCGGTGAAGCGCAGGCCGACGGTGCCGGTGTCCGGCAGGCCGAGAGCGGGGTTGCCCTTGCTGGCGGGAGCGAGGTAGGCGCCCTCGGCCTTGAGGTTGATGGGGCCGAAGGCGGGGTAGGCGCGTGAGGTGGTGTTGGGCTTGGACCAGGAGAGCAGACCTGCGATGGAGTTGGCGGAGAAGAGGCCGGCGGGATCCTCGGTGAGGGTGAGGGAGCCCTGGAGGGAGCCGAGGCTTTTGTAGAGGGGCGAGTAGAGCCAGAACTCGCCGCTGGAGCCGAGCAGGGGGGAGCTGGTGAGGGGTTCGCCGTCGGCGGACTTGCCGACGATGCTGATGGCTCCCGAGTTGGAGACGGAGAAGGTGGCGAAGCCGGAGCCCTGGGGGATGCCGGCCATGCCGTCATCGGCGGGATCGCTGAGGTCGATGGCGAAGCTGTAGTAGCCGACGAGGTTTTCAGCGGGGTTGGTGGCGGCGTTCCAGGCGGCGCGCCATCCGGAGAGGGAGGCGGCGCCGAGGAACCCGGAGACGGCGCCGGAGGCGGGGTTGATGGAGAGGGAGAGGGGCTGTCCGGCAAGGGGGATGGAGATGTGGGGAGGGGAGGGAGCGAGCCTGCCGGTGGAGGAGAAGGAGGAGGCGGCGTTGGACTTGGTGACGGAGGCGAGGGCGCTGGTGAGCTTGAGGGAGTAGAAGCCGTTGGAGGTGACGGAGAGGGAGAACATGCCGCCGAGGTTCTGGTTGACGGCGGGGAGGCGCTGGAGGGTGCCGCCGAAGGAGCCGACGAGGTTTTTGGGCAGGGACTTGATGGTGAGGGGGGCCTTGAGGATGAGGCTGGCCCCGGCGGAGTTGGAGGCGCGGATCTGGAGGATGAAGAGGCCAGAGACGTCGGGGACGCCGGTGATTTCACCGGAGGCCGCGTTGAGCTTGAGGCCCTTGGGCAGGCCGGTGACGGAGAAGGTCTTGGGATAGTTCTGTGCGGAGAGCCTGTGGAGGAAGGTTTCGCCGACGGTGATGGTGGGGAAGGTGACGGGGTCGAGGACCGGCTTGATGAACTTGGCGGAGACCGTGAGCAGGAGAGCGCGGGTGACGGAGAAGCCGGAGGAGTCGGTGACGCGGAAGGTGAGGGAAGAGGAGCCGGGAGTGGTGGGAGTGCCGGAGAGGACACCTGTGGAGGAGTTGAGGGAGATGCCGGCGGGTAGGACACCGGCATGGACGGCCCAGGACTGGACGGGATTGGAGCCGGAGGCAGCGAGAGAGAAGGAGAAGGGGGTGCCCTTGACGGCGGTGGGGAGGGAGGAGGTGGAGATGGCGAGGTTGCTGACGACGAGAGAGAACTCGCGGGAGTCGGTGTCGAGTTCCTGGTCGGCGACCTCGAGGGTGAAGGTGAAGGAGCCGAAGCCGGAGGGAGTGCCGGAGAGGACGCCGTCAGGGCTGAGGGTGAGGCCTTGTGGCAGGGAACCCGAGGAGACTGACCAGCTATAGGGAGTTGTGCCGCCAAACGCCTCGAAGGTCGTGGAGTAGCTCAGGCCTGTTCTTGCGGTGGGCAGGGGCGACGGCGTCAAGATCGAGGGGATCTCGGTGGGCTCGACCGTGACCACGGCCGTGTTGGAGTCCACACCTTCAGGGAGGACAATGTTGGACACCCGCACCCAGTAGCTGGTGGTTTCTGAAAGCCGGGGGGTCGTGAAGGAGTCCTGATTGGAACCCACAGGAGTTGAGGTGTCGCCTGACTCGCCCTGATACCATTGGTAGGTTAAAGGTGATGAACCGGTGGCCATGACCGTGAGCGTGGTGTTCAGGCCGGAGAAAATGGAGATGGATTCAGGCTGCTGGGTGATGGCGGCGGGGGTTCGCACGGTGACCGTGGCCGTGTTGGAACTGACGCCTGAGGGCGTGACGGAATTGGAGACCTTCACCCAGTAGCTGGTGGTGCCTGTCAGCATGGGCGTGGTGAAGCTGGGATCGTTTTCACCGACGGGCGTCGATGTGTCACCGCTGCTGCCCTGGTACCATTGATAGTTGATCGGGGCCGTGCCCGTGGCGGCGACCATGAGGGTGGCGGTCTGTCCCAGATTGATTTCCGTGGAGGCTGGATGGGAGGCGATAAAGGCCTCCGGTGGAGCCGTGACACGAATCGTGAAGCTTTTTTCGATGCTGCCGCCGCCAGCTCCCGCACCTGCATACTGGTAGGCTTTGATGATGACGTTTTTGTCCCCCATCTCCAGGGTGGTGCCGGTGAGCAGGGCGACGGATCCGGGTGAACTGTCCAGGCTCAGTCCGTTGGGAAGGGTTCCGATGACCTCCCAGTATTGAGGCGGGGCCGGGCTGCCGGTGACCTGGAAGGCGCCTGTGAACTCAACGCCTGCCCTGACTGGCACGATGGTTGAGTTGGGCGTGGGAGAAAGCTGTGCAAGCGTGGTGGCTCCGGCCACGCTGTCGTAGGCGCCAAGGCCTGCAACGGTGGTGATGAGCAGCCTGGAGGCGTCCATCATGGCGGATGAGGAGGCCAGGTTGAACTCGGCGGGCAGCAGCACCTGGGCGGCAGGCGTGCGCTGGAAGAGCATGAGCAGCGAGCTGGCGCGCTTGAGGAGGCTTTTCAGTTTCTGGAAGAGGGCGGCAGTTTTCATGAAGGGCCTGTCGGGGGGATGGGTTCGGCGGCATTTAATGACGACCGGGGCGCCATTGAAAGCCTGTCGGCATCCAAAAGTTGTGAAACTTCGCTCCTGGCCTCCCCTCGGCCGCATGCATGGCTGCCGAACAAACGATTCGACTGACATGCACGCAAAAAGGCCGTGTCTCGGAATGCACCGGGACACGGCTTCAATTCTTCATCAAGTGCCCTTCAGGCCGTGTTTTTCACCGGCTGAAGGACAGTGTCATCCAGCTTCACGGCACTGGCTGGATGAGCTGGACGCCGCCGGAAAGGATGGGGGTGTCCGCGGGCTTCTGGGCGCCAGCGGGGACCTGGGGCAGGAGGAAGAAGCCGGCGGCCCTGACCTGGCCGTCGGCGAGGCGCACGACCTGGGCCTGGAAGGGCACCTTGGCGCGGGTGAAGGGCGCAGGCGTGGTCTCCACCAGGGTGAAGGTGCCGCTGATGGCCCCGCTGGCCGGGTTGAGGCTCAGGGCGGCCTGGCCCTTGTTGACGAGGGGGTCCTTGGAGAGCAGGACCTTGTCCTCGTCGGTGAAGGTGAAGTCGACATCTGGGTCGGTGTCGGAGTCGGCGAGGCCGCCGTCGGTGAAGCGCAGGCCGACGGTGCCGGTGTCCGGCAGGCCGAGAGCGGGGTTGCCCTTGCTGGCGGGAGCGAGGTAGGCGCCCTCGGCCTTGAGGTTGATGGGGCCGAAGGCGGGGTAGGCGCGTGAGGTGGTGTTGGGCTTGGACCAGGAGAGCAGACCTGCGATGGAGTTGGCGGAGAAGAGGCCGGCGGGATCCTCGGTGAGGGTGAGGGAGCCCTGGAGGGAGCCGAGGCTTTTGTAGAGGGGCGAGTAGAGCCAGAACTCGCCGCTGGAGCCGAGCAGGGGGGAGCTGGTGAGGGGTTCGCCGTCGGCGGACTTGCCGACGATGCTGATGGCTCCCGAGTTGGAGACGGAGAAGGTGGCGAAGCCGGAGCCCTGGGGGATGCCGGCCATGCCGTCATCGGCGGGATCGCTGAGGTCGATGGCGAAGCTGTAGTAGCCGACGAGGTTTTCAGCGGGGTTGGTGGCGGCGTTCCAGGCGGCGCGCCATCCGGAGAGGGAGGCGGCGCCGAGGAACCCGGAGACGGCGCCGGAGGCGGGGTTGATGGAGAGGGAGAGGGGCTGTCCGGCAAGGGGGATGGAGATGTGGGGAGGGGAGGGAGCGAGCCTGCCGGTGGAGGAGAAGGAGGAGGCGGCGTTGGACTTGGTGACGGAGGCGAGGGCGCTGGTGAGCTTGAGGGAGTAGAAGCCGTTGGAGGTGACGGAGAGGGAGAACATGCCGCCGAGGTTCTGGTTGACGGCGGGGAGGCGCTGGAGGGTGCCGCCGAAGGAGCCGACGAGGTTTTTGGGCAGGGACTTGATGGTGAGGGGGGCCTTGAGGATGAGGCTGGCCCCGGCGGAGTTGGAGGCGCGGATCTGGAGGATGAAGAGGCCAGAGACGTCGGGGACGCCGGTGATTTCACCGGAGGCCGCGTTGAGCTTGAGGCCCTTGGGCAGGCCGGTGACGGAGAAGGTCTTGGGATAGTTCTGTGCGGAGAGCCTGTGGAGGAAGGTTTCGCCGACGGTGATGGTGGGGAAGGTGACGGGGTCGAGGACCGGCTTGATGAACTTGGCGGAGACCGTGAGCAGGAGAGCGCGGGTGACGGAGAAGCCGGAGGAGTCGGTGACGCGGAAGGTGAGGGAAGAGGAGCCGGGAGTGGTGGGAGTGCCGGAGAGGACACCTGTGGAGGAGTTGAGGGAGATGCCGGCGGGTAGGACACCGGCATGGACGGCCCAGGACTGGACGGGATTGGAGCCGGAGGCAGCGAGAGAGAAGGAGAAGGGGGTGCCCTTGACGGCGGTGGGGAGGGAGGAGGTGGAGATGGCGAGGTTGCTGACGACGAGAGAGAACTCGCGGGAGTCGGTGTCGAGTTCCTGGTCGGCGACCTCGAGGGTGAAGGTGAAGGAGCCGAAGCCGGAGGGAGTGCCGGAGAGGACGCCGTCAGGGCTGAGGGTGAGGCCGTTGGGAAGACTGCCTGTCTTGAGCGACCAGTTGTAGGGAGTCGTGCCTCCTGTGGCGACCAGGGTTGTGGAGTAGCTCAGGCCTGTTCTTGCGGTGGGCAGGGGTGACAGGGTGAAGACCGTGGGAGCGGCTGCTGCAAGGATTGAAACCGTGGCCGTGTTGGACAAGGCGCCCGAGCTGTTGGCGATGTTGGTCACCTTCACCCAGTAGCTGGTTTCGGCAGCCAGCGGGGGCGTGGTAAAGGAGGCCTGGTTGGAACCCACAGGGGTTGAGGTGTCGCCGGAGGAGCCTTGATACCATTGATAAGTCAGCGGCGCATCTCCTGTCGCCACCACGGAGAGCGTGGCGGACTGGCCGCCTGCGACTGAGGTTGATGCCGGATGCGTGGTGATGGCGGCGGGCTGGCGGACGGTGACGGTGGCCGTGCTGGAGTTTTGTCCCGTTAAATTTTCGGCGTTGGAGACGTTCACCCAGTAGCTGGTGGTGCTTGTCAGCACCGGCGTGGTGAAGGAAGCGGAGTTTGTGCCGACCGGGTTGGAGGTGTCGCCGCTGCTGCCGCGGTACCATTGATAGGTGATGGGCGTGGCACCCGAGGCGGTCACGGTCAGCGTCGTCGATTGTCCGCTGTTGATGGTGGTGGAGGAGGGCTGGGTCACGATGGCCGCAGCCGGGGGGGCGCTGATGGTGATGGTGATGCTTTTTTGCACGACACCTCCGGAGAATCCTGATTTCTCCCAGGCCTGGATCGTGACGGTCTTGCTGCCGGATTCCGTCGGCGTTCCTGAGATCGTGTTGGTGCTGCCCGTGGTGTTGGGCAGGCTGAGGCCCGCCTGCATGGGCCCGTTGATGATGCGCCAGGACTTGGGCGTGCTGGGGCTGCCAGAAACCTGGAAGGTGGCGGAGAACGGCTGTCCGGTCGTGCCGTTCAGGGAGCCGCTGACCTGTGTCAGCGTGGTGGCGCCGGCGACGCTGTCGTAGGCGCCGAGGCCGACGACGCTGGTGATGAGCAGCCTGGAGGCGTCAAGGAGCACCGAGGAGGAGGCGAGGTTGAACTCGGCGGGCAGCAGCACCTGGGCGGCCGGAGTGCGCTGGAAGAGCATGAGCAGAGAGCTGGCCCTTTTGCCAAATTTTTTCAGAACTTTCAGTAAGTTAAGGACATTCATGATGATGGACGGATGGAGTTTCGGATCGGATTGTTTTGAAGACGGTCTTTGGAATCAGTTGCAGCCGCAGCCGCCGCCGCCGACCCCGCCGCCGCCAAAGGCGGCCTCGCGGGAGAAGTAGGCGTGCTGCGTCATGGCGAGCAGAAGGGGGTCACGGCCGTTGTCCATGAGCGGATTGGCCAGGTTGCCGCGTTCATAGGGCTTCACCCTGACGAGGCTGTCGGAGCAGCTGCAAAGCAGAAGCGAAGCGCAGGCTGCGGAGGCGAGGAGGCGGAGGTTCATGATGGCGCGCGGGGTTGCAAAGTTCATTCGGCGAGGAGCGCCTCGATCTCGGCCACGTATTCGGCCTCGGTCTTCGCGCCCTTGAAGCCCTTGTGGATGTGGCGGATCACGCCCTTGCGGTCGACGAGGTAGCTGCTGGGCATGGTGGGCGGATTGAAGAATCCGGCGGCCTTGTGCTGTGAGTCATGCACGAGGGTGAAGGGCGCCTTGTTCTTCGCGGCAAAGGCCTGGTGGTCGGCGGCTTCGTCGTCAACGCCGATGCCGATGATGACGAGGCCTTTGGAGGCGTATTTTTGGTGAAGCCTGGAAAGGGTGACGAACGAGGCCTTGCAGGGTGCGCACCAGGAGGCCCAGAAGTCCACGAGGACGACCTTGCCGGCGGTTTTTGGCAGGGGGGCGCCGGGCAGGAGGCCGCCGAGCGCGGGGAGGGCGGAGCCGGTTTTGGGTTCAGCGGCGTGGGCGGCGCCCAGGCCGAGGCAGGCGAGGGCGAGGAGCAGGGTGTGTTTCATGATGTCAGGTTTTGTCTTGGGTTTGGGAAATCAGGCGGGCTGGACCTGGAAGCGGCGGAACTCGCGGGTGACATGGACGCCGTTGTCATCCTGGGCGCAGGCCTCGACGCCCCTGGCGTTTTCGACGAGGCGCAGCCCGTCGCGCAGTCCGAGCACGAAGACGGCGGTGGAGTAGATGCCGGCAAGCAGGCAGCCGGGGGCGATGACGGTGACGGCGCGCAGGCCGTGGCGCACGGGCCAGCCGGTCCTGCGGTCGAGGATGTGGCCGTAGCGGACGCCGTTGTGCTCAAAGCGGCGGGCGTAGTCGCCCGAGGCGCAGACGGCATAGTTGGTTACGGCCAGCCCGCCGGTGCAGCGCTCGGTTTGAACGCCGTCCTGGATGCCGACATGCCAGAAGGGGTGGACGCCGTTGCCGCCGATGGCGAAGATGTCACGGCCAAGGTCGACGAGCGCGTCGCTGATGCCGTGCTTCCGGGCGATGGCGATGACCTGGTCGACGGCGTATTCCTTGCCGAAGCCGCCGAAGTCGAGGCCCATGCCTTCGCGTGACAGGAAGACCTGGCCGGGCTTGCGCTGAACATCCTTCCAGCTCGAAAGCGACATGGCCCGCGTGATCTCGGCCTGATCAGGCAGGCGTTCGTGCACGACCTTCCAGTCCCAGACCTTGATGAGGGGCAGCATGGCGGCATCCAGCACGCCGTCGGTCAGGCGGTGCATGGCGTCGGCGAGGTCGAGCATCTTCTCCATGTCGGGGTCGACGGGCACCCATTCCCTGCCGGCGGCCTGGTTGACGCGGGAGAGGAGGGAGTCGGGCTTGAAGCGGGAGAACTTCGCCTCAAAGGCGCCGAGCCAGCCGAGTGCGTCCGCGACAAACTCAAGCGCCCTGCGCCCGTCCTCACAGCGGAACTGGATGGCGCAGTGGGTGCCGAGGGCGCGGAAGGAGACCTGGCGCACGCCGCGTGCGTCGGGTTCCATGGGCGCCTGGTGGACGGGTTTGGACATGGATTTGGTTAAAAGAGGAAGCTGACGCCGAAGGTCCACATGCTGGCGGTCGGGTAGGCCTGGGCCGGGGCCTGGTCGCCGCCAACGCCGGTCATCTCGTAGCGTTCGTAGGTGGCGGAGAGGGAGATGTTTTCCGTGAGGCGCAGGCGCGTCTTCAACCCGAGGCTGAGGGCCGCCATGGAGGAGAGGCGGTAGTCGGCGGAGTAGTTGACGCCGCTGCCGTCAGGGTAGTCCTGCGGCGTGCCGACGTTGAGGCCGTTGAGGGTCCTGTGGTAGAAATCGGCGGCGGTCTGCTGGTAGTAGCGGACGAAGGGCGTGAGTTCCAGGCGGTCGAACAGGCCCTGGCGCCATTCGAGCTGGAGGCTCTGGGAGGAGATGCCGTAGTCGTCCTGGGTGAGGCGCAGGATGGCGTCGAGCGCCGCGTTGGCGCTGGGGAAAAAATGCGTGCCCTGGAGCTGGAGGACGGCGCGCAGCCGGCTGGAGGGGCGGTTTTCGCGGTAGATGTTGGTGACGGGAATGCCGAAGAAAAGCTCGTTGCGCTGGATGACCTTGTACTGGTCGTTCAGGTAGCCTTCGGAATAGCCCAGGGTGAGGTTGGCGGAGAGGACGGTGTTCTTGTCGAGCAGCTGGGAGACACCGAGGAAGGCGTCGTAGCTTTTCTTGTTCTGATCATCCGTGCCCCGGACGGTGATGGTGTCGTTGACGAAGTTCAGCCCCATGCTGAGCGTGGTGTTTTTCTGGTTCAGCTCCCAGCGGTCATTGAGGGAGATGCCCTGGGAGATGTAGTCGCTCTCACGGCTGTCGGAGACCTCCAGCTCAAGGCGATGGTCGCCTATCTGCTGGGAGAGTGCGGCGAGCACCCCGCTGCGAACGTCTTCGAGCTCGACGAGGAAGGGCTGGGTGGCGTCGCCGGGCAGGGTGCCGATGGGGGTTGAACCGCTGATGGCGTCACGCAGGATCTGGAAGCGGAAGCTGGTGTCCTCGGAGAGGAACATCTCACCGCGGTAGTAGTAGGACTCGATGAACATGCGTCCGCCGGATTCATCGTAGGTCTGGTAGCCGGAGTCGAAGCGGAAGGCCTCGGCGGCCTGCATGGAGACCGCCGGCAGGAGGAGTGGGGCGACGGCGAAGGACGGGCGCAGGGGTAGCCTTCCCGATGTCAGGCCGACGGATGAAAAACAGATGGGGGTGCGGATGCTCATGACAGGGTGGGAGAAGCTCAGTTCTCTTTCATTTTGTCTACGATGTCACGGCTGCTGTAGGCTTCGCCGAGGACTTTGCCGTCGATCCGTGCCGTGACCGCCCAGCCGTGATAGCGGAATCCGGAGGCCTCCACCTTCTTGTAGATGGGCCTCCGGCCGCCACCGCTGCGTTCCGAATGCTGGCGAACATAGGAGAAGACGGTGTCCCTGCCTTGCAGCGTGGCGGGCCTGCCGGGCTGCAATTCCAGGACCTCGGAGCCACGGGCATGCTCGACGACCTTTCCGGTGGAGAGGTTGTCGGCAAAGAAGCGCCATTCGATGGTGACGGTCTTTGCCTGGTCAAGGCTCATGGCGGAGGCGGTGATTTCGAGCCAGCGATGGTGCTCCTCGCTGCTGTCGTTGCCGGCATGGGGCTTGTGGAGTCCGTTCATGTCCACCTGGAGGGTGACGTTGTCGGAGGCCGGGGCGGTGGTGGCCAGCATCAGAAGGGCCGGCAGCATGATGAGGAGGAGGGCTTTCATGGCGGGGGTGGGGATGGAGAGGTTCAGGCGGCCTGGGTTGTGATGACGGAAGGCTGCTGTTCGTGGGCGGCCTCACGGGAGGGTGCCGCCATGAGCCAGCGGTAGAGCAGAGGCAGGAGGAAGAGGGTGAGGAAGGTGCTGCTGACGATGCCGCCGATGACGACCGTGGCGAGAGGGCGCTGAACCTCGGCCCCGGCCCCTTCACTGACGGCCATGGGGATGAAGCCGAGGCTGGCGACGAGGGCCGTCATGAGCACGGGGCGCAGGCGCTGCAGGCTGCCTTCGGTCACGGCGGAGGCGGCGTTGCGGCCTTCGTTGCGGAGCTGGTTGAAGCAGCTGATGAGCACGACTCCGTTCAGCACCGCGACGCCGCAGAGGGCGATGAAACCGATGGCGGCGCTGATGCTGAACGGCAGTCCGCGCAGCCAGAGCGCGGCGACACCGCCGGTGATGGCGAGGGGGATGCCCGTGTAGATGATGAGGGTCTGCCCGACGCTTTTGAAGGCGCTGTGGATGAGCACAAAGATGAGCAGCAGGGCGAGCGGGACGACGATGGCGAGCCGCTGGCGAGCCTCCTGGAGATGCTCAAACTGGCCGCCGAACTCCACTCGATATCCTTCCGGCATTTCGATGCCGGAGCGGATCTTCTCACGGGCGGCGTTCACATAGGCCTCGCTGTCCGTGCCGCCGGCAAGGTCGACGTTCAAGCCGATGCGGCGGTGGCCGGATTCACGGCCGATGGCGTCCACCTGGGGGACTTCGACAAACTCGGCGAGCCTGCCAAGGGTGATCAAGCCTCCGTCCTGGGTTCGGACAGGGAGGGCCTTCATGGTCTCCGGATTGTTGCGCAGGCTTTCGGGAAGTCGCACGACGATGGAGCGGCGGCGGTTGTGCTCGATCAGTGTTCCGGCCGTGTGGCCCGCCATGGCGGTGGTGATCGCGGCGTTCACCTCGGCGGCCTCGACGTTGTACCTGAGCATGGCGGAGCGGTCCACGCGGATCTCCAGCACGGGCACGCGGCCCTGGCTTTCAAACTCCGCATTGTTGGTGCCATCGAGGCCTTCGAGGATGGTTTTCACACGGCCTGCGAGCTTTTCCATGGTGTCATAATCCTCACCAAAGATGCGCACGGCCAGGTCGGCGCGGGAGCCTTCGAGCATTTCGTTGAAACGCATCTGGATGGGCTGGGCGAAGTCATAGTCCTGCTCAGGCACCTCCCTGGCGAGCTCCCCGCGCACGAGCTCCGCGAGGCGGTCGCGGCTGACCGGGCGGCCGTTTTCCTTCCGCCACTCCGACTGCGGCCGGTAGAAGATGTAGAGGTCATATTCACCGGGGGACATCGGGTCGGTGGCGACCTCGCTGGTGCCGATGCGTGCGAAGGTGCGGGTGACCTCGGGGACCTTGCCGAGGAGATACCGCTGGGTTTTGATGCAGCGTTCGAGCGAGGTTTTCAGGCTGGTGTTGGCGGGCTGGTAGACCATGGCGGTCCAGGATCCCTCGTTGAGGGTGGGGACGAACTCCTGCTTGAGGCTGAGGAAGAGCAGGACGGTGCCGGCAAGCAGGCCCGAGACGATGACGACCACGCCCCAGCGCATGCGCCAGGCCAGGCCGAGCAGAGGTGCATAGGCGGCCTTGGCGGCGCGCATCAGGAAGTTGTCCTTTTCGCTGATGTCGCCGCGCAGCAGGAGCGAGCAGAGGGCGGGCATGAGGGTCAGGGCGAGGACGAGAGCGCCGCCGAGGGCCAGCATCACGGTGATGGCCATGGGATGGAACATCTTCCCTTCAATGCCGGTGAGGGCGAGGATGGGCAGGTAGACGAGGGTGATGATGAGCACGCCGAAGAACATCGGGCTGCCGACCTGCTCACCCGCCTCTCGGACGGCGGCGAGACGTTCCTTGGCTGTCAAACGGCGTCCGAGTTCATGCTGACGATCGCCCAGTACACGCACGATGTTTTCCACCATGACGACGGCGCCGTCGATGATGAGGCCGAAGTCCACGGCGCCGAGCGACATGAGGTTTCCCGAGACGCCGCCGAAGGTCATGCCGATGAGGGCGAAGAGGAAGGAGAGCGGGATGGCCATGGCCACGATGAGGGCCGCACGCCAGTTGCCCAGCAGGAGGAGAAGGACCACGACGACGAGCACAGCCCCTTCAAAGAGGTTGTGCTTCACGGTGTCGACGGTGCGGTCCACCACTTCACTGCGGGCATACTGGGTGCGGATTTCCATCCCGGGGGGGAGCTTGTTCTGGAGTTCGGCGAGCTTGGCCTCCACGCGCTTGCTGATGATGCGGCTGTTTTCGCCGACGAGCATCATGACGGTGCCGAGCACGGCCTCCTCGCCGTTTTCGACGGCGCAGCCGGTGCGGACGTTGCTGCCGATGCCGACCTCGGCCAGGTCCTTGACGCGGAGCGGCTCCACGGCTGCGGCGAACTTCACGGGAAGGTTGGCGATGTCCTCGGCGCTGGACACCTTGCTGACGCCGCGGATGAGCACGCGGTCGGCGCCGCGTTCGATGACGCCGCCTCCGGCGTTGTCCACGTTCATGCCGATGATTTCAGCGAGCTCGCCGAAGGTCATGCCGGCGCGGGTCAGGGCCTCCGGCTTCGGGAGGATGACGAGCTGGCGTTCATAGCCGCCGCTGCTGTTGACCTCGGCAACTCCGGGAACCGTGCGCAGGAAGGGCTTCACGACATAGTCATGGACGTCACGCAGGTCCATGAGCTGCCGTTCACGCGGCTCCCTGCGTGCGGCGGCGTCCTTCTTGAAGTCGAGCGTGTAGTAGAGGATCTCGCCAAGGCCGGTGCTGATGGGCGACATCTGCGGATTCATGCCCGGCGGCAGGTCCACCTGCACGAGGCGTTCGCTGACAAGCTGGCGGGCGCGGAAGATGTCGGTGCCGTCACGGAAGACGAGGGTGACCTGGGAAAGCCCGGACTTGGTGAGGGAGCGGAACTCCTCCACGCCCTGGATGCCCGCCAGGGCGAGCTCCAGCGGATAGGTCACCAGCTTTTCGGTCTCCTCAGGGGCGAGGCCGGCGACGGCGGTGTTGACCTGCACCTGGGTGTTGGTGATGTCAGGCACGGCGTCCACCGGCAGGTGCAGGGCGGAAAAGACACCCGCGCCGAGCAGCAGGAGCGCCCCCATGATGACGAGGAAGCGGTTCCGCAGCGAGAACTCAATGATGGATGAGATCATGGCTCAGCGGGTGGTGAGTTGGGGGGT
The DNA here is from genome assembly GCA_019186985.1 of Prosthecobacter sp. Lineage (GTDB taxonomy): Bacteria > Verrucomicrobiota > Verrucomicrobiia > Verrucomicrobiales > Verrucomicrobiaceae > Prosthecobacter. The sequence continues at coordinate 190,433 of JABARQ010000047.1, read as the reverse complement.
GACGGAGCCGCCGCTGAGCGGTGCTCCGGTGAGGCGTTCGACGGCCATGCGGTGCCTCCAGGCGTTGCGACGTGACTCGATGAGGCTGTCGATCGCGTCCAGGTAGCCGCGCTGCATCTCCACATAGGTGGCGGCGGGCACGGCGCCGAGGCGGAAATGTTCATCGGCCTGTCTGGCGGCGTCCGAGAACTGGCCTTCGCTTTCCGGCCGCCAGCGTGACAGGGCGTCCAGTTCGGCAAGGTAGGCGGCGCGTTCGACGGCGAGGTCGCGTTCGAGGTCGCGCAGCGTGGCTTTCAGCAGCGCTTCAGCCTGCTGGGTGCGTGCCTGCTCGGCCTCGACATTGCCCTTGTTCTTGTTCCAGAGCGGCAGGGGGATGGAAAAGACGAAGCCTGCTTCAATCTGGGTGTTGCCAGCGGTCTGGCCCGCCATGTAGGGGCCGAAGGTGATGTTGCCCCAGCGCTCGGACTTTGTCAGGTCCACCTTGAGGCCCTGCTTGGCGACGTTCAGGCGCTTCTGCTGAAGGTCAAAGTTGGTTCGCGCGGCCTGCTGCTTCAGGTTTTCAAGGTCCGGGGCCTCGGGGAAGCTGGTGACGGCGCCGCCGAGGCGGACCTGGTCATCAGGGCTGCGTCCGCAGAGGACGGCGAGGGCGGCCGAGGCTTCGCGGACCGCCTTGGAGGCGTCGGTGAGGATGCGGTCGCTGTTCAGCAGGGAGGCTTCGAGGATGCGCCGTTCCAGCAGCGCGCTGACGGATCCTGAGTCGCGCTGCACGAGGACGGCGACGAGGGCTTCGAGGCGTTCGCGCACGCTGCGCGCCGCGTCCTCCTTGCGGCGGAGCAGGATCACGTCACCGGCGCGGGCGCGGACTTCGTTGGCCAGCTGGGACTTGAACTGAAGCAGGCCAAGCTGGGCAAGCTCGATGTCACGGTCGGCGATGGCCTTGCGCAGGGACATGCGGCCGGGGAAGTCAAAGGTTTGGGAGATGGTTGCGCTCCAGGCCATGCCGTCGACCTGGGAGACGATGGCCATGCCGCCATAGGTGGCGCTGAACTCTGGGTTGGAGAGCTGCCCGGCGGACTTGCGACCACCGCGGGCGGCGTTGATCTCGGCCTCGTAAAAGCGGACTTCGGGGTTTTTCTGAAGGGCTTCGGAGACGAGGTCGGAAGGGGTCAGGGCGGGCTTGGAGGCCGCCTGAAGGTGAAGGGCGGCGAAGAAGGTCAGGGACGCTAGAAGGGAGGATGGGGAAAGTTTCATGGATCTGGGGGCTGGTGATGGGGCTGCATCAGCACGCATGGTGGCGCGCGTTGTCAGGCGGCGGTGCGGGCAGCCATCGGGCTGCGGCTTCACGCCTGATCTGGCATCTTTTCCGGAGACGTGCTCCGGCCAGTCCTCAGATCAAAAGGCGCACGGTGGAAAGCGTGCGCAGGCCGCCCGTCATCAACGGCGTTCCATCCAGTCCTGGGGCCGTGTGACGGACCTCATGGCGCAGGGGCTGGAGCGTCAGCCTGTGCTGGATGGTTGCGGGGAAGTTCAGTTCAGGAGCCTTTCTGACCGTGGACCCCTGTTCGTCGCGTTCAAGCCTGGTTCCGGCCTCGATGCTGGATGAGGTCATCTGATGATCACCGCTGTCCGAGGCGCTGCAGATGCTGACGAGCACCCTGGCGAGCGGGGAGCGATGATCTTCAATGTCCGGGGTGTATTCATCGGAGCGGTGGTGAAGCGTCACCCGGGTTCCGGTTTCCGACTGAACCACCATCACGGAATGTCCGCCATCCATGCAGGCCATGAGGGCCAGTGCGGCCGGCATGACCGACGTGCCGGTGATGGCGTAGGCCATCAGGAGCAGGGAGGCGATCAGGCGTTGGACGAAGGCGAGCCGCATGGGGACAGTGTTGTGATGGGTAAGAACGGTCGATTTGAGGGGATGTTCGTTCATTACCAAATGATCATGTTTCATGCTGGATGCAGATGAGGTTGGTTCGCAACTTGTGACGGATGCGCATCAGGCCGACGGCCACGGCGCTGCGGCTCTGGCCGAGTTCATCGGCGATGGACTGGCTCGTGCGGCCCTGGTTGTAATGCAGGTCCACGAGACGGCGCTGGGAGGTGGGAAGCGAGCAGAGGCAGCGGTCCAGCGCGCCAAGGCGGAGCTCGTCCAGGATGGGATCGTCAGAGCCGGCGGTCTGCTCCTGCTGCACCCAGGCGAGGACGCGCCTTTTTTCGCGTGAGTGACTGCGTGACTGGTTGATGGCGGCGCGCCATGCCAGGGTGCGAAGCCAGGACATGAAGAAGGTGCCCGGCCTGAAGAGGTGATGCTTGCGGAAGGCGAGGGAAAGGGCGTCATGGGCGAGGTCGGCTGCGTGGCTGTCCGGCATGCGTGCGGCCAGCCAGCCCTGCAGCCGTGGGACGCAATGGCCATAGAGCCGGGAGGCTGCGGCTTCGTCGCCGTGAACCGCACGTTCGAACCATTCGCCGCAGGGATCGGCCTGCTGTCCGAAGGCGGAGTCGTCGATGTTGGCTTTCATGAGAAAGGCGGGTGAGGTGTGGAAGCACGTGGCGTCATGGCTTGAACACCATGCGCGCCGTGCCGGTGTCAGTCTGGAGCCCCTTGATGTTGAAGAACGTGATCGGGCCGGAGTAGCCGCCGTCGGCCTGCGGCTGCAGGACAGCGTTGGCGGCCATGTTGCCGCTCACTCCATAGTACCAGGCGACACCGAGGCCGGAGGGTCTGACGCCGTAGATGACTCCCGGCTGCGTCTTTGTCCCGACGCGGAAATAGCCCTGGTAGGCGTAGGTGCTGACCACGCGCACGGCCTTGACGGCGCTGAACTTGAAAGTTCCGCTGCTTTTGGGTGTGGCAAAGGTGCCGGTCGCGGACGGGGCGGCCTGGAGGCCGCCGAGGCCGGAGACGAGGAAGGCTGCGGCGAGGGTGATGAGGCGGAGGACGGAATGAGTTTTCATGATGACTGCGAAGGTTGAACTCGTGTTTGTCTCGGGGGTCATGGCCTGACGAGGCGGAAGAAGCGGCTGCCGGAACTGAGCGGCACGGAGACCGAGGTGGTGCCGTTCGCGGTGCTGAGAGGACGGGTGGAGTTGAACCAGCCTGCGGGGCTGAGGTCGGTGTTTTCCTGAAGCGTCCAGCCGGTGAAGGAGTCCGGCCAGGAAACGCTGAGCGCCCCCGGGGTGTCGGCGGAAAGGGTGACGTCGGGCTTCACGATCACGTCGTTCACACCGAGCATGAAGGGGGAGAGGCTTGGGGTGACGGCCTCGATGGTGTTGGTGGCCGGGTTGACCTTGCCGACCAGTTTTTCCCAGACGCCGTTGTTGAAGTGATAGATGCAGAGCTGGTTTTCATCATAACCGGCGGGCAGGAGGGCGGGGTTGTAGGCAAACTTCAGCTTGATGCCGCCGGTGTGGCTGCCGTTGTACTTCAGATTCCAGCGCTGCCTGCGCGTGCCGTTGGGGGTTTCAAAGGAAGGCAGGGCGAATTCTCCTTCATTCTCGCGCTCGAGCATCTCGTCATCATCGGCCTCGGAATATTCGCCGAAGAAGGTTCCCTCCTGATTGATGTCCTCGAACTCGAAGTCGACGCCGCCGGCATGGCTGGAGCCGCCGTTGCAGCTTCCGTGGCCGCCGGTGCCGCTGGAGCCGCCGCCGTCCACGACGACCTTGGTGCCGGTAAGCAGGCTCAGCATGATGTCGAAGCTGACGCTCTGGCCTGGAGTCAGGCCGCCGAGCTCCCAGCGCTGGGCGCCGGAGATCCAGCGGCTGGCGGGTTCGAAGCTGTCGCGGTTCTTGCGGGCGAGATAAGGCGCGTTTGTCCAGTTGTCCTCGATGGACAGATGGACGCCGTCACTCGGCTTGCCGAGGGAGTGGTCGTCGATGCCGTTGCCCTCGATGCCGTAGTGACCGATTTCGAAGGCGGAGGGGGCGACCTTGGAGTGGAAGCCGATGAGGTCCTCAAGGCCGATGGAGGAGCTTTGCGCACCGGCGGCCCCGGCATCCACTCCTGACATGGTGATGTCGTGCTGATATTCGGCGAGGTTGCCGACATAGCTGCGGTTGTCGAACTGGCCGCGCTGGGAGATGAAGCCGTGCAGCAGGTGGAAGAGCTGGAGGTTGGTGATGGCGGCGCCGCTGATGTTTTTCACCGTGAAGGTTTGGTTCATCACATAGCGGTTGCTTTTGACGGAGAGCGGCTCGCCCGCCGCGCCGGCGGGCTTCACGCCCATGGGGGTTCCGGTGACGGTGTCCACCATTTCAAAGCGCAGGGTGACCTCAAGGTCGTTGTTGGCGATGACCGACTGGGCGATGGGCAGGCCGTCCAGGTTGGTGCCGATGACGTGGATGCCCTCGACGACGTGGAAGTCGGAATTGGTCTGCCAGTCGGGATAGAGGAAGTTCGGCTCCAGCCATTTGGGGCTGTTTTCCTGGCCGTTGCGGCTGTAGGCAACGGCGCTGCCCCATTCGCCGCTGAGGTACTCGCGGCCCTCGAAACCGGGCGTGTTGTCGAGCAGGAAGTCGGAGTAGCCGAAGTCGGTGAGGGTGATGTTCCAGTTGGGATTGGCCAGGGAGAGGGAGCCTCCCGTGCTGGAGCCCGGGCTGACAAGGAGGTTGTCCACCAGGAAGCGGAGGGCGCCGACCGGGGCGTCGGGAAGCTGCAGCGTGATCTGGTCAAAGCTGCCTGCGCCGCTGTTGAAGGTGAGGGTGCCGACAGGCAGGCTGTCACCGGCGGTGACGGTGCCGTGGGCGATGGCATTGCCAACCACGACAGGCAGGCCGGAGGAGGTGTCGAAGGCGGTGAGCTGAAGCGTGGAGGGAACCTCGGCGTTGACGGCTTCGACGGTGGCAAAGTCGATGCTCACACCGGTGGCGGGAGTGCTGAGCTGGATCGTGAGCGTGGAGCCATCGACCGTGGATTCGAGGTGGTTGCCGTTGAACTGGGAGAGGGTGCGTGCGCCCAGGGCCTCCGTGGTCACCTTGAAATCACCCGGGGCTGAACCTGAGAAGGTGGCGGTGATGCCGGCGGCGGTTTGATCAAGCGGATCGACATCTTCGGGCGCAGGCACCGGCGTGGAGGTGTCGAAGTCAAAATGGACGCCGATGGCAGGCGCAAGGAAGTGGGCGACGTACCCGCCATCACCTGCGGGTGTGAACGTGTGGCTGGCGCTGGTGCTGACTTCCGTGCCGGTGGCGTCCGTCCAGTGCAGGAAGGTGTAGCCCGGGCTGGCCGTGGCGACGAGGGTGACGCTGCCGCCGGTGGTGACAAAGCCGCCGCCGCTGGTGCTGCCGCCGATGGCCGGGTTGGAGGAGGTGTTGATGGTGCTGCCAGCGGCAAAGTTGGCGACCAGGGTGCGGCTGGCGTTCGCGGTGAAGCCATAGGCCGGGCTGGTGCTGACCTCGGTGCCGTTCTCAGTCCAGTGGATGAAGCCATAACCCGCGTTGGGCGTGGCGGTGAGAGTCACCGGCGTGCCGCTGACGACGCTGCCTCCGCCAGTGACGGTGCCGCCTGCGAGCGGTGCTGCGCTGGCGGAGATGCTGACACCGCCGATGACCGCAAAGTTGGCGACCAGGGTGCGACTGCCCGTGACATTGAAGTTGTAAGGGTTTGCGTTGCTGATCACCGTGCCGTTTTCCGTCCAGTTGACGAACTCGTATCCAGAGTTCGGGAAGGCGTCGACACGGGCGTTTTCATCCAGCTTGTAGGAGGTGCTGTCCGCCTCGGTCGTGCCGCCGCTGGGCGGTGAGGAGAGCAGGGTGACCGTGTAGGACTCGATGAAGGTGGCGGTGAGGCTGCGGCCTGCGGTGGCGGTGAAGGTGTAGCTGGCAGTGCTGCTGACGCTGATGCCGTTTTCCTTCCATTTGGAGAACATGAAGCCGGGCGCGGCCGTGGCCGTGACGGTCACGCTGGATCCGCTTGCGTAGGTGCCGTCACCGGTGGTGGTGCCTCCAATGCCGGGGGAGGAGGCGGTGGTGATGACGTATTGTGTGCCGCCGATGAGGGTGAAGTTGGCGACGAGGCTGCGGTTGGCGGATGCGGTGAAGGTGTAGCTGGCGCTGGCGCTGACCTGGGCTCCTGCCTCGGTCCAGTTGATAAAGGCATAGCCGGCGTTCGGTGTGGCCGAGACCGTCACGCTGGTTCCGGCGGCGTAACTGCCGCCGCCCGAAGTGCCGCCACCGGCTGAAGGTGAGGCGGAGGTGGTCACGGTGAACGACGGGGCCTGGGTGAAGTTCGCCACGAGGCTGCGGTTGGCCGTGGCGGTGAAGGTGTAGCTGGCGCTGGTGCTGACGATGTTGGCGTCCTCGGTCCAGTTGCTGAAGACATAACCGGCGTTTGCCGTCGCGGTGACCGTGGTGCCCAGGCCGTCATTGACCAGGCCGTCGCCGGTCGTGGTGCCGCCTTCGACCGGGGAGGCGCTGGTGGCGATGCTCCACTGGACGACATCAGGCGCGAAGTTGGCGACGAGCGAATGATTGACGTCCATCGCCAGGGTGTAGGAGGTGTTCGTGCCGACGATCTGGCCGTTGTCGGTCCAGTTGAGGAAATGATAACCCGGCTGTGCCGCGGCGGTGACGGTGGCGTTGGCGCCGATCGCATAGGAGCCGTCGCCCGTGGTGGTCCCGGAGCCAGCCGGCGAACAAGAAGTGTCGAGAAGGCTGGCGGGCGCGGGTTCCGCGCCTGCCGCAGTGACGGTCATGGTGTAGTTCTTCTCGACGTCCACGTTGTAGCCATCGCTGGCGGTGACCTGGAAGGCATAGACGCCGGTGGCGGTGGGTGTTCCGGAGAGGACGCCGGTGGTTTCATCAAAGCTCATGCCGGGAGGCAGCGAGCCGGTCTGGGTCGCCATGAAGGGAAGGGCGCCTTCGATGACCACGGTGCGCGGTGCGTAGGCCGTGCCGACTTCGGCTTCGCCGACATGGTCGATGAGGCCGACGGGGGCGTCCACGTCCACGGCCGCCATCTGGGCGCCGGTGTAGTCGCCCACAACCTCCAGGGTGGAGAGGTCGGTGGTGATGGTCTGCCATTCACCCGTGGCAGGGTTGAAGTGGTCGGCATAGGTCACGGTGCCGCTGCCATGGACGCCGTCAGCGTCCACCAGGTCAGCCATGGCTTCTCCCGATTCGGCATCGACGGGGCCGGTGTATTTGAAGAACTCGTAGCGGCGGGTCACCACTTCGTCGCCGTTGGGAAGGTCCTCGGGGGCTGCGGCGACTTCATTGTTGGGGCCGCCGTCGGGCAGGCTGTTGCGTTTCTGCAGAAGGCGCCATTCCACCTCGACCTCGTCGGGCTCACCGTTCGCCCAGTTCTTGTCATTGGCGTCGTCAGGATCGTCACTGACCAGTTCACGGAGCTTGATTTCATTGCTGTTGTGCGTGGTTGTCTTGATCTCCTTCATCCAGACGGCCTTGCCGAACTCCTTGGGTTCGGGAGCCGGCGGCGGCGGGGGCACGATGACGGCCTGGACCTGGGCCGGGGCTGCGGCGACGGGAGGGTAGTAGGTGAAGACGGGGGTGGAGACCTGGACAACGCCGCCATGAACCAGGCTGCTGCTGCCGTCGTCGACCAGCCAGTTGTAGTGGATGGCACCGACCGGGCTGCTGTAGCCGACACCGAAGTGTTCGCCGCCGAAGTTGACCGACGGGTTGGTGAACTGATGGCCGTCGGTGGGGGCGATGGTCGTCGTGGGAACGGCGGTGTGGGCGGCCCAGGAGCCATCGGCGTTTTTTTTGCTCTCCCAGCGGATGCGGGTCTTCGGATGGCCGGCGATGCTGTCGTCCTGGGTGATCTTCGGCACGCCGTAGTGGTTGTAGTTGTAGGTGTAGGTGATGTCGGTGCTCTGACAGTCCTCGAGTTCAATCTCGAAGCCATGGCAGACGCGGCCGGTGTCGTTGACGGTGTCGAAGTTGTTGATGCTGCCGTAGGCGATGCTGGCCTGGGTGGAGGCCGGGGATGCGGCGAGGGCCAGCGCGGCGAGGAGGGCCGGTGCTTGTTGAAGCCTGCCGAGCAGGCTGAGGCGGAGGCGGCTGAAGGATGCTTTCATGAACGTGGGCGGGTTGGATCTGCGGCTGGATTGAATTTCGTGATCATCTTCCGCCGCAGGAGCCATGGATGAAATGGGGGGACCGTAACGAATTGGTTGGAATCAGGATCCGCCTTGGATGGGTGGCGGAATGAACGGGCGTCCTGGGGGAGCCCCTGGAGTCAACGGGCCTGCGGCAGGATCATGCCATGCCGTGAAATCAGCCCGGATCTCCGGTGTTCAAACCAGGATGCGCACCGTCAGAATTGACGGCAGCATTTGTGACGGGCGTGTCTGCCGCACGAAGGTCCTTCCCTGAAGGAAGGCCGTTTGTGAAGCTGGCTGCGTGCTGAGCCAGGCGTTGGTGGCCGGAAGGTTCGTCAGTTCATGAACGGACCTGATCCTTCCTGCCTCGGGGCGTTTCTCGTCCAGGCTTCCGACGACGCCGGCGGTTGACATCTGATGGTCGCCTTCCTGGCCGGCCCGGCAGAATCGAACGATCAAGCGGGCGAGGCAGCGCTGGTGGTCGCCGACGGCGGGCGTGTAGTCGTCCGTGCGATGATGGAGAATCACCCGGGTTTCACCGCGCCCGAAGCTGATCAGGCCCTGATGGCTGCCTTCCAGGTCGGCCAGCGCGGCCATGGTGCCCGGAATCAACGACGTGCCCGTGACGGCATGGGCCATCAGAAGCAGGGCGGCGATGATGCGGTGGAGGGACATGGGACGGCTTGAAGGCCGCGGTGTAAGACGCCTCGGGCAGTTCAATCGTGCGAACATTGCCAAATGATCATGTTACAGAGGTGCTTCGGCGTTGTCCTTCATGGTGAGGATGAATTCCAACCGAACTGTTACGGTCCAGCATTTCCCGGTCGTGAAGAGGCTGAATAAGCTGACGGTTTGCAGCGATCCTGATCCACTCCACATTCCACCATGCGCATCCTGGTCATAGAAGATGAACCCGACCTGGCCCGGCACATCGCTGCGGCGCTGACCCGGCAGGGACACACTACCGCCGTCCGGAAGGACGGTCTGGAAGGGCTGAACGCCGCGCTCGACACACGTCCGGACCTCATCGTGCTGGACGTGAACCTGCCTTCGCTGGACGGCTTTTCCGTGTTGTCACGCCTGCGCCGGCAGCATGTGGATTCGCGGGTGATCATCCTGACGGCGCGCGGTGACGTGGAGAGCCGGGTGAAGGGGCTGACCTCCGGGGCGGACGACTATCTGGCGAAGCCGTTCTCCATGGACGAGCTGGTCGCCCGGGTGCAGGTGCTGGGAAGGCGTGGAGGCACGCTCAATGAGACGGACATCCTGGAGGCGGGGGACCTGGTGATGGATGTGCCGCACCGGAAGCTGACGCGTCATGGCGAAAAGATCGAGCTTTCACCGCGTGAGTTTGAGGTGCTGCAGATCTTCATGCGTGAGCCCGGCAGGACCTTCACCCGTGACGAGATCTGCGAGAGGATCTGGCAGAGGGAGCACCAGTATGACACGAGGACGGTTGAAATCTTCATCATGAGGCTGCGTAAGAAGCTGGAGGTTGATGGCAGGCCTGCGCTGATCCAGACGGTGCGCGGCGTGGGTTATCAGCTGATCAAGCCTGAATGAAACGTTGGCCGCTCAAGATCAAGGTGGGTGTCTATTCGGCCGCGCTGACGCTGCTGACACTGCTTGTCGGCTCGTCCGCCCTGATGGGCTTCATCCGCCTGCGCCTGCTGAACGAGGTGGATTCGGAACTGCGGGAAAACGCCGCGGAACTGGTGCGTGACCTGGTGAACTTCCGCGGCGCTCCAGTGAACCCGCGCCATGCCCTGAGCGAAAAGTTTGTTCCCGTGGACCTTCGTGACCATTACCTGATGATCCTGGGGCCCGAGGAGCAGGTGCTGTTCCATTCACCGAACCTCAAGGGCCAGGACATCAGCGGCAGCCCCGGGTTCAGGACCATTGATGTCCGCGGGCAGGCCTGCCGTGCCGGAAGCTTCCGTGAGCCGAGCTACTCCATCCATGTCGCCGTCAGCCTGGCGGAGATGGAGTTCTTCATGCGTGATGTCATGGTCGGCCTGCTGACCACGCTGCCGCTGGTTGGCCTGATGGTTTTTGCCGGAGGCCTGTGGATGGGGAAGAAGGCCGTGTCCCCGGTTTCCGCGCTGACTGCCGCAGCGGAGAGCATTTCGGTGGAAAACCTCACCGAGCGCCTGCCGATGCCGGAGGCCGAGGATGAGATCGCCAGGCTGACGGTGGTTTTAAATGATGCCTTCGCACGCCTCAGCGCCTCGTATGAGGCGGCGACGCGCTTTTCGGCGGATGCATCCCATCAGTTGAAGACGCCTGTGGCGGTGCTGCGCGCCGGGCTTGAGTCGCTGCGAGACGGAGGGCATCTGGACGGGGCCGGCAGGCTGGAGGTCGAGACGCTGCTGAAGCAGGTGCGGAGGCTCACCGGCCTGATCCAGGACCTGCTGCTGCTGGCGCGCACGGACGCCCGCCGCCTGCGTCTGGAAAGCCAGCCATTTGACCTTTCGGAGCTGGCGGTGTCAGCCCTGGACGACCTGGAGACGCTGGCCTATGGCCGACTGCATGTGGAGCATGAGATTGAGACGGGCCTGACCGTGTGCGCCGACCGCAGGCATCTGGCGATCATCGTGCAAAACCTGGTCGAGAATGCGGCGAAGTACACGCCGGAGGGCGGGCAGGTCCGGCTGACGGTGAAGCGTGAGGGGAATCAGGCGCGTTTTTCTGTCGCCAACACGGGGCCGGCGCTTCCCGAGGAGGACCGGGTGGGGATTTTCGAGCGTTTCCGGCGCGGCTCGAAGGTGGGGGAAAACCAGAGCGGTCATGGACTGGGACTGAACATTGCCCTGGCGCTGGCGATGGCTCATGGCGGCGACCTGGCGCTGGTGAGGTCGGACGGTGAATGGAATGAGTTTGCGCTGACGCTGCCGCTGGTGGCGTGAGCTGCAGCGCGGAGTCAGCGTGCGACGATGGGGCGGTTTTGTTCGCGCTTCAGCCTCTGCTGGGTGGAGCCGGGCAGGCCCGGGAGCGCCTTGGCCAGCCATTCCTGGGCGCTGTCTTCGTCGATCTTCCGCCAGTGATGGAAGTAGCGGGAGACGGCGTCATCGCGCATGGCGGAGGAGGAGAGGCCGAAGGCGAGCTGCATGGCGGAGCCGATGTCCTGGTCGGAAAGCACGTCCGCGAGGCTGAGGCGGGCGGCGTCCATGGCGGGTGAGGGAGGATTGGCGGCGATCCACTCGCCAAGGCCGACAGCGTCTGTGGCGGCCCAGGAATTGTAGGCGCCGACGATGCCTGCGGAGGCGTCAGCTGTGGGCAGTGAGTTCAGCCAGTTCAGGGCGCTGTCCGGCTCGATGGCACCCCAGGTGGTGCCGATCTGGGTGATGACCTGACGACGGACCTGGGGGTTGGAGAGAGAGCGGCTCCAGGCGACGGCCGCCTGGATGTCACTGGCGGCCCAGACGGTGGCAAGCGTGGCGGCGGCCTCGAGGCGGGCGGCGGAATCCGGGAGCTGCTGGAGCCAGGCGGCGGCGGCGGCCGGGTCCGTGGTGCCCCAGATGTCGGCAATCACCGTGGCGATGTTGACGCCATTGTCGCCGGCAAGCTGTGGGGTGAAATGTTCCGCAGCCTGTCTGGGGCTGTTTTCCGCCCAGGTCTGGGCAACGACGGTCTGGGCGGTGCGGCGTGCGTCGGGGTGGTTCAGGCCTGAGGCCCAGCGTGCGGCGGCGAGAGGGTCCTGCTCCGCCCAGGTGCTGCCGACGGCGGCGAAGAGGGGCTGGGAATAGTAGCGGGTGCCTTCCAGCCACTTGGCGGCCACGGAGGGGGACTGGCGGGTCCAGCCGATGACGAGGTCGGTGAGGGCCTGGTCCTTGAGCGGGCCGGTCAGATGCTGTTCCACCCAGAGCCAGGCGCCGCGGGGGTCGCGCGCCCCCCATTTGTTGACGGCAATGCCGATCGTTTCTGAGCGGAGCAGGCCGGCGGTGAAGTTGGTGTTGGCGTGGTCGAGCGCACCCCGGGGATCCGTGCCACCCCAGACGCCGAAGATGCCGCGCATGAAGTCGAGCTTGTCCTGGTCGGAGCGGAACTGTTCGGCAAACAGGAGGGCGGCGGCATGGTCGCGGCGAGCCATCTCGGCGCCGGCTTCGCGCAGGGCCACGGAGCGTTCTTCAGGATCCTTGGCGCGCAGGAACTCCGTGAGCGCCTGGAGGGTGGGGGCCGGGCCGGGCTTTTCCAGCAGAGGGGCTTGGCGGGGTGAGGCGGGCTTATCCAGCAGCGAGGTGCTGGAGGCAAGGCGCTCGCGCCCTTCATGAGGCATCAGCAAATACATCATGCCCGCCCCTGCGATGGCACCAACGGCCACCAGCAGGGCGTTCGCCAGAAGCGAGCCGTTGCGGAATTGAGACATGATTTGCAGAGTCCAACAAACCATGGGTCGTGGGCTTGAACAATGACCGTTTGGTAACCGAACGGTTACGGATCGTGGTTGGCAGGGGGAGCGGGCATGGGTAACACTGGAGACGTGTTGTCACGGTCTTCCCAGGATTGCAGGAAGAGTCGTTCCATGAATGCACCGGCCTGCCTCGTGTTTTTCGTGGCGTTTGTGGCTGCCTGCGGCCTGACGCCGCTGCCGGCATCGGTGAGCTATGAGGTTCTGGCGAGCTTTGAGCGGCCTGGGGTCCAGGTTGTGGCGCCCTTGGTGAGGCACTCCGGCGGTGACTTCTACGGGGTGGCTACAGCAGGTGGTGGTTATGGCAGGGGATCTGTCTTCAAGGTGACTGGTACGGGCGGGCTGGACACGGTTCATTCGTTTTCCGGACTGGACGGGCAGGGGCCTGCCGCAGGTCTGGTGGAAGGGCCTGAGGGGGCGCTGTATGGCACGACTGCAAGCGGGGGCAGCGGCGGTTTCGGGGTCGTCTTCAAGATCACGACGGAGGGGGTGTTCACCAAGCTGGTGGATTTCACCGGGCCTTCAGGCCTTGCACCGGGCTCGGTGCCGCATGGGCTGATGTTTCATGCGGATGGCTATTTTTACGGAGTCACCCAGGCGGGCGGTGCTGCGGCTGCGGGAACGGTTTTTCGGATGACTGCGGCGGGTGAGCTGACGATGCTGGCCGAACTGACCGGCACGACGGGGGCCAGGCCCGGAAGCGAGCCTCTCGGGCCGCTGGTGGCGTCGAATGGCCAGCTTTATGGGGTGACCCGTGGCGGTGGTGCGGCAGGACTGGGCGTGGTGTATGAGATCGGCACGTCAGGCACCTGGCGCACCCTCGCCGAGTTCACCGGCATCTCCGGCCTGAGGCCCGGGGCCAATCCGGCAGGGCCCCTGGTGTTGCATGGTGATGGTTCGCTGTATGGCACGACTGAATTTGGAGGTGTGAATGACTTCGGCACGTTCTTCAGGATCACGTCGGCGCCGGTCCACACGGTGCTGTGGCACTTTGAGGATCCCACGGGATCCCAGCCTTCGGGCCAGCTGGTGGCCGGGGCTGACGGGCTTCTCCGCGGCACCACGTCGGGTGGTGGCTCGGCAGGCTGGGGCACAGCCTATCAGATCAGCACCCTGGGGGTGCATGCAGTGCTGGCGAACTTTACCGGTGCTGCCGGTGCTGTTCCTGGGGCCTCGCCACGCGGAGGGATGGTGCTGGGTGCGGACGGTTTGTTTCATGCCGTGACCAGCGCCGGTGGGGCGGGCAACTACGGCCTTGTCTGCAAGGTGGACCCGGCCGGTTCCTTCACGGTGGTGGCGGCCTTGTCGCTGCCGATGGGATGGATGCCCTCCGGGGCTCCGGTGATGAACGGGAACGTCGGATATTTTCCCATGGCTGCCGGTGGCACCGGCGGCGGAGGCAATGTGATGAAGTTCGACACGGCGGGGAATGTGTCTGCGGCCGCAGCGCTTGGGGGTGCGCTTGGGACATGGCCTGACGGCGGGCTGCGGGCTGCGGGCGGTGGTGTTTTTCACGCGCTTGCCGCCAAGGGAGGATCCTCATCCCGGGGAGTGACCTTTCGATTCATCGAGGCAAGCTCCTCCGTTGAGCTGCTTGCTTCCCACACGGCTTCGGCGGGCGGGCTTGCGGAGGGGCCTCTGGTCGAAGGGTCGGATGGATTCCTCTATGGGGTGGCCCGTGAAGGCGGGGTGTCAAACCGGGGCACGATCTTCAAGGTTTCAGCGTCGGGTGTCAGGACGAGGGTGCTGTCCTTCACCGGCATGGCTGGGACGGTTCCTGGCGGCAAGCCAAGGGGGCCGCTGGTGCTGGCGGCTGATGGCAGCCTTTACGGAGTGACCGAGGAAGGCGGTGCCTCCAACACGGGCGTGCTTTTCAGGCTGACGGCCGCAGGCGGCTATTCCGTGATCCAGTCGTTTGGAGCAGCCGGGCCGAGGTCGCCCCAGGGTGGTCTGGTTTTGGGGATTGATGGCCTGATTTACGGCACCACCAGCCTTGGGGGATCTGCGGATGCAGGGACGCTTTTTACGTTCGATCCGGTGACAGCCGCCTGGAGTGTTGCGGGTGAATTTACAGGCGGGTCCGGGGCCGTGCCCGGGCGGCAGCCGGGCGGGGAGCTGCATGTGTCAGCCGAGGGTTCCATCCATGGCATCACGCAGTCAGGCGGGGAGGCGGAGGCAGGAACTTTGTTTCGTCATTCTGCGTCCGGAGGGCTGGAGAACCTGGTTTCGTTCACCGGTCCTTCGGGGGCGGCGCCGGGGGCGGGCTCGGCCGGAGACGGCGCGGGACTGCTTCTGACGGGCGGGGTCGCCACATCGGCGGAGGGGGATCTTTATGGAGTGCTTCCCGGTGGTGGAGATGGCGGAGGGGGAGTGATGTTCCGTGTCACGATCACCACGGCCATCTCGTTGTGGAAGCAGATGCATTTTGGCAGCCGGGGCGTGTCTGACGCGGCGGATCCTGATGCCGACGGTCTGCCCAACCTCTATGAATACGCCCTGGGGACGTCGCCCCTGAGCCCTGATGTTTCAGCCGGGCCGCCGGCCGGCCTGCGCAGCTACGCCGAAGGTGATTTCATGGCCATGGAGGTGCTGCGTGATCCTGCGCACGATGACATCACCCTGGTGGTCGAGGCCTCCTCCAGCCTGGCGCCTGGCAGCTGGGCGGCGCTGGCCACCAGCCTGCGCGGCGGCCCCTTCACCGGGCCCGGCCTGCCGGAAGCCGACCCCGCCACGCCCGGCGTCCGGCAGGTCCTGGTTCGTGACACCACGCCGAGCTCCCTGGAGGGGCGGCGGTTCCTCCGGCTTCGCATCCTTCACTGACATCCCCTTCCTGACCACTCCGTTACCTGATTCCCTTTGCCTGCACGGCCGCCGGAACCTTAGTCCTGCGCCGAGCGCAACCAACAATGCTCCCATGAAACTCATTCCTTCAACCCTCAACAGCCGGTGGGTGCACGCCCTGGTTGCGCTGGCGATGCTCGGCTGGAGCCTCCATCTTCCCGCCGCCGGTTCAGCTCCCGACCTGGACGGCGACGGCATCCCCAACATCGTCGACCCGGACGTGGACAACGACGGCATCCCGAACGCGCTCGACCGCAACATCGACGGAGGCATCGCCAAGACGGGCCCTTATGCCGGGCAGTACATCGGCGACCACGTTGAAAACGAGAACCCGGCCGAGGATGACATTGATGACGACGGCCTTGCGGACGACTCCCTGGCGGAGTCTGACATCGATGGTGACGGCAGGCTGGATGACTCCGACCTGGAGGACGACATCGACGGCGACAACCGGAAGGATGACAGCGGCGCCGAGCGCGACATTGACGGTGACGGGAAGGACGATGATTCCGATGACGAGGATGACATCGACGGCGACGGCCGGGATGATGACGATCCCGAGGAGCAGGACATTGACGGTGACGGACGCCTGGACGGCAGCGACGATGACACCGACGGCGACGGCAGGAAAAACGCGGATGCCGACGAGGACGACACAGACGGCGACGGCAGGCGCAATGACGACGCCGAGGAGCATGATGATGACGGTGACGGCACGGAGGACCGGTACGATGACGATGATGACAACGACGGGGTTGATGACATCGAGGAGCCCGGGCATGCCGGGGATGAAGATGAGGCCGAGGTTGAGCTGAAGCTCACGCGCCTTGCGGCCGCCCCGGGTGGAAGCGAGGCCAAGGCCAAGTTCCGCCGGCTTGCCACCGGCACGGCCAGGTTCAAGGTCGAGGTGGACGACCTGCCGGCAGGAAATTATGAACTTTTTGTTGGCGGCATGCCCAGGGGCCAGATCGTGCTTTCCGAAGACGGCGGCGGGGACAGGGTCTTCAAGACGACGCCTTCGGGAGACGCCGTCCTGCTTGATTTTGAAGTTGCCGGCCAGCCCGTCGTGATCCGGCGGGACGGGCAGGATTATTTCAGCGGCATCATGCCCACGGTGCCCGACAGCACGAAGATCGGCGGAAGCGGCTCCCGTGCGGTGGAGCTTGCAGCTGCGGGAGCGGCGCCTGCCGGCGCTGAGGCCAAGGCAGAGCTGGAGTTCGGCGGCAACGGCCCGGTCAAGCTCCAGGTTGAGCTGGAGGATTTTCCAGCAGGCGACTACAAGCTGCTCGTCACCGACGTGCTGCGAGGCACGATCACCATCGGCGGTGATTCAGGGGTGCTGACCTTCAAGATCAACCCCGGCGGATCCGATCTGCCGCTGGATTTTTCCACGGTAGGCCAGAGCATCATCATCAGCGAAGGCTCCACGGTGCTGTTTTCCGGAGTGCTGCCCACGCCGCCCGCACCTTGAGCAAGAGCCGGGGCGAAGGCGTGAAAGCCTGGGTTTCCCTGCTTGAGACGCCGGGTTGGCGACGTCTTTCCTTGGATGAAACCCAGCCGAGCACGCTTTCTGGTTCTGACCGGCCTCTGCACGGCGGCGGCCCTGGCCTATTTTGTGAGGAACGGCGTGGCGCCTGCGGAGAGCACGATCCGGGCGGAGCTGGGGCTGAGCAAGGAGCAGTCGGGGATGATGATGAGCGCCTTCTTCTGGCCGTACGCGCTGTGCCAGGTTCCAGCGGCGGTGCTGGCGAGGCGGCTGGGGGCGCGGTGGGCGCTGCCGCTTTATGCCGTGCTGTGGTCGCTGGCGACAGCGGGCCTAGCACTGGGCGAGCTTGGCTGGATGACGGCCTCACGGGCCTTGATGGGAGTGGCGCAGGCGGGGCTGGTGCCGGTGGGCGTGAGCGTGATGGCGTGCTGGTTTCCGAGGACGGCGCAGGCCACTGCGGCGGGCCTGTTCAGCGGCTCCATGTCGGTGGGCAGCATTGTGGCCGCGCCCCTGACGGCGGCGCTGATCCTGAGCTGCGGCTGGCGCTGGATGTTTGTGATTTATGCGCTGCCTGGCCTGCTGTGGGCGCTTGGCTTTGCGTGGTGGCACCGTGACGAGCCGGCCCTGCATCCTGCGGTGAATACGGCGGAGCGGGAGCTGATTGGTGCGCATGCGGCGGATGCGAAGGAGGCCGGGGTGCTTTCCTGGCGGGGGCTTGCGGCCGATCCGGCGCTGTGGCTGCTCTGCCTGCAGCAGTTCTGCCGCGCGGCGGGCTACATCTTTTTTGCGAGCTGGTTTGCGACCTACCTTCAGGAGGCGCGCGGCATGGCGCTGGTGAAGTCGGCCTGGCTGACCACGCTGCCGCTGCTGGCCGATGTCGCGGGCGGATTTTCAGGAGGCGTGGTCTCTGACGCGCTGCTGCGGCGGACGCAGAGCCGGAGGGCCGCGCGCCAGGGCATGGCGATGACGGCCCTGCTGCTCTGCGCGGTGCTGATCTTCGCCGCCTGGAAGGTTTCCGACCCGGTGCTGGCGGTGCTGGTGATCAGCGCCGGCATGTACTGCGCCGGTGTGGTCAATCCTTGTTATTCCGCGACCTTGATGACCTTCGGCGGGGCTCACCCGGCGACCTGGAGCGCGATCACGAACATGTGCGGAAACCTCGGGGCGGCCAGCTTTCCGGTCATCGTGCCCTGGCTCATCGCGCACGGGGGAGGATGGGATGCGGTGCTGGGGGCCTTTGGTGCGCTCTACGTCGTGGCGGCCTTGCTCTGGCTGCTGCTGCGCAGCGGACGTGATTCCTGAAGGAGGGGCGTGGCGCCGGCGGCGTCTTATTCCGACCAATTGGTTACGGCACAGGTTTTGAGTCTTCAGTGCGGGACAGGGATGCTTGACTGCGTCCATGACGGACGCAGTCAACAAACCGAAACATCATGAAGATCCAACATCCCCTCGTTCATGCGCTGGACGCCAGCGCACTGGCTCTTGTCGCCGCCGCCCTGCTGGCCTGTCCGGCATCCGCCCAGACAGGCTACACAGCGATTGACCTCACGCCTGCCGGCTCCGGCTCGGCGCAGGCCGCCGCCGGAGGACTTGCGGCGGGTTACGCAGGCTCCGTTCCCAACGCCTTCAGCGGCAGGGCGGTGCTTTGGACGGGGGATGGTCCGGTGGACCTGCACCCGGGCTTCCTCGCGGATGCCGGGGCTCGCTCCCAGGTCAACGGCATGTCGGCGGACCTGCTTGTCGGGTCGGGTGCAGGCACCTTGACCGGAAACCGCAACGTGCCCCTGGCCTGGAGCGTGGACACGGGGGCGGTGACCCAGCTGACGATTCCCTTCAGTCATCTGGGCGGCCAGGCCAATGCGACTGACGGAGTGCAGATCGTGGGCTCGGCCATCGGCATGAACAGGGATGGAACGGCGGCAGGCAGCGCCCACGGGCTCGTCTGGAACATCGCCTCCGGCACCGTGGTGGACGTCGGGGCGGATGCGAATGTGTTCGATGTCGCCCTTGGGATGCAGGTGGGGTTTGTGAACAAGGGCGGCGCCAACGCCGCCTTCTGGCGCGGTTCCAGCAAGGCGACGCTGCTGCATCCGAAGACCGCCGTGCTGTCGGTTGCCAACGGCACGGACGGCGTGCGCCAGGCCGGTTATGCGGGCTTCGACATCCGGGTGCGTGTGGAGGCCGCGAAGGGCAACAAGAACAGGCGCTTCAACTACGCCCATGTGTGGACGGGGACGGCGGCGAGCGCGCTGAACATCCATCCCTACATGTCATCGGCGGACGGGGCGCTTCTGGAGAGCAGCTACGCCATGAAGGTGAAGGGTTCCTATGTGGTTGGTTATGCCACGGTTTCGACGGGGACCACCGCCATCGGCCCGGCCCGCGCCATTGTCTGGGACGCCGCCTACCAGGCCACGGACCTTCAGGCCTTTGTGCCGGCGGGCTTTGTCAGCTCTGTCGCCTACGCGGTGGATGAAAACGGCAACGTGGCCGGAGTCATGACCCGTGCGGACGGCAGCCGTCATGCCGTGCTCTGGGTGCGGAACCCCTGATTAAAACGGTGAAGAAAAAGACGGCCAGCCTCCGCTTCTGCGGGAGCTGGCCGTTTGATGAATTCGATTCGTCAGAAACGAGAAGACCTTATTGACGCAGGACATGCGTGCCGACCTGCACGCCTTTCTGGTAGCCCTTGAAGCCGTAGGGGGTCGGGTTGTAGTCACCGACGAGGGCCACGTCGGCCTTTTCGGGCACCTCGAGGCCGAGGCCCCAGAAGACGCCGTTCACGATGAGGCGGCGAAGGCTTTCGTTGGTGAGGTCGGTGGCGGCGCCCATGGTGGTGCAGAGCACCTTGTTCTCGGTTCCGGCGTCGTTTTTGACGAGGCGGGTCCAGGCGATGGGCATCATAGGGTCGTTGAGGCCCTGTTCGACCTTGGCGGCGTTGGCCTTGCGGCCTTCGGCTGGGGCGGAGTCCGGGGTCATGCCGGAGAGCACCCTGCCGCGGAGGAGGATTTTCGCATCGGCGGGCGGGGCGGCTTCATAGACGTCGGTGGTGCCGAAGACATCGGTCACCCCACGCAGCAGGGAGTCGCCTGCGTTTGCCTGTTCGATCACGCCCTGGGTGGCCTCGAACTTATGCCTGCCCCAGTGGCTGACCCAGGTTTCGCCGAGGACCCTGCGTCCCCAGCCGCCGGCGTTGTTCCAGTTCCAGGCGGCGTATCTGCTGTCCTTGGGGATGCCGGAGAAGGCGTGGGTGCTGGTGCGCAGGCCGATGACGGGCACGCCGCGGTTGATGGCGGCTTCAAATTTGGCGAGGGCCTCTTCATTCCAGTGACGGAAGCGGATGAGCATGATGATGGCGTCGGCGCTGTCGAGGGCGGCCGGGTTGGTCAGGCTCTCCCCCTTGTCCGGGCTGATGGTGCCGTCGTCCTCGGCGGAGAAGAGGACGGTGCATTTGAAGCCGTGGCGCTGGCTGAGAATCTTGCCGAGCTGGGGCAGGGCTTCCTCGCTGCGGTATTCCTCATCGCCGGCGATGAGGACGACATGCCTGCCGCGGGCCTGGCCGGCGGGTTCGTAGGTGACGGAAAGGTCGGCGGCGGGGCAGGTGGTGTAGGACAGGGCGGCCAGGGAGGCAATCAGGGTGCGGCGGAGCATGGTGGGGTGGTTATGGGCAGGTTGAGAAACGGATGCTGACGTAAGACGGGGTGATGCGTCCAGCGCTTTCCGCCTCCGGCTGAAAACCGGCTGAAATCCGCAGCTTCAGCAGCAGGCCGACTTTTCCGCAGCCTCCGAGGCGGGCTGGAGGTGCAGGGGCAGGCGCATGGTGAAGGTGGTTTCGACGCCCGGGGTGCTGGCGAGGTCGATGGTGCCTCCATGGGCCTCGATGGTGCGGCGGACGATGCTGAGGCCGAGGCCGGTGCCCTTGATCTCGGGGCTGTGATGCTTGTGGCCGCGGTAGAAGCGCTTGAAGACGAAGGGCAGGTCGTGGGCGGCGATGCCGATGCCGTTGTCGCTGACGCTGATGACGCAGTGGTCGGCGTACCAGCGGCCTCCGACCTTGATCACGAGGCCGGGGTTCGGGTTTTCCTTGAGGGCGTTTTCGATGAGGTTGGTGAAGACCTGGTCCCAGTAGAAACGGTCGCCGTGCATGTGGCCGCCGTCGGCGGGGAAGTCGAGCTCGATGCGGGTGTCGCGGCCTTCGAGCATGGGCGCGAGGTGGTCGAGGGCGTCCTGGACGCAGCCGCGGACGGTGAAGGGCTCGAGGTTGAGGGCGGAACTGCCGTTTTCCAGCTTGGAGATGGCGAGCATGTCCTCGATGATGCGGATGATGCGCTTGCCATGCTTCTCCATGATGTCGTAGCAGCGCTGGAGGGCGGCTTCATCCTTGAGGACGCCGCTCTGCAGGGTCTCGATGTAGCCGTTGATGAGGGTGAGGGGCGTGCGGAGCTCGTGGGAGGCGTTGGCGACGAAGTCCTTGCGCACCTGGTCGGCCATGACCTGCTCGGTGATGTCGTGGATCATGAGCCAGGCGCCGCGTTCGGCCTTGGCGGGCAGGGGGGCGGCCTCGATGAGGAAATGGCGGCTGCCGCGGCCGTTGAGGCCGGAGGCGCTGGTGATCTCCACCTCGCGGACGGTGCGGCGCTGGTCGGCGAGGGCGGACTGGACGATGCTGGTGACCTGGTGGTCGTGAAGCTCCTCGATGAGGGTGCGGCCGCGCTGGATGGCGGTCTTGTGGAAGAGATGGGCGAGGGTGCGGTTGACGAACTTGATGCGCATCTGCTCGTCGACGATGGCGACGCCCTGGCGGATTTCATGAAGCAGGGACTCGAACAGGCGGCGCAGGTATTCCTCCTTGATCAGGGCGGCGTTGCCCTCCTTGAGGCCGATGAACCTGGCGGCGAGCCTGTCCGCCTCAAAGGCCCGGAGGCCGGCGGCCTGGGTGACGCGCTCCATGCGGCGGCGCCATTTCTTTTCGCGCTGCCACATCCATGCGGCGAGCGCGAGAAGGGCGGCGGAGAGAAGCAGGGTCATCGGGGAAGGGCGGGACAGGGCGGTTGTACGACAGGAGGGATCAGGAGCAAGTCATACACGGCTGAATCCTATTCGTCCTCCGGCACCTGCCATCTTCCATTTTTCACCCCTTCATGCAGCGAGGGTGGCGGGGGCCTCCATGACAAACTGGTAGCCGGTGCCGCGCACGGTCACCACATGCCTGCCGGCCTCGCCGAGCTTTTCCCGGAGGCGCTTGATGTGGGTGTCGAGGGTGCGTGTGGCCACGTCGTCGGAGTAGCCCCAGACCTCGCGGAGGAGCTCGGCGCGGGTGTGGACGGCGCTGGTGTTCTCCAGGAGCACGGCCAGGAGCTTGAACTCCGTGGTCGTGAGGTCGATGGGCTGCCCCTTGTGGTAGAACTTCATGTTCTTCCGGTCAAGGTGGAAGTCCCCGGTCTTCATTTCGGAGACGTGGGTGATCTTCTTGGTGCGGCGCAGGATGGCGGTGATGCGCAGGGCCAGCTCGCGTGGTGAGAAGGGCTTGGTCAGGTAGTCGTCGGCGCCGAGCTCCAGGCCGTTGATGCGGTCGGTGGTCTGGGTCTTGGCGGTCAGCATGATGACGGGGATGCTGCGGGTGCGGGTGTCGGCCCGCAGGCGCTTGAAGGCGGACATGCCGTCCTGGCCGGGCAGCATGAGGTCGAGCACGATGAGGTCGGGCTCCTGGGCCAGGGCCGTGGGCATGACCTCGAGGCCGTTGGTGATGCAGATGCACTCGTGCCCCTCCCGCATCAGGTGCAGGGAGATCAGTTCGGAAATGTCCGGCTCATCATCGACCACCAGGATTTTGCTCATAATTTGTTCGTCATACCGGAGTACGCGGAAGGGCGGCTGCGTCACAATGTTTTCTTGGTGACGACTGTGTCACAGAAGCGTCGGAATCCAAGGGCGGCCTCAGGTGTCGTTTTCGTCACCCTGCGCCGGCCTGCCGGGGGTTGATTCCGCCGTCATTTCGTGGCACCCGCAGGCGGAATGAAGCTGATGCTCATCACGGACACCTATCCACCCGACATCAACGGCGTGGCCAGGTCCCTGTCCACCTTCGCCGCCGGCCTGGCCGCCAGGGGGCATGAGCTTGAGGTCGTGACCACGCTGGCCGCACCGGAGGATGAGCCGGACCTGCTGCCCCGGCACGTCGTCACCTCCATGCCTCTGCCGGGTTATCCGGGGCTGAGGATCGGCTTCAGCACCACCGGGCAGATGCAGTCGCGGTTTGAAAAGTTCCGCCCCGATGTCCTCTATGTGGCCACGGAGACGCCGCTGGGCATCGCCAGCATCCGGGCGGCCTCCAGGCTGGGCATCCCGGTCGTGTCCGGCTTTCACACGAATTTTCAAACCTACCTTGAGGAATACCATCTGCCGGGGCTGGAGGCGGTCGCCACAGGCCTGCTGCGCGGCATTCACAACCAGACCTTCCGCACCCTGACCCCCAGCGCCGACACGGCCGCCATGCTCCAGCGCTGGGGCATTGTGAACGTGGGGGTGCTGGGCCGCGGGGTGGACACGGAGCTTTTTTCCCCCATCCAGCGCCGCGCCGCCCTGCGCAAGGAATGGGGCGTGGATGATTCAGCCCCGGTGGCCGTCTATGTCGGGCGCGTGGCGGCGGAAAAGAACCTGCCCCTGCTCATGCGCGCCTTTGCCATTTTCAGGGAGGTGCATCCGAACGCGGCCTGCGTCGTCGTTGGTGACGGCCCCCGTCTCAAGGCGCTGCAGGCGGAGCATCCGGAATGCCTCTATCTGGGAGCCCGGCGTGGCGTCGAACTGGCGGAATGTTACGCCAGCGCCGACTATTTCCTCTTCCCAAGCTCGAGCGAGACCTTTGGCAATGTTGTCCTGGAGGCCATGTCCAGCGGGCTTGTCACCGTGGCCTATGACTACGCCGCGCCCCGGCTGGTCATGCGTCCGGGTGAAAACGGGTTCCTGGCATCCTTCGAGGATGAGGCGGCCTATCTCGACAAAGTCCGGGAAGCCGCCGGTCTCTGGGGGGGCTCCAGGCTGCCCGCGATTCGTGAGGCCGCCCGCCAGGCCGCCGGGGACTATGGCTGGAAGCGGGTTGTGGAGCAGTTTGAAGCCGAGCTTCAGGCCGCCATCGACGCCAGGAAAACCTGCGGCTAGAATGAACCCGAACCGATCATGAGCGACCCTGCTGAAGACTCCCTCGACCTGCCCGCGGACCCCGCACGGCAGAAGACGAAGCTGCGTGTCCGCACCCTGATCATCTCTGATGTCCACCTGGGCATGCCCGACTGCAAGGCGGCGCAGGCCTCCCATTTCATCCGCCACATCTTCTGCGACCAGCTGATCATGAACGGCGACATCATCGATGCCTGGCACCTGCGCAGCATGGGGGGCTGGAACAAGGGGCACACCGGCTTCCTGCGCACGGTGCTGAAGAAGATGGAGAAGGAGGCCACCGAGATCATCTACCTGCGGGGGAACCACGACGACATCCTCGACCGCTTCATCCCCATCCAGCTCGACAACTTCCGCATCGCCGGCGAGCACATTCATCCGACGAAGCGCGGGAACTACCTGGTCGTCCATGGCGACGGCTTCGACCATGTCACCACCAACCATCCGTGGATCGCCAGGCTGGGCGGCATCGGCTACAACATCCTGCTGCGTGTCAACCGCCTCTACAACTGGTGGCGTCATGCCTGCGGCAAGGAGAGCTTCTCCCTGAGCCGGTGGGTGAAGCTGAAGGTCAAGTCCGCCGTCAACTTCGTCGGGAGATATGAGGAGCAGCTTCAGGAGCTGGCGAAGTCCAAGGGCTGCGTGGGCATCATCTGCGGGCACATCCACAGCCCGGCCAACAAGATCATCGGTGAGACGCACTATCTGAACTCGGGCGACTGGGTCGAATCCATGACCGCGATCCTGGAGCATGACGACGGCCGGTTTGAAGTCATCAACTATCATGATTTCTGCGAGCGCACGAACCGGCAGCCCAAGGGGCCGGCCAGGAGCACCGAAGTGAAGAATGAGACGGATTTTGGTGTCGATAATGTCACGATGCCCATGTAAGGCTGACGGCAGCCGTCACTTCGCCGCTCATGCACGAACACATCCTCAGCTCCTTCAACCAGTCCCTCACCCGCCTTCGCGAGCAGGTGCTCACCATGTCCAGCATGGCGAAAAAGAACCTGGCGGACGCCATGCGCGGCCTGCTGGAGCGTGACACCGACCTGTGCAACGCCGCCATCGCCGCCGACCAGGACGTGAACGAGCTGGAAAAGAGCATCGACCAGCTCGGCATGCAGATCCTGCTCAAGTTTCAGCCGACGGCGCACGACCTCCGCCAGGTCATGGGCACCATCCGCGTGGCGAACAACCTGGAGCGCATCGCCGACCAGGCCAGCAGCATCGCCAAGCGCGCCCGCCACATCAACCACCTGCCGGAAATCTCCGAGGTGAAGCTCATCGAGCCCGTCTATGAGCTCTGCGTCCGCAACCTGGCCGCCAGTTTTCAAGCCTTTGCCGACGCTGATCCCGAAGCCGCCGCCGCCGCACGCAAGCTCGACAAGGAGCTGGATGCCGCCGAAAAGGCCCTCGACGCCTCGCTGCTTCAGATCATGGAAAGCCGGAACTCCCCCCTGGAGGCCTATCTGCACCTGATCTTCGTGGCCCGTTTCCTGGAGCGGGTCGGCGACCACGCCAAAAACATCTGCGAAGACACCATCTTCATCGAGAAGGCGGAGGACATCCGCTTCACCAAGCACAAGAAGGCGGACGAGGCGGCGCCTGACGCCGTCTGATCCGAAGGGTGCCGGGTCAGGGGTTCGAAAGCGAGCCCCCGGTGCCTTCTGCAACTCGTTCCGCACCCTTGGGAACCCCGGGGGAGATCCAGGTGAAGACCTTTTTCCCCTCGTGCATGATGTCGATCAGGATGCCCCTGATGCCTTCCTTCTGGCGTGCCCGCGACCCGTCCGTGAAATAGTAGCCTCCCTCGAGTTCGATCGCCTGAAGCTCGACGGCGTCCGTTTTGACGACGACCTGCTGCAGCGCCTTCAGGGTGCCGAAGTCCAGCCTGCCTGCCTTGCTGCGGGTGATTTTTTCACCCCTTTCCAGCTGGTCGAAGAAAATCCGGTAGCCGGCGCTGACATCCTCCAGGGTCTGCCCGGACTGGTTGATCAGCTTCAAATTGCAAACCCAGCGTTCCGTGGTGACGAAAATGTTGCCCTGTTTGATCTTGCTGGAGCCTTCCTTGGATTTGGTAAAGTCGGCGACGAAGCGATAGTTGATTTTCGCAGGGTTGGCTTTTCTCCAGGCGGCGATGTCTTCCTGATCCGCCGGGATGAACTTGTCGATCGGGGCCACCAGGGTCTGGCCTGCAGTTGTCTTCAGGGTCACCCGGTCAGGCGTCGCGGAGATGATTTCCGCCTGCAATGTTCGTCCGTCCGGGCTGGTGAAGGTTTTGGGTTCCGCCTGAAGAGCCTCCTTGGCCAGAAGACTAAGTGAGAGGCAAAGAATCCTGGCCTTTTGATTTTTTAAGATCATAGGAAATTTTGATTAATCTTGGTGATATTAGTGAAAATGCCGGAGATATGACAGGCTTTTTTGCGTGTAAAAAGAACCGCTGGAACTGGCTGATGCAGGGCCCTGACCACTTTGGCCGGGCAGTGAGGCGGAGCAAATCGTGATGGGTCAGGAGGCCGGACAGGCCTGTTTCTGGTGAGCTTGTGAAATTTTTCACAAATTCGGGTTGCCGCCCTCTTTCCGACTCCGATACTCGGCAGGACTCCTGCCTTTCCCCCCATGCCTGCTCCTGAAGCCGCTCCTGCTCCTGCCGCGCCTCCTCCTCCCGTGGACTTGGTGAATGTTCAGATTGACGGCGTGTGGCACAAGTTCCCGAAGGGCACCCGCATGATCGAGGCCTGCCGGCAGGTGCAAAGGGAGGTGCCGCACTACTGCTACCACCCGAAGCTTTCTTCTCCAGGCAACTGCCGCATGTGCCTCGTGGAGATGGGCATGCCACCGCGTCCCGCCCCCGGCCAGGAGCCTGAAAAAGACGAGCACGGCATGCCGAAGATCGGCTGGATGCCACGTCCGGTCATCGCCTGCGCCAACACCGTGGCCGAAGGCATGGGCATTCGCACGGACAGCGTGCTGACCCAGGAGGTCCGCAAGGGCGTGATGGAGTTCCTGCTGATCAACCACCCGCTCGACTGCCCGATCTGCGACCAGGCCGGCGAGTGCCGTCTCCAGGAGTTCAGCGTCGAGCACGGCCGCGGCGAAAGCCGGTTCCGTGAGGAGAAGGTGAAGAAGCCGAAGAATGTCGACATCGGCCCGCGTGTGCGTCTGGACGACGAACGCTGCATCATGTGCAGCCGCTGCATCCGCTTCACGGCAGAAATCGCCGACGAACCCGTGCTTGGCTTCACGGAGCGCGGCAGCTACACCACGCTGGCGGTGCATCCTGGCAAGCGCCTGGAGCACAATTACTCGCTCAACACCGTGGACATCTGCCCGGTCGGTGCGCTCACTTCGAACGACTTCCGTTTCCAGCAGCGCGTCTGGTTCCTGACTGAGACGAACAGCATCTGCACCAAATGCGGCCGTGGCTGCAACATGGAGATTGGTGCGCGTGGTGACACCATCTACCGCCAGACTCCGCGCGACAACAACGACGTCAACTCAAGCTGGATGTGCGACCAGGGCCGTCTGGACTTCCACTTCGTCAACAGCGAGTTCCGTCTGACGGATCCGATGGTGAAGACGGGCGGAAGGCATGAGGTCAGCACCTGGAAAAAAGCCATTCAGGCTGTGGCCTCCGCCGCAGCGGGCGTGAAGGGCGAGGAAGTCGCCATCATCGCCAGCGCGCGCATGACCAACGAGGAGCTGTTTTTTGTCAGGCAGCTTGCCCGGACCCTGGGCACGGAGAATGTGGACGTCATCCCCCGGACCGGCGGTGCGGACAACTACCTGCGTGCCGACGACCTGAATCCAAATTCGACAGGTGTGAAGCAGATCCTTGGCGTTGAGCCCGGCTCCAAGCTGGCAGGCATCACCGAACTCATGAGCCGCGGTCGTCTGCGGGTCGTGCTGGCCCTGGGTGAGAATCTTCTGAAGGCCGGCTTTGAGCAGCGCGATCTGGAAAAGGTGGGCTGCCTGGTGTCCCTGCACATCCTGGCCAACGCCTGTGCCGAACTGAGCCATGTGGTGCTTCCTGGCAATGCCTACGCCGAGAAACGCGGCAGCATGATCAATGTCACCGGACGTCTTCAGCGCTTGAACAAGGCTGTGAACGCCCCTGGCAACGCCCGTGACACCTGGGAAATCCTGCGTGACCTGGTTGTGGCCTTCGGAGGCTCCAACGGCCTGCACAGCATTGAGGATGTCTTCAGCCGCCTTGCCGCCGAAATCGCCTGCTTCAACGGCCTTAGCTTCGCCAAGATTGGCGACCTGGGAGTGCAGGTGTTGAAAACTTCCGAGAAAATCCCACTGCTTGAGCGTGAAAATGAGCGCCGGGCCAAGGGCGTCATTGTTGGTTAATCTGAAGGATTGCTTAATTTTTCGGTTGAATAAATAATCCAGGTTTGTAAGCATGCTCAGTCATGAGCATGACTCCGGCTTCTGATTCTCCCCCTGAGCCCAGGCCTGGGCCGAAGAAGCCTCCGTTTTCACTCAGCTTTCTGACAAAGAACATTCATGACGTTCTGATCTGGCTGCTGCTGCTTGCTGCTTTTCGCGTGGTGCCTTACTTGATCCAGAAAGTGGACCCCACTTCTGCGGTGAGTGACTTCGGCATGGTGCATGTTTTGATCTACGGAGCGCTGGGAACTTCTTTTGCCGTGCTGACAGTGTGGCTGATTTTCCATTTTAGCTTCCCCACGCTGGCGGAGTATATCGACGGCGACAGCTTCAAGAATGACTTTAAAAACATTCCCGCGCCTCATCGCATCTGGGTTGTCATTGTCGTCATGTCCGTGCTCGTCTGGTGTTTTGTCAAGATCACGGCCCTTGGAGCGGGAGCTGATGCATGAACTTCTATTATGGCATCCTCGGCCTGCTGGCGATTGGTGTGTTGGCAATGACACCACCTCCTCCAGGCATGCCTCTGCCCGCAGCCTATGATCACCAGGTGCCCGCCTACGCCACGGTGCAGAATCCGGTGGCGACGATGGATTTTGTGCGTGGACGCGTCGTGTGGACGGCCAGCCGTTACATCGGTTGGAAGGAGGCGACTGGAAAAAATGACGGACAGAACATCGACTACATCCTTTCGGCGGTCGGCCTGCAGGGCAGGCAGGTGCCCTACTGTGCGGCGTTTGTGCATTTTGTGGGCCTTCAGTCAGGGTTTCCCGGGTTGTATCCGCGTTCGGCCCGGGCTTCGGACATGGTGTATGGCAACTACTGGAGTGCGGCGACGGGATACCTGGCCCGCCCTGCCGACACCTTTGGCGTGATGAGCTACATCGCCAAGGAAAGGCGCTGGCGGATCGGGCACACGGGCATCGTTGAGCGTGATCTCGGCAACGCGATCCTGACCATTGAAGGCAACACGGGGCCCAGCTCGCAGCAGGGGACCGCCGCTGATCGTGAGGGGCAGGGCATCTATCGGAAGCGTCGTCTGAAGAGCCAGATGATCTTCTTCAAGGACTGGGTCAGCGCCTATCGTGGAGGGTGAAGGGCTGCCTGTTTTTTACAGCATCGGACCAACGTCGAAGCGGTTCTTTGCTGGACTCGGCATTCAACCGCGCTAGGACTCGCCACCCTTTCTCCGCACACCATGATCACCGGACATCACCTCATTGCCGGCCGCGAAGCCGCTGCTGACAACTCCCCCTTTCAGGCTGAGAATCCCGCCACGAGCCAGAAGATGGAGCCCAGCTTTGGCGAGGCGACCCTCGCCGAGGTGGAGGAGGCGTTGCAGGCCGCTGAAGGGGCCTTTGACTCCCTGCGCCAGGCGCCGGTTGAGATTCGGGCGCGTCTCCTGGAGACGATTGCGGATGAAATCCTCGCGCTGGGAGATGCGCTGCTGGAGCGTGCCCATGCCGAGACGGCGCTTCCCATGGCCCGTCTGACGGGTGAGCGGGGGCGTGCCGTGAACCAGTGCAAGATGTTCGCGGCCCTCATCCGTGAAGGATCCTGGGCGGGCCTGAGCATTGACCTCGCCCAGCCGGACCGTGTCCCGGCGCCGAAGCCTGATGTACGCAAAATGATGCTGCCCATCGGCCCCGTGGTGGTCTTTGGCGCCAGCAACTTTCCCTTTGCCATTGGTGTCGTGGGAACGGACACCGTCTGCGCCCTTGCTGCCGGCTGCCCCGTGGTGGTGAAAGGTCATCCGGCGCACCCGGGCACCTGTGAAATGCTGGGCCGGGCCGTGATGAAAGCCCTGCAAAAATCGGGCCTTCCCGAAGCCGCCTTCTCGCTGCTCCAGGGCTGTGGGCATGAACTGGGGCGTGCCCTGGTGCAGCATCCCATCACGCAGGCCGTGGCCTTCACCGGCTCCACACGCGGCGGTCGTGCCTTGATGGACATCGCCGCCGCGCGCCCGCATCCGATTCCTGTTTATGCCGAGATGGGTTCCATCAATCCGGTGTTCCTGCTGCCGAGGGCCTTGAAGGAACGCGCCGCCAAGATCGGCGAAGCCTATGTGGGTTCCGTCACCATGGGCGTCGGCCAGTTCTGCACCAACCCTGCCGTGGTGCTTGGCCTCAAGGGGGCTGACCTGGGCGTCTTTGTGCAGAGCGCGTCCGAGCATGCCTCCAAGTTTGCCCCTCAGACCATGCTGCACCGGGGCATCTGTGAAACCTATGAGGCCGGGACGGCCGTGTGGAGCACCCTGGGCGGTGTCAGGCTGGCGGGACAGTCCGAGGCTGAGCCCAGCAGCGAGGCCACCCAGGCCGCCTGCCGGATTTTCAGCACCACGATCGATGTCCTGGAGTCCACCGAGGAGCTTCAGCGCGAGGTTTTTGGCCCCTGCTCCGTGGTGGCCGAGTGTGCCTCGCTGGAGGACATGCTGCGCTTTGCCCGCAGCCTGGAGGGGCAGCTGACGGCGGCCGTTCATGGCACGCCGGAAGATCTTCGTGAATACGCGCCGCTGATCCGGCTGCTGGAGCGCAAGGCGGGCCGCATCATCTTCAACGGCTTCGGCACCGGCATTGAGCCTTGTCCGTCCATGCATCACGGCGGACCTTACCCGTCTGCCAGCCACAGCTTCTTCACCAGCATCGGCACGGACAGCATCCTGCGCTTCGTCCGCCCTGTCTGCTATCAGGGCTTCCCGGATGACTGCCTGCCCGGGCCGTTGCAAAACGCCAACCCTTCCGGTGCGATGCGCCTCGTGGACGGCAAGCTGACCCGTGAGGCGGTCTGAGGCGGCGCTAAGCCCTGCCAGACTTCATTTCAGACGCCCCGGAAGAAGGCTCAGGCCGTCTTCTTCGCCTTTTTAGCGGCGGGCTTTTTGGCAGCTGCGGGCTGGGGCTTGGCCTTTTTGGTGGCAGGCTTCTTTTCGGGTGCCGGTTTCGCTTCGGCGGCCCAGTCGTCCACATGCAGCCACTCGTCGGAGCCCTCGACCCTGACATAGTCGGTTTCCTTGAGGATGCCTCGCTGGTGGAAGCTGAGCAGTTCTGAAACCGGGAAGGGCCCGAATTCGACGAAGGCGCGGCTGAGGTAGAGCATCATGGGAGGATTGGGTTAGGGTGAACGACCAGGGAACTAACCCTGGATCAGGGGAAGCCAAGCAACTTCCTTGCCACATTAACGGACTGGGGAGCAGCAGACAATGCGCCTTTGGAGGAACAGGAAATGGACTCAGTAATTCCTGGGTTAATTTATTGTAATTATATTAATATACGATAATTTAAACCTCTTTCTGCTGCCCTTCGAATGCCCCCTGGAGATTCTCCATCCTCAACGGCCAAGCCGCGTGTGCGCCTGACCCCCAGGCGTGGGCCGCTGCATTTCGGCCTGCTGCTGGCATCCAGTGGAATCACCCTGTTCCTGCCCTTTCTTTACGGTGCGCTTTTGCTGGGCCTGGCCCTGTTCTGGGCATGGTCGGCTCACTTCTGGACGTGTAAAATGGCCATGTCCATGGCCTGGTGCTGGCAGGATTTTCTGCCTGCGGCGGGTCTCGCCGCAGGGCTGGTGACCTGGTTTTTGATGGTTCGCCCGCTGCTGAGCCGTCCATGTTCCTCCCGCAGTGCCTTGCAGATCACGCCAGCAAGCCAGCCGGCGGTTTTTGAACTGGTGGATGAGCTTTGCTGGCATCTTGGGCTGGAGCCGGTCGAGGAGATCTGGCTGGACACGACGGCGGGCGTCCGCACTTCGGTGAAGGGCGGGCTTGGCGGCATCAGCACCGGCCGGGTGGTCATGCATCTAGGCCTGCCGGTGGTTTCGGTGACCAGTTCGCGTGAGCTGGCAGCCCTGATGGTTCAGGAGCTGGCCATGAACTCGGGTGGGATGAACACGACCTTCTGCCACCTGCTGCGCGAATTGAATGCATGGTTTTACCGGGCCCTTCATGACCACGAACCGTGGGAGATGAACCTGCGGCGGGTGCGTGGCAGGGAAGCGTCCCTGAAGAAAGGGCTGCGAGCGGCGGCCAGGGGCTGGAGCCTGCTGGCAAAGCTGCCCTTTGCCTGCTTTTTCCTGGCGGCAAGACTGGTGTCAGCCCTGGCGCTTCTGAGGCTGCGCTCAGGTGCGGCTGCGGCCGCCCGCAACCTGGTCGGCAGGAATGCCCTGTCCGCCCTGGAGTCGAAGATGCGTCTTCTGGATCAGGCCTGGGATGTGTGCTGCATGGAACTGCGCCGCAATGTCGCGCAGCAGCGGCTGCCGGACAATCTTTCGCTGCTGATGGCGCGTCATGTGGCCCGGGCGGCACGAGACGTGGACGCAGTGCCTGCCGCCGCCACAACCCAGGAGAAGGCGCCTTCTGGAGAGGGAGTTGTCGGGCATCTGCCCAGGGAGGCGCCTGCGGCTTCGCTGCTGGCCTCCTTTGTCGACCTTTCCAGGCAGGTCACCTTTGTTCATTATCAGCATGAACTCGGCGTCAGGCTGCATGAGCACCGTCTGGTGGCTGAGGAGGAGGTGTTTCAGCAGAACCGCCGGGAGGATGAATCGCTGCTCGTCATCCGCCGCTATTTCGGCGGCCTGGCCCATCCTGAGCGCGCCATGTGCGGCCTGGGGGCCACCCATGCGGTGTCGCCGGGCAGGCAGCAGCTTCAGGAGGAGATCCTGAAGGTGCGGGAGGAGGTCAAGGAATGGGGCGGCCGCCTGAAGTCAGCCCTGCGCGAGTGGAACATGGCCTGGCAGCGCCGCCGTGATCTGGAGGCCGCAGCCACGCTCAGCCTCGCCGGCTACTCGGTGTCACGGGTTCAGTTTGGCGATGCAGAAAGCAGTCCGCAGTCGCTCCGGGCCGAGGCGGCGCGCCAGAAGCTGGCGATGGAGCAGATGGAGTCCGCGCTGCTGGCCCACGAAGTGCGGCTGGAGAGCCGGTTTGCCGCGGCGCTGGGCCTGCTCTGGTGGAGCGAGCCCGAGGAGCTGGACGAAGTCCTCCGTGCACGCCGTCAGGACCTGCCGCACTGGTGCGCGCTCTACGAAAGCATGGCTGCGGCCCTGCCCGGCTTCCGGGAGCTGCTGACCACGTTCTTCGCCTTTCAAACCCTGGAAGGCAGGCTCGCCGGCATGGGCGACAACAGCCAGGTGTTCACCGCCCTGCAGTCGATCGTCCCCAGGATGACCAGCCTGGTCCGGCAGATCCTGGGCATGCTCGACGGCGCGGTCCTTCCCTTCACGCCTGACCGAAGGTTTGTCCCTCTTGGCGAGCACCTGCTCCAGGGCAGGCTGCCCGAGCCGGTCAACATCTCGATGAACCCAGGCGCCGCCGTGGACATGCGCGCGCTTTCGGCGCAGATGACCGCAGCCTCAGCTGAGGTGATCGCACCCTTTGTGGAAAGGTTCCTGCGTCTTTACCACCAGGCCTTCGCCTGGCTGGCCGAGTCTGCGGAGCGGACGGAGAACCATTTCCTGAGCCCGGCGAACCTGGGGGCGGACATCGAGCTGCTGATGCCTGAGGAGTTTGCCAGGCGGGAGGAAACCGGCCCGCTCCGGCAGGCGTCTCAGGCGGCGGGATGACTTTTTGGTTCTCACAGCCCGCTTTCCGGGCTTGTATCCGCCCATGCACCTGAGAGCCCTCCTGCTTTGCCTCTGCCTGGCCGTCCAGGCTTCGTCCGCGCCGCCCGCCGAGCTGCCTGCGACGGACGGCAGGTCGTATGCGCCGCTTGACGCCGGGGGATGCAGGGCCGTGCTGCTTATCTTTGTCTCTCCTTTTTGTTCGACCACCCGGCCGTTCATGAAGGAGATCAACGCGGTCGCCTCCGAGTATTCCGGCAGGGTGGCCGTGGCGCTGGTGCATTCGGACTCGGAGATCACGGTCGAGACCGCCTTTCAGCACGCGGACCTCGAGCAGGTGAAGGCGCGGGTGCTGGTGGACAGGCGGCAGCTGCTGGCCAGGCACCTGGGCGCCACGACGACGCCCGAGGCCTTCGTGGTCTCGCCCGGCGGCGAAGTGCTCTACAAGGGCAGGATCAACGACCTCTACCTCGGGCCGACAAAACGCCAGCGCGCGGCCACCACGCGCGACCTGCGCGACGCCCTGGACGCCATCCTGGCAGGCAGGTCGGCCGCCACACCCCAGCATCCGGCGCAGGGCTGCAGGATCGGCGGGCTGAAGTGAGCTGAACACCTGCGGCACCCGCCATGCAACGTCGCGATTTTCTTCATGGGGGGGCAATGCTGGCCGTCGTTGCATCCTGCTCCAGAAGCCGTGCCGTTTTCGAAGCGGACCCACTGGCGGAGGTGGTGAGGCGGATTGCGTCCGGCGATGTTTCGGCGGCGGATTATTTGAAGCATTATTTGTCACGCATCGCCACCCTGGACCGCGCAGGCCCGGAGCTGCGTGCGGTCATCGAGCTGCATTCAAAGCGGGAGCTGCCTGCCGATGCGCGGCCCTCCGGGCTGCTGCATGGCGCACCGGTTCTGATCAAGGACAACATCGAGACGGCGGACGGCATGCTGACGACCGCCGGATCACTGGCGCTGGTGGATGCACCGCCTCCGAGGCGTGACGCCTTCATCGTCCGGCGGCTGCGCGAGGCCGGGGCGCTGGTCTTTGGCAAGACCAACCTGAGCGAATGGGCGAACATCCGCAGCCGTGACTCCACCAGCGGCTGGAGCGCGCGTGGAGGCCTGACGCGAAATCCCAGGCGGGAGGGGCACAGCGCCAGCGGGTCCAGCAGCGGTTCCGCCGTGGCGGTGGCGGCAGGCCTTTGTGCGGCAGCCGTCGGCACGGAGACCAACGGCAGCATCGTCAGCCCCGCCAGCGCCTGCGGCATCGTCGGATTGAAGCCGACCCTGGGAAGCCTGAGCCGCAGCGGCATCATTCCGATCTCACACTGGCAGGACACCCCCGGGCCGATGACAAGGACCGTGCGTGACGCCGCCCTGATGATGGACGCGATGACCGCGCATGATCCGGAAGATCCGCTTTCAAGTCCGCCGCCTCCGGGCGCGGTCAGCGGGCATTTGTCATTGTTTCATGCCGATGTCCTGCGGGGGAGGAGGCTGGGCGTGGTGCGCGGGCTTTGCGGAAGCCATCCCGGCGTGCTGTCGCGGTTTGATCATGTCCTGAGGCTGCTGCGCGAAGCCGGGGCCGAGGTGGTTGAAAACGTGGAGCTGCCGAACCAGCGCGCGGCGGGAGGGCTTGCCTGGCGGGCGCTGCTCACGGAGTTCCGGGCCGACCTCAACGACTATCTCAGGAAGCGTGGAGGCAGGGTTGATTCGCTGGCGGCACTGATCGCCTTCAACAGGGAGCATGCCGCCGAGGAGATGCCCTGGTTCGGCCAGGACCTGTTTGAGGAGGCGGAGAAACGCGGCACGCCGGAGGCCCTTGCCGAGGCGGCGGAATCGAGGGGGCTTGCCCGCCGTCTGGCCGGTCCGGAAGGCATCGACGCCGCCTTGAAAGGCCATCGGCTGGATGCCTTGATCTGCCCAACCAATGATCCGGCAGGAAAGATTGACCTGGAGAAGGGCGATGCCGACGTGCGGGTGGCCTGCACTCCCGCCGCCGTGGCGGGCTATCCGCACCTGACGCTGCCGATGGGTGACGTCGAGGGCCTGCCTGCGGGCTTTTCCTTCCTTGGCACGGCGTGGAGTGATCCGCTGCTGCTGGCGCTGGGTGATGCGCTGGAGGCAAGGCTGGCGGCATGAGGTGACTGCGCTCAGCGCGCCTGGCAGGCCGTGATGTACTCACGGGCGGCCCGGGAGATTTCAGCGGCCACGTCCGCTCGTGCCGTGGCGAAGGGCGGGCGGAACCAGGGAAAGGCGCCGATGAGGTCGTGAAGCACGAGCACCTGGGCGTCGGTGCCGGAGCCTGCGCCGATGCCGATGGTGGTGGCCCTGATGCGCCGGGTGATGTCCGAGGCCACGTCAGGCACCATGCTTTCCAGCACGATGGCGGCGGCTCCTGCTTCATCCAGCGCGAGGGCGTCTTGCAGAAGCTTTTCCGCCTGCTCCGGGGTGCGGCCCTTCTTTTTGTAGCCGCCCTCCTCCTTCACGCTTTGCGGCAGCATGCCGATGTGGCCGACAAACGGGATGCCTGCCCCGACGATGGCCCGCACCTGCGGCACGAAGTCCACGCCGCCTTCCAGCTTCACGGCGTCGGCCCCCGCCTCGACCAGCCGGCGGGCGTTGGCCAGGGCTTGTTCGGGAGTTTCATAGGCATGATAGGGCAGGTCGCTGATGACCGGGGCGCGCTTCACGGCACGGCGTACGGCGGCGGTGTGATGAATCATCATCTCCATGGTCACGCCGGTCGTGTCCGGCAGGCCCAGGACCATCATGCCGAGGGAGTCGCCGACGAGGAGCAGGTCGACCCCGGCTTCATCCAGCAGGCGGGCGGCCGGGTAGTCGTAGGCGGTCAGCACCGAGAGGGGAGGGCCGTTTCTTTTGCGGTCGGAAAGCTGGGAGAGGTTGGCGAGGGGCGGATGCACGGTTGTCGCCGGAGGTGAGACGCGGAGGGCGGCGGGGTCAAGCAGGTGCGACGGGCAAGTTCGGCGGCTGCATCGAACCGCTGGCGGAACGTCGCATCCTGCTGCAAGGAGCGATCATGGCCGATGCACGGGACGCTTTGGAAAAACTTCGCCAGGATGCCTGGATCGGGGATGCCGTGCTCGAACTCTACGTCCGTTCCTGGGTTCTGGAGCGCCAGGGCGCGGTGGATGCGGAGATGAAGACGCGCTTCACCTGCAACCAGTTCCTGAACTGCGTGGGCAATCCGACGCGGGTGGAGGCGGACATCGGGGTGATCTACATGCGTGAGGGCATGGAGGCGGCGTTTGCATGGATCCGTGAGAACCTGGAGCCCCTGTTTGTCAGGCAGGAGACACGCCGGGGGCCGCGCCGGCATTGAATGTGGCGGCATCCGCCACAGGGATGACCCTTGATCCGAGAATGGTTAGGGCGTTCATTTGCCGCCTCGCATGGTTCATCTGTCCGATCTCCTCATCCAGGCCGCATCCCGTCATCCCGGGCGGCCTTTTCTGCTGGGGGAAACGGGCGCACTTTCCTATCGGGAGGCCGGGCTTCTGGTGGACCAGCTCGCCTCCGGCATGATCTCGCTCGGCGTGCAGCCGGGCGACCGCGTGCTGATCGTCTCTGAAAATCGCATTGAGCTGCCGCTCCTGAGCCTGGCCGCCAGCCGGGCGGGCGCGGTTTTTTCGCTGCTGAGCCCGCAGATCACCCCTCTGGCCTTTGAGCGCATTGTGAAGCAGTGCGAGCCGTCGCTCATCCTCCTTGCGGAGGCGCGTCGTGATCTCCGGCCCGGGTGCGGACCGGCCAGGACACTGGTGATCGAGGAGGATTATGAGGCGCTCAGCCGCTCCAGTCCCGCCGCCCTGCCTGAACCGGCCGGTGGTGATGGGCTGGCGTTCCTGGTCTTCACCTCCGGCTCCACGGGAGCCCCCCGGGGCGTGATGCTGAGCCATGCCAACGTGGCGTTTGTCACCCGGGCCATCATGGAGCGGCTCCGCTACCGTGAGGACGACCGCATCGGCGTCTTCCTGCCCATGGCCTTCGACTACGGCCTCTACCAGGTCTTCTATGCGATGATGACAGGTGCGGCGCTTTTGGTTGGGCGGCCCGAGATGGCCGGGCCTGAGCTGCCCCGCCTGCTTGCGCGTCATGAAATCACCGTGCTGCCCGGCGTGCCCAGCCTGTTTGCAGGCCTGATCAAGATGCAGTCGTGGCGGCCGGTGGAGCTTCCAAGGCTGCGCCTGCTGAGCAACACGGGCGACCACCTTCCCGTCACGCATGTCCGCCAGCTTCAGAGGCTGTTCCCCGGGGCGCAGGTCTTTCCGATGTACGGCCTCACGGAATGCAAGCGCGTCTCCATCCTGCTGCCCGAGGAGCTGGACGCCCATGAGGGCAGCGTCGGGCGTGCGCTGGATGGAACGGAGGTGTGGGCGGAGTCCCCGGAGGGCGCCCGGCTGCCGGCCGGCGAGGTGGGTGAGCTGATGGTGAAGGGGCCGCATGTCGGCCTGGGCTACTGGCGCGCGCCCGACGAGACGGCGAAGCGCTACCGCTTCATGCCCGACGGCACGCGGGTGCTGGTCACGGGTGACTTTGGCTCCGTGGACGCCGGAGGGTTCATCCATTTTCATGCGCGCAGTGACTTCATGATCAAGCACAAGGGGCATCGGATGAGCCCGGTGGAGATTGAGGAGGCCGCGTGTCGCCTTGACCAGGTGTCCGCCGCCGGCTGCATCAAGGACGAGGCGCGGGACAGGCTCTGCCTCTTCGTCACGCTGACCGGCGGCCGTCCTGATGATGCGGTGATCCTTTCCGGGCTCGCCGGGCTTCTGGAGGCCGCCAAGGTGCCCGACCGGCTGGTCGTCCTGCCCGAACTGCCGCGCACGGCCAACCAAAAGGTTGACCGCAAGGCCCTGCGCGCCCTGCTGGAGGACGGGACCGCATGAATGCAGGCCTTGCCCGGACCCTGGCCCTGCGTCATGGCACGCCCCTCTACGCCTATGACCTGGGGGAGGTGACAAATCGCGCCGCCGAGCTTTTCTCCGCCCTGCCGGAAGGATCGTCAGTTTGTTATTCCTTCAAGGCCAACCCGCTGCCCGCCGTCGCCCGGCGGTTGCGCGAATGCGGGGCGAGGGCGGAGGTGACGTCGGCGGGCGAGCTGGGCGCCGCGCTTTCGGCGGGGTTCACGGGTGAGCAAATTTTGTTCGGCGGGCCGGGCAAGACGGAGGCGGAGCTGGAGGCGGCGCTGACGGCCGGCGTGCGGCTTTTCTCCTCTGAGAGCCTGCGTGACCTCGCCTGCCTTTCCGCCGCCTGCCTGCGGCATTCATGCGAGGCGGCGGTGCTGCTGCGGGTGAATCCGGAGGACGCCCCCGACGCACGCCTGGCGATGAGCGGCGTGGAGAGCCAGTTTGGCTTTGCCGAACCGCTGCTGCTGGCTCCGGAGGCGCGAGGCCTGGTCCGTCAGCCGGGGCTGCAGCTGGCCGGAGTGCATGTTTATTTTGGAACGCAGGTCGCCGGCGTGGAGGCCCTGGTGACGAACACGCGGCGCGCCCTCGAATGTGCGCAAAGGGTCGAGGAGGCGCTGGGCTTTCAATCCCGCATCGTCAATGCAGGCGGCGGTTTTCCCTGGCCGTATGCGAACGACCTGGCACCTGCGCCGTTGGACGGACTGAGGGAGAAGCTGGACGAGGTGTGGCAGGCGTCGGCCTTCGCCCGGCGGGGGGCGGAGCTCTGGTTTGAATCCGGGCGCCGCCTCTGCGCGGGCAGCGGCTGGCTCATTGCACGCGTGCTGGACATCAAGGCCTTTCCAGGCCGCACCTTTGTCATCCTCGACACCGGCATTCATCATCTCGGCGGCATGGCGGGGCTGGGGCGTGTGCCGCGTGGCGCATTGACCGTGGTGAACCTGGGCCGCGATGTCACGGCCGAACCGATGATGATGGTGGACCTGGTCGGGCCTCTCTGCACGCCGCTCGACGCCCTGGGGCGTGGCGTCAGGATTCCCCAGGTGCAGCCGGGCGACCTGGTGGGCATCCCCAACGTGGGCGCCTACGGCCTGACGGCCAGCCTTCTCGGTTTTCTCAGCCATGCACCGCCCGTTGAGGTGACGCATGAAGGCGGCCGGGAGGCCGAGGCCTGGCGTATGAATCACGGCCATGCCCTGCTTGCCGCCAAGTCATCCCCCTGATCCCCCTGCTGCCGAATGACCGCCGAACAAAAACTTCTGAACCTGCTTCGTCCCTTCCTGCGGCTTCTGCCGGAGGGGGCGCCTCTTGCCATGGACGCCGAGCTTGGCAGGCTGGGGCTGGATTCGCTCCAGTCGATCGACCTGCTGATGACCCTGGAGCAGGAGTTTGGCGTGACGATCCCCGACGACAGGATCAGGGCGGATTCGTTTGCGACGCCCGCCGACGTGCTGGCGCTGGTTTCATAGCCCCCAGTCACCTTCGCCGATCACATGCCTGACCGGTGAGGCCGCCAGACATGAGGGGATCCAGTGATGGTGGCAGACGGCTTCCTCACGGCTGAAGAAGACCGGCAGGCCCTTCCAGGGATCATCGTCCGGAAAGGAAGGGAGGCTGATGAAGGGCCTCCAGGCATGCTGAGCGCCGGGTGAATGATCCATCAGATGGAAGACCAGGGCATGAAGCTCCTCATGGGTTGATTCCGTGGTGAACCAGTCGACAACCATCCAGGAAGGGATTCCCCGGAGGCTGCGGCGTGTCATGACCAGGTAGGATGACAGGGCTCCGCCGGTGTCGATGACGGCGAGGAAATGATGCTCGCGCATCGGCGACTTCACATACCAGCTCAGGTATCCGGGGGTGACGTGCTTCTGCAGCCGGCCGGGGGTGGGCGCTGGAGCAATCCGGGTCACCAGGCGGGGGTCCGAGACGATCCTCCGGTCTGCGCGCGGCGGCCAGGGCGCGTGGCCGCCGATGCCGGCCAGGATGCCGCCCAGGGCGCCGCGCCAGACGAGGCTGTGCCTGACCTGGGTTTGCGCGGTCCAGCCCCAGTGTTGCAGCAGCCTGCGCACCTCAGGGCTTGGCGTGGAATCCACCATCACGCAGTCGCGGCCGGCGCGCTGCAGCATCATGCCCATCGGCAGGGCGGCATGACGATGAGCTTCGGCCACGGCCCAGGAGGTGGCGATCAGGCCCGGGACCGGCGTGCCGCAGGCGTCTTCATACAGTGTCGGGATGACGCCGAGAAAACCGACGACGACACCGGCGTCCCGAAGCAGCCAGCCCCTGCATGGATGGGCGTCTGCGAAAGGGTTTTCGTCCCACCAGTAGGCAAGCCGGCGCAGCCATTGGTCCGCATCACAGGCGCCTTCTCCCTGGAACTGCCGCATCAGGAAAGGCACCAGTTCCGCACGCGCGGAAGGGCTGTCCTGGAACGGGCTGATCTGGGCGGGCATCTGCAAATCTCGCCGCATGATCGAAGGCTGCATCCTGAAAGTTCATCCGCCTTCGTTCTTGCTTCCCAAACCGTCTCCATCATACATCGCGCATGGCCTGGAGATTTGATCAAGCCGTGATCTGCGGCGAGCTGGACAACACGGAGCGCGGCCGTGTGATGGTCCGGCTGGAGGTGATGGACCGTGACGAGCCGATCCTTCTGGACCTGCAGGGGGATGCCTGGCGGGACATCGCGGGGAGCAGGCTGCGTTTCTTGAATCCAAGCCCGCGGCCTCAGCCTGCGGTTCCGCCAGGATCCGGCGTCCAGACGGGGCAGGTGGGTGACATCACCGCCTCACGCAAGGTCAAGGTGTTCGCCGTGCCGGAGGAGGAGTGGAAGCAGGCCTACCGGGAGCGGCGCGTCCATGAGATGCCCACCGAGATGCGCAGCTGCTTCTACCTCGAATGGTTCATGGAAGGGTTCGGCCGCTGCGTGGTGGAAAGCACCGACTTCCAGATCGAGGTGGTCGAGCACCGCTGGCAGATGGACGAGGATGAGGAGGCCGCGCAGAGGATGGCCAACATGCATGCCATGAGGGAGCATCTTGCCGCCGTGATCCAGCGTCCGTCCCGGGACGAGGCTGCGGGGCGCGATGACGAGCTGCGCCCGGAGGATTTCACCGAGGAAAAGTGGGAGGAGCAGCTCAAGGCATCCGACCGGCTCACCGACGCCAGCCTCGAGGCTCATGACAAATATGAGGAGGACGAGGAGTCGGAGCAGAAGATCGCCTTCGTCATGGGCTGGGATCATCTCATCGAGGACCTGGCCGACGCCCAGGAAGGGGTGGAGCCTTCCAGCGCGGACTCGCCGGAAAAACAGCGCCGCAGGGAGTGGATGGAGACGCTGAACCATGGCTTTGCGGAAGACCTGGAGGAGGAGAGCGGAGGTGAGGGCAGGCTGGATGAGGCGGCTGAAGCAGCCTCCGTGCGTCACAAGGCTCAGGAACATCCTCTCGGTCGTCAGGCACGTGAACTGGTCGTCCGGATCTGCGAGGATGCCAGGCGTGCGGGGCTGGGGAATTCATCCGAAGCTGCGCCGGACGATCCGCTGACCCGTTTTCTCGGCAACGTCATGCAGGTTTCGGGCAAGCTGGCGGCCGCCATCGGCGTGCTTGGGCGCAGGCCTGATGCGGAGATCGACATCGACACCGGCTATGCGCTGGCGGTGAGCAAGCGCTGCCTCAACTGGATCAACGAAGCCCTCGCAGCCCTTCAGCAGCTTGAAATGCTTCCTGCGCACGCCCGTCATGAGGAGCTTTTGGGCACATGGAGGAGTGGCTTGTTCAGCCTGCGCGAGGGCATCGTGGACTTCCGCCGAAGCCTCAGGGAAAACTAGCGCCTCATCCTTGGGCGCGGGCGCAAAAATAAGTGTTTTTTCAGCATCGACATCGTGGTTTTAGTCGGATGAAGATGCAATCACCATGACCCAGCCGCAACGCGAAGCGCTCTTCGACCTACTCGCCCTTTCCATCTATGCCGACGCCCATGTTTCACTCGCCGAAGAGGACCTCCTGAAGCAGGCGTTTGTGAAGAAAGGGTGGAAGTCCGAGTATCCCAAGGACCTCTTCATCGAGGAATCCTTCGCCCGGGCCCGTGAGGTGGCGGAGAATGATGAAAGCGTGTTCGACTACATGAACGAACGCGCAGCCCTTTTCTCCAGCCGCAGCGTGCAGAAGGAGGCCGCCGAAATTCTCAAGTCCATCCTGGAGGCGGACGGTGAAAGCGCCGAGGAAAACGAGTTCTACTCCCTCTTCATCCAGTCGCTTCCGGTGGTGAAGTGAGGGGGTGGTTCACTGAATGACGCCCTGCCAGGTCCTGGGCTTGCGGTTTTCCAGCTTTTCGAGGTCGAGGGCGGCGTCGGATTTCACGTCAGCCCTGCTGCCCCGGATGTCGAGGCTCAGCCCGCCCTTCAGATGGGCGGCCTCCAGCCAGTAGCGGAGTCGTACGCTCTGGGCGGTGCGGGGGGCGATCTGGGGCGGCTTTTCCACAGGCAGGATGAACGACGGCACCTCGCGCCCGTCACGGGTGAGCAGCCTCACGTCCGGCGGCTGCAGAACCAGGGGCCTGGGGCTGCTGTTGCGGTAGCGCAGCTCGATGTCCAGCCGCGCGTTGCCGTAGTCGCGTTCCAGGGTGCAGCGATGGATGACCAGCGCAGGCTCCTCGGAGGCCTGCCCCTCCTCCAATGGACGGGGGTCGCCCTCCTCGGCGGGCTGGTCCAGCGCCACCCAC
Source organism: Prosthecobacter sp. (assembly GCA_019186985.1). Taxonomy (GTDB): domain Bacteria; phylum Verrucomicrobiota; class Verrucomicrobiia; order Verrucomicrobiales; family Verrucomicrobiaceae; genus Prosthecobacter. The sequence continues at coordinate 146,873 of JABARQ010000047.1, read as the reverse complement.
AGACCCGCTCCTGCGGCGAGGAGGATGAGCACCCAGACTTCGAATCGTTTCAGCAAGGACATGACCTGGGGTCGCGGAGACGAACAAGGTTTGCAATCAGGAAAATTCACATGGCAGGGGTCGGCGGTCTTGTGCTTGCCTCCATCCGTCCTGCTGCTAGCCTTCGCCCCCCGAAACCCCTTGCCCAACCCATTCCATGTCAGACATCGCCCTCGCCAAAGGTGAAAAATTCCTCGAAGACAACGCCAAAAAGGAGGGTGTTGTCGTCACCGCCAGCGGCCTTCAATACAAGGTCATCACCGAGGGTGCCGGCCGCAGCCCCAAGGCCACTGACATCGTGGAGGTGCATTACGAGGGCACGCTGATCGACGGGCGTGTGTTCGACAGCAGCTACCGCCGCGGCCAGACCATTGAGTTCCCGCTGAACCGCGTCATCCCCGGCTGGACCGAGGGTGTGCAGCTGATGAAGGAAGGCGCGAAGTTCCGCTTCTTCATTCCCTCGCGCCTGGCCTACGGCCCGCGTGGCGCAGGACGCGACATCGGCCCGAACGAGGCGCTGATCTTCGACGTCGAGCTCTTCAAGGTGAAGTGAGACCGTCAATCACCTGATCCCTTGCATCGAATGTCCCGGCCGATCCTTGCCGTCACCATGGGAGACCCTGCCGGGGTCGGCCCTGAAATCTGCCTCCAGCTGCTCGCGAACGAAGAAGTGCGCGGGCTTGCCGTGCCCGTGGTCTTCGGGGACGCCCGGCTGCTGGCGAGGTGCGCCCGTCAGACAGGACTTCCGGCCCCCCGCCGCATCCTCAGCGAGATTGAGTGGCCGGAAAAATTCGGTTCGCTGGACGAACCTGCGGTGCTGGACCTGTTCGGGTTTGACGCCGACGGCTTCGAGCCCGGCAGGGTCAGCGCGAGGACCGGAGCCGCAGGCTTTCGCTATGTCAACAAGGCCATCGAGGCCGCGCTTGCCGGCCAGGTGGCCGCCGTGGCGACGGCGCCGCTGAACAAGGAGGCGCTGCATGCCGCCGGGATCACCTATCCGGGGCATACGGAGATGTTTGCCGAAAAGATGGCCGCTGAACGCTCCTGCATGACCTTCTTCTCGGAGGAGATGATCTGCAGCCTGGTCACCGTCCACATCGGTTACCAGGACGTGGTTCCGGCTCTCAGCACACGCCGGATTCAGGACGTCATCGAGCTCACCCACGATGCGGTGCGCCGGGTGAAGGGCCGGGCTCCCAGGATCGCGGTCTGCGGCCTCAACCCGCACGCAGGGGAGCATGGTTTGTTTGGTCGTGGCGAGGAGGAGTCCGTCATCGCCCCGGCGATCACCGCCGCCAGGGCCGCCGGCATGCAGGTGGAGGGACCGCTGCCACCGGACACCGCCTTCATCGCCGCGAAGAGGCGTGCGGTGGACGCCTACGTCTGCATGTATCATGATCAGGCGCTCATTCCGCTCAAGGCGCTGGCCTTTGACACGGCCGTGAACACCACGCTGGGGCTGCCCGTGCCGCGTACCAGCGTCGATCATGGCACCGCCTGCGACATTGCCTGGCAGGGCAGGGCCAGCGGCAGGAGCCTGGTTGAGGCGGTGAAGCTCGCGGCGAGGATGACGGTGCCGTGAGTTCTGCCGGGCCCGGAGGATGCAACATGTCCGGCCGAGCCACGTTTTGAAAGGCTCCCATGACTTCGATGCCTCGCCGATTCTTCCTCCTCCTTGTCACACTTGCCTGCGGCATGCCGCTTCTCGCCGCGCCCCAGGATGATCAATATGTGCTGGGCAAGGATTCCCAGGAGCAGCCCGGCGTGCCGCAGGGCAGGGTCATTCAGATGCCGCCCTGGAAGGACTCCAAGATCTATCCCGGCACCACGCGTGACTGGTGGATCTATGTTCCCGCCCAATATACCAAGGACAAGCCGGCCGCGGTGATGGTGTTCTGCGATGGCGGCGGCTTTGTGAAGCGTGACGGGCAGTTTCGTGCGCCTGTGGTGTTCGACAACCTGATCGCCCGCGGTGAGATGCCCGTGACCCTCGGCATCTTCATCCAGCCTGGTGTCTTCCCGACGGCAGACCCGAAGGACAAGCCGCGCAGCAACCGCAGCTTTGAGTATGATTCGCTGGGTGACCTGCATGCCCGGTTTTTGCTGGAGGAGATTCTGCCCGCCGTGGCCAAGGACTACAACCTCACCAGCGATCCCGGCCAGCGTGCCATCTGCGGCAACAGCAGCGGCGGCATCTGCGCCTTCACCGTGGCCTGGGAACGGCCGGACGCCTTCCGCAAGGTGATCAGCCACATCGGCAGCTTCACCAACATCCGGGGCGGTCATGTCTATCCCGCGCTGATCCGCAAGACCGACAGGAAGCCGTTGCGGGTGTTTCTCCAGGACGGCAGGAACGACCTCGACAACCAGTTCGGCAACTGGCCGCTGGCCAACGAGGACATGGCCGCCGCGCTCAAGTTTGCCGGTTATGATTACCAGTTCGTCCTCGGGGAAGGCACGCACAACGGCAGGCATGGCGCGGCCCTGCTGCCCGACACTCTGCGCTGGCTGTGGAGAAAGTGACTGCTGGTGCCGATCCATCCACCCTCGCCCGACACACCGCATCCACCATGAAGCCCCTGCTCCTTCTTCTCGCCCTCCTGGCCCCGGTCTGCGCCCAGGACACCTCCCTGCATGAATATCTTTCCGATGCCGAGCCCTGGAAGGAGGCGGCCTCGGGTTACGCCTTCACCGACGGCCTCTGCGTGGATGCCGATGGCAACCTCTTCTTCACGGATGTGAAGGCCGGGAAAGGCATCCACAAGCTGGATGCCGGCACCGGCAAGGTGGACCTGTTTCTCGACAGCCTGCCGGGAATCAGCGGTCTTCAGATCGGTCCGGACGGAAGGTTCTACGCCTGCCACAACAAGGAGCAGCGCATCATCGCCATCACCATGAAGGGCGAGGTGCAGGTGCTGCTCACGGGTGTGAAATGCAACGACCTCGTCGTCAGCAAGGCCGGGCATGTCTATTTTACGGAGACTCCGACGCAGATGATCCACCTTGTCACCAAGGACGGGAAGCACATCATCGCAGACCAGGGCAGGGTGGCGAAGCCGAACGGCATCACGATCTCTCCGGATGAGCGCACGCTGTTTGTCTCCGAGCATGGCGGCAGGCATGTCTGGGCCTGGAGGATTGAGGATGACGGCACGCTGACCGGCGGCGCGCCCTTCATGACCATGTGGCTTCCCGTGGGCAAGGAAACGGCTTCAGGCGACGGAGCGACCACAGAGTCCAAGGGGCGGATCTTCGTCACCACCGAGCTCGGTGTGCAGGTGTTTGATCCTGCGGGCCGTCTTGCCGGCATCATCGCGAAGCCGGTGGCGGACGGCAAGGTGGTCAGCTGCGAGTTTGCCGGCAAGGACCACGACATCCTTTATGTGGCCGCAGGTGACAGGATCTTCGGCCGCAGGCTGAAGGTGACGGGTTATTTCCGCTGAGCGCATCTCCCGGCGCCGGTCCTGAAGTTGCACTTTTGGTTCAGCGCGGTCAGGAGATGATCTCTCGCAGCACATTCCCGTGCACATCGGTGAGCCGGAGATCGCGGCCGCCGAAGCGGTAGGTGAGCTGTTCGTGGTCGAGGCCCATGAGGTGAAGCACGGTGGCCCACATGTCATAGACGGTGCAGACGTTTTCGGTGGCATTGTAGCCGAACTCATCCGTCGCGCCGTAGATGTGGCCGCCTTTGACGCCGCCGCCGGCCATCCAGACGGTGAAGCCGTAGGGATTGTGGTCGCGGCCGTTGGTCCCCTGGGCGAAGGGCGTGCGACCGAATTCGCCGGCCCAGACGATGAGCGTGCTGTCGAGCAGGCCGCGGGCTTTGAGGTCCTTGATGAGCGCGGCGATGGGCTGGTCGACCTGGTTCGCCATCTTGCCGTGGCCTTCCTTGATCGCGCCGTGATGGTCCCAAGGATTGGCCGCATTGCCGCCGCCGAGGTTGTAGGCCAGCGTGCTGAGCTCGATGAAGCGCACGCCACGTTCGACGAGTCGGCGGGCGAGCAGGCACTGACGGGCGTAGGCGGCTTTTTTCGGCTCGGGATCGTCGAGGCCGTAGAGCTTTTTCGTCGCCTCGCTCTCGCCGGAGATGTCGCAGAGGTCGGGCACGGCGGCCTGCATGCGCCAGGCCATCTCGTAGTTCGAAATGGCGGCTTCGATGTGCGTGTCATGCTGCGTGGCGCTGGCAAAGCGCTGGTCCATCGCGCCGATGAAGTCGAGCTGGCGGCGCTGAAGGTCCTGCGGCTGCCGCGGGCGGATGTTGGCGACGGCTTCGGCCTCATCGGCCTTCACGATGCTGGCCTGGTGCTGCGCGGGCAGGAAGCCATTGCTGAAAAGCCCCACGCCGCCATGCGGTGTGGTCGCGCCGCCGCTTTGCAGCACGACGTAGCCGGGCAGGTCGCGTGATTCGCTGCCGAGGCCATAGCTCGTCCAGGCTCCGGCGCTGGGGAAGCCGAGGAAGGGAAAGCCGGAGTGCATGAAGAAGTTCCCCTGCGCATGCTCGCTGAACTTCGCCGTCATGCTGCGGAGCTGGCAGATGTTATCGATCACGCCGCCGATCTGCGGGAAGAGATCACTCACCTCGATGCCGGACTGGCCGTAGCGTTTGAAGTCCCAGTGCGAGGGCTGAACGGTGCCGTTGTTGTTGAACTGCGTCTTTTTGACTGCCACCGGCATCGGCTTGCCCTCGAACTTCTTGAGCATCGGCTTGTGGTCGAAGGAATCGACGTGGGACACGCCGCCGCTCATGTAGAGGAAGATCACGCTGCGTGCCTTGGGCGCGAAACGCTTGGCTCGGTTCACGAGTGCGGCTTGGGATTCTTCCTGCATGAGACCAGCGAGCGCGGCCATGCCGAAGCCGGTGGAGGCGCGGGAGAGGAGGGCGCGGCGGCTGTAGCTTCGATTGGCAATCGAAGCCGCTGGGTGATTGGGATTCGACTGCCAGTCGAATCTACGGGAAGGCGAGGCGTTCATGAGAGGGCAGTTGAAGGGTGTGGACTGCGGCAGCCCTGCTGCCGCTTTTCGCAAGCCAGCCCTGCTGGCGCTGGTGGCAAGGAGGCGTTCTCCCGGCAGCAGGGCTGCCACACCCGAAAGCGGCAGCAGGCTGCCGCAGTCCATGTCGCTGGCGCGATGGTTGAGAGTGCTTTCATCGAAGATAAATGAATTCCTTCAAGTTGATGAGGCTCTGTGCGAGGCTCGTCCAGGCTTGCACTTTGGGATCATCGCTGCTCATCGCCGTGCGGGCGGCTTCGAGGGCTTGATTCATGGTGTCACGTTGGGATTGGAGAGCATTGAGTTGCTGGCGCTGCGTCTCGGTGAGGGCGGCGAGGATGTCGGATTCGCGAAGGGTGTTGGCTTCGATGTGGGCGGTCTGGGCGATCTCCTCGGGCGTGAGGGCGCGGTCGTAGAGGCGGGCGCGGTAGATGCGACCGCGGAGGCCGTGGTTGCCGCTGGGCTTGGCGTGGCGGCAGCCGAGGAGGATCTGGCTCTCGTTGGATTCGAAGGTGGCACCGGGGGCTTTGCGGTAGGTGCGGCCGTAGGGTTGGCCATCGCGGTAGCCGCGGATGGTGCCATCGGCTTGATAGACGACAGCAACGTGCACGGGACGTGTGGCGGCTTCGGTCTCGGCGGTGCCTTCGAAGAGTTCGCTGCGTTCGAAGAAGTTGCTTCCAGCAACCCAGTGCGCGGGTGTTTTTTCGGCGAAGACGAGTGAATCGAACAAGCCACCATCTTTGTGCTGCACGGTGATGACGCCGCCGCCTTGCTGTTTGAGGTCATCGAGCTGCACCCAGGCTTCGAGGGTCTTCGCGGTGAGTGTTTTTGGCAGCGAACCGCTTTCGGCCATGGACTGGCCATCGACGACGAGGGCTCCGTTTTCGAGGCGGGCATTGCCGGTGAGCTTGAGCGGCAGTTTACCATGGGTGTCGTTGAGGTCATCGAAGGTCCATTCGGCAAGTGGGGAAGGGACGGAAGAGACTGAAGTGACGGAAGGACGAGCTTGGAGGAGTTTTTGGCGGGCGGGCTCGAGGATGGCGCTGATTTGGCGATTGAGGGCGGCGAGTTGGTTTTCTTGTTGGGAGAGCTTTTGGGCTTGTTGGGCGCTTTCGGCTTGGAGGGAGGTCAGGTAGGCCTGGCTTTGTTTGATCTCGTCGTCGGTGGCTTCGCGGGAAAAAGCTTCGCGGAACATCTGGCGGATGCGGAGGTCGTCGGGGCGGTCTTTGAGATCGTTGAGGGTGCGTAGAGCCCAACTGCGTGCCCAGTCGATGACGTTGGGATCATTGAGCAAGGTCAGCGATTGCGCGGGGACGTTGGTGGAGTCGCGCTTGCCGCGGGTGGCGAAGGGCACGGGGGCATCGAAGGTAGTGAGGAAGGGCGGAAGCGAGTTGCGGATGACTTTGACGTAGATGCTGCGTCGCTCATCGCCGCTGCCGACGGACTCGCCATAGAGGGTGGGATCGAGTCGGCCGGAGAGGGTGACGATGGAGTCACGGATGGCCTCGGCTTCGAAGCGGCGGGTGCTCCAGTGGCTGAGGAGCTTGTTTTCGGGATCGCTCACGTTGTTGCCGGAGGCGCGCTGGAAGGTCTTCGACATCAACATGTCGCGAAGGAGGCTTTTGATGCTGCCGCCGGAGTCGATGAAGCGCTGGGCGAGGAAGTCGAGCAGCTCGGGATGGGTCGGGAGGTCGCCGAGCTTGCCGAAGTTGTCGACGCTGGCGACGATGCCGCGGCCGAAGACGTGATGCCAGAGACGGTTCACGATGACGCGGGCGGTAAGCGGATTGTTTTTCATGTCTGCCATGCGCTCGGCGAGTTCAAGACGGCCGCTTTGCTTCGTGGCGAAGGGTTTGGGATCGAGCGCTTCGAGGAAACGACGCGAAACAAGCCCGGCGGGCTGTTTGTGATCGCCACGGGTGAAGAGCGGCGCGTCCTTGGCATCGGCCTCGATCACGCCGGGAACGCGGGTGGGAAGCGGGAGCCTGGCTTCGAGGTCAGCGTAGCGATGGAGTAATGGCGTGATGGAGTCGAGTGAGAGTTGTTTGGATTGGATGAGGGCGTCGAGGGCCTCGGCTTCTGCATCGGTGAGGGTGTTGGTTTGCCACGCAGTGACGAGTTGGCGAGGCGATGCCTTGGAAGCATTGGGAGCGGGTGGCGCGGTGGCATCTTTGGTGATGACGGCGTCGTTGAGGGCGAACCAGGAAGGTGAGTCCGTCTTGTGCTCCGCAGGCATGTCGGCGGCGGTGGTGAGCTGGAGGAAGATTTCGTCGCCTTTCCAGAATTCGAGGTCGAGGCTGCGCCAGGCAAGTTTTTCGTCTTTGGCGTCCTTGAGTTCGACGGCTTTGTGGATGGTGCCGGTGCGAGGGTAGTTCTGCACGACATACTTGGCCTTCACGCCGCCGTTTCCGGCGACCCGGAACCAGAGCGTGCCGCCTTTGCACAGGAAGCGGTCGGTGAAGAGGACGGCGCGGTCTTTTTGAGTGAGGGTGTTCGAGATGTAGCCGCCGGGGTGGATGTGGAGGGTGTTGTCGTGGAGCGTGAATTCGCCGGGTTGGGAGCGGGGGAGGCCGTGGAAGGTGAAGGCGGGCTTTTTGTCGGCCGGGACGGACTTTTCGGACTTGTCCGACGGGAGTTTGGAGAGCCAGTCGGTGATGAGGGTGGTCTTGATTTCGGTTTTGAGTTTTTGGAGTTCGGCGCGGATGGCATCTCCGGTGCCGGGGGCGTTGGCGTCGATGACGGCGGGGTGGGTGCTGGTGAAGATGCCGTAGAGGGCGTAGAAGTCGGTCTGGCTGATGGCGTCGAACTTGTGGTTATGGCAGCGTGCGCAGCTGACGGTGAGGGCCTGGAAGGCCTTTGTGACCGTGTCGATCTGGTTGTCGGTGAAGGTGACCATCTCATCGAGGGAGTCGACGGGTGAGAAGCCGTGCAGCACCATGCGCAGCTGGGCGATGCCGACGGCGCTTTCGTTGAGGTCGTTTTTGAGGCGTGGATTGGGCAGCAGGTCGCCTGCGATGGCTTCTTTGACGAGCTGGGGCCAGGGGACGTCGTCGTTGAAGGCGCGGATGAGGTAGTCGCGGTAGCGCCAGGCGTAGGGGATGGCGGGGTCGCCTTCGGAGCCGTAGGACTCGGCATAGCGGACCCAGTCCATGAAGTGGCGGGCCCATTTTTCGCCATAGGCGGGGGAGTTTAAAAGCGTATTGATTTGGTCTGACGGGTCGGACTTGTCGGACGAGTCCGATGGTGGGAGACCGGTGAGGATGTAGCTGATGCGGCGGCGGAGGGCGGCGGGGTCAGCAGATGGTGCGGCGGGGATGTTTTGTTTTTTCAGTTCGGCGTCGATGAAGTCGTCGATGGAAGCAGTTTCAGGTTTCAGGTTTAAAGTTTGATTCGCTACGCTCCCCTGCGGGCTCCCTGCGGTCGTCTGTCTCGCTTCGCTCGGCTCATGTTGGGCGGAACCTGAAACTTGAGACTTGGAACTTGAAACTCGGATCGGCTGAAACGCCCACCACTCCTGCTTGCGGCGTTGAAGCGTGGCGGACCAGGCCGTTTCCTTTTCGACCTGCTCCTTGCTCGGAGGTGCATCGCGTGGATCGGGGGCGCCGTCGCGGATCCACCGCTCGAAGTCAGCGAGGGCCTTGTCGTCGAGCCTGGCGCCGTTTTTTGGCATTTTGAGGTCTTCGTGCTCGTGGCGGAGGGTTTGGAAGAGGAGCGAGTTTTTTGGATCGCCGGGCTTGATGGCGTCGCCGGAGTCACCGCCTGCCTGCCAGCCGGGGCGGGAGTCGAGGAGAAGGCCGCCTTTTTGCTTGGTGGCGGTGCTGTGGCACTCGTAGCATTCCTGGGCGAGGATGGGGCGGATGCGGGACTCGAAGAAGTCGAGCTGTTGCGGAGTTGGTGCAGCCATGGCAGAGCTGCAAAGGAGGGCGGGGACCGCAAGGAGGCGTCTTTTCATGCCAGGAGCCTCCGGGTGATGGTTTCAGCGGCCTGGATGCAGAGGCGGCCGAGCTTTTCGAACTGGTCGCGCTTCACGCGGAAGCTGGGGGCCATGACGGTGACGGCGGCGACGGGGTAGCGGTATTCGTCGAGCACCGCAGCGGCGGCGCAGTGGATGCCTTCAAGGCCCTCGGCGAGGTCGGTGGCATAACCACGTTTGCGGTTTTTGGCGAGGTCGGCCTCGAGCGAGCCTCGGGTGGCGAGGGTGGTGGAGGTGAACTGCCTGAGCTTCACGTTTGCGAAGAAGGCCTCAAGCTCCCTGTCAGGCAGGTGGGCGAGGACGGCCTTGCCGGGGGCGCAGGAATACATGGGCACCTGGAGGCCGACGGTGCTGCTGACCTTGATCGGCTGGGAGGAGATGCACTGCTCGAGCACGGTCATCTTGTAGTTCACGCTGGTGAGGAGCTGGGTGGTCTCGCCGGATTCGTCGCGCAGCCATTTGAGCGACTCCAAGGCGCAGACGACGAGGCTTTTCTCACGCACCTGGGGGCGGGAGAGGTCGAAGAGCTTGTTGGTCAGGACAAAGCGCTTGTCGTCCTCGCGGCGCTGGAGGTAGCCGCGGCTGTGCAGGGTGCCGGTGATGCGGAAGACGGAGTTGACCGGCAGGTCGAGCTCGCGGGCGATCTCGGTGAGGCTGAGGCCGGCGCGATGGCGGCCGAGGAGTTCGAGGATGGCCAGCGTGCGCTCCGTGCCGGGTGCAAGGGTGTCCTCGGTGAGGGGGATGGCGGCTTCTTGGGTCATTTCCATATTCAGAAACGTTTCTGGATTTGGAAATCTTGCTTGTGAAGGTGATCGAATCTAGGAAAGCGGGAAGCCTTCATGAAATCCGTCATCGCCGTCCACCCTGGTCATCTTGAAATTCTCGACACGCCCGCGCCCAGGCCGGGGCCGTATCAGGCGCTGGTGAGGACGGAGTGCGCCTGCCTGTGCAACCGGACGGACAGCGAGCTGCTGCACGGCACCTTTCCCGGCATGGAGGACAAGTTTCCGTTCGCCCTGGGCCATGAGAGCGTGGGCACCGTGGTGGAGGTCGGGGGGAAGGTGAGGAATTTTGCCGTGGGCGACCGTGCGGTGGGCGGGCTGAGCTTTGACCTGCAGATGGAGGGGGTGGATTCCGGATGGGGCGGGTTTGGCGAATACACGCTGGCGAATGATCATGCGGCCATGGTGGAGGACGGTGTGGCGGACGAGGCGCATGGCTGGGTGGAGGTGTATGAAATCCAGACGAAGGTGGACGCGGACATTCCGCCGCAGGAGGCGGTGCTGCTCTGCACCTGGCGCGAGGTGCTGGGGGCGTTTCGAGACTTTCATCTGCAGCCCGGTGATGATGTGCTGATCTTCGGGGCGGGTCCGGTGGGGTTGAGCTTCGTCAAGCTGGGGCGCTTGTTCGGGCTGCGCTGGATCGGCATTGTCGACCGTCATGCGGACAAGCGGGCGAAGGCGCTGGCCTTCGGGGCGGACGCGGCCTTTGAGCCGGGTGCGATCCGGGCTCCGGGGCGGCTGGATGCGGTGATCGACGCGGTCGGGCATCCGGACATCCTGCAGCAGGGGCTGCCGCTGCTGAGGCGTGGGGGATCCCATTGCATCTACGGCGTGCTGGCGCAGCCGGTGCTGCACATCGACAAGACGAAGGCGGACTTCAACTTCAACCTGTTCGTCCATCAGTGGCCTACCCGGAAGCATGAAAGGGAGAGCCAGGCTCAGCTCTGCCAGTGGATCCGGGAGGGAAGGCTGACATCGGCGGAGTTCATCACGCATCGTCTCCCGCTCACGGACATCCGGGAGGCCTTTGACGAGGTGGCCCGGCGCGGGGTGATCAAGGCGTTGATCGAGTATTCCTGACCGTGCTCAGGGCCGTTCCGCGAGGGCGAGCACGGTCTGGAAGTGCGGGCTGCGGGTTTCGCGGTGGACGATGCTGGTTTCGATGCCGTGAAATCCGGCGTCGGAGAGCATCTCATGCAGCTCGGCCTCGGTGAAGCCCAGCCAGACATCGGCATAAAGTTCGCGGGCTTTTTCAAACTGATGGCGCAGCAGGTCGAGGATGGCGATGCGGCCCCCGGGCTTGAGCAGGGAGAAGGCGGCGCGCAGGGCCTGGGCCGGGCGCTGGGCATGGTGCAGAGCCTGGCTGAGAAGGACGAGGTCGATGCTGCCTGCCTCGACGGGCGGGTTTTCGAGGTCGCCGAGGCGGTATTCGAGGTTGGTGAAGCCGTGCTGGCGCGCTAGGCCGGAGCCGTAGCTCACCATGGCTTCACTGCTGTCCACGGCGATGACCTTTTTCGCCCGCTGGGCCAGGAGCTGGGAAAGCGTGCCTTCGCCTGCGCCCAGGTCGGCGATGACCAGGGGGGGCATCAGCTTCAGGAGGGTTTCACCCAGGGCCTTCCAGGAACGTCCGGGGATGTAGTGACGGCCGAACTTGCCGGCGAGGGCGTCAAAGTAGGCCTGGGCGGTGCGCTCACGCTTCTGAAGCACGACCTTGAGGGCGTGCGCATCTTTTTTGGTTTCCCGCACTTCTTCACCCGCCGTGTCGATGAGCCTGAGGAAGTGGTTCCAGGCCTCCGTTTGCTTGCGGTCGGGTTCCTCCAGACGGTAAAGGCGGTTTTTGCCGGAGCGGCGGTCGCTCACGAGGCCTGCCGACTTGAGCTTGCCGAGCTGGGCGGAGATGTTCGACTGGGGGAGGGAGAGGATTTCCTGGAGTTCGGCGACACTTAGCTCCTCGCTTTTCAGGAGCAGCAGCAGGCGCAGCCGCGTGGGGTCGGCGATGAGGCTGAGCGATTTGAGGAGGGAGGTCAAGGGGCTGAATCGTATCAACGCATTGGGTTTCATCAATACATTAAGGCGGGAGGCGTCCGCCGGGCGGGAGATTTGGAATTGAAGGATTGTCCGGCAAAGGGTGTAGTAGGAGCTGCCATGAGCCGACTTCTGCCCTTACTCGCCCTCGTCTTTGTCACTTCGGCCCATGCCGAGACCGCACCTGCCAAGGACAAGGCTGCGGAGGCATCAACGGTGGAGAAGGTGCAGCAGCCTGACCCCCTGGAGGCGGTGAAGGCGGAGACGGCGAAGCTGGTGGCGCAGAAGGAAAGGATCGCCGCGCAGATCGCGCTGGAGCAGACGCAGCTGGACGAGAAGCTGGCGCCGAGGCGGCGGGCGCTCGCGGAGCTGCAGATCCAGATGGAGGAGATCAAGCTGAAGATGGAGCTGGCTGAATCGGAGCGCCGGGTGAAGGATGATCCGGGCCTGGTGGAGCTGAGGCGGGCGAACGAAAGGCTGATGATGGAGTCTGCGATCGAGAAGAACCAGACGGACATCGAGGGCTTTCAGATGCGGCGGGAGGAGAATGCGATCCGCAGGAAGACGTCGGAGCTTTCGCTGCAGATGGAATTGCAGCAGAAGGAGTCGGAGGCGCGCACCTACGCCGTCGGCAAGGCGCCTGCGTATTCGAAGGAGCCGCTGGTGGGGCGGAAGCTGGTGCTTTCCGACCGGACGATCCAGCTGAACGGCGTCATCACGCAGAAGACGGCGGACAGCCTGGCGGACCGGATCGCCTACTTCAACAACCGTGACAGCGAGGCGCCGATCTTCATCGTGATCGACGACTGCCCTGGGGGCAGCGTGATGGCGGGCTACAAGATCTTGAAGTCGATGCACGGCTCGAAGGCGCCGGTTTACACGGTGGTGAAGTCGTTTGCGGCGAGCATGGCGGCCTGCATCACGACGCTTTCAAAGAAGTCGTTCGCCTATCCCAACGCGATCATCCTGCATCATCAGCTGAGCGTGGGCGTCATGGGAAACCTGACGCAGCATCGTGAGAACGTGAAGGAGCTGGAGGAGTGGTGGAAGCGCCTGGCGGGGCCGGTGGCGGAGAAGATGGGGCTGTCGAGGGAGGACTTCATCGAGCGGATGTACAAGGAGTCCTCGACGGGTGACTGGAGTGAATTTGCCGACGATGCGCAGAAGCTGAAGTGGGTGGACGAGATCGTGGAGGAGATCGAGGAGACGGCCCTGCTCAGGCATCCTGACGCAACGCAGACGGCGCAGTCTGCGCAGCCTGGGACGCCGCGAACCACGCCGGGGCCGCCGATGACCGGGGTGGAGGAGGGGCAGGACGACCGGGGCAGGCCGGTGATGCTGCTGCCGAGGCTGAATCCGCTGGACGCCTACTGGCTTTACAATCCGGATGGTTTCTACCGGATGCAGTGAGCGGGGCGCTCACCTGCGGCTGAGCTTGTAGAACAGCCAGCCTCCGATGCCGAGGAAGAGAAGGTTGGGCAGCCACATGACGAGGTGGGGATGGCTGCCCGGCTTGTCGTTGATGGTGTCGCCAAAGATGATGAAGCCGATGTAGACGGTGGCGGTGATGAGGCTGAGGGCGAAGCCGGTGGAGGTTTCGCGCCTCTGGGCGGTGACGCCGAGGGGGATGCCGACGAGGGCGAAGGTGAAGCAGGCGAGGGAGAAGCTGTATCGTTTGTTCAGCTCCGTGCGCGACTGGGAGAGATGCCTGTCCTCCATGTCCCGTCCCGAGACCGCGTCCTTGCGCGTGTTGAGCTCCCCCCAGAGCTGGTCGGTGGATTTCATGCTGGCATTGACCCGGACGGACTTGTCCTTCAGGCGTGACATGGGGAAGGTGATGGCGGTTTCCGCAGCCTTGAGGAAGTCGACCTTGTCGATGCGCCGGTCCTGATTGTAGGTGTAGGTCTCGATCTCGGCGTCGAAGAGGTGCAGGGTGAAGTCGAGCACGCCCTTTTCGGTTTCCAGCAGGGCGCGGCGGGCGCGGACAACGCGTCCGGCGAGGGCGCCGTTGAGTTCGACGATCTCGAGGTTCTTGAGTTCGCGTTCGTTTCTTTTCCCGGTGTAAATGCGGAAGCCCGGGACTTTTTCCAGCACGCGCCCCTCCTGGAAGAGGGCCTCGGGATTCTCGAGGGCGACCTCGTAGAACAGGGTCTTCATGCGGTTCTTGGCCATGGGGGCCAGGTCCACGTTGACCCAGTAGCAGACGGCGGAGAAGGAGATGGCGAGGGCGAAGACGGAGGCGCAGATCCTGGGCATGGACCAGCCGGTCATGCGGAGGGAGACGAGTTCGTTGTCGGCGGAGATGCGTCCGAAGACGAGGAGGATGGAGGTGAGGAAGGCCCAGGGGATCGTGAAGATCAGGGAGAAGGGGATGATGAGGCCGATGAACTCGGCGATCACGGTCAGCGGCAGCTTGGTGTCGCCGAGCAGTTCATCAAGCTTCTTGTAGACGTTCCCCAGCACCATGACGCCGCTGAGGAGCAGGATGCCCATCAGCGTGGAGGACAGGACCTGCCTGCCGAGATAGCGGTCAAAAATGCGGGGGGTCATTGGGCGGTGACTGTTTGCAGCGGGATGGCGGGCTTTGCAACGGGCGGCGTCCGGCGCGGGTCATCCTGGGATTTTTCTCCACTGGGAGAGAACCTCCGGGAGCAGGCGGTGCTCCTGTTCCTTGATCCGGCGGTGGAGGCTGGCGGCATCGTCGCCATCAAGGATGGGGACCTCGGCCTGGGCCAGGATGCGGCCTGCATCGATCTCGCGGGTGACGAGATGGACCGTGCAACCCGTGACCTTGTCACCGGCGTCGATGGCGTCCTGAACGGCGGTGGCCCCCTTGTGGGCGGGCAGCAGGGAGGGGTGGACGTTGACGATCCGGCCTGCGAAGGCGTCGAGCACGGGTTCCTTGAGGATCTTCATGAAGCCGGTCAGCACGACGACATCCACCTGCTGCTTTTGGAGGATGTCGGCGACATGTTGCTGGGCGGCGTTGTCAAAGCGGCGCGGGTTGGGGCCGCCGTCGACGGCATGGGAGGGCAGTCCCCCGGATTTCGCGATATTAAGGAAGCCGGAGTCCTCCTGGTCGGAAATGGCGGCGACGATCCTGGCGTTGAGTCGTCCTGAATCGATGGCGTCAAGGAGTGCGCGGAGATTGGAGCCTTCACCGGAGCCGAGAACGCCCAGCCGCAGGGGGGCGGGCGCGCTTTCCGAGGCGGTCATTTTTTGGATGATGCCGGTGGTGGAGCGGTTGGGGACGAGGGAGAGGATCTGGATGTCGGTTCCTGCAGCGTCAAGGGCGGCCTTTTCGCCGGGGTCGAGGGTTTCCGGCGTGTAGTCTCCACCCTTGGCGTAGACGTGGGGCTGGATCTGTTCGATCAGAGGAGTGGCGCGCTTGCCGTTGAAGATGACCACGCCGTCGACGGCGCGCAGGGAGGACAGGACTTCGGCGCGGTCACATTCGCCGTTGAGGGGGCGGGTCGGCCCCTTCAGTTCACGGACGGATTCGTCGGAGTTGAGGCCGATGATGAGGGCATCGCCGAGGTGGCGGGCCTCCTGGAGGTAGCGGACGTGGCCGGCATGAAGGAGGTCAAAGCAGCCGTTGGTGAAGACAAGCCTGCCGCCCCGCCTGTCCAGATCGTCACGCAGTCGGCGTGCTTCGGACGGGGTCATGGGGCGGTAGGGGGCGTCTGGCGGCATCCGTCAGTTATTGATGCTGGCTGACGGGGGTGCAAGCCGGGTCTAGATGCCGGAGAGCAGCTTTTCCCAGAGGGCGTCGTTGACCAGGACCTTGGTGACGAACTCCTCGCTGCTGACCTCGGGGTTCACCGGGGGGCCGGAGGTCACGGGGATTTCGAGCGAGTAGACGACTCCCCTGCCGCTGGCGTTGGCGGCGCGGACGGTGCCTCCATAATGATGGGCGAGGAAGAAGACGCCGAGGAGGTTGAGGCCGAACTTCTGCTCGTCCGGCTTGTGCATGCTGAAGGGGTCGAAGACGGAGCGCATGGATTCCGGCGGGATGCCGGGGCCGTCGTCGGAGAGGGTGAAGCGCAGGCGCACGGGATTGCCGGAGAGCGAGAGGACTTCGGCGCCGAGGTGGATGGTGGAGCCGGAGGGCAGGTTGACGATCTCATCCTCGATGAGCAGCTCAAACATGCGGGCGAACTTGCCGGCGTTGACGTGGAGGTGCGGCAGGTTTTCGGGGAGGTTGAGACTGACCTTGATGCCGAGGCTGTCGAGCCTTGGCCGGGCCTTTTGAACGACGTCGCTGATGACGGCGAAGGGCTGGACGTAGGTCTCGTTGCTGGTGCTTTCCGGCAGGGCAATGTTGTCGAGATGGCGGACAAGCTCGCTGACCTGGTGGGCGTGTTCGAGCACCTGGGAGTGAAAGTCCTTCCAGAAGCCCGGGTCGCGGAGACGGTTCAGGTCGAGGTCTTCATAGCGGAGCTTGGCGGGAGTCTGGTGCAGGAAGGTTCGCACGGCCTCCAGCGGGTTGCGGAGCTGCTGGCTGAGTCCTGCGGCGAGGACGCCGAGGCTGATGATTCGGTCGGCGATGATCATGTTCTGGATCACCGAGAGCTTCTGCATGAGCAGTTCGTCGCGCTCACGCTGGAGGAGGTAGTACTCCAGGGCGCGCTTGAGGGTGTTGCGCATGTCCTCCACCTGGATGGGCTTGGAGATGTAGCGGAAGATGTTGCCATGGTTGACGGCATCGACGGTGACGCCGAAGTCGGCATAGGCGGTGACCATCATGCGCACCATCCGCGGCCGGAGCTGGCGGGCGCGTTCGAGGAGCTGGAGGCCCTTTTCGCCAGGCATTCGCTGGTCGGTGAGCAGCACGCCGATTTCATCACCCCGTTCCTGGATGAGCTTGAGTGCATCGGCGGCGCTTGAGGCCGTGATGATCTGGAATTCGTTTCCGAACGTCCTTGAGAAGTATTTGAGGGACATTTCCTCGTCATCGACGTACAGGACGTGATAGCGCTTATAATCGTGCATGAGCTTGGGGGTTAGGTAGAAGCCGCCGCCTCCGGATGTGGGTGAACATACGAACAGGCTTGGGGTAAATCCAGAATAAATTCGGTTCCTTCACCGGGCTTTGACCTGAGGGAGATCGAACCCTGATGATCCATGATGATGCGGTGGGAGATGGCCAGTCCAAGACCCATGCCCTTGCCGACGTCCTTGGTGGTGAAGAAGGGGTCAAAGACGTGGTCCTGGGTTTCGGTGGTCATGCCCGCGCCGTTGTCCCTGACCTTGAGCACGATCCTGCCGCCCTCTTCGCGGGCGGAGATGTGAAGGGCGGGTTTTTCGTCATTCTGGAAGGACCTTTCATCCATGGCGTCCAGCGAGTTCTGGACCAGGTTGACAAGCACCTGGGTGATCTGGCCGTGGTTGCCAAGCATGACCATGCCTTCGGGGATGTCGATGTGTACTTCGACGAAGCCCTTGATCTGGTGGGAGAAGAACCTCAGCACGGTTTCGATGAGCGGCCGGATTTCGAATTCGACAAGCTTGGTGTTGTCGGTGCGGGTGAAGCTGCGCAGGTCGGCGATGATGGTGGAGACGCGGTTCACCCCGGCCTCGATGTCCCCGAGCGTTTCGATGAAGACCTCCCGCGACTCCGCCGGGACCTGGGGCATCTGCTGGCGGAGGAAATGCAGCCCCTGGACGGCGAAGTTGAGGGGGTTGTTGATTTCGTGGATCAGGCCTGCGCTCATGCGGCCCAGGGAGGACAGCTTTTCCTGCCGGACGAGCAGGGCTTCGGACTCCTTGAGCTGCTCCAGGGCGGACTCGAGGCGTGCGGTCTGCTCGGCGAGCTTCTTTTCATGCCGGTGGGATTCGACCAGGTTGTTGAGGCGGACCCTCACCTCGGTGAGGGAGAAGGGCTTGCCGACAAAGTCGGTGGCGCCGGCGGTGAGTGCTTCGATCTTGGTGCGTTCGTCCGGGCGTGCGGTGAGGAGCACGACCGGGATGGCCCGGGTGGAGGTGCGTTCCCGAAGCTCACGGCAGACCTGCATGCCGTCCTTGTAGGGCATCATGAGGTCGGAGAGGATGGCGTCGGGCAGGTACTGGACGGCCTTGGTCACGGCTTCGTTGCCGTCGAGGGCCTCGATGATTTCAAAGGAGTCGGCCAGCTGGCCGCGGAGGTAGGCCATCATGTCCGGCTCATCCTCGGCGATGAGCAGCCTGGGCTTGTTCTGCCTGACGGGAGTGCTGGGAGGTCGCGGCTGGGAGACGGCGGCGGGCAGGTCGCGGCGGCGCTGGATGTGGGAGACGGAACCTGAGAATTCGGCGCGCCGGTACAGATCCATGATCCATTCGCCGGTGGTGGGCTCGCCATCGGCGTTCAGCCTGGGCCTGGCGGCCTGGGCTTCGGCGGCAGCCTCCTCATAGGGGAGTTGAACGGTGAAGGCGGCACCCTTGCCGAGGGCGCTTTCAACGGAGACGGAGCCTCCATGAACTTCGGCGAGTTCCTTGACGAGGGCCAGGCCGAGGCCGAGGCCCTGGAAGCGGCGCTGGGAGGAGGCGTCTGCCTGCCAGAAGCGGCTGAAGAGGTGGGGCAGGTGCTCCTTGGCGATGCCGACGCCGGAGTCCTTGACCTGGATGAGCACGCTGCCGCCGCTGAGCGTGGCGCTGAAGCGGATGGTGCCGCCGGCAGGCGTGAACTTGAGGGCGTTGAACAGGAGGTTGAGGCAGATGCGCTCGAGCTTTTCGACGTCGGCCAGCATGGGGCGGATTTCCGGATCGCAGGTGACGTGAAGGGTGATGCGCTTGTCCTGGGCCAGGGCGCTGCAGGCCCGGCCCAGCCCCTGGATGAAGTCGGACATCAGCATGGGGGCCTTCCGGAGTTCGACGGCGCGGGTGTCGAGGCGGACGAGCTCGAGCAGGGTGTTGATGAGCTTGAGCAGGCGCATCGCGTTGGCCTGCATGGTGGCCAGCATCTCCTGCCGCTGTTCCGGGGAGATGTCGGCCCCCTTGTGCAGCAGTGTTTCCACCGGGGCGATGAGGAGGGTGAGGGGCGTGCGCAGCTCGTGGCTGATGTTGGCAAAGAAGCGGCTCTTGGCCTCGTCGAGCTCGCGAAGCTTCTGGTTGTTCTCCTCGAGCTTGAGGTTGGCCTGCACGACCTCCTCGTGCTTCTGGTCGAGGGTGCGGCGGAGCAGGAACTCGTTGAACCGGATGCTGTTGTAGAGCCAGGTGCCGACGACCACCATGACGCCGGTGACGAAGATGAAGTAGAGGTTGCTGAGGAAGATGCCGCTGAGCAGCGACTGCTCGCCTCCGATGCAGGCGAGCAGGTAGGCGGTCATGGTGGCGAGGACCACGAGGGTGCTGTCCCAGACGGTCCAGCGCATGAGCAGGACGGCGCCGACCATGACGAGGTTCAGGCCGGCGTAGTAGCTGGATTCGGCGCCGCCGAGCTGGTGGATCATCCAGGCGATGGCGGTGATGGGGGGCAGCGCCACGGAGAGGCCCAGGAGTCGCACCATCCTGGCGGACTTCACCCTGCCAAGCAGGAGCCAGATGATGGCGAGGGCCAGGCTGTTCAGCCAGCGTGCGGGCATGAAGTTCCAGAGGTGGCTGCGGTCGGGCAGGAGGAGCTCCAGGAAGGATCCGGCCGGCATGAAAATCATGGCCACCACGCAGCAGATGCGGTAGTTCGCACGCTGGATGGGGACTTCATGGCGCAGGAAGGCGAGCCATGAGCCGTGGCGGTCTTCTGGATCAAGAAGTCGGGTCATGGACGGGTTTCCTGACTTCGAGGAAAATGTTCACGCCCGTCGGGTCGGCCTGCACCGTGATGGCCCCTTCCGGCGCATGTTCCGGCGCGAGGGCCAGGAACTGCGCCTCGTCGCGGTAGACCAGGTGCCAGTCCATGACCCCCTCCATCCACTGGCGGGAGGGGTTGGCGGAATGCACGTTGGTCGCGATCAGGAGCCCGCCGGGGGCCAGCATCTGGTAAAAGATCTCCAGCAGCCGCCTGCAGACGCGGTCTGACAAATAATCAAACAAGCCGGCGCAGTAGACGACGTCGAAGCCGCCCCCGGCGCCCCTGGCACCCTCCTTGAGGATGTGCTGGACGGACTTCTTCTGCAGGTTCAGGCCGGTGCTCCGGCCGTGCCTGGCCTTGAGGCTGTTGAGCGTGGCCGTGGTGTAGTCGAGCGTTTCGTCGTTGAAGTCGAACAGGGTGAAGTCCGCGGCGTCGCTGATTTCATCCTGCTCCATGAAGCGCTGGACCTCCTGGGCCGGGCCGCAGCCCAGGTTCATGAAGCTGACCCGCCTGCCTGAGGCGACGCCCGCCCGGACCTCCTCGAGGATGCGTCCGTGGAGGTAGGTGATGCGGTTGCGGTGGGCGACGACCGTGGGCGACTCCAGGAAGACGCGGTTCAGCACCTTGGCGAAGACGGTGCTGCCCTCATAGGGGTTGCGCAGCATCATGCTGACCATTTCATAGTCGCCCGCATAGCCGAGCGGCTTCTGGAAGGTGCGGTAGGTGAAGGGTGAGCAGAGGACGATGGGGTGCAGCTGGCGCTTGACGTAGCTGCGATGCACGCCGGTCAGGTCCTCGGGCACGCTGCCGGCCACCTGCTCAAACCTGAGGAAGAGCGGCCAGAGGGCGGGCAGAACGGGGGCCTCGATCTCCTCGATGGCGTAGGATTCAGCCTCGTCATGGTCGCCTGCGGGCAGGGAGCGGATGCAGAGCTCGACCTGCTCCATCCAGCGGCGCAGGTCGGTGAGGAGTGTCTGGATGTCGGAGACGATGACCTTGTAGTCGGGGAGGACGCGGAAGATGCGCTTGCTGTCCTCCATGAACTCGGCGAGCTCGGTCCTGAGCCCGAGGCGGTGCAGCAGCGGATTGAAGACGTCCACGTCGCGCCAGCCGTCCTCCTCCAGGGCGGCTTCCAGGACGAGCATGATGCCGGCGTTGACCAGGTTGCTGATGACGGCCCTGCCCGAATAGAGGAGGCGTTCATTGGAGCTGATCTGAAACTCCGTCAGCACCTCGGAGAGCTGAAGGATGCTGTAGGGGTTGTAGACCTCGAAGACCGCGCTGTGGCGTGTCATCCTCAGCAGGGTGCCGCGCACCTCGGCACCCTGGCTGTTGCGGCAGTAGATGATGCTCAGCCTGTCCCCGGCGAGCTGGCCGCCCGCGGCATTTGGAAGGATGATTTCATTGGCCATGAGGTGTTCGGAACGTCTGCTCGGGTGTGGGAGCCTTGGATGATCCCGTGCCTGACAACAACTGCCATGAAACGGGCTAACCCTGCAAGCACTCTCCCGGCCCTGGCACAACCAAAAATAAAATCAGAACTTGTGGCCGATGCTGAGCATCACGACGTGCCACTGGTGCCTGTAGCGGCCGTTGAAGGCCGCCGTGTCCGCGTCCGAGACGGTGCGGGCCGGATTGTAGATGAAGCCGTAGGTCAGGTCGACGCTGTTGGACTTGCCCTTCCAGCCAAGGCCAAGGCTGAAGATGTGGCGGTCATAGGCCGGGATGGATGGCATGAAGGTGCCGCCGGGCATGGAGTTTTCCGAGAACAGGTAGCCGGCGCGGGCGACCCAGGCGTCGTTGATCCGGTAGCTGGCCCCGGTGCCGATGTCGATGGAGTTCCTCCATTTGAGGGGGATGGAGTTTGTGGGCAGCAGGCTGTTGCTGTTGCTCGTGTTGAGGGGGATGTCGTCGTGGGAGCTGTTGGCGGACCATTTGAAATCCAGGCCGAGGGTGAGCCGGTCGGTGACGTCGATGCCGTAGCCCAGCGCGATGGAGCCGGGGAAGGTCATCTCGGTGTCGAAGCTGCTGTGGTTGTCAAAGCCGGCGGGCAGGCCCGGGGCGACGCCGTCGGCGCTGAACGTGCCCTCCATCTTCACGCGCAGAGGCAGCCTGCCGACGAGGGCGATGCGCTGGTGTTCGGTGATGTCCCAGCGGATGCTGCCATAACCGCTGACGCCCCAGCCGGTGGCGTCAAAGTGGAACTCGCCGTCGAAGCCGCCCAGGGGGACGACCTGGTTGATGCCCAGGGTGCCCTGCATGATGTCCAGGCCAAGGCCTGCGGTGACGCTCTTGCTGACACGCCATGACACGGCCGGGGTGATGCTCATCGTGCGAAGGCTGGATTCATAGGGCACGAGGTAGCGCAGGGCGCTGCTCTTGGAATAGCTGGAGCCAAGGCCGTAAGGCGTGCTGATGCCGACGCCGAAGGCAAGCCTGCCGGGAATGACGGGCAGGATGGCGTAGACGCTGCCCGGATAGACCCAGGGGTCGTTGTGCTCAAGGTGGACTCCGGTGACCGAGCCAAACTTGACGTCACCATGCCAGATGCCGGTGTTGACTTGAAGAACAGGTTGTTCGGCGTCCACCATGCTGGCCGGGGAGACCCTGACCACGGTGGCGTCACCGAGGTTGGCATAACGTCCGCCGGCGGTTCCTAGAGCCTCGGCGGAGTCCGGGATCAGGGACAGCGACTCCGCGCCCTTCATGGACTGCGTGGTCATCAGCAGAAGGCCGAGGCAGGCTGCGAGGCAGCATGGGATGGGATTGAGCTTCATGGTTGTTGGGCTGGATGCGGTTCGGAAGTCACGGGTCTGAACGCCTGGTCGGCCGTCGGTGGCGTGGATGACTCCAGCGCCCTGGCGGTGGTGCTTAAAAGATCAAGGACATCAAAAGGTTTGGAAAGGTAATTTATTCCAATGGTGAGATTTTCTCCTTCGCTGAAGGTGTCCGGCTGGTAGCCGCTCATGTAGATGACGGGCAGCGATGGCCTCTGGGCCTTCATGTGGCGGACCAGCTCAAAGCCGGTCACTCCATCGGGCAGATAGATGTCGGCGATGACAAGGTCGATGTTCTGGTCGTGGGTCTGCCACTGGGTCCAGGCCTCCATCGCATGATGCGCCTTGAGGACGCGGTGCCCCTGGCTGGAGAGGACATAACCAAGGATGTCGCAAACGGACTTTTCATCGTCGACGACGAGGACGGTGAGGCCGGCCGGGGGCCTGGAGCTGCGGTTCTGCTCCCTGGCGTCCATGGTTGCCGACGGGATGAAGATGGTGTGGCGGCAGCCGGCGCCCTCGATGAGTTCCACCGACATCCAGCCGCCGAGATGATCGACCAGCCGCCGTGCGGAGAGGATGCGGGCCGGCTCGTGGTCGGCCGTGGTTTCCTGCCAGAGCGGGTGGGAGCGGTCTTCGGGCGCGGCGCCGTGCAGGCAGGTGTCATCAAACTGGAGCACGGAATACCTGCCGCGCTGTGCGGACGAGTGCAGCCCGGCCGCCTCTTCGGCGGAGGTGATGTCACGGCTGCCGACCGTGACCGTGAGCTTGCCGCCCTTGGGCATGAGTTCCCTGGAACGGACGATCAGCAGGTTCACGAGCCTGAGGATCAGGGTGTCGGAGGCGCGGATGAAGACGTCCTGGCCGGCGTGGCAGATCTCGACCTGGATGCGTTCGCGCATGACGCGCTGGATCATCTCCATCTGCTGTTCGAGCAGTTCGACGAGGTTGATGAGGCGGCTTTCCGTGGGGATCTCGACGTCCGAAGTGAGGGCCATCATCTGCCTGCTGAGCATGGAGGCGCGCTGGGCGGCCTGGAGCATCTGCTCCAGGGGCATCTCCAGGGTGCCCGTGAAGTCGGAGGTCATGAGGGCCGCGCTGAGGTGTCCCTGGATGACGGTGAGGGCGTTGTTGAAGTCGTGGGCGATGCCGGTGACGAGTCCGGACATCATGTCAACCATCTCGGCCTCCGACTTGGACTGCCCGTCGTCCTGCCGGTGCCTGCGCTCCTGGTGAAGTTCGCCGGCGACGCGCTCGACCTGCTGCACGCTGGCGACGAGGCGGTTCTGCAGGGCGAGCTGGCGGCAGGCCATTTCGCGTTCCGCAGCCCACTTGGTGGTCATGGCCATGCAGAGCTGGAGGACTTCGATGGGGTCGAAGGGCTTCTTGAGGACGACCAGGCGGTGGGAGACGCCGAGTTCGCGGATGATGCCCTGCCAGGAGTAGTCGGCATAGGCGGTGCAGAGGATGATCTGCAGGTCGGTCTGCACGCGCCAGAGGCGCTTCACGGTTTCAACGCCGTCGATGCCCGGGGGCATGCGGATGTCGACGATGGCCACGGCGAAGGGCATGCCCTGGTCCATGGCGGACTGGGCCAGCTGGGCGGCGGCATCCCCCTGGGTGGCAAAGGCGGTCTGAAAATTGGGCCGGAGCTTCTCATACTGGCAGGTGGCGTCAAACACGGCCGCCTCCAGGTCGTCCAGCATGTCCGCGTCATCGTTGGACGGGCACAGGATGCGCCGGTAGTCCTCACGGATGGTGGGGTTGTCATCGACGATCAGGATGCGGTTGTTGGCGGTGTTCATCGAATGAGCGCTGAATGTTGAAGCAGGGTGCTTTTGACCATGACGTCGGACGCTGCGGCCGCGCCTGGGTAGGCGGTGGACTGGGGCATTTCGGTTCTTGAGGGCAGCTCCAGGGTGAAGACGGCGCCGTGGCCCTCGCCTTCGCTTTCGGCGCGCAGCCTGCCTCCCATCTCCTCAACAAGCAGGGCGGCATGGTGCAGGCCGAAGCCGTTGCCGTCCCGGCGTGTGGTGAATCCATGGGTGAAGATGCGCGCCAGGTTGGTCCTGCTGATGCCGCAGCCGTTGTCAGCCACGCTGATGGTGATCCAGCCGTTCTTCGGCGGCTGGATGCCCAGGCTGATCCGCCGGGGGCCGGTGACCCCGCTGGCGCAGACGGCATGGCGGGCGTTGCTGACAAGGTTGACCAGCACCTGCAGGAACTGGCTCCTGGAGATCCACTGCGGCGGCACGTCGGCGTAATTCCTCTCGATGATGATCTCGTTGTCCATCAGGATGTCGCCTTCCAGCGCCAGGGCCTGCTCGACAAGCCCGGCGAGGTCAACCTGCTCCTCAAAGGCCGAGGTGCGTCCGTTCACCTGCTCCAGGGTGATGATGTCGCGCATGTGCTCGATGTGGTGGACCATGGCCATCGCCTCGTTGTAGAGCCTGCGGTTTTCCTCCTCGAGGTGTTCGCTCACCGTGATGAGGTATTCGGGGAGCCTGCGGCCCTGGCGCGTGCCCTTGATGAACTGCGCCAGGTTCTCCTGGTTTTCCTTCAGCAGCCTGGCCGCCCTTCCCAGGTTGGGGGCGCGGGAGGCGGCGATGGCCTCCATGTGCAGCTTGGCGCTGACGTTGAGGCTGTTCATGACGTTGCCGACATTGTGCAGCACGCTCTTGGCAATCTCCGCCTTGCCCGACTCGTGGGCTGCCTCAAGCTGCTGGCGGTGGAGCATGCGGCGCGCCTCGTTCTCCTCCATGCGCGAAGTGACGTCCTTGCTCAGGCCGCAGATGGTGAGCTCGCCCGACTGGTCCTTGAGGGAGGCGCCGTTTTCACAAATCCAGCGCCAGGAGCCGTCGGCGGCGAGCATGCGAAATTCAACCTGGTACTTCTTGGGGAACGGCAGCAGCTCCCGCCAGGTCATCTGCACCCTGTCGAGGTCCTCCGGGTGAATCCACCGGGTGAAGACATCGGCCCCGTTCAGCCAGGCCTCCCTGCTGTAGCCCAGGAACCCCTCCGCCTGTTCGCTGATGCTGATGAAGTTCCAGGTGTTGGCGTCGCGCTGCCACAGGACACCCTCCACGGCCCGCACGATGTTGTCCCATTGTTCGTGGGTGAAGCGCAGTTCCTCGGCAATTTCCTCCGCCTCCTTCACCCTTCTCTTGCTGTAATCCAGGGCGCGCAGGCACATGCCTGCCGCCAGCCCCGTGATGCAGACGATCGGCAGGGAAAGGGCGAACATCGTCAGGCATTTCGTCGACATCCCCTGTTCAGGGCCGGCCTGGGCGAGCAGCGATAACCATCCCGGCATGGACTCCGCTGGCAGAACCAATCCGCCCCCGCGTCCGGCAGCCGTCAGAAACGAGCCAAGCCCCGGCCCACTCAGAAAGCAGGACAGGAGAAACTCATTACTGAATGCTAAAAAGTTGAACACAGCCCTATAAATTACTAAATTTATGGAATTTATCAAGCGTTTATTTGAATTTGTTAAGGACTGCTGTGTCATGCCAGCCCTGGCAGGCGGGATTCGGAAGCTTCCTAATGAACTCTGCAGAGGCTGACAGGATTGTTGTCGCTTTTTGACGGCACCCATTTCCAGACGGGATTGTCAGCCGGGATTCTCCGAAGCTCGTATTTGACGTAGAATTCACACTGCGCGACTGAAGGGGCCTGGCGCCGTTTCTGTTGTTCGACCGCCTTCTTTTTCATCAATGACCGCCACACCTCCAGAAGCCAGCGCCCCGGTTTTCCCTTTCGAGCTTATTCGCGAGGACCTGCTGGTGGTGGAATCTGCGATCCGGGATCAGGCAAAGGCCTTTGACCCTGCCGTGGAAGGTTATGTGGCCTACGTCTGTCAGACTGCGGGCAAACGAATTCGCCCGGCCCTGGTCCTGATGGCCGGCGGGGCGACGGGCGGCAAGACGGCGGCTCACACCCGGCTGTCCGTGATTCTCGAACTCGTGCACATCGCCTCCCTGGTGCATGATGACATCATGGATGGTGCGGCGACCCGTCGCGGGCTGCCCACGGCAGCGGCCAAGTGGGGGAATTCTCTCAGCGTGCTGCTTGGGGATGCGCTTTTCGCCTACGCATTGGAACTGGCGACGGAGTTTGATGACACGGAGGTCTGCCGTCAGATCGCCAGGGCGTCCCGGGATGTCTGCAGCGGTGAGATCCTGCAGACCCAGCGTCGCTTTGACCTGAACCTGTCCATTCCCGATTACCTGCGGATGATTGAGATGAAGACGGCGGCGCTCTTTGCCGCCGCCGCCGGACTGGGGGCCCGCCTCAACGGGGTTTCCCAGGACGTGCAGGACGCCCTCCACAGCTTCGGCATGAAGCTGGGCACGGTGTACCAGATTTATGATGACTGCCTGGATCTGGTCGGTGACGAATCCAAGGTGGGCAAGACCCTGGGGACGGACCTGGCACGCGGCAAGCTGACGCTGCCGATCCTCTACCTGCTGATGGAGGCGACCGATGTGCAGAAGCAGAAACTGAACCGCATGCTGCTGCAGGGGGAGCCGATGGACACGGGCATTCTCGCCGGCATCGCCGACTATGAGGGGGCGATTGAGAAGGCGGTCTGCTTCGCGCAGAAGATGATCACGGACGCTGAGGCGGAGCTGGCCTGCCTGTCCGGTTCTGCCTACAAGGACGCCTTCCTTGGAATCGCCGCCTACCTGCGCGGTCTGCTTGCCAACTGCCTGCTTCCGCCCCGCTGCGCCTGATCAGACCACGGCGGTGCTGACAAAGGAGCGGATGTCAAAGTCATCGGCGACCTTCTCCGCCTGCCATCGTCCGTCCGCGTTCAGGCGGAAGGTGCCGATCCAGCGCTGATGCCAGGAGGCGGGCTCGATCATGCTGAGATGACGGCGTCCGTCGATTTCGTAGAGGTGGTAAACCTCACCCACCACCGGCTCGAAGCCGAACTGGGATTCGTAGATGAGCTTGTTCCAGTTGAACGCGTCAACCACCTTCAGGTAGGCTTCGCGGAGTTCGACGAGCTCCTGCTGCAGCTCACGCTCCACCCGGGTGATGCCGCGGCTTTTGAAATTGGTGAGGTCCTGCGGAATAATTTTCGCCGCCAGGCGTGAAGCCGGGTAGGGAAGGAAGTTGGCGCGTGGATCCTGCTGGGAAAGGTCTCGGTCGATGGGGTCTGCCTCAGGCATGGTGAAGGTGGAGGACGTGGATACGCCGCCTGCGGGCCAAAGAGCGGATGTTTTCACAAAAAGGATCACACGACCGCCGCAGGAGCCGGCAGGTGCCTGGCGATCTCATCGACACGATGGCCAAATCCGCTTCCACTCAGCGTTGAAAGGCCCACCACGCCTTCACGACGGCGGTATAGCCCGGGGTGGACACGCTCCTCGATGACGGATGCATCCGGATAAAACTGCATGGCGTTGCATTCCACGCCCTGGATGGTGCCGGCGTGGGCGGCGAGCCTGACATGCGGGATCATCGCCAGCATCGGATTGGTCAGGTCCTGCACCATGAGCGGCATGCCATGAGCCTTGGCCCAGCAGAGGCTCAGCAGCGCGCCGGTCTGGGTCTTGCAGGTCTTCAGGGCCACCCCGCTCCAGCCGAGCCTGCGGCCCAGCCTGACGAACTCCCAGTCATGGGCGCTTTCATCCAGAAACAACGGCTTGCGTGCCGAGACGCTGCGGACGTCGATCTGATGCGCCTCCAGGTCGTAGGGGAAGGGTTGCTCCACATACAGCGTGCGGGCGTAGATTTCCGGCTCGTCCGCCAGCAGGCGGTCGGTGATGGCGTTGACGTAGGCGGGATCCTGCACGGTGCAGTTGAAGTCGGCGCTCAGCCAGCGCACGCCATGGGCGAGGCCGATGCGTCCGACACGCACCATGCGCTCATAATCCCAGGCGGCGTCGGTCCCGCGCAGCTTCACCTTCAGGCACTTCAGCCCGTCGCGCTGGATCCAGTCGGCGAGCAGCACCGGATGTTCGTCCTTCGGCTCACTGCCGTTCAGGTCGCAGGCCTCCAGGGCGTCCACTCCGCCGACGAGGTGCCAGACCGGCAGTGTCTTGGGTGCACTTCTCACCAGGAAGTCCTGGGGAAATTTGCTGCGGAAGTCGATGCCGCTGCCTGCTTCCGCCTCGATGTAGGCGCTGAGGTCGCGGCTCATGAAGTCCGGGCCGTAGGTGTCATAGACGTCGCATCCGAGCAGGTTGCCGAAGGCGTCATGAACGGCGATGTCGAAGGCGCTGTAGGCGACAAGCGAGCCCAGATAAGGCATCTCCGGTCCACCAGCCCTGGCGTTGGCCTCCTTCAGCGTTGCCGCCAGAGGGCCATGGATGAAGTCGGCCCCAATCTCCATCGGGTGGCCGGTCAGACCACTCGCCACCAGCTTGCGGGCGAGGTGGACCGAGAAGTCCTGCATGCGTTCCAGCCTTTCGCCCACGGCCAGCGTGCTCGGCCAGACCCAGGACACGCTCAGCGGTGTTTCGCCCCAGCCTTCGGCACTGCGGCCCTGGCGGTCGACAACGCCCACCTTCACCCGGAGGCAGACGGCGCTTGTCACGGTTTCAGGTCCGAACTTCAGCGGCACCCTCATGGTGACAGGGAGAAAGTAAACGGAGGCGGACGTCACACGGATATCGGTGCTTTTCATGGCTGCTTATAAAATCTGGGTTGAATCGACTGGTTAGACGCCGATTTGAGAATGGGATGGTGGCAAGATTCCCGCCGCTGGCAATTCACGACTCGACTGCCCAAAAATACGCCGCTAAAAAACATGGCCCGATGACTTCGAAATCCTCCCGGTTTCGTCGGCTGATCGCCGAAATGCTGCCCGTCGTTTACGGCGGAGTGATGGCATGCGTGGCGGCCGTGCTTTTTCTCGGAGTGGTCATCCTCAACAGCCGTGAGACTGCGTTCGCGAACCCCCTTGAGGTCATCCAGACGGTGATGATGAACCTGCCCCAGGCGGAACTGCCGGGTGATGTCATCAAGGAGCGGGGGACGAAGTCGCCGGAGCGCCGCCTGACCCCGCCCCGGACGGCCGCCGTCGAGGATCTTGAGGTGAAGCCAGCGGTTGTGGTTCCAGGCAAGCCATCCGCACGGGAGGCTTCTCCGAAGTCCGTCCGCACAAACCCGCCGCCTATCCGCTGGGTGCCCTTGCGCGATGATGTGACGGAATACTTCCGGACCCACATTCCAGACATCGGCGGCACGCCGCTCCTGCATTATGCCGTGATGCTGGATGATGGTGAGTGGATCGGCAGGCTCGTGGCTCATGGAGCCGATGCGAATGAGCTGACGGCGGCCGGAGACACGCTGCTCTGCTCGGCGGTCAGGCTTGGTGCGGCGGGCAGCGTCGCCGCATTGACCTATGCGGGTGCGGATGTCCACAAGCCCGGCCTGGAAA
The DNA here is from genome assembly GCA_019186985.1 of Prosthecobacter sp. Lineage (GTDB taxonomy): Bacteria > Verrucomicrobiota > Verrucomicrobiia > Verrucomicrobiales > Verrucomicrobiaceae > Prosthecobacter. Next base: position 117,133 of record JABARQ010000047.1, on the reverse strand, counting down.
AGCAGCCGCCGCTGCCGCTGGCCTCGCTGAGGCGCGGGCCCGAGATCTACCGCTCGCTGCTTGCCGCAGGAGCGGATGCCAACGGCCGCTTTGCCACACCGGTGACCCGGGAGCTGCTGGATCGTGTCACCATCAAGGATCTGAGGAACGCCCTGGAAAGCGACCGTGGTGTCACGCCGCTCATCGCCTGTGCCTCGCGCGGGGACGTCGAGGGTGCCGCCGTGCTGCTGCGGCATGGCGCCAGCCCGTCGAAGTGCACCACCCGCTATCATCGTTACCCGATCAACTTTGCCGCGACGCAGGGCTATCTTTTCCTCATGCGCATCATTCTTGGCAGGCAGCCGGAGTCGGAGCCGGAGGTGCTGGTGACGGTGGACCTTTCCAGCCAGCGTGCCTGGCTGACCAGGGATGGACGCGTGGTGGACTCCTGCCCGGTTTCAACGGGGCGTGAGGGCTTCAACACCCCGGCTGGCCGCTATGTCATCACCGACAAGCACCGCTCCTGGACCTCGACGCTCTATCATGTGGCGATGCCGTTTTTCATGCGGCTGAACTGCTCCGCCATCGGTTTGCACAGCGGTTATGTCACTGGCCGCCCCGCCTCCCATGGCTGCATCCGGCTTCCCTACGACAAGGCGCGGAGCTTTTTCTCCATCTGCAGCGTCGGGGACGAGGTGCAGATCATTCATTGAGCCTTCGGTCAGGAGTGGGTAGTCTGCGCCGGATGAAATCACGCAACACCTCCCGAAGTGTGTCAGGTCAGCCGACGCCTGGGAAGACCGTGCTCGGGATTGAAGCGGGCGGCACCCGGACCTCCGTGCTGATGGTGGACGATGGCAGGCATGTCCTGGCCTCCTTTCAAGCCGGCCCCGCCGTGCTGCCGTTGATGTCCGACCGTGAGCTGCAGTGGCATTTCCGGGAGATCGCCGCCCGGCTGCCCTTTTCGCCTTCGGCGGTTGGCATCGGCATGGCGGGAGCCCGGAGTGAGCCGGACAAGGACCGCCTGCGACGCGTTGTTTCGAGGGTCTGGCCGGCGGTGCCCTGCGTGGCAACCAATGATTTGGAAACCGCCCTGGCCGCCGCACCCCGGAGGCAGCCTGCGGTCCCCCGGGTGCTGGTGCTCAGCGGCACCGGTTCCTGCTGCTTCGGCCGCGCACCAGACGGGCGCACCGCCAAGGTCGGAGGGCGCGGCCATGTGATCGGTGACCGCGCCAGCGCCTGCGACATCGGGCTGCGCGCCCTGCGTGCGGTCATCGCCGACCTCGATCATCATGGCCGCATGGGGCCGCTGGGCGTCGCCATGCTGGCAGCGCTGATGTTCAACGAACCCGAGCAGCTCATCCCGTGGTCGGTGCAGGCCGGGAAGGCGGAGATCGCCGGCCTGGCGGTGACGGTTTTTGCCGCGGCCGGGCGTGGTGACCGGCTGGCGCGCGGCATCCTGGCCGAGGCGGCGGCGATGCTTGCCGAAGATGCCGTTGTCTGCGCGCGTCAGCTTTGCGGTGCGGAGGAAGGTGGCGTGGAGTTTGTCCTGAACGGCGGTGTGCTGCTGAAAAACCCGGCCTTCATGCGCCATGTCGCCCGGCGCATCCGCCTGGCCTGGCCCGGAGCACGGGTGACGCCGCTCAAGCAGGCTTCCGTCTGGGGGGCGGTGGTCCTGGCCCAGTCCCTGGAAGGCCTGCCAGCGCAGCGGATCAAAGCCACGGCTTCGGATCATGAGCTGCCGCCTGAGATTGCCGACCTTGCCGTTCTGGCCGGATCTCCGACCGAAAGGCGCAACCCGCGCAGCCTGCGGCTGGACCGGATGCCGGTGTTGAAGGGCATCGACCTGATGCTTGCCGAGGAGGACCTGCTGCCGAAGGCGATCCATGCCGAGCGGCGCAGTCTGGAAAAGGTGATCCAGGCCGTGGTGCGCGCCTTTCAATCCGGGGGACGGCTTATCTATGTCGGTGCGGGCACGAGCGGACGGCTCGGCGTGCTGGATGCGAGTGAAGTCCCGCCCACTTTTCGAGCGCCCCGGGAGCAGGTGCAGGGCATCATCGCCGGTGGCAGGCAGGCGCTCTGGAGCGCTGTCGAAGGGGCGGAGGATGACGTGCATGGGGGCGTCCTGGCGGTGAGGAACCGTGCCGTGGGCGGCCGCGATGTCGTCATCGGCATCGCCGCCAGCGGCCGCACGCCCTTTGTCTGGGGTGCGCTGAAGGAGGCGCGGCGTCGCGGCTCGTTCACGGCGCTGGTCTGCTTCAACCCCGCCATGCGCGGTGCCGTGAACCAAATGCGTGACAAGGCATGGCGGCCCGATGTCGTGATCGCACCGGATGTCGGGCCGGAGATCCTCACGGGCTCCACCCGGCTCAAGGCCGGCACGGCGACGAAGCTGATCCTCAACATGATCACCACGCTGGCGATGACACGCGTGGGCAAGGTTGTCAGCAACCTCATGGTGGACCTCAACCCCTCCAACGTGAAGCTGCGCGACCGGGCGGTGAGAATCCTGTGCGAGCTGACCGGGAAGGGGATGGCGGCCGTGCGCGAGGCGCTGGTGACAAGCGGCTGGGTGGTCAAGGATGCCCATGACCTGCTGCGCCGCCGTTCCTGATCAGCCTGGCGTTCAGCCACAGCACCTGCGTGACAAAAACGGCGCACCGCCTAACTTGCGCGGCCCCATGGAATTTCCCCCCGCCACGCCGATCGTCTACCGCCCCAATGTCGCCGCCATCCTCATGAACCAGGAAGACCGCATCTTTGTGGCCGAACGGATCAACATCCGGGGGGCGTGGCAGTTTCCCCAGGGCGGCATCGACGAGGGCGAGGATGCGGAGACGGCCCTGTTCCGTGAGCTTGCCGAGGAGATCGGGGTTTCCAGGGACCGGCTGCAGGTGCTGGAGCGCCGCGACGGCTACCGTTACGCCTTCACCAAGAACCGCCTCAAGTACGGCATCTACGGCGGCCAGGAGCAGACCTACTTCCGCTGCCGCTTCACCGGCACCGACGCCGACTTCAACCTGGCCGCCACGCATCAGGAGTTCGCCCAGTGGCGCTGGATCCTGCCGCATGAGTTCCAGATGACCTGGGTGCCGCGCTTCAAGCGGGCGGTCTACCGCGCGGTGTTTGCCGACTTTTTCGGCATCGAGCTGGAGATGCCACGGGACTGAACGGAGCCGCCGCAGTTGCAAACCTTGTTGACGCCGTTCCTGCCGCGGCGCATTGCAGGAGCATGCACTTCCTCATCACCGCCGGCCCCACGCGGGAGCCGCTGGATCCGGTGCGCTACCTGTCCAACCGCTCCTCGGGCCGCATGGGCCATGCCCTGGCCATGGCGGCACGCGACGCCGGCCACTCGGTGACGCTGGTTTCAGGGCCGGCGTCCCTGCCGCCCCCGGAAGGAGTTGAGCTGGTGAAGGTGGAGACGGCCCGCGAGATGTTTGAGGCCGTGAAGCAGCGCATCCAGGGCTCTGACGTGGCCGTTTTCGCCGCCGCCGTGGCCGACTACCGGCCGGTCAGGTGCGCCGGACAAAAGATCAAGAAGGGCTACGAGACCCTCGTGTTGGAGCTCGAACGCACGGAGGACATCCTGGGCTCGGCCAGGTCCGTCTTCGGCTTTCAGGGCTGCCTCGTCGGCTTCGCGGCGGAGACGGAAAACCTCGTCGCTCACGCCCAGGAAAAGCTCGCCCGCAAGCAGTGCGACCTTGTGATCGCCAATGACGTGTCGCAGCCGGGCATCGGGTTTGACAGTGCGGAAAACGCCGTCACTCTCTGCCTCCCCGGCGGCCTGACGCAGCCCCTGCCCAGGCAGGGCAAGACGGATCTCGCTCATGAGCTTGTCCAGTTCATCACCCGCCTGGCCGCCACCAAGAAAACTCCCCATGTCTGAACTCCTCCCCATCGCCCTCGACGCCGCCCGGCAGGCCGGCAGCCTGATCAAGGCCAACTTCGGCTCCGAACTCACCGTCAACGAGATGCAGCGCCATGACATCAAGCTGGAGCTGGATGTCCGCAGCCAGAAGCTGATCACCGAGATCATCCTGAGGAACGATCCCACCCATGCGATCCTCGGCGAGGAGGAGGGTGACGTGGGCGGTGACGGTGACGTGGAGTGGATCGTCGACCCGATCGACGGCACCGTGAACTACTTCTTCGGCATCCCGCATTTCTGCGTCAGCATCGCCGCGCGCCACCGGGCGACCAAGGAGATGCTGCTGGGGGTCATCCACGATCCGATGCAGGATGAAACCTGGAGCGTGGTGAAGGGCGGGCCGCCCATGTTGAACGGCAGGCCCGTTTCGGTCAGCAGTCGTGCGACCATGGCGGAGGCGGTGGTCACCGTCGGATTCTCCAAGAGCAAGTCCGCCCTGGACGCAGGATTCGAACGCTACAAGCGCATCGCCTATGACGTGCGCAAGACCCGCATGCTCGGCAGCGCCGCCCTGGCCCTGGCCTACATCGCCTGCGGCCGCCTCGACGCCTATGTCGAGGAGCAGATCAGCCTCTGGGACATCGCCGCCGGCGTGATGCTTGTGGAGGCCGCCGGCGGCAAAGTCAGCACATCACCCAGCACGACCAAGCCTGGCACGATGTTCATCTGCGCCTGGAACGGCAGCCTGCCCATCGAGCCTTATCTCTGACAAAAAACAAACGGCATCAGGGATGCCTGATGCCGTCCTTGGTGCTGCGGAAATTCTTTCCGTCAGGCTTCACTTCGCGATCTTCTTGCCAAACTTGTCAGGGTTCGAGTCGAACCGCGCCTTGCAGTTCGTGCAGCAGAAGCCGACGGTCTTGCCCTTGTATTCGGAGGTGACACCCTCCTTGACGGGTTTGCCGCTCATGATGCAGGTGGAGTTCACGGGGGCGGCAGCAGCGAGGCTGGAGGCTGCCAGGAGGATGAAGGTGGTGAGGAGTGTCTTCATGGAACTTGAGGGGGTGTGGTGAACGGTTACGGCCGGCGGTGGGGCCGGCTGCGCAAGAATCGAGCAGACCACCGCCGGATTGACAATGAAAAAGTCCCGCTTGCCGCTCATGCCGCCTTGACGGAGGGCCGGTCTTTGGCCCAGCATCCCCGCTTCTTTGGAAAAAATCGGTTTCCTGACCGTTTTCCCCACGCCTTCCAACCCAGCCATGTCCACAGCACCAGCTCCTTCGCCCGCCGCCGTGCAGGCGCTCCGCAACGCCGTCATCCGCCTCGCCGGCAACTCCCAGGACGGGATTCAATCCATCGGCGGCATCCTCGCCCGCCTCGCCGGACGCACGCAGCAGGATGTGATGACCTACATGACGATCCCGTCCACGATCAGCGGCGGTCCTTCGATCTTCCAGGTGCACCTTGGCAGCGGCGAGGTGCTGCATCCCGGCGATGAAAGCGACGTGCTGGTGGCCTTTTACCAGCACAGCTACGACAGCCACCTGAGCGCGCTGCGCGAGGGCGGCATCTGCTTCTATGACAGCGGCGAGGTGAAGGAACTGAAGCATGAGCGCGGCATCCATCACATCGGCGTGCCGTTTACGGCGGCCACCGTGGAGGCCATCGGCGGCAGCGCCCGTGACCGCGGCAAGAACATCTTCGTGCTCGGCATGCTCTGCGCCGTCTTCCGTCTCGACAAGGACAAGGTCGCCGGCATCCTGGCCCGTCAGTTTGGCAAGAAGGATGAAAGCGTGCTGCGCAACGCCATGCTGGCCTTTGACGCCGGTTACGCCTACCCGGTCGGTGACATCACCACCTTCCGCTTTGAGGAGGGCGAGCACACCGCCGACCGCCGCATCAGCTCCGACGGCAACACCATGCTGAGCATGGGCCTCATCGCCGCCGGCGTGCGCTACGGCTCCGCCTACCCGATCACGCCCTGGTCCAGCATCATGGAGACCCTGCGCACGGAACTGCCGAAGTACGGCGGCATCTATGTGCAGGCCGAGGATGAGCTGGCCGCCGTGTCCATGACCATCGGCGCCGCCTTCGCCGGGCATCTGGCCATCACCGGCAGCTCCGGCCCGGGCCTCAGCCTGAAAATGGAGGCCCTGAGCTATGCCAGCATGGCGGAGATCCCGCTCATCGTCGTCAACGTGCAGCGCGGCGGCCCCTCCACCGGCATGCCCACCAGCATTGAGCAGAGCGACCTCATGCAGGCCATCTACGGCAGCCACGGTGATGCCCCGCGCATCGTCATCGCCCCGCAGGATGTTGAGGACTGCTTCTACATCGCGCTGGAGGCTGGAAGGCTGGCCCGTGAATATTCCTGCCCGGTCATCATCCTCACCGACCAGGCCCTCAGCAGCCGCATCGAGGCCTTCACCGAGCCCGACCTCGACAAGCACTGGGTCGAGCCCACGCTCGACCTCTCCGACCGTGGCGCCGACTTCAAGCCCTACCCCCTTGACGCCATCACCCGCCATGCGCCTCCCGGAACGAAGATGACCGGCAAGTATCCGCACATCTCAGGGCTGGAGCACGACGAATACGGCCATCCGAGCGGCAACCCCAAGATGCACCAGAAGATGACCGAGAAGCGCCGCAACAAGCTTGTGGAGCTGAGCAAAAAGCTGCCGCTTCCCGAGATTTACGGCGATCAGGAGGGTGACATCCTCCTCATCAGCTGGGCCAGCAACCTCGGCCAGGTCAAGGAGAGCGTGAACCGCCTGCGTGCCGAAGGCCACAAGGTCGGCGCCGCCCATCTGCGACACATCCACCCGATGCCCGCCGGCCTCGACAGGCTGTGGAAGAACTTCAAGAAGGTCGCCGTCGTCGAACTCAACGACACCGGCGTCTACGGCTACGGCCAGCTCGCCATGATGATCCGTGCGGCCTACGCCGAGCCGAAGATCCAGTCCATCTGCAAGACCGACGGCCTCACCTTCCGCATCCGCGAGATCGTGACCGGCGCTGAAAAAATCATGAGCGCCTGACCAGCCGGTTCCTGCCAAGATCCACCCGATTCCCTGAATTTCATCCAACCCACGATCATGTCCGCCCCTGCCCAGGAAGCCGCCTCCGCCGCTCCGTCGACCCTTGTCACACCGCCCGCCATGGCCGCCGAGGAAAAGCTCACCAAGAAGGCCCTCACCGCCGACCACCCGACCTGGTGCCCCGGCTGCGGTGACTTCGCCGTGCTGGCCGCCTTCTACAAGGTCCTGGAAAAGCTTCAGTATCCCCATGAAAAGATCGTCTGCGTGGCCGGCATCGGCTGCTCAAGCCGCTTCCCCTACTTCATGAACACGCATGGCATCCACTTCATTCATGGCCGTGCCCTGCCCCTGGCCACGGGAATTTCGCTCAGCCGTCCGGACGTTCATGTGTTTGTCTTTGGCGGTGACGGCGACGGCTTCTCCATTGGTGGCAACCACCTCAACCACGCCGCCCGCAAGAACATCAAGCTCACCTATGTGATCATGGACAACTACGTCTATGGCCTCACCAAGAAGCAGACCAGCCCGACCAGCCCCCTCGGCTTCAAGTCCAAGACCGACCCGACAGGCAGCATCGACCGCCCGATCAACCCGATGAAGCAGCTGCTCGCCAGCGGAGCCACCTTCATCGCCCGCACCCACGCGGCCCAGGTGAAGCACATGGTGGACACCTTCGAGCGTGCCATCCTGCACGACGGCTTCAGCGTGGTGGAGTGCCTCAGCGAGTGCGTGATGTTCTACGAGGGCAGCTTTGACGACAGCACGCCCCGAAAGGGCGGCACCTATGACGTCATCGACGAGGCCCAGCACGACGTGAAGGACGACATCGCCGCCTACAAGCTGGCGGACCTGCCCAGCCCCGGCAAGTTTGGTGTCTTCTACCAGGTGGATCGCCCAACCAAAAACGCTCTTGAGCAGAGGTGGATCGACGACACGCAGGCCAAGCTCGGCGGCGCCAGCCAGAAGGACATCCTTCGCAGGCGCTTCGAGACGATGCGCTGATTTGCGTGGGAATGCGTTGGCGGAGAACAAAGCGCCCTTTGAAGGGCGTTTTGTTCTTCCGCCGCCATGAAGACATCCCTGCTCATCACCCTCTCCCTTGCCGCCTGCCTGCTGCACGCCGAGGACATCCAGCGTGACGTTCGCTATCTTGATGACGGACATGCGCGCCACGTGCTCGACATCTACAAGCCGAAGGAGGCGAAGAACCTGCCCGTGGTCTTCTGGATCCATGGTGGCGGCTGGCAGGCGGGTGACAAGTCGGACGTGGCCCTGAAGCCGGCCTGGTTCATGCAGCGCGGCTTTGTCTTTGTCTCCACCAACTACCGCCTGCTGCCTGAGGTGGACATGGGCGCGCTGATCCGCGACTGCGCAAAGTCCCTCGCCTGGGTGCAGAAGCACGTTGCGGAGCAGGGCGGCGATCCGAAGCGCGTTCTTGTGGGCGGCCACAGCGCCGGTGCGCAGCTCGCGGCGATCCTCTGCACGGATGACCGTCACCTCAGGGAGGCGGGTGGAGACTTTGGCGGCCTGATCGGCTGCGTGCCGGTGGATGGCGACACCTTCAACATCCCGGCGATGATCGAGGTGGCCGAGACGCGGGCGAAGGTCCACGGCTTCCCCCTGCCAAAATACGGACACCGCCTGAAGTTCGGCAACTCCCCGGAAAAGCACCGGGACTTCTCCGCCGTCACGCATGTGGCGAAGGACAAGGGCATCCCGCCCTTCCTCATACTCCATGTAGCAGCCCATCCGGACACCTCCGCCCAGGCCGTGCATTTTGGCAACGTGCTCCGTGAGGACGGGGTGAAGGTCACGGTCTTTGGGGCGAAGGACACGGGTCATAGCAAGCTCAACAATGATCTTGGCCTGCCTGACGATCCGGCCACGAAGGCGCTGGAGCAGTTTGTGAAGCAGGTGACCGGGAGGTGATGAGCCGGCTGGGATCGTCCAGGACGCCGGGTGCTTTCCGCGAACCAAGTTTTTGTCATTGGATTCCAGGCGGAAGGCTCCTTTCGGCGGCGGGCCCTGCCAAACCGTGTTTAGAACTTCTTGCCAAACCTCCGGCGCGGAGTCGAGTGGAGGCCCTCCGCCGACCTATGACCTTCCGTGTCCTTTTCGCCCTGCCATTCCTGGCCTCCGCAGCGTCTGCCTCGCAGCCCAAGTCCGCCGCCGACGTGCCGGATCCGAACCCCGAGGTGCAGAAGGCCGGGTTTGTCGTGCCCGAGGGCGTCGAGGTCACCCTGTGGGCCCAGGAGCCCATGATCGCCAAGCCGGTGCAGATGAACTGGGACGCCCAGGGCCGGCTCTGGGTCGTCAGCAGCACGACCTATCCGCAGATCAAGCCCGGCGACGGCACCAAGGACCAGGTGGTGGTGCTCGAGGACACCGACAAGGACGGCAAGGCGGACAAGTCCACGGTGTTTGCGGAAAACCTCTTCATCCCGACGGCGGTGATCCCCGGCGACGGAGGAGCCTATGTGGCCAACTCCACCGAGGTGCTCTTCCTCAAGGACACCAACGGCGACCTCAAGGCGGACGAACGAACGATTGTGCTCAGCGGCTTCGGCACGGAGGACACCCACCATCTTCTCCACACGATGCGGCACACGCCGGAAGGCCTGCTTTCCTTCCTGCAGTCCATCTACATCCACAGCCATGTGGAGACACCGCATGGCGTACGGCGCCTGATGGGCGGTGGTGTCTGGGAGTTCCGCCCGGAGACCCGCAGGCTGGAGATTGTCAGCAAGGGCCTGATCAATCCCTGGGGTTATGAGTTTGACCGCTGGGGCCAGTCCTTTGCCACGGACGGAGCGGGTGGCGAGGGCCTGAACTTCATCTTCCTCGGCGGCGTCTTCAAGACCTCCCCGGGCGCCAAGCGCACTCTCAGCGGCCTCAGCCCGGGCCAGCCGAAGCAGTGCGGCCTGGAGTACATCGAGGACCCGCACTGGCCCGAGGACTGGCAGGGCACCTGGGTGACCAATGATTTCCGGGGCAACCGCACGAACCGTTTTCGTGTGACGCCAAACGGCAGCAGCTATGTCGCCAAGCAGGAGGCGGATGTGCTCGCATCCAACCACCGTGCCTTCCGTCCGATTGACATCCGCACCGGTCCGGATGGTGCGATCTACATCGCCGACTGGTACAACCCCATCATTCAGCATGGTGAGGTCGATTTCCGTGACCCCCGTCGTGACCAGGTCCATGGCCGCATCTGGCGCCTGACCGCAAAGGGACGTCCGCTCAGCCCGATGCCTGACATTGTCGGCGCCGGCGTGCCCGCGCTTCTGGACATGCTGAAGGCTGACCGCAAGTGGACCCGCCATTTTGCCAAGCAGGAGCTGCGTGCCCGGGGCGCCCAGCAGGTGCTGCCCGCCCTGAAAACCTGGGCGGAGGCGCTGGACAAGGCCGACAAGAACTACTGGCATCACCTGCTCGAGGCTGCGTGGGTGCGCGAGGGCGTGAACAGGTTTTCCGGCAAGCTCTGGCATGAGCTGGCCGCAAGCCCGGATGCACATGTGCGCTCCGCCGCCTTCCGCCTCCTGACCCATCGCTGGCGTGAGCTGCCGGACGCCATGGCTGTCCTGGCCAGGGGAATCGTGGATGACAACGCCCAGGTTCGTCTCTGGGCCATGGCGGTGCTGATGGACATGCGCCAGCCGAAGGCTTTTGAACTCGCCCTGCGTGCGCTCGACAAGCCGATGGATGAATCGCTCGACTTTCTGCTGGAGCTGACCGCGCGTGAACAGACCGATGTCTGGCTGCCTCTGGTGCTCAAGGGCGACCTCAAGCTCAACGACAACCCCAAGCACCTCGTCTATGCCATGAAGGCGACGGGCCGGAGCGAAGGCCTGAAGCCGCTGCTGGCATCTTTGAAGGCGGGCAAGCTGGCTGCCGACGATGCCGCCGCCGTGATGGCCATGGCCGGTGACGCCGCCGATGCCTCGCAGGTGCTGGAAATCAGCAGCCTGGTGAATGACCCTGCCATGAGCGCCCAGGTGGTCGGGCTGATGGATGCGCTGGTGAAGGCCGGCAGCACCCGCGGTGTGAAGCCCGAAGGCGCTGAAGCCCTGGTGCAGGGATGGCTTGCATCACCACGAGTGGAGATCGTGCATCGCGCCACCCTTCTCGCCGGTGCTTGGAAGGTGGAGTCCGCCCGCCCGAAACTGGAGGCCATTCTGACGGCTGCAGACACGCTGGTGCCTGTTCGCGAAGGCGCTGTGCAGGGCCTGGCTCGTCTGGGTGGCGTGAAGTCCCGCGACTTCTTTGACAAGGTCTTCCAGGAAAACGCGGCCCTTCGCGCCCTGGCCATCCTGGGACTGACCGATGTGGGGCCCAATCTCGCCGCCAAGCGCGCCGTCGAATTCATGGCTGGTGTGAAGGCGGCGTCCGAGGCGGTCCCGGTTCTTGCCGCCTTCCTGAAAAACAAGCAGCTTCCAGCCGTGCTCGCCAAGGAGCTGGGCGGCAGGACCCTTCCGGATTTTGTCGCCGTGGAGGGCATCCGCCTGGTTTCCACGCGTGGCGTCAAGGGGCCCTTGGAGGAAGCCCTCCGCACCGCCGGTGGCGTGAAGCAGATGAACCAGGCCCTCACACCGGAACAGATGGCCGCCATGGTGGAGAAGGTGAGGACACAGGGCGACCCCGCACGTGGTGAGGCCGTCTACCGTCGTCAGCAGCTCCTCTGCCAGACCTGCCACGCCATCGGTGATGCGGGCGGCGTCCTCGGCCCCAACCTGGTCAGCATCGGTGGCAGCGCCCCGGTGGATTATCTCATCGAAAGCCTCCTGGAGCCCTCCAAGAAGATCAAGGAAGGCTATCACATGATCATCATCGGCACCAAGGACGGCAAGGTGTTCAGCGGCGGGCTGGTTCAGGACGGGGGTGATGAGGTCATCATCCGTGACCCGGCCAACCAGCTCCAGAAAATCCCCAAGGCGCAGATCAGCAGCCGCCAGATGAGCCCCGCCAGCATGATGCCGCCCGGCCTCACAGCCAGCCTGCGCGAGGACGAGTTCGTGGACCTGGTCCGCTTCCTCTCGGAGCTCGGCCGCGAAGGCGCCTACAAGATCAAGCCTAACCATTATGTGCGCACCTGGAAGGTCATGGGCGTCCTCGACCAGGCGACCAACGATCACATCCGCCACGTCGGCCTGCACGCCCTGCATGAGAAGGACACCGTCTATCCCTGGGAAATCCGTTTCTCCCAGGTCAGCGGTGACCTGCCCCTGTCCGAACTGGTGAATGCCCAGAAGATGTATCCCTGGTTCCCGAAGATCGCCCGCTTCGGCCTGAAGCTGGCATCCGCAGGCAAGGTGAAGCTTGGCCTCAGCGCAGTGAAGAACGTCAATGTCGTCGTTGGTGACAAGGTGCTTCAGGAGATCACCCCGGAAATCACCCTCGACCTCCCCGCAGGAACCACGCCGGTCAGCATCGCGGTCAACCGTGATGCCACGGACCTCCAGTCCCTGCGCGTGGAGATCCTTGAAGGGGCGGCCCAGGCGGTGGTGGATTGAGTCGATGATTACCGCCCCGCTTCAAAAGAATGAGCCACCGGACCCAGTCATGCCTGGTGGCTCAGCCGATCGGGAATAAAGACATCGGCCAGCACTCCTCGTGCCGGATGACACGAGGGTGCTGTGCACGGCCCATGTATTGTCTCACCGGGCAAAGGCATAAGGATCATGATAACCCGGCTGCCAGGCTGGATGGGAAGGAGGGCAATAGGATGTGGAAGGGTAGGAAGATCCGTGCCAGGGATTGTCATGGACGGCATGGTATCGGGGCTGCCTGGCGTTTTGCAGGGCGCCACCGGCAAAGGCACCCAGCAATCCTCCGAGGGCGGCGCCTTCCAGGCCTCGGCCGCTCTGGTTGCCGATGATGCCGCCGGCCGCCGCCCCGAGCAGGGCTCCTGTGACCGTTCCCTCCGCCGGAGGCCTGGGGCCGTATCCTGTGCGATAACCTGCGGCTGGGCCGCAGGCATAACCAGCATTGTAGGGATCCACAACGCAGGAGCTCAGAAGCCCGCAGAGGGCCAGGGCTGCAAGTGGCAGGCGGAGTCGAGAGGATGCTTTCATGGTGACGCTTTTGCGAACAAAGCCTCCGACGCGGGGCGCCTGGATTTATTCATGCGCTCGGGCTCCCTTGCCGGATGGCGTGGCTGGTCAACAAGCGGCGGCTGGCCTGGAGGCATGAGCTTGGGGAGCCGGGATGCGGATTCTTTCGTTGGCATGATTGTTTCCCTGCCAGTCGTTGCATGCTAAGCCGTGATGTCGGACAGTCGTTCTGAATCTGTCCGTCAGAGCCAGTACCCCAGTCTTATGAAAACTCGTCTTCTGCCCTCCCTCCTTGCCGTTGCCGCCCTGTTTCTGGCGCATGAAACCCTGGCCAGCGCCGGGAAATCAAATGTCGGAACCGTCATCAAGGACCTGAAGGTCCGCTTTAGCGGCAAGGCTCCCGAATTGAAGGGCAAGCCGTACATCCTGGAGTTCTGGGCCACCTGGTGCCCGCCCTGCCGCCAGAGCATCCCGCATCTCAACGAGGTGTACAAAAAGTACAAGGACAAGGGGCTGGAGGTCATCGGGGTGACGGATGAGGACAAGCAGACCGTGCGGAATTTCGAAAAGACGGTGCCGATTGAATACACGGTCGGTTTTGATCCCTATGAAAAGCTGGAGAAGGACTTTGCCATCGAGGGCATTCCCCACGCGATGATCGTGGACTCCTCCGGCAAGATTGTCTGGGAAGGTCATCCGATGTCCCTGAAGGACAGTGACATCGAGGCGGTGCTGAAGAAGTAGGCAGTGGTTCTGACGGCTCTTTGAGCCGGCTGCAAGTCGGGAGCCTGACGGGGCGTTCTTCGCCTTCGTCATGCGACTGCTCTCCCGCTGCACCCTTCTTTCCTTCATCGCAACCTCCGCCGCCCTGGCCGACTGGCCCCAGTGGCGCGGTCCCAACCGTGATGGTGTGTCGACGGACACTTCACCGATTGCCGAGAGCTTTCCTGAAGCCGGTCTGAAAAAGGTCTGGGAGAGCGACTTCATTCCGAGCGACCATTACGGCGGCCACGGCAGTCCGGTGGTGGCGGGCGAGCAGGTGATCATGTCCGTGGTCTGGCATGAGCGTGTGGCCTCCGAGCAGCGGGAGATCGACACCGAGGTGATGCAGCAGATGAACTACCGCGGCGTGTCGCCGGAGCTGATGAAGAAGCTGGAGGAGACGCGCCTGAACCTGCCGAGGCTGCGCGGGGCGAAGATGGACGAATGGATGCTGGAATGGCGCAAGGCCAACCTGACGCCGAAGGAGGATGTGAGCCTGGGCAAATGGGTGGAGTCCCGTTTCAAGGCCGGTTCCACGGCGATGCCGCTTGAGGAGCTTGCGCGGGTGGCGAAGCGTGAAGGCAGGCCCTTTGCCAATGCTGACGAGTTCAGGAAATGGATGGAGGACGAGAAGTTTTCCCAGCCGGTGAAGGACAAGCTCCTGGCGGCGGTGCCCAGCACGATCAAGGTGGCGAAGGACGTGGTGGTCTGCCTCGACATGGCCACGGGCAGGCAGGTGTGGAAGTTCGAGGCGGAGGGCAGGCCGACGGGGCGCAGCAGCAGCAGCACGGCGGCGGTGGTGGACGGACGGGTGTTTGCAGCCTGCAGCACGCATTTTTACTGCCTGGACCAGAAGGATGGGAAGCTGCTCTGGAAGGCGGCACTCCCGGCCCAGGGGCCGGCGGCCTCGCCGCTCGTCGTTGGGGGAACGGTTTACATCGCCGCTGGTCGCGCCCAGGCCTACGACGTGAAGGACGGCAGGCTGGTCTGGGAGCAGAAAGAGGTGCGCAGCAACACGGGCAGCCCGGCCTGGTGGCAGCCAGTTTCCGGGGAGGCGGTGCTGCTGATGGTTGGTAACAACAGCGTTTACGGCCTTTCGCCCAAGGATGGGAAACTGCTCTGGGAAGTGGAGGGTGGCGGACAGTCGACACCGGTGACCCAGGGCGACTGGCTGGTGATCTACAGCGGTGCCAAAGACGTCGGATTAAGGGCCTATCAGTGGCAGAAAGACGGGAAGCCCAAGGCTGCCTGGTCCCACTTCTGGGTGACAATGCGCTACAGCGGCAGCCCGATCATTCACGAGGGGCATGTCTACCTGATGTGTGGTGGCAGGCATCAGTGCGTGGAGCTTGAGACGGGCCGGGTGAGCTGGATTGAAAACGAGGTTCAGAGCACCATCACCTCGCCGATCCTGGCCGATGGCAAGGTCATGGTCTTTGAAAACAACGGCACCCACCTGCGTGTGGTGAAAGCCGCCGCCGACGGCTACCACCAGCTGGCGCGCCCGAAGATCGAGGGCATGGGCTGCACTTCGCCCGCCCTCAGCAACGGCCGCCTCATCGTGCGTCAGCGGGAGAAGCTGGTGTGCTTTGATCTGCGCCCGGAGAAATGAAGAAGGTGCAGGCCCCCGCAAAGCCCGGATTTTCACGGCTGCCCGGCGGGGTTCAGCAGATGCCGAGAGCCTTTGCCACCACCACGTCCGCCGTCGGAAGCTGAATGGCCTCCAGGGGCGGGCTGTAAATGGCCGGGGCGTCCAGGCTGCAGACACGCTGAACGGGGGCGTCCAGCTCGTCAAAGATGCGTTCCTGGATCATGTAGGCGATCTGGGCGCCGACTCCGCAGAAGGGCTTGTTTTCCTCGACATAGACGGCGCGGTGGGTCTTGGCCACGGAGTTGAGGATGGTTTCCTCGTCGAGCGGTCGGATGCTGCGGAGGTCGACGACCTCGGCGCTGATGCCGTGTTCCTCCTCCAGAATGCGCGCGGCCTCCAGGCAGGTGATGACGGCCTTGCCGTGGGCGATCAGGGAGATGTCCGAGCCTTCGCGCTTCACGTCGGCAACGCCGAGAGGGATCACCAGTTCGCCTTCGGGCAGTTCATCATTGGAGGGGACCTCCCACTCTTCGCCGTAGAGCTTCGTGCTCTCCATGAACATGACGGGATCATTGTCTCGGATGGCGGCCTTCATGAGGCCCTTGGCATCGTAGGCGTTGCTGGGGCAGACGCACTTCATGCCGGGGAAGTTGGCCATGATGTTCTCCGGGGTGTGGCTGTGGGTGGCGCCGACGCTGGTGCCGCCGTTGGCCGGGCCTCGGATGACGATGGGGCAGTTGATCTTGCCGCCGCTCATGTAGCGGACCATGGCGCCGTTGTTGACGATCTGGTCCCAGGCGACGGTGTAAAAGCTCCAGAACATGAGCTCCATCACCGGACGGACACCAAGCATGGAGGCGCCGATGCCCATGCCGATGAAGCCTGCCTCGCTGATCGGGGTGTCCACCATGCGCTTGTCACCCCATTTGTCCCACAGACCCTGGGTCACCTTGTAGGCACCATTGTACTGGGCGACCTCCTCACCCATGACGACGACCATGGGATCACGGGCGATTTCTTCATCGAGGGCTTCACGGACGGCGTCGCGGTAGGTGATTCGGCGGGGCATCTTGGGGATGGGGGAGGGGAGGCTTTTCTTCGGCGGCGGAAGCCCGGGAGTCAAGGGCGGGAAAGAGCACCCGGACTGGAAGCAGGCATTGAACAAGGCGTCACATGAGCGAGTCTGCCGGCGTATCCAGTTTCAGCATGCCTCCTCCGGCTCCAGTCTCCCCCATCACGCCCCGCAGCCCGTTTGTCTGGCTGCGTAACAAATTTTTTGCCGGGCTGGCGGTCGCGCTGCCCCTTCTGATCACGTTCTGGGTGCTGAACAACGTCTACCAGCTGCTGCATGGGTGGAGCGAGCCTGCGATCCAGTTTCTGGCGAACAAGATCAACCAGGCCGAGGGCAGGATGGTGGTGGATCCTTCAGGGGAGGCCTACCGGCATGTCGTGAACCTGGCAGGGGTTCTGATTCCCGTGGCCGTTTTCGTCGCCCTGGGCCTGATGGCGACCCATGTCCTGGGGGGCAGGGTGGTTGCGGCGGTCGACCGTTTGTTCATGCGAGTGCCGGTGGCCTCCTTCATCTACAGGATGATGAAGCAGGTGATCGACGGGTTCAAAGGCCTGGGAGGCAGGCAGAACTTCAAGCGCGTCGTCTACGTCGACTACCCGGCCGCCGAGATGAAGATGCTGGGTTTTGTGACCGGGCAGTACCTGGACCCCGAAAAGAACAAGGTGCTGGCCGCCGTGTTTGTGCCGGGAGCCCTGAGCCCCATGACGGGCCTCCTGCTCGTGGTGCCGCTGGAACAGCTGACGGATGCACCGCTGACTGTGGAGGATGCGATGAAGCTCATCTTCTCCGGCGGCCTCGTGGTGCCGTCCAGGCTCGCCGCCCCGGCGGAAAAGCCCGACATTCACGCCAAACTGCCTGCGGTCACGGTCGAGGAAGCGGCGATTGAACCTGGGGATGCAGGGGCGCTCCTGGCGGGCCAGGAGCTTCCGGAAGGTCTGCCGCGTGCGGAGGATTTTGATTCCGGAGACCCCGACATCCTCTCTGGCAGCGAACGCGAAGGCACCCAGCTCGTGGCGGAGCGTTCGGCCGGAAGACGTCTGCTGGGCGCCCTTTCCTGGCGCAAGCCCTGATCGGGGACGTTCAGTGAGCCACGATGTCGTAAACAAGCAGTTTGGCGGCCAGCGGCTGCAGGATTTCCTTCACCGCCTTCACATGCACCGGATGCTTCTCGTAGGTGCCGAGGTCAGCCGGGCTGGCAAAGCGCATCACGAGGCCGACATCAAAGCTGTCGTCCACCACCGTACGATCGCTGGGCAGGGGGGTGCCGACGCTGAGATGCTGGATTTCCCGGATTTCCGCCTGAAACATCTTGGCCGTGTCCACAACCTTCTGCCGGCCTGCCTTGTCTCCAGGCTTTTTCAACCAGATGAGCACCACATGCTCCACCTTGCCTGCGGCGGTGGTTTGATGTCCCATGGGACAGGTCGTGCACGAGGCGAGCAGGGAAAGGATGGCGAGGCTGAAGATGGCGGTGGCGTTTTTCATGAGGGTCTTTAGTCTGGGCGGACATGAGGAATCCGTCGAGACTGATTTTGCTGCTGTGCCTGTCCCTGGCTGACATGTGTGCAGCGGGTGAGCCCGAGACCTTTGACCGCCTGACCTTTCATGCCGCCCCCCGTCCGCTGGCCAAGGGGGCGGTCACCAGTGACTGGCCACGCGTGCTCGGCCCGCAGGATGATTGCTCAAGCAGGGAGAAGCCGTTGCTCAAAAGCTGGCCGGAGGGCGGGCCGAAGCCCGTTTGGGAGGTGGCGATGGGGGAGGGGTACACGTCTCCGGCGGTGAGCGGCGATTATTGTGTCATCTTCCACTCACTGGACCGGAAGGAGACTGTCGAATGCCTGCATCGGGAGACTGGCAGGCGGTTCTGGGCCCGGGACTATGCCGTCGAATACCAGGATCGCTACGGTTTCAGCAACGGCCCGCGCGGCAGCCCTGTGATTGCTGATGGCTACGTCATCACCCTGGGCGTGACCTCCCGGCTGACAGCCTTCGACCTTAAAACTGGCGACCAGGCCTGGCAGCACGACCTGCGCTCGGAATACCATGTTCCCCAGGACTTCTTTGGTGCAGGTTCATCGCCGCTGGTGGTCGAGGATCTCGTCATCGTGAACGTCGGCGGAAAGGCGGAGGCCTTTGACGGCTTCGAGGATCGTGGGGAACGTGCCCGGAAACTTGCCACCAAGGGGGTGAGCGTGGCGGCCTTTGACCTCCGGACCGGCCAGGAAAGATGGAGGATTGAGGACGAATGGGGCGCCAGTTATGCCTCCCCTGTACTGGCCAGCCTGCATGGGAAGACCAAGGTGCTTGTCTATGCTGGAGGCGAAAGTGACCCCGCCACCGGCGGACTATTGTGCATCGACCCTGCCACCGGCACCCTTCATGACCGTTTCCCCTGGCGTCATGAGGAATACATCCAGGCCACGGGCAGCAGTCCGGTGGTCATTCCAGGGAAAAACAGGGTTTTCATCACCACCTGCTACCCCAAAAACCGGCCCATTGGCGGAGTCATGGTCGAATTTGACCCCACCTACAAGGCTCGGGAGATCTGGCAGTCGAAAAAAATCGCCTGCCACTGGATGACACCCCTTTATTATCAGGGTCACCTGTATGCCATTGACGGCGAAAGGGAGAACAACTCCCGGCTGGTTTGTGTGAACGCAGACAGCGGCGTGGAACTCTGGAGCCGCAACATCGAGTGGCAGGACAGCAAGCTTTCCGCCATCCTGGGGCGTTCCCAGCCAGTGGGCCTGAGCATCCTGAGGGCCAGTCTTTTGAGGGTGGACGAGGACTTTTTGTGCCTGGGCGAAACCGGCAGCCTGCACTGGCTGAAAATGACGCCTCAAAAATGCGAGGAATTACAAAAAGCACAGTTATTCTATGCGTTAAACACCTGGAGTCTGCCGGTTCTTAGCAATGGCCTGCTTTATGTGCGCCAGCAGGCGGAGGGCTTGGACCGCAAATCGGGGCCGCGTTTGATCTGTTATGATCTCCGAAGTGAGTGAATTTTGGCTGCTGACGACCTTGAAGTGAAAAACTTTCAAGGACTCGAAATACCTTTTGACAGCCCAGGTAATCACCCTAGCTTCGCGCTCACTTTTTCGGGAACCAGACCGGGGTGTATGACCCTTGACGAAAGCCAAGGGGTTTGTGTGCCTCGGTTTTGTTGTCGAATGAGGAGGAGATTCCCTCGTGGATCGCCGCCGGTCAACGCTGTTGTAGCTCAGTGGTAGAGCACGTCCTTGGTAAGGACGAGGTCG
Organism: Prosthecobacter sp.; assembly: GCA_019186985.1. Lineage (GTDB taxonomy): Bacteria > Verrucomicrobiota > Verrucomicrobiia > Verrucomicrobiales > Verrucomicrobiaceae > Prosthecobacter. The sequence continues at coordinate 97,513 of JABARQ010000047.1, read as the reverse complement.
AGGGTTCAAGTCCCTTCAACAGCTCCATGCCAGCGCCGAACCGCGCCCGGAGTTTCCGTTTCACGACAAACGAACCAGACCCAAGCGCACAACCCCTCACTCCAACATGGCTAAAGAAGCATTCCAACGCAACAAGCCGCACGTCAACATCGGCACCATCGGTCACGTTGACCACGGCAAGACCACCCTCACCGCCGCCATCACGACGACCCTCGCTGAGAAGGGTTTCGCCGAGGCCAAGAAGTACGACGAAATCGACGCTGCTCCTGAAGAGAAGGCCCGCGGCATCACCATCAACACCGCTCACGTCGAGTATCAGACCGACAACCGTCACTACGCCCACGTCGACTGCCCCGGCCATGCTGACTACGTCAAGAACATGATCACCGGTGCCGCCCAGATGGACGGCGCCATCCTGGTCTGCTCCGCCGCCGACGGCCCCATGCCCCAGACCCGTGAGCACATCCTGCTTGCCCGTCAGGTCGGCGTGCCTGCCATCGTCGTCTTCCTCAACAAGGTGGACATGGTGGACGATCCCGAGCTCCTCGACCTCGTCGAAATGGAAGTTCGCGACCTCCTCTCCAAGTATGACTTCCCGGGTGACGACATCCCGATCGTCAAGGGTTCCGCCCTGAAGGCCCTCGAAGGTGACGCCACCCAGCGCGCCAACATCCTCAAGCTCATGGAAGCCGTGGACAGCTACATCCCGCTGCCTGAGCGCCCGATCGACCAGGACTTCCTCATGCCGATCGAAGACGTGTTCGCGATCGAAGGTCGTGGCACCGTCTGCACCGGCCGTGTGGAGCGTGGCATCGTCAAGAAGATGCAGGAAGTCGAAATCGTCGGCATCAAGCCCACGGTCAAGACCACTGTCACCGACATCGAAATGTTCCGCAAGCTGCTCGACGAAGGTCGTGCCGGCGACAACGTTGGCCTTCTGCTCCGCGGCATCAAGAAGACCGATGTCGAGCGCGGCCAGGTCATCGCCAAGGTCGGTTCCGTGACTCCTCACAAGAAGTTCACCGCCGAGGTGTACGTTCTTTCCAAGGACGAAGGCGGCCGTCACACGCCCTTCTTCAACAACTACCGCCCCCAGTTCTACTTCCGCACGACGGACGTGACCGGCAGCGTGACCCTTCCTGAAGGTGTTGAAATGGTGATGCCTGGTGACAACGTCTCGATCACCGTCGAGCTGATCACCCCGATCGCCATGGAGAAGACGATCCGTTTCGCCATCCGTGAGGGTGGCAAGACGGTGGGTGCTGGCCGCGTCGCCACCATCCTCGACTGATTGCGCTAGTAGGTTCGCTTGTCTGAGCCGCCGCAGGGGGAGGAGCATCCCCGGCCCCTGCGGCGGTCTCATCATCCCTGGTGGCAAAGCGGGCTTTACAAACGCGTCAGAGTCAGCCATCCTGCTTTTCGAAGGTTCAAAGGTTTCACAGGTCAGTAGCTCAATTGGTAGAGTAGCGGTCTCCAAAACCGTCGGTTGGGGGTTCGAGTCCCTCCTGGCCTGCCACCTTCTTCGATCCAAGCGGACAGTGTCCAACCTGAATCACGTCCCCTCTCTTCATGAGCCGCATCATCGCCTATTGGAACGAAGTCGTCATTGAACTGCGCAAGGCCACCTGGCCCTGGGACCCCAAGGAAAAGGGGTTTGCCAAGTACAAGGAGCTGAATGACTCGACCATCGTGGTCTTCATCGCCATGATCCTGCTTGGCGGGTTCGTCGCCTTCTTCGACTTCTCCTTCCGCAAGGCCTTTGATGCCCTGACTGCCTGGCTCACCGGGATGTGATCCGGTTTCCACCCGCCACCCAACCCCTTTTCGTCCCCCTTCGAACCTATGGGAGCCATTCCTGCCCCCCGTGACCAGTGGTATGTCATCCACGTCCGTGCCGGCCTTGAGAACAAGGTCAAAGATTCCATGACCCGCCGCATCCAGACGGAGGAGATGGGGGATTTCATTTTCAACGTGCTGGTCCCGACGGAACGCGTGTCGGAGGTCAAGAAAGGCAAGAAGACGGAGAGCAACCGGAAGTTTTTCCCGGGCTACGTCATCATGAACTGCCACCTCCTGGATGAGCACAACCGTCTGATCGACAAGACCTGGTACTTCGTGAAGGAGACCGACGGCGTGCTGAACTTCGCCGGAGCCAAGGATCATCCGATCCCCCTTCGTCCCAGGGATGTCGAGGGCCTGCTTGCCCAGCTCCGCGACAAGGAGGAGGGGGCTGTGCCCAAGATCGCCTTCAATGTGGGCGACAACGTTCGTGTCACCGACGGTCCGTTCGAAAGCCAGAACGGCCAAATTGAGGAAATTGACCCTGAGCGCGGCATCCTGCGCGTCTCCGTCAACATTTTCGGGCGCTCCACGCCGGTGGACCTCGAATACTGGCAGGTTGAAAAGGCGGAGGAGGCCTCCTGAGCCTTTCTCTTCACCCGACAACCCCGCCTTTCAATCAACCACAAGCTAAGAACCCCCGCCCATGGCCAAAGAAATCGTCAAACAAATCAAGCTCCAGATCAAGGCTGGCGCCGCCAACCCTGCTCCTCCCATCGGCCCTGCCCTCGGTCAGGCTGGGGTGAACATCATGGCGTTCTGCAAGGAGTTCAACGCCGCCACCCAGAAGCTTGGCGGTGATGTGCTTCCCACCGTCATCACCGTCTACAAGGACAAGTCCTTCACCTTCATCACCAAGCAGCCCCCGGCTTCGAACCTTCTCAAGAAGGTCGCCAACATCGCCTCGGGCTCCGGCGAGGCGAACAAGAAGAAGGTGGCCAAGATCACCAAGGCCCAGCTTCTCGAAGCCACCAAGGCCAAGCTTGCCGACCTGAACACGACGGACCTTGAGCGCGCCTCCCGCATCATGGCCGGAACCGCCCGCCAGATGGGCATTGAAATCATCGATTAACCCCAACGCAGGAGAACGGTCCCCGTTCGCCAACACTGCACAACACCATGCAAATACGAAGCAAACGCTACAAGAAGGCCGCCGAAATGATTCCGGCGGGCAAGTCGTTCACCCTTGACGAGGCGGCGGAGCTGATCCGCAAGCTCCCGGGAACAAAATTCAATCAGACCGTCACCCTGTCCTTTCACATGGGAGTCGATCCCAAGAAGGGCGACCAGATGATCCGTGGCACCTGCCCCCTGCCCAACGGCTCCGGCAAGACGGTCCGCGTCGCCGTTTTCGCCGTTGGCGCCGCCGCTGAGGCCGCCAAGGCCGCCGGCGCCGACATCGTCGGCTACGAAGACCTCATCGCCAAGGTGAAGGACGGCATGATGGATTTCGATGTCGCCATCGCCACCCCTGCCGCGATGAACGAAGTTCGTAAGCTCGGCAAGCAGCTCGGTCCCCGCGGTCTCATGCCCAACCCCAGGACCGGCACCGTCACCGATGACACCGCCTCAGCCGTCAAGGACGTCAAGGCCGGCCGCGTTGACTTCAAGCTCGACAAGAACGGCAACATCGCCAGCACCATCGGCAAGGTTCAGTTTGAGAGCAAGGCCCTGGTCGAGAACGGCACCGCCCTCATCGACGCCATCGTCCGCGCCAAGCCCGCCTCCGCCAGGGGCAAGTACATTCACAGCATCACGCTTGCCTCCACCATGTCCCCGGCGCTTCGCATTGATGTGTCCAGGTACGTCAAACTCTAATCTAGGAGCCACAGAATCATGAAAGCTGAAAAAACCCTGCTGATCGAAGACCTCCTGCGCCGCGTGAACGCCTCGCCGTTCCTGCTGGTGGTTGATTACACCGGCCTGAAGGTCGATAAGTTCGCCGAGCTTCGCAAGCGCCTCGGCTCCGTTGGCGCTGAAATCCATGTCTTCAAAAACAACCTCGTTCGCAAAGCTGCTGAGAAAGCTGGTTATCCTGGCGATCTGAGTGAGCATCTCACCGGCCAGAGTGCCTTCGTGACCGGCGTTCAAGAGATCTTTGCCACCGCGAAGATTGTCAAAAACTTCGCTGCTGAGTTTGAGAAGCCGGCCATCAAGGCGGGCGTGCTCGACGGCAAGCTGCTCGACGTTGCGACTATCAAGGCCCTCGCCGACCTGCCCTCCCGTGAAGTTCTCTATGCCCAGCTGCTTGGCGTTCTCCAGGCTCCAGGCTCCGCTCTCGCCCGCGCCCTCAAGGCCAAGGCTGAGAAGGATGGTGCACCCGCAGAGTAACCTCCAGCAAATCACACCCGACCCCTTTGACCAGATGGCTGCGTTTCGCGCGGCCTGATAACACAAACACCCAATGGTTCCTCGCCGGGGCAAAAGCTTTTGCTCTTAAAACCACCGAAGCTTCGGAAAACGGCGACACCACATACTAACATGGCTGACCTGAATAAAATCGTTGAAGACCTGAGCGGCTTGACCGTCCTCGAAGTTTCTGAACTCGTCAAAACCCTTGAAGAAAAGTGGGGCGTGAGCGCTGCTGCTCCTGTCGCTGCCGCTGGTGGCGGTGGTGGTGCGGCTGCCGCACCTGCCGCTGAAGAGAAGACCGAGTTCGACGTGATCCTCGTTGAAGGCGGTGCAAACAAGATCGCCGTCATCAAGGAAGTCCGCAACGTCGTCGCCGGTCTCGGCCTTGCCGAAGCCAAAGCCCTCGTCGAAAAAGGCGGAGCCAAGCTCAAGGAAGGCGTGAAGAAGGAAGAAGCCGAAGAGGTCAAGAAGAAGCTCGAGGCTGCTGGCGCCAAAGTGGAGATCAAGTAACTCCCTTTTTTCAACCGGGCGCCGCTCCCGTGCGGACGGCGCCCGGACGAAAAAAGCTTCCATTTCCGACATTCCCAATCCCGCAGATGCCCGTCACCTCCCCCGCAAGCCGCCCGATTCTCAAAGCTTCCGCTTCGAGATCAGGGAAAGCTGCCGGAGGCCGGTCATCCTTTTCTTTTTTCCAGTCCCCACGTCGTGGCAGCCGCTGCCTGACCTCGGGTGACACCCGTTTTCCACTCAATATCCTCGAAACCCGGGCTGGCGGCCTGGCTTTCGAATTTTGAGTGATTCCGTGGAGCCCCGCTCCGCACCCCCACCGCCACCGCCACCCCGTAGCCTCCCCACCTCGCTTATGTCCCAGCGCACTAACTTTGGAAAAATCCACGAAGTCGCCGAGCCGCCGAATCTGATCGAGATCCAGCTTCGGTCTTATGAGGAGTTTCTGCAGAAGAACATCCTCCCTTCCAAGCGCAAGGAGGTCGGCCTTCAGGCAGTTTTCAAGGAGGTCTTCCCCATCGAGAGCTACGACCAGAAGATGACGCTCGACTTCGTGCTTTACGAAATCGGCGAGCCCAAGCTCTCATCCCTGGAGGCCATCCGCGAGGCAGAGACCTACAGCGCCCCTCTCTACGTCACGTTTGAACTCCGCGAGGAGGCCGGTGCCAAGCAGGAGCGCGTCTACATGGGTGAGGTGCCCCTCATGACCGACCGCGGCACCTTTGTGATCAATGGTGCCGAACGCGTCGTTGTCTCCCAGCTGCATCGTTCGCCGGGCATCTGCTTCGAAAGCACCCAGCATCTCAACGGCCGCTGGCTGTTCGGCTTCCGCATCATTCCTGACCGCGGCACCTGGCTTGAGGTCCAGTTCGACACCAACGACCTGCTTTACGTCTACCTCGACCGCCGCCGCCGCCGCCGCAAGTTCCTCGCCACGACGCTCCTGCGTGTCATCGGCTATTCCACGGATGAGGAAATCCTTCGCCTGTTCTACAACATCGAGGACCTGAAGCTCAAGGAAGGTCTGTCCGAGGAGGAGATCGCCTCCAAGCTCCTCTACAAGGACATCCTTGATGGTGAGCTCATCGTTGCGCGTGCCTACGAGCCTCTCTCCGCCGGCGTGGTGCGTCAGCTCATCCAGCTCGGACACAAGAGCATCAAGGTCATCACCGCATCCCAGGACGACCTCATCGTCACCTCCCTGCGCAAGGATCCCGCCAAGGATGAGGAGGAGGCCCTCAAGGAAATCTACCGCCGCCTGCGCCCCGGCGACCCGCCGACCGTGCCGAATGCGAAGGCCCTGGTGAAGCGCCTCTTCTTCGATCCGAAGCGTTATGACCTGACCCGCGTCGGCCGCTACAAGCTGAACCAGAAGCTCGGCCTCAGGACCGACACCAATGTCCGCGTCCTTGACCCCAACGACGTCGTGTCCGCGATGAAGTACCTCTTCAACCTGCGTGCTGGTGAGGGCCTTCTTGATGACATCGACCACCTTGGCTCCCGTCGTGTGCGTGCCGTGGGTGAGCTGCTCGCCAACCAGTGCCGCGTCGGCCTCGCCCGCACCGAGCGTCTGGTGAAGGAGCGGATGACGCTGTTTGACGTCAGCATGGATGTCATGACCCCGGGCAAGCTCGTGAACCCCAAGGCCCTTGCCGCCGTGGTGCGTGACTTCTTCGCCCGCAGTCAGCTGAGCCAGTTCATGGACCAGATCAATCCGCTGGCCGAGCTGACGCACAAGCGTCGTCTCTCCGCCCTCGGCCCAGGCGGTCTGAACCGTGACCGCGCCGGCTTCGAGGTCCGCGACGTTCATCCTTCGCACTATGGCCGCATCTGCCCGATTGAGACCCCGGAAGGTCCGAACATCGGCCTGATCAACTCCCTCGGCTCCTATGCCCGAATCAATGAGTTCGGCTTCATCGAGACTCCTTACCGCCCCGTGAAGGACGGCGTGGTTTCCGACAAGATCGAGTACCTCACCGCCGACCAGGAGGAAAACCATTACATCGCCCAGGCAAACAATGTCATCGGCGAAGACGGCCGCTTTGTCGGCAACAAGGTCACGGTCCGTTATCGTGGCGACTTCCTTGAGGTTGAGCCCACGAAGCCGACGCTCATGGACGTGTCGCCGAAGCAGATCGTCTCCATCGCGGCCAACCTGATCCCGTTCCTTGAGCACGATGACGCCAACCGCGCGCTCATGGGTTCGAACATGCAGCGCCAGGGCGTGCCGCTTCTCGAAGCCGAGGCGCCCTTGGTCGGCACCGGCATGGAGGGCAAGGCGGCCCGGGACTCCCGTGCGGTCATCGTCGCGGATGCCAACGGCACCGTCGCGGCCGCCACCGCGGACGTCATCATCATCACCAAGGACGGCAACCTGCCTGTCAGCGAGAAGGACTTCCTGGCGAATCCGGCCAAGTCGGTGAAGACCGACCCGGACTTTGGCACCTACGTCTACACGCTGCGCAAGTTCGGACGTTCCAACGCCGGCACCTGCATCAACCAGCGTCCGCTGGTGAGGCGCGGCCAGAAGATCAAGAAGGGTGACGTCATCGCCGACGGACCTTGCACCGACCAGGGCGAGCTTGCCATCGGCAAGAACATGCTCGTGGCCTTCATGCCCTGGAACGGGTACAACTTCGAGGACGCCATCGTCATCAGCCGCCGCGTTTCCCGCGAGGACATCTACACCTCCATCCACATCGAGGACTTTGAAGTCCAGGCCCGTGACACCAAGCTCGGGCCCGAGGAGATCACGCGTGACATCCCGAACGTGGGCGATGAGGCCCTGAAGAACCTCGACCAGGACGGTGTCGTCCGCATCGGTGCCGAAGTGAAGCCCGGCGACATCCTCGTCGGCAAGATCACGCCGAAGTCCGAGACCGAGCTCGCCCCCGAGGAGCGCCTCCTGCGCGCCATCTTCGGTGAAAAGGCGGCCGACGTGAAGGACACCTCGCTCCGCGTGCCGTCCGGCTGCGCAGGCATCGTCATGGACGTCCGCATCGCCTCCCGCGGCAACCAGAACAAGGGCGAGGAGAAGGAGAAGCTCTCCCCCGCCGAGGCCAAGAAGCAGATCAAGCAGATCGAGGAGGACTACCGCACCAAGAAGGAGGACCTCACCGAGCAGCTCACCGAGAAGCTCAGCGACATCCTGCTCAACGAGAAGATCCCGCTCGACGTGGTCAACGGCCAGACCGGTGAGATCATCATCGGCGCCAACAAGAAGATCACCAAGACCCTGCTGCGCAAGCTCGCCGAGAGCTACGACAGCGTTGAGATCGACCCAAGCCCGATCCGCAACAAGATCTTCGACATCATCCAGAGCTTCGAGCAGAAGTTTGCCGACGCCGACATGGAGCGCGAGCGCAACCTCGACCGCATTGAGACGAGCGAGGACGGCGCCGCCGACGGAGTCGTGAAGATGGTTCGCGTGTTCGTCGCCTCGAAGCGCAAGCTGAGCGTCGGTGACAAGATGGCCGGACGTCACGGCAACAAGGGCGTTGTCGCCACCATCGTGCCTGAGGAGGACATGCCCTTCCTTGAGAACGGAACACCGGTGGACATCGTCCTCAACCCTCTGGGCGTGCCTTCCCGAATGAATGTCGGCCAGGTGCTTGAAACCCACCTCGGTCTCGCCGCCAAGGCCCTTGGCCTGAAGATCGCCACCCCTGTCTTCGACGGCATCCCCGAGTCCAAGATCATGGAGTACGTCAAGGAGGCCAAGAAGGTTCCTGGCTACGAATGGATGGGGCTGAACGGCAAGTCCAGGCTCTACGACGGCCGCACCGGCGACCCCTTCAACCTCGACGTCGTCGTTGGTTACATCTACATGCTGAAGCTGGGCCACCTTGTCGCCGACAAGATCCATGCCCGTGCCGTCGGACCTTACTCCCTCGTCACCCAGCAGCCCCTGGGCGGCAAGGCCCAGTATGGCGGCCAGCGCTTCGGAGAAATGGAGGTCTGGGCCCTTGAGGCCTACGGCGCCGCCTACACCCTGCAGGAGCTTCTCACGGTCAAGTCGGACGATGTCCAGGGCCGCACGAGGATCTATGAGCAGATCGTCAAGGGTGACCATGCCCTCGAGGCCGGCACTCCTGAGTCCTTCAACGTGCTCATCAAGGAGATGCAGTCCCTTGGCCTGGATGTGAAGGTCCACAAGCGTTCCAGCACCCAGGAAGCAGAGATCGATGTCATCGAACGCTTCTCCGCCTGATTCCAACCCTGAACCAAGCACACAACCCAAAAGCACACCCATTTATGAGCGCTGATCTGAGCTTGAAAGAAATCTTCGGGGAAAAGCCCGCCGGTGAGGAGTTCGACTTTGTGTCGATCTGCATCGCCTCCGCCGACCGCATCCGTTCCTGGTCCTCGGGCGAGGTCAAGAATCCGGAAACCATCAATTACCGCACGTTCAAGCCTGAAAAAGGCGGCCTGTTCTGCGAGCGCATCTTCGGCCCCACCCGCGACTGGGAGTGCGCCTGCGGCAAGTACAAGCGCATCAAGCACAAGGGCGTGATCTGCGACCGCTGCGGCGTCGAGGTCACCCTTTCCCGTGTGCGCCGCGAGCGCATGGGCCACATCGAGCTTGCCGTGCCGGTGACCCACATCTGGTTCTACAAGTGCATGCCCTCCCGCATCGGCCTCATGCTCGACATGACCGCCCGCAGTCTGGAGCGCGTGATCTACTATGAAGACTTCATGGTCGTCGACCCCGGTTCCACGCCCCTTCAGCGCGGCCAGCTCCTGACGGAAGTCGAGCTGCGCGAGGCCGAGGAGCAGTATGGTGCCGACGCCTTCCGTGTCGGAATGGGTGCCGAGGCCATCCGTGACATCTTCAGCCAGATCAACCTTGCCGAGGCCATCAAGGACCTTGAGGAGGCGATGACCAAGACCCGCTCCAAGCAGATCCGCAAGAAGCTTGCCAAGCGCCTCAAGCTCTGCCAGGGCTTTGCCGAAAGCCACAGCCGCCCCGAGGCCATGATCATGGAGGTGCTGCCGGTCATCCCGCCGGACCTCCGTCCGCTGGTCCCCCTGGAAGGCGGCCGCTTTGCCACCTCTGACCTGAACGACCTTTATCGTCGCGTCATCAACCGCAACAACCGTCTGAAGAACCTTCTTCAGCTGCGCACCCCGGACGTCATCATCCGCAACGAGAAGCGCATGCTTCAGGAGGCCGTGGACGCCCTGTTCGACAACGGCCGTCACGGCCGCCCTGTCACGGGAGCAGGCAACCGCCCCCTCAAGTCCCTGTCCGACATGCTCAAGGGCAAGTCCGGCCGTTTCCGCCAGAACCTTCTGGGCAAGCGCGTCGACTACTCCGGCCGTTCCGTCATCGTCATCGGTCCTGACCTCAACCTGAACCAGTGCGGCCTTCCCAAGAAGATGGCGCTCGTTCTGTTCGAGCCGTTCATCATCCGCCGCCTCAAGGAGATGGGCCTCGTGCACACGGTTCGTTCGGCCAAGAAGATGATCGAACGCCGCACGCCCGAGGTCTGGGACATCCTTGACGAGGTCACCAAGGGCCACCCGGTTCTTCTCAACCGTGCCCCGACCCTTCACCGCCTTTCCATCCAGGCCTTTGAGCCGAAGCTCATCGAGGGCGAGGCCATCCGCGTCCATCCCCTTGTCTGCACGGCCTACAACGCCGACTTCGACGGGGACCAGATGGCCGTTCACGTGCCTCTTTCCATCGAGGCCCAGATGGAGGCCCGCCTGCTCATGCTCGCGCCGAACAACCTGTTCAGCCCCGCCAGCGGCAAGCCCATCACCACTCCGTCCCAGGACATTCCCCTCGGCTGCTTCTTCCTCACCTACCTCCGTGAGCTTCCGGGCCCGGACGGCAAGAAGAAGGAAGGCAACGAGCGGCTGCCGATCTTCAACGATCCCGCCGAGGTCGAGTTCGCTCTCGCGGAAGGCGCCCTTGGCGTCAATGACAAGATCCGCTACCGCAATCCGGACTACCAGAAGGAGAAGCGCATCTACGGCGACAACACCAAGCCGTACATTGAAACCACGGCAGGCCGTGTCCGCTTCAATGAGATCTGGCCCGAACGCCTTGGCTTCTACAACAACACCGTCGGCAAGAAGCAGATCTCGGACATCATCTGGCGCTGCTTCCAGACCGTCGGCCAGAAGGAGACCGTCGCCAGCCTGGACCGCCTGAAGCTGCTTGGCTTCCGCGAAGCCACGCGCTCCGGCTGCTCCATCGGCATCACCGACATGGCCATTCCCGGCGCCAAGAAGCCCGCCCTCGAGAAGGCCTACAAGGACATCGAGGACGTTGAGAAGCTCTACAAGCGCGGCCTCATCACCCATGGTGAGCGCTATCAGAAGATCGTGGACGTCTGGACCCAGGTGGGCGACCAGACCGCCGATGAGGTGTTCCGCACGCTGGAATACAACGACGGCAAGAAGATGCACAACCCGCTCTATGTGATGGTGACCTCGGGCGCCCGAGGCAACCGCACCCAGATCAAGCAGCTCGGCGGCATGCGCGGCCTCATGGCCAAGCCCTCCGGCGAGATCATCGAGCGTCCGATCACCTCGAACTTCCGTGAAGGCTTGAGCGTGCTCGAATACTTCATCTCCACCCACGGCGCCCGCAAGGGCCTGGCCGACACCGCCCTCAAGACCGCTGACTCCGGCTACATGACCCGCAAGCTGGTCGATGTGTCCCAGGACGTCATCGTCACCGAGGAGGACTGCGGCACTGTCAACGGCATCACGCTCAACTCCATCTACCAGGGTGACGAGGAGGTCGTCGACCTCAAGACCCGCGTCTACGGCCGCACCAGCTGCGAGACCATTCATGACCCGGTCACCAAGGAGACCATCATCGCCGCCAACCAGCTCATCCTTGAAGGCGAGGCCAACCGCCTCTCCAAGATCGGGGTCGAGAAGCTCAAGATCCGCTCCGTGCTCACCTGCGAAAGCAAGCGCGGCTGCTGCGCCATGTGCTACGGCCTCAGCCTGGCCACCGGCCGCATGGTGAAGATCGGCGAAGCCGTCGGCATCATCGCCGCCCAGTCCATCGGCGAGCCTGGCACCCAGCTCACCATGCGCACCTTCCACGTCGGCGGCGCGGCCATGAGCTCCTTCAAGCAGCCCTTCATCAACCTGAAGAACGCCGGCACCCTCCGCTACTCCGACATGCGTGCGGTGCAGACAGCCGAAGGCCAGTGGGTGGCTCTCACCAAGAACGGCGTCATCTCCATCATCAGCGAGGACGGCCGTGAGCTTGAAAGCCACAAGCTTGTGCTCGGCGCCCTCATCGCCAAGCCCGACGGCTCCACCGTCAAGAAGGGCGAGCAGGTCGCCACCTGGGACCCCTACAACATCCCGATCATCACGGAGAAGGCCGGCAAGGTCGAGTTCCGTGACATGATCGCCGGCATCACCTTCACCAAGGAGAAGAACGAACAGACCGGCAACGAGGAGGTCGTCGTCATCGAGCACAAGGAGGACCTTCATCCCCAGCTGGTCGTCACCAACCCGAAGACCCACGAAATCCTCGCCTCTTACACCATCCCGGCCGGTGCTCACTTGAACGTGAAGAACGGCGAGAAGGTGGAGGCCGGCACCACCCTGGCCAAGACGCCCCGCAAGGCCTCCAAGACCAAGGACATCACCGGCGGTCTTCCCCGTGTGGCCGAGCTGTTCGAAGCCCGCAAGCCCAAGGACGCCTGCGAAATCGCCCGCATCGACGGCACCGTCGAAATCGGCGGCCTCGTCCGCGGCAAGCGCCGCGTCATGGTCACGGATCCCAAGACCGGCCAGCAGGAGGAGCACCTGATCCCTCGCTCCAAGCACATCCTTGTCTTCAATGGCGACCACGTCACCAAGGGCGACCAGCTCACCGACGGTCCGGTCGTGCCGCATGAGATCCTTGAGATTCTCGGCCCTCAGGCGCTTCGCGAGCACCTCGTCAACGAAGTGCAGGAAGTGTATCGTGCCCAGGGTGTGGAGATCAACGACAAGCACGTTGAGATCATCATCCGCCAGATGCTTCGCAAGGTGAAGATCACCGACACCGGTGACACCGAGTTCCTCTGGGGCGACCAGGTGGACCGCACGGAGTTCGAGAAGGAAAACGCCCGCGTCAGCGAGGAGGGTGGCAAGCCCGCCGAAGCCGAGCCCGTGCTTCTGGGCATCACCAAGGCCTCCCTCGAAACCGAGTCCTTCATCTCAGCCGCCTCCTTCCAGGACACCACCCGCGTTCTCACCGAGGCAGCCACCCTTGCCAAGTCCGACTTCCTCCGCGGGTTCAAGGAAAACGTCATCATGGGCCACCTCATCCCTGCGGGGACCGGCTTCATCAAGAACCGCGACTTCGATCTCGCCGAGACCGAAAAGCCCGTCGCGGACATTGTTCAGGAAGAGGATGATGAGGCGGCCTCCGCCTGATCTCCTGGACGGCTCTTGTCCAAAAGCCCGGCCGGATCTGCACCGGCCGGGCTTTATGTTTTTATGCCGGGAACAACATGCCGGTTGAAAAGCTGCGGCATCCGTCCTGCTTGCCTCATGACCCAGACAATGACCCGTCAGCTGAAGGATGCAGGAGTGATCGCCGTGCTCATGATTGAAAAGGCCGCAGACGCCGTGCCGCTCGCAAGGGCCCTGCTGGCTGGAGGGGTGACGGCAATCGAACTGACATTGCGCACGGATTCAGCGCTGGAGTGCCTGCGGCGCATCCGTTCGGAGGTGCCGGAAATCCTGGCAGGCGTGGGGACGCTGCTGACGCCGGGTCAGGTCCAGGAGGCGATGGACAACGGCGCCAGTTTTGGCGTCGCACCCGGGATGAACCCCCGTGTCGTCGCCGAGGCCCGAAGGCTTGGCCTGCCCTTTGCACCGGGCGTCTGCACGCCGACGGACATCGAGCTGGCGGTCGAGGCGGGCTGCCGTGTGCTCAAGTTCTTTCCCAGCGAGCCCTGTGGAGGCCTGACTTACCTGCGCACGATTCATGCGCCTTTTGCCCACCTGGGAGTAAGCTTCATTCCTCTCGGGGGTGTCGGCCCTGCCAATGCCGCACAGTATCTCTGGGAGCCTTCAGTGCTTGCCCTGGGCGGTTCCTGGCTGGCGCCGAAGGAGCTGGTTTCACGGGGTGACTGGGATGGCATCACCAGGCTTGCCTCCGAGGCCCGCAGGATTGTGAAGGAGGTCCGGCCATGAGCCGGGTCGTCACCTTTGGTGAAATCATGGCCCGTGTCGCGATGCCGGGCTTTGCCCGTTTCCGCCAGGCCATGCCAGGTGTGGTGAACCTGACCTTTGCCGGCGCCGAGGCCAGCATCGCCGCATCCCTGGCCTGCCTTGGGGTCGACGCCGCCTTTGTGACCGCCCTGCCGGATCATGCCGTCGCAGACGCCTGCATTGACGAGCTGCGCGGCCTGGGTGTGGAAACCCGGCACATCCTGAGGACTTCCGCCGGGCGCATGGGAGTCTTTTACCTCGAGCATGGGGTCAATCAGCGCGGCGGCAATGTGATCTATGACCGGGAGGGCGCCTCGGTGGCGGTGACACCCGCCGGCGCCTATGACTGGAATGCGGCCTTTGCCGGCTGCGAGTGGTTTGTGGTTTCCGGCATCACTGCGGCGATCTCACGCACCGGGGCCGATGTGGTGCTTTCGGCCGTCAGGGAGGCGGCGCGGCGCGGGATCAAGGTTGTGTGCGACATCAACTTCCGGACGAAGCTGTGGAGGTGGGAGCCGCCGCTGGATGCCCAGGAGCTCGCCCGCCGGACGCTGTGCGGCATCCTGCCCTATGTCACACTTTTTGTTGGCGGTGCCAGTGATGCGGCCCTGGTCCTTGGCATCGGGCCCGATGACGACCTGAAGGCGCTTGCCCGCCGGCTTTGCACGCGGTTTCCCGGCCTGGCCCATGCCGCGTTCACGCTGCGGGAGGGAAGCACCTCCCTGGTGCAGGTCTTTGGAGGGGCGCTGTACGACGTGGCGGCGGAGGAACTTCATGTCTCTCCGCGGCATTCGATCTCCCATGTCGTCGACCGCCTCGGGGCGGGTGACGCCTTCACCGCCGGCCTTGTGCTGGCCCTGATGGAAGGTCGGCCTGGTGCGGAGGCGGTGGCGTTTGCCGCCGCTGCAGGCTGCCTCGCCCACTCCACTGAAGGCGACTACCACCGTGGCAGCCGTGCGGAGATCGAGGCGTTGATGCTTGGGGACGGGGGTGGCAGGGTCAGCCGTTGATCAGGAGGAACCGCACGGATCTTTCCGGCAGGGCATGCGCAAGGCTTGCCGTCGTTCAGCTCCAATGCTTCAAAATGGCGTCCACAAGCCCCGGGATGGTATGCACGTCAGCGGCCACATCGACCTTGAGGCGATGCTTCTGCACCGCCTCGGAGGTGACCGGGCCGATGGATGCCACCTTGCAGCCGGCGGGCAGGGGCACGCCCAGGGCCATGAAGTTGTCCACGGTGCTGGCGCTGGTGAAGGTGATCATGTCCGCACCTTCATTTTTCAGCCTGGCCAGGGCCTCCAGGTTGTCCTCCCGTTCAGGGACGGTGCGATAGGCGACGGCTTCATCGACGATCGCCCCCATGCGCGTGAGCTCGCGTGTGATGACATCCCGGGTTTCCTCGGCCTTCACCCAGAGCACGGACACATTTTCCATGTTCTGGCATTCTCCGAAGGCCTTGACGAGACCTTCGGCCACGAAATCCTTTTCGGGCATCAGGTCCACCGCCAGGTGGCGCGCCCTGACCTTTTCCGCAGTGCCAGGACCAATGCAGGCGATGCGGACGCCCCCGATGCTGCGGGTGTCATTGTAGATCTTGTCAAACATCCTGAAGAAGGCCTCCACTCCGTTGGGGCTGGTGAAGACGATCCATTCATAGCTGTGGCAGTCCTGGACAAGCTCACCGAAGCCGAGAAGGTCAAGGGGCTCCTCGATCCGGATGGTCGGCAGTTCGATGACGTCGGCGCCGAGGTCACGCAGCTTCCGGCTTAGGACACCGACCTGCTGGCGGGTTCTTGTGACGACGATCTTCCTGCCGAATAGCGGCCGGTTTTCAAACCAGTTGATCCTGGTGCGTTCGGTCACGACATCCCCCAGGACGGCGACGGCCGGAGCCTTGAATCCAGTTTCCTCCACCCTTCGAGCCATGGTGCCAAGGGTGGCGACCAGGGTCTGCTGCCTGCCGTGCGTCCCCCAGCGCACGAGGGCCATGGGGGTGTCCGGGGAGACTCCGTGCCTGAGGAACTCTCCGGTGATCTCCGCCATGCGCTCCACGCCCATGAGAAAGACCTTGGTGCCCTCGGCGGCGGCCAGCTTGGCATAGTCGAGGCTGGTTTCACTTTTGGTTGGGTCTTCATGGCCGGTGAAGATGGTCAGCTGGGAGGCGTGGTCACGATGAGTGACGGGGATGCCGGCGTAGGCGGGTGCGGCGATCGCGCTGGTGATGCCGGGGACGATCTCAAACCTGACGCCTGCCTCGGCCAGTTCGGCGGCCTCCTCGGCACCCCGGCCAAAGAGGACGGGATCCCCGCCCTTCAAGCGTGTGACCACCTTGCCTTCACGGGTCAGCTT
Source organism: Prosthecobacter sp. (assembly GCA_019186985.1). GTDB lineage: Bacteria > Verrucomicrobiota > Verrucomicrobiia > Verrucomicrobiales > Verrucomicrobiaceae > Prosthecobacter. The sequence goes on along the minus strand of JABARQ010000047.1, from coordinate 81,283 downwards.
GACGATCAGAGCATTGATCTGATCCTGGGGCAGGGCGTGGTCGCCTGCCTTCTTGCCCACGTAGATCTTTTCGGTCCCCTCCCTGGCGTAGCGGAGGAAATCGGGGTTGCAGAGGTAGTCATAGACCAGCACGTCCGCAGCTTCGATGCACTCCTTGCCCTTGAGCGTCAGCAGCCCGGGATCACCAGGGCCTGCGCCGACAAGATAACAGATGCCCTTGGAGGTTGTGGAGAGGGGGGTGGAGGAGGAAGCCATGACGTGGATGAATCATGGTGCCGAGCATGTCACAGGCTGCAAATGCTGATGCAGGAACGGAAGCCCGTCGCCCTTCTTTTAAAGGGGGGGAAGTGTCAGGGAACCGCAGCATGGACAGGCATGCTGCCGTTGCTTCCGTCAGGACCTGGCGGGGTTCGCGAGCTGGACATCCGCGGCCCCTGACAACTCCTAGATTGGCCAGGGCAGGGGCTGGTGCAAGTGGTTTGAATCAGGGTCAGGCTGCCTGCGGCTTCGTCGGATGGATTGGCATCTCCAGCGGCGATTTTAAAGGATGGAAAAATTGGTGTTGTCGAAAAAGCAGGGATTCGGTAGAAGAGGAATCTAAATCCTACTTTTCCCCCGAATCATGCTCTGGAAGATCCTCTCCGTTTTCGCCGCCGCCTGCCTTGGCGCCTCCTGTTACTTTGCCTGGTCCAACCAGAAAGATCTCGCTGCGGAGCGTGATCGCGAAAGCAGCGCCAAGAACAACATCAAGGCAGCCCAGGACAGGGCCAAGGAGGGTGGTGAGGCCCTGACGGCCAAGCAGGCCGCGCTTCAGAGCGTCCAGAAGGACCTGACCACGGCCAAGGATGAGACGGTCAAGCTCGCCGCCCAGGTGCAGGAAAAGGAGACCGCGCTTTCCGTGGTGAAGGGCAACCTTGACCAGCAGCAGCAGAATGTGACCGCCCTTGAAAAGCAGATCGAGGAGGCAGGTGATGTGGAAAAGCTAGTGGCCCAGATTGAAAAGCTGAAGCGCGACAAGCAGGAGGCTGAGGCCGCTCTTGCGAACCAGACCCAGCGCGCCGCCAGCGCCAAGGAAAACCATGACAACCTCGTGGCCCAGACCACCAAGCTGCGTGATGCCGAGGTCCGCGGCCGGCGTGGGATCGTTGATCCCGAGTTCACCGCCCGTGTGGCGCAGTATTTCCCGGAGTGGGATGTGGCCATCTTGAACAAGGGTAATTCCGGAGGTGTGTTTGCCAATGCGGACCTTGAGGTGAAGCGCGGCCAGAATGTGATTGCCAAGCTGAAGGTTAAAAACGTCGAGCAGACCGGTTCCGTGGCGGAAGTCGTTCCGGGCTCCATCGCCGAAGGCCAGCGCATTCAGAACGGGGATGTCGTCGTCGCCTCCGCCACGCAGTCTGCCGCCGTTGAAAAGAGTCAGCCGGCTGCCAATGATGCAGCGCCGCCGCCTGCATCCACAGCCCCCTCCGCAACCCCGCCTGCACAGGCGCCCATGAGCAGTGATCCCTTCGGAGCTCCTGCGGCGGCTCCTGCCGCCGCGCCCGCCATGAACAGCGACCCCTTTGGCGCCGCCCCCGCACCTGCTGCCGCTCCGGCCGCACCTGCGATGAACAGCGATCCCTTCGGTGCTGCTCCCGCACCTGCTCCAGGAACGACGGAGAAGCCCAACACCGCAGATCCCTTCGGCGCGGCTCCTCCCAAAAACTAACCCGTTCCCGCCCATAAAGTTCCTGAAGCTTTCAACGATTTCATCCAATGACAAAAGTCCTCTTCATCCTCAGCGCGGTCATCATCCTGGTTTCTTCCTTCTTCGCCTACCAGAACGGGCGTGAGTTCGCGGCTGTCAGGAACAGCGTGACAATCCTGAACCTGGAAGTTCAGAAGGAGCTGGCCAACGCCAAGGCCTCGGTGGACAAGGTGGTGGAGGTGAATGGCGAGATTGCCAAGGTTCAGGGTGAGCTGGACATTGAAAATGAAAAGCTGAAGAGCCAGAAGCTCAAGCTTGCCCAGGTTGAAAATGACCTGAAGCGTGACCAGGACGCCCTTGATGCCAGCAACAAGAAGCTGGCCGACCTGAAGATCCGGCTCGACAAGCTTCCGCAGGGCATGAAGCCCGAGACCGTTGTTGAAGAAATCAACGCGATGAAGAAGGCGACGGCTGAGACCCAGGCCCAGATTGAAATGAAGCGCAAGGAGGCTGAGACCGAGGAGGCCAAGGCGGCGGACGCCCGCAAGGCCTACGAGGAAGTGGTTCGTAAAATCGAGGACAGGAAGAAGTCCTTCGACCGCAATTCACTGGTCGCTAGGGTGGTAGCCGTGAACCAGGCCTGGGGTTTTGTCGTGGTGGACGCCGGTCAGCGCCTGGGCATCACTGAAGCCACGAAGCTCCTGGTCACCCGTGGAAACAAGACGGTCGGCAAGCTGAGCATCGTCTCCGTGCAAAATGAGCGCACGGTGGCAAACATCCTTCCTGAGACCTTGACGGGTGGGTTGAATGTCGCGCCTGGTGACCGTGTGATCCTTGAGAACCTCTTCCAGTGACATCCTTGGGACAGTGAAAGGCATGTTCTGCGGCTTATGAGACTCTTTTTGCTTTCGCAGCTCCTTGTTGTTGCCGGCCTGACGTCCTGTTCATCCGACGAGCCCAAGCGCCGTGAACGGCAGCCTCCCCCAGTCGCTGAAGGCAGTCTTCCCTGGAACCGGCCCGCGAAGTGGGAGGGCGGTGGAAGGTTCGGGCAGATGATGCCCCAAAGCCGTTGACCGCCGGTTTTGTGGAGCCTCAGCAGATGTGCAGAATGGCTGTTTCGGCATCCACCCGCTGCATCCGGAGGGTGAATTCCTTCAATTGATGATGGCCTTGGCCCGATTCTGGCGCTTGAGTCCCTTCTGACCTTGCTCCATGTCAACCGAAGTCATCCCGCAGACTCGATCCACCGCTTCCACGGAGTCAGTCTGCCCCGGCAGGGGGATGCATCTGGGTTATTCGAACGAACGGGGTGTCTTTGATGAGATGGTGGATGCCAACGGTGTCCTGAGGCCTCACTGGAAAACCTTTGGTGGCTTTTTAAACCAGTGCGGCACGGAGGATTTTAAAGCCAGGTCCGAGGATGTTCAGAGGCTTCTGCGTGATCATGGGGTCACCTACAACGTCTATGAAGATGCCTCGGGCACAAGCAGGCCATGGTCGCTGGACATTCTGCCCTTCATCGTTTCACAGGATGATTTCAAGGCCGTGCAGGCCGGGCTGGATCAGCGTGGCAGGCTGTTGAACGCGATTCTCCAGGACGTTTACGGCCCGCAGCGCCTGCTCAGGGACGGATTGCTGCCACCGGGCCTTGTCTACGCCAACCCTGGATATTTAAGGCCGGTTCTAGGCGTCAATCCTTCCGGGGGGCGCTTTGTCTTCACCTTTGGCTGCGACCTGGTCAGGGATGCCACAGGCCGCTGGCAGGTGCTGGCCGACCGGGCGCAGGCTCCCAGCGGCCATGGTTATGCGCTCGAAAACCGCATCATCATGGCCAATGTCCATGCGGAGGAATTTAACGCTTCCAAGATCCGCCGACTGGCATCCTACTATGAGACAAAGCGCGAGATGCTCCGGTCCCTGTCCCCCAGGCATCGACCCGGTGAGGCCGGGATCCTGATGCTGACGCCGGGTCCTTTCAGCGAGACCTATTTCGAGCATGCCTTTCAGGCGAGGTATCTTGGCTTTCCCCTGGTCGAAGGTGCCGACCTGACGGTCAGGGACCGCCACCTGCACCTGAAGACGCTGGAGGGCCTTCGCCGCGTCGACGTCGTCATCCGCCATGTGGATGACGTCTACTGCGACCCCCTTGAGCTCAATGCTGATTCCCTTCTTGGCACGGCTGGACTCCTGGAGGCGTGGAGAAACGGCGGAATCGCGCTTGCGAACGGCCTGGGTGCCGGTGTCGTGGAGACGCCGGCGCTGCATCCTTTCATGCCTGGCCTGTGCCGTCATCTGCTTGGCGAGGAACTGATGCTTCCCTGTGTTCCGACCTGGTGGTGCGGTCAGAGGCGTGAACTCGACCTGGTGTTGGCCGATCCTGACCGCTGGGTGGTGAAGCCCGCATTCGTGCGGGGAGCCAGGGACCCGGTGTTCCTGGCGGATCTTGATTCCGAGCAGAAGGCCAGGATGCTCGACACCATCCGCGCTGCTCCGCATGAGTGGGTCGCCCAGGAGGTCCTCGAACTTTCGACAGCACCGACCTGGACCGGCAGCAGGATCGAGCCGAGATCCCTGGTCTGGAGGGCCTTTGCCATAGCCCAGGGCGGCGGATTTATCACCATGCCGGGCGGGCTGGCGCGGGTCAGTCCGGAGCCTCATCGCTGGCTGGTGACAATGCGTAGCGGAGGCATCAGCAAGGACACCTGGGTGGTTGGAGATGGTGCTCCGGACCCGTTTTATGAAAATCTCAAAAAGCAGCAGACGGTGGTCATCCGTCCGGCACGGCCCCCGAGTGGAGTGCCCAGCCGGGTGGCTGACCATTTGTTCTGGTTCGGCCGCTATGCGGAGAGGCTGGAGACCGCAACCCGTGTCCTGCGCGCCGTCATGCAGCGACTGGCCGGGGAGCGCAGCCAGGTCCAGGGCCACGAAGTGGATGGATGCGTCTCCCTCATGGCATATCTCGGGCTGGTGCCTGCTGGCACGGAAAATGCACTGGAACACCTGCCCGCCCTGCTGACCGATCCGCGCCGCCCTGGCAGTATTCCGGATCTTCTGGGCAGGCTCCGCTACAATGCCGCCGCCGCACGGGATCGTCTTTCCGATGACATGTGGAGGCTTGTCAACAGGCTTGAACGTGATGCCAGGCTTCCCGCCGGAGCTTTTCTCCTTTCGAGTGCGCAGGGGGTGCTCGACAACCTGATCCTCGATCTCGCCGCCATCGCCGGCATGCAGCAGGAGAACATGACCCGCGGGCATGGGTGGCGGTTTCTGGAGCTTGGCAGGCGCATTGAACGGGCCTGCGGAGTGCTGGAACTCACCGGGGCCGCCACGCAATGCTGCGAGCAGGATGACAGCCTGCTTACTCCGCTGCTGGAAATTTGTGACAGCACGATGACCTACAGGAGGCTGCATTTTGCCCGTCCTTCGCTGGCGCCGACGCTGGACCTGCTGCTGCTTAATGACATCAACCCCAGGTCGGTGATTCATCAGCTGCAGATACTGGGACGGCTCTCCGCCCAGCTGCCCCAGGTGCCCGGGACCTCAACCATCCCCACTCCCCGGCAGCAGACAGACAGCCTCCTGTCAGACCTGTCCGCCGTACATCTTGACTCCCCCGCCCGTGATGCCGCAGGCATTGCCGTCATCATTCCGCAAATCTGCGCCAGGCTCGTCAAGGAGCTGGAAAAGCTTTCCGACATCATCACCGAGCATTTCTTTTCCCATGCCAGCCGGAACCCCGAATAGGGAGGCATTCCGGCAACCCAAATCCTGACGTGCGCTACCGGATCATCCATCGTACCACCTACACCTATGAGAGCCCTGTGACGGTCGGGCATTACATAGCGAGGCTGGAGCCACGTTCGCTGCCCTTCCAGGAGTGTCCCTGGCATGAAATCTCCATCCGGCCGGTTCCCATGCAGAGGGCGGAACGGGAGGACTCCTTTGGAAACACCTGCGTGTATTTTGAAATCGAGGGCTCTCATCAGAAGCTGGAGGTGATCGCCCGAAGTCTGGTGGAGGTGCTGCCTGCCGAAGGAATCGACCCATCGGAAACGCCTGCCTGGGAGATGGTCAGGGACGCCTGCAGGGCTGATCATGCCAGTCCGGCAAGCCTGGCTGGTGAACTTGCCTTCAGTTCGCAGCTCATTCCCACGGGAGCTGTTTTTGCCGATTATGCCCGTTCATCCTTTCCGGCCCGCCGTCCCGTCCTGGAGGCGGTTTGTGACCTGAACCGGCGCATTTTTGAAGATTTCATCTTTGATCCTGCGGCCACGGATTTTGCGACGCCCGTGGAACTGGTCCTGAAAAAACGTCGCGGTGTGTGCCAGGACTTCGCCCAGGTGATGATCGCCTGCCTTCGAAGCCTGGGGCTGCCGGCAAGGTATGTCAGCGGCTACCTGGAAACGCTGCCGCCCCCGGGCCAGGTCAAGCTCGTTGGTGCCGATGCCTCTCATGCCTGGGTGTCAGTGTACTGCGGCGAGGTGGTGGGCTGGGTGGATGCGGACCCCACCAACAACATCCTTCCCTCCGATCGCCATGTCACCGTTGCCTGGGGGCGTGACTTCGGGGACGTCAGCCCTCTGCGGGGTGTGACCATCGGCGCCGGCGAGCAACGGCTGCAGGTGGCGGTGGACGTCCTGCCGGAAGGGGAGTGACCCGCATGTTTTCCGCCGGCTGCGTCGTATGATTCCCAGCCTCTCCTCCGACGTGAACTCCCGCCTTCTCCTGATCTTCTCCCTGGCTCCGTTCCTTCATGCTGGTGACAAAGAATGGGTCAGGGCAAGGCCGGCCAGGGTGACCCTGTACGTCTCCGGGGTGGAATGTCCGGGATGCACCTATGCCGTGAGCTATGCCATCAGCCAGCTCAAGGGGGTGGGCGAGGTCGTCTCCGGGCAGATGGTGGATGATTTTGTGAACGTGACCTTTGATCCACGCATCGTCAGCGTCCATCAGCTGGCGCACGCCGTGTTTGACGCTCCGGCCCTTCATGGCATGCCTTATCAGGCCTCCTTGAAGCTGGACATTCCTGATTACTCCAAGGATGACAATGCAGGCAGGGTGGACGCCTTGCTCCAGGGATGGGCAGACTGGGCTGAGGTGGAGGTTGTCGACAGGAGCAGGGGGCGTTTCACCCTGAAATTCAGGCCTTTGAAACCCGGTGGTGCGGCAGGGCCGCAGGGGCTGTCCCTGGACAAGATCATCGAGGCCTTCACCGCACCTGCACCCAGGGGAATCGGCCTTCGGCTGGAGATCGCTGCGGAAAAGGAGCCGATGTGATGAATTCGCGCCCGATGAGCAGCTTTGCGGCGGTGCTGATGGCCGGCGGCCGCTCCGTGCGGATGGGGCGTGACAAGGCATGCCTGGACTGGCACGGGCGTCCGCTCTGGCAGCTTCAGGCTGAAAAGCTCCTCGGCATTGGTGCTGATCCGGTGGTCGTCGCCTGCCGTCGCGAGCAGGGGCTGCACGAAACAGCCGGGTTCATCGGGCGGCTCTCCTGGCGGTTTGATCCGGAGGAAGAGGAAACGGGGCCGGCCGGTGTCGTCGTACGAATGCTGGATGAGTTCAGGGCCCCGGTGCTGCTGCTCGCCGTGGACATGCCGTTCATGACGCCGGCATTTTTAAATCAGTCGATTGTGGGGGCCGCACAGCCTGGCCAGGGGCTGTTCTTCGAGTCAAAGCAGGGTCTTGAACCGCTCGCCGGCTGGTATGCACCCGGGATGCTGCCGGTGATGTTCGGCTGCATTGCCGGCGGCAGGACGGGGCTGCGAGCGATGATTCATGAGTGCTGCATGCATGGGCTGGCATCGCTGCATCCTTTGGCAGAGGCGGAGGAGGCGTTGTTTGCCAACCTCAACACGCCTGCGCACTGGGAGTCAGCCGTCGCGGCATCAGGCAGCCGGGACCTGTGATTCAAGGCATGCTTGCAACGGCCGTCACTTGGCCGCCTTATCCTCGCTGCTCTTCCGCTTCTTTTTCGAGCCTGCGTTGCGCAGCACCTTGGGGATGGGATCCTCCTTTTTCTGCAGGGCACGGCGCAGCTTGCGCAGGGCGATGTTCTGCAGCTGGCGGATGCGCTCGCGCGTGACACCGAACTCCTGGCCGACTTCCTCCAGTGTGCGCGGCTTCTGTCCGGCGAGGCCGAACCTGGCGTCGATGATCTTGCGTTCGCGCTCATCCAGCACCGTCAGCAGGCCGTCGAGCTGGCCATGCATGTTCTTGTGGCTGAGCAGCTCAAACGGAGTCTGGGCATTTTCATCACCGACGATCTCACCAAATTCGGTGCTGTCATCGTCACTGATGGGGGCGTCCAGCGAGGCCGGACGCATAGAAGCCACCTTCAGCTGGCTCAGCTTGGCACGATCAATGCCAATCTCCTCAGACAGTTCATCGTCGGTAGGCTCGCGACCAAGCTCCTCCGACATCGCCATGGCGACACGACGCATCTTGCTGATCTTGTCCACCATGTGGACGGGCAGACGGATCGTCTTCGACTGGTTGGCGAGTGCGCGCTTGATGGACTGCTTGATCCACCAGGCTGCATAGGTGGAAAGCTTGCCGCCCTTGTTCGGGTCAAACCGTTCCACCGCCTTCATGAGGCCGATGTTGCCCTCGGAGATGAGGTCAAGGAGCGGAAGCCCGTAGTTGGCGTAGTCCTGGGCGATCTTGACGACCAGGCGCAAATTGGCCCGGATCATGTGCGAACGGGCCTCGGGATCACCGCGTTTGATGCGTTCAGCGAGATCCACTTCCTGTTCGGGAGTCAGCAGGTCGGTCTTGCCGATCTCGCGCAGGTAAATTTTGATGCCTCCGTCTAGTTCCATGTCAGGGGATTACAAATGTAGTACGAAATACTTTGAATGATCTTGTCCCCAACTGTGACGAGGGGGATGGATAAAATAACACATCCTTTGTGCAGTGCCTCTCATTTTTTCAGCAACTAATCTGCCAAGTACGGCAGGCTTGAGCCAGATTAAAATGAGCCAGTTTTGCAGATCTGTGCATTTCAGAGAAGGTGTCGGAGGCTACAGGGCGGTCCATTTGAGAATGAGGCGCAAATAAAAAATTGGGGGCTTGTGAAAAGTCACGGTTGCGTGAAATCGCAAGCCGTTTAAGACTTCAAGCGAGGATGAAGGACAAGGAGTTTTGATATCCAATTTCCTGATTTTATCAGGTTTTCTGAATTTTAAAACTTTTTGTGCTAATTCTAAAAAATATCTTGCGGCAGTTAGATATTGCGTGTTATTATAACTTTAACTGCGGGTATAGCTTAATGGTAAAGTTCCAGCCTTCCACGCTGGCCATGTGGGTTCGATTCCCACTACCCGCTCCAGAGTAAGTTATCCCGTCTACGCTCTTCAATCCACTGCTGCCATGAACCCCTGCCTATTCACAAGGTCGATTGCGTCTGCATCTGTCCTATGGTCATGCGCCCTGGCGCTGCCCTTGTCAGGTCTGGCAGGTGAGTGCGATGACATCACCCGCGATGTTGCCGCCGCCGTGAGCAAGGAGCCTGGCAAAGTGTTGATGATCATCGAAGATGCGCTGGTCATCAATGAATCCTGCGCCTGCGAGATCATCAAGGCCGCGATCACCGCCGCCAATGCAGACGCCACCCTGGTCGGGCAGATTGTACAGACCGGAATTTCCGTTGCCCCCAAGATGGCTGGCGTTATCACGGACTGTGCCGCAGAGATCTCGCCCTCGGCGGCTGCGTCCGTGGTCCCGCCGGTCGTGGAATCCGGCAAGCAGGTGAAAAACCCTCTGCCGGTGAGTCCGGCGCCTGAAGAGGAGGACTTCAGCCCGGTGCCATCCAGCATCCGTGGCATCTACCTCATGCAGCCGCCTGCCGGTGGCTTCCTGCCAAGGGATCCGAAGGACAGGACCTGTGACAACCAGTGCGTCTCGCCGACGCAGAACGTGCCCAATTATCCATGAGGATGAGATGAGAGCGTAAAATTCCTGCCAGTTTAACCAAGACTCCCCAGGCCATGCAAAAACATCTCCTCACATTCGTGGCTCTTGCCTGCCTTGCCTGCTGCGGGGAAGCTGGTGCCCAGGGCCTGACGGCCATCCAGAACTACTCGGGCGACTTTGAGGCCGAGCAGCCCCTCACCTGGAGCATAACGACCAGGGGCGGCTATGATTACCTGGACTATTCGGTGACGACTCCAGGACTCGACAGCTTTGAATCCTACTACGCCCAGGGTGGCATCGGGGCGACCTACACGGATGCGGACAGAACAACGCCCTGGAGCGTTGCCCTGGACCTCGGGGCGATTCACTACTTTGACAACATCCCGCGCTATGACGACACCTTCTACAATGCGCGGGTTGCCTTCAACATCGCCCACCAGTTCTCAGAGAGGCTGAAGGTCAGCAACAACTTCTTCCTCACCTACGAGGCCCAGCCCAACCTGGCTCTTGGTGGCTCGACCACCCTGTTCAACGGCCAGTATCTCTACGGCTTCAACAACTTCAACGTCAGCTATGCCTGGTCCCAGAGGTTTTCGACGACCACCTCCTACACCGTGGACGGCATCACATATGAAGATGACATCGTTTCCGATGCGGAGGATCGTCTGTCCCACCTCGTCGCCCAGCAGTTCTCCTATGCCCTGACCCAGCGCACGAAGCTGACGGCGGAATACCGCTACAAGAACACCGGCTACCAGAATGTCAGCGGCCGCGACTTCCAGTCTCACTTCGCCCTTGCCGGAGTGGACCACGCATGGAGCCAGCGTTTCACGGGCTCCTTCAGGGCGGGTGCTGAATTTTACCGCTCGGAGCGGGGCAACAACACCGCCCCTTACGGCGAAGTTGCCCTCAATTATGCCGTGGCCCGCAAGACGCAGGTGCGGTGGTTTGGTGCGGGCGGCTTCGATGGTGCTGAACTTTCCGGTTATGAAAGCCGCTACTCCATCCGCACGGGCCTGAACGCCTCCCATCAGGTCAACAAGCGGGTCGGCCTTCATGCCGGCGCCCAGTATGTCTACAGCGACTTCGACGGCGGTGGCGTGATTTCCGACGTCACCGAGCATTCGCTCCTCCTCTCCGCAGGCGTCAGCTACCAGATCCTTGAAAACCTTTCCATGGACGCTTCCTACAACTACTCCGTCCTCTCCTCCGACGACGCGAGCCGCGAGTTTGACAGGAACAATGTCTCCGTCGGCGTCACGGCCACCTTCTGAGCGACTCGTTCACTGACAAGCCTTCCCCACCCCACCGGCCAGCGGCAGCCTCCTTGCCGCTGGCTTGATTGCAGGATGCAGAATACCTAACAAACACTAATATCCAGGCAACATGAACGATGCGGGCCACGAAATGCAGAGACAGGCGGTCGACTCCTGGCAGGTCATCCGCAACCGGCTTGGCCTGATCAGCCTCTCCTTCCTTCTGGTCTTCGCAACGGCCGCCATCATCACCTACATCATGCCGCGAAAGTACCGCGGACGGGTCGAGATGAAGATCGAGCGCCTGACCAACAAGGTGCAGGTTTTCAACAGGGGGGCCGAGGAGTTCATGGCAGGTGATGTGGTGATCAAAAACGAGTTCGAGAGCATCACAAAACCCGAGACCCTCTACCCGGTCGTCGACAAGCTGGAGCTTCAAGGCCGCTGGGCCCTGCCGACGCGCCAGGCCGCTCTGGCCAAGCTGCGCAGCAACCTGGACACCCAGTCCAGCGTCCGGTCGGACTTTGTGGTGATCGAATACTATGACCAGGATCCCGCCCTGGCCGCCGAGGTCGCCAACGCCGTCGCCTCGAGCTACATGACCCAGCGCATTGACATAGAGTCGAAGCAGAAGAGCGAGGCGCTGGAACGCATGGGCAAGCAGATTGCGGAGCAGGAGCAGCTGAGGGATCAGGCCCGGCTCAAGATGCAGGAGGCGAAAAAGAAAGCAGGGATCGTGGGGGACTGGATGCCCGGCGGCGGGCCTTCAATCACGCCGGGGGCCACGATCCAGACCACCGAGGACTCCATGGTCGTTTCCCGTGAACAGGCCCTGCTGCAGGCGGATCTGGAGGTCCAGTCGCTGTCAGCGGAGATGGAACAGCTTTCCAGCCTCAGTGCCGACGACCTGGTGACCCGGGCCTCCGGGCTGCGCCTGGAAAATCCCAATGTCGCCTCCATGATGGCCAAGTACCAGGAACTCCTGGTTGCTCGTGAAGGCCTGGTCCAGCAGGGACTTGGCAGGAGGCATCCCCAGGTGCAAGGCATCGACAGCCAGGTCAGCAAATACAAGGAGCTGATTTCGGGCGAGACCAAGGGGCATCTCCAGGGCCTCGCCAGCAGGCTTGAAGCTGCGAAGAAGCGGAGGGAGTCGCTTCAGGCCTTCAACGAAGGAGCCAAGAAGGACCTTCTCGACCAGCAGTCGGCCTTCAACGAATACAAGACCGCCAAGGACGAGGTGACCTACATCGAAGCCCTGCTGGTGAAGTTCAAGGAGAAGTACTCCGAGACCAACGCCGACCTGCAGCTGGTCAAGTCGCCGGCAACCATTTATGCGAAGGCGGAGGTGGAGCCCCGGCCCACCAAGCCGAACGTGGCGGTCAACCTTTCGCTGGGTGCCGTCCTCGGCCTCATGTTCGGCCTGGGGCTGGCCTTCTTCCTGGAGTACATGGACACCACGGTCAAGAGCCTGGATGACGTGGAGCGCTTCCTGGGCGTGCCGGTCCTGGCCGTCGTCCCCAAGGATGTCGGCGTGCTTCATCGCACCAGCGGTTTCAACCCTGACGCCGAGGCCTACCGGATCCTGCGAACCAACATTGAGTTCAACCGCCGCAACCCGGAGGCGAACTGCATCACCGTCACCAGCGGAGGGGCGGGGGAGGGCAAGTCAACCACCCTCTGCAACCTGGCGACCGTCTGCGCCCAGGGCGGCTACAGCGTGCTGCTGATCGATGCGGACCTGAGGCGTCCAAGCCTTCACCGCCTGTTTGACGTCAGCAACGCCACCGGACTGACGAACTACCTCATGACTCCGGCGCGGCTGGAGGAGGTCGTGATGCGGACCCCGGTGGACAACCTGTACTTCCTCCCCAGCGGCCTGCTTCCAGCCGACAGCGCCGGCATCCTCAACTCGGAGCGCATGAGCGAGCTCATCGCGGACGTGAAGAGCCGGTTTGACCTCGTGCTGATCGACTCGCCGCCGATCCTCGGTGTCAGTGATGCGTCCGTCCTGGCCAACGAGGCCGACATGACGATGCTTGTGGTCCAGCACCGCAAGCTGCCGCGCCACATGCTCATGCGCGTGAAGCAGACGGTCGAGAACGTCGGCGGACGCGTGCTGGGCGTGGTGCTGAACAACGTCGACGTCCGCAGCGACTCCCAATATCAATACTACACCAGCTACTACACCTACTACACCCCTGGCAATGCGAGTGCCGCCGGAGGTGAGCAGCCCCGCCGCAGGCGCTCACGGCGAGCTGAAGCACCCGCCGTCGCGGGTGCGCCATCCGCTCCTGCTGCGAAGTCGCCGCGCGGGGACATCTTCTGAACCAACTCCATGAAAACATCGCTTTCCATCATCGCTGCCTGGCTGGGCATGGTTTCCGTGTTGTTTGCGCAAAGCGGTGAGCTGCCGCTGCGTCCGGGCGACCGCATCACCGTCTCGGTGGGTGGCATTCCCGACAATGAGATCGCCCAGATCCGCGGCGTTTACACCGTGGGTGAGGACGGCACCATACCGCTGCTTTACATCGGCAATGTCAAGGCTTCGGGCTTCAAGCCATCCTCGCTGCAGAGGGTGATCGAGCAAAAGTACATCCATGAGGAGATCTACACCCGGCCCACCGTCGTCGTCTCCATTGATGGCGGTGAAAGCACGGCCACCATGCGCACGGTCACGGTGACCGGCGTCAACAAGCCTGGAGCCGTCCCTTATCGCCAGGGCATGACCCTTTCACAGGCCATCATGACCGCCGGAGGGCCAACCCCCTACGGCAGCATGAAAAAGGTCAAGCTGGTCCGCGCCGGGCAGGCCCCGACGGTTCACAACCTTTCCAATGGAACGGGGAATCCTGGCGTCGACGTGGTGGTGCAGCCTGACGACCAGATCATTGTGCCCGAGTGAGCCCGCCTGATCCGGATGTCCCGCCCCAGGAACAAGAATGTCCCGGCCCTGAAGCCGGAGGATCGTGAGGAGGTGAAGGCCGTTTATGGCGAGCTGGAGAAGCGCGTCCTGCCACGGAACTGTCAGATGACCACCGGTTGCTGTCAGTTTCGGCTGACACGGCGCACACCGATGCTCACCCTTGGAGAAGCCCTGTATCTTCAGCAGGGCGTGCGGGCCTCGGGGAGGCGCGAGGTCAAGGCGCGCCCTGATGGAGCCTGCCCGCTGCTGGGCCAGGATGGGCGCTGCACGGCCTACCAGCACCGGCCGTTCGGGTGCCGCACCCATTTTTGTGATGCGGCAGGCGGCATGTATCCACGCAGGCATGTCATCGACCTCATCCAGCGTCTGGAGGCCCTGGATGAGAAGCTCGGGGGAGATGGGGCGAGAACGCTGGAAAAGTGTCTCATCGGATCGTAGTAGGCTGTTCCGGCCATGCCTGCCTACTTTGATCACAACGCCACCACGCCGCTGCTGCCGGCGGCGCGTGAGGCCTGGCTGCGTGCCAGTGACAGGCACTGGCACAATCCGTCCAGCCTCTACAGGGAGGCGGGGCTGGCCAGCCAAGCCCTGGAGACCGTGCGTGCCAGGCTAGCCGATTTGCTTGGGGCGGAGCCTGAACGACTGGTTTTCACCTCCGGGGCGACCGAGGCGAACAACATGCTCTTCGCGGGCCTGTCGCGCTGCCTGGCGCCCGATGCCTGCGTGGCCATTTCCGCCGTGGAGCATCCCAGCGTCCGCGAAGCAGCCCGCTCGTGGCTGGGAAGGGCCCGCGTGACCGAGATCCCGGTGGATGAACATGGCCGGGTGACCGTCGGGCGGCTCGAGGACGTGATCCGACGACACCGTCCTGCGCTCGTTTCCGTCATGGCGGCCAACAATGAGAGCGGTGTGCTGCAGCCCTGGCCGGAACTCCTCACGCTCTGCCGCAGTCATGGCGTGAGGTTTCATGCCGATGCATCCCAGTGGGTGGGCAAGATGGACTCATCAAGGCTGGGCGCCTGCGATTATGTGACGGTCAGCGGACACAAGTTCGGCGGGGCAAAGGGCGCGGGGTTCCTGCTGCTGGCCGACGAGCAGGAATCTTTTCCACTTTTGGTTGGCGGACCCCAGGAGGCAGGGCGGCGCGCCGGAACGGAAAACCTGCCTGCTGTCGAGGCGGTGGCGGCTGCGCTGGAGCATCTGGCCGCTGACCTTGAATCCGTGGCGGTCCGGCAAGGCAGCCTGCGTGACGAGTTCATTGAGCGCATGAAGGCCCTGTTTCCCGGGCTGCGTGTGATCAGCGAAGGCGCGCCCCGTCTCTGGAACACGGTGCTCATGGTGATGCCTCGTCACCCCAACCTCAAGTGGCTCACCCGGCTCAGCCGGCTGGGCCTGGCCATCTCCACGGGTTCAGCCTGCAGCTCCGGGAGGGAAGGCTCCTCCGTCGTCGTTCAGGCGCTCGGTGCGGACTGGGATGAACTGCGCCGCGTCGTGCGTGTCAGCGGCGGCTGGCAGACCGGCAGGGACGAATGGCAGGAGCTGGCCTCAGGTTTTGAGCAGGCGGCCTCCGGGCTTGATGAAGAGGCCGCAGGCCGATCCTGAAACCGCTTCAGTGAAGGTAGAAAAATTCGCTGGCGTTCAGCAGCACATGGCAGAGGTCGGCCAGAGCCTCGCGTGCTGGATCAACGCCTCCGCCTGGCAGCACGGCCGGGGCGGAAGACTCCCACTTCCAGCCGGACTTGAGCTGTTCACCGGCGAGGTCGGCGTTCACATCGACAAGGCAGGCGGGGTCGTTCATGCCCACCCAGGCCATCAGCCTGCCCGGCTCAAGACCGCCCTGCCGAAGCACGACCCTGGAGATTGCACCATGCCAGAGGCTGGCCTTGTCCTTGTCGCGTCCACCGATGTAAAGCGGGCATTCCGGGCTGACATGGCCGCCGCAGATCGAATGTGGCACGGTCACGGTCTGCATGGCGGCGGCGGGGTCGCCCAGGTCACGGGCATGGAAGGTGATGCTGCCGCCGTTTGTGCGGCCTTCCGCAGGCCCGTTGTTCAGGATGGCGGCCACGTAGTAGGGCCTGCCAAGGGGGATTCGCAGGCCGCTTGCCACGACCTCGTAGGCCAGGCTTCCCTGGAAGTCCTCGCCGACCAGCTGGACGATTAAATTGTTAGGCTTGTAGGCGGATTTTTCACTCGTCACGCCGAAGGCCCAGCCGCGGGCCGTCTTGCTGTTGTCCCAGCGGGAGGCGATGGTGCGCACGGAGCCGCTGGGATAGAGGCTTTTCAGGTGGATGACGGCCTCGATGGCAAAGGCGTCTCCCTCCAGGCCGTTCGTGCTGCTGATCCTCAGCTTCTCGTTCCTGCCACCGGGCTCCATCCAGAGCGTCTTCGTGGTCCTTGTGGGCGAGGGGACACCGAAATAGGCGGCCGCGTCAGTCACGGCAGGCATGGCCGACGGAGGTGGCGGCAGGGATTTTTTGAGGCTGGCACGCTGGCTGGTCAGGAAGTCCAGGGCGTCCCTGGATTCACTCCGGCTCGGGTCACGTCCCATGGTGAGCTGGTAGGCGCGTGACACGGCGATGCCGTCGTTCGCCGGTTTTTCCTTCAGAAGCCTGGCCGCCATGCTGCGCGCACGCTCCAGCGGCCATTCGCCATTGATCATGAGCAGGCTCTGCGTGGCCGTGGTGGTGGCGTCGCGGGTGGGCAGGCTGGAGAAGCCCGGCGGTGCGTCGAGGCTTTGCAGGAAGGCGTCCTGGGTGTTGCGGATCTTGCGGGTGTAGATGCTGCGGCGAGGCACGGTGGCGGCCACGCCTTCTCCACCCATCGTCAGATCAAGCTCGCCGCTGGCCAGAAGCACGGCATCACGGGCCTGTTCGGCGTCGAGGCGGCGCGGTGGAAACCTCCAGAGCAGCCTGTTTTCCGGATCGACCTGCAAGGCCGTGCCGTCATTCAGCAGGGCGCTCTGGCGGTAGGCGGCGCTCATGACGATCATCTTGTGGATCGG
Source organism: Prosthecobacter sp. (assembly GCA_019186985.1). GTDB lineage: Bacteria > Verrucomicrobiota > Verrucomicrobiia > Verrucomicrobiales > Verrucomicrobiaceae > Prosthecobacter. The sequence goes on along the minus strand of JABARQ010000047.1, from coordinate 64,499 downwards.
CTTCATCTTCCAGCCCCCTTTGAGGAACTGCACGGTCAGCCAGTCGAGAAGCTCGGGATGGGTGGGAGGTTCGCCGAGCCTGCCGAAGTCGCTCGGAGTGCCTGCGATACCGCGGCCGAAGTGCCATGACCAAAGGCGGTTGACGATGACCCGCGTGGTGAGCGGGTTGCCTGGGCTGGCAAACCAGCCCGCGAGCACGCTGCGGCGGCCGCTGGTCGTGGCGCCCGTTCTCGGTTCGGGAATCCTGGCGTCTCCGGGATCCAGGATGGTGAGAAAACCTGGCTTGGCCGCGACTTCCCCTGAACGACGTGTCTTGAAGCTGGCATTCCCGGCGACGGGCCCGGTTTCCCCGATGGCATAGGCGGTCAGCAGCGGTTTTGGCCTGAGAGGATCGAAGGCCGCCAGCCTTGCCTGGGCCTCGCGTAGATGGGTGGCCTCGGGTTCCTTGATCTTGTCGGTCTTGAAGCGGTAGCGCTCATATTCGGCCTGCCTCCAGGCAAGCTGGACGATCTGCTCCTCATAAGGCGTCCGTTGCCCGCGAGGCTTCCTCCACATGGCCACGACCTCCTCGGGAAACTTCTCCATGGCGCTCTTCTGAGCCGCCTGGATGCGGGGTTCGAGGATGCCGTCAATGACCGCGCGGGGCTCACGGGTGGCTTCAAGCCAGGCCTGATGCTGCCTCTCATGGGCGGCGATCTCCTCCTTCGTGGCGAGCTTCTTGTCCTCAGGCCAGGTGATGTTCGCGAGGAAGGACTGCAGGCGGTAATAATCCTTCTGCAGGACGGGGTCGAACTTATGATCGTGGCACTGGGCGCACTGCACGCTCATGCCGAGGAAGACGTCCGCCGTGACATCGGTGACCTCGTTCATGATGGTCCTCCACTGGCCCTCGGCGTCGCGCTGGTTGTATTCGTAGACGGTATGGCGGAGAAAGGCGGTCGCGATCTCGCTCTTCGGATCGCCCGGGGCCAGTTCATCACCCGCGAGCTGCTCCCTGACGAACTGGTCGTAGGGCTTGTCCTGGTTGAAGGAGTCGATGACATAGTCGCGATAGGGCCAGACGTTGGGCCGGTAGGCGTCGAGCCGGTAGCCCTCGGACTCGGCATAGCGCACCAGGTCGAGCCAGTGCTGCGCCATGCGTTCTCCAAACCTTGGCGAGGCCAGCAGCCGGTTCACCAGCGCCTCGTAGGCGTGCTCCGCCCGGTCCGTGCCGGAGGCGCACTCGCGAACAAACTGTGCGACTTCATCCGGGGCCGGCGGAAGGCCCGTGAGGTCGAAGGAAAGGCGGCGGATGAGCTCCTCGGGGGATGCCTGCGGGACCGCCTTGAGGCCTGCCTTCAGCCGGCCATCCTCGATGAAGGCGTCGATGGCGTTTCCTTCATGCCGGAGCTTCGGCAGAGCGGGCTCACGGACAGGTTGGAACGCCCACCAGGCACGGTCCTCGGAGGTGAACTCGCCAGGACGGCGTGGCGGTCTGGCGGCGGAAACTTCATTCCCAGGCCAGGGGGCGCCCATGGCGATCCATTGCTTCAGGGCGTTGACCTGATCTTCCGGCAGCCTGCTGTCCGGAGGCATTTCCAGGTCGGCAATGTCATGGTTCACCGCCTTGATCAGCAGTGACTCCTCCGGCTTGTGGGGGACGATGGCCGGCCCCTGGTCCCCGCCGTGCAGGATGTAGGGAAGGTTGTCGAGCCGCAGGCCGCCCTTGTGCTTTTTTTCGCCATGGCATTCCTGGCAGCTTTGGACCAGGACCGGACGGACCTTTGACTCAAAAAACTTCAGCGACTCGGCCGAGGGCGCGGCCAGTCCGGCCGAGATCGTGAAGAAAGGCAACACGACGGCGATGTGGCGGGTGAAGGGGGGCGGCGGCATTCGGGGCAAAGGGTCTAGTACGAGGCGTCTGCCTCACTCTTTTGGACGACAATCGGAAGGCCCAGGTTTGATAGCAATGGGAGTTATGCCGCGCCGGAGCTTTGGGCTCGACTCCGACGCCCCGGGCGCTTTAAAAGGGTCGGCTCATGAAAAAAGTCCCCTTCACCAGCCGCCGTCAGTTCATCGCCAGGTCCGCCGCCGCGATCGGGTTTCCCTCCATTGTGCCAGCCTCTGTTTTCGGCCAGAATGCGCCGTCCAACAAAATCACCATGGCCGTGTTTGGCTGGGGCATGATGGGCCCGGGCAACACGCAGAAGTTCCTTCAGGAGACCGACTGTCAGGTGGTTGCCGCCTGTGACATTGACAAGGGCAACCTTGGGAAGGCCCTGGGCGCTGTGAACGGCTATTACAAGAACCAGGACTGCAAGGGCTATCATGACTACCGCGAGGTCATGGCCCGGAAGGACATCGACACCGTCATGCTGGCGCTGCCAGACAACTGGCATGCCCTGACCGCGATCGAGGCGGCGAAGAACGGCAAGGACATCTATGGTGAAAAGCCGCTGGCGCGGACCATCGCCGAGCAGCAGGCCATCGTGAAGGCGGTGCAGAAGCATGGTCGCATCTGGCAGACAGGCTCCTGGCAGCGCAGCGAGGACAACTTCCGCATCGGCGCCGAGATCGTGCGAAACGGCCTGATCGGCAAACTGACGCGTGTCGAAGTCGGCCTGCCTGCGGGGCACAATGACTTCGCCAAGACCGGCGACAGGCGCAGCGTCACGCCGCCTCCTCCGGAGCTTGACTATGAGATGTGGATCGGGCCTGCGGCCATGCAGGACTACATCGAGTGCCGCGTTCACAAGAACTGGCGCTGGGACTACAACATCGGCGGCGGCCAGCTTCTCGACTGGATCGGTCATCACTGTGACATCGCGCACTGGGGCATGGACATGGACCGCAGCGGTCCGTCCGAGGTTCTTCCCATCCAGGTGGACATGCCGCCGCGCACCGACATCTGGAACACGGCGACGAAGTACCGTGCCGAGGCCAGGTATGCGGGCGACATCACCATGGTCATTGCCGGAGGGCATGGCGACATCCAGATGGGCACGAAATGGATCGGCACGGAGGGCTGGGTTTATGTGAACCGCAACGGCGCCTACGACAGCTCCAATCCTGCGCTGAAGCAGGTCGTCAAGAAGCGCGAAGGCCTCAGCATCGTGGAGGCGGCGAAAGCGCCGAAGCTGGGCGATGATGTGATCAAGACAAGGCTCTACTCCACCCCGGGGCATCACCGGAACTTCCTGGACTGCGTGAAAAGCCGCCAGCCGACGGTGACTCCCGTGGAGACGGCGCATCGAAGCGCGACACCTGGGCATCTGGCGCTCATTTCCTTCCTGGTGAACCGGCCGGTGAAGTGGGATCCTGTGAAGGAGGAGATCATCGGCGATGCCGAGGCCTCGAAGCTGCTTGGGCGCGAGTATCGCGGCCCCTGGAAGCTGGAGGCCTGACGCGCGCCGGCTTGATCAGCGTCTGCCGAGCTTGTTGTACTTCTCGACAAGCTCGTTGAACTCCCGGGTGAGGGCGTTGAGCTTCTCGATGGCGTCATCTCGTTCACCGGCAAGCTGCCGGAGCTGAGCGTTGGCCTTTTCAATGGCGCTGTTCTGGGCACTGACGGTGTCGTTGTGCTTTTTCAGCGCATCCGTGCCCTGTCCGGCGAGCTTCTTATAAGCATCCAGCTGATTCTCGGCCCTGATCGCCTTGTTCATCAGCACGGCGATGCTGAAGCCGCGGGCGGACTGGTCGTCGGTGAGGTTGCGCACATCCTCCGTGAGGTCAAGCAGGCGCGCCTCGATCTCCTTGCGGATGCTGGTGAGGCGTTCGATCTCCTGGCCGTACTGCTCGACCTTGGCCTCGGCTTCGACGCGCTTTTGGTTTTCCTCGACCAGGGCGTCCCTGAGGGCGGCGATGTTGGCGCGCAGCCGGAACTCGCGCTGCCACTGCACGACGCAGATGCCGCAGAGGCCCAGGGAGATGAGGACGAGCAGGACGAGGAGGGCGCGCTTCATTTCGCTGGAGCAGGTGCGGGGGAGGAAGCGGCGGCGCCGGGTGTGGCGGGCCGGACATTGAAGGCGACCTTGCTGAATCCGGCGCGGCGCACGGCGTCGAGCGCCCTGACCATGTCGGCATGTCTCGTTTCAGAGTCGCCGCTGATGTAGACGGGAGTCTCAGGCGCCCGGGCCCTGCGTGCGGCGAGCTTTTTTTCCAGGTCCGGCAGGCTGACGGGCTGGGTGTCGAGGTGCACATCACCGGAGGCGCTGACGCCGATGTTGATCATGTCCGGCTTGAAGTCCGGCTGGCTGGCGGCGGCGACGGGCAGGTTGACCTTGATCGTCTGCTGCTTGGTCATCGTCAGGCTGACCATCATGAAGGAGGCCAGCAGGAAGAACATGACGTCGATCAGCGGGATGATTTCCAGCCGTGTCTTCTTGTGCGGGATCGGTGAATGCAGTTTCACGTGTTCGTGTCGTGCTCAGTTGCCTTACTTTTTGTCCAGGCCGTGGCGGGCGGCGAGGATGAGCACGTTGTTGGCGGCGGCCTCGAGTTCAAACTGCAGCCTGGCGAGCCTGCTGTGGAAGTAGTTCATGGGGATGAGGGTGGTGATGGCGATGCCCAGTCCTGCGGCGGTGGCGATGAGCGCCTCACCGATGCCGCCGGTGACCTTTTCCACCGCCAGTTCGGAGTCGCCGATGGAGCTGAAGGAGCCCATGATGCCGGTGACGGTGCCGAGCAGGCCGAGGAGGGGGCCCAGGGTGACGATGGTGTCCATGGCGTTGAGGAAGCGGCCGGCGCCCTGGAGTTCATGGCCGGCGGCGACTTCCAGCGCGCCCTGCATCGAGGTGTGGTGGTGGTTCAGGCCGTGGTGGACCATGCGGACCACGGGATCACTGCTGCCCTTGGAAAGGGTCACCGCACGCTGCTGGTCGCCCGCGTCCAGGGCGGCATAGGTTTCCTCCAGAAGCCTGGCCTTGCGGCCGATGCCGAGGCGCAGCCACCAGAAGATGCGCTCCAGGATCACGCAGACGGCCGCCACGCCCACCACCAGGATGGGATACATGATGGGGCCTCCTTTGACGATCAGTTCAACGACGGCGTTGGCGAGGGGAAGCGTGGGAACGGGCATTGAGGGGAAGCTGGATTAACGGAGAACAAAGGTCAGCGGGGCGATGATGAGTCCGGGAGACCCGGCCGGTCCGCGGCCGTTGCGACGCACCCAGGAGGCGGCGAATTCGTCCAGGGCGGCGCTGCCGCTGCTGCTGGCGATGGAAACGCTTTCAGGGCGTCCTGACATGCCGACCTGGATGTTCAGCCTGACGGTGCCGCTGACGCCAAGCGCCTTCAGCGAGCTTGGGTAGCTGGGCCTTGGGATGACAAACCTGCCGCGTGATGCCGCCATGCCGGCTGTTCCGGCGCCTCCCGATCCGCCTGCCTGTGAACCGGTGCCGCTGGTGGCACCGCCCGAGGAAGCGGTGGTCGAACTGTTGGTTCGGCGTGGGGCAGGCCTGTTCACGGGCTTGGGCTCAACAGGGTCGACCGGGCGCAGAGCTGTCTCAACCTTGGGGGCGGAGGGCACCACAAAGAGGTCCTCCGTGACCAGGGCCTGCGTCAGCTCCGGCAGGTCCTGCACAGCTTCCACCACGTCCGGCATGGGCGGCACTTCGGTGACCTCGAAGGTTGGTTCGACGACTTCCTCCGCAACGGAGGTGTCCTCGGCCTGCACGTCCACCATCACGGCTGCCATGCCGGAAGCTTCACCAACCGCCGCTCCGGGAACGCCCGAAAGCAGGGTTGGCATGCTGTCTTCAGGTTCAAGCAGGCCCGCCACTCCGACCGCCAGAAAGCAGGTGGTGACCGCCACCAGCCAGGACAGTCCGAGGTGATCCTGAGCCGCTGACTCACGTCCTAAAACAGAGCCGGGGTTCTTCACGGCAGAGCCTCTGTCCTGCTTCATTTCCGGCACATGCAAACCGGAGGCAGGATTGGCGATCAGAGAAGTCTGGAACATGGCAGGGGACTTGATAGAGAGCTGGATATGTGGCGCAATTCATGCCTTGGTCAATGGCTATTGAGACGCTGTTGCAGGTGTGAAAATTTCAGATCTCCTAGTTTCCAATGGTGAAATTCCCTGGAATTCAACGGGTTCTGCCCTCTTTGGGTTCCTCAAAGAACAGAGCTGGCCATGGCTTCTGAGGGCAATTCTGTTGGATCAAATGCCAATCAAGGCAGCCTGTTGAGCGTGTAGGCGCAGAGCCGATGCCAAAGGGGGAGCCCGTTCTGGGCGCTGACCTCGGGCAGTTCGAATTCATGGACATGACCGGCGCGCAGGTTGCCACACTTCACGGTCAGGCTGAGGCCGTCGTCGGAGATCTGCCAGCCGCTGAGCTGAAGCGGCTGCGGATTGACCTCCGGACTGCCGTACTTGGCGGTCAGGGTGTAGGTGTAGCTTTGCGCCTTGGTTTTCGACCAGTCGGCGGTTTTCACCGGACGGGTGAAGGTGAACCGGAAGCCGCCAGGGATGGCTTCGAGCTTGTGGATTTCGAGCGGCACTTTTCCTGTCGGCACCAGCCGCTGGAGGCCGAAGGACCTGCTGCCGTAGCTGTTCCAGCCTCGGTTGGACTGGCCGACGATCATGGAGCCGTCAGGGAGGAAGTTAAGCGTCAGCACCGCGCTTTGCAGGCCGCTGACAAAAGGAAAGCATGCCCCCTGATATTCGCCGCCGACCTTTTCCAAGAACACACGGTTCACGCCTGAGAGCACGAATTCACCGATGAACATCTGCCTCTCAAACGGACCGAATTTGCCGCCTGTTAGGTCGCAGCGCAGGCCGGTGGTGCTCTGGCCGAACTTCACATAGGGCAGCCAGACGGCGGGCGGACAGTAGCCGCGAATGCGGGTCACGGCCTCAGCCACGGTGAGGCCGTCCAGCATGCGTGCCGGTGGTTTGACCGGAGAATCCGGCCGTGTGGCGTCAACCAGGGATTCAGCATGGCCGAAGAAGGCCCCTTCGCGAATGTGCATGACCGGGCTGGTGGGCACCCAGTTGCCCTGTTGGTCGGTGCCGAAGATGTCTCCCTCGGCGTTCAAGCCGATGCCGCATGGGCTCCGGAAACCGGCTGAAAATCCGGTGGCCGTGGTGCCGCCCTTGCGGGTGATGACGCTCCAGCCGCGCCAGAGCGGATGCTTTGCCTCGTCGCCAGCTCCCGCCCAGGTCTTGCCCATCGAGCAGTTCAGCGTGTTGTGCATGTTGCCCTCGCGGTCAAAGACGGGGCCGTAGGCATATTCGTGATAGGCGCCGGAGACACCCCAGCCCTTGCTGGCGGTGTGGTATTCATCGGCGGTCCCATCCTTGTCGGTGTCGCGCAGACGGGTGACCTCGCTGCGCTGCGTCACATAAATGTCGCCGTCATGGACATCGAGGCCGAGGATTTCGTGCATGCCGCTGGCAAACAGATGATAGCCCAGGCTCTTGACGCTTGGCGGCTCGGCGGCCGGGTTTTGAATGAGCCAGACATCGCCCTTGCGCAGCGACACCGCGAGCCTGCCGTCGGGAAGCATCGCCAGACCGCTGGCCTCGAAGTTGACGCCGGCGGGCGTCTCCAGCGTGACGGTGCGATAGTAGTCGGACTGCTCCTGGGCGTGGAGCATGAGGCCCGTGCCGGCGGTGATCAGGAATCCTAGAAATGCCTTTACCATGAGATGGCCTCCTTCGTTGTCTTGCCGTTGATGGTCACGATGCGCTCGAAGCCGCCGCCTGATGGCCGCAGCGTGTCCTCCACGGGCTGTCCGTCCAGCGTGTAGAGCATCGTGGGCACGCCGTCGCCGCCGATCCGGTAGCCTTGAAATTCACGCGTTCCGGAGGCGGACGGCAGTTCCTTCACGTCGGTGCCGAGAGGCTTGATGGGCGGCATGTCGCGGCTCTGCCAGTTGCTCATGGCATCCAGGAAACGTCCCTTCCAGACGATGGCCCAGCGTACCTGGACGGAGTCGAACGCGGCGTTCACACCGGCGGGGAAGCCGACACCGATGGCATGGGTGCCGGCTCCTTCGATGAAGCTGCGGAAGACGGCGGGCCTGCCGGTCTTCGCCGGCTTGATCTCAAAGTCTTCATTGGAGATGAGCCCGTCGGGCAGCGGCTGGCCCTCAAGCTCCTTGAGGTAGGTCCAGATGGACTCGACGTCCTTGTCGGCGGTTTTGCGGCCGATGAACATGGGCGGCATCATGGTGCCGGGCTGGGTGGCCTGGGGGTTGAGGAGCAGCTCCTTGAAATACTCGGGCTGAAGGCGCTCGACGGTGTGGGTGAGACGGATGACCGGCGGGCCGAGTGACTTGCGGTCCTTGAGGCCATGGCAGCCGACGCAGGCCAGGCCCGTCATGCCGACAAGCTTGCGGCCGAGTTCGGCTCGATGATGCTTCTCCAGGCCGCTGACGTCGATCTTCACCGGTGGTTCGCGCCGGTCCGCCTCAGGCAGCAGGTCGAGCAGCATGGCTGTCTGATCCCTGCCGAAGTCCGGCATCCGGGCGTCCATGTAGGGCCGCACGCCGCCGCCTTCGCCGAACAAAATCTTCTCCAGCCAGCCGCGGGTGAGCTTGCGTCCGGCGGCGTCGAGGTTCGGCGGCAGGTGGGCGAGTTCGCCCAGGGACTCGGCGCTGCCGTCGTTGCTGGTGAAATACTGGGCGCGTGGGTCCTCCGGACCGCCCTTGCCGTTGCGGTCATGGCAGGCGTAGCAGTTCAGGCGCGTCATCTGCCAGTCCACCTTCTGGAGGGCGCTGAGCGCGGGCGGGCCGCCTTTCTTGACCGCTGAGATGGCCAGCTTCAGGGCGCGCTTTTGCAGGTCGTTCAGGTCATAGCGCGGGACGCCGGTGGGCTGGGATGCGGAGAGGCAGCCCTTGTCGGTGTTGAGGGACGCCAGCACAGGATGGGAGCGCCCTTCCATCCGGGTTTCGCTCACATGGCAGTGGGTGCAGCCCATGGCCTGGAAGGTCTGCCGGCCTTTTTCAACACCCTGCGGCGGTGTCTTCAACGCGGCGCGTTCGACCGCCTTTTCCGGCTGGCGGCCCACATGCAGGTAGGCTGCGATGTCCGCCGCCTCCTGGTCGCTCAGGCGCAGGCCGGGCATCCGTCCGGAGGGCCGGTAGTGCAGCGGGTTTTGCAGGAAGTGCGCCAGCGAGTTGATGTCGTAGACATCGGCGAAGGCGATGGGCACCGAGGCGTTGCCGGGTTTTTCAACATCCATGGCCGCTGGAACCTTGGCCGGGCGGAAGTCGCTGCCGGGTTCGTGGCAGGCCACGCAACCCACCTTGTGATAAAGCTCCTTGCCATGGGCGCCGTCCCCGGCGGGCATCTTCGGAGTCTCCTGCTTCAGTGATGAAAGGTACTCCACCAGAGCCTCCACCCTGGCGGCATCACCTTCCTCTCCAGAAAACAGTCCCGGCATCTGCGTGCCTTTTTTCCGGAACTGCGGGCTGCGGATGAAGAGCCAGAGCTGGTCCTGGTCCAGCCTGGAGCCGACCCCGGCGAGGTTGGGGCCGGGCTTGGGGGCAAGGCGTTCCCGCCAGGCTTCGGGGGCGGCATGGCAGGCGGTGCAGCTCAGCTCCGCCAGCAGCAGGTGCCCGCCTTCCACGACATGTTCGTCCGGATCTTCGGACAGGTTGAACTGGTCGAAGGTGAAGACGTAGGCGTGGTTGACCGGTTCGGCCTGAAGGGGATGCGCGGTGAGCGGCGACGCGAGAAGCAAATGACCAATGAACAGGGGCCAATGACCAAGGAATGACCAGGCACGAAGTTCCAATGAGCACATCGAATGCCGGTTCGGCTTGGTTTTTGGCATTGGGACTTCCTGGGTCATGGTGATTTGGACCTTGTCATTTTAGACGCCCATCTTCTTCCGCTCCACATCAAGCGCGGCAATCCACGGCCCAATGAAGTGACCGCTGTCATGGTAGGTGCGGCCGGAATACATGTGCTGGTCGATGACGCAGGGTTCGTTGACGTAGATGCCGCCGCAGATCTCGAGGTCGAACTTGCACTTCGCCACCGTCGCCATGCGCAGACCCTTCACGATGTCGGCACGGGCGGGGATTTCAACGCCGTGGCAGACGCTGGCGCAGGGCTTCTTGTTCTCCCAGAACCAGCGGGTGATGCGCAGGAGGTCCTGGTCCTCGCGGATGTATTCCGGAGCACGGCCGCCGCTGAAGAAGATGCCGGCGTACTCCTCGGGCTTGATGTCCTTGAAGGCGATGTCGGCGTCGATGCTGTAGCCCTCCCATTCCTTGGTGATGGTCCAGCCGGGCTTCACTTCGTGCAGCACCATCTGGTACTTCCGCTTTTCCGGCGCGGCGACGACGGGCTTGTAGCCGCCTTCGATCAGACGGTAGAAGGGGTAGAGGGTGTCAACGGTCTCGGTGGCGTCACCGACGATGAGTAGGACTTTGGCTTCGGGCATGGTGGAGCGGGGTGGTGGAGTTGGGGTTGTCTGTCAGGAAAGCAAAATCAGAAGCTGGCGACAAGCGCGTCGAGATGATCCCTGCCGCGGATGATCTCGGCGGTGGATTCGGCCAGGGTCGGCATGATGGGCACGCCGCGCGGCGTGGGGTGCATGAAGACCTCGGTGGGGCCGGTGAAGTTCACGGCCTTGAGGGCGGCGAGCAGCGGCTTCCAGTCGAGTTTTCCACGGCCCGGCATCTGCTGGAGTTCCTCGTCCTTGGGCATCGGCTTGGTGCAGCCCATGCCGTGCTCCCAGGCATAGAAAAGTGTCATCTTGCGGTCGATGTGCCGGATGAGGCCGGCCAGCAGGCCGGGATCCTGAGGCAGATGGTAGGGTGCCAGGGCGATGCCGATGCCTGCGATGTCGCGGATTTCGTCCGCCAGCCAGCGCAGGGAGTCGGGCGTGTCGATGAGGTTGTTGACGTGGTTTTCGATGCCGATCTCCACGCCGTTTTCAGCGGCGAGCGCGGCGAATGGCTTCATCTTTTCCACAAAGCCCTTCACGTTGGCCTTGAGCTGCTCCGGGGTGATGTTCTTCCACTCGCCTGAACCGCCGGTGATGATGAACGTGCCGCCTAGCTGCTTCACCAGCCGGATTTCCTCCGTGAGCTTGAATGGGCCCAGGTCGTAGCGCGTCGTGCCGCCGAAGCCGATGCCGCTTTCCTTGAGCATGGCGCCGAATTTTTCGGCGCCGAGGATGTCGAGCTCCTCGCGCTGGGTGCCGTGTTTTTTCGGCCAGAGCTCGATGGCGGTGGCGCCGGTCTTCCGCACCTCGGGCAGAATTTCCGACAGGGGCAGGCTGCCATACATGCTGGAGGCCAGCATGTAGTTAAGCTTCCATGGAGATTCTGCGGCGCAGGCTGGTGCTGCGGCGAGTGCGGTCAGGGATTGAAGAAGCTGGCGGCGGTTCATGGGCCTATTGAAACGCCATCCAGCGCCGGCCTTCATTCAGCAATCACCGGGCATGTTTTCAGGTTTTGCGGCGCTGCGTTCAGGGTGCCTTCAGCTTGTCGATCAGGAACTCGGCGTTGCCCTGATGCTTCACGTCCGGTGCGCCTGGGTAGAAGACCTCGCATTCGACACCAAGGCTGCGGCAGTGCTCCTGGAGCTTGATGCCGTAGTTGACGGTGTGCGTGGGATCCTTCTGCGGCTGGCCGACGGCGGGCTGGTCCTTGTAATGAAGGTAAACAGGCGGGTCGTCGCTGCTGACGAGCGCATAAGGTGAGTAGCTCTGGATCCATTTCAGCACCGACTCGCGCCTCTCCAGGAACTCGGCAAAACGTGTGTCACGTGACTTCAGGTCGTTCGGGTCCATGAAGCCGAAGGCGTGGCCGCCGTAACGGCTGTTAGGTGTCCATTCCTTGAGCTGCGCGGGGTCGAGCGAGGTCTGGGCCCCGCTGACGGCGGCGCACCAGAGGCGGGTGGACTCGCGGGCGACAGGATCCGCGCTGTCTGGGTCTGCCATGTCGTCGTGGAAGGCGAGGTAGAGGCTTGAGCAGGCTCCGGCGGAGCCGCCGCTGGCGCCGATGCGCTTCTTGTCGATGTTCCATTCGGCCGCCTTGCTGCGCACGAATTGAAGCGCCCTGGCGGCATCCTCCAGAGGCCATTTCACCGGCGGCATCACGCCGGCGAGCTGCGCCTGCCAGGAGTAGCGGTAGTTGATGGAGACGACCGAGATGCCGGCGGCGAGGCAGGCGGAAAGCTCGGCTGGATTCGCCTTGTCCCCGGCCACCCAGCCGCCGCCATGGATGAAGAACAGCAGCGGTGTGGGCTTCACGGACTCCGCCTTGTAGAAGTCGAGCACCTGGCGTTCATGCGTGCCGTAGGCCACGTTGGCCGCAGTCGGTGTTCGAAGGGATTTGGGAATGCGTTTGGCCGGGGCCTCTGGCGAAGCGGTCTGTGCAAAAGCAGACTGGGCGCAGATCAGGGTCAGCAGGATTTGAAGCGGGCGTGTCATGATGGGGAGGATGGAATGAATCAGTTCTTCTTCTTTCTGGCACCCTTCTTTTTGCCGGGCTTCGGGTCCACCAGGGGCCAGTCCGGGGAGTCGGTGCGCAGGGTCTTCATGAGTTCCGTGGCGCGGGCGACGAGGTCGGGACGGGAAGCCGCGACGTCGATGGATTCGGCGGCATCCTTGCCGAGGTCGTAAAGTTCGACAGCTTTCGAGGGGCCATTGCGCACGGCCTTCCAGTTGCCGAAGCGCACGGCCTGAAGGGAGGCGCCTTCATGAAGCTCCCAGTAGAAGGCTTCACGGGCGGGTGCTTCGCCGCCCTTGAGCAGGGAGACCATGGAAAGGCCGTCATGAGCCGAGCTGACCTTGGTTCCGGCAAGTTCGGCGGCCGTGGCCAGGAAATCCCAGAAGGCCCAGGGCTGCTCGCAGACTCGGCCTGCAGGAACCTGGCCGGGCCAGCGGGCGATGCCAGCCTGGCGCAGGCCACCTTCGTAGAGGCTGCGCTTGTAGCCGCGAAGCCTGCCGCCCATGGACTGGTCGAAGAGCTTTCCGACCTCGGACTTGGGATCAAAGGAGGCGCCGTTGTCACCGGCGAAAAGGACCAGGGTGTTGTCGTCGATCTTCAGTTCCTTGAGGAGGTCGAGCAGCCTGCCCACGTCACTGTCGAGGCGGGTGACCATGGCGGCATAGGTCTTCTGCAGATCCGTCCAGGGCTTGTCCTTGTAGGGGCCCAGGTCGTCGATCTCAAACTTGCCATGAGGCAGTGTGATGGCGTGGTAGAGGAAGAAAGGGCCTGATGCCTGTGAGCGCACCCAGTCGAGCGTGTCGCGCCCGATCAGGTCCATCGCATAGGTTTTGCCGTCGAGCTCGACGCGCCTGTCGTTGTTCCAGAGGTAGGCGGGGAAGTAGCTGTGAGCGTGGCGCTGGCAGTTGTAGCCGTAGAAGTGATCGAAGCCGAGCTTCAGGGGGCTGCCGCTGGTTTCAAACATGCCCATGCCCCACTTGCCGGTGCAGGCGGTGGCATAACCCGCCTTTTTGAGCACCTGGGCCACGGTGACGGTGCCCTCCGGCAGCGGTTTCTGGCCCTCCGGCTGCACCTCGCGGTTGGCCCGGATGGGGCAGTGGCCCATGTGCAGGCCCGTCATCAGTGACGAGCGCGACGGGGCGCAGACGCTGGTGCCGGAATAGAACTGCGGGAACATCGTGCCCTCCCTGGCCATCCGGTCGAGGTTGGGCGTCTGGATGAGCTTCTGACCGTAGCAGCCGAGGTCGCCCTGGGCGAGGTCGTCGCAGAGGATGAAGATGATGTTAGGCCGGTCCGAGGCGACGACGGCGGAGAGGCCGAGAAGGCAGGCGGACAGGAGGCCGGGAAGTGTCTTGAAGAGCATGGTCGGCAGGAGTGAACGTGCCTCTGCCCCTGATCTGGCAGCCGCTTTTTTGGAACAAGCCGACGGACTGCAAGCGTTGGTTTGCCGCCATGAAGACCTTCGCCCTTCTGTTCTGCCTCGCAGCCTCCGCCTCCATGCCCGCCCAGGAATCCCTGCGATCGGCGCTCACCTTTCATGCCTCGTTCGACTCCGGGCTGGATGCCGACTTCAGCCTTGGCGACAAGGCCTGCCAGGTGAAGAAGGGAGGCGCACTGGTTTCCTGCCTCCCCAATGATGAGGTGAAGCTGGATGCCGGAGGCAGGTTTGGCGGCTGTGTGTTTTATCCGAAGAAGGGCGTGACGCGGCCGCAGTTCAGCGGCGTGGACGTGCTTGGCTACAATGACCGTGACTGGAGCGCCACGGTTTCTGTCTGGCTTCGGCTCACTCCGGACGAGGACCTGGAGCCGGGCTACTGCGACCCCGTGCAGATCGTCGGCGATGACGGCAAGAAGGGCTTCATCTTCCTCGAATGGTCCAAGAACGAGACGCCGCGGTTTTTTCGTTATGCCATCCGGCCGCTGGTGGGGATCTGGAATCCCGGCAACCTGCAGTGGGATGAGATTCCGTTTGAGAAGCGTCCCATGGTCCAGCTGTCGAAGGCGCCGTTTTCACGCGATGCCTGGACGCATGTGGCCTTCACGCTTTCCCATGTGAACAACAGCCAGAGGAAGCCGTCGGGAACGCTTTACATCAACGGCAGCCGAAAAGGTTCCATCGAGGGATGGGACCTTCGTTTTGGCTGGAAGCCGGAATCGGTGGCGCTGGTGCTCGGGGCTTCGTTCGTGGGCAGGCAGGACGACCTTGCCGTCTTCAACCGTGCCCTGAGCGATGCGGAGGTTAACCAGCTGTATAACCTGGAGGGCGGTGTGGGCGTCCTCCGGAAATAAGCGGTGGCTCAGTCGATCCTCACGGCGGCGCAGACCATCTCAAGCACGCGCCAGAGACCGTTGTTGCCCTGGAGGCTGCCTTCGTTGAAGCCGTTGCCGGGCGTGGGCTGCCAGCTGCTGCGGTCGCTGGTGGGCGGCGGCTGCGGGATGCGGGTCAGCTTTTCATCATACTGGCCGTCCTTGCCGCCGAGCTTGTAGATCACCAGGTCCAGCGAGGGCACGACGTAGAGGCAGAAGCCGCCGGCGCCGCTCTTCCAGAAGGCGTCCTTGGGAGCCCCGGCGACATGGCCGTCGGCGTTGTGCTCCCATTGCAGGCTGAAGGGGCAGTGCGGGTTGTAAGGCAGCCAGGTCTGGCATTTGCGGATGTAGTCGGCGGGCACGAGCTGGCGGTCCTGCCATTTTCCTCCCTGCGCCAGGCAGTAGCCGAAGCGCATGACGTCGGTGGCATGAAGGGCCGTGCTGCCCGCGCCATTGGCATGCTTCATGACCACGTCACCGCGGTAGAGGCAGTAATTCCAGGCACCCCATCCCTGGGGTTTGGCGAGACGCTCGTGAATGTAGTCCTTGAGCTCCATGCCGCTGACGTTGCGCAGCACGATGCTGGCGATGTGCGGGGAGGGGGAGGAGTAGGAGTAGCCCGCTCCGGGCTCGCACCAGAGCGGCACGCGCAGCGAGGACTCGTCGATCTCGCGCACATCCTGGCCTTTGACCGGTTTCAGGGGCTGGGGCTTGCCCAGGATCATGCCGCTGGGCGTCTGGCCCTCGCCCCAGCAGCCGCCGGTCATGCAGAGGAGCTGGCCGAGCGTGATCTTCGCCTTGCGCGGATCATCCAGGGGCAGCGCCTGAGGAAGATGCTTTTCGTTAAACACCGGCGTGTCGAGGCCCTGGGGGATCTTGTCCTTGAACTCCTCAAGCATGATGCCGCAGGCGATGCTGCAGAAGCCCTTGCCGGTGGAGGCCATGTCGGGGTTGGCGTTGCGGCTGGCCTTGCCGAAGTATTTTTCATACACCAGCCAGCCCTTGCGCACGACGACCAGGCCGCCGTTGGCCGTGGTTTTTTCCGTGACGGCGTAGGCGGGATCGAGTTTTACGAGATCCATGCCTGCCTTCGCCTTCATCTCGGAGGCAGTCTTCGCCTCGCGCCAGCCGCCCTCGCTGTCAGGCGGGGGAAAGTAGGGGGAGTCGGCGGCCTGCAGGCCGAGGGTTGCGAGACAGGTGAGGAGGATGGTCCGATGAAACATGGTGAACGGAGTAGAGCCGCGCAGGCCTTGCACGCAACAGGCACTGATGAACAATGAAACAGGGAGGGCTGGCAGAAACCTGCGTGAATTTCCCGCCAGGGGCCGTTAGGATTTCACGACTTTCCTCCCATGCTTCTTGCCGAACTCACCTGGCCTGATGTGGCCGCCCTGGACCGGAACACGCCCGTTGTTTTTCCGGTCGCCGCCCTGGAGCAGCACGGCAGGCACATGCCGGTCTTCACCGACTCGATGCTGATGGGCGAGATTGCGCGCCGCGCGGAGCTGGAGCTGAAGGATGAGGTGCTGTTCGCGCCGCTGCAATGGCTCGGGAACTCGCATCATCACCTGGACTTTCCCGGCACGCTTTCCGCCGAACCAAGAGTTTATCTGGACCTGCTCTGCGGCCTGCTGGAGAACTTCATCGCCCACGGCTTCCGGCGGCTTGTCATCCTCAACGGCCACGGCGGCAACGACGTGCCCGGGAAGCAGGCCGTGTTTGAGGTGCGCCAGAAGCATCGTTCGCGGAGCGATCTGCTGCTGCTTTTCGCGACCTACTGGAATCTCGTGGCGGATGCTTCAAAGGCACATCCGGGCCTTCAGCAGCAGGTCATGGGGCATGCCTGCGAATGGGAGACCTCGATGGTGCTGCGTCTGAATCCCGAGCTGGTCAAAGGCCATGCCGGCGTCGGCGAGGTGCCGTTTGGCAACCCCTTTGAGCCCGCCTCGCGCGGCTGGATCATGACCGACCGCAGCCAGCCCGGTCATGTGGGTGATCCCACCCATGCCAGCGCTGAAAAGGGCGAGGCCTTGTTTCAAGCCTTCACCACAGGAACGGTGTCGATGCTGCGCCGGGTGATTGAATGGGACGGAGCAAGCTGGGAAGGATGAAGTGCATGAGGATTTCGTCATTCTTCAAAGGCACGCTCGTCACGATGCTTCTGCTGGCGGTCGGTGCGGTCATTCTGCTGAAGGTTGCAGGGCCTGCCATCGGGGGGGGGCGTTATTCGAACAACCCTGCTGATCTGCGCAAGCTGGACTCAATCAGGAGTGATTGCCTGCCAGTCATGTCCGCCCTTGAAGACTACCATTCAAAGAAGGGTGTTTATCCCCGTGATTTGAGCCAGCTGAATCCTTCCTTCCAGGTGTTGACCGCCAATGCCATCCAGTTTGAGGGTCATAACATCTACTACCATTCAGAATCCGGCGTTGCCTTCAGCCTTTACATCAAGGTCAGCTGGGATGCCGGGCTTCGCTACCATTCGGGAGAGGGGGAGTGGGCGTATGATCCCGGCGATGGCTCCGAAGGATTTCTGTTAACCCAATCTCCATGAACACATCCGCACGCACCTCATCCTGGAAATGGTGGATCACCGGCCTGCTGCTGCTGGCGACGACGATCAACTACATGGACCGTGTCACCCTGGCGAACGCCTCGGTGCGGGTGACGAAGGAGTTTGGGCTGACCGAGCAGCAGTATGGCAGCCTGGAGCTTGCCTTTGGCTGGGCCTTTGCGGCCGGGTCGCTGGTGTTCGGCTTTCTGGCGGACCGGTTCCGGATCTACTGGCTGTATCCCTGCGTGCTCGCCGGATGGTCGGTGATGGGGATGATTTCAGGATGGACGGGCAGCTACACGGAGCTTCTCGTCTGCCGCACGCTGCTGGGCTTCTTCGAGGCCGGCCACTGGCCCTGTGCGCTGAAGACGACGTTTGCGGTGCTGAACGAAAAGGATCGCACGATGGGCAACAGCGTGCTGCAGAGCGGCGCGTCGATCGGCGCGATCATCACGCCGCAGGTGATGAAGCTGCTGATGACCGAGGAACTGGGCTCCTGGCGCTCGGCCTTTGTCGTGGTGGGCGCCTTCGGGCTGGCCTGGGTGGCGGTGTGGTTTGTGATGATGCGGAACAGCGGCATCGACCAGGCACCGAGGCGGGCCTCCGACGGGCCGCGCGTTCCGCTGCTTGAGATCCTGCTGAGCCGCAGCTTCTGGGCGCTGGCGCTGCTGATCACAGGAACCCAGACCGTCTGGCACATCTACCGGGTGTGGATGATGAAGTTCCTGCAGACCGGTCGCGGCTACACGGAGGCGGCGGCGCTGGACTTCCAGTCCGCCTACTACATCTCCACGGACGTCGGCTGCTTTCTCGCGGGCGTGATCTCGCTCTGGCTGGTGCGCAGGAAGGGCTTCAGCGCCCATGATTCCCGGCGCTGGGTCTATGCGGGGGCCTGCCTGCTCACCTCGCTGAGCCTGCTGATTCCATGGCTGGACAAGGGCTGGGGGCTGCTGGGCGTGCTGCTGATCATCGGCGCCGGTGCGCTGGCGCTGTTTCCCTGCTACTACAGCTTTGTGCAGGAGCTGTCGGCCCACCATGTCGGCAGGCTGACCGGCCTGCTCAGCATGTGGGTCTGGGCGGTCACCTCGCCGTTGCATCAATTGTTCGGCTGGATCGCCGACACCACGAAGTCCTATGACCAGGGGCTGGTCATCGCCGGGCTTGCCCCCTGGCTGGGCGTGATCGCCATGAGATGGCTCTGGGTGAAAAGGGCTCCGGAAGAGGCCTGAACCTGCAAGATGCACGGGGCGCCCGGCGACTTTTCATGACCTGCCATGAAAATGCTGCCGCCCCTCTGCCTTGTTGTCCTTCTCGCCGCGGCCTTTGCCGCTGACAAGCCCGCACCTCGCTGGCGCGCGGGGGCCGCCAGTGCGAAGATCACGCCCGAAGGCTCCATGTGGATGGCGGGCTATGCCTCGCGCAACAAGCCTTCGGAGGGCGTTGAGCTGGACCTGTTCGCCAAGGCCCTGGTGATCGAGGGCGGGGATGGCGGGCGCTTTGCGCTGATCACCATGGACCTCATCGGCGTGCCGAGGAACGTCAGGCTGCACGTGGCCGAGCAGGTGCAGAAGAGGTTCGGCATCGCCCCGGAACGGCTCGCCATCAACGCCAGCCATACCCACAGCGGGCCTGAGCTGCGCACCAGCAGCGTGCACGGCACGGATGATCCCGCCCAGCGCGAGGAGGAGGCCGCCGCCTACACGGACCGGCTTCAGGAGACGCTGGTCGGGCTGGTGGGCGAAGCCTTGAAGAAGTCCGTGCCGGCGGAACTGCATCATGGCAGGGCACGCTGCGGCTTCGCGATGAACCGCCGCACCCCGGACGGCAAGGGCGGCTGGAGCAACTTCCCCAATCCGGACGGTCCCGTGGATCACAGCGTGCCCGTGCTGAAGGCCGCCGATGCCGAGGGTGGGGAGATTGCCGTTGTTTTTGGTTATGCCTGCCACTGCACCACGCTGGGCCACCAGAAGCTCAGCGGCGATTACGCGGGTTATGCGCAGCAGGCCCTGGAGAAGGCGCACCCGGGCGCCACGGCGATGTTCATGAACGGCTGCAGCGGCGACCAGAACCCCTATCCGCGCAGGACCCGGGAGCTTGCTGAGACGCACGGAAAAAGCCTCGCCACCGCCGTCGAGGCCGCGCTCACCACCCACATGCTGCCGCTGACCGGCGGCATTCGTGCGGCGTTCCGTGAAATTCCGCTGGCCTATGACATTCCGCCCACGCGCGAGCAGCTGCTTGAGACTCAGAAGTCGGCCACGGCCAGCACTCTGGACAAGGCCCATGCCGGACGTGTGCTGGCCCGGCTGGATCGCGAGGGCGGGCTGCCGAAGGAGTATCCCTATCCCGTGCAGGTGATCCGGCTGGGTGACCAGCTCACCTGGGTCACGCTGGGCGGCGAGGTCGTGGTGGACTACGCCCTGCGTTTGAAGGCCGAGATCAAGGACCCCGCCGTCTGGGTGAGCGCCTACACCAACGACGTGCCGAGCTACATTCCCAGCCTGCGGGTCTGGAAGGAGGGCGGTTATGAAGGGGGCGACGCCATGAAGTGGGGCACGCACCCGACGCGCTGGAGCAGCCGCACGGAGGAGCACATCGTCGGGACCGTGCATGAGCTGCGGAAGTCCCTGGAATGAAGCCTTCGGGCTTTGATTCTGGCACTGCGCCGGGGCTTGCCGTAATAACCAACGGTATGTTCATGATTCGCCCGCTCCTTTCCATGCTGCTGGCTCAGGCCTGGCTTCCACCCCTCGCCGCAGCTCCGCCGAACGTCATCCTGATCAACTGCGACGACCTGGGCTACGGTGACCTGGCCTGCTACGGGGCGAAGGACATCCGCACGCCGAACCTGGACAGGATGGCGGCCGAGGGCACGCGTTTCACGGACTTCAGCGTGACGTCCGCCCTGTGCACGCCCTCCCGCGCCGCCTTGATGACGGGCAAGTATCCCGGGCGTGTCGGGCTCGCCACCGGCGTGCTGCGGCCGGATGCCCGTGACGGCCTGGCGGGTGCGGAGACCACCATGGCGGAGGTCTTCAAGGGCGCCGGTCATGCGACGGGCTGCATCGGCAAATGGCACCTCGGCTTCGTCAAGGGCATGCGCCCGATGGACCAGGGGTTCGACAGCTATTATGGAGTGCTGCACAACCTCGATCATTTCGAGACGGACCTCTTCAAGGGAGAGGGTGGCATGCCGGTGCTGCGCGGGGAATCGGTGGAAAGGCGTCCGGCCGTGCCTGCGGAGATGACCGGCTTGTACACCGACGAGGCGCTGAAGTTCATCGAGTCAAATCGTGACCGGCCCTTCTTTCTCTATGTCGGCCATGCCATGCCGCACCTGCCGTTTGATGCATCGCCCAAGTTCAAGGGAAGGTCCGGGCGCGGGCTCTACGGTGATGTGGTCGAGGAGCTGGATGACAGCACCGGGCGCATCCTGGAAACGCTGCGTTCGCTCGGACTGGCCGAAAACACGCTCGTCCTGTTCACCAGCGACAACGGGCCGGAGCGCAGGACGCCGGGCACGGCGGCACCTCTCAGCGGCGGCAAGCACACCGTTTTTGAAGGCGGCCTGCGGGTGCCCTGCATCGCCTGGTGGCCCGGGCATGTTCCAGCCGGACGCGTGTGCCGGGAGATGCTGACGACCCTGGACCTGCTGCCGAGCTTTGCGCGTCTCTGCCAGGTGCCCCCACCGCAGGGCCTCGACGGCCTCGACCAGCTTGACCTGCTGCTTGACGCCGGCGCCCGCTCCCGCAGAACCACGCTGTTCTCCCTGTATGGCTACAAGGAAAGACGCCTCGAGTCCATGCGCGAAGGCCGCTGGAAGCTGCACCTGCTGCCTAACCAGATGCTCTTTGACCTCCAGGCTGATCCGGGCGAGACCCAGGATGTGTCCGGCGGTCATCCCGGGGAGGTCGCCCGGCTGACGGAAGCGGCGGCCCTGATCCGCCGGGAGACCGTGGGAGGCCGTTGATTTTTGGCACTCCGGCTGTCGGATGCGGGAAACCGTCCAGGCATGTCAGAAAACACCACCGGCACCGAAAACCTCATCCTGCTGCTGTCCAGGCATCAGGAGGCCTTGTTTCGCTACATCTTCAGCCTGGTGCCCTGTGAGGCGGACGCCCGTGACATCCTGCAGGAGACCAGCCTGGCCCTGTTCCGCAAGCTTGACCAGTATGACGCCGCCCGTCCCTTCCTGCCCTGGGCCTACCGTTTCGCCTATCTTCAGGTGCAGAAGCACCGCGAGAAGTCGGCACGGTCACCCCTTTGGTTCAGCGAGGATGTCATGGAGCTGCTGGTGCGTGAACGCATCCCCATCGAGCCTCAGCTCGACGAGCGGCTGCGCCTGCTCGACGGCTGCCTTGCCATGCTGAGCGCCAGGGAGAAGGAGCTGGTCACCTGCCGTTATGCCCTGCGCCAGGGGGCCGAGGAAATGATGAGCCGTTTTGCCATGAGCCGTCGCACCCTGTTCAGGAACCTGGAGATGCTCCGGCAGCGCCTGCATGAATGCGTCACCCGCCGTCTTCAATCGGAAGGACTGTCATGAAGCTGGAATCCCTCGTCCATGCCCGGCTTGACGGCGAGATCACGCCGGAGCAGCACGCTGAACTGGAGAACCTGCTGCGCGGAGACTGGCAGGCGCGCCGCCTTTACCTCGAGCTTGCCGACCAGCATGCGAGGATGCTTCAGCAGCCGGAGGTTTCCACCGGCCGCCTTGTTCCGTCAGTCACTTCCGCCCGCATCGGAAGGCGCTGGCGTCAGGGCGTCACCCTGGCTGCGGCAGCCGCGGCAATGGTTGCGCTGGCGCTGGTCCTTTGGGATGAAGGAGCAGGAACCGCGGAGGCGACCTCCAGCGGCGTGGCCATGCTGAGCCAGGCATATCATGCCGAATTTGATAAGGACGGCCTGCGGGGCGGGGACAGCCTGGCTCCTGGCAGGCTGCATCTTGCGAAGGGGCTGGCACAGGTTGAGTTCTTCAGCGGTGCGACGGTTTTGATGGAGGGTGATGCGGAGATCCAGGTGATCTCCGCCTGGGAGGCGCGCTGCCTCAGGGGCAGGGTGCGTGTGCATGTGCCGCCTGCGGCCAAGGGGTTTCTCATGCATGCCCCCGGCATGAGGCTGGAGGATCTTGGAACCGAGTTCGCCCTCAATGTGCAGGGGGGTGAAAGCGCGGTGCAGGTGGTGGAGGGAGAGGTCATCGCCCACACGGAAAAGCCGCCCGTGAGCCTGAAGCAGGGGATGAGGCTGGGCAGGACAGATGCGCCATTCCTGGCCGCAGGCGAGCTTCAGGCCTTGATGAAGCAGCAGGAAACACGGCGTCATGGGGCATGGCAGGACTGGTTCAAGCAGGCGTGCCGAGACGCCCGCCTGATCGCCTGCTACGACTTCTCCTCCCGTGAAGACGGAGGCTGGGACAGAAGGGTGCCCAACCTCGCGCAGCACGGGGCTGCCAGGAGTGACGGAGGCGCGGTCGGCGCGCGCTGGACCCAGGGCCGCTGGCCGGGCAAGGGGGCGCTGGAGTTCAAGCGTCCCGGCGACCGGGTCCGCCTCCACCTCAATGGCACCTGCTCCGCGCTGACGATGGCCTGCTGGGTGAAGGTGGACAGCGTGGACAAGAAGTACAACTCCCTGCTGCTCACCGACGGCTATGACGACGGCGAGCCGCACTGGCAGATCCACGAGGACGGCAGCCTCATGTTCTCCATCGCCTACCGGCCTGCGGCAAAGCCCGGCAAGTTCAACCAAATGTATTTCAGCCGTCCCGTCTTCTCCGCCGACAGCCTGGGGCGCTGGCATCATCTGGCCGTCTCCTACGACGCCGGCAGCGGCGAGGTCGTGCAGTATTTCGACGGTGCCGAGGCCGGGCGTGAGGTTTCGCCCCTGCACAAGCCCGGACGTCCCGTGAGCTTCGGAGCCTGTGAGGTGGGCAACTGGGGGCTGCCGACCGTTGGGCATGAGTTTCCGATCCGCAACCTCAACGGCGCCATCGATGAGTTCAGCATCTACAACGCCGTGCTGAGCCCCGGGGAGATCCGCTCGGTTTACGAGGCCGGAAGGCCGGAGTGATCCAGTCCGGGTAATGGCGTGCAGTTTCACCATTGCGGCTTTGACGGCGCGTCGCGCTGCTCCATGAATCGGGGCCCACCCTGATCTCATGAACTACAGCTACGCCGACCTCGCCGGGATGATCGACCACAGCCTCCTGCATCCCACGATGACTGACGAGGAGCTGGAGGCGGGCTGCAGGCTTGCCGCAAAGTACCAGGTGGCCTCGGTCTGCATCAAGCCCTATGCGGTGAAGCAGGCGGTGGAATGGCTGCGCGGCAGCGGCGTCCGGGTCGGCTGCGTCATCGGCTTCCCCCATGGAAGCAGCGCCACGGAGTCGAAGCGCTACGAAACCGGGCTGGCCTGCCGCGATGGGGCGGAGGAGATCGACATGGTGATCAACATCGGCAAGGCGCTCAGCGGCGACTGGGGGTTTGTCGAGGAGGACGTGAAGGCGGTTTGTGACGAGGCGCACCGGCATGGGGCGAAGGTGAAGGTCATCCTTGAAAACGACCATCTCGGCCAGGGCGGCGCCGGGCTTGATGGCGACGCCTTCAAGCGCAGGCTCTGCGAGATCTGCGAGCGCGCCGGGGCCGACTGGGTGAAGACGAGCACCGGCTACGGCTTCGTCAAGCAGGCTGACGGCAGCTACAACTACAAGGGGGCGACCGAGCACGACCTGGCGCTCATGCGTGCGGCCTGCAGTGAGAGGGTGCAGGTGAAGGCGGCGGGCGGCGTGCGTGACCTGGACGGGCTGATCCGGGTGCGTGAGCTGGGCGCCACGCGCTGCGGGGCGACCGCCACGGCGGCCATGATGGATGAGTTCCGGCGCCGTGAAGCCGAAGGCCTGGCGGGCGGATCTCCCGGCAAAATTGGTTCGGGCGGTTATTGAGGTGGCGCCTGGCAATGGTGCCGGCGTCGGCGACGTATCCTGGGTGCGCGGAACCCTGGCGCGTCTTCACCACCTCATGAGCGGACTCATCGGACACAGCATGTATGGAATCCTGGCCCTGAAGGAGGCCCGGGGGCGCGGGCTTCCGGTCGCGCCGCTGATGGAGCGCCATCTTCCGTCCTACCTCTGCGGCGCGTATCTTGGGTCTGACATCCAGGTGATGCCGGAGGCGGTCTGTGTGGACACCGGACGTGAGGTCGGCTTTGGAACCGTGCCGCTGACCAGGAGTCCGCTGACAGGAGGCGAGGTGAGGCCCTGGAGCCTGGTTCATGAGGGTAAAGGCCACCGCCCCGGGGACATCCACCAGCTGTTCTATGGCCGTGCCCATCTCGTTTTTGGCTGGGCTCGTGGGGAGGAGGGGCTCTCGGTGCCCTGGGACCATCTGGCGGACTACATTGCGCCGGTCATGCTGGATGGGATGAGTTCTGAACGCGGCCTTGCCTATGCGCTGGGATGGCTGGTCCACATCGTGGGTGACTCATTGATCAAGTCGGTGCAGCCGGGCCTGCGCATGCATCTACTCGACGGCGTCTACACGCCCAGAAACCGCATCGTGCAGGATCAGTTCACCTACCATGCCATCGGCGGTGAACTCGACGTGGAATGGGAGACGGTGTTTCGTGACATGGCCGCCGCGCCGGTGGAGGCCTTGCAGCCGCATTACATGCGCGTTGGCGAAAGGAATGGCAGGCTGGGTGATGTTTTCAGCGAGGGCTGGAGGCCGGACCTGGCGCCGTTGCTGGAGTCCGTGCTGCGGGAAAACCGGCGCTGGCTGGTGCATCACAGCCGCGATGTGCTTGAGGTGGTCAGCCTGAAGGACGGGCGGGTCAGTGATGCCGCAGGCAGCGCCAGCGGCGGCCTGGATCATGAAACCATGCTGCGCATGGCCGAGGCGGCAGGCATGAGGCGGACGCTGGTCACGATCGCCGACCAGGCCGTGGATCTCATGGAGCGGGTGGTCGCCCAGGTGCCTGCATGGAAGGCCCTGCCACGAGTGCCGGCGCAACCATGGAGCCGGCTTGGCGTGGCCTGATGCAGGACGCCCTCAGGCGGCCGCCTTCTGCACGATCAGGCAGAGATGCTTTTCCGGCAGCTGGTCAAATTCCAGATGGCGGCAGACGCAGCCGCATTCCGCCAGCACCTCCAGGGTGCGGGTGATGCCGAGGACGGAATAGTACATCGGCGGTCCCATGGCGCTGTCATGCTTTTCAGCAGGTGCGTCGAGGCCGCCTGTGGTGGTGATGAAGACGCCGCCGCAGGCCAGGGCCGAACCTATTTTGCGCAGCACATTCTCCGCCTCCGCCATCGGCACATGCCAGAGGCTGTCCCAGGCGGTGATGAAGTCGTAGGCCTTCGGCGGCCGCCAGGTGCAGAGGTCGGCCTGCTCAAAGCGGACTCCTGGCAGGCGTTCACGGGCCAGGGCGATCATGCGGGCCGAGGCGTCCAGGCCTTCGACTTCATAACCCCGGGCCGCCAGGAGCTTCAGAAACCGCCCGTTGCAGCCGCAGCCGAGGTCGATGGCGGCCCCTCCTGAAGGCCTGAACTTCAGGGCGTGTTCATGCAGGGCGATGCCGTTGGTGTCCAGGTGCTCGTCCAGCCACTGGTGGGCGATGCTGTCGTAGCTTTCGGCGATCTGGGAGGGCTGCATGGGAAGGTTTTTTGCGTGGGAGCCAGACTGTCGCAGGACCTGGCATCCACAACTCAAAGAAGGTTGCCCGCCGGGCGGCCTCCTCCACATTAGGCGTCCCCCGTCCATGATGCCCCGCCTTTCCTTCATCGCCCTGTTTGCCTGCCTCGCCCTTGCCCGGGCGGACTTTCCCGTCCTCTACAACTCCGATCCAGGCGATCCGCAGCCGACGCCTGCGAAGGAGGCCTTGAAGGCCCTGAGGCTGCCGGAGGGCTTCAGGGCGACCCTGTTTGCCGCCGAACCAGAAGTGCAGAATCCGGTGGCGCTTGCCTGGGATGCCAGGGGCCGGATGTGGGTGGCGGAAAACTACACCTATGCCGAGCGGCAGAAGCGTTTTGACCTTGGGCTGAAGGACCGCGTCATCATCCTGGAGGACAGGGACTGGGACGGAGTGGCGGAGACGCGGAAGGTTTTCACCGAGGACGTGCAGATGCTGACGAGCGTGGAGGTCGGCCGGGGCGGCGTGTGGCTCATGTGTCCGCCGCAGGTGCTGTTCATTCCGGATCAAAACGCCGACGACATCCCCGACGGCCCGCCGCAGGTGGTCCTGGACGGCTTCACGGTCGCGAAGGACAACTACCACAACTTCGCCAACGGCCTGAGGTTCGCGCCGGATGGCTGGCTTTACGGGCGCTGCGGGCACTCCTGTCCTGGAAACCTGGGCCTTCCCGGCACGCCGGACGAACAAAGGATTCCGATGAAGGGCGGCATCTGGCGCTATCACCCGGAACGCCAGATTGTGGAGGTGCTGACGCATGGGACGACAAACCCCTGGGGACATGACTGGGACGCAGATGGCGAGATGTTTTTCATCAACACCGTCACCGGCCACCTCTGGCATCTCATGCACGGGGCGCACCTGATGGACTCCAGCACGCTGAACCCCTGGGTGTATGAGAAGCTCGACACCATCGCCGACCACTATCACTATGACCGCAGCGGCAGCTGGACGGAGTCGCGTGATGGCAAGGCGAACAGCCTGGGCGGCGGCCATGCGCACATCGGCATGATGATCTATCAGGCGGACCAGTGGCCGGAGAAGTATCGCAACAGGCTCTTCACGCTGAACATGCACGGCCGTCGCGCCAATGTGGAGCGGCTGGAGCGCAACGGCAGCGGTTATGTCGGCAGGCATGAGCCGGATGTCTTCCTGAGCGAGGATCCGTGGTTCCGCGGCATCGAGATCAGCACCGGCCCGGACGGCAGCGGCTTCATCCTGGACTGGAGCGACACCGGCGAGTGCCATGAGTCCACCGGTGTGCATCGCACCAGCGGGCGCATCTTCCGCATCAGCCATGGCGAGCCGAAGAAGCCCGAAAAGCCCTTTGCCTGGCGGAAGCCCTGGCCGAAGGCCGACCTGGCTTCCGGCGATGAACACAGCCGAGTTCTGGCGATCCGTGAGATGACGCAGTTCTGGCCGATTGACACGATCAGCGGCAAGCCCCACCCGCAGGCCGTTGCCGAGGCGCAGGGGCTGGAAACCCTCTTGAAGCTTGCCACGGAGGACCGATCCAGCCTCGTCCGCCTCAACCTGGCAAGCACGCTTCAAAGGCTGCCATTGAAGCAGCGGCCGGGGCTTGCCGCAGCCTTGCTGGCTCATGTGGAAGACGCAGCCGACCCTTTCATCCCTTACCTCGTCTGGTATGGCGTCAGCCCTCTGGCCAGGGATGAACCTGCGGCGCTGGTGAAGCTGGCGCAGGCCTGCACCTGGCCGAGGACCTTGAAGTGGATGGCGCGTGCGCTTTCCGCCCGGCCTGAGTCGCTCGACGCCCTGCTCGCCGGAGCCAGGCCGGAGCAGGCGCCCGCCATCCTTGAAGGCATGACGGAGTCCTTCAAGGGGCTGCGCAAGGTGAACAAGCCGCAGAACTGGGAAAGGGTGGTTGCCATGACGGCGGCAACGGCTTCAGCCACACGGGTCCGTGATCTCTCCATTTTGTTCGGCGACGGCCGCGCCCTGGATGACGTGAAGAAGCTTGCGCTGGACGCCTCGGCGGAACCTGCGGACCGCGAGGCCGCGCTCAGGACGCTTATCGAGGCGCGTCCGGCCGACCTGCGTTCGGTCTGCGAGTCTCTGCTTGATGTGCGCGGGCTGAACGTTGCCGCCGTGCGCGGGCTGACCCTGTTTGACGACCCGTCCATCGGCCGGAGGCTGGTGCAGGATTACCGCAAATTTGGTTCGGCCGACCGGCCTGCCGTGCTCGACGCGCTGGTTTCCCGGCCGGCCTGGGCGGCGGCGATGCTCGACGGCGTGGGCCGGGGGCAGATCGCCCGCACCGATGTGACCGCCTTCCAGGCCCGGCAGATCCGCGGCTTCAACGATGAAGCGCTGTCGAAGAAGCTGACCGAGGTCTGGGGCGAGCTTCGTGAGTCTTCGGGGGACAAGAAGGAGCTTGTGGAGAGGCTCAGGAAGCAGCTTACACCCGACGTGCTCGCCAGAGCGAACCTCGGCCAGGGGCGCATGCTTTTCACCGCCATCTGCGGAGCCTGCCACCAGATGTATGGCGAGGGCGGAAGGCTGGGTCCCGACCTCACCGGCTCAGGCCGGGCCAACCTTGACTACCTGCTGGAAAACATCGCTGATCCCAGCGGCGTGGTGAGCGCTGACTACCGCATGAGCCTGGTCACGCTCAAGGACGGGCGGGTCCTGAGCGGCGTGATTGCCGGGGAAAGCGACAAGACCCTGAACCTGCGCACGATGGCCGAGCCGCTGACCCTGGAGAAGTCCGAGATTGTCAGAACCGAAACATCACCCGTCTCCATGATGCCCGAGGGGTTGTTGCTGGCCTTTCAGGCGGATCAGGTGCGCGACCTCATCGCCTACCTGATGCATCCGGTTCAGGTGCCTTTGCCCAGGTAGCAGTTTGGCTCCGGTCAAGATGCTGTCCGGCTGCCAGCTGGTGGATCTGGGGGTTCACCCCGCAGGATCCTGGAGATGAGGTCGTTTTTCGAACGGCTTCGCAGCTTGAGTTCCTTGGCGTTGCGGGTGAGCCTTTTGAAGGCCCGTTCCGCCTTCAGGGCCGCCGAGTGATTGATGGCCTTCCAGGATTTGACCAGCAGCACCGGTCCCCGACCTCGGGTATACCGGGCACCCTTGCCCTGGTCATGCTGGCAAAGCCTGCGGGGAAGGTCGTTCGTGATGCCGCAATACAGAGATTGGTCACGGCAGCGCAGCACATAGAGCAACCAGCTTTTTTCGATCATGGGCAAAGCCAAGGAGTGGTTGTCATGGATTTCATCGTCGAACGAAGATTGGCTTTCTTTGTCGGGTGTTCCAGGGGCAAGACACCTGGGATCAAGCCACTGTCAGTTTGAGAAGTACAAGCGGGCTGAGCATGATGGCGGGCTTTGTGTCGGTAAAATGTCGGTAATTTATCGGTAATTGTAGGTAATTTTATACTTTGATAAAGCGCTTCATTTAAGTGATTTGGCGGGATTCCTGCATCAAGGGATCTTATGGACAAAGGACTTTCAGCTCTTCCTGGTCGGGCCAGGTGGCAACGGCAAACATCGGCCTCCCAGCCGAGGCGGTTGTTTAGTACAGCTGTGCTGCTGCTTCTGCCGCTGGCTGCGCTTGTCTATGGGATTGTGGACAACGCCTCCGAGGATGGCCTGGAGCAGAAGAGGAGCAGTGAAACGAAGATGGTTACGCTGGAGGAAATTGAGGCGGGCGAACCGGGCAGAATGCTGGAAGTGCAGCTGGGCGACGAGGTGGTGCAGCAGTTCTGCTATGTGCCAGCCGGGAGTTTTGACATGGGAAGCCCAGCCCATGAGGATGGCCGGGACAGTCATGAAAACCAGGTTCGGGTGACTGTCAGCCAGCCCTTCTGGCTAGCCCGGACGGAAGTCACCCAGGCTCAGTGGAAGGCGGTGATGGGAGGCAATCCAAGTTCCTTCAAAGGGGGGAACCTGCCGGTGGAGAGCGTCAGCTGGCATGATGCCAAGGACTTTGTTGGGAAGCTGAACGCCAACGGGCTGCTGCCTGCAGGATGGAAATGGGCGCTGCCCACGGAGGCGCAGTGGGAACATGCCTGCCGGGCGGGGCAGGCGGGGCTTTATTCGGGAGGCAGCCTGGATGAAGTCGGGTGGTATTCGGTCAACAGCCACAGGCAGACTCACGAGGTGGGTGCCAGGAAGCCCAACCCGTGGGGCTTGCATGACATGCATGGGAATGTGTCCGAGTGGTGCTCCGACTGGTTTGGCTCTGAACTCACCGGGGGCGTTGATCCTCTGGGCAGTGCCTGGGGCATGCTGCGGATCCGTCGCGGAGGTTCCTGGGGGGATGGCGCCTCGAACTGCAGGTGTGCCCACCGAGGCCGGCTTCACCCCGAAGTGAGCCTCAGCCTGGTGGGGTTTCGACCGGCCCTGGTGAGGGGTGACATGATCACTTCTCGATGAAGGAAAGAGGGCCGCATATGCCGCAGCGGTCCCGGTTGATGCTTCAAGCGGCCCTGCATCGGGCGGCTTGTGATGCGAGGCATGACGCACAGGATTCGCGTCACTTTGGTGACATGCCGTCAATCAGTGGTTCCACGGCGGCCTGGACCAGGGTGATGAGATCTGGATCCATGAATCCATAGTCGTCCGGGATGTCCAGGACCTCGACGCGAAGATCCTGAAACAGCCCGGGAAAGTCATCGCGGAGCTTCTTTTTGTGCTCCGGCTCCATGACGAGCACGAGGTCGGCCCAGCGGAGCAGCTTTTCGGAGACTCGCCGCCTGGCGGAGGCGCTGACGCCGGCGCTGAGCACCTCGACGCGAGGATCGTGCTGGTAGACGGCCTCCGCCGTCGGGCTGCGCCAGTGGTTGCGGGAGCAGAGGAAGAGGAGGCGCATGGTCTGGTTTGCCCGGGCAGGGATGGAGAATGCAGCTGTAGAAGCAGCGGGCTGGCCAGTCTGCTCTCCATGGTTGCGGTTGTGCGACTGTTTGGAAGGCGGGAAGGCCCTGCCTTTTCAGGCCTTTTTCACCAGCAGGCTCTTCCCGGTCATTTCGGAGGGCTGCTTGACGCCGAGCATGTCGAGGAGGGTCGGTGCGACATCGGCGAGGATGCCGTCGCGGACGGTGTAGTTTGCGGCGTCGGCGGCGACGTAGATGCCGTGGACGAGGTTGGTGGTGTGGGCGGTGTGCGGGGAGCCGTCGGCGTTGCGCATCTGCTCGCAGTTGCCATGGTCGGCGGTGATGAAGAGCCTGCCGCCGAGTTCGAGCACCTTCTCGACGATCAGGCGGACGCCGAAGTCGATGGTTTCACAGGCGTGGACGCCGGCCTCGACGACGCCGGTGTGACCGACCATGTCGGGGTTGGCGAAGTTCATGATGACGGCGTCGTAGCTTTCGAGGCGGCGCAGGACTTCGAAGGTGAGGTCCGGGGCGCTCATCTGCGGCTTTTTGTCGTAGGTGGGCACCTCCTTGGGGGAGATGGCGAGGTAGCGGTCCTCGCCGGGATTGGGCTCCTCGACACCGCTGTTGAAGAAGAAGGTGACGTGGGGGTATTTTTCGGTTTCTGCGGCTCGAAGCTGGGTCAGGCCGGCGGCGGCGATGACCTGGCCGAGGTTGTTGTTTAGCGTCTCGGTGCCAAAGATGACGCGTGCGCCGAGGGCCTCGTAGGTGGCGTCGTATTCGGTGAGGGTGTAGTAGCCGGTACGGGGATGCACCTCGCGGTCGAAGCCCTCGAAGCCGGTCTTGAGGAAGGCTTCGGAAAGCTGGCGGGCGCGGTCGGCGCGGAAGTTGAACCAGAGGATGACGTCACCGTCGCGGACGCGCTGCTCATCGGCGTTGGAGAAGATCATCGGCAGCAGGAATTCATCGCCACGCTTTTCGTTGGCGTAGGCGGCCTGGGTGGCGGCGCTGGGCGTGTCGGTGCGGAACTCGCCGCGGCCGAGCACGATGGCGTCCCAGGCGATCTTGTTGCGTTCCCAGCGCTTGTCGCGGTCCATGGCGTAGTAGCGGCCGATGACGGTGGCGATCCTGGCGCCGCTGGGCTTCAGGTCGTTTTCCAGCTTGGAGAGGTAGGCGACGCCGCCGGTGGGGGAGGTGTCACGGCCGTCGGTGATGGCGTGGACCATGAGGTCATCGACGCCTGCGGCCTTGGCGGCGTTGCAGAGGGCGGCGAGGTGGTCCTGGTGGGAATGCACGCCGCCGTCGCTGACGAGGCCGAGGAAGTGAAGGCGTCTGCCCCTGGCTTTTTCAAAGGCTTCGACGAGGACGGGCATGCTGGCGAGTTCGCCGTCGCGGATGGACTTGTTGATGCGGGTGAGGTCCTGATAGACGATGCGTCCGGCGCCGAGGTTGAGATGGCCGACTTCGCTGTTGCCCATCTGGCCGTCGGGAAGGCCCACGTCTTCGCCGCTGCCGCTGACTTTGGCCCAGGGATAGGTGGCGTAGAGATGGTCGTGGAAGGGGGTGCGGGCGAGCAGGGTGGCGTCGCCATTGGCTGCGGCCTGGGCCTTGCCGCCGGGGTTGATGCCCCAGCCGTCACGGATGATGAGAACAACAGGTTTTTTGGACATGGATGGATGCAGGGTCAATGGGTCAGGGAGGAACCGTCGTCAAGGTGAGGTCAGCAATGGGGAGCAGGCGTTGCGCCAGGCCGGACTGGCTTTGGGTGAGGGGAGGGTCCTGTTCAGACCCGGCGTTCTTCCAGGCCGAGGGCGGCGCCGGCTTCGGTGTTTTGGAAATGGGTGATGCCGACGGCGAGGGCGTCGGCGGCATCGGCGGGCGGGGTTTCCTGGAGGCGGAGGAGGGAGCGGATCATGAAAGCCACCTGGTCCTTCTGGGCGGCGCCGCGGCCGACGGCGGCCTGTTTGACCTCACGCGGGGCGTATTCATAGATGGGCAGACCATGTTCGGCGGCGGCGATGAGGCAGGCGGCGCGTGCGGTGCCGAGGACGATGGCGGTCCTGTAGCTCTGGACGTAGATGGTGGACTCGATGGCGCAGGCCTCGGGATGGTGGCTGCGGATGATGTCGGAGAGCTGTTCGCGGATGGCGACGAGGCAGCCGGAGTGAAGGAGTTTGGGCGGGTTGGAGATGACACCCCAGGTGACAGCCTTCAGGTCGCGGCCGTTTTTTTCAAGCACGGCCCAGCCGGTGTTGCGCAGTGCGGGGTCGATGGCGAGGACACGCCGGGTTTCCGTGATTGGAAGCCTGGCAGCAGCTGTCGGGGGTTTGCCGGCGCCGGGTGAGCGGTCAGTGACACGACGGCCCGACCTGGCGGCGTTGGCGAGAACGCGCTTGAGTTCGGCGGCGGTCACACGGGCCATGGCAGGAGGTTACCAGCCGCCTTTTTTCTTCTTCGGCCGACTGGCCCAGCTTTCCCCGATGTGGAAGAGCTTGTCCAGCGAGATGGCGCCGGAACCGAACAGGAGGAGGGTGAAGGCGATGAGCAGGTAGAGCCAGGCGGTTTCGACCTGGGCGCCGGGCAGGCCGGGGGCATAGACCAGGTAGAGGGCGATGACCGGCATGAAGACGAGGGCGAAGAGGCGGGTGAGGAAGCCGAGGGCGAAGCTGAGGGCGACCGCGCCGAGGATGAGGGCGGCGGCGGGTGCGGTGATCTGAGGATAGGGAAGACCGGCCTCGGCAAAGTGCCGCACCCAGTCCCAGGGCTGCTCCTTCCAGACAAACTCATAGGCGCTGATGACTGCGGCCAGGGCGTGACGGGTGATCAGCATGACGCCCGTGCCGATGCGCAGCACCATGATGGTTTTGAAGAGGCCGGCCCAGGGGTTTTGATTGGCGGCCGGATTGCCGCCCACATAGTCAAGCATGAGGATCAGATGTCGGGGGAGAGTTCGATGATGTCGCCGGGTTCGGGCTCGACTTCGTTCGCCTGTTCCAGGGAGGAGAAGAAGCGGCGAACGCCTTCACGGATGAGGTAAACCCCGTGGTTGGTGGACCCCAGCTTGCGGCCGCCGGAGACGCGCACGGCCTGTTCGAGGGTCATGTCCTCCCAGGCGGGGATGAATTCATCCGAGATGACATCGCCACGGATGGAGACGACGGGGGTGTCTTCGACGGAGAGGATGTGCACGGTGACGGTGCGCCCGATGTTCATGCCAACGCGGAAGGTGGCTGCGATGGCTTCAGCAGCCCTGGGCAGGGTGGCTCCACCGATGCGTGCCGAGCCTGCCTGGCCGAGGGTGATCACGCCCTTTTCATCGACCATGACGACGCCGTTGTAGATGCGTTCCGGGGAGCGTGCGCCTTCGTAGACATGGATGCGCAGCGTGTGGCCGTAGCCGAGGGTTCCGCGTGCGTTGAAGGGCACCCTCGGATCCTCTGCATTTGCCTGGTCGCTCTCCGGCATGCCAGGGATGATGCGGGTGATCTTCTTGAGCGTGGAGAAGCTGGGCAGCGGGGGTTTGGGAATCTTGCTGAAGTCGGGTGTCAGACGCTTCATCATTGCGCAGGAACCGAGGCTGAGGCAGGCCAGCAGCGGGAGGACAAGAATGCAGGAAACGCGGAACATGGCGGAGAATTGGGGAGGCCGATGATGGATGCCTGGGCTGAAATGACAAGGCCAACGTCTGCGGACGCTGGCCTTCCAGGGGTTGCTGTGTCAGCAGGCGCCTGCTTCAGGCGGCCATTTTCTGCCTGCCAAGGGTGACGAGCAGGTCAGCGAGGTCGGGCGTGTAGCGCACGATTTCATGGGCCAGCATCTCCAGGCGGGTGTCGCTGCGCCAGGCTCCACGACGGCCGCGGTCGCTGTCGTCGAGGTCATGGGTCATGGTGATGTTGAAGACCATGGTGTCGCTTTGAAGTTCGAGTTGCGTGGGCATCGGGAGCTAGGAGTTTAGGGCGGGTGCTGCGGTGGGCATCACCTCGCCGTTCTGAACAATGAACTTCCTCCGGGACAGCACGCCCTCCTTGATCTTCTGCTCGATGGCCTGGCCAAGCAGCAGACGGGCTGCGTCGGACGGGCTGCAGCCATACATGCCGTCGGCGGTCAGATCCTCCAGGTACATTTTGACCTGGGGAGTGACTGCGATGGTCATGGTGACCGATTCGAAGCTGTTGGAAGGGCGAGCCATTCGATTAAAACCCGGAATTAACCGGATAATAATGGGCTCAAACCCGAGTCGCAAGAATGAACTCGGTTTTTTTCGGGTTAAAACCGACTAAATACCACCCAGATGTTTAAGATATCTTAAACAAACAAGGTGGTTGAGGTTCATTTGGACAGTTAAAGTGCGTTGAGTGGGGGTAACGCGGTGCGACTGACTGACGGATTGTTACTGAGGGGGCTGTGGCGCGGGAGGTCCTTCCTTTTGGGCCGCCTTTGGTGAGAGAGATCACTTTTTAAAGAGCACCAGCTCGCAGATGGCCCAGTCATTGGAGGGGGTTGTGCTGGTCTGCATGATGCGGACGTGCCGTGCCGGGCGTGGGGCGTCAAAAACGACTTCAATCAGGGGGCCCGTGCCATTACGCTCGGCCACCTTGTCCCAGGACTGGCCGTCATTGGAGGTTTCGATGGTGAACTTGCGGGGATAATCACCGGAGGCGGCCTGGCAGTCGAGGGCGATGCCGGCGATGTTTTGCGTCTGGGGAAGATCGACCTGGAACCACTGGCCGGGGTTCTGGCGAGCCTTGGTGCTCCAGCGGCTGGTGACGTTGCCATCGGCCACATTTTTTGCATCGGTGCCGTTCTGGCTGGGATTGAACGTCCAGGAGGAGCGGGGTTCGACCTGGGGGAGCTTGGTTTTCAGCCGCTGGGCCAGCGGGGTGATGGTGTTGAAGTAGTAATCCCGGATGTTGGGGCCGTCCAAAAGCTGAAGTTGATCGGAGCGCAGGACGCTGGAGTAGAGCAGGGCTTCTGCAAACCAGCCGTTGAACTGTTGATCCGTCGGGGGAGGTGTCCCGCTGCCGTTGTCGGCCCTGCCAATCTGGAAGCGGGTCAGCGGGCTGCCGGGCGGGGTGACATTGGAGCCGTTGGCGGAGAAGGTTTTGCCGGTTCCGTCCCTGGCGCGCAGGCTGGTGATTCCTGTGTCGGACTGCCAGGTGAGGGTGGCGCTGATGGGCTTGGTGGGATCGACATCCTTGCTGGTGAGGGTGCTGCGGGAGCCGGAGCTGTTTTTGAACTCAGCGATGAGGGATTTTTCGCTGCTGACCTTGAGCGAGACGCTGCTGCCATCGGTGGAGGCGAGTGAGGCGACTTCGGTGGGCAGGGAGTTGTCGGCTGCCTGGAAGACGAGGCAGAGGGTCATTCCGCGGGGGCCTTTGACGGAGGCTGAGCCGAAGGGGAACTGAGGGGCTTCATCCGCCGGGTCGGACAGAAGCAGGGCGGGGGCCTTGCCGTTACGGCTTCGGAAGTCGAGCACGCTACGGTTGCTCTTGGCATTCTGATGGTTCCAGACCTGGCGGACGGGGGCATGATCGGCTGTGTTTTTCCAGGCTCGCATGCCATTGCCCTGGCCGCGTGCGGCGAGGTCGTGCCATTCGGGGGCCGGGTCACCGTTGTTGGCGGCCTGTGGCTTGCCGCTGGCGTCCCTGCTGGCTTTTGCCGCTCCGGCGTTGGTGACGAAGTGCAGCACCAGATCCATGTCCTGAGGGGGGAACTGCCTGTCCTGGGGGAGCTGAAAGTGGATCTTCTCGGGACCTTTGGCCCCGGTGCCTGCCTGGGCTGGCGGGGTCTTGCCAGGTTCCTTGGTCGCCGGGGTTTTCTTACCTCCCAGAAAAGTCATGCCAAGGATGAGCACGGCGATGATGCCAAGACCGGCGAGGGCGTAGGTCTTGATGGTTGGGGAGGTTTTTTTTTCGGGGACGGTCCTGGGTGTCCTTGAACCCAGGGCGTGTGGGGCCGGGCTTGAGCTGCGTTTTTGAGGCGCCTTCGCAGGCTGGGAATGAGGTGCGGCGGCGGGTGAAGCCGCTGCTGGGGCAGGTGCCGGAGGGGGCTGATAGGGCTGTGGGGGGATCTGGCCTGTCTGGTAGTGCTGGGGACTGACCTGGCCGGTTTGATAATAACCTGGCTGGACGGGGACGCTGCTGGTGGTGATCGCCCCGGGATAGGCCTGCTGGGGATAGGCGCCGGGCATGGGGGCGTATCCGGCAGGCATCCACGGCATCATGGGCGGTGCGGCGGACATTTTTTCCCAGGCCCGAAATTCCTGGATGGCCTGCTGGGCGTTGGCCGGTCGGTCCTCCGGCCGTTGTGCCATGAGCCGAAGCACCCAGGCTCCCAGCCAGGGCGGGACATGGGGGGCCACGACATGCAGGGGAACGAGGTCGTGGTTGATGTGCTTGTCGATGACCACCGCCACGGATTCACCGTCGAAGGCCTTGCGGCCTGAGAGGGCTTCATAAAAGACGCAGCCGAGAGAATAAAGGTCGGTGCGTTCATCCACCGGATGGCGTGTGAGCTGTTCGGGCGCCATGTAATAAATGGAGCCCATGACGGTGCCGCTTTGGTCCTCGGTCTGTTTTCTCGCACGGAGGCCGGCGCGGGCCAGGCCGAAGTCGATGATCTTGGACTGCATGCGGCCTCCGGGAAGGCGCTCCACCTTGATGTTCTCCGGCTTGATGTCGCGATGGAGGATGTGCCGTTCGTGTGCGGCGAGCAGGCCTTCGAGGGTCTGGGAGGCGAGTTCCTTGAAATCGTCGTAATGAAGCGGGCCGCGCGCCACCACGTCGGCAAGGTCCTCCCCTTCGAGCAGCTCCATCACCATGAAGAGGCCTTCGGCGTCGCTGGCGACATCGAAGATGGTGACGATGTTGGGGTTTCGAAGGGAGGCGAGCGCATCCGCTTCGCGGCGGAGGTCACTGATCAAGCTTTCATCGGCGACGCCCTCCTTGAAATTCGTCAGGCGTTTGATGGCCACCCAGCGTTTCAAATCATTGTCGTAGGCACGGAACACGGCCCCCATGCCGCCTGAGCCGAGCTGTTCGTAGATTTTATAGCGTTCTGCCATGCGCAGGCTGTGATGAACTTGAAGGGTACGAGAACCTGAACGCCGAGTTTTTGGCAAGAACGTTATGCGGGAAAGTTTACGAATGGGCAGGCCGAGCAGGCTTCATGCCGTGGATGGACAGGATCAATTTTCCCCTACCCGTCGCGAGGACGCTCTGCTAGTAAGCGGGTCATTCCTCGCATGAACCGGACCCGGTGGTTGATCTTTGGCTTGTGGCTGCTGGCCTTCTGGCTCGTGGCCGCGCTGGTTGTCGCGCCTGGGATCGAGGGTGATCTTGCTGAGGCGGCTACCCTGGCGACACGGAATGTCGTCACCGGGTATGATCCGCCGTTGGTGAGCTTCAGGGGGCAGCATGCGGTGGTGAAGGGCAGGGTTCGTCGTGAGGGGCAGCGGCGTGAGATCATGGCGGTCCTGGAAAAGGGGGTGCGTGTGGCCGGCAGGCCGGGCCTGGGATTCAATCCGGTACGGAGGGTGACGGATGAACTTGAGACGACGCCCTATCCTCCGGGCTGGCTGCTGATTGCCGCGAACGGCATGCGCGGACTTCTGCTGGGCAGGGCGGCGAGCGAGCCTGAGGCGCGTGACCTTGCGGTGCAGATCAGCGGACGCTGGGCGGAGCAGGGCGGGTATCTGGACAACCGCCTGCATGCGGATGCAGGCAATCACGATGAGGCGGAGGATGTGCAGCCGACCCTGACCCGGATGCCGGTGCCGCGTGCGGATGCGGGAGGAGACAGTGCTCAGATTCAGCTGGCCCGGATCGGGGGCGACTGGCAGCGGCTGGTGCTGGATTCCCGTGATGAGGTTCTTCGCGAGCGGGTGATGGCGTCGGGTCTTGCCTCCTCCGACTGGGAGCAGTTGATCCTTCCTGCCATTCAAAACGTGCGCCGTTATCAGTCTGAACAGCGGGCTCTCGCGGCCGAGGCCGACAGGCAGTCCAGGCTGCCTCCGCCGCATCTTTTCATGGCGGTGCGGGACAGCCGGCTGCTGCTGCGTGGCGAGGTCGCGACGCTTTCCCTCAAGCGAGAGCTGCTGAACACCTTCATCTCCGCCTTCCCGGACAACCGGGTGCTGGATGACGTCCGGGTGAATCCACTGCGTCGGGCCGCAGCGGATTTTGGCCCCATCTCCTCGGCGCTTCTGCCAGCGGCGGATGACAAGTCGGCGACGGCTGGCAAGGCCCTGCATCTGGGCCTGCCGGGGAGGGCCTGGGAGGCGGTCGACTTCCTGGTGGACGGTGATGCCCGGCCCTGGGTGGAAAAGCTGCCCAAGGACCTGCCTGCGGCGCTGCTTCTGGAGGACAGCAGGATGGTCATCGAGTGGCTGCAGGGCAGTGCGAAGGGCATCCCAAGGCTGGCCATCCGCCAGCAGCCGGGGTTTCTCACCCTGACGCTGCTGCCCGACAAGGTCATTCTGGCGGGACAGGTGGCCGAGGAGCCGGTGCGCAGCCAGATCATCGAGGCGGCGCGGCAGAAGTATGCCGGGCGGGCGCTGGTCATGGCGGACTCGCTGATGGCGCGTGGAACCTGCGAGCCGTCGGCGGATGTGCAGCAGACCCTGCGCAGCCTGCCGGACCTTCCCGGTTTGAACAGCATGGGCACGCTGGCCTTTGCCCGGCCTGGAGCAGTCTGGAGCGCGCGGCCGGCGACCGGACAGATGGTCCTGCCGGGCGCGATTGCGGCCAGCGGCCTGCTGCCCCAGGAGTTTCCTGCAGCGATGGCCGAGGACACCTTTCTCGAAGGCTTTGACCATCTGCGGCATCATTGGAAAACCCTCGGCGCAGATTCGGCAAAACCTGCCGCCCCCTAACCTCTCATGGATGGATTTCTCTGGCTCGTCTCCCAAATGGCCCTGCTGCTGACGGCGGCTGCGGCGGTCTTTTTCCTGCTCGGCTGGCGCTGGCGCGGCCGGACTGCCGGGCGTGTCACGCAGGTCCCTGACCCGGCCTCACCGGCGGTTGAGCCGGCGCAGTCCCTGGAGGCAGCTCATGCACCTGCCGCAGCCCCGGATGCCAGGCTGCAGGCCGACCTGCAGGAGGCCAACGATCACCGGCGCAACCTTGAGCGTGAGCTGATCCGTGTGCATGAGGAACTGAAGACGGCGCGTCGGGATGCCGGACTTCATCAGGAGGACATGATGACGGCGAAGGCGGAGTCGAAGCGGCTGTCGGCTGAAAACGAGGAGCTGGAGAAGGAGAGGACGAGGCTGGCAAAGGAGGTGGTGCGGCTTCAGGCGGAACTGGCTGCGGCAGAGCGTCCCGCCGCGTCTGCGGTGCAGCCTGCGGCCGCTCCGGAGATGGCTGCAAAGCCTGTGCGTCCGACAAAGAAGCCCCGTTCCTCCTCGCTCAAGGCCGCCAGTTCGAAGCCTGTCGCCGACGCCGCCTCCACGCTGGCCCGGCTGGAGAAGGACATCATGGCGCGCCAGACGCTGGTCGCCGCCTTGCGGCAGGAGCAGGAGGACTGGCGGCGCAAGGTGGCCAGCCTGCGGGAGAAAGGCACGGATCCGGCGGGCCTCGGCCTGGCGCGCAAGAGCCTGGAACGCGTTGAGGAACAGGTGGGCGAGGCCGCTGCGACCCTGCTTCAGCTTCAGCATCAGCAGTCGGCGCTCCGGCACGGCCTGGAGCAGGCGGCCGGGCTTGAGCGTGAGGATGACCTGACCCGCATCAAGGGCATCAAGTCGGTCCTGCGCGACCAGCTTCACGCCTTTGGCATCCGCAGCTTCAGGCAGATCGCGGAGTGGACGGAGGCGGACGTGGAGGCGTTCAGCCAGCTTCTCTCCTTCAAGGACCGGGCGAAGCGCGACCAGTGGGTGCGGCAGGCCCGGGATCTTTCAGGCATGTCTTTGGACTGAGCCGAAGTTGGTTAGGCCGGTCTTGAACAAGCGGATCAAAGCATCGCAGGTCACGATGCCATGACGGCTGTGGATGGGCGCAAGCAAGGCGGCCATCTCGCTCCGCCGAGATGAGCTGGACGCCCGTTCAGCACAACCGTTCACGATTTGCTGGCGTCCTGCCTTCCGGCGAAAGCCTGCTGCTCCTTTTGTAGCGAGACGGCCGCATGGCCGGCCCGGCCTTCGCCTCCCTGGATGGTTTTCATGCATGACATGGCCGAGGGATGCCTGGTGCTGAAGGTGCCGGATCACGAGGATGCCAGCGCTCGCATTGGGCAAAAAAATCCAGGCACATGAGCATGCCTGGATTTTGACAGTGGCCGTGCTGCCTACAGATGGATCAGGCCAGCCTGCCGCAGCACTGCTTGAACTTCTTGCCGCTGCCGCAGGGGCAGGGGTCGTTGCGGCCGATGTTCTGAGGCACGGGGCGGCGCTGGGGCTGCGGGGCGAGGGTGGGCAGGATGAGCTTGGGACCTTCCTTGCCGGGATCGAAGGGCCTGGCCTCCGGCTCCTCCTCCCTTTTCGGCTGAACCTGGACGGGCAGCTCGCCCCCGGCGTTCTGCATCATCGCGAGGTGGGCGAGGAACTGCTCGAAGGCGGCGAGCTGCTGGGTGCTCTTGAAGAGGTTGTTGAGGATCTCGCCGTTGATGTTGCGCATCAGTTCCGCGAAGATGGCGAAGGCCTCCTGCTTGAACTCGATGACGGGGTCCTTCTGGCCGTAGGTGCGCAGGTTCACGCCTTCCTTGAGGGCGTCGAGGGCGTAAAGGTGATCCTGCCAGAGGCGGTCGATGGCGTTGAGGAGGATCATTTTTTCGATCTCCTGAAGCGCCTGCGGGTTGGCCCCGCCGACCTTGACGTCGTAGGCGCCGAGGACCTTGTCCTTCACCCAGGTGACCTGGGCTTCAAAGTCGAGGGCCTTGAACTCACCCGGCAGTTCGTGCAGGCCGATGGGGAAGGTGGTGTTGAGCCACTGGAGCAGGTTTTCGTAGTCAGGCGCGAGGTCGCCGCCCTTGTCCTGGGGCAGGAATTCGCCCAGGCGTTCGCGGATGCCCTGTTCGACGGCGTCGTTGATGAGCAGGCGTGGGTCGTTGGACTCGAGGGCCTCGTTGCGGCGTTCGTAGATGACCTCGCGCTGCTGGTTCATCACGTCATCATATTCGAGGACGCGCTTGCGCCAGACGTAGTTGCGCTGTTCGACGCGCTTCTGGGCGGTCTCGACGCTGCGGTTGAGCCAGGGGTGGGCGAGTTCCTCGCCCTCCTTCATGCCGAAGCGCTCCATGATCTTGGTCATGCGTTCGGCGGCGCCGAAGTTGCGCATGAGGTCGTCCTCGAAGCTGAGGAAGAACTTGCTCTCGCCGGGGTCGCCCTGGCGGGCGCAGCGGCCGCGCAGCTGGCGGTCGACGCGGCGGGATTCGTGGCGTTCGGTGGCGATCACCATGAGGCCGCCGAGTTCGGCGACACCCTCGCCCAGCTTGATGTCCGTGCCACGTCCCGCCATGTTGGTGGAGATGGTGACGGCGCCCCGCTGGCCGGCGCGGGCGACGATCTCGGCCTCCTGGCGGTGGTACTTGGCGTTGAGGACGGCATGCGGGATCTTCTGCAGCTTCAGCATGCGGCTGACGGTCTCGGAGGCGTCGACGCTGGCGGTGCCGACGAGGAGGGGCTGGCCCTTGGCGTGGCGCTCGCGGATCAGGTCGATCACGGCGTTGTACTTCTCGCGGCGTGTCTTGTAGATGCTGTCGTTCTGGTCGATGCGCCTCACGGCCCGGTTGGTCGGGATGGTCAGCACGTCGAGGCGGTAGATGTCGTGGAATTCGGCGGCGTCGGTTTCGGCGGTGCCGGTCATGCCGCCCAGCTTCTGATACAGGCGGAAGTAGTTCTGGATGGTGATGGTGGCGAGCGTCTGGGTCTCGGCGTCGATCTGCACGCCTTCCTTGGCCTCGACGGCCTGGTGCAGTCCGTCGCTCCAGCGGCGGCCGGGCATCTTGCGGCCGGTCTGGCTGTCGACGATGACCACCTTGTTCTCCTCGACGACGTACTCGACGTCCTTTTCATAGAGGCAGTAGGCGCGGAGGAGCTGGCTGATCTGGTGGATGCGCTGGCCCTGGAAGCTGAGTCGGTCCTGAAGCTCGGCCTTTTTCTGCTGCCGCTGCTGTTCGGAGAGGGAGGCGTCGCCGTCGATCTCGGAATAAAGAGTGGCGAGGTCGGGCAGGACGAAGGCGTCCGGATCATCGGGGCTGAGGAAGCTGCGGCCCTTCTCGCTGAGGTCGGCGTCGTGG
Organism: Prosthecobacter sp.; assembly: GCA_019186985.1. Classification (GTDB taxonomy): domain Bacteria; phylum Verrucomicrobiota; class Verrucomicrobiia; order Verrucomicrobiales; family Verrucomicrobiaceae; genus Prosthecobacter. The sequence continues at coordinate 21,501 of JABARQ010000047.1, read as the reverse complement.
CTTTTCTCCTCGATGAAGAAGAAGAGGTCCTCCTTGAGGGCGAAGAGCTCCTTCTTCTGGGTGTCCTCGTAGGTGCGCAGCTCGGCCTTCTCCATGGCGCGGCGGAGTTCGTGATCCTCCATGGCACGCATGAGCGCGCGGTTTTTCGGCTGGCCGAGCTTGACCTGGAAGAGCTTCCTGCCGGCCTCCTCGAACTCGCCCTTTTCAGCGTGGGCCCTGGCCTCGCTGGCGAGCTGGTTGCAGTAGGTGGTCTGGCGGCGGACGAGCTGGTCGACGAGGGGCTTGTAGCGTTCGAACTGATGGTTGCTTTCGGCGGCGGCGACGGGACCGGAGATGATGAGGGGGGTGCGCGCCTCGTCAATGAGCACGGAGTCCACTTCGTCAACGATGGCGAAGTAGTGTCCGCGCTGGACCTGCTGGTCCTTGCTGGAGGCCATGCCGTTGTCGCGAAGGTAGTCGAAGCCGAACTCGCTGTTGGTGCCGTAGGTGATGTCGCACTCGTACTGCTGGCGGCGGATGTGGCTGGGCTGGTCGTTCTGGATGCAGCCGACGGTGAGGCCGAGGAACTTGTAGAGGTAGCCCATCCATTCCGAGTCACGGCGGGCGAGGTAGTCGTTGACGGTGATGACGTGGACGCCGCGGCCGGTGATGGCGTTGAGGGTGACAGGCAGGGTGCCGACGAGTGTCTTGCCTTCACCGGTGGCCATTTCGGCGATCATGCCGCGGTGCAGGGCGATGCCGCCGATGAGCTGGACGTCAAAGTGGACCATGTTCCACTTCAGGGGGGTGTCGCAGACGATGTGCTCCTGGCCGCAGAGGCGGCGGGCGGTGTTTTTCACGACCGCATAAACCTCGGGCATGATCTGGTCGAGCATCCGGGCTTCGATGGCGGCGAACTTCGGCTGGATTTCGTTCCAGGCCTCACGGGCACGGTCGATCAGCCCTTTTTTGGCATCAAGGCCGGCGCTGCGCCAGGCGGATTCGGCGAGATAGGAGTCGTCGAGGGAGGGGAAGTGCTGCCTGAGGGCGCCAAAGTAGCCTGCGACATGCCCGAGGCAGGCGTTCACGGCCTCCTCATCGGCGATGCGCAGGGCGACGCCACCGAGGAAATGGGGGGTGTGGAAGGCGCGGAACTGGGCCTTCCAGCCGGCCACCCGCTCACGCAAAGCCTCGTCGGACTCGTTCTGAAGCTGCTGCTCGATGCGGTTGATCTCGGCCACGACCGGCTGTAGGCGCTTCACCGTGCGCTGGTTCTTGGTACCGATGATTTTTTTGATGATCCAGTCAAACATGAGGGAGGGAGGCAGGGATTTTCAGCCCAAACGGGGGGCAGGATAGTGGAGAGCCCGGGGCCTTTGGCAAGGGCGGGAGTCCTCAGACTGTCCGGGATGGAGTCTCTCAAAATTGCCCCGTATGCAGTAGCACGAGGGTGCAGGCCTCCTCCACGGCGATGCCTGCGGCCTGGAGATGGACGCTCAGGGCAGGGTTTTCGGTGCCGGGGTTGAAGATGACGCGCCGGGGCTTCAGCGCGATCAGCTTCTCGACCAGCCCATTGGAGATGGCGGGGCCGACATACATGGTGACGGTGTCCACAGGGCCGACGACCTGGCTGAGGTCGGCGACGACGGGGGTGCCCTCGATCTCCGACAGGCGTGGGTGGACCGGGATCACCTCATGACCGTGCCGGGCAAGAAGCTGCTGGGCCTGGTGGGCGTAGCGTTCGGGCTTGTCGCTGGCGCCGAGGATGACGACACGTTCGCGAGAAATGGGGGCGCTGGTCATGGCTGGTCGGAGTCGGTTTCGTCGAGGTGGAAGGCGGGGAAAATGCCTGGCTTCTATACCCAAAAGGGGCATGATGATGAAGAGGTTCAGGGGAGGCCTCGGGCCTGTTAGGCTGGAATGTCTTAAAACTGACGCGTGTGCAGCAGCACGAGGGCACTGCCTGCTTCATGGTCGCTCGTTAAAGCACCTTTTGGTATTGAGCTTAGTAATAGAGTGTTTTTGCGTACAATGTTGTTTGACGCATATTAGCGAAGGGACTAGAAGAACAGCTTTGTTCTTGGTTTAGGACTGATTTTCCTGCCAGTGGACTTTTGAAAGCAATGTAAATGACTCCAAATGAACACTTGCTGCAATAAGACGACGATGGTGTATTGCAAACAACTTGTGCGGAAGAGCGAGTTCTTGCTTTTTTTAAGGCTCTGCATTTGGAGCTTGGCAGCTGGACAGGGCATGAGCCTGCATGGCAGCACTGGCTGGGAGGTTCCTGGAGAGATGACCGCGCTTCTCGAGGCTCAGATTGCTCCAGGGCAGGATCAGGTCTTTGCTCCGATGCTTCAAAGTCCGGGGACATATGGGCTGGCCCTTGGACGGGTGACCACTTCGATGGGGATCAATGGCAACGGCAGCTTTGAGGCGGAAGTCGACATTCAGTCCTCGCCTGCCTTCAACAACCCCGAGAACACCATGATCTGGCTGCCGCAGTTTGGCGCAGCATCCCCCTATTGGTCACGGCCTTTTTCAGGGGAACGACTCACCAGCTCCTCGCCCTGGACTTATCGGCCGCATTTTCTGGGAGCAGACGCTATTGCCCTGGCACCAGAGCAAAACTTCAGGCTCTACCCGTTCTGGGGTGTTTCTGAACTACTGCTGCCGCCTGACGCGAATGCTGGATTTGCCGCATCCTCTCCGGCTCTGGCAGACGTGGTCCGGCTTCATGGTTCCCCCGAGGCACCCCTGCTTGAACTTTGGGCGAACAGTTCGGCTCCAGGCGGAGCGGCCTGGGGATCAGGAACTGGTGCCGAGTTTGTCTCGAATGGCGCGGACATGTGGAGTGATGTGACCAGTCCATGGCGATATGCACGGGCGTCCGGGGCGGGCTCGGATCGTAGGCTGAAGATATTTGGGCGGCCCTACAGGCACGATCTGAAAGTTTCCCTGAGCGCGGGAACGGCTGTTCCCACCCTTCTGCCCAACGGAAAGCAAATGAGCTTGGCGGACGCCACCTCCACAACGGCTCTCAACGGGCTCAATTTGTACACGGCAAACGCTACGACGAGCAAGCTCAAGGGGCTGCCGACGGGGTCCACCAATCCTGACGAAGCCGATCAGATCATCCTGTGGGCGCCCTCCCCAACCGCAGGCCAGCCACCACGATGGGAGGCCTTTTACCGCACCGTCAACAACGCAGCCTGGGCGGCCAAGGTAATACCTGGGCAAAGCCCCACGCCCGTGGTTCGCTCGGGAACGATCCCGACAACTCTTGCCGCGACTCCAGGTGCCGGTTTTTTCATTCGCAGGGGCAATTCCAGGGCGGACATGGACCTTGTCCTGGAGGCGGTGGACAATGACCGGGTGGATGGAACAGCGACGGCGGCGATCATTGATGTCGACGGGGATGACATGGCGGATCTTTGGGAGAAAAGCTACGCGCCGGATTCACCTTTCATCCGTGCAGCGGGTGGCGGGCTGGAGCCGGGGGATGACCCGGACGGGGACGGCCAGGACAATCTCACGGAATACCTCTTTGGAACGGATCCCACCTCGTTCAATCCACCTGTCGCCGTGGCTGCAACAATCAACGGCAGCGGAAGCACGGCGACTCTGACACTGAGCTTCCCCACAAAGGCTGGCAAGCGTTACAAGCTCCAGCAAAAGGTGGAATATCTCACCTCCGTCACGGATACGCTGCCCACCTCGACCGCCTGGACCAGTGTGCCTGCCACCACGACGGTCATCCTGGGCACGGGGGCTCAGCATTCAGTGACCCTCACCAACAGCACGACTGCCAGCACCTATCAGCCGACATCATACCGTGCCGTTCGTTTCTTCCGCGTCGTGGCCCTGCCTGTGATTGCCGGCGCAGCAGGTGGTGATACGGACAGTGATGGGGTGTCGGACCTTGAGGAGGAGGGGTTTGACGGCTTTCCGGGTTATGGCACCAGCAAGACCGTCGCCAACACCGACGGTGACAACCTCAACGACAAGCAGGAGATCCTCCTGGATGGGCGTGATCCTCTGGACGCCTTTGACCGCTGCACGCTGACCGTGACCAAGGGTGACTGGCAGTTCATCGCCCCCGGCAGGTATTTCAGGCAGCGCCTGGAAGTGACCGCCATGGGCAAGACTGCCGCGACAACATGGGCAGCCGTGCCGAATCTGCCCGTGACCTTCAGCATTACCAGCGGTGCCGGGTCCTTCTCCACCACACCCGGAAGCCCTGCAACCAAGACCTACCTGACGGTCAACACCAGCACCACGGCTCCGATCGGGGTGGCGCAGGCCTGGCTGAAGGCCGAGACGATCAACACGCCCATCCGGGGGCTGGTCACCGCCTACTTCAACAAGTGGACCACGCCCGCCAGCTACACGCTGCGCAGCACGTCGTTCACGGCGTATCCAAGCCCACATCTTCAGCTTCCGTCGGACGGACGGGTGGCGGCGTTCTCTATGGACGGCCCCTTTGTTGCATCGTCCACGGGGGCGAGCACCATCACACAATGGCAGGCGTCCGATGGAGGAATGACGGCTGCGTCGTTCAACAGCACCGTCACGAACATGCCAACCCTGTCGGTCAATGCGACCAGCGGAAGGCGGAGCCTCAACTTTGATGGAGCCGACGGCCTGACCTTGGGCACAGGCCTTGGCGCGGACAGTTCCGTTTTCTACACGGCGCATCCTGGCACCACACACACGGAGATCGCCGCCGCATCCGTCAAGTCGCCAACCGCCCAGTATGGCGGCCTCGCCTACCTGCGTTCGACCACTTCGCCGACGCTGAGCGCCACGGTTGACGACGGTGTGACGGGGCAGCGTTACCTTTTCGCCTCGGACCGGACCAATGTTCCCTACACCATTCCAGCTTCAGCCTATAGCAGGATCACGCTGAACTCCGGCCCGATGGGCTTTGGTCTTTCCGTTGGAACCAACTCCATGCAGACCTTTGACCTGGCCACTGCGACCGGAGCAAGCCCGGCTGTCACTGGCTGGACTCCGGCAACGAGCGTTCCGGTGGACGCCGCCGGCCTGACAACGCTCGCTGATTTTGTCGGATCGTTTGAATTGAAGGCGGGAACCCTCTCCAGCCTCTGGGCGGACGCCTCAGCCGTGCCATCGGTCGCAGGTGCTGGCACGGAGCCCTATCCGACTCTTGCAGCCTATGATCAATACAACAATCCTTCGGGGCAGGGATATGCACCCTTGAGGCACATCGGCAATGTGCCTGCCCTTGGGTCCAACGGGTACCTTGGGCAGCTCTTTGACGTGGTGCTCTACAACAGGGTGCTTGCAGAAGAAGAAAAGCAGCAGGTTTATCAGGTCTTGACCGCGCCGTTTGCAAGCGTCACCCGCACCGCGCCCACTGCGACCGTTGCGTCCGTTTTGACGGCAGGAAGCATCAGCCAGATCGACCAGGATGACGGGGGCACCCTTCCAGACTGGTGGGAACGATCCATGCTTGGAGGCCTGGGTCATTCGCAGACGGAGGACACTGACGGGGACGGGCTTTCCAACATGCTGGAGCTGGCCTTGTTGACCCATCCCGCGCTGGCGGATACGGACATGGATGGCTGGTCTGACGGGGAGGAGCACCTCCTGCGCGGCACCAGTCCGCTTAACTGGGACAGCGACAGCGACCTGCTCCCGGATTCAGTGGATGCATATCCGCTGCGCAGCTTCAACGGTCACGCCGATGTTGCCCCCGCCAACGGCTCCGTGGACGGCCTCGATTACCTCATCAATCCTTCCAACAGCACCTTCCTGACCGGCATCTTCACCCATTCTCAGAATGCCCTCCACCTCCTGGTCGAACGTGCCCAGAACAACATCGTCAGTGATGCCGATGGCGACAACGACGGCATGATTGACCTTTGGGAGGTCAATTACGGCTTGAATCCGGCCGATGGCGCGGATGGCACATCTGCGCCGCTCACGCTGCTGACGGACCTGGACCAGGACGGCGTTTCCAACCTGGTTGAATTCCAGCTTGGCCTCTACCCTCACGATGCCGACACGGACAATGACGGCATGCCGGATGGTTGGGAGGTTCAGCATGGTCTGGATGGAGCGGACCCCGCTAATGCCAATTCCACTCCGTTGTCCCTGCTGACGGACCCGGATGGGGATGGACTTTCGAACCTGGCGGAGTTTCAGGCGGGAACACTTCCACTTCAGCCGGACACGGATTCTGATGGCATCTCCGATGGGTATGAAGTGGTCAATGGACTGGATCCACTCAACCCCGATGACGCGTGGAATGACAAGGATGGGGACCGTATTCCCAATCTTTGGGAGTATGATCGCGGCACACTTGCTGGCAATGCGGCGAGCCTTCCAGAATGGGACGCGGTCGTGGACTTTGCTCTGCCAGAGGATCAGCCTGCGATGAAAATGTTTCGTTATCTCCAAGATGCCTATCAGTCGCTTCCTGAGACACCCTCTTACAGGGCAACTATTCTTATCAAAAGGAGGCAGGGGGGAGCCGGGTTGATTACAACCAGCGTAAACACCAATCAACTACCTCGAAAAGTCGCCATCATCGCAGAGGTCGGCTCTGACCGTCTGACGGGGATGGAGGGAGTTGTGCTTAATCCCTGGGAGTGGCATGTGAATGGTGAAGTGCATATCTGCGGTTTCGTCTTTGGTGGTGGAGGAGGGCAGAATGGGGTCGTCGTCGAGCCAACTCCTGAATCTATTACAAGGTTTCATGCAGTTAACTGCCTGTTCAGGAACTTTCAGAGCTACCGATATCCGGGAGGCTATGATCTGCAATACGGCGGTGCCTTGACCAACCTTGGAGGACAGGTGAGCCTGGAACATTGCACATTCTTCCGAAGCAATGGCTATGCGGGGTCATATCCTGATTACACCGGCACAGCATCCCTTGCGAATGTGTCGGGGACACTGAAGCTAAGGAACTGCATTGTATGGGATGATGAATACCCATCGAGCACGCCAGTCACAGATTATTGTGCCGGCGTCTCCGTGGAATCCTGCCTGATCCAGGGAGGCATGGCGGGTAGCATCAATGTCTCGCCGGAGCTGCACACCAACGGCTACCTCACTGCGGCTTCGACGGCCTGTCACACCTCCGGAGCCCCCGGCCTTGTTTTTTGGGATCTGCATGGCCAGCTGCGTTCATCCACACATCCGAGCCTTGGTGCTGAGGAGTGGGTGAATGCGGATGGTGACGGCCTTCCAGACTGGTGGGAGCTTTGGTGGTTTGTTGACACACTGCATTCCGATGGCTCGATCACCAATCCGTACGTCTACCCGTACAACAAAACGTTGATGGAGTATTTCCTTGATGATTACTGGTACAGCTCAGGCTATGCCCCGAATCATGATGCAGATTACGACGGTCTGCCAGACTCCTGGGAGGAGGATTATTGGGGAAGCCGTGGTCTCTATGATGGTGACAGCGACCCTGACAATGATGCTTTCAGCAACCTTCAGGAGTATACCTGGTCATTGTCACCCTGGTTGCTGCCAATGGATCCCACCCAGAATGATGATGTTGATCACGACAGCCTGCCAGATTGTTGGGAGATACAGTGCTGGGGGGATTTGAGAATTTCATCCGGCGGCGGCGACTCGGATTACGACGGCATGTCCAATCGAAATGAGTTCCTGGCGGGAAGCAACCCCCGACTGCATCCCGGTGATGGCGACGGGGACGGTCTCGTTGATGCGGATGAGGTCCTGCTTTTCCAAAATCTGGACCAGACAGGGGCTGGTGACGCGGATGGAGATGGCCTATCCAACTTCACGGAGATTTGGATTACGGGAACGGACCCCAGGCTGAAGGACACCAATGGAGATGGACGGATGGACGGCTTCCTGAACTCCTGGCTGGCCGATGATTCTGACGGAGACGGCCTGACAAACTCCCAGGAGGCTCTGCTCGGAACCGATCCTCTGGTGCCTGACACGGATGGTGACGGTGTGGTGGACTCTTTGGATGCCTATGCATTGAACGCCATGATGCAGTCTTCGCCGCAGTCAGATCCTTTGGACACCACCCCGCCCACCTTGACGTTGGATGAACCCTTGGACGCACAGCTGCTGCCCTGAAACGAAGCCTTCACACCCTCAAATCACGTCACCCTCTGCTTATGAACCGGCCATTGATCCGTTTGACCTTCTTAGTTTCAGCAGCGCTCATGATCCTTGCGTTAGGCTTTTGGCTGGGCAGGCCCGCCAAGGTGGCAGATGAGATCCAGTCAGGGGAGCCGGTCGCCGGAAGCCGCATGAATTCAAAGGACAATACCACAACAGCATCCCTGCCTAGGATGGTGGCACAAAGCCTGCCGGCCCCCTCCGCAGCGTCAAAGCTCCAGGAATGGACGGCAAAGGCCCGGCCAACTGAGCGGACGAGCCTGAGGCTGCTGGACCTGAACAAAGTGCCGACGGAAAAAGACCTGCGGATGGCCGGCCAGCTTGGGGAGGAGCTGGTTCCGACACGCGCAGCTGACCCGGCAGGCATCAAGGATCTTGTAAAGCGGGCCGCTCAGGAGCGTGAAAACATGGACTTTGGCAAGGCGATCCAAAAATGGAACCTGCATGAATACGATCTAGCCTATGCGATGTTTCTCGGGCACCTGGAGCAGTTCCCGGAGGGTGCCTGGGCAGCGGAGGCAGAACTGCACCTGGGCTGTTTCTGCCAGTACAAGGGGCAGTTCATCGAATCACAAAAGTGGTTTGAGGCTTCCCAGGCCCGCAGCCCCACAGGGCACCCGATGAACGCCAAGGCAACGCTCCGGCTCGGGGCGCTGGCGATGGAGCAGGGCAGCTATTCAGCCGCCACGGAACATTTTGCCTCCCTGCGTGCGGCTTCGGACACCCCTTCCCACAGCTCCTATGCCTCCTATTGGATCGTCCGTCTCAGTATGCTGAAGGAAAAGCAGACTGCCATGCGTGACTGCGCCCAGAAGTCCCTGGCCGAGGTCTGCGCCGCTTTGGGAAAAGAAGAGCAGGCGCGGAAGCTTCGAGCCCTTGAGAACAAGAATCCTGACGGGCTGAACCTCCAGGAGATTGAAGATCTGGCCGCCCAGCATGGGTTGAAGGCGCAGACGGTGGTCACAACAGCGGGGCATTTGGCGGAGCTGCCGCTTCCCCTCATCGCGCATTATGATGACGAGGAGCATTTCGTGACTGTTCTTACGGCCCCGAAGGGAGATAAGCTGAAGGTCTATGACACTCGCGTCGGTCATGCCCATGATTTGGAGCTTGCATTCTTTCTGAAGCAATGGTCGGGGCATGCGGTCATCTTTGCAGACAAGCCTCCTCAATCCGGCATCCTGCTCGCGTCGGCGGAGTCGAAGCGTCAGTTGATCGGGGGCTGCTGCGGAGAGCCCAAGGAGCCCGACGACCTCGCTTGTGGGAAAAAGAAGTCCGGGGGCTGCACTTCTTGCGGCATGCCGGAGTGGTCCGTCAATCCAGTGAACATGAACTTGCAGATCACGGACACGCCGATGTGGTGGGATGCGCCCTACGGCCCCAGTGTTCACATGACCCTGACTTACAACAGCCTCGACTCCCTGGTTTCAATCCGTCCTTTTGGCGACAAGTGGACCTTCGCCTACTCTGCCTTTGCCATGGAAGACCCCGCCGGAAACGTCATCATCATGTATGGGAACGGCTATACGGAACGCTTCAACCGAACGGCCGAAGCATCCGCCAGCCTGCAGTTGAACAGCTCCTACCAGACAGGGGCTTCGACAATTCAGGTCGCAAAGTCGAGCCCTGACTCAATCGCGCCGGTCGTTGGGGAGATCTACCGCATTGGTGGGCAACGCTTGTTTCGCCAAATCACGTCGGTCGTTTCCGTCAGTGCCGATGTCTGGGAGCTGGGCATCAACAGTCCTCTCACCAGCGATCCTGGTACATACTTCAGTGTGGGGACTCTTTTGTATCGCACCGATGATGAGTACAGGCCGACTTCCCGGAACGCCGATGCTGAACTGGTTAAAACAGGAGCCTACACCTACGTCGTCACCGATGGCGATGGTGAGCAATGGACCTTTTCCGTGCCCATTTCCATGCAGGGGGCCAGCGCCGCCAGCCTGCTGACAAGCATCACGGACAAGCACGGCTCTGTTGTGAGTGTGACCCACAATGCTGAGGGTGCAGTGACCGCAGTCTCCCATTCCGCGCTGCCCGCCGGGCAGAACACCTGGTCGCTGACCTACGGGGCAAATGAGAAAGTGGCCTCCATGAACGATCCTTTTGGCCGCACGGCCACCTTCACTTATTCTGCGGTCGAAGGGCAGCAGCGGCTGGTCGGGCAGACAGACATGGGCGGTGTGGCCTACGGGTACGGTTACACGATCGCGAATCGCGTGAAGGAGCGGGATCCGCTCTACCCGGATTTCGGCCACACTCAGGAGTTTGTGGAACGTAGCAATGAACTGTTCATCAATGCCCTCAACCTTCCCACTGGAACCTGGCAGTTCCTGACGGAACCAGCGGACGGGATCACGATCGGCAGCGATGTTTATCCAACACCTGGAGCAAACACCTGGGAAACCTACCGCATCACCATCACCGACCCATTGGGGCAGATGGAGGAGTATTATTATGCTGCCCTGAATCGCGGCTGGCACCGGGATAAAAAGCACTACAAGCAGGGTGTTCCGGCTTATGGGCAGAGCTGCCTTCCGTTTTTCGACTCCAATGCCTCGATGACGCGCTACCGCTACACGGCGGTGAATGGGCGGGGAGAAATCTATGAAACCAAGCACCAGGGCGGAGGCACCACCTCCACACCAACGAACCAGTTCAACAATGCAGGGCAGCCTCTGCAAACTACCGGTCCAGATGGAAGGAGCACCTACTACACCTACAACGACAAAGGCTATGTGCTCACTCGTCAGGAGGGGGTAAACACGGATCCAAACAGGATCATCTACACCACGACCTATGCGGCGAATGGCATGGATGTCCTGACCCAGACGATGACGGTGGGCAATGGCGCGCCGAAGCCGCTTTCCACCACGACCTACAACGCGCTGGGTGATCCCGAAACGCAGACCTCCCACGTCTGGCACAGTGGAGCCTGGCAGGCGCAGACGACCAGCTTCACCTACAATGCCCAGGGCCAGGCGCTCACCACCACCAGCCCGCGTGGAGCCGTAACGCAGAACACCTACTTCACCACGGGCTTCCAGAAGGGCCGCTTGGAAAAGGTGGAGTTCAAGGCTCCGGGGCAGACTGTTTTCAAAGTGCAGGCCCAGTACGTCTATGATGACATCGGGCGCGTCATCGCGGAGCAGGATGCAGAGGGCTACCTGCTCACCCATGAGTATGATCTGCTGAACCGGCGGCTCAAGACCACCTACCCAGACACGACCTACACCCAGAGCGTGTATTCATGCTGCACCCTGACCAGTAGCCGGGCGCGGGATGGCAGTATCACTCAATATAGCTACGATGCCCTCAAGCGAGTGACGCAGGTGGTCAGTCCCGGCGGCCAGACGGTGGCCTATGAGTACGATGCCAATGACAATGTGACGAAGCTGCGCTTTGGCCGGGGGGAGTGGGTGGGCTGGGAGTATGATGATGGCAACCGCGTCACCGCCAAGCTCTACCCGGATGGCAGCAGGCTGCAATACAGCTACGACCGCGACATGGGCGGCCGTCTGGAATGGACGAAGGACGCCAGCAACCGCCAAACCACTTATCACTACAATTCCGACCAACAGCTTTGGAAAGTGACTCACCCCACTTTGCCGGAACAGAGCTACACCTTTGATGCGGAAGGCCGCACGCTGAGCTGGACGGATGGCACGGGCGGCACTGCCAGGGTGACGACTTATGTTTATGACCCCAATGGCCGCATGGAAAGCCTGGACGGGCCGCTGGCGGATGACACGCTGATCTACAATTATGACCAGTGGGGGCGCCTCAGCTCCTGGAGCTACGCAGGCGGCACGGAGAGCTACGTCTTTGATGAATTCGACCGGGTGACGCAGATCACCAATCCGCTCGGCACTTTAAATCAGAGCTATGAGGGAGACACGGGCATCCTCAATGAGGTGCAGTATCCGCTGGCAGGCATGAAGACGACGTACCAGCGCCTGCCAGCCGCGCAGGACCGGCTGCTGACGGCCATCATCCACACGGCCCCGACCAGTCAGGGTGGTGGGGAACTGGCGCGGTATGACTACACCTACAATGCGCAGAGGCAGATCGCCACCTGGCGGCAGGCGCAGCCGGGGATGGCGGCGAAGGAATGGGCCATCGCCTACGATGCGCGGCAGCAGGTCAGCGCCGTGGTGGAAACACCCGTGGCAGGGCCGCCGCAGACGCCGCAGCAGGTCTGGCGCTACCAGTACGACGCCAGTGGCAACCGCATTGCCGCGCAGGAAGGCAGCCGCACGCGCACGGCCACTTACAACGAACTGAACCAGCTCGTCAGTCAAAGCGCAGGCGGCAGCACCTGGTTCCGAGGCAAGGTGAACGAGCCAGCCAATGTCACGATCAACGGCCAAAACGCCCGTGTGAGTGCCGACGGCACGTTTGAGAGCTTGACGCCGGTGGGAGCAGGCCAGCAAAATGTGACCATGCAGGCCACGGACAAAGCCGGAAACACCACCAGCCAAACTTGGCGCGTGGACAACGGCCCCGCAGGCACCACAACGACCACACACGACGCGGAAGGCAACCTGCTGACCGATGGCCGCTACACCTACACCTGGGATGCCAAGAACCGCATGACCAGTGTCACGTTCGGCGCTGATACTTGGACCTTCCAATACGACGGCCAGAACCGGCGCATCGCGGAGAGCAAGAACGGGCAGCCGGTGAGGACGTGGGTGTGGAACCAGACGCAGATCGTGGAAGAAAGAGTTGCCGATGGCAGCAAGCATAAGCGCTGGATGGGCGGATTGGAGCTGCTGAGCACCAGCAACACCCAAATCGGCAAACGCCTTCTAGTCACCGATCACCTAGGCAGTACAAGAACAGCCATAGACGGCAGTTCCGGAACAACCAACGCCAGCTACGCCTTCACCCCCTGGGGCAAACGCAGTCGAATCACCGGCGCAGAAGACCTTAGCACTGGCTATACAGGGCATCTCTGGCACGAGACCGGACTGTCTCTGGCAGTTTATCGCCCTTATGATCCTGAGACGGGCAGGTGGCCATCAAGGGATCCTATTGAGGAGAAGGGCGGAGCAAATCTATACAGTTATGTGAAAAATGGATTTATTGTTTTTAGAGACTATCTGGGGAATGATCGCGCTGCTGATGGCCCAATTCTAGGAATATCACCAACTCACACCAACTTGCTGTTAGATAACTGGATTGTTAAGTCCGGTAAGTATGTTCAAAATGGATATTCTGAATGGGGTTTTGGGCCTGCTAGCGGATGGGGAGCGGTGTTCGGAGCTTTTGTGCCAGTTCCGGGTATTGTTTGGGAATCACCGACCTCGGGCACAATTCCACAGCCATGGAGAACATCACCTTGTCAGGATATAGCTGCAAAGTCTAAGCTCTCGGGGTACCTAACATCGCCACCGTATTACCACACCTTGATGTTCAATTGCCAACACTTCGTGCAAGCTGCCCTACAAATGGGTTTGACTGCTCCTGGTGAAGGAAAATGTTGCAACCCTGATGGCACAAAATGGAAACGTTAATCAAAGTATGTTTGGCAGCTCTTATATCTTTAGGATTTAAAAGTTACCTATGGACTCTGCCTGGCTTTCGGAGTTGGGCGTTACATTACGAGAGATCAACTCTGGATCTTAGTCTAGTAGTGATTTTGTTTATCGCTATTTTTAGTTTAATCACTACGATATTAAGCATAACTAGATTCGTGCGATTTTACTCTCAGCGGAGGCAAGAGAACGAGAAAAAAGACCCGCAAACTAACGGAGGTATTCGTTAGAAGGCATGAAGACGACGTACCAGCGCCTGCCAGCCGCGCAGGACCGGCTGCTGACGGCCATCATCCACACGGCCCCGACCAGTCAGGGTGGTGGGGAACTGGCGCGGTATGACTACACCTACAATGCGCAGAGGCAGATCGCCACCTGGCGGCAGGCGCAGCCGGGGATGGCGGCGAAGGAATGGGCCATCGCCTACGATGCGCGGCAGCAGGTCAGCGCCGTGGTGGAAACACCCGTGGCAGGGCCGCCGCAGACGCCGCAGCAGGTCTGGCGCTACCAGTACGACGCCAGTGGCAACCGTACCGCTGCGCAGGAAGGCAGCCGCACGCGCACGGCCACCTACAACGAACTGAACCAGCTCGTCAGTCAAAGCGCAGGCGGCAGCACCTGGTTCCGGGGCAAGGTCAACGAGCCAGCCAATGTCACGATCAACGGCCAAAACGCCCGCGTGAGTGCCGACGGCACGTTTGAGAGCTTGACGCCGGTGGGAGCAGGCCAGCAAGATGTGGTCATGCAGGCCACGGACAAAGCCGGAAACACCACCAGCCAGACGTGGCGCGTGGACAACGGCCCCGCAGGCACCACAACGACCACACACGACGCGGAAGGCAACCTGCTGACCGATGGCCGCTACACCTACACCTGGGATGCCAAGAACCGCATGACGAGCGTGACCTTGGGAGCAGACACCTGGACATTCCAGTACGACGGTCAGAACCGGCGCATCGCGGAGAGCAAGAACGGGCAGCCAGTGAGGACGTGGGTGTGGAACAACACGCAGGTCGTGGAGGAGCGTGCTGTGGTCGATGGCAGCAAACAACGATGCTGGACGGGAGGCGTGGAGTTCTTGGACGCCAGCAGCCAGCAAACAGCGAAGCGTTTCCTCATCATCGACCACCTCGGCAGCACCCGAGTCGCCGTGGATGGAACAACTGGAACAACAACCGCCAGCTACGCCTTCGGTCCCTGGGGCAAACGCAGTCGAATCACAGGCAACGAAGACCACAGCAACGGTTATACGGGGCACCTCTGGCACGAGACCGGACTGTCTCTGGCAGTTTATCGACCTTATGATCCTGAGACGGGCAGGTGGCCATCCAGGGATCCGTTAGGTGATATGGCCTTCAGTCACATGAAGTCCCTTGAGAGTAGCATTAACCCTGCAGTGGAATCAGGTTTATACAGATCTGTCGCCAATAACCCTATTGGGATGATTGATGTTCTCGGGCTTCTTGAATATTGGATGGTTCTAGGCAATTACCCAAATTACGGAACTTATCCGACGCTTGCTACAGATCCAAATTCGATATGGAAGTTCATAGGTGGGAAAGTACAACAGAATGGCGAATCTGGCATTTTCACTAACAGTTGTGCTGTGCGCATGAGTCATGCTTTGAATGCTTCGGGTTTGATGATTACTTCTGCTACAGGTGCTGTATCTTCGGGTAAAAGTCCACCGCGATGGTTTTACCACTATCGAGTTGCTGATATGAAACGCTTTTTGCAGTCCCAGCTAGGAGCTCCCAGAATCTTAACTCCTGCTGAATTTAAGAAAAACTGTGCGAGTGGCATTGTAGTATTCGATATAGCATATTCTGATGCTTCGGGTCACGTCACCCTTTGGGACGGTTCGTCAACTGTTGATGGCAGTGATGGTGATATTGATGATCCTCGCACAAGTAGAATATCATTTTGGGAATTAGGATCTAACTAATGGTGTCGCATATGAAAATGATAATATTTTACATATTGCTTTCGTTCTTCGGAATTGCTACAATATCATTATGTCTGGATGAGCCGTATTCACCGGCTAGGTGCAAATTTGAATGCCAGCAAAGCTCAGGAAGTTTCACGTTGTCTTTGGCATCAACAAACGAGTTTCCAGACTTGTTTGTGTTAACCATTTTCGCCAAACCGCATGATGAGCTCAAAGGTGTGTCTGCTCATGATGAAGCTCAATCACTGACGGCATTTTTTAGTAAGCTGAAAGCCAGCGGCTTTAAATTCGACCAGATCACTGCCCTCTATTTGCCTAAGATTAGCACAGAAACAAAGCAGAGGGTATCGACGGCAGCACACAAATCGGTGAAATGGCAAAAGAGAAACCAAGCAAACAGTGCCGCTATATTGGGGGCTATACTTGATGAGTCAGATGCTTTTGCAGAGATAAAAAAAGAAGTTGCCGCTTATGGCTTGGCAATTCGGGGTTACTCTGCCGAACGTATCTATGTTGAAAACAATTTACCTGAGAAATGGGCGACGTTTATCGATCTCGATAAGCTCCAGTAACAGGAAAGGGTCAGACGTCGATTCTTGACAGCGGTCGGAAAAGCAATCTGGAAAACGGGGTCATTGCGCCAAGATAAACACAGACAAGGAGAAAAAGGTGCCTGGCATTTTGTGAAGTTAATTCCTTCAATGCGTTGATTCACAAGGTGTTGAGAAGCCTATCCAGCTTCGCCATCAGCCGCGTGCCAGACATCTGCCACTATAATTTCCGCCAATGCCTATGATCCCAATAGCCGCCGTTTACGACCACTGGGGCCGCCTCACCTCTTGGAGCTACGCTGGCGGCACGGAGAGCTACGCTTTCGACGATCTCGACCGCGTCACCCAGATCACCAACCCGCTCGGCACGTTTACCCAGAGCTACGAAGGTGACACCGGCATTCTCACCGAAGGGTAGTGTCCGCTGGCAGGCATGAAGACGACGTACCAGCGGCTGCCAGCCGCGCAGGACCGGCTGCTGACGGCCATCATCCACACGGCCCCGACCAGTCAGGGTGGTGGGGAACTGGCGCGGTATGACTACACCTACAATGCGCAGCGGCAGATCGCCACCTGGCGGCAGGCGCAGCCGGGGATGGACGCCAAGGAATGGGCCATTGCCTACGATGCACGGCAGCAGGTCACCGCCGCGGTGGAGACGCCCGTGGCCGGCCCGCCGCAGACACCGCAGCAGGTCTGGCGCTACCAGTACGATGCCAGTGGCAACCGTACTGCCGCGCAAGAAGGCAGCCGCACGCGCACGGCCACTTACAACGAGCTGAACCAGCTCGTCAGTCAAAGCGCAGGCGGCAGCACCTGGTTCCGGGGCAAGGTCAACGAGCCAGCCAATGTCACGATCAACGGTCAAAACGCCCGCGTGAGTGCCGACGGCACGTTTGAGAGCTTGACGCCCGTGGGAGCAGGCCAGCAAGATGTGACCATGCAGGCCACGGACAAAGCCGGAAACACCACAAGCCAGACGTGGCGGGTGGACAACGGCCCCGCAGGCACCACAACGACCACACACGACGCGGAAGGTAACCTGCTGAGCGATGGCCGCTACACCTACACCTGGGATGCCAAGAACCGCATGACGAGCGTGACCTTGGGAGCAGACACCTGGACATTCCAGTACGACGGCCAGAACCGGCGCATTGGGGAAAGCAAGAACGGGCAGGCGGTGAGGACGTGGGTGTGGAACAACACACAGATCGTGGAGGAGCGTGCCGCTGGCGGAGACAAACAACGCCGCTGGACGGGAGGGCAGGAGCTGTTCAGTGCAAGCAACCAACAAACTGGAAAACGCCTGCTGATCACCGATCACCTTGGAAGCGCGAGAATGGCGGTGGATGGCACCTCTGGAACGACGACCGCAAGTTATGCCTTTAGTCCATGGGGCAAGCGAAGCCGGATCACTGGCACGGAAGAAGTCAGCCAGGGCTACACGGGCCACTTGTGTCATGAGAGCGGCCTGTCACTGGCGGTGTATCGGCCGTATGACCCGGAGACAGGAAGATGGCCGAGCCGCGATCCGATTGGGGAAGAGGGAGGCAAAAACTTATATCGTTCTGCTTCTAATGATATTATAAATTTGTCTGACTATATGGGGCTCTTGGAAGTCAGGCTAGATTATAATAATCCTATGGCTAGCCCTGTCTCTATGCGTCCCATCTTCACTTCAGAAACGCGAGGAATTATCGCAGGCGCTTGGACTCAAACAAGCGTTAGTGTTAGCTGCTTCTGCAAGGGGTGTTGTGTTTCGTGTGTGGTGCGCGTAAATTCGAGCATAACTATTAATTCATTAATTATACCAACTTCATCTCATCCTGAGTACGCTGGATTTGTGAATCATGAAAGACGCCATGTTATGAGTGATGCATATGTGGTTAGGAGGGATATAGTCGCACCACTCTCGAGAGAGTCAGGAAAAACAAAATCTACAGATGGTTGCACTAATAAATCTCAAATCTTGAGAAACCAGTATCAAGCAATGGTCAATTCGCTTAGCACAGGGAGGCACTGGGGTGAAGATGGATCAACACCATACTCACCAGGAGATGGAATACCTTGGCAAGCGGATCTTGGCATTTCTGCCTGGAATTCGGCAATGCAAGCTGGAGGAAAACCTCAGGGTCAAACAAGTGTGACATTCGGAAGCTGCAACCAATAGAAGCGAGCATATGAAGCATAACGCATTTATCATTACACTTATTATTGTTCTCGGATTGAGTAATGCACATGCAAACTACCCAGTTATGGAAGGTAGCCTTGCCTCGATTGCTGAATCATGGAAATTGATAACCGAGTTTTATCTTAAAAAATCACAATCGATATACCTTACGACAGGCAAACGTCACTCTGGCGAGTTAAGGCTCAATTTTGTTGAGTATCCTTATCTAATTCGCGTTCAGGCTGATATGAAATTTCTTGGAATCGCTGACCCAACGCTTATAAAGCTCACCCGTGAGCATGAGGGATGGCTGCCTGCGGACCAATTAAAAAATGCCACTAAAGCGACTCAAAGTGAATTTTATAAAGAATTAATGAAGGCGTTTGATAGCTGTAGCAATGATATAAAAAAGAAATCATTGATGAGTTATTTTGATGAGCTTGGAATGCAACCAGCAGCATGCACTTATGTGCTCGAGTTTAATATTCATGTTAATGAAGCTGCAAAGTTGCAAAATGTTGTTTTGTTATACTTCAAATGGTTTGGCCAAATCAACTGTGTAAAAGTTTTTGAGAACTCCATACAGGCTTACATGAACAATTCAGGTCAATGAGAGTTTATGCGGCTCATAGAATAAGCAGTATCCGCTGGCAGGCATGAAGACGACGTACCAGCGCCTGCCAGCCGCGCAGGACCGGCTGCTGACGGCCATCATCCACACGGCCCCGACCAGTCAGGGTGGTGGGGAACTGGCGCGGTATGACTACACCTACAATGCGCAGCGGCAGATCGCCACCTGGCGGCAGGCGCAGCCGGGGATGGCGGCGAAGGAGTGGGCCATCGCCTACGATGCGCGGCAGCAGGTCAGCGCGGTGGTGGAAACACCCGTGGCTGGCCCACCGCAGAATCCGCAGCAGGTCTGGCGCTACCAGTACGACGCCAGTGGCAACCGCATTGCCGCGCAGGAAGGCAGCCGCACGCGCACGGCCACCTACAACGAACTGAACCAGCTCGTCAGTCAAACCGCAGGCGGCAGCACTTGGTTCCGGGGCAAGGTGAACGAACCTGCCAATGTCACGATCAACGGTCAAAACGCCCGCGTGAGTGCCGACGGCACGTTTGAGAGCTTGACGACCGTGGGAGCAGGCCAGCAAGATGTGACCATGCAGGCCACGGACAAAGCCGGAAACACCACCAGCCAGACGTGGCGCGTGGACAACGGCCCCGCAGGCACCACAACGACCACACACGACGCCGAAGGCAACCTGCTGACCGATGGCCGCTACATCTACACCTGGGATGCCAGGAACCGCATGACGAGCGTCACCCTCGGCCCCGACACCTGGACTTTTACATACGATGGCCAAAACCGCCGCATCGCTGAGAGCAAGAACGGCCAGCCGGTGAGGACTTGGGTGTGGAGTGGCACAAGCGTTCTTGAAGAACGAGCAGCTAATGGCAGTAACCAAAGAGAATGGTCAGGAGGTCAGGAGCAGCTCAATGTAAACAATCAGCAAACTGGCAAACAACTGATGCTGACGGATCATCTTGAGAGTACACGTGTAGTCGTGGATGGTATAAGTGGAATAACCCTGGCTAGCTACTTTTACAGACCATGGGGAAGACGTGATTGTATTTTAGGAATTAACAACGCGAATTCAGGCTACACCGGGCATTTGTGGCACGAAAGTGGGCTATCTTTGGCGGTATTTAGGCCTTATGATCCGGAGACAGGAAGGTGGCCGAGTCGGGATCCGATTGAGGAGAGGGGGGGGCGCAATCTATATCTGTACTGCAACGCGGATAGCATGAATAAAAGCGACCATTTAGGGCTCGAGTGTGGTGTAACTTGGCATAGATCACCTGTAGGATTAAGCCAGGGAGCGATTAACGTTGGACATGAGTGGGCAGAAATTAAAGGGCAGGGCTATGGTTTCTGGCCAACACCAGGCACAAATATCTGGCTTACCACAGGTTTTGTTTATCACGGAAATGACCCATATACAGGAAAACGAGACGGACAAAATTGGGAAACAGAACGAATTATTGACCATCCACTCTACAATACTTTAAGAGGCGGAAAAGCTTCTGGCAAAAAAGTTAAATGTGCAACATGCGAAGAAATTACAGATTGCATTAGAGAGGTTTTTAAAGAGTGGGATGGCGCTATTTATAGTCTTCCTTATCAAAACTGTCGAGATGCTGTATTTACAGTTCTCTTCATGCGTTGTGGTCTCAGAAAAAAATAAACAATAAATAGCACCTCTGAATACCTCGTGTTATTAAAATATGCGCGCTGGAAATGAAAACTTTACGAGGAGTGTGGCTTTGAAAAGCCAAGTATCCAGGAGTATCCTGAAGGTTTTTATGTTATTTTTTTTGTTGGTTTTTATCTTTTTGAATTGGCTTTTCTCTGGAAGCTATAGGGAGAAGCCAACGAAATCTGTTATTTCCATAACTTTTTTTGATACAGATAAACCTCAATTCGACCCTTTGCATGTCGAATCGTTCAGGGTTATCAAGCCACCTTCTGATCTTATCTCTAGCAGCGAAAGCATTGGGTTTTCGATAGTAAAAGGTGTTTACATTGCCGAGTTGAATTTTGATGATGGAACCAAGATGGTTTGCGAGATCGATATACAAGGGTCTTTTCTTTACTCTAAAGAATATGGTGGTCTTAAATTTAGTGATAGAAACATAAAATTAATGCGCGAAATACTTGAAAACACACATAGCAATTTTATTGAAGCGAGGAGGAAGTAGATGCTCGCGGATGAGGGGGCTTGGGCCCAGGGGCTACGCATGAAAAGATAGGTGCTCGTCAGTCAAAGCGCAGGCGGCAGCACCTGGTTCCGGGGCAAGGTCAACGAGCCAGCCAATGTCACGATCAACGGTCAAAACGCCCGCGTGAGTGCCGACGGCACGTTTGAGAGCTTGACGCCCGTGGGAGCAGGCCAGCAAGATGTGACCATGCAGGCCACGGACAAAGCCGGAAACACCACCAGCCAGACGTGGCGCGTGGACAACGGCCCCGCAGGCACCACAACGTATCCGTCAAACGGAGCACCGTAGCCCTGCCGCTTGACTTTGGGCGGCGGGTTACTCGGTGACTAGGTTGCTGGCGGTCTGTTCGGCGGCGGCGCTTTGCGCTGCGGCACGGCGTTTGGCCGCCAT
>JABARQ010000013.1 GCA_019186985.1 Prosthecobacter sp. | reverse complement strand
GGGCGGTGCTGAAGGCGGGCGGCAAGCTGGGTTCGGGGGAACTGGTGAGGCTGCGGGTGAGGTATTTCAGCGACGGGCTGGTGCTGGGGAGCCGTGAGTTTGTGGAGGGTGTGTTCGAGGAGAACCGCGAGAAGTTCGGTCCGAAGCGGAAGAATGGCGCACGCAGGATTGCCGAGGCGACGGGCGGCCTGCATGCCCTGCGGAAGCTTCGACGACTGCCCGTCGGTTGAAACGTTTGCCACCCAAAGCAGGCAAGGATTGATCACCTCGTTGCACTCCTCAGCAGCTTCACACAAACTCAAGTAACGATGCATGTCCTGAATGGGGGGATTCCGGATCGGCTGCCAATTGAAGCAGGCTATCGTCATCGACTTGACGACCTGCGGCTCACGCTCGGATTTCCTTCGCAACCGTGCCTTAGACACCAAGTTACCATTGGGAACATCCCCGAGTGGGTATCGCAGGCTTGCCCACGGGTTCATGCGGGTCTAACCATACCTCCCATGAAAATGCACCTTGTCCTCGCGGTGGCCTTTCTGTGCGCCACCTGTGCACACGGAGGGACTTTGATCACGCCTTCATAAGAGTCTGGCAAATGGGCTGACTGAAACGCTGCCCCTTTGCGGAAGTGCCATTCTTGCCAAGCCTTTGGTACATCTTTCTAATGGCGGCGAAGTCTCGAAGCGATGAGGCGAACAGGAGTGTCCGCGCGCCTCTCCGCACCTCACGCCAGCGCCTCTCGGCAATGCTGCACGCACTTCGCCACTTCCTTCACGGCATCGGAACCTTCGAGTATCTTGTATTCCAGCTCGATTTGCTTCGCTGCGCTTCGGTTCGACGGAGAAGGCCCACTTCACCTTTTTCATCAACTGCACGTCCTTCCTTGATCGATGTCTGGCCGTTGACCTTGGAGAGCACCATAAACCGTCCAGAGGCACTGCGATTGGCTTACGGTGCTAAAGATCCCGGGACGCAGGGTCGTATTGCAGGAGCCGCGTTCGCAATCACCGATGAATTTCACACATTCCCCTCTCTCCCGGCTCCTCGCTCTGCCTGTCTTGATTTATGTCTCCACGGTCTCCGCTCAGAATAGGGACGCAAGGGTGGAGGTGCCGCCTTCGCTGGTGCCGGCGGAGCTGGTGCCCGACACGCGGGCTTTATCTGCGGAGGAGGAGTTGAAAACCTTCCAGGTGGCACCGGGCTACCGGGTGGAACTGGCGGCGAGTGAGCCGCTGATTGGCGATCCGATCTTCGCGCAGTTTGGTCCGGATGGTCGGCTGTGGGTGGTGGAGATGCGGGGTTACATGCCGGACATTCACGGCAACCGCGAGGATGAGCCGGTGGGCCGGATCGTGATCCTCACTGACACCGATGGCGACGGGCGTTTCGATCAAAGCAAGGTCTTCCTCGATCAGCTCATCATGCCCCGCACGGTCCTGCCAATCGGCGATGGCGCGCTCGTGGGAGCGCCGCCGATGCTGTGGTATTGCCCGGACAAGAATGGCGATGGCAAGGCGGACGAGAAGATCGTGGTGGCGCAGGATGCGGGCGCACAAACCATCCCCGGCCGCCCGGAACTGGCGAACCCGGAACATGGTGCGAACTCGCCGCTCTGGGGGCTGGACAACTGGATCTACTTTGCGGAATACGCAGCGCGTTTCCGCTGGCGTGGCGCGGGCAATTTCGAACGCAGCATCTCCTCCATGCGCGGCCAGTATGGGCTCAGCCAGGACGACTTCGGCCGTCTCTATTACAACTTCAACTCAGGCCACCTGCAGGGCGACATGTGGCCCTCCCATTACCGTCTGCGCAATCCGCATTACGAGAGGTCTGGAGGCCGCATCAGCCCGCCGGTGAACCAGGCCGTGTGGCCCATCCGTGTGACTCCCGGCACCAACCGCGCCTACATCCCTGAGAACATGGCGGGTCACAAGATCAAGAACTTCACGGCAGCGTGCTCACCCTGGATTTACCGGGGCGATCTCTTCCCAGCGGATGCTCTAGGCAACGCCTTCGCCTGCGAACCGGCCCTGCATCTCGTGAAGCGAGACATTCTCACCCTCGAAAAAGGCAGGCTCGTGGCGCGTGAAGCCTACCATCAGCGAGAGTTTCTCGCGTCCACGGATGAGCGCTTTCGTCCGGTCAGCATGACCACGGGACCCGATGGAGCGCTTTACATCGTCGATTTTTACCGGGGCATCATCCAGCACCGCATCTCCCTCAGCCCCTACCTGGAAAAGTACATCCAGGAGCACGATCTGGTGAATCCGCGCGGACTGGGCCGGATCTGGCGCATCGTGCCTGAAAAGGCCAAGACACGCCCTGCCCCGAATCTGGCGAAGCTTGGCCCTGCAGATCTCGTCCCCATCCTCGCTCACAGCAATTCCTGGCACCGTGAAACCGCCCAGCGCCTGCTCGTCGAGCGTGCGGAGGCAACGGTCGTCCCCGCTTTGGAAGCTCTCACGCGCGGTGAGGGCGCGCTCGGCCGCCTGCATGCTTTGTGGACGCTCGATGGCTTGGGCAAGAGCAGCTGGCCGGTGACCGAGGCAGCGCTCGCGGATGCCGATGCCCGCGTGCGCAACAGTGCCGTGCGCATCGCCGAAGGTTTCCTGGCTGGTGAAGGGCGCGCCGCCGTGGTGGCAAGGCTCATCGCCCTCTCTGCCACCGAACCGGATTCGCAGGTGCAGACTCAAATCGCCCTGACGCTGGGCGAGTGCCAGGACTCGAAGGCCGATCAGGCCATGGCTGCGATGGCCAGCCGCGTGCCCGATCATCCCTATCTGGCCGAGGCCATCCTCAGCGGCGTCAAAGACCGCGAACTGGAACTGCTCGAGCATTGCCTTGCCTCCGGAAGCGGCAAGACGCTGATCCCCAGCCTGGCGGGCTGTGTGGCCAGCGAACGCGATCCCGCCCGTGTCACACGGTTCCTGGCCCTCGCGGAAAAGGCCGGTGCCACGCCCCGCAAAACGCTGCTCGCCGGCTTCACGACCAATGCGGCGGACTTCACACGCCGGAAGGTGAAGCTCGAAGCCAAACCGGCACTTCTCGACACTGTTCCAGGCACCGAAAAGGTGGCGGACATGCTGACTTGGCCGGGCAAGCCAGCGCCCGCAGGCTTCAAGCCGCCGCGCCCGCTGACGGCCGATGAGCAGAGCCGTTTTGAGATGGGCAAGGCGCTGTACTCCGGCATCTGCGCGGGCTGCCATCAGCCCAGTGGTTCAGGCCTTGAGGGCATCGCGCCGCCGCTGATTGATTCCGAATGGGTCACGGGTTCGCCCGAGCGGCTCAGCCGCATCGTCCTGCACGGCGTGCGTGGCTACCTCACGGTCAAAAAGAGGCGTTACCAGCTCGACATGCCTCCGCTGGGCGCCCTGGGCGATGAACCACTGGCGGCCATTCTCACTTATCTCCGACGTGAGTGGGAGCATGGAGCGGAGCCCATCTCAGCGGACTTTCTCAAAGCGGTCCGCGAAAAGGAAGCGCGACGTACCGATTCCTGGACGGAACAGGAGCTGCTCAAGATTCCGTGACCGAGGAGGAAATGGGGTCAGAAATCAACCAGCTTACAGACTCGACACCTCCAGCCTCGCCGATTCGCTGCCGCGTGAACTCCTCGACGACTGGCTTTGCGCCTCACCTTCGCTCAAGCCGCGCAGGGCAAGCCACGACGCCTTCCTCGCTGCGAAACCCCTTCAAAGCGGGCCTGAAACCGGGATTCATGGTGTGCGAGCGAAACTGAATCGAAGGGAGCGCGGGTGCTCCCTTCTGGCAGATGAATCTCCTGGATTTCAACCCGCGTGAAATCATCATGGCGCCGCGCCCTTGGTTGCCTGGGGTGTGGATCCCTCCTTACGCATGTCGAAGGCCTCGCCAAAATCGCTCCGCGCCACCCCCCAGGATGTCGAACCGCGACGCAAACGTTCATCTACTCCCCACAGCGACGCCTACTTCGAGGCGCTCACCGCCTTCGATGAGGCCATGGCCACGCGACGTTACCGGGATGCGGCGACCCAGGCGCTGATCGGGATCGAGCACCTCGCCGGTTTCATCCAGGAAGCCAGGAAGCAGGACAAGGCCAACGGCATGGATTTCTTCATGCCTCCCATGGTGCCGGTCATCGACAGCGGCGGCCAGATCTTCGCCTTGCTGGACGACAAGGCGTCCCTGAAAAGGCTCGAACAAGTCATCCGAGGCGAGAAAGAACTCCAAGACCGTCGTGGCGCACCCGCTGCATTTGAGCACGCGAGAAAACGATTCCGATCCCTGGAACGCCTTGTGGAGGAGCAGCCCGGGCTTCGGCAGGACAGGGTCAAGGCCTCGTTCCCAGGCGAATCCGGCCGGGTTCTCAGCACCGCCCTCGACTGGCTGGAAAAGGCGGGGCGCATCACCCGGAAACGCGAGGGGAAGACGTGGATCCTCCATCCCGGCAAGGCAGCGTCTCCCGCTCCCGCAAAGACTCCGGCCTCGCATCGGCAGGGAGTTGTGATCAAGGCGCGCCGGGCGACCTGGGCCGACACTTCCATCAGCGCCTTCCCTCGATCTCCGAAGTGGCACGAAGT
This sequence comes from Prosthecobacter sp., assembly GCA_019186985.1. Taxonomy (GTDB): domain Bacteria; phylum Verrucomicrobiota; class Verrucomicrobiia; order Verrucomicrobiales; family Verrucomicrobiaceae; genus Prosthecobacter. The sequence continues at coordinate 273,616 of JABARQ010000013.1, read as the reverse complement.
CGCTCCTGCGCCAGGCATCCAGGAAGCTTTCCGTGTCTCGGGCAAAGGCTGGCGCGTGATGGAAGCCAGACCCCTCCCGAAGGCGGAACAGTGGCCGGCAGCCTTCAAATACTCGGCACGTTGGTCCGGCGGCAGCGCCCATTGGAACGCCCCGCGTCAGCCAGGCGCGGAACGTCCGGCAGGGTTGATCTTCTGCAGCTCGAAGGGCGAGCGCCACTTCTGCAAGGATCTGCCTTTTGGCATCATCCGCTGCACGCCGCTCCTTCAAAGCGGACACCTCGCAATCTTCTCAAATCGGAGCACCCTGCATGTCTTTGACCAATCGGGCGAGCCCGTCTTCGAGACCGATCAAGCCTCCGCACCCGAGACACGGGCGCAGGCAAGGCGGCTGAAGATCCAGCCAAGCGAACTGCATCGCTTCCATCGCTGTTTCACACTGCACCCGCAGCTGCAATCCTACCTCATCACCATCGCGGATGAAGCCTGGTGCATCCGCATGGATGGCACGGTTCAGTGGGGTGTTCGCCTGCCATTGCTGAAACGCGACGTCCTGACCCTCAGCTTTGATGAGGGCAGCGAAGACGACGTGCAGCACTCCCTGGATGTTCTGGGCCTGAGCTACCCGTTCACCCCGGAGGAGGCGAAACGGCGTTACCGCCAGCTTGCACGACAGTGGCATCCTGATGTGAACTCGACGGCTGAGGCCACCGCGAAGATGCAGCAGATCAACCAGGCGATGCAGCTGGTGGCAGGGCTGGAGGACACCGGCCAGCCGCCTTTGGAGGCGATTGATGACGCGTTGATTCCGGATCCCGACTGGGTCTATGCAGCGGCCTTTTCACAGACCGGCAACCGCATGTTCATCGCCGGCACATCGGGCAAAATCCTCGAGCTGGATGAGAAGGGGCAGTCGCTTCGCGTGTTGGATGTCGGTGCCAGCGTGTTCCAGCTGGTCCATGATGAGGGCAGACTTTTCATCCGCACCGCCACCCGGCTTTACATCGTGCGGGACGGTGCGCTGGAAGCCCTGGCCGACACCGGCCAGACGGATGAAGTGCTGCCTCTTCGAGACGGGTGTGTGCTTCTGGGCAGGCATCAGCTGAGGCAGCTGGATGCGCATGGCCGGCTGCTGGGGTGCATTGACTCACGCGACATGATTCTCAACGCCTGGCACGACGGGGCGATGCTGCATGTGGAGACGCAACGCCAGCACCTTGCGGTGGCGGGAGCCAGGCCCTGGCGCTGATGCACCCGCCATCATCACCGGGATGATCAACGGCTCAGGCCAGGATCTCCTTCGCCACCGTGCCATAGACGTCGGTGAGACGGAAGTCGCGGCCGGCGTAGCGATAGGTGAGGCGTTCGTGATCCAGGCCAAGCAGGTGCAGGACGGTGGCGTGCCAGTCGTGGACATGCATCTTGTTCAGCACGGCCTCGTAACCGTAGTCGTCGGTCATGCCGTGGTTCATGCCGCCCCGGACGCCTCCGCCTGCCATCCAAAGGGTGAAGCCCTTGTTGTTGTGGTCACGGCCGTCCTCTCCCTGGCTGTGCGGCGTGCGCCCGAACTCGCCCCCCCAGATGACCAGGGTGTCCTTCAGCAAGCCACGCGCCTTCAGGTCGGCCAGCAGTCCGGCGACCGGCTTGTCAATGGCCCGGGTGTTGCGCTCCAGCTGCGCCTTCAGGTTGAAATGCTGGTCCCAGTTGCCGTGGGTGATCTCAACAAAGCGCACCCCGGCCTCGACCAGCTTTCTGGCCATCAGGCACTGCTTGCCAAAGGTCTCCGTCTCCGCCTCATCAATGCCATAGAGCGCCTTCGTCGCCGCCGACTCCTTGCTCAGGTCGAGCACCTTCGGAACCTCGGCCTGCATGCGGAAGGCGAGTTCATAGGACTCGATCACGCCCTCGACCTCGGCGCTGACGCCGCCGTCCAGGGCCATGCGCGACTTGTTGAGCGCCTGCACCAGGTCGAGCTGGGTGCGCTGGGCGTCGGTCGAATAGCGGTCATTTTTGATATTGGCGATGCTAGCCTGCTCCTGGCCGCCTGCGCCAAACCGGCGGGCAAAGGCCGCACCACCGGGCAGGGCGTTGCCTCCCACCTTGGTGCCCTGGTAGATGGCAGGCAGGAACGCGCTGCCAAAGGTGCGCGTGGCGTTGGCCGGAGGGTTGATGGTGATGAAGCCGGGCAGGTTTTCATTCGTCGTGCCCAGGCCGTACAAGATCCATGACCCCAGCGAAGGCCGGACAAACTGGGTCGTGCCCGTGTGAAGCTGGGTGAAGGCCTGCGGGTGCGCCGGCAGGTCGGTGGTCATCGAGTTCACCACGCAGAGGTCATCGGCATGCCTGGCCAGGCCGGGCAGAAGCTCGGAGATCCACAGGCCGCTTTTGCCATGCTGGCTGAACTTCCAGGGGGACTTCATCAGCTTCGCCTGGCCGTAACGTCCCGCGATCGAAGGCGCGCTTTTGCCGGAATCGGCGACGAGCTTCGGCTTGTAGTCCAGCAGGTCCACATGGGAGGGGGCACCCTGCATGCACAGGAAGATCACCCGTTTGGCGCGTGCCGGAAGAGGCGGGTTTTTCGGTGCCAGAGGACCGGCGGATACGGCGGCGGATTCAGCGGCGCGCAGCGCCTGCTGCCGGGCGAGCGCGGCAAAGGCCAGGTAGCCGAAGCCGCTGCTGGTGTTCCTGAGGAAGGCGCGTCGGCTGAAGGAGGGTGAGGTCATGGCGGACAAGGGATTCCCGGCCTTGAACTCATGAACACAGAATTGGTTGCGGCGAAGGCCGGGCCCCTCCAGTGTCCTGAAGCACGGACACGGGTCAAAAAGGTCACTCCGCCGTTTCAACGCGCCGCTCGACAAAGGAGTCTGTTGCGGCTACAAAACGCGCCTTCATGCCTCCAACCGCACGATTTTTCCCAGCCTTCATGCTCGTCGCCACCCTGTGGCTGGCGGGGGCGGCGGCCTGTCAGGCACAATGGCTTGTCTACGAGCTTCAGTTCACTCCGGAGGCTGAATCGGTGAATTTCACCAGCTACCGCAGCGCCTATCTGGTGGCTCCCGCAAACGGCGGAGCAGCCACCCTGGTCCTGACCACCGATGAGGGCGGGCAGTATTATGCCGTGGCGGACGGCGGCGCGAAGTTCTTCCTGGCCGCCAACTCCACCCAACGCAAGGCCGCCTTCTCCGCCCTGGCCGTCGCGGGCAACTCCCAGGCGCTTTACACCGCCTCAGGCCACCTGAACCGCTCCCTGCTGCTTGACGGCCCTGATGGCAGCCCCAAGGTGCTGCGTGTGGCCGAGAACCTCAGCGGACGGCTCATGGCGGCGGACGATGAATCCGACAAGGGACCTGCTGAAGACGGCTCGATTGGCATGATCGGCAGCGCCCTGATCACCGGAACCCTGCGCGAGGACCTGACAGGCATCGTCACCCAGCACTTCACCTCCCAGCAGCTGGCCACCGCCTACATCACCGAACTCCTGGAAAAATACGGCTACGCCCCCGACCAGGGCTCCATTCCCGTCCAAGCCCAGGTCAACACCATCCAGGAGGACGGCAGCATCATCGACCCCAGCCTGTTTCCCCTGGAAGCCCTGCCGAAGGCGCCTTGAATCGTGATGAGCAACATTCGGCAATCCCTTGTGCAGTGTCTGGAGGCCTCCGGAGGCGCAGGCATTCCCCTTCCCGCCGCCACCCCCAGCTCCTCCGTCATCAACCAGCTTCTTGACCTGGGCAGCATCGACGAGGAAGCCTTTCTCTCCCAGCTCGCCACCCGCATCGGCCTGGGCTTTGTCGCCAATCCCATCCCCGATTCCGCCGATGCGCCGGAACTGAAGCGGCTGCTGCCGCCGCGAGTCGCCCTGAAACACCGGCTGCTGCCCCTGAAAATCCTTCAGGAAGAGGGCAGTAACGCAAAAAAGCTGCTGATCGCCGGCTACGATCCGTTTGATCTCATCGCCCACCAGGCCGTTGCCCGCGAGGTGGATTCCCCGGTGCGCCTTGAGATCGCCCCGCGCAAACGCCTCCTCAACGCCATGCGTGACTTCTATGGCGTCGGCGCCGACACCTTCGAGGAGATCCTCAAGGGCCGTGACGTGGATGGAGCCGACCTCGAACAGCGTGACGAGGCCAACATCATCGACGCCGATGACGAGGAGGCCTCCGTGGTGAAGTTCGTCAACACCGTGATCCGCGAAGCCCTGGAGCAGCATGCAACGGACATCCACGTCGAGCCCATGGAGGACAAGCTGCGCATGCGCTACCGCATCGACGGCAGGCTTCGTGAAGTTCCGGTGCCGGAGAACATCAAGGCGCTCCAGCAGTCCGTGATCGCCCGGCTCAAGGTGATGGCCAAGCTAGACATTGCCGAACGCCGCCTGCCCCAGGACGGACGCATCAACCTCCAGGTGGGTGGGCAGTTCATCGACGTCCGTGTGGCCACCATCCCCAGCGTCGAGGGGGAAAGCGTCTCGCTGCGTCTCCTCGGCCAGGAGAAGTTCAACCTCGACCGCCTGCGCATCGAGCCCGACCTGAGGTCCGAGGTCGAAGGCCTGCTGAAGAAGCCGAACGGCATCATCCTCGTCACCGGCCCGACCGGATCCGGCAAGTCGACCACGCTTTACACCTTCCTCAGCCAGCTCAACACCGAACACCGCCGCATCGTCACCATTGAGGATCCGGTGGAAAACAAGCTGCCGGGCGTCGTGCAGATCGCCGTGCGACCGGAGATCAACCTGAGCTTTGCCACCGGCCTGCGTTCCATCCTCCGCGGCGACCCCAACGTCGTGATGATCGGGGAAATGCGCGACCTGGAGACTGCCGAGATCGCCATCCGCGCCGCGCTGACCGGCCACTTGGTTTTCAGCACTCTACATACCAACGACGCGCTGGGCGGCATCATGCGCCTGATTGACATGGGGGTGGAGCCCTTCCTGGTCTCCAGCTCCGTGCGCGCCTTCATCGCCCAGCGGCTGGTGCGAGTCCTCTGCCAGGAGTGCCGCCAGCCGGATCCGGACGCAGAAAGCCGGCTGCGCGAGCTCCAATACAGCGCCCCCCTGCGCAGCACGGTCTACCGGCCGAAGGAAGGCGGCTGCGAAGCCTGCCGCAGCACGGGTTACAAGGGACGAATGTCCATCTACGAACTCGTCCGCATCACTCCGGCGATGGGGGAGCTGATCACCCACCGTGCGAGCAGCCAGCAGCTTTATCAGCAGGCCTACAAGGACGGCTACCGTCCGATGCGCGAATACGGCGTCCGCAAGATCCTCGCCGGCAACACCTCCATCGACGAGGTCATCAGCGTGACCGTGGCGGAGTCGGAACAGTGATCCCCGAAGGAAGTTCGACCCGCCCATGCCCACCTTTGCCTATCAAGCTTCGGATGCCGCAGGACGCGATGTTTCAGGCTCCATCGATGCACCGGACAAGGCCAGCGCCGTCAGGCAGCTCACCGGCCGCGGCCTGCGTCCCTTCCAGGTGAAGGAGGGTGCGGTCAAGACCAGCGTGCGCGGCGTCAAGGCGGCCACTTCGGCCAAGGGCAAGGCCGCGGAAACCGAAACGTCAGGACCGCTCAAGATCAGCGGCAGGCAGCTGCAGATTTTCACCGAGGAGCTGGCCGAGCTTCTGGAGGCCGGCATGCGCCTGGAGCAGGCCCTGAAGCTGATGGAGGGCAAGGGGGCCGGCGCCACCCACAACCGCATCGCCAGCCGGCTGGGCTCGCTCATCCGTGAAGGTCATCCCTTCAGCAACGCGCTGAAGCAGACATCACCCTCGTTTAACGAACTTTACTGCGCCGTCGCGGCGGCGGGTGAGGCGGGCGGCTCCCTGTCCGAATCCATGAAGCGCCAGGGGCAGTATCTGGCGAAGGTGCGCGAACTGAAGAGCCAGGTGGCGGTGGCCCTGATCTACCCGGGTTTCCTCGGTTTCTCCGCCGTGGCCGTCACAGTCCTGTTCACCACCTTCCTGATCCCGCGCCTCAGCGGCATGATGTCCCGGATGCGCGGAGGGGTTCCCAAGGGCGTCCAGATCATCCTCGATTTCTCCGCCTTCATGCGCAGCTACTGGTGGATGCTGCTGGCGGGTGGCGCCCTGCTCTTCCTGCTCTTCTGGGTCTGGTCCGGCTCGAAGCAGGGCAAACCCGTCTGGGATGAGACCAAGCTCAAGATCCCCTTCTTCGGCAACGTGCTGATGGCCAACTTCCACACCCAGTTCCTGGAAACCCTCGCCTCACTCACAGGCGGAGGCCTGCCCTTGCTCAAAGGCCTCGAACTGGCCGCGAGAATCTCCGCCAATCATTTCATCCAGAAGCAGCTCGTCAACGTCATCGACGGCGTGCGCGACGGCACCGCCCTCTCCAGGTCGCTGGAGAAGACCACCCTCTTCCCGACCAACCTGCTGGAAATGGTGCGCATCGGCGAGCACACGGGGGACATCAGCGGCACCCTGCGCCGGGCCGCCGACCGCTGCGGTCGCGAGCTGGAAAAGAGCCTGGAGAAGCTCATGGCCATGCTCCAGCCCATGATCATCCTGGTCATGGCCGGCCTGGTCGGCGTCATGGCCTACATGATGATCACCATCATCTACGACACCGTGGCCACCCTCAACTCCCGCCGTTAAGCCAGCCTGATTTCCTGGATGACGACTTCCGAACAATCTGCCAGCTTTCAAGCTCCAATCTCCGCCAGATCCATCCGACACCCATGAAAATCCAATCCGCCCCAAAACGCGCCGTGCGCAGCCTCCGTGCCGCCTTCACCCTCATGGAGATGATCCTGGTGCTGGCCATCATCGCCATCCTCATCGCCATCGGCGCCTCCACCCTGGGCGATTTCGACGAGCAGGCCAAGATCACCGCCGCCCGCGCCCAGATCGGCACCGTCTCCACGGCGATCAAGATGTACAAGGTCAACAACCGCAACCTGCCGCCCAATCTCGACGCCCTGGTCAAGCCGCCCGCCAACGTGCCCGTGAAGAAGCCCTTCATCGAGCCCAACGGCATCGTCGATCCCTGGGATAACAAATACATCTACAAAAGCCCGGGCAGGGACGGCAAGGCCTACGACCTGTACTCCGCCGGCGCTGACAAGCGCGAGGGCACGGACGATGACGTGTTCTGAGGCGGTCCTCCCCCGCCTGCCTGCCTGCGGCGGAGCGCGCATGAGCCATGAAACTTCCACTCACCAGCGCTCCCTCCCGTGCCGCCTTCACCCTCCTGGAGCTGATCCTGGTGATGAGCGTCATGGTGATGGTCATCGGCGTCGGCGTCGGCAGCTTCGCCTACTTTGAGCAGGTGGACCCCCTGGAGGAACCCGAGCAGAAGCTCGGCCAGATGGCCAAGTTCGCCATGAACACCGCCGTCCTTCAGCACCGCGGCATGATCATCGGCTTCGACAAGGAAAGCTTCGGGGTTTTCGGAGGCGCGCCAGACGGGCTGGGCACCTACTCGCACGGCAAGGACATCAAGGTCTTCATCCGGCGCTGGGGTGGCAAGGGCTGGGAAAAGGCGGAGGGGCAGATCTGGCGATTCGGCGAACAGGGCATCTGCGAGCCGCTCATGGTCCGCTTTGAAAACGAAGACGGCTTTCGCGAGGTGAAGTTCCACGCCCTGACAGGAGGCATCGTCCGATGAAACGAAACTCTGGAATGACCCTCCTGGAAGTGGTGATGGCGCTCGCCGTCTTCTCCCTCGCCGTCGTCGCCCTGGTCGGCACGATCAACAAGGTGGCCGACACCGCCACCGACTCGCAGAGGCTGATCGAGGTGGAGCAGACCCTCGAATCGCTCATTGATGAATATGGCAAGATGCCGCAGATCCGCGAGCTGGAGCAGGCCATCAAGCCCGGACCTGACGGCGTCGCCTACCGTGTCGTCATCGAGCAGGTGAAGGACCTGAAGAACAAGGACGGGCGCTTTCTTCAGGACACTTTTCTCATCAAGGCCATCGCCCGCTGGAACGACGGCGGTGGTCCAGCGGAAATCTCCGCAGAGACCCTGCGCTACGCCGGCGCCTTCCTGCCGGTGAACTGAAGCATGAACCTCAACCTCACCAGCATCTCAGGCCGTGAAAGCCGACGCAAGACCGGCTCGTCCGGCTTCACCTTGCTGGAGATGATCGTGGCGCTCTCCATGTTCGTCCTGCTCATCGGCGGCGTCTATTCCATCGCACAGTCCACCCTGGAGCTGGCGGACAGCATCTCCCTGGCCCAGGACCGCTCGATGGTCCGGCAGAACTTCATCGAATTCATGAGGCGCTCCTTCCGCACCCTGCCGGGCGAGGCGGAAGTACGCCTGGCCGTGAAGCAGAAAGGCAGCACCTACGTGCCCACCCTGAACATCGTCAACGGCGGCACCTCCTTCACACCAGGACTGTCCCTGGCGCCTGACACCAGCATGGATGTTTATGCCGAAGAACGCCCGGGCGGCTACCTCAGGGTCATGCTGCGCGTGCTCGACAAGAAGCAGACCCAGTCAGTGCGCAGCAATCAAAGCGTCCGATACAGCCGCGACCAGATCACGCTGCCGCTGCTCGACAACGTCAGCCACTTTGAATGGAAGTTCTACGACTCGGCCACCAACCGCTGGGAGAACAACTGGAAGCAGGCACGGCGTCCCATCCTGGCGGAGATGAACCTCCAGCTCGACGACGGCTTCCAATCCCGCTCGGTGTTCTGGATCCCTCCGATCATCCCCAACGCCATCCAGGGGACCGGTCCGGGCATGGCACCCGGCACCGTGCCCCTGAATCCAGATGGCACTCCCGCCGTCCCCGGCGCGAATCCCGGCATCGCTGACCAGGTTCCCAGCCCCGTTCCACAGCAGTGAATTCCACCCGGCCCATCCTTGACCAACGCCGCTCCGGCGCCGCCCTGCTGGCCGTGCTCTGGGTCATCGCGCTGCTGATGGGACTGGTGGCCGCCAGCGCCCTGCTGCTGACCCAGGACCTGGACGCCGCCGCCGCCAAACGGCAGGTATTTCGCGCGCGAATGCTCGCGGAAGGCGCCCTGGCCATCGCCATGAATCCGGACATCAAGCCGGATGACCCGCTTCTCCGCCGCCAGGTTTCCGAGGACGAGCGCTATGAGGTGGAGATGACGGGCGAGGACGGCCTCATCAATCCCAACATCCTTCTTCAACGGGAGGATCGTGACACCTTCCGCAGGATCTTCCGCACCTGGGGGCTGTCGCTGGCCCAGGCGGATGCCGTGATCGACTGCCTCATCGACTGGGTGGACGCCGATGACTTCGCCCGCATCAAGGGAGCGGAAAGCAAGGCCTACGGGCTCAACGGCATGCCCTTCAACCGTCCGTTCCGGTCGATCGAGGAAATGAGCATGGTGCGTGGCATGGAGCTGGTTGAACAAGCCAACCCCCAGTGGCGCACCTGGTTCAGCGTCTATGCCAGCGGCGTCCTGGACGTCAATGAGGCCAGGCCCGAGATCGTCTCCGCCATCACCGGCGCACAACTGCGGCTGGCCCAGCTTCTGCGCACCAACCGCCTGGGACGCGACGGCCTGCTCAACACGGAGGATGACGCCCCCATGCCCGACCTTGCCAACGCCCTTCAGGTGCTCGGCATTCCAAGCACCTACGCCCAGGCGCTCTCCAGCATCCTCACCGTCAGGAGCACCACCAAGCGCCTCGTCGTCCGGGTCCGGGTGGGCGATCTGGATCGGGAAATCTCCGCCGTGGTCCGTGGTGCCATCGGCCAGGGCGCCACGGCCATCCTTCACATGAGCGAAGGCATTCCCGCCGACAAGACCCGCGTCACTCCGTGATCTTCACCGGCGTGCCCACCGGCGCGTTTTCATAAAACCTCCTCGCCATGTGCGATGGCAGGCGGATGCAGCCATGGGAATCCGCGTAGCCAGGCAGGTAGCCCTCATGCATGCCCACCGCCCCGGTCACCCGCAGGAACCAGTGCATCTTGGCACCGTCAAAACGCGTGCCGGGCGGGCGCGGATCCTTGCGGTTGTCGACCTGTGTCTTCACGATGTTGCCGTTCGCATCGATGTAGTCGCCGTAGATCGAGGATAGGTGGTCATGATCCTTTTCCATGACCCGGAAGCTGCCCCTGGGCGTGGGAAATTCCGGCGATCCTGTGCAGACAGGCGAAGCACCCACCTGCCGCTCACCCTTGTAAAAATAGGCCATCTGATCACCAATGTCGATGTGGATGCGGGGTTTGCCAGGCACTCCATCCCCCTCCCAGTAGGAACCATCTCCGCCCCAGGGCGACCTGAACTGCGGAAGCCTTGGCCGCGGCATCTTCACCAGCCCCCAGGGGGCGAACTCCCAGCTCGGCGCCGCCATGCTCACATAATAGCCACCGCCCGGACTCCTTCCCGTGTAATAGGGCGTCGTGTTGATGCAGCCGGCTCCGAGAAGGGCCAGGAACAGCAGGGAAAGGGAGCGGAGATGGCGCAGGCTGGAGATCATGAACCGTGCAGCCAAAGGAGCATGAACAGCGCCGTTCCGCGAGTGCCGCGTGCGGACAATTTCAGCCTCGCCCAGGCCCGGCCCTGAAACTTCCGGGTTGCCAAAGTGCCATCGAGCGCAAAAGACATGCCTGCAGGCGCCACAGCCATGGCGGCAGCCCACCTGATCCCCATGAATCCCCAGCCCTTCTCGAATCTCTGCCTGCCACCCTCAGGCACGATCCGGAACGCCCTGGAAGTCATCGACAAGGGCGGGGAGGGCATCTGCCTCATGGTCGATGAAGGGCAGCATCTCCTCGGCACCATCACCGACGGCGACATCCGCCGCGCCCTGCTCAAGGGAGCGACGCTGGATGACTGCGTGGAGCCCTTCGCAAAAAAGCAGTTCACCAGCGTGCCGGATGACGCCGGCAGGGTGGAGGTCATCGACCTCATGCAGGCCAGGCAGTTGAATCAGATCCCCATCCTCGACAAGGCGGGCCGCCTCAAGGGACTGCACCTGCTGCATGAAGTGCTCGGCGCCAGGCCCCGGCCCAACTGGGCGGTCATCATGGCCGGAGGCAAGGGCACCCGGCTGGGCGAACTGACGAAAGACACCCCCAAGCCCATGCTGAAGGTCGCCGGACGTCCGATCCTGGAACGGCTGGTGCTTCATCTCGTCGGCAACGGCATCCGCCGCATCTTCATCTCCACCAACTACCTGGCCGGCATCATCGAGGATCATTTCGGCGACGGCTCCCGCTTTGGCTGCAGCATCAGCTACCTCCGCGAAAGCCCCGACCAGCCGCTTGGCACAGGCGGCTCCCTCTCCCTGCTCCCCGAGGCACCCGGACATCCCGTCTTTGTCTGCAACGGCGACCTCGTGACCCAGGTGGATGTGGCGCGACTTTTCGACTTTCATCAGGACGGCGGGTTCACGGCCACCATCGGTGTTCGCAGCTATGCCCATGAGATTCCGTTTGGTTGCCTGGAAGTCCAGGACCAGTGCGTGACCAGCATCGTCGAGAAGCCGACGGTCTCCCAGCTCATCAACGCCGGCATCTACATCCTCTCCCCGGAGATCATCGCACGCGTGCCCCGCAGGTTCTTCCCGATCACCGAGCTCTTTGACGAGGAGGTACGCGGCGGCGGCAGGGTCGGCGCCTTCGAAATCCTGGACGAATGGATCGACGTGGGCCAGCGTGAGCAGCTGAAGCAGGCGCGCGGAGGCGCCCAGTAGCAGCCAACCAACTTTTATTTATGGGATCATTCGACGGTCAAAAAGTCCTCGTCACCGGAGCCGGCGGCTTCATTGGCAGCCACCTGGCGGAGCACCTCGTCCGCGAAGGGGCCGATGTTCGCGCCATGGTCCATTACAACGCCCTTGGCAAGCGCGGCTGGCTGGACCACAGCAGCCTGGCCGGGGACATGGAAGTCCTCGCCGGAGACATCACGGACCGCGACAGCGTCCGGGCCGGCGTGAAAGGCCGCGACCTCGTCTTTCACCTCGGCGCTCTGATCGCCATCCCCTACTCCTACCAGGCGCCGCGCAGCTATGTGCGGGCCAACATCGAGGGCACCCTCAACGTGCTGCAGGCAGCCCTCGACGAAGGCGCCCGGCGTGTGCTCCACACCTCCACCAGCGAAGTCTACGGCACCGCCCTCTTCGTGCCCATCACGGAGGAGCATCCCCTGCAGGGCCAGTCCCCCTACTCCGCCTCCAAGATCGGCGCGGACAAGATGGCCGAGGCCTTTGCCGCATCCTTTGAGCTGGAGGTCGTGACGGTGCGCCCCTTCAACACCTTCGGCCCCCGCCAGAGCATGCGCGCGGTGATCCCCACCATCATCAGCCAGTGCCTGCGTGGAAACGAGGTCCGCCTCGGCGCCGTCAGCCCCACCCGCGACCTCAACTTCGTCCAGAACACGGTCGAGGGCTTCTGCGCCGCCGCCCTCGCCCCGGAGGCCGCAGGCCAGACCATCAACTTTGGTTCGGGCCGCGAAATCAGCGTCGGCGACCTCGCCCTGCTCATCGGCAGGATGTGCGGCAAGGAGGTCGAAATCCTTTGTGAACAGGAGCGCCTGCGCCCCGGCAAGAGCGAGGTCGAACGCCTGCTGGCCTGCAACAAAAAGGCCCAGGCCCTGACCGGCTGGACCCCGCGCGTCGGCCTTGAGGAGGGCCTGGAAAAGACCATCGCCTGGATGCAGGAAAACGCCCAACACTACCAGGCCAAAGGCTATGTCGTCTGAGCCCGCCTTCATTCCGCTGAGCGTGCCCCATCTGGCGGGCAACGAATGGACCTACATCAAGGACTGCCTCGACACCGGCTGGGTGTCCTCCGTGGGTTCCTATGTGACGCGTTTTGAAAACGACCTGGCCGGGGCTGCCGGCACCCGGCACGCCGTGGCCACCAACTGCGGCACCGCCGCGCTGCACGTCTCCATGCTGGTCGCCGGAGTCCGGCCCGGAGACGAGGTGCTGGTCTCGTCGATGACCTTCATCGCCCCTGTCAACGCGATCCGTTATGCCAACGCCGTGCCGGTGCTGGTGGATGCCGAACCCGTGCACTGGCAGATGGATGTCAGCCAGGTGAAATCCTTCCTGACCACCGGCTGCGAATGCCGGGCGGACGGCGTTTTCAACCGAACCACGGGACGCAGGGTCTCGGCCATCATACCCGTGCACATCCTCGGCCACCCCGTGGACATGGATTCCCTCATGGCCCTGGCCGCTGAATTCAACCTGACCGTCATCGAGGACGCCACGGAAAGCCTGGGCAGCCTGCATCGAGGACGCCCCGTCGGCGGCATCGGCCACCTTGGCTGCTACAGCTTCAACGGCAACAAGATCATCACCACCGGCGGCGGCGGCATGATCGTCACCAACGACGAAACCCACGCCAAAAAGGCGCGCTACCTCACCACTCAGGCCAAGGACGACCCGCAGGAATACATCCATCACGAAGTCGGCTACAACTACCGCCTCACCAACATCCAGGCCGCCTTCGGCTGCGCCCAGATGGAGGCGCTGGCGGGCCATGTCCGGCGTCGGCGCGAGATTCACGCGATCTACCGGAAGCGTCTTGCCGGCACGCCGGGGCTGCAGTTTCAAGCCGAGGCCGAGGGCGTCGTCAGCAACTGCTGGCTGACCACCGTGCGTGTCGACCCGGCAGCGTTCGGCAGCACCGCCCGCGAGCTTCGCGACCGGCTGAAGGCGGCGCGCATCGAGGCCCGTCCGCTCTGGCAGCCCGGCCATCTCTCACCCGCACATCAGGACGCCGTGAAGCTCCCCTGCCCGGTGGCGGAGGACCTTTTCGAAAACTGCCTCTCCCTGCCCTCCTGCTCGTCCTCCAGCGACGAGGACATCGAACGCGTCTGCGCCGTCATCGCCGGCTGATCACAGCCGCCGTCGGATCCTTTCCACGTCCTCCATCGTCAGCAGCGAGGCCTTGCGGCGAACCTTGCCTTGATGCTTGTCCAGCAGCCAGTCCCGCCAGCGAGGCCTCTGCGAGGCGGGAAAACGCATCACGTCATTGTCCAGCCACACCAGGGCGTCCTCCTCATGCCCGGACCAGAGCACGTTGTCCGGATGCACGTCCAGGTGCAGCAGCCCTGCATCCAGCATCCTCACCAGGTCGCCAACATACTTTTCAAAAAAAACCTCCCTCCTGCCTCCGGCCGCCTCACGTTCATGGAGGAAGCTGTTGCCACCGGTCAGGCCGTCCAGAAAGTCCGCGACAAAGATCGAATCGACCCAGGAGAGCAGGTTCCAGTTCCGCAGCCAGCGCCTGGGCTGCGGCACCCGGATGCCCGCCTCCTGAAGCAGCAGGGCCGACTCATACTCGCGCCGGGCGATGTTCTTCCAGCACATGCGGACGAAGTCCTTGTACTTCAGCCGGTTGATGACCTTCACCGCCAGGCTTTCGCGTCCGTCATCCACCTTGTAAAGCATGGCGGAGCGCCGTTTTGACACCAGGCCGACCCTGCGCGGATCATCCTTCGGCGGCAGCTGGACACGAAGGTTGAAAAAACCCCGCACCGGCACCGGCAGCTGGAACACATCCTGGGTTGGATCCTGATTCATCTCAGGTTCACCCTAGGCCGTGTTTGAAAACCTGCCAGCGGCGATCCGGCGGAGCAGGAGGGCCATCTCGCCCCGGGATCAGCCGAAGGCCGGCACCCAAATGCATGACACCCGAAAATCGGAGAAGGCATGAGCTCCCCTCACCTCGCCGCCGCTTTTTCAATGAGCTGCAGAAACTCACCCCGATAGCCAAGGGCATCCTCCCCCTTGCCTTCACGGGCCAGCCGCCGGATCAGGTCCCAGCTCAGCTGTCCGGCATGCGGGGATTCGCGCAGGAGCAGTCCAAAGCCTGCCACTGCGGCGGTGAACTTGAACTCCCTGCCCGCCTTTTCCACAGGCAGCGCGTCATCCTTCAGCGCCACTTCAACGAGCCTGCTGACATTCCCCTCGGGCTCCTTGTAGCGCACCTTCACAGTCAGCGCCTCAAGGCTGCCCGCAGCGGAGGCGGACGGAGAAGGCGGGGCCGCAAGGCGGATTTCCTCAGGCTGATACTTCAACCTGTCCACCACCGGCCCCGGTTCAGCCCCCGGCGGCAGCCCCGCAGGCACGAGCTCATAAAGCGCCACGACGCTGTGCCCGGCGCCGACATCACCGGCATCCTTGCCGTCGTCATTGAAATCCTCCTTCGCCAGCAGGCGGTTTTCATAGCCGATCAGACGGTGCTCACGCACTGCGGCGGGATTGAACTCCACCTGCACCTTCACGTCCTTCGCCACTGTCACCAGGGTTCCCTGCATCTGCTCCACGAGCACCTTTCGCGCCTCGCTGACGCTGTCGATGCAGGCATACAGGCCGTTGCCCTTGTCGGCCAGGGTTTCCAGGGTGCGGTCCTTGAGGTTGCCTGAGCCGAAGCCAAGCACGCTCAGGAACACGCCGCTGCGCGCCTGGCCCGCAATGAAGTCCGCCAGCTCCTTCGGATCGCTGATGCCGACATTGAAATCCCCGTCGGTGCACAGGATGACCCGGTTGACACCGCCCTGGATGAAGCCGGCCACCGCCTGCTCGTAGGCCAGCCTGATTCCGGCGCTGCCATGCGTGCTTCCCCCGGCCTGAAGGCGGTCCACGGCAGCCAGAACCTCCGCCTTTTTCAAACCGTTCGTGGAAGGCAGCACCACCTCGGTGCCGCCGGCATAGGTCACCATGGCGACGCGGTCCGCCTCGCCCAGCCGTTCCACCAGCATGCGCAGGCTGCGCTGCACCAGGGGCAGCTTGTCCTCGCTGTTCATCGAACCGGACACATCGACAAGAAACACCAGGTTGCCGGGCCTGCTGCCCGTCGGCACCTCGCGTGCCTTCAGATGGATCCTCGCCAGCCTGTGCCGGGGCTGCCAGGGGCAAGCGGCCATTTCAGCCCTCACCAGGATCGGGTGCGCGGCATGCGACGTCGGCCCGGGCTCCGGAGTCGGGAAGTAGTTGATCAATTCCTCAATCCGCACCGCATCCCGTGGCGGCCGGGAGTTGTGATTGAGAAAGCGCCGCACGTTTGCATAAGACGCCGTGTCCACATCGATGGAAAAGGTCGAGAGCGGCTCGCGGGCGACGCTGGCCAGGCCGTTCTCGACGTTCCTGCCATAGTCCTCCGCTTCACCAGGCACCAGCCTTCGGAAGCCTGCCTCTGCCTCTTTTTCGAGCAGCCTCACGGAAGGCATGGGTGCGGCAGGAGACTGAGCCCCCCCGCCAAAAGCTTCAGAGACCGTAACCCCGGCTCCGAGCGTGATGTTTGCAGACTTGGCGGCCACCATGCCTGCGGAGTCCAAAGCCGGAGGCAGCGGTGACGAAGCAGGCCTGGCCGCTGCCACCAGGTCCGGCTTGCTCTCGGGCATGGGTTGACGGAGCCCGCCCTTGAAGAGGTCCGGACCCGCAGAGGCAACAGGCAGCCCCGGAAGCCGCAGTGAAGGTTCTGCGCTCTCGGAAAAATCATCGACGCTGCGCTTCAGCCCCGAAACCCTGACACCCTCTCTCTGGGCCAGCTGCATCTCCCTTCCTTTCTCCTGAGACGGATGGGAAAGGTGAAGCGCGGCCAGGCTGCCCACGACAATGACCGCCGCAGCGGCGGCCATTGGAATGGCGGGACGCTGGAACCATCGCAGGGGGCGTGGCTTGAAGGAGGCCTCCATCCTTGGCCGGACGGGTGACCGGGCGGCCAGAATCGCAGCCCGCTGGGCAGGCTTGAGCGCCAGGGCATCGTCCATCAGCTCATGGCTGAGAAAGGCGCAGAAGGACCGGGTCAGGCGCGCATCCTCCTGCGTCTTCGCATCGGAGCCGAGCACGGCTTCGGCGGCGGCGCGGTCTTCAGGGCTGAGTTCATCCAGGGCCCAGGCGGTGAGGTCTTCAGGTTTCATGTCTAAGAAATAAGTTAGGGGTGTCATCCATGCGCCAGCACCGGCTGAAGGGGCTTCTCCTGCCGGGCCTCCATCTCCCGCCACTTCTGCCGCAGGGCCTGCACGCCGTGATGGATCAGGTAGCCAACATTGCCGATGCTCGTCTTCATCACCCGGCTCATCTCCTTGTAGTCGAGCCCTGCGATGAACTTCAAGGTCACCGCCTCCCGCTGACGGGCGGGAAGCTGTTCGATCAGCAGACGCAGCGCGGCGGCGTTCTCCCTCGACTCCATGGCCTCCCCGGGCCGCGCCCCCTCCGAGCTCTCCAGGTCCAGAACCGCCACCTCCGTGACCACCAGCCGCGCGTGCTTGCGCTGAAAATCGAGCGCCCGGTTTTTGCAGACGGTGAACAGCCAGGGCGCCAGCTTCTCCACCTCCGGAAGCCTTTCCTGCTGACTGAGCCGCAGGAAGGTGTCCTGAACCACGTCCCTGGCCTCCTCAAGGTCGCCCGTAAAATTCAGGGCGTAGCGGATCAGCGGTCTTTCATAACGCTCCAGGGCGGCGAGGAGAAGGGTTTGGGCTTCGTCGTTCATGGACTGCATGATCAAAGGTCATGACGCGGAGATGGAACCCTTCTTGGGTAGGGTTGAGGCTTTTTCCAGATCCCCCTTCGACACCCTGCCGCCCCTTTCGCACCGAGACTTTTTGAAAACTTTGCGGAGGCCTGTCCCCGCATGCCCTGCCTTGGATGTCCTCTTTGGAAAGTGGCAGAATGGGCTACCGGGGGTTTTCTCGATCCGCGACAGGCGCATTCTATTAGAGAAGCCAGTTTATAGAAATTTTAGAAATCCGAAAAATTATTCTTGCCATATAATTTATATTTTATAAAATATTTATGAAAATCGAAATAAATTCGATCCACCATTATGAAGAAGCTCATCCTCCTCCTGAATGACTACCCTTCCACGGGCAAGAGCACTCTCGCCCGTTGCTTCAGCCACTACCTGAGCCGCTTCGGCGTTTCTCACCAGCTAAAAACCCTGGTCGAGGAAACCGAATCGGATGACGATGAAAGCCTGCTCGACGCCAGTCGGCTCACCCCGCGGACATTCCTGGAGATGGTGGACGAAAGTCCCATCACTGTCCTGGAGGTCACCACCGGCCAGGGAGACTTCTTTGGGAAGTTTTACACCAACCATTCCCTGGAAGCCGTTCTGGACGAGGCAGGTGTCAGCCTTTCCGTCGTGCTTCCCGTGACCAGCGAGAGCGAGAGCTTTGACTCCGTCATCGAGGCGGCGGAAACCTTCTCCGACCACGCGGAATACCTGATCGCCCATCTCGTCACCAGCAGTTATGAGGACGACGACAAGGTCTGGGACCGCAGCTATGCCGCCCGGGTGATGGACATGTTCGAAGCCGTCGAACTGCACATCCCCGAAGTCGGCTTTCAGATCGAACACGACCTCCACGCGCGCCATCTGGAGCTTTCCGAAGTGCTCCTGGACACCTCTCTTCAGGAAAACCTGGGCAAGGACTTCATCAAGTGGCAGGACCGGGTGCTCGGCCAGGTGGAAAGCGCCCGCCAGTACCTTTTTGGCGAAGCTTTCAGGCCGACCCTGCAGCCCAGGCCCCTGGCCAAGAAAGGCAGGACCAAGGCGCGCAGCCTCTGAATCGTCCTGCATTCATCCACGAATCCTTCCTGCGGAACGGCGTCCGGGCTCCTCCCCGGGCGCCGTCCTGCATTTGCAGCCCAGGCAAGAACGGCAAGTGCGCAAAACGTTGCAGAGCCCCGGGCCAACACCTTCCATTTGGCCGTTGCCAGCCGTCATCGGCAATGTTAGTTCAACCATGATGTTAACTCAGCGGCCACAACTCTCCAGAGGACTGACGATTCTGGAGTCCCTGGTCGTGCTCTGCACCTCGGTTCTCCTGATCATCACCCTTGTCCCCGTGGCCCTGGTGCAGATGGGGGTTTACAAGCTGCCCGAACCCGAGATCACGCCCAAGCCGATCGTCATCAATGGCAGGGAGGTCGTCGGCAAAAACCCGCAGCCCTCACCGGCCCCGTTGACTTCGCCTGCATCAATGACACCACCGTCGGCCGCCAAAGCACCGGAATCTCCCAAGCCCCCCGTCAGTTCCCAGTCGGACAAGCCCGTGGTGCCTCCCAAGGCGGCCCCCTCTCCCGCCAGCGCATCCACCAAGCCCTGACCCTGGGGTTCTTGAAAAGAAGCTCCTCCCCCCAGGAAGGCACCGAAGACACATCCTCCGCCTCGGAGTGCTGTCATCGACTTCAAAGCATGGCATCCTCGGCCTGTCCTTCGCCTGAAGATGAGCCGCACCGCCCTTGTGGCACTGCTTGACCCCTCCCCCCGTCGCGGCTACTAGCTCCGCCCCCAAACCGCCGCCCGTTTCCCCGGATGCCCATCGAAAACACCCGCAACTTCTCCATCATCGCCCACATCGACCACGGGAAGACCACGCTCTCGGACCGCCTGCTGGAGTTCACCAAGACGATCTCCCAGCGTGAG
This sequence comes from Prosthecobacter sp., assembly GCA_019186985.1. GTDB lineage: Bacteria > Verrucomicrobiota > Verrucomicrobiia > Verrucomicrobiales > Verrucomicrobiaceae > Prosthecobacter. Next base: position 254,275 of record JABARQ010000013.1, on the reverse strand, counting down.
CAGCAGGCCCAGCTCCTGGATGCGATGGACCTGGAGCGCGAACGCGGCATCACCATCAAGGCGCATCCGGTGTGCATGTTTTACAAGGCCAAAAACGGCCAGGATTACAAGCTGAACCTGCTCGACACCCCCGGCCATGTGGACTTCAGCTATGAAGTCAGCCGCTCCCTCGCCGCCTGCGAAGGCGCCCTGCTGCTGATCGACGCCTCCCAGGGCGTCGAGGCACAGACCGTCGCCAACCTCAACCTGGCGATGCAGCAGAACCTGCATGTCATCCCCGTCATCAACAAGGTCGACCTCCCCAGCGCCGACATCGACAAGTGCAAGCGCCAGCTCGAGGACATCCTCCAGCTCCCCGCTGATGAGGCCGTGCCCGCCAGCGCCAAGATGGGCATCGGCATCGAGGACATCCTGGAGGCCATCGTCGCCTACATCCCCGCGCCCAAGGACCCCGGTGACGGCTACCTGCGCGCCTCCGTCTTTGACTCCGTCTTCGACGCCTACCGCGGCGTCGTCAGCTACGTCCGCGTCGTCAGCGGCACCATCGTGCGCGGCCAGAAGATCCGCATGATGTCCACCGGGCTCGACTACGAAATCAAGGACGTCGGCATCTTCCGCCCGAAGATGACCGCCTGCGAGAAGCTTGAGCCCGGCGACGTCGGCTACCTGATCGCCAACGTGAAGTCCACCGCCGACGTCAAGATCGGCGACACCATCACCGAGAGCAAAAGGCCCGCTCCGCAGCCCCTCCCCGGCTTCAAGGAGATCCATCCCCTCGTCTTCAGCGGCATCTATCCCGTCAGCACGGATGACTTCGAGGCATTGAAGCTCGCCGTCGGCAAGCTCCAGATCAACGACGCCGCCTTCACCTTCATGAGCGAAAGCTCCGCCGCCCTCGGCTTCGGCTTCCGCTGCGGCTTCCTCGGCCTCCTGCACATGGAGATCGTCCAGGAGCGCCTGCGCCGCGAGTTCAACATGGACGTCATCTCGACGTACCCCTCCGTGATCTACGAGGTCCGCAAGACCAACGGCGAGGAGCTCATGGTGGACAACCCCACCTTCCTTCCCAGCGCCCAGGAGATCGACGAAATCCGCGAGCCCATCGTCAAGGTCAACATCATGATCCCGAACGAGCACATCGGGGACATGATGCAGCTCGTCATGGACAAGCGCGGCCAGGTCAACAACACCGAGACCCTCGACGACCGCCGCGTCCTGCTCCACACCGTGATGCCGCTGAACGAGATCCTCGTGGACTTCAACGACAAGCTCAAGTCCATCACCCGCGGCTACGGCAGCATGGATTATGAACACGCCGGCTACCAGCCCGCCGAACTGGTGAAGATGGACATCCTCATCGCCGGCGATCCCGTGGACGCCTTCTCCTGCATCGTCCACCGCAGCAAGGCGGAGAGCCGCGGCCGCCAGCTCTGCGGCAAGCTCAAGGAGGTCATCCCCCAGCAGCTCTTCGTCGTCGCCATCCAGGCCGCCATCGGCGGCAAGATCATCGCCCGCGAAAGCATCAGCGCCCTGCGCAAGGACGTGACCGCCAAGTGCTACGGCGGCGACATCACCCGCAAGCGCAAGCTCCTCGAGAAGCAGAAGGAGGGTAAGAAGAAGATGAAGGCCATCGGCAAGGTGAACATCCCCCAGGAAGCCTTCATCGAAGTGCTCAAGACCAGCTGATCCTCTTCAATTCAAGGCTTCAGCCGCGCTCTTTCATCCGCCATCAGGACCAGGACAGGCCACCAAACCCGCCCGCTTCACGGCCGGGGCTCATGCGCATTCGCAGTGCCGGACTGATCACGCAACGGAGAGCCCCGGGCTTCGCATGTCCGGAGAGGTTACTGGGCCGAGTCCTTCGCCTGCTGCTGGCTGGTGGTGTCCAGCTTGCTCATCGGATACGGCACCTCCTGGCCCGTCGCGGGCATGCGCAGGATGACGTTGTCACCCTCGAGCCTGACAAAACCGGCCTTGATCTTCTTACCCTCAAAATTCACCCAGGTCATGATCGGAGGCAGCCCGGGCTTGGCCTTGCCTGCACTGCTGACCGGCGTCATCCTGCCCCCTGCCCCATCCAACGCCGCACCTTCCGTGATCCAGGCCCTCAGCTTTTCGATCTCGGCGCTGGAAAGGTTGCCGTCGGGAGGCATGTGCGCCTCATGATTGGGGTCGGCCACGACGATGAAAAAATGACTCTCCGCAGGGTTCCCCGGCACGATCGCCCCCTTGGGGTTGATGTCCAGCTTCAGGGTCTCCAGGTCGTCAAACACATAGCCGGCCTTCTTTTTCTTCGCCTGCTCGCTGTGGCATTCATAACAGTTCTTCTCCAGGATCGGCGCGATGTCCTTCTTGAAGTCAACCGCAGCGGCGGAAAGCGTCGAAAGCAGAATGGCAAGGGGGGAGCGAAGCATCATGAATGCAAGGAAGTGAGGGGGTCCTGTTCTAACGCCACAAAATGCCGGTCCTTAGTTTTTGCGATGTTTGTTTCCTCCTTTGCGCCCGCCAGAGGTTTGGAGGACTATGCATGACACCACCCCGCCGTGCTCGCCTTCATTGATTCATTCATCCTTCATCTGGCCACCGAGCGGGGCCTGTCCGTGAACTACCAGCTCCTGGTCCGCAGAGTCCTGGAGAACCTGGCCTCCTGGCTGAAGGAACGGCACGAAATTGAAGACGCCGCCGGCGTGACCACGGCACACCTCACCGAACACCTTGGCAGGCGTAAAAAGGACGGCCTGGCGGCCTCAAGCGCCCGGGTGGAGCTGGTGGCGGTGAAGATCTTCTTCCGCTGGCTGGCGGTCCGGGGCAAACGCCAGGGCGACCCCGCTGAAGCCATCCTGCCCCCCCGCGTGGACAAGCACCTTCCCGGCAGCCTGAACGAAGAAAACGCCCGGCGGCTCGTGGAATCCATCACCGGAGACTCCCCGCTGGACCGCCGTGACCGCGCCATCCTGGAGCTGTTCTATGCCAGCGGCCTGAGGCTCGCGGAACTGCTCGGTGCCAGGCTGGAAAACCTGAACATGGAGGAAGGCTGGATCCGTGTGACCGGCAAGGGGGCCAAGACCAGGCTCTGTCCCGTCGGTGGCGCCGCCCTTGACGCCCTGCGTTCCTACCTGGATCACGCCCGGCCGGAACTGGTCACCCCGAAGTCGCAAAGCCACCTCTTCCTATCCATCCGGGGCACCCACCTGACGGCGGCGCGCATCCGGCAGATCGTCGAGGAACGGGCCCGGGCCGCCGGTTTGTCCATCCATGTTCATCCGCACCTGCTGCGCCACTCCTTTGCCACCCACCTGCTGAACAACGGCGCCGACCTGCGCGTGATCCAGGAGATGCTCGGACATGCGGACATTTCGACCACGCAGATCTACACGCATGTGGACCAGAAGCGCCTGCGCCAGGTGCACCGGCAGTTTCACCCGCGGGCCTGAGCCCGCCCATGACAGGAGTGTGGCCGCGCTTGTGCAGATCCACCAGCCTGTGCATGCTGAAGGATGTCCCCGACCTCTCTCTGCCTGTCCTTTGACACCATCGGCCGTCCCGAAGAAGTCCTGAAGCTGACCGAACGCCCCCTGCCCCCCCTAAGCGGCCATGAGGTGCGGGTGCGGATGCGCTATGCGCCAGTCAATCCGGCGGACCTGAACTTCATCGAGGGCACCTACGGCCGCGCAGCTCACCCACCGGCGGTTCCAGGTCATGAAAGCTGTGGTGAAGTCGAGGCCGTCGGCCCTCTGGTGACCTCCCTGAAGAAGGGGGATGTCGTCATCCCGCTGCTCGGCGCCGGCTGCTGGACCCAGCACATGACGGCCGCAGAGCAGCACTTTGCCCTGCTGCCGGAGTCGATCGACCCCGTGCAGGCCAGCATGCTGCGCATCAACCCGGTCACCGCCTGGCATCTGCTCACGCAGCATGTGGATCTGAACGAGGGCGACTGGGTGGTTCAGAACGCCGCCAATTCCGGCGTCGGCAGGGCCCTGGTCCAGATCGCCAGCAAGCAGGGCCTGCGCACCCTGAACTTCGTCCGCAGGCCGGAGCTTGTGGCGGAGATGAAGGCGCTTGGCGCCGATGCCGTGTTTCTGGATGACGAGGACGGCCTGGCCGCGGCGCGGGAATGCCTGAAGGGGAGCGCGGTGCGGCTGGCGGCCAACGCCGTGGGCGGTGACAGCGCGATCCGCCTGATGGACCTGCTCTCACCCGAGGGCATGCTGGTGACCTACGGCGCAATGAGCCGGCGCAGCCTCAAGGTGCCTAACAAATTCCTCATCTTCAAGAACCTGCGCCTGCACGGCCTGTGGATCACCCGCTGGTTTGAAAAGGCCGGCGCAGACGAGCTCTACAAGGCGCTGGAACCCCTCACCCGGATGATCCTGGATCATGAACTGCACACGGCGGTGGACGAGGTCATCCCGCTACGGGACTTTCGCAGGGCGCTGGCCAGGGCGGCCGAGGGCGGCCGGCGCGGCAAGGTGATCCTGGACCTTGCCTGAACCGGCCCGGCACCACGCAGCCTCCCCTGGCACAGCCTGAAAGCAAGAACACCACCCGTTTCCGGGTGGTGTTCCACGATGGATCAGGAGCCTTCGCCCATCAGTCCTGGCGGCGGCGGCGCATGAAGAGCGCCATCAGGCCGAGGAGCATCAGGAGCGCACGTCCCGGCTCGGGCACCACGACCAGCGTTCCGTAGGTCATGAAGAGCGAGGTGTCCCACAGGAGGTTGTAGGCGCTGAGGTTGGGCAGCTGGAGGTCGAAGACCGAGGTGCCGCCGGCATACTGGGTGCTGCCGGCATCGAAGCCAGGAGCCGTCAGGGTGGTCCAGTCGAAGAGGTTGAACACATCACCATAGACGGGCGTGTAGGTGTCGAAGTTGCTGACCACCACACGTCCGTAGTGGTTGAGCGCCATGTCGCCGGAGACGTTCACATAGTCGTGGTTGTTGATCGTGCCCTGGGCGCCGTTGAGGTAGTCCGGAGCGTTGGCGACCAGCCAGCTCGTGGTGCCGTCCCACATCGGGTCAAGCCAGCCGGCGTTGGCCGTCGCGCCGTTCAGCTGCATCTGCACGCGGTCCACGGTGTTGTTGTTCGGGGAGCCGGTGACCGGGCCCGAGACCGTCAGGTTGCCGTTCACATAGACGTGACCGATCTGGTTGCCCGCGCTGGCGATGCTGGAGGTGCTGTTGCCGCCAGGAGCCAGGAAGCCGACCTTGGAGACCTCGCCGACGTTGTCGCCGATGGTGAAGGTGCCGCCTGCGGCGTCGATGCGCGCGGCGCTGCCGGGCGAGGCGAAGCTGCTGCCGGCGGTGGAGGTGCCGCCGCCGCTGACACGGCCGTCGAAGGTGAAGTTGCCGTTGCCGGCGGTCTTCGCGGAGACGTCAAACTTGGAGGACGCGCCGATGTTCAGCCAGACGGAGTCGGCGATGTTGCCATTGGCACCGATCTTCACGGAGCCGCCGTTGGTGAGGGTGGTGGCACCGTAGTAGGTGTTGACGTTGTTCAGGCTCAGCGTGCCGGTTCCAGCCATGGTCAGGGCCACGTTGTGCTGGATGACGCCGCTGTAGGTGAAGTCGGAGGTGGTCGTGTTGCCCACCGTCAGGGTCTTCACCGAGGTGGAGGCGTTGGTGATGAAGCCGCTGGTGACGTTCGCCGTGGTGGCCGGAGTGCCGGGGTTGGTCAGCACGCCGACGGTCTGGTTCTGGCCGTTGAGGTCAAGAACGCCGTTGCCGGTGGTCGTCAGCGTCGTGCTGGTCGGCAGGGCGTCATCCTTGCCGATCATCAGCTTGCCGCCCTCGACGAAGGTGCCGCCTTCGTAGGTGTTGCTGCCGGAGAGGATGACGGTGTCATAACCCGCCTTGGTCAGCTTGCCCGGGCCGCTGATCACGCCCTTGACTTCAAGGATCGCACCGGAGGCCAGGTATTCTTCCATCGGACGGTTGTCGCTGGTCTGCTGGCCCATGTTCAGGCCGGCCATGCCGAGGTAGTAGCGGGAACCGACGAAGGAGTCGCCGGCCAGCGTGAAGTTGATGTTGGGATTGAGGACACGCAGGACACCGCCGCTGTAGTTGGCGCCGATGTTGTCATCCGTGCGGATGAAGGCCTCGACACCACCGCCGTTCAAGGTCACGTCCACGTCGGTCGTCGGCTGGTCGGCGGCGATCTGCAGGGTGCCCTTGCCAAGGTTGAGCGCACCGCTGCGGGCGTTGTTCACGTTCCAGCGCTCCACGGAACCCTCGTTGTAGGTGGTGGTGGAGTTGGTCTGGATGTAGTTGGCCACGCCGACTTCAAGCACGCCGTAACGGTTGATGACCAGCGGACCGGTGCCCAGCGAGCCGTTGTGGGTCACATGCACGGCACCCTGGTCAATGATGACCGGAGCGCTGTAGCCGGCGCTTTCACCGCGGACGTAGAGGGTTCCGTCACCCCACTTGGTGAGGCGTCCGGTGCCGGTCAGGGAGGCGATGGAGAGGCCGCTGCTCAGGCCGCCGGTGAGGCTGGCGGTGCTCGTGCCGCTGCCGCCCGTGATGTGGGTCGGAGTCGCCGTGGTGTCGACATTCAGAATGCCGTTGCTGGTCATGATCAGGTCACCGGCGGAGAGGATGGTGCGCAGGCGGTTGTTGGCGACGCGCAGGTAGGCGTCCATGGTGCCGTTGGTGGCATCATTGCCAATGCCGCCCGACTGCTGGATCTCGATTTCCGAGATGCTGTGGACGCGGTTGTCAGCACCTGGATCCCAGTCGATCGTCGCAAAGTCCACCGCCGTGATGCGGCCGAAGGTGTAGGAATAGTTCAGCAGCGTGTCGGAGGGCTGGGCACGCAGGTTGAGCTGGGCGGAGCCGGCCTGGCTGCCGTTGAGCACGATGGTGTTGCCTGCCGTGGCGTTGCCGCCTGAACCGAACTGGCCGAACTGCAGGGCGCCTTCATTGACGACCCAGCCGCCGGAGTAGCCGTTGCCGGTGCCGCGGGCGGCGTCGCTCTGATCATTGGCGATGACCAGGGTGCCACCGGTGCCGAACTTGGTGATGCTGCCGGCGGTGATGAATCCGTTCACCGTCAGGGTGCTGCCGGTGTAGAACAGGGCCTCGTTGGAGCCGTCCGCGCCGAACTTCAGGTTCGGGTTGATGGTGAAGGCGCCGAAGCTTGCCACGGAGCCAATGTCTGAACCGCTGCCGCCCAGGATGACGGTGGCGTCATTGTTGGCACCGGTCGGGCTGTTGAGGGTGAAGGCGCCGCCGCGCAGGGCGTAGATGCTGGTTTCAAAGGCACCCATGCTGGTAGTGGCGGTGATGTTAACCACTTCCGTGCCCAGGCCAGCGCCGGAAGGCATGGCCACCATGTCGCCGTCAATGACCGGCGTTACACCGTTGGCACCGACCTTCACGAAGCGGTTGCCGTTGCTTTCCATGTAGTAGCCGGGAAGCATGCCCGTGATGGTGGAGACGGCCGAGGTGGCCGGGGCGGTGGTGAACTTGAACTGGGTCTGGGCGACGCCCGCCGTGGCGGCGGCACCGAAGGTGGCGGTGTTGGAGGTGGTGAACACCAGGGTGCCACGCCCCGTGCCAGCGCCAGAGCCAGCGGCGGCACGTGTCAGGGAGTTGACGGTGAGGAAGGCGTCACCCGTGCCTTCCTGCGTCAGGTAGACGCGGGAGCCACGGTCAAAGGTGAGGTCACCCACCGTTTCGGCATTGTTGTCGGCGTTATTGGTGGCTTCAGCAACGAGGGCGGAGCCATCAAGCTGGATGCCGACGCCGTCCTCCCAGCGATTGGAGCCGGCACCCGTGGCGGTCATGTCCTGAAGAGTCAGGGTGCTGGTCGGATGCAGGCGGAGGTTGGTGTAGAAGTGCGAGGTGGGGGTCACCGCACTGCGCAGGCTGCCCGTGCCTTCGAAGCGCAGGCCGCCATAAACATCAATGGTGGCGCTGGCATTGCTGCCAAGAGGCCCTGCGGCGTCTGCAGCCGCCATGGTCGTGTTGAAACGCAGCGTGGTGGAACGCCCAACCACAGTCTGGCCGGTGTAGGTGTTCTGGTTCTGGAAGTAGACAAAGCCGTTGCTGCCCCAGTTGCCGTTCGGGCCGAGGATGGCCTGGGAACCGATCTGCACATCTGTCGGACCACCCACGTCGGACAGGTTGCCGCCACTGCTGAGCGCAACGGTAAGGGTGGCTCCGCTCTGATGGGAGAAGCGGTAGACGGGGTTGGTGCTGGTGCCGCCGATGACGCTGTGGTCCAGGTTGGCAAGGCCGGGGCTCAGGGTGGGTGCGTTGTAGGTGCGGTCACCGTTGGCACCCAGATAGAGCCGTCCGTTGGCCAGGCTGCTGAGGTTCAGGGCGTTGGCGTTGTTGGCTTCCAGGGCCAGCATGAGCACCTGGTTGGTCTCAGGCGTGTAGGACTGGATCATGGAGGCGTACTGGGCCTGGGTGAAGGCTCCCACCGAGCGGAAGACCGCCGGGGCATACTGGGTGCCGTAAAGCCTGATGCCACCTGCACCGACGTTGGCGACGTTGTTGACCCGGACGCTGGCGCCCGGATTGACGTAGATCGTGCCGGAGCCCAGGTGGGCCGTATTGCTGCTGGCGACGCGGTTGCCGAAGGCGAGCAGGCCGGCGTTCACATAGGTCGGGCCGGTGAGGGTGGAGTTGGCGCTGTTGATCCAGAGGGTGCCGACATTGTTCTTGTTGAACACCACTTCACCGCCTCCGGTGCTGATCGCTCCGTTCAAGACGAGGTCGGTCGAGTTGTTGATGTGCGGGCTGCCCAGAAGGCTCGTCGTGCCCTGGAATTCAAGGCCGTAGCTGTTGCCACCGTTCACGGTGAAGTACTGCTGGCCGACGGTCAGGTTGCCGAGCACGATGGTCTTCGTGGTGCCTGCGGCGACAAGGCCGGTGCGGTCGACGTTGATGATGGAGTTGCCGTTCACGAACACGTTTGGCAGGGTGCCTCCGGTGCCGATGAAGAGGGTGCGCTCCAGGTTGGTGTCTGCGGCGGCGCCCACGTCGTTGTCAACGCGAAGGTCGAGGGTGCCCTGCATGAGGGTGATGTCACCCGTGCCGATGCCGCCGGCGGTGATGTTGCTGTTGGCGTTCGCCGCCACGTTGGTGGCCTTGGCAAAGACCTGCAGGGTGCCGCCCTGAAGGACGGTGCCACCGCTCCAGTCGTTGAAGCTGGAGACGTTCTGCAGGAAGAGGGTGCGGGTGCGGCTGTCGCTCGGGCCCTTGATCAGCATGCCCGTGCCGGTGACCTTGCCCATGAGGAAGGCGTCGTTGGCGCCGCCGCTGTAGTTGTTTTCCACGGCGATGGCGGAACGGCCGTTCAGGGTCGTCGTGCCGTTGAACTGGATGCGCCAGAAGCCGGCGGAGTTGGTGTTGGTCGGACCGAGCAGCCTGAGCACCTGACCGTTGTCCCCTTCGTTGCTGCCGAAGGTCAGGTTGTTCAGGATCATCGTGCGGCTGCTGATGGAGCCGCCCGCCCTGTCATAGTTGATGGTCGCCACGGAGACGTTGTCACCCAGGACGATGTTGTTGTTGAAGGTGGCGGTGGTGCCGACCGTCCAGCTGTCGTTGCCGACCCTCAGGATGAGGGAGGTGTTGTTGCCGTCAAAGATGATGTTGTTGCCGCCCACCTTGGCCCCGCCCATCTGGGAGGTGATGTTTGTGGCGATCGTCTGGGTGTATTGAAGCTGGAGCGCGCCCTGCTGGATGCGGATGTCACCCAGGAAGTCAGGCTGCTCGGACAGGATCTGGAAGGTGCCGCCGCCCATCTTCGTGATGGAGTCGGCCTTGATGCGGCCGGAGGTGGTGTTGTTGGCCAGGATACCGACGTTGAGGGTGCCGGCGTTGTAGATGATCAGCTCCTTGTCTCCGGCTGCGCCGGCCCAGAGACCGCCCTGGATGGTGCGTGTGGCGCCGCTCTGGGCGATGAGGCCGCCGCTGTCGATGATGAGGCGGTTGGCGGTGTTCGTGGCCGCAGAGGCGGTGGTCAGGTTCATGTCGGCTTCGAGACGCACGGCATAGCCGCGGACATCACCACCATTCATGGTCTGGGTGCCATTGATGAGCAGACGGTCGGAGGAGGCGTCCACCAGGGCGGTTTGGGTCGCGGTTCCCTGCACGCGGCTGAAGCCGGCAAGGGTGAAGCCGAGGTCCGGGTTGTAGGTCAGGAAATGCTGGTCGGAGGCGCTGACCATCCAGGGCTCAACCATGCCGTTGGTGACGGTGGGGACGGTGCCTCCCGTGGAGATGAGCACACGTTCGTCGGAGCCGATCTGGCTGCCGTTGTGGATGAACTGCAGGGTGCCGAAGTTCTGACGATTGATGGCGGAGGTCTGGAGTTCCGTGCCGCGGCCGATGACGCCGCGGACAACTTCGACGCGGTTGGCGCCGCGGCCCACGTTGAGGTCACCCACCTTTTCAACGACTTCCACGGCAGGATTGCCCTGTAGACGGAGGACGCTGTTGTTCATGTTGAAGGGAGTGGAGTCACCCCAGCGGCCTTCGGTGGCGGAGGTCGGAAGCACGCCCGAGAGGTTGTCCAGGCGGACGAAGGATCCAGGACGCAGGGTCACGGGGATCGGCGTGCTGGTGTTCGGATTGATCAGGGTGCCCGCCTCACCGGCAACGTTGAGGGTGCCATAGACCTTGATGTCCGAGGTGGTCAGGGTGCCGCGGCTTTCAAGGGTGCTGTTCCAGTTGATGAAGGTGGAGCCGGTGTAGTTCTGGCCCTGCATCAGGACGATGGTGCCCGTGCCGTTGCTCAAGTTGCTCATGTTCTGGACGGTCATCGGGGTGCCGACCACGAGGCTGGCGGATTTGCCGGCGTTGACGTCGGTCAGGATGTTGGCGTTGCCGTTGCTGCCGAAGAACAGGGTGTTGCCGCCAGCGCCGAGGCGGTAGGTGTCACCAATGCCTGGGGCCAGGGTGGCGGCGTCGTAGGAGCCGTTGGCACCGATGCCGTTGGTGGCGGAGCCAAGGAACCACATGCCGTCACCGATGCTGCGCATGTCGAGCGGCTTGGTGTAGATCGTGCCAAGCGCCAGGGCGGCGGAGGAAGGATTGGAGGCCTTCAGGTAATAGTCCGTGGCGCTGTTCTGGACACCGCCAAGGCCGAGGGCGCGCAGGCGGACATCGTCAAGCGAGAGGTCGGAGGCCAGGGAGAAGGCGGCCATCCAGCTCAGGTTGCCGGTGACGTAGATGTTCTGGCCTTCGACGAGGTTGCCCGCGTCGTTGATCTGGAACATGGAGATCGGGCCCTGGAAGATGTGGCCGGAACCGAACTTCGCCGTGTTGCTGAGTGTCGGCTGAGCGCCTTCAAAGCTGCCGAAATAATTGCGGCCGGAGCCGGTCAGGAAGGTGCCGCCGCTGTAGCCTGCGCTGTTGTCGGAATTGATGAAGAGCGTGCTGCCGTTGCTGCGCCGGTTGAAGGTGCCATTGCCGGTGATCGGACCGTTCAGGGTCACGCTGCCGCCGTCCGCCTGGATCACCAGGTCACGCTCAAAGGTGGTGCTGCCATTGACCCAGATGGAGTCGTTGTTGCTGCCGATCAGGTAGACATAGGGGCTTCCAAGCGCGCCCACGGCCTCGATGTTGTTGATCTGGACGGTCTTCCAGCTGCTGTTGGCCAGGAAGGCGCGGTCCACCTGGACGCGGCTGCCACCACCGCTGACGAACTGGCTGCTGGAGACCGGCAGGCTGGAGCCGAAGCGGAAGCTGGTGTCGGCGTAGGTCATGGTCCTCATGCCCAGGCTGGTGCCGTCACCGTCAGTCAGCAGGGCCACACCGTAGGAGGTGCTGCCGGCGTTGAGCTCGATGGTCTGATTGGCACCCAGGGGATTGGCCCCGCCTTCAGCAACGCGGGCCTGGAGAATGCCGCCGGAGACAAGCCAGCTGCCCACCTGGTTCTGGCTGGCACCGCCGGCGGAGTTGTAAAGCACCAGGGTGCTGGAGCCGGTCTTCACCAGGTCCTGTCCGGCGGCGTTGAACTGGCCGCCGACCCACACCGTGCCACCCGCAAGACGAAGGGTGGCATCGTTGTTCACGGTCATGCCGCCGTAAATGACGGTGTTGCCTTCCGTGAAGTTCAGCTGGGGAGCGTTGAGCGTCACGGTGTTGATGCCGGCGTTGCGGGTGACGGCATCAATCTGCGAGGTCATGTTGAGAGGCAGCAGCACGCCGTTGGCGTAGGAGGTGGCGGAAACGGTGATGTTCACGCCGTTGGCGGAGTTGCCCCAGCGCAGGTAATCAATGCCGTCGGTGACTTCGGTGAGGTTGGTGGCACCGTTGAGGACATTGAGGCCGTTCAGACGGAGGCGGCCGCCTTCGAGGGTCACCGTACCGGAACCGAGGGAGTTCACCGTCTGGGCCTCAAGCCTGCCCAGAGGGGTGGCGTTGCCGGTGGCGTTGGTGACACGGCCGCTGCGGACGACAGTGCCGCCAGTATGGTCGTTGAAGCCGTTCAGGGTCAGGACTCCAGAACCAGACTTGATCAGGCTGACGGTGCCTGCACCGTCCGTAATGCGGCCGGACCAGGTGACATCCACGCCAAAGCCGTTCAGCACGCTCAGGCTGGCGGCTCCGGCAATGTTCGAACGCACGTTGCCGTTGCCGGTCAGGCCTGCGACGGAGAGGTTGAGGCCGTTCAGGTCGAAGACACCGGCTTCATTGACGTTGAGGGCGTAGTGGCCGAGAAGGTCGCCGGCGGCCGTGTTGCGGAAGCTGTTGTTGATCTGGAAGGCGGAACCCGAGGAGGCGAAGCGCATCGTGCCATCCTGGACGCTGACCAGCGGCAGGCGGCTGTTGTTGGTGTTGAGCAGGTTGCTTGAGCCACCAACTTCAAGAAGGCCAGGACCGGTCTTGGTGAAGTCGCGGGCGGTGATGCCGCCGGAGATGGAAGAGGCGGCCGCCTGGCCTTCGCGCACATAGACGATGGCCTCGGTCAGGGAGGCGCCGGCACCGGTGCCAAAGAGGACCGGAGCGCTGAGGCTGACGCCATCGGCACCGTTCATGATCAGGCCGCCGCGGGCGATGCGGATCAGCGTGCTGCCATCCGTGGGAGTAATGTTGGCCGAAGTCCGCAGCGCCTGGACGTCGATGTCACCTGCGCCGGCGACGTCAGCGGCGGAGATGTCAGCGACATTGGCGGAGGCAGTGGCGGCCAGGGTGGTCACCGTGGTCACGTCATGCTCACGGATGCCAGTGGTGGCATCATAGCGGGCGAAGTTGGCGTCACCCGGGGTCTGAAGGCGAACGAAGACCGAAGGCGTGGTGAGGATGTTGCCGCCACCCGTGGCCGTGTTGGCCGGAGCACCGGCGGAAACCATGAGCTTTTCATTCGTGCCCAGTTCGGCAAAAGCGGTGGGAACCACGTACATGGTACCCGGATTCACGCTGGTCAGGGCCGGGGTGTAGCCGGCAGGGGCACCGCCACGGGTCAGGGCGGTGGAAAGAGTCAGCTGGCTGGTGGTGGCACCCTTGTTCAGGGCCACGGCACCGGCGGCGGTGTAGGTCAGGGTTGGAATCGTCAGCGCCTGGGCGGAAGCTCCTCCGACAAGGGCAAGAGCACCACCGGAGAGGTTCACGGCTGTGGTTGCAAACGGAGTGCCCGTGGTGGCGGTCGTGCCAACGATACCGCCCAGCGTGTAGCGGCCGACATTGCTGTCGAGAACCGGCTGGCCGCCGATGGTCAGGGTGGTGATGGTGTTGCTGCCGTTCAGCATCAGGATGCCTTCACCGCTCTTGCTCAGGGTGAATGCACCCGTGGTGGCGGCGCTCAGGGTCACCGTCTTGCCGGACGCCACGTCAAGATGGCTGTTGGCGGCAAGGGTCACTGCGCGGGCGGTGGTGACGCTTTCGGAGAAGGACAGCACGCCTCCGTTGAGGATGACCGAAGTGCCCGCGCCAAGGGCGGCGTCCGAGTTCACACGCAGGACGCCTCCAGTGACACGGATGCCGGTCGTGCCGCTGGTGGCGAAGGTGTTGGCACCGCTGAGGATGAGCATGCCAGGACCGGTCTTGTCGATCAGGGCACCAGCCGCTCCGGAGGCGCTCAGGTTGCCGCTGAAGGTGATCGGCGCGTGCTGGTTCTGCACGGCAATGGTGCGCGTGCGGAGGGTGGCGTCGCTGTTGACATCCAGGTTGCGGGTGAAGGTGATGGCCTGATTGCCGCCGAAGGTCATGCTCGTGTTGGCTGCAACGTTGATGGCATTGAGCGCATTGACGATGGTCACCGAGCCGCCGGTGGATTCAAAAAGAGTGCCGCGGTTCTGCTCACCGCCGGCAAAGGTCAGGGCGCCGGTGCCGAAGGGACCGCTGAAGATGGTGGTCGGATTGCTGGCGGGACCGGTGTAGTAGCTGCTGCCACCAATCTGGACACGAGCGGACTGGAAGGTCGTGCCACCCGAGTAGGTGTTGATGCCGTAACCGTTGGAATTGCCACCGAAGGTGACCGTGCCGGAGGGAGCAGGAACGGCGGCAGTGGTGCCGACCGTGACGCTGCCCGTGCCGCTGATGACACCCTGGAGGGACAACTGGCCGCCGCGGAAGGCAGCCACATCAGCACCAGCGGCACCGACAGTCAGTGCCTGGCCGCTGGCGATCGAGATGCCGCCGAGCATGAGCACGCGGTTCGAAACACCTGTGTCGAACGTGCCGGTCGTGTTGACGATAAGGTCGCGGTCGATGGTCATGCGGGCGGAGGCGCGCAGGCTGCCTCCGGACAGGATCACGGCGGAATCGCTGTTGCCCAGGGGACCGTTCTGGTTGGCAAGGATGTCACCCGCGGCGAACAGGAAGCCGCCGGTCACCTGGGTGAAACCGCCGTAGGTGTTGGCTCCGCTGAGGTGAAGGTTGCCAGCGCCGACCTTGATGACGCTGCTGCCGTTGACACCGCTGACCACGCCACGAACGGCGAAGTTGCCGGCGGAGACGTTGAAGGTGCGTGTGGCGCCGGCCCCGATGACATCACTCAACTGAAGGGGCCCGCGAAGGACCATGTCACCTGCGTTGTGGCCCATGTCACCCTGCATCACCACGGTGTTGTTGAGCGTGACGGCGCTGTTGAGGAAGTTGTTGTTGCCGAAGTCGGAGCGGGTGGTGCCGCCGTTGAGGATCAGGCGGCCGTTGCCAAGGGCAAAGTTGTTGCCGATGGCAAGGACGGAGCCCGTGTTGACACGGACATCACCCACCAGGCCGGTGTTGCGCGTGGAGAGGGCGATGTAGCCGGAGTTGCCGTTGATGAAGGCAGGAGCGGTCGATGCGAAGTCACCGGTGGCCGCACCGATTTCAATCGCCACCTGGCCGGCGGTGCCGCCGCTGAAGAGGTTTTCAAAAAGGGTCGTGCGACCGTTGCTGACGCTGACAGCGCCGAAATTCAGGCCGCTCTGGTTGCCGCCGCCGCCCAGGAGGTACTTGCCGCCCGTGGCTGCGCCGAAGGTCGGGGCAAAGTAGTAGGTCTCAGCCTGCTGCGAGTTGCCGATCCACCAGCTGCCGCCGGCGATGGAGGCCATGTTGAGGGGCTTGCTGTAATAGCCGTAGTCCAGGGAGATCACACCCGCGAACGGGCCGCTGGAGGAAACCTTGACCTCGCCCGCCGCAGGCGTGCCGGTCGTAATGATCGAAGGAAGGACTCCGTTGTGGGCCAGGCCAATGCCACCGAGGCCGTAGCCGTCGGAGGTGATGTAGACGGCGTTGGAGGCGATGTTGGCGTTGTCGGCGATGCGGAGGTGGCCGCCGGGCATGACGTTGATGTCACCCGGGCCGAACGGAGTGCCGGCACCGCGGACGGTGGAGGCGACGGTGCTGGTCGCCGTTCCCGTCGTGCTGCCCCACACGGTCGTGCCGCCTGCGTAATCGTTGGCGGGGTTCATGAGGGTGGTGGCGCCGTTGCCGAACTTGATGAGGCCGCCTGCGCCCGTGACGACACCGGCCAGGCTCGTCTGGGAGAAGCCGCTGAAGGTGCCGTTGATCCTGGCTTCAGGATTCAGGGTGGTCGTGCCGTTCACCCAGATGCCGCTCTGGAGCTCAAGCGTGATGCTGCTGTTGCCGGTCATGGCGCTGGAACCGGCGGAATTGCCGATGGTCAGGTCGGCGATGCGGACATACTGGGCCTGACCGTTGTTGCGCAGGATGGCATCACCCTGGATGTAGATGTCGCTGGCAAAGTAACCCTGGCCCGACTGCACGTTCGAGGCAATCTCCGTGGCCGTTCCCGCAGGGTTGGCGTTGAAGGACTGAAGGTTCAGGGTGCCCGAGTTGACGATGACATCCTGGCTGTTCAGGACCTGGCCGACGGCCGAGCCGGTGAGGGAATAGGGCACGCGGATGTAGGTGGTGCCTTCATGAAGGGTCACCGGGCCGCCAATGCCCGGGTTGATGCCGTGGATCTGGAGCTGACCAGCACCGAACTTGGTCAGACCCTGGGCCGCATTCATCTGCGCCTGGATGATGAAGGTGCTGCTGTTGTAGATGAAGGCTTCACCCGCACCACCCGCACCGAAGTTCAGCGTCATCGGAGAAACCACGCCCGCAGTGACGGCACCCGTCGGGTTGATGGTGACGGTGTTGGTTGCACCGATCAAGCCGCCGCTGTTGAGCGTGATCGTGTTGAAGCTGGCCGTCGGGCTGATGTTCTGGGTGGCACGCAGGGCATGCATGGTGACGTTGGCACCAAGGGTCTTGGCGGCGGTGGTCACGTCAACGATGTCGTTGGAGCCCGTGGCGGTGAAGGTGGCCCCGGTCAGGATCTGATTGTAGGAGATCTGGCCCGCACCAGGAGACGCGGCGCTGATGAGGGGCTGGAAGCCGGTGTCGCCGGCCGTCGGATTGTAGCCCACAAAGGAATGGGTGACGCGGTCGATGATCCAGGGGGCGACCATGCCGCCGTTGGTGACGCCGGAACCATTGTTGGTGGTGCCGCTGCGGATGCCGGGGTCGGTGACGGCAAGCCCGCCGATGGAAGTGGCGGTCAGGCGCTCATAGGAAAGCGGGGTCGTGACGGGAATGCCAAGGAAGCCGCTGTTGTAGTTGAGGGTCAGAATGCCGCGTTCAGCGCGGGAGATGGCGCCGACATTGAGCTGGGCGGCGGAGGCGCCCGTGTTGCGCGCAACGGTGATGATGCCGCGCTTGCGGGCCGTGACATCACCGATGGTCTCGGTGGTGGTCATGTTGATGCCGCCGTCGTAACGGAACTCACCACCGTTCAGGTCGATGCCGATGCTGTCAGCCCAGCGCCCCTGGCCGCCGGCTCCGATGAACGGAATGGCGATCGTGCCATCGGCCTCGTGCAGGCCGACCAGGCCGCCCGGGCGGAGGACAATGTTGTTGTAGTGAAGGCCGGTGGCCGGGTTGACCATCGATCCCTGGGCGCCGCGGATGCGCAGGGTGCCGTAAACTTCGATGTCGCCGGTTCCCAGGGCGGTTTCACCGCCGACCCGTCCGCCGAGCTCAGTGTAGATGCTGGCTCCCTTGGTGATCTGCGTGCCGCCGGTGAAGTCGTTGGCGTTGCGCATCACCAGGATGTTGCCGCCGTTGACGATGGCCCCGAAGAAGTTGTTACGCTGAGGTCCGACCTGCAGGTAGTTGCTGCCGGTCAGCACGTTGTCGACGCCTGAGAAGGCGAAGCTGCTCGTTCCTGGAGCGATGCGGTAGACGCCGACACCCGGATTCCAGGCATCCGGCGCGCCGGCACCGAGGGTGGGGGCCACATAGGCGACCTCGCCGTTGAGACCACCGCCGAGGAAGGCGCGGCCGTCACCAATGGTGTTCATGTCCAGGGCCGTCTGGAAGTAGGGCTCACCCAGCTGGAGGGCGGTGTTGTAGACGCTGGAGAAGTTGGTCGCGTTGAGGACGCTTGGGTTGAAGTTGCCTTCAATGACCACCGCACCCAGGGCGCCGGCGCGGCTCATGGTGGTCAGCTTGGAACCGTCCACGCCGCCGTTGCCGGCGATG
Source organism: Prosthecobacter sp. (assembly GCA_019186985.1). GTDB lineage: Bacteria > Verrucomicrobiota > Verrucomicrobiia > Verrucomicrobiales > Verrucomicrobiaceae > Prosthecobacter. The sequence goes on along the minus strand of JABARQ010000013.1, from coordinate 236,346 downwards.
CGAAGGGCGCCATCAGGGTAGATGCGGACAGGACCGCTGCCGAGGGGTGTGCCCGTGGTGGCCAGGACCTGGACGTCACCCGCGATGATGTTGGTGCCGCCGGTGTAGGTGTTGGCGTTGCCGCCGATGACGAGGTTGCGGATCGTGCCGTCACCCAGCTTGGTGAGGGTGCCGCCGGAGATGACGCCGTAGAGTTCAATGATGCCGCTGGGGCCGTCACTGTTGGTCTGGAAGGCGGCCTGCGAGCCCATGATGTTGGTGGGGCCGCCGACACGGAAGCGATAGTTGTTGCCGCCGCTCACCTGAAGGGTGGTGTTGGACATGTTGAGCACGCCCACCTGCATGATGTTGCCGACGCCGAACTGGGTGTTGCTCAGCGGAGTGCCCCTGTTGACGGTGACAAGGCCTGGCCCGCGGACGTTGAGGGTCAGCCCTGCGGTGCCGTCCTTGCCAAAGATCGCCACCATGTTGTTGTACTGCTGGCCGTTGGTGCCGTTGACACCCGTGGCGCCGTTGCTGAAAAGCAGACCCAGCGTGCCTCCGTAGAGGTTGACGTCGCCGGGGGTGGTGCCGTTGCCGCCACCGAGTGCGGTGGTGGAGTTGTTGATGTTGAGGCCGCCGGTGGTGCCGATGCCGTAGATGTCGGTGCCGCCCGTGTGGGTGTTGACGCCTGCATCCGGCGTGGAGGACGTGTAACCATTGAGGGTCAGGACACCTGCGCCCTGCTTGATCAGGCGGAGGTTGAGCTCCAGCGTGCCGTTGTAGGTGGAGGTGGTCGGTCCTGCGATGTTCAGGGTGGCGGGGGTGCCGGAGGTGTTCTTCACGGTGCCACCGACGCGGGCGACCGCGCCAACGAGGCGGTTGTTGGACTCGATGGTTTCAAAGGAGCCGTTGTTGCCGTTCAGGTCGAGGGCGGCGCCGCCGTTGACACGAAGATCGGCGTTCATGGTTCCGAACACACCCTGGGCACCCAGCTTGAGGGTGCCTGCCTGGACGCTGACGAAGGAGGGGGCAATGGCTGCGCCCTGAAGCTCGAGGCTGCCGTTGCCGAACTTGGTGAAGGCGTTGGCGGTGATGTTGCCGGAGATGACGGCGTTTTCACCGCTCTTCACGAAGACCAGGCCCTCACCCGTCGTTCCGGTGCCCGGAGCCGTGGCGGAGGATGGGTCGAAGATCAGGTTGGTGGAGAGGGTGTTCGAACCGTTGATCAGGATGCCGCCCGTCTTCACGTTGTCCACGGCCGGGATGCGGAGGGTGCCGCCAAGGACGTTGGAGTTGGTGCGGAAGGCGTAAACGCTGTTTTCGCCGGTCAGGTTCTGTTCGGCGCTGATGTCAGCGATGGCGTTCGGGAAGACGCCGCTGAGGCTGGTGTTCGTGGCGCCGGAATAGGCCTTGAAGCCGGTGACGGCGTCATTCTCCAGGAAGAAGCCGTCTCCTGCGGCCGTCGCACCGATGAGGGAGGGAGCAAAGATGCCGTTCGTCAGCGCCGAAGCGCGGGCAAGGCTGGCATTGACCGCATTGGTGGTGATCACCCGCGCTGCGTTGGTCGCACCCGCTCCGCCCAGCGTGGTGGAGCCCAGGACCTGGAGCACCAGGGTGCCCTGGTTCTGGCGGATCAGGTTGTCAGCGGCAAACTCGAAGGAGAAGCCGGTGTTGCTGCCAATGGCGAGGGTCATGCCGCCACCATAGTTGTAGGTCGTGGTGCTGGTGTTGTTGGCCAGGGCGACGGCAGCAGTCGTGTTGAGGGCGCGGATCGTTCCGCCCATCATTTCGATGATGGTGCTGTCAGTGGCGGTGGCGGTGCTGTTCGCCCAGGGAGCCACGTTGGCAAACTGCCAGACACCATTGGTCATGGCAAAGCCGCGCATGGTGTTGGCACCAGTGGTGATCAGGGTGCCGGGGCCGGTCTTGAAGCCGAAATCCAGCTCCGTTCCCTGGCTGAAGACGCCGTTCATCGTGAAGGTGTTGCCCGACGTGATGTCAATGCCGCCGCTGGTGTTGGTGTTGCCGTTGTTGTTGAAGACAGCACCGCGGTTGGTGCTGCCGGTGAAGTTGATGCGCGCCGTGCCGCCCATGTAGCGCGTGTTGGTGCCGGCTCCGCCAAGAAGCTGATCACTGCCAAAGCTGAAGGAGCTGGTGGTGGCGGGATCTCCCAGGGCGAGCTGGTTGTTCACCTGCAGGACACCATCCGCAACAAAGAGGCCGATGATCGAATTCTGTCCATTAAGGACCATTGTGCCGAGGCCGCGCTTCATCAGGGAGTTGCCACCGTCGATCACGGAGGAGGGATCCTGGGTCAGGGTCAGGCCACCGGCGATGTCGAAGTAGCCGTTGCTGCCATGGATGTGGTAGTTGCGGGAGGTGGTGAAGGAGTTTTCCCAGACGGCAATACCGCCGTTCACCATGTTGATCAGGCTGGTCTGGCCCCAGTCGCTGTCCTGGTTGACGCCAATCAGGCCGCCGGCAAGGGTCGTCGAACCGGTGTAGGTGTTGACACCGTTGAAGAACAAGGTGCCGAGGCCGCCCTTGACGAAGTGATTGCCGGAGCCGCCGACGCCATCAGTGATGCCGCCGTCGATCCAGACCATGCCGGCGTTGTTGACATCACCACCGGTCTGGTCGGTGCCGATGCTGAAGGTGCGAACCACACCCGTCGAGCCCGGGGCCAGTGCAAGCGTGCCTCCCAGTCGAGCGTCGTAGGCGGAGTTTTCCATCTGCAGGGTGGTGTCCGCGGTGAAGATCAGGTTGTTGCTGATCGTCATCGGCACGATGGCGCGGTTCTGGCCGCTGCCAGAATCCACACGGAAGGAACCACCTGCGAGAGTGATGTCCCCCGTGCCGGCCAGTGCATCACGGGCGCTGAAGCGCACCGTCGGACCTGGGTTGATGATGGTTCCGCCGGTGTGGTTCTGAAGGACGTCGAATTGAAGGACGCCACCGCTGTTGTTCACCGTCTGGTCGGCGCGGCTCGAGTCACCCGTCATCGAAATGCCGCTGACAATCGTGTTGCTGCCACCAAGGGGAACGGCAACGCGCAGGGTGCCCTGCTGGGTGCCGAGCAGGTAGCGGCTGCCCGAGGCAGGTGAAAGGCTGCCGGTGAAAATGCCCGTGTAACCCAGGGCAGCACCGAGGTAGACATCTCCCAGACCACCCCAGCTGGTGGCGAGAGCGGCAAGGTCGATGTCCTGGCTGAAGCTCACCGAACCAATGCCAAGACCGGTCGCCCAGGGGGCGGTGGTGTTGATGGTGAAGCTCGGCAGGGAGGTCAACGGATCCGCCACATACAGCATGCCGATGCCGGAGATGCCGCCGCGGTCGGAGTTCATGGTGAGCTGGCCGGAGCTGAGGTTGTTGCTGTTCGCCAGGGTGATGGCGGCGCCCGGATTCAGGGTGATGGCACCGGTGCCGAAGGGAGCGGAACCCGTGTTGTAGCTGGTCATGCTGCCGGCATAGCTGGTGATGGCTCCGCTGTAGCCGGAAGAATCGCCCGTGACGATCAGCCTCTCTTTGTAGAACTTGTCAAACCTGCCCGTGCCGGTGAGACCACCGTTGACCTGGAGGACGTGCTGGATGGAGAACTGGGCGTCGTTGTTCAGGACGAGGGAACCATAGACGGTGGTGATGTTGCTGCCTGCCTGGGCCTGCACGCGGACCTGGGTTGGGGCGGTGCTGCCGACACGAGGCTCAACCACCAGGTTGTTGAAGCCGGAGGCGCTGACGTTGACGTTGCCGATGCGGACGTCGTCACGAACGACCAGGTTCGTCTGGTAGCGGGCGCTGCCGGTCTGGAGGTAAACCGAACCACCCCAGAGGTTGACATCCTTGGCAATGGCATCCGTGGGAAGGCCGGCGGCCCCCTGGCTGAGGCGGGTTTCACCGGAGTTGAGGTTGAGGGCGCCGGTGAAGGTGTTCTGGCCGGTGAGGGAAAGAATGCCGTCACCAAAGCGGGTGATGCCATTGGAACCGGAAAGCACGCCGCTGAGGGTGATCACGCCGGAACCGCCGCCGGTTGTCGCGGCATAAATCATGCCTTCCTGGCTGCCGAAGTTGAAGCTGGTGGTGTGCGTGATGCCGTTGTTGGCGGTGTGGGCCAGGAAAAGGCCCGCCCCTTGGCCGACGCCGGCGGCCGCGCCCAGCGTCATCGCGCTGGAGGCGTTGAAGGTGTGGGTGTTGGCGGTGGACCGAATGCGCAGGGCCTGGACGCTTGCACCGGCGCCGGTGTAGGCCGTGGCGTCGTAGTTGACGACGGAAGCGGTGGTGGCGCCAGTCAGTGTGTTGTTCAGGGTGAAGCTGGCTGCCTGGACACCGTGGGTGGCGTCGTAAGTGGCAAACAGCGGCGTGCCGCCGTCATTGAGGTTGGCACCCCCCCAGAGGGCGATGTTGGCGCCAATCATGCCGTTGGTCACCGTGGGCGCGCTGGTGATGATGAGTTTCTGGGTGCCGGTGGAGGTGCCGAGGGTCGTCGCCGTGTTGGCGGTGTTGCGGATGTTCAGGGTGCCGTTGCCGGTGCGGGTGAGCGTGTTCAGCGTCAGGGTCGTCAGCCTGCCCGCCGTGGCGGCGTCCGTGTCAATGCTGAGGGTGTTGCCGCCTGCATAGCTGAGATCATCAATGGCCTGAGAGGAAACCGTGGCGGCGCCACCATCACCAAGGAGGCGAAGGGTGGAGGAAGTCAGCGAGATGTCCGTGGCAGGATCCAGGCGACGGTCAGCATTGGCCGTGGCCACCGCCGAGTTGTCCAGAAGCAGGGTGCTGCCGCCGAAGAGGGTGAAGCTGGTGTTGCCAAACTTGGCGGCGGAGGTGTTGTCCGTCGAGATGGTGCCGCCAAGGCCGATCACCGGGCCGGTGCCCAGGGGGGTGGTGATGGTGCCGTTGATGTTGGCGGTGACACCGCGGTTCACGATGACGTTGCCGGTGGTGTCGTTGTTGGTGCGGACGGAGACCGTGCCGCCGGTCATCTGGACAATCGCGGTGCCGTTGAAAATCATCGGATTGGCGTGATCATAGCCAAAGATCAGGTTCGCCGTGGAGGAGGCGCCGCCAAGGCGGTTGCCGGCCCCGGAAATGATGAGGGTGTTGCCACCCGAGGTCATGCGGATGCTGCCATCGCTGGAAGGCATGACCACACCTTCAAAGGCACGGTCCGCACCGATGACGTTGGACAGCCAGACACGGTTGCCGTCGCCTGCGTTGCCCACCTTGCTCAGGTCGATGTCGTTGGTGACGTTGCCAGCGATGTTGTCGACCGCCAGCGCGATGCCCGCCGCAGGCACGTTCACGGCCACGTTGTTGGTGGCGTCAATCGCGCCGTAGTTCTGCGAGATGCCGATGGCGCCAAGGGAATAACGCGAGGTGCCAAGCTGGCCGACCAGCTCAAGGCCGTTGGTGCTGACGGCATCCAGGGCGGCCTTGTTGTCAGGGACCAGGACACCGCCGTTTACATAGGTGACGCCACCGCCCAGGTTGGCGCCGGCGCCCAGCTGAAGGATGCCGTTCTTGACCGCCGTCACGCCGTCATAGGTGTTTGCGGCGTTGCTGATGAGAAGGCGGCCGGCGCCTTCCTTGACGAGGGAACGGCTGGCCAGCCCGTCGTCAATGACACCTGCCAGGGTCAGCTGGGCGGAGCTGGGGAAGAAAACGTTGGTCTGCCCGTTCAGATAGGTCGTGCCGGCGACCCGGAGGCCGTAGCTGTTGGCCCCCGTGGTCTGCAGCAGGCCGCCGTTCATCACGAGATCGTTCAGCTCAAAGGTGTTGCCGGTGTTCGTGCCCGTGACGTAGTTGGAGTCGGTGTAAATGGTGACGGCACCCTGCACGGTGACCTGGTTGTTGCCCTGCACCTGGATGGTGCCGTTGTTGCCCGTGCCATTGTTGCGGAACTGAAGCACGGTGCGGTCAGCGGAGCCGGAGCCGTTCAGGGTGATGCCGCCCGTTCCCGTGCCCAGGTTGATCGCGGCACCATTCGCGCCACCGATGGCCAGGGTGCCAAGGTTGTGCACAAAGTTGCCGGAGTAGCCGGTAAGCGTGCCATTGATGCGGACCTGGCCGGCGCCGTTCTTGATGATGTTGCCGCTGCCGGTGACCACCACCTGGGCGCTGGAGGCGCCGTTGATGTCAATGGTGCCCGTGTAGGCGTTCAGGTCCGTGTTGCTGTTCAGCGTCAGCGGCGTCTGGAAGTTGTTGGTGGAGTTGTTGTAAAGGTTGATGAAGGCATTGCCCGCACCGCCGCTGTCCATGATCAGGGCGTTGGTGCCCGCAAAGGTGTAGACGCTGCCACCCAGGATGTCGCCCACACGCATGCCCCCCAGGGTGATCGGGGCGTTCAGGGTGACGGTTCGAGTGGCGGTGATCTCATTGCGGAACACGGCGATGTCGCCCGCTGCATTGGGAATGACTCCGCCCTCCCAGTTGGCGGGCGTGCCGGTCCAGTTGCCGCTGTTGTTCAGAATCCAGGTTCCCGTGGCGCCATTGACCTGCACGCTCCAGAGGGCGAACTGCACAAGCAGGACGGACGAAATCGCCTTTTTCCAAACGGGGCGACGCAGCTGCCTGAAGACGGAATCGTGGCGGAGCTTGTTCGGGTTGCTGGTTTTCATAGGGAGAAAATTCGATTTAAAACCTGAGTGAAAAAGTGGGTGTTTCTTCGGAAGGAGAAAAAGTTACTGATTATTCGAAAAATAAGCCAACCGGCACAAAACACGGCAAACCCGCCTGCCTTCATCAATCGGCGGGCGGCTTGTCACGAAGTCGGAAAGTTGGTTATTCGTTCTCATATTCGCTTGATAATCAAGGCGTAACAAAAAACGTCGCAACAACATGCGGAAGATGACAACGGATCATCGATCCTGGCAAGGCATGGTTGGTTGATGACGTGATGGTTGGCCACTTTTAAGGTTGAGATGGCGATGTAAACACGGCCGCGCCTTTTTAGCCAAGAAAAAAAACTCTTTGGCACGCAAATTTAATAACCCAGGCACACAAAGGATTCCTAGTCTCTTGAGCCTCTGAAAATGAGCCGCTTACCCCTTCAAATCAGTGGGGCGGCAGGCAGGACGGAAGGGGGCACTTTCCTGCTTTTCCAGGGCGGTTCCGACACCGGAATCATTATTGCATCTCAGATTTGATAACAATCACCTTTTCAGGCGAGATTGAGCGCTCCCCCCTGACACAGCTCCGCCTTGCCAAAGGTTTTCAACTCATGCCCCATCGCTCCGGCAACGGACATCCAAAGCCGGTTGTGAGCCGCCTTGTCGAACTTCAGGCTACGGCCCATCTTGAAGCCAAATCCGCCGCCGATCATCACATGGGGGATGTTGTCCAGGGTGTGCGTGTTGCCCTTCCCCAGCTCGTTGGTCCAGACCAGCAGGGTGTTGTCGAGCATGGAGCCGTCTCCGGCGGGCTCGGGAGTTTCGCTCAGCCGCTTCGCCAGATAAGCGAACTCACCGGCGAACCAGGTGTTGATCTTTCTCAGCTTCTCGTAGCTGTCCTTCTTGTCGTCCGGATCATGGGAAAGGCTGTGATGCCCCTCCTCCACCCCCAGCCAGCGCATCTGGGCCATGCCAACGCTGCGCATGTATTGAAGCGTGGCCACGCGGGCCATGTCATTGGACAGGGCGTTCACCAGGAGGTCGATCTGGATCCGGCTGATCTGCGGCGTGTTGTCGTTCACCAGCTCAATGCTGGGGTCGACGGCCGGCACGGGATGGGTGAGGCTGCCGGCCTTGTCGGCTTCCGCCAGATCCTGCTCCAGGCTGCGGACCAGGGTCATGTGCTGGTCCAGAAGGACCTTGTCACGGGCGCTGAGCCTCGAGGAGACACGCTTCAGGTCCTCGCGCACGTCATCCAGGATGCTGACCAGGCTCTCCTTGTCCTTCATCTTTCCATACACCTTCTTCAGCACCTGATGCGGGTCGTCGATGGGGGCGACGGGCTGGTTGGGCCCGGCGTAGCTCATGCGCGTCCAGGGATCGGCACGGTCAGGCACGGCCACTCCAAACTCCAGGGAGCCAAAGCGGGTCTTCGTCTCCTTGCGGGACTGGAGGAAGTTCTTGATCTCCTGGTCGATGGAAATGTTGCTGGCCCAGCCCGCCGGATTTCCGCCGCCGCCCATGATGTTGCCCTTCATGAGCTCGTCACAGGTCAGCAGGCAGCTCATGCCGCGCATGTGGCTGTCACCGTCACCCCGCACCTTGTTGGCGATGCCGTGCAGGATGAGCATCTGCTTTCTGAAGGGCTCAAGAGGCTGGAGGATCGACTTGAAGCTGAACTCCCTGCCCTCCTGGTCCGGCCAGAACTCGTCCGGCAGGGTGCCGTTGGGCGAGAACATGATGACCAGCCGCTGGCGCTTCTGGGGAGCAGGCGCCCCGGTGATGCTGGGCAGGCCGGAAAGAAACGGGAGGGCTGCGGCGGAGATGCCGAGGTCACGCAGGAACTGGCGGCGGTCGAGATGCTTCATGGGGGGGATGGTTAGGCTACGTCTGCCACGCAGGCGTCTTGCGTCAAATCATGACCCGGTTCCGTCCTTCGCCGGGCAATGAAGCTTGATCCGGCAGACTACAGATCATGCCTTCCCTTCCCCAGCCTTCCGGCACCGCCCTTTGCCTCCTTGGCATCATGACCAGCTCCGTTGCAGAAACCCGCATGCGGTCAGCAGTCACATCCGCCGCCGCCTTGCTGGCGAAGGCCATCACTGGCGCAAGCTGAAGTGAGAAATGGGTTCTGGATCCGGGGATTGATCGTCAGCAGGTGCGGAAAAGCATTCAAGCAGGCGACGGTGCCGAAACAGCAGTCCTGAAAAGTCTAAAAAACTGGCACGACACCTGCTGCTTGAGATCGATTCGAGACGTTGCAGACCACCCACTGCAGCGGCTCAAGCAACCAACCACATTCCCAACCAACCATGACCCACCCTGCGCTCCTGCGTCGCGGGCGTGGCGCCACGCCGTTCTTTGCGGTGTGCGCCGCGCTTTGCTGTGCCTCCGTCACCTCGTCGTTGCACGCCGCCGAAACAGCCCCCTCCACCCTCCAGAGCGGTGACACCGCCTGGCTGCTCACCTCGACGGCCCTCGTGCTGTTCATGATGATCCCCGGCCTTGCGCTCTTCTACGCCGGCCTCGTGCGCTCCAAGAACGTGCTTTCCATCTTCATGCAGTGCTTCGCGCTGACGGCCGTCCTCAGCCTGGTCTGGCTGGCCTGCGGCTACTCGCTCAGCTTCACGGGCGACAGCGGCTTCATCGGCACGCTGGGCAAGTCCTTCCTCAGGGGCGTCACTCCGGCCAGCACCTATGCGGCCTATCCCAACATTCCGGAACCGCTTTGGTTCGCCTACCAGATGATGTTCTTTCTCATCACACCCGGCCTCTTCATCGGCGCCTTTGCGGAGCGCATGAAGTTCAGCGCGGTCATGGTGTTCAGCATCTTCTGGAGCCTGCTCGTCTATGCGCCCACCTGCTGGGGAGTGTGGCACAGGATGGAGTTCTTCGGCCTGACCAACGTCATCGACCTCGCGGGAGGCATCGTGGTGCACATCACCGCAGGGGTCGCCGCCCTGGTGGCCTGCATCATGGTCGGCCCGCGCCGCGGCCATCCTCACACGCCGATGATGCCGCACAACCTGCCCTTCACCATCGCCGGGGCCGGCATGCTCTGGGTGGGCTGGTTCGGCTTCAACGGCGGCAGCCAGGTGGCCGCCAATGGCAGCGCCGCGATGACCGTGGTGGTCACGCACCTGTCCGCCAGCGCCGCCTGCGTCGTCTGGTCGCTCATTGAGAAGATCAAGGTCGGCAAGCCCAGCGCGCTCGGCATCGCCACAGGCTCAATCGCCGGGCTTGCCGCCATCACCCCCGCATCCGGCAAGGTCGGCCCGGTGGGCGCGATCTGCATCGGCGGCCTGAGCGCTCTTGTCTGCTGGCTCTTCTGCGCGAAGGTGAAGCAGGCCTTCAAGTATGACGACTCCCTCGATGTCTTCGGCGTGCATGGCGTCGGCGGCTTCGTCGGCACGGTGCTCGTCGCCATCTTCGCCTCCCCCGCGTTCGGCGGCCAGGGCTACGCCGAGGGCGTGACCATGGGCGGCCAGCTCGTCACCCAGCTGCTCGCATCGCTCTACACCATCCTGCTTTCCGGCATCGTCAGCTTCGTGCTGCTGAAGCTCATCGCCATGACCATCGGCCTGCGCGTTGACGCCGACCAGGAGAACCAGGGGCTCGACCTCGCCGAACATGGCGAGTCCGGCTACAACGCCTGAAGCCAGGCAGTCCTCGGGGCTGCCGTCCGGAACACCGGGAGAGGCCGGGACAGGTTCATGCCTGCCCGGCTCCTGCCTGTTCAGCCACATCGTTGATTCACGCTGAACGCCGCGGCTTGCGGCACGCGCCTCACTTCACCTCCGCCGCCACAAGGGCGATCTCGGTCATCAGCCTCTGGATGCTGCACTGGTTCGCCGCAAAATCCTTCTGGAGCGTGTCGAGCGTGGCGGCTCCATAGGCGCCAGGCTCCTGCTTGACCAGGTGGTGGAAAAGGTGGCGGATGAAGGCGCGGTGGCCGCCGGGGTTGCCGGAGACATAGTTGACGATGTCACGCGGGCCGCTGAGCCGGACCAGCTGGCCCTCATGCGTGGTGAACTCGCTCACCGGATTGACAGGCTTGTTGTTGTCCTTCGTGCGCCAGCGCCCCACGGCGTCGAAGTTTTCCAGGCTGAAGCCGAGGGGGTTGATCATGCTGTGGCAGCTCATGCAGGCGCCGCTGCGGGTCAGCTCCGTGATCTTCTCGCGCATGGTGAGCTTCGGGTTGAAGTGGCTGTCCTCGAACACCACCGCCTTCTTCGGCGGCTTGAGCGACATGCCGACGATGTTGCGGGTGAGGAAGACTCCGCGGTGCACCGGCGAGGACTGCCTTGAATAGGCCAGCGAGGCAAGCAGGTAGGGATGCGTGACCACCCCGGCGCGCTGCTTCGGGTCGAAGGCGACGCGCTGGAAGGCCTCACCGGCGACCGGCCTGCCGTAAAACCTGCCAAGGCGCTCGTTGAGCAGGAGATAGTCCGCCTGCAGGAGCTCGCGGTAGTCTGACTTTCCGTTCCACACGACCTCGTCGATGAACTGGAACAGCGACTCGCGCAGGTCGGCGAGAAGTTCAGGCGTGAAGTCGGGGAAGGCCTTGGGATCCTTGCTCGTGGCCTCGGCGCGCTCGAGTTCCAGCCAGTGGTGGAAAAAGCCGTGCAGCTTGGCCTTCGCACGGGCGTCGGCCAGCATGCGGGAGGCCTCGGCGCGAACCTGGTCGCGGGTGCGCAGCCTTCCCTGGGCCGCCGCCTGCAGGAGCTTCCTGTCAGGAATGGAGTCCCAAAGCGTCAGCGCCAGGCTGGCAGCCCTGTCATAATCATCCGACGGCCCGTCCCCGGGCAGGCCGGGATAGAGAAACTGCGGTGACTTGAGCGCCAGCATCACCACGCGTTTCACCGCCGTCTCCGGCGTCTTCGCGGCCTTGAACTGCGGCTCGATCAGCAGCCTTTTCAAGTCGTCGCCAGGGGGACGGCGGAAGGCGGCCTCCACAAAGGCCTCGGCAAGCCTGTGCAGCTTCTCCGTCCGGTCCGCTGCCCCGGGCTTGGTCTGGGCAAGTTCGTCGACGTTGGCCACCACGTGCTCGGCTGCGGCGATGGCGGCGTCGGTCACCGCCTGGTCCCAGTCCTTGGAGATCGTCGTGCCACGCGGATAACCGCCGCTGCTGTCATCGGCGGGAAACTCGGTGTTCACGATCATCAGCTCGCGCGGCCGGTCCGTGCGCAGGGCGCCGGCGGGGATGATCTCCCTGACGCCATGCGGCGGCTTCCACCACAGCTCGATGGAGGATGACTTCTCCTTGAACTTGAAGTGCTCCAGCACCAGCCGGTAGGCGCGTCCGCCGACGAGATAAATCGTCCTCTTCTCCTCGCGAACCTCCGGCCCGGCGCTCACCCAGCCGTCGATCAGCGCATCGCCCTCGGAAGTGTCGTTGATCCACAGGCGGAAGCCGTTTTCCGACTTCACGGCAAACTCGTAAAGGCCTGTCTCGCGGGCGACGACGCAGCCGTCGAAGCGGTTCTGAAACTGCTCGGCCTCCAGCGTCTCCTTCACCGGGCTGTCCGGCCCCCAGTGGAAGGAGACCGCAGGCTCGACCCTTTCGATGGTTTTGTTAGGCCGCTTGGCCTTGATGCCCTGCTTCGGCGTGGTGTCCACGGGCTTCTCGCCAGGCTTGGGAAGCTCGACTCCGCGGTAGGCGGCCTTCAGGCCCTGCTCGGTTCCGACGGGACGGTCGAAGCCGGGCCCCATTCGGAAGCGCCCGATGACATCCATGACGCTGTTGCGGAACTGCTCCGTCGTGAGGCGCGCAAGGTCCCTGGTCGGCGGGTTGCTGCGAGCCTGGGCCTCGGGCGAATAGAAGGCGTCGTGGATGTACTCGGCGATGAGCCTGGAATCCCCGGGCGTGGTCTTGTCCGGGTCATCCTCGGGCATCGTGCGGTCGATCTGGCGGGCGAGCGCCTCAACGCTCTTTTCACCGGTCAGCGGCTCGTCGTATTCATCCTCCACGCCCTGGCCGCGGTCGCCATGGCAGTCGGCGCAGAGCTTTTGATACAAGGGCTTGCCGGGATGCTCGGCGGGAGCAGCCGACACGGGCTCCAGGAACAGGAGTCCGCCCAGGAACAGGAATTGGGATCGGGTCGAAAACATTGGGGGGGATGCTTCGTGAAGGCGCGGGGACGGGTGTGCGCCAGGAAGGACTACCTTGCCTGAAACACGGGTCTTTCCATCTTTTTCAGCCTGACAAAGGCCCACCCATTCTCCCGACGCAGGCCCAGGGCTCAGCGTGAATAGGACGGATATTTGTCCTTCAACAGCTTGCGGAATTCACCCGCCTTGGCGGCCTGACCGCTCTTCTCCAGCGCCACGGCCGCCTTGTCGAGGGACTCGGGCGTGATCTCGTCATCGTCAAAGAACTGGGCGGGGATCATGAACTTGCCTGCGGCGGCCGTGTATTTCGAACCTGCGGCGGCCCCCTGTCCTGAGGTGGCGAGCTTGTCCCCGAGGGCCATGAGGATGTCTCCCTGGAGGATGAGCAGAAGGGCCTGCGGCTTGCCGTCCTTGGCGAAGGCCAGGCCTTCCTGCACGACCGCCTCGGCCTCGTCAAACTTGCCGAGACCGAGCAGCGCCCTGCCCTTGGTGAGAAGGCCCCGGGCCTTGGGAGCACCGTCGGGGGTGACCTTGAGGAAGTGGTCCGTGGACTTGACGCTGCTTTCGTAATCCCTGGTCTCCAGGAAGGCCATTCCCAGGTAGCTCCAGACGCGCGGGTCGGTGTTTTCGGGCGCGTCCGGCGTGGCGGCGATGGCAAGGTACTGGGCCGCACGCGGGTAGTTCTTTTGGTTATAATAGGTGAGGCCGAGCCAGGTGAGCACGTTGGGCGGGATGTTGCCGCCGGCATTGGCGCGGCGGTAGTCGTCGATCGCCTTGCCCAGCGCCTCGACGTTCTGCTGAACATACTGGGCCTGGATGATCATCTGGCTGGCCTGGTCCAGATAGGTCTTGCGGTCGGTGTCGACGGCCTTCGTGAGCGCCTTCACGGCATCGTCCCACTGCTGGAGGGAGTAGTAGGCGCGGCCGATGCCAAACCAGGCCTGGGCGGCGGCGGGGCTCCTGGGAAACTTTTTCACCAGCAGGTCAAAGGCGGCGATGGTGGCCTTGAAGTCGCGCTGCTCGGAGGCGATGAGGCCCATCTGCAGATAGGCCAGTTCGGCGGCCTCGGAATTGGGATGCTCCTCGGCGACCTTCTTGAAGTCGGTCATGGCGTTCAGCGTATCCTTGGCCTCACGGTAGGCCAAGCCGCGTCGTGCCAGCGCCCTGGCGGTGAGCTCATGGCCGCGGTTTTCATTGATGAACTGGGTGAACGCCAGGATGGCGTCCTGCGCCCGGCCGGCCTCGGCAAGGGCCCAGGCCTTGTTGAACAACGTGCCCGGCTGGAGCTTCGCCGGCAGCTTCTCCATCTTCACCTCGGCAAAGCTGGCCGCCGCATCGGCATGCTTCTGGCGGTTGAAGTAATGGTCGGCGCGGATCAGGCGCGCCAGGTTGAGAAGCTCATGATCAGCATGACTGTCGGCGTTCTTCGTGATGAAGGCCGTGGCGAACTCGGCAAGGTCCTTGTCGTCGAGGAGGTAGAAGCAGTAGAGCTTCCAGTAGCCGGCCTCAAACGCCGCCTCCGTGCCTGCGGAGCCCTGCTCCACCATCAGGTAGGTTTCAACGGCGCGCGCATAGCTCTTCTTCATGCGGAAGGCGTTGCCGACCATGAGCAGCATCTTCGGCCGCGTGTCCCCCTCGGGCAGGACGCCGGCGTTGGCGTTGTAGTTGTTGATGACACCGTCGTAGTCACCCTTGGCAAACAGCGCCTGAACGACGCCGACGAGGGCGATGCCGCGGTTCGCCGCGCTGGTTTCGGGCAGCTTGAGGGCACGTTCGAAAAGCGGCACGGCCTCCTCCGGCCTGCCCAGCTCGGCCTGGAGCACCGCCGCCTTCACCGCCGCCTCGGAGACGATGGCGTTGTCCTTGCTGGACTGAAGCAGCTCGGTGAACAACGGCAGCGCCTCCGCCTTCTTGTCCTCGGCCAGGTAAAGGGTGCCCAGGCTGAGCAAGGTCGCCTCGCGGTAGGGATTGTCCGTCTTCACCGCCAGCACGGCGTTCAGGGCGGCCGACTGGCGCTTGGTGTCACCAAGCATCTGGTAGGCGCGTGCCTTGTTGAAGCTGGCCGCCAGCCGGACCTGCGGCAGGGCGCTCTTGGATTCACAAAGGGCGAACAGGCGGGCCGACTGGTCAAAGTCACGGGCGTTGAAGCGCATGGCGCCGAGACGGTAGGCCGCCGAAGGGGCGCCCTCGCTGTTCGGGTAGCGGTTCACCACTTCTTCATAATAGGTTTCAGCCACCTTGAGCTGGTCCAGCTTCATGTAGCACTCGCCGATGCGAAACAGCGAGGCCGGCACATGGCGGCCCGAGGGGTAGGTCTGGAGATACTGCCCGAAGGACTGGGAGGCCATGCTCCACTCGCCCCGGTCATAGGCGAGCGTGGCATATTCAAAGAGGTCTTCATCCGGCCCCCTCGGGCGCGCAGGCTGGGCGGGGCGGGTTTCGCCCGGCCCCACGGGAATGGCCTTTGGCACGGGGCGCTCATCATCCTCGACGGGGACGGCCCGCGGCGCGTTCTGCGCGGGCAGCAGGCAGGGGACGGCGGCAAGGACCAGCACGGCCAGCGGCAGGGTGTACAAGGGACGAAACATGGGCGTCTGGGACGTGGCTGGGCTCATGTCACTTCAAGGCTTTTTGGAGGCTTCCGCCGCCTCGGGCCTGCGGGTGGCGAAGGCGATGTTCCAGATGCCTGCCTTCTGGCAGATGTTCAGCACGTTGACCACGAACTTGTAGTCCGCCACCTCGTCGCCGCGCAGGATCACCGCCTGGTCCTTGTAGACCGCCACGATGTTCTTCAGCTTCACCAGCAGTTCCTCCTCGGAAAGCTCCTGGCCGTTCACGATGATCTCGCCCTGGGTCTTGATGTTGATGATGATCTCCCCGACGTTGCGCGACTCCTTCTCCTTGCCCTCGTCGGCCGCGGGCACGCTGATGTCCATCACCTGCTCGTTCTTCGCATAGTGGGAGGTCACGGCGAAAAAGATCACCAGCAGGAACAGCACGTCCACCAGCGGCGCGAGCTGCATCGGCGTGGGCTCGATGGAATGTTGTTTGCGGAAGTTCATGGAGCTTCAGTCGGTTGCTCACTCGGGACGTCCGGCGGCGGCGCGGGCGGCGCGCTTGTACTGGACGGCCAGCAGGGCCATGATGTGGGTGGTGGCGGCCTCCATCTCCGAAATCAGGCGGTTCACCTTGCCGCGGAAGATCGCGTAAAAAATGAGGGCGGGGATGCCGATGACCAGGCCTGAGGCCGTGCAGAGCAGCGCCTCGGAGACGCCCTGGGCCAGGCCGAGCTGGTTGCTGCCGCCATACTGGGTGTTGGAGATCTCATGGAAGGTGGTGATCATTCCCAGGGTGGTTCCGAGCAGGCCGAGCATCGGCGCCACCGCCCCCACGTCCCCGAGGTAGGCAATGCGCGCCAGCAGCAGGCTGGACTGGCGGTTGCCCTCGGCCTCCGTGACCTCCTTCACCTCCTCGAAGCTGGCGGTGGGGTTGCGCGTGGCGAAGTCCAGCGTCTTGGCGGTGATGCGCGCGATGCATTCGTTGCGCCGGTTGCAGACGGCCAGCAGGCCCAGGTAGTCCTGCTTGCGGATCAGCGCGTCCGCCGAGTTCATGAAGGCGTCGCTCACCACCGTGCCCTGCCTGACGGTGAAGGAAAACAGCACGATGAAGAAGGCCGTCACCATCGACAGGCCGATCAAGGGATAGGCCATCACGCCCGTGCGTTCGACAAAACCGTCCAGCGTCAGCGCGGCGGCATAAGGGTTGTCGGCGGGAGATGAAGCGGAGGCGGCAGCCGCAGGAGCCCGCGTGACGGCGGGCGGCGTGTCCTGCGCCGCCACCTCGGCGGTCATCCAGGCAGACAAAACCGCGATCAAGGCGAGGACGGGGATTTTTCGGGCGGACATGCGGGCGCGACAGTAGGCGCTCGTTCCTGCCTTGCAAGGAGGGAGACAGAATCTGCCACTGGCCCCTGGACGCCGCTGATCCGCCCGGCATCATGGGGGGCCTCCCCCATGAAGAATGCCTCCCCCGCCCTTGTGCTTGCCCTGCTGCTTGCCGCAGGCCTGGCCGCAGGGCTGATTCTTTCCCAACGAAAAGTGTCGTCACCTCCGGCGGCGGGAGCTGGCACGGAGCAGGAGTCCGCCGGCGACCTGCGCAGGCAGATCGCCATCCTCGAAGGCCAGGTGGAATACCTGCAGGGACAGGTGGGCGCGCTTCAGGATGAAAACTCCCAGCTGCTGCAGAAGCTGGGCACGCTCGGCATGAAGGGCGTGGCGAAGCTCGAGCCCGTGCCAGCCCCCGACGACGCGCCTCCGGACTTTGTCGGGCTCGGTCTGGACCTGATGAAGTTCCGCAACATCCAGGCCCTGCCCATCCCCACCACCGGGGCAAGCCGTGAAAACGTGGAAAAGGCGATCCTGCGCTGGCTGCGGCTCCAGCAGCCCGGGGACGAGGGGCCGAAGTTCGCGCTGGCCCTGACGGCGCTTGGGTGGGTCGAGAAGCCGGTGGACCCCCTGCCGCTCCAGGCGGCGGTGCTCGCCCGCCAGCTCGGAGGCTGGTATGACCGCGAATCCGGCACGCTGCTGGTGGAGGATGACAAGCCCGTGCCTGGCATGCCCGCTCCGGACCGGCCGATGGCGGTCGCCTTCGGGCAGCTGCTGCGGGAATTCGGCAACGTGCTGTTTCCCGACGCCGCCAGGTCCGCCCTGAGCACCGACGAGCGCATCGCCCGAATGGCGCTGATCACCGGCGACGCCGCATTAACACGCTTTTTGTTCAGCATCCGGAACCCCGTGCCGCGCAGCGGCAATGACCTGCCCGTGGAGGACCCCGATCATCCGCTGAACCAGGTGCCCATGCCCGTCTATCTCAAGGAGCTGGCCCTGTTCCCCTTCGCGCGCGGCTTTGAATTCGCCCAGGCCCTGCATGGCGCCGGTGAGTTTGCCCAGCTGAACGCAGCCTACTCCTCCCCGCCCGCCTCCTGCGCGGAGGTGATCGAGCCCGAACGCCTGCTCGACGCGGCAAGGCTGCCGCCCGCCAGGGTTGACCTCGCCAGTCCGGAGATCGGCGGCGAGAAGCCCTATTTTGACGACCGTCTCGGCCGCTTTGCCATCTTCACCGCCCTGCGCGCCTACAACAGTGATGAAGAGGCCGGGCTCGGCGCCCGTGGCTGGAAGGGCGACAGGCTGCTGGCCTACGCCTCGCCTGACCATGAGCGTGACCATGCCCTCTGGCAGACGCTCTGGCTCACCCGTGAGGATGCCCTGGCGTTCTTCAAGGCCATGCATGCATGCCTGCTCCAGCGCTATGACGCGAAACCCTCCTCCGAAGAACCCGGACGCACCGTGCTGCAGGCGCTGAACCGGCATGTGCGGCTGATGATCAACCGCGACGGCCTGGGCGTCCGGCTGGTGGACGCAGCGACGGCCGGCTTCGCGGACGCAGCCGTTCAGGCTCCATAACCATCGGCAGCGGCCCAGGGATCCACGGAACGCAGCCGCTTCGCGCCAAGCTCGCGGTAGACATCCGGAAGATCAAACTTCGCAAGCACGCCGAAGGGCATCACGGCATAGGGCCACTGGCAGTCCTCATGAACCGCAAGCTCATGAAACGAGACCAGCGCGTTCTTCAGCGTCACCCGGGCAACATCGCCGCTGAGCACCGACGCAAGCGCCGCAGGCAGCGCCCCCCAGCCGCGCCCTGCCAGATGGATCTCCTCATGCCCCGCCTGCTTCAGCACCTGGATCACCCGCAGGACATCCCAGGTTCGTCCGCCGAGCAGCGGCTGGTCGAGCATGTGGCCGTAGGCGGCGTAAAAGTAGTGGCTGCCGTAGGGACGTAAAAATTGGTTCGCGCCACAGGTGTCCGGCTGGGACTCGCCGATGCCGCGAACATCACAGGCAAAGAACGCGGCGTCCGTTTCGGCCGCGAGCAGCTCCTTCACCAGCGGCTCGTCACGCAGCTCGGCGTCCGCCGACCGGTGCGAGACATAGAGCACGGCGCGCTTCAGTCCTCGCGGCAGCCGCGATGTCAGGGACTCGTCACTGAGGCGCGTCACCAGCGCATGGATGCCAGGCTGGGTTTCCACCGCATAGGTGCAGTAGCCCTTCGCCGGATACCTGCGCCCGCCGACGCTGCGCAGGATGCGGTAGTCCGGCGCGTCCACGGGCACTTCCGGCAGCCGCAGCACCTCGCGCACCGCGGAGGCGAGCGCGGCACCCTCCAGCGGGCGCCTCGTCCTCGCCAGGGACTCCGCCTTCTCACGCGTGAAGCTCATGAGGGTCCTCGATCCCATCCGCGCCACCTGCCCCTCGGGCGTGCAGCGCAGCGCGTCCTCGGCCTCCATTTGCATCGTTGGTTCGGCAGCATGCGCGGCGGCGCCGGAGGCCCTGCCGAAAAAACGGTACATGGCCTCGCGATTCGCCAGGGTGTAGCCGTGCGGGTCGGGGCCGACATGGAGCTGGATGTTCTCCGGGCTGCCGAGAAGCGTGTAGAGCCTCTTCAGCCAGGCATGGGTCTCGGCGGAGCCGCGTGCGTCAAAGTAGTCCTTCTCCTGGGCCATGATGATCACCGGCTTCGGGGCCATCGCGGCGAGGAAGTCGCCATGGTCCAGGCCGTGGGCGAGCACATGCGGCGGGCACTGCTCGCAGTCCTGGGGCAGCTCGTTTTCAGCATCGCGGCGGAAGGTGGTCACGAAGCAGGACGGCGCCGCCATGGTGAAGCGGGGCTCCAGGCCGCAGAGCCAGGTTGTCTGCGTGCCGCCGCCGGAGTTGCCGGTGACACCGAGATGGTTCACGTCGATCTCGGGCCGCGTGACCAGGTAATCGAGGGCACGGATCGCATCCCAGGCGAACCAGGCGCCCAGGAACTCGCCCACCAGCGACTGGGGATTGCCCATCTGGTTGTGCTCGGAGGTGCCGCCGCCGAGGCGGGAACCCAGCTTTTCATTGAGGTATTGAAAGCGCTCGCCCTGGCCCACGGGATCCACCAGGAAGCAGGCCATGCCCTGGCGGGCGAGCCCCTGCGCAAAACTTTGGTAGGCCGTCTCCGCCTTGCCGTTGAGCGAATGGCCGCAGACGCCGATGACTCCCGGCACTTTTCGACCGGGCGCCTCGGGCAGGTAGAGGTTGCCCGTGACCAGGTAGCCGGGCCGGCTTTCAAGCACGATGTTTTCAATCCGCAGGCCGTCACGCTGAAGAACCCGCGTCACCTTCGCGTTCAGCGGAGCCTTCTCCGGCATCGGGCCGAAGCATTCCCGGATGCGCCTCCGGGCCTCCTTCACATAGGCCTCCGCATCCTCCCGGGTCTTCAGTGCGGCGCGGCGTTCATGGCCCCTGGCCTCGGCGGCGCGGACCTCCGTGACCAGCCAGTCCTGAAGCATCCTTGGAAAGCGGTTCAAGGCAGGCAGGGGCGCGGCTGAAGCAACGCCCGCAGATGCTGCGGCCCCCTGGGCCCTGGCGCCCGCAGGCCCCGTCAGAGGCAGCGCCACGCCCAGCGACGCCAGGCTGAAGTTCTGAAGAAACTGACGGCGGTCTGGACTGGAGGCAGGGTTCATGGGCATGGCGGCCTGGGGATACCCGGCATAACCACGTTTTCTTTCCTCTTCCCGCCGTCGGCGAGGGGAGCCGGGCACGAGAAAGTCACCGCCAATCCTCTTGCGCCGATTTTGCCGCGCTCGTAGCTTTGGCACCCCACGTCCTCCCGTTCCCACGTCCAAATGCTCATCCGCACGACAGCACATGCCCGCGCCGGCCTGGTGGGCAACCCCTCCGATGGTTATTTTGGCAAGACGATCTCGTTCATCATCAGGAACTACGGCGCCGAGGTGACCCTGTTTGAATCCCCCGAGCTGACGATCGAGCCCAACGAAAGGGATCACTCCGTGTTCGGCGGCATCGAGGCCCTGGCGCGCGATGTCCGCCAGCATGGCTACTACGGCGGCATCCGCCTGCTGAAGGCGAGCGTGAAGCGCTTCTTCGACTACTGCACCAAAAACGGACTGCCGCTGCACGGGCGCAACTTCACCCTGCGCTACCGCAGCAACATCCCGCCGCAGGTTGGCATGGCGGGAAGCAGCGCCATCATCACCGCCTGCTGGCGCGCCCTCATCCAGTTCTACCAGGTGGACATCCCCAGGCACCTGCTGCCCAGCCTCGTGCTGAGCGTGGAGAATGACGAGCTAGGCATCCCCGCAGGACTGCAGGACCGCGTCATCCAGGCCTACGAGGGAGTCGTGTTCATGGACTTCAACCGCGCCCATGTCGAAAAGCTCGGCTACGGCATCTATGAGGAGCTGGACCCAGCCCTGCTCCCCAATGTCTATGTCGCCTTCACCAACAAGCTCAGCGAGGGCACCGAGGTCTTCCACAATGACATCCGGGGCCGCTGGAACCGGGGCGAGCGCGACATCGTCAGCGCGATGTACCAGTGGGCCAACCTCGCCCAGCGCGTGCGCGACATGCTCCTCGAAGGCCGCGGCCGGGAGATCGGACCGCTGCTGAACGAAAACTTCGACCTCCGACGCCGCCTTTACAAGATCAGCCAGGGCAACATCGACATGGTCGAGACCGCCCGCGACTGCGGCGCCAGCGCCAAGTTCACCGGCAGCGGAGGGGCCATTGTCGGCACCTATGAGGACGACGCCATGTTTGAAAGGCTGCGCACGGCCCTGGAGCCGCAGCAGGTGACCGTGATCAAGCCCCACGTCGTCTGAGCCTGCGGCGGCCTCCGCCGCGACCATTCTCCCCTTGCACGGCGGCGAACGCCGCGCCATCTCAGGCGAACCCGCCTGTCACCACCTTGGCCACCACCGCGAAACCACGCACCCTCGTCGCCATCCCTGCCCGCTGGGGATCCACCCGGTTCCCGGGAAAACCGCTCCACCTCATCGCCGGCAAACCGCTGGTCCAGCACGTCTGGGAACGCTGCCAGGACTGCAGGGCCGTTGATGACATCGTCATCGCCACCGACGACGAACGCATCGTCGATGCCGCAGCCGCCTTTGGCGCCAGGGCCGTCCTGACCTCCCCGGATCACCCCAGCGGCACCGACCGCATCGCGGAGGCGGCCGGCGCGTTTCCTGACCATGCCACCATCATCAACGTCCAGGGTGACGAGCCGCTGATCTCCCCCGCCCTGATCGACGACCTGGCCCGAGCCCTTCAGAACGGCCCAACCATCTCCATGATCACGGCCGCCGCGCCGATCCTCGACCCGGCCCAGGTGGAGGATCCCAACGTCGTGAAGGTCGTCTTCGACGTGAACGGCGACTCGCTTTATTTCTCGCGCTCGCCCCTGCCGTTCGTACGCAACCCCTCCGCACACACCCGGCATTACCGGCACCTCGGCATCTACGGCTTTCAGCGCGGCTTCCTGCTTCAGTTCGTCGCCTGGCCGCCCTCGCGGCTGGAGCAGACCGAGTCCCTGGAGCAGCTTCGCGCCCTGGAAAACGGCACCCGCCTGCGCGTCGTCCTGACGAACGAGCTTTCGCCCGGCGTGGACACCCGCGAACAGGCCGACGCCATCGAAGCACATCTCCTTTCACAAACTGCTTGAACCTCGGCCGGACAACCGCGAACCGAAAACCATCATGAAATACATCTTCGTCACCGGCGGCGTCGTGAGCTCCCTTGGAAAAGGCCTTGCCGCCTCGTCCCTCGCCACCCTGCTCGAACTCCGCGGCCTCAAGGTCATCATGCAGAAGTTCGACCCCTATCTGAACATCGACCCCGGCACGATGAACCCCTATGAGCACGGTGAGGTGTACGTGCTCGACGACGGCGCGGAGACCGACCTGGACCTGGGCCACTACGAGCGCTTCACCCACACCAACCTCTCCCGGCTGAACAATCTCACCAGCGGCCAGGTTTACATGAGCGTCCTGGAAAAGGAGCGTGCCGGAAAATACCAGGGCCGCACCGTCCAGGTCATCCCGCACATCACCAACGAGATCAAGGAACGCATCAGCGAGGTGGCCGAGAAGATGGGCGGCGACGTCATCATCACCGAGATCGGCGGCACCGTCGGCGACATCGAGGGCCTGCCCTTCCTGGAGGCCATCCGCCAGTTCGCCATCGAGGCCGGCCGTGACAACGTGCTCTTCATCCACGCCACCCTGGTGCCCTTCATCAAGGCCGCCCAGGAGCTGAAGACGAAGCCCACCCAGCAGTCCCTGGCCAAGCTGCGTGAGATCGGCATCAGCCCGCACATCATCCTCGCCCGCACCGAGCACCCGCTTGACGAGGACGTGCGCGAAAAAATCTCCCTCTTCGGCAACGTGCCTAACGAACAGGTCGTCGAAGTCCGTGACGTCAAGCACAGCATCTACGAGGTGCCGCTGAAGCTGCACGAGCAGCGAATGGACGACACCGTCTGCCAGCTCCTGAAGATCGACAAACCGCAGCCGGACCTCAGCCGCTGGCGTCACTTCGTCCAGCGTGTCATTCATCCCACCCACCACGTCCGCATCGGCGTCGTTGGAAAGTACATCGAGCTCCAGGACGCCTACAAGAGCATTTACGAAGCCCTCACCCATGCCGGCGCCTACAAGGACGCCAAGGTGGACGTAGTGCGACTCGACGCCGAGGCCATCGAGAAGGCCGGGCCGGACATCTATCTGAACGGCCTCCAGGGCATCCTCATCCCCGGCGGCTTCGGTGACCGCGGAACCGAGGGCAAGATCGCCGCCACCCGTTATGCACGCGAGAAGGGCATCCCGTTCTTCGGCATCTGCCTGGGCATGCAGATCGCCGTCATCGAGTTCTGCCGCAATGTCTGCGGCATGAAGGAGGCCACCAGCACCGAGTTTGACAAGGGCACGCCCTACCCGGTGATCAGCATGATGGAGGAGCAGAAAAAGGTGAAGCAGCTCGGCGGCACCATGCGCCTCGGCGACTGGGTCACCGAGCTTCTGCCTGGCACCAAGGCCCGCGAACTTTACGCCCAGGACGTCATTCATGAACGTCATCGTCACCGCTACGAGGTGAACGACGACTACAAGGACCAGCTCGAAAGCCACGGCATGAAGATCAGCGGCGTCTCCCAGAAGGGCGGGCTGACCGAGATGATCGAGCTGCCAGAGCACCCCTTCTTTGTGGCCTGCCAGTTTCATCCTGAGTTCAAGAGCAAGCCCAACGACCCGCACCCGATCTTCCGCGGATTCGTCAAGGCCGCCCTGGACCATCATGGCGAACCCGAGGCGCTGAGCTGACACACGCCCCCCTTTCTCCGCAAAAAGCAGGCCGCCGGTGAGGATCAAACCTTCACCGGCGGCCTTGTCTTGAGGCGGGAGAAATAAAATGGGGGGCCTTACGCCACCAGGGTCTGCTCACGGGCGGGACCGACACCAAGCAGGCTGACGCGCGCCTTGGTCAGTTCCTCAACACGCTTCAGGTAGGCCTTCGCAAGGGGCGGCAGGTCGGCAAAGCTCGTGATGCCGCTCAGGTCCTGCTTCCAGCCCTGGTGCGTTTCATAGACGGGTTCGCAGGCCTCGATGTCCTCCACCGTGCTCGGCGGGTAGTGGATGACCTCCCCACGCAGCCGGTAGGCGGTGCAGATCTGCACCTCATCGAGCCCGTCGAGGCCGTCCAGGTTGGTGATCGCCAGTTCATCGGCGCCGTTGATCATGACCGCATAGCGGACCAGGACCGCATCCAGCCAGCCGCAACGGCGGGCGCGCCCGGTGGTGGCGCCGAACTCACGGCCCATGTTGTGCAGCATGTCGCCGATGGAATCATTTTCCGTCACGAAGGGACCGCTGCCCACACGGGTGGTGTAGGCCTTGCAGACCGCGACGACCTTGTCGATCATCCGTGGCGGCACGCCGGAACCGGTGCAGGCGCCGCCCGTGGTGGTGTTCGAACTGGTCACGAACGGATAGGTGCCGTGGTCGATGTCGAGGTAGGTGCCCTGGGCGCCTTCAAACAGCAGGCTCTTGCCGGCCTGGATCGCCTCATGGCAGACCACGGCCGTGTTGGTGATGTGCGGGGCCAGTTCCTTCGCGGCGGAGAGGATCTTCTCCACGGTCTCCTCCACGGGGACCGCCTCGATGCCGGCGGCGACGATGAATTCGTTGTTCGCCACAATGCGGTCACGAAGCTCAGTGGCAAGCTTGTCAGGGCGGGTCAGCAGGATGGCCCGCAGGCCGTTGCGCTCCACCTTGTCAGCGTAGGCAGGGCCGATGCCGCGTCCGGTGGTGCCGATGGCCTTGGCTCCACGGCGCGCCTCACGGGCGCGGTCGAGGGCCTTGTGGTAGGGCATCACCAGGTGACAGGTTTCGCTGATCCTCAGGTTCTGGGCGGTGATCTTCACGCCCTGGCCGCGCAGCTTGGCCATCTCCTCCAGGAGCCCGATGGGATCCAGCACGACGCCGTTGCCGATGACACACAGCTTTTCCTCCCAGAGGATGCCGCTGGGGATGAGGTGAAGGATGTACTTCTGGCCGTTGCTGATGACGGTGTGACCGGCATTGCTGCCGCCTGCCGCACGCACGACGACATCGGTTTTCTCCGTCAGGAAATCGACGATCTTGCCTTTTCCTTCATCGCCCCACTGGGCGCCGACTACGATGATATTGGACATTTCTGGAGGGGGCGGCACGACGCCGCAGTTTGGGGGTTGGGGGGAAAAAGAAAGCTGCCGGCCGGTCAGGCCGACAGCGGAAATCCGGCCTCGTTCACCGCATTATTCGGAGAGGTTCAGGAAGGTGAACACCGCGTAGCCGCAGGCTCCGAGGGCGATCAGGGCCAGGGCATAGAGCGGGGCATAGCCGTTGCTCTTGGGCTTGGGCTTCGCGCCAAATCCGGAACGACGGGACTTGTCGATGGCCGTGGCACCATAACCGGTGTGGGAGACGCTCTGCGAAGCAGGAACATAGGCTGCGGCCTCCTCGGCCTGATCACCGTAGAAAACCACCTCGAGGTGGCCGATGTTGAAGGAGCCACCGTTCGCCATTTCCAGGCTCTCCACACGCTGGCCGGCCACGGAGGTGCCGTTGGTGGAGCCCAGGTCATTGAACACCCAGCCGGCTCCGTCAAAGACGAATTCGCCATGATGGCTGGAGACCGACTCATGGGCGAGCACGATGGAGTTGTCGTCGGCACGGCCCAGCGTCAGGCGCTCAGCACTGAGTTCGACCTCGCCGCTCTGGCCTTCGGGGGTGGTGAATTGGATTTTTGCCATAAAACAGACCGGTGATTTAACAGCGGCCCGGGGCGGTGGCAAGGTGGAATCCATCCTTGAGAATCCCTCCCCCAGGGGCGAAGAAGGCCGCCCCCTTCCCGCCCCGCTCATGTCCGCCGCCTCCGAAGTCGCCCGCCGCCGCACCTTTGCCATCATCTCCCACCCGGATGCCGGCAAGACCACGCTCACGGAAAAACTGCTCCTCTACGGCGGGGCCGTCCAGCTCGCCGGCAGCGTCACCGCCCGCAAAAACCAGCGCGCCACCACCTCCGACTGGATGGAGCTGGAGAAGCAGCGCGGCATCTCCGTCAGCTCCACGGTCCTGCAGTTTGAATACAAGGACGCCGTCATCAACCTGCTCGACACCCCCGGCCACAAGGACTTCTCCGAGGACACCTACCGAGTGCTCACCGCCGTGGACGCCGCCGTGATGGTGATCGACGCCGGCAAGGGCATCGAGTCCCAGACCCTGAAGCTCTTTGAAGTCTGCCGCCGCCGCGGCGTGCCCATCTTCACCTTCATGAACAAGCTCGACCGCCCGGCGCGTCCGCCGCTGGAGCTGCTCGACGAGCTGGAGCGCGTGCTCGGCATCGCCTCCTGCCCGATGAACTGGCCCCTGGGCGACGGCGTGGACTTCAAGGGCATCTTTGACCGCCAGACCAACCAGGTGCACCTCTTCGAGCGCACCGTCGGCGGCATGTTCCGTGCGCCGGTCAATGTGAAGGGCATCGAGGATGAGAGCGTGCGCAACGCCCTGCCGCCCCTCGTCTACGCCCGGGTCTGCGAGGAGCTGGAGCTGCTCGATGGTGTCGGTGCCAACTACTCCCTGGAAAAAGTCCGCCGGGGCGAAATCACGCCCGTCTTCTATGGCAGCGCCATGAACAACTTCGGCGTCCAGCTCATGCTCGACGGCTTCCTCTCCATGGCGCCGCCGCCCGCCCCACGCCTGGTCGGTGAACGCATCATCGAGCCGGCCGACGAGGCCTTCTCCGGCTTTGTCTTCAAGATCCAGGCGAACATGAACCCGCGTCACCGCGACCACGTGGCCTTCATCCGCATCGTCAGCGGCTGCTTCCAGCGCGACATGACCGCCACCAACACGCGCACGGGCGCCAAGCTGCGCCTTGGCAACTCCCAGCGCCTCTTCGCCCAGGAGCGTGAGACCGTGAACGAAGCTTGGGCGGGCGACGTCGTGGGCCTTGTGGGCAACTATGGCTTCCAGATCGGCGACACCCTCTCCGAGGATCCGACGATCAAGTATGACGAAATGCCGCGCTTCGCCCCGGAGTGCTTCGCCTACCTGCACAACGAAAACACCGCCAAGTTCAAGCGCTTCCGCGACGGCCTTGACCAGCTCCTCAAGGAGGGCGTGGCCCAGCCCTTCGAACTGCCTGACGCCGTCGTCCGCATCCCCCTGCTGGGCGCCGTCGGCCCGCTGCAGTTTGACGTGCTGAAGTATCGTCTGGAAACCGAATACAGCGCCGAGGTGCGACTGGAGTTCGCCCCCTGGACCATCGTCCGCTGGCTGAAGGAAAAGAACCCCGAGGACGCCCCCAAGCCCGCCCGCGGCCAGACCACCAAGCCGCGTCCCAACCTCGCCGCCAGCTACGACACCACCCTCGCCCTCGATGCCTTCGGCAACTGGGTCGCGCTCTTCAGCGACAAGGTCAGCGCCGGTTATTTCGAAAGCAAGAACTCGGAGAAGTTTGAGATCAGTCCGTATCCTTTCTGAGCACCAGCACGATGTCGGCGTAGCTGTCATCAAGCCGGCGCGGCTCGTGGATGTCGTAGGTGAAGTCGTAGCATTCGACCAGCTGAAGGGCCGGCACCTTGCGCAGCAGGGCGCGCATCTGGGCGGCGTTGTAGGTGCGGAACTGCCAGTTCGTCTCCTGGGTGTGAGTGCGGCCGGCGTGGGTGATCCGCAGCCGGGTGCGCAGCTTCTCCAGACGCGTTTGGGGATCGGCCGCCCAGGTGTGGGTGTTGCAGACGACGCGGATGCCGTCGCGCTCGGCCTTCCAGCGTTCATGCTCCTCCGCCGCCCGGGTGTAATCGGTGAGGTGCACGCCCAGCACAAAAAGCCCGCCAGGTTTCAGGCAGCTAGCCACACGGCGCAGACAGGCGGCGGCATCACGCTCGCTTTGAAGATACTTGAAGCTGCTGACCAGGCAGTGGGCGAGGTCAAAAAGCTGCGGCTTCGGCAATTCAAAACTCTGCATCCAGTCCTCCCAGAGCCGGGCCTTCATGCCGGCGTTTTTCAAGCGATTGCGGGCGAATTCGAGCATGCGCGGGCTGCCATCGAAGCCGCTCGCCTTCCAGCCGCGCCGGGCCATTTCGAGCACCAGCCTGCCGCTGCCGCAGGCGGGCTCCAGAAGCTGGCGCGAACGACCACCGGGCCCATGCCTGGCAAATACGTCCTCAAGGAACGCACCTTCCTTCGACGTGTCCGCGTCGAAGATGATGTCATAATAAAGCGGCGTGTCGTACCAGTCGCGCTGTTCGGTCATACGGCTAGAACGTGCGGTCCACGGCCTTTGTCAACGTCACCTCAGCGGCGCACGCGCAGCACACGGCCGGTGCGCGGATCGTAGATGCCGGTGGTGCCGGGCGGCACATAACCGCCCTGATAGACGTTGTTGTAAGCGGGGGCTGGCCCGAGGCGCTGGCCCGGCACCACCGGGATCTGCTGATTGCCGATGTGGACCTCCTCGGTCACGCCTCCTGTGCTGCGGTAGATGCCGGACTCGGAGCTGCGGCCCAGGATGTCCTGCTCACTGCGATGATACATCACCTGCGCATCCGGAACTGCGTCTCGCTGCTGACGCTCCTGGCGCAGGCGGTAGGCGCTGGAGGTTTCCCCCGGCTGGATGGTGGTCGCGGCGTCCTGGGCCGAGATGCCTGAAGCACTGCCCGGCTGTGGGTAGCTGTAAGAGCCGGGTTTTACCCGGGACGGTTTTCTGGAAGAGACGGCTCCATCCTCGGGTGGCGCCACGCAGGCCTGAAGCAGGAGGCAGAGGACGGGAAAAAGGCGGGCCTTCATGCCTGGATCATGCCAGAACACCGGAGGCCTGGGAAGCCTTCTTTCCAGGCCTGATCAGGCGGCGATCACATCACGCAGGACTTCGCGATGCTGCTCACGGGCCTCCTGGAAGCGGGCGACGACGGCCTGGGTGATGGCGTTCAGCGTGGCCAGCACGTTGCGGCCGTTCTTGGCGTCCGCCTCAAAGCTGAGGTGCGGCACCGGCCGGTTGTTGAGCAGGAATTCGAGGTATTCCACCGGAGCAGAATTCGGCAGGTCACGCTTGTTGTATTGAAGCACTAGCGGCAGTCGGTCCAGACTGGAGCCGTTCAGGCGGAGGTTGGCCTCCAGGGCCTGGAAGGCGTGCACGTTGTCGCGCTGGCGGTCCATCTGACTGTCGGCGACAAACACAACCCCATCCGCCTGCCTCAGCACAAGCTGCAGCGTGGCGTTGTAGGTGACCTGGCCGGGGACAGTGTAGAGGTGAAAGCTGGTGCGGTAGCCGGGGATGGCCTGGCTTTCCACAGCGAGGAAGTCAAAG
The DNA here is from genome assembly GCA_019186985.1 of Prosthecobacter sp. GTDB lineage: Bacteria > Verrucomicrobiota > Verrucomicrobiia > Verrucomicrobiales > Verrucomicrobiaceae > Prosthecobacter. The sequence goes on along the minus strand of JABARQ010000013.1, from coordinate 206,918 downwards.
AACAGCGTCCGGTCCTGTGCGGTGGACAGGCTGACGAGGTCACCCCTGCCCTGCGGGTCAAGCCGTGCGTGGATCTGACGCAGGTTCGTGGTCTTTCCGCTCAGCGGAGTCCCGCAGTAAACGATTTTAAAGCGCACGGTGCGCTCCTGGGCGTCGATGGCCGGCATGTCAGGAAACCATGCGGGAAAGCTCCCTGGCGATCAAGGTAATCTTATCCCTGAGGCCAAGGGTGGGCTCGGCATCATGCAGGACGCCAAGGATGGCCCGGTCTGGAAAACAGAAGGTCATCAGTCGGTCGCCGGAATTCATCGTGAAGGTCTCGGCTCCATCGATGCCGATCAGCGGGGCGAGTGTTTTGAGGTGCTGGGCGAGCTGGGTCGCCTGCTTTTGGAACTCCCGGGCCTGCGGCTTGTGGGCGCCGACATGTGAGATGGCCCTGCCGTCATGCAGGCAGACGCAGGCGGCAATGCCCGGCAGCCTGCAGGTGAGCTCCACCACCTTCTGCGGTTCGAGGTCTGAGTCCGTGTCCAGCAGGGCACGAAGCACGATCTGGTCAGGATCCGAGTCATGGGCCTGCACCCCGACATTCGAGGAACTGCCGTTGGCAGCCGCACGGGGCGGCGGGGGCGGCGAGGATTTCCGCAGACGCGGCGGCTCTTCCTCCACCGGCACCGGCGGCAGCATGTCATCAAACTTCGGCGCGATGAACGGACGGGTGGCGGGCGACGCCGCCCAGCCGCGCTCAGGTTCAGCAGGCTCGTCCAGGGAAGGCATTGCAGGCGGAAGCTCGATGAGCGGAGCCTCCTTGGCCGGCGGAAAAACCGGAGACTCACCCATTGCGCTGGTGACCGCCGCTTCGTTCCAGCTTGCAGTGGAGCTGGAGACGCGGCCCAGCAGTTGATCACTGCCAAATCCATCCCCTGAGGGTTTGTCCGCATCACCACCCAGGAACGAACTTCCCGGGGCTGGCGTCAGCAAGGGCGGAACCTGGACCGCCACCGGCACTTCCCTGGTCTGCGGACTGCTCGCCATGAAGTCCTGATGCCTGGGAGCCTGTGGCATTCCGATGCCAGCACCCAAGGAAGATGCGGCAGATTCCGCAGGAACCGAGAACGGATCCCTGGCGGTGGCGGGTGAAAACAAAGGTTTCGAGGCTGCGGCGGGCACCAGGAAGGGCGAGGGCGCCTCGGTTTCCAGCGCCTGTGACGCCTGCTGCGGCGGCTTCAGCACCGGCGTCGCAGGCGTCAAGGGCATCGATGGCTGCGGCGGCGTGAAGGATGTCGGAGGCGCGGAGGGCTCGACCCGCATCGGTCCGCCAGGAGGAGCCCCAAACGAAGGCGCAGGCTTGGGAGCGGCGTTGAGTGAACCGGGTCCAAGGTTGCTCAGGCTGGGCAGGCCGCCAGGGGGATGATTGCCGGCAAGCGCCTGCTGAAGAACCCCGGGATCCACCCGCATCTGAAACTCGCGTTTGGCCGTGTTCAACACGTTGCGGAATCCTACGTCCGTGATGCCATCCACCAGCAGGCCAAGCTCGACAAGCGGCGTCGATGAAATCGCCAGCTCCCTGGCCACATGGGAGGGCAGGGCCGTGGTGATCCAGCCCGGCACCACCATGGGGTCAAAGCCGAGTTCAGCGACGCTGTAACCCTTTAACAAGGATGCCAGGGCGATCCTGACCATTCCGCCCCCCATGGCCTGGGAAGGAGCGGAAGCGGCCGATCCAAAGGATGGAAGAACAGCGTCCGCAGGGGGTTGGGCCGGGAACACGCCAGGAGCAGGTGAAGGCGGAGCCTCCATGCCAGGAGGGCTGACCGGCACCGCCTTGCCGCCAAACACGGCGGCAAAAGGAGAATCCGCAGCTTGTGTCGGCGGAGCTTCCGGAGTGGAAGGCGAAGCCGGGGCAAAAGGCGAAGCGGGGACAGGCGCTGTTTGAAAGGGTGACGCAGCCTGCTCCATGCGGGGCGGCTGGGCGGATGCAGGCTCCGAAGGAGGGACCGCAAAAGGAGACGCCGACGGTGCAGCCTGCACCGTTGGATTTGCCCCTGCCCCCACGGCAAAAGGACTCATGGGAAAAGCCGCCGCCGTGCCGGGCAGGGCCACATCAGGAGAAACCATCCTGCCGACATCCGCCAGCGCAGGTGGGGGACCCTGTCTTTTCGGAGGCAGCAGCGTACCCGTTCCAACCGATGCCTCGGCCGATGCAGAAGGCATCGCAGCAGCCGGTTCTGAAGGAATGACCGCCATCATGAACGGCGAAGCTTTGACCATGGATGAAGGAACCGGGGCAGGCACCTCAGCCTGGCCTCCCCTGGAAGCCGCAATCAAGTGCGGAAGCTTTGCAGCCGGAAGCGGCACCATGCGCTGATCCTGCGGTGAAACCGGCGCTTGAAACAGGGCCGGGCACACCCGGTAGACTTCAAAAACCGGCACTGAAGCACGACCGCTGCGCAAGGCCTCATCAATCACCTGGCTGGAAAGAGCCACCGGATGATCCGGAGGCAGGGCCCCCGACCTGGCAAGCTCCGGAGGGAGCTGCGGCATCACATCACCCACGGTCAGCGGCACATTTGCCGGGCCGGCGGACGACACTGAAAAGGGGGATCCCGCCACCGGGCTTGCCACAGCCTGCTCTCCTGCTGAGGCCTTGAAAAGCGGACCTCCAAACGGACTGACGGCGTTGAGCGGAAGGGCGGCTTGCATAATGGCGGACGACAGGGCAGCCGGACTCGTGCCAGCGGGATCCATCACAGCTCTGCCAGCCTGCTGGCCGGCCTCATGGCTGTTTTGGAACATGGTGCGGAACGAAAAGCTCATGGAGCGTACTATCGGGGTCGCACGACCACTGGGTTAGGAAGAAGGTTCTAAACAGGTGCCTGCGGAAAGGATGAAGCGGGTATATTTAACTTTAAATAAATATCAGTATACCTTAAGTCGAGTCTTTTCTTCGCTCCTTTGCCCTCTTTGCCAACGTTCTGGCACTGGACTTTGAAGCTGACGAACGGACTTCCTTCCGACCTTCCGATCAGGGCACCAGGCTGGCATCCCAGGTCCACAGCGGCGTCACGGCGGCAGCCTCCACCCAGCCTCGCAGGTTTTCTGGTGAGCCGGGGATTTCGACGTAAAGCCAGGGGCCGCGTGTTTCCAGCGTGCGCACCTGACTGCCGGGCGGCAGTGAGATCACGGAACCACTGGTCACCGTAGCGCTGGTGTAGGAGTTCACATCGGGCTGGGTGACGATGCTGATGTCCTTCACCCGCTCAGGTCCAAGCGGGCGAAGAGCGGCAAAAGTGGAAGCCGGGACGGCAATGAAGAGCCCGATGACACTGGCCACGACCGGCCAGGAAGACCTGCGGTCGGCGCCGGCAAGCACACGCCAGGCCAGGGAAAGGAAGATGAGCCAGACACCAGAGGCCGCGAGGATGAGCCACTCATTGGTGCTCAGGTAAAAACTGGCCAGGCGCAGCGGTGAGGATTCCCCAAAGCTCAGGTAGCGCGTCCTTTCATGGATGTGGCGAAGGTTCTGCTTCAGCTCGGCATTCCTTCCATCGAGAAGCTGGGCGCGCTGATACCAGAGCGCGGCACGGCCCATGTCACCCTGGCGGTACCTGGCGTGGCCGATGATCTGGAAAACCTCGGCGCTTAGCTGCGGCGGCTTCTTTTTCGCCAGCGACTCGGCCAGGTACTGGGCACGGTTGAAGTTGCCCTTCTCGATTTCAGCGACGGCTTCCTGATAAACCGCATCAGGGCTTGCCGAAGCTGCCTTGGGGGCCTCGGCGGCCGACACGGAACCATTCACGAGGAGCAGCGATGTCAGCAGGAGGAGGCTGAGCCGGGCGAGCGTCTGCCGGAAAAGGGCGGCCAGGGTGGCCAGCATCTCGCGGCGTTCGGCATCCGGCAGGGCAGGCCCGTGGGCGGCGGAAAAATTGGTGGCCTGATAGCGGTCAAGAATGGCCTTCAACGGACCAGGAGGAACCGGACGGCCTGACTGCGCCACCTGGATGAACTGGGCGGCGCCGCGCAGAAACTCCTGATCATCCGCCCGGGACGCCTGGGATTCAAAGCTCTGCCAGGCGGCCCGAAGCTCCCCGGCACGCCCTGCCAGACGGGACTCCCGGCGGCGGCGCGCCACGGCCAGGACAGAGGCGATCGCAAAGAGCGCCACGGGGGCTCCCTGCAGCGTCCAGAAGGTGCCGCTGCGCAGAAGCAGCGTGCTTGTCGGTGCCAGCCAGCGGGATCTGGCGGGAGGCCGGACCAGAATGTCGGTGATGTCTGCCTGAGGGTCCGCCACAGGAGGAGCGACGGGAGTTTCGGCGACAACCTGAGCTCCTGCGGCACCGGCCGACTCCGCAGCAGCCGTGACCGGTGCGGGCTTCATGTTCAGGGCGATGGGCTCGGTGCGCAGCGTGACGTACTTTTTCTGGGAGGGACTGAAGTAGTTCAGCTCAAAGGCGGGCACGCTGGGGTGCACCGCCTCGGGGACGATCACCTGCGTGTAACCGATTTTGCGTTCGACCGTCGGGGTCTGGTTCTGATCCATCGGCCCCTCGATGACGAAGCGCTTGGCAGGGTAGATCTTCCAGCCTCCGGCCGAGACCAGGGCGGGTGTGTTCAGCGCATCAAAGTTTCCGGCACCAGCGACCACGAGGTCGACCGAGACGGGATCGCCGACAGTCAGGTCCGTGGGCGAGGCCGAGGCGTTCATCTGGAACTCACCAACGGCTCCGCTGAAGCTGGCGGGCCTGCCCTCGGCTGGAAGCGGCAGCACCTTCAGCGTCACCTGCTGGCTCTTGACCTCCAGCTTTCTGGGCTCGGACATTCCAGGGAAGAAGCCGGGCGGGAAGTTCTGCCCGAAGCCAGGAGGGAAGGCGCCGCGCTGCTGACCTTCCGCCGGCACCTCGACGAGCAGTTCAAGGTTGGCGGGGCCGACCTTCAGATCTCCGGTGCGAAGCGAGGAAAGGGTGCTGCGGAAGGTCAGAACATAGTAACCGATGCCGTCGATGACGGTGCTGGACTGCTCGTTCGTCTGAGGAAAGCGGGCGATGGCAAAGTCGCTCTTTTCCATCTCAATCAGCCCCAGCCTGCGAAGCTGTACCTGACGGGGCACATACAGGCTGACGTTCACCGGCACGACCTCGCCCTGGTAGATCTCCTTCTTGCCCAGCTCGATCTGAAGGATCGGCCGGTTGGCGTCATCCTGGGAAGGATCCTGGTCGTTCTTGGGGAAGGCCCCGCCGCCATTTTCAACGGTGAGCTTGACCTCGTTCGTGGTCAGGGGCTGGCCGTCGACAACCACCGTCTGGGGAGGAATGACGAACTCTCCGGGCTCGGTGGCCGTGATGCCCCAGGACAGCTGGATGGAGGCGCTCTGGCGTCCGTTGATGATCTGGATCTGCTGGGAGGTGCTGACCCCGCTGGTCTGGCCGATCTGCAGGGGGAAGCGCAGGTTCGGCACGCTGTTCACCTGGCCGTCCTGGACGGTGATGACATAGTTGATCACCTGGTTGGGCCGGGCGGTGGAGGGCTGCACATAGGCGCGGATCGTGGCGCCCTGGGCCAGGGAGGAAACGAGCAGCGCCAGCAGCAACGGCAGCCAGCCTGGATGCGGGGTCAAGAAACGGAAGCCTGCGAAATTCATGAATGCTCAGGGATGTGTTGCGCCTACCAGTCCTTGCCTCGTACAGGTTCATCGCGGGGCCGGACAATCATGGCCTTCTTCTGGTCATCGGCGTAGGTGCGGAGGAAGGACCGCGCCTCATTGCGGCTGAAACCGGTGGCCTCGTTCTGCTGGTTCTCAGCCATCTCGGCCTCACGACGTTCACGCGCTGCACGAGCTTCGGGCGTCTCGTCACGACCACCCTCGCCAGCCTGGAGCTGCCCTTCCTTGTCGTGCTCCTTGCCCTCGCCTTCCCCCTCCTCCTCGCCGTCCTTCTTGCCCAGGCTTTCCTTGCGTGACTTGTCATCCTCACCTTCGCCCTCGCCTTCCTCGTCACCGTTGTCGCCCTCCTGCTCGTCACCTTCCTGGCCCTTCTGGCCTTTTTCGCCCTTCTGGCCCTTCTGACCTTTTTTCTTGTCGCCCTTGTTACCCTTGCCGCCCTGCTGTTGCTGCTGGTTCATCTGCTGCTGCAGTTCATCGAGGCGCTTCTGGACAAAGTCACGGTTCTCACGGACCTCCTTGTTGCCGGGATCAATCGCCAGCGAGGCGTCAAAATGCCTCACGCTGTCACGCCAGGCCTTCAGGGTGAACTTCGGCTGCTTCGGCAGCGCCTTGTCTCCCTGGTCATAGAGGCTGTGGGCCAGGCCGCGGTGAGCCTGGTTCTGCACCTTGGAGTCAGGGCTTTCCAGCGCCTGGCTGTAACCGGCGACCGCCCTGTCATAGTCCTTGAGCTGAAAGGCCGAGGCGGCCATGCCGTAGGCGAAAAGAGGCTTTTGGCGGACGCCCGGCGACTGCTTGAGTAGTTCCTCATACCGCTTGGCGGCATGATCAAACTCGCCGCGCTTGTAGGCCTCGTGGGCCTCGACGGATTCGGCATTTTTCTTCGAGCCCAGCACGGATCCGAGGAAGCCGGGATCGGCGGCATCGACGTCGGGCACAAGCAGCAGGGAGGCCAGCAGGGCGAAGACGGGCGGGGTCACGGGCGTTTTCATGCGGGCGGCGGGGCGGATGATCCAGGCGGCGAAAAGTAACAGCACTCCAATAGACAGCGGCCAGTAAAAACGCTCAATCGGCTTCACGATTTCACGGGCGGCGTTGGTCTGGGCCTGAAGGCTGGCAACCAGGCTGCGGACCACGTCGGCCGCCAGTCCCTGTGACCCCAGCCTCAGGTAGCGGCCGCGTGTGACAGCGGCGATCTCCTGCAGCGGCTGCGGCTCCAGCCGGGTCTTCACGACGTTGCCTTCGCGGTCACGCACAAAATCGCCGGAGCGGTCTGGATCCGGGTCGGGAATCAGGGCGCCCCCCTCGGTGCCCACGCCGACGGTGAGCACCAGGATGTTCTTCCTGGCCGCCTGCTGCGCATAGGCGCTGATCTCGCTGTCTGGCTCGCCGCCGTCACTGAACAGGATCAGGCCATGATTCCTGGCAGGGCTCTTTTCAAAGGTCTCGATTGCGAGCTTCAACGCACGTCCCAGTTCGCTTCCACCACGGGGGACCGAGGTGAAATCAATCGACTGGATGGCCTCCACCACGGCGTCATGATCGGTCGTGAGCGGCGCCTGGAGGTAGGCGTTGCCGGCGAAGGCGATCAGCCCGACACGGTCGTCCTTGAGGGACAGCATCAGGTCCTGGGCGGCAAGCTTGGCGCGAGTCAGACGGTCGGGAACGACATCGTTGGCGAGCATGGATCGCGAGCTGTCGATGGCGATGATGACATTCCGCCCCGACTCCTGCTGCACCACCTTGTCCTCATCCCACCAGGGCCTGGCCAGGGCGATGATGAAGCAGGCGAGGGCCAGGACCTGGAAGACGAAGATGAGCCAGGAGCGGCCGCTGGAGACCCCGGAGACCAGGGCGTCGCGCAGCCGGGGCGCGGCGAAGGCCGCCTGAACCTTCCGGGCACGCCAGTCCGCCCAGGCCTTGAAGCCTGCAAGGACAGGCAGGGCAAGAAGCCAGCAGAGGATCTTGGGGGCGAGGAAGGACATGTCAGGTGGCCACGGCCATCGGGGCCGCGTTCAGGAAGGTGAAACGCAGGAGCAGGGCCAGCCCGAGCAGTGAAGCGGCGGCGGCCAGCGGATAGAAGAAGAGCTCCTCGGTCTCGGAGATGGTGCGCTTCTTGATCTCCTTCTTCTCCAGCTTGTCGATGGTCTCGAAGATGTCGGCAAGGGCGCTGAGATCCTGAGCCATGTAAAATGACCCGCCGCCGATGTTCGCCACGGCCTGGAGGGTGGCTTCGTCAAACTCCTGGCGTCCACTGGTGATGACGCGGCCGTTGGGCAGGGGGATCATGTGAACCCCGGGCGTACCGATGGCGATGGTGTAAATCTTGATGCCTAGGGTGGCGCCCAGCTTGGCGGCGTCCTGGGGGCTGAGCTTGCCGCTGTTGTTGGCGCCGTCGGTCAGCAGGATGATGACCTTGCTGGGCACGGTCTCCTTGTCGAGGCGGCGGGCGGCGGCTGCGAGTCCGGAGCCGATGGCCGTGCCGTCCTCCATGACGCCGGTCTGGACGCGTTCCAGGTTTGACTCGAGCCACTCGCGGTCGAGCGTCATCGGGCAGGGATAATACGGAGCGCCGGCAAAGGCCACGATGCCGATGCGGTCGGACTTGCGGCCGCGGATGAAGTCACGCATCACGCGCTTCGCCGCCGTCAGCCGGTTCACCGGACTGCCGCCGATGTAGAAGTCCTCGATGAGCATCGAGAGCGAAACATCGACGGTGAGGCAGATGGCGATCCCCTCGGTGTTCTCCTCGTCGTGGGAGATGACCTTCTGCGGCCTGGCGAGCGCGATGATGGCGCAGGCAAGGCTGAGGAGGACAAGCCCGAGGGTGAAGCCGCCCCGGGCGCTGCGGGTGCGGACGCCCATCTCACGCAGCACAAAGGCGGTGGAAAAGGCGATCGCAGGCGCCTTGCCGGTCCGCCCGCGCCACCAGGCCATGACGGGCAGGAGAAGAAGCAGGAGCAGCCATTCGGGGCGGCCGAAGATCATGCCGGGCAGGAAGGGGATGCTCATGAACGGTCCTCCTCAAGGTGTGAGATGGCCTTCTGCACAAGCTCGGCCGCCTGCTGCGGGTCCGCCGGCACGGGGGCGAAGGCAAGCTGGTCCCAGAGCTCGGCCAGGGGGGCGTACCTTTGCAGCCGCGGCGAGGCCGCCGGGATGCCTCCGTTGACAAACAATTCGTTCGTCGTGCGGAACGGGGCGGGGATCCTGTAGCGGTCGTGGAAATAGATGCGCAGCGTCTCGGAGACGTCGGCGGCGGTCCTGGCTGGAGGCTGCTGCGAGGCCTTCGCCAGGATGTCGCGCAGGCGGTTCATCGCGGCGGCGTAGGGCTTCTTCATGGGCGGCGGCGAGGTCCTGGCGGGTCGCATCAGCAGCCAGATGACAAGCCCCAGCAGGATGACCACCAGTCCGCCCGCAGAGGCATAGACCCACCATTCAGGACCGGAGGTCACCAGGGCGGGGTCCGGCAGCTCAGGATGCGGCAGCGGCTGCAGGGGCGGCCCCTGGCCGGCCTGCTGGGCAATCACTGGCTGGAACGGCAAGACCTTCATTTCCTCCTCCTTTTCCGGCTGCGGAAGTAGGCCTTCAGGGCGGGCACGTAATCGTCATCGGTGCGCACGTCCAGGCGCTCGACGCCATGCTTGCGCAGGCTGCGGCCCAGCGCCTCCTGGCGCTCGCTCATCCGGGCGGCGTAATGGCGGCGCACGGCCGGATGCGAGGTGTTCACGACATATTGCTCGCCGGTTTCAGGATCCTGCAGGCACACCCTGCCGACCGTCGGCAGCTCCCATTCCCTGGGGTCGGTCACCTGTGCGGCGACGACGTCATGCTTGGCGGCCAGGGACTTCAGGCTGTGCTCCCAGGCCTGGTCCGGCGTGAGGAAGTCCGACACCACGATCACCAGCGCCCGGTGGGCGATCCGTGTCAGCGCCAGGTCCAGGGCGGGAGCAAGATTGGTTCGGCGGCTCTGCGGGCGGTGGTTCAAAATGTCACGCAGGCAGCGCAGCGCGTGCGAGCCTCCCTTCTGCGCCGGAAGGTAGTGCTCGACCTGGTCCGAAATGAGGATCAGCCCCACCTTGTCCTGGTTCTGCACCGCGCTGAAGGCGAAGACCGCCGCGACCTCGGCGGCACGCTCGCGTTTGCTGTCCTCCTGGCTGCCGTAGTCGCCCGAACCGCTCACGTCGACCACGAGCATGACGGTCAGCTCGCGCTCCTCGATGTACTTGCGGACATAGGGGTCGTTCATGCGGGCGGTGACGTTCCAGTCGAGGAAGCGCACGTCGTCACCGGGCTGGTATTCGCGGAAGTCGTCAAACTCGATCCCCTGCCCCTTGAAGCGCGAGTGATAGGCTCCGCCAAGCGTCTCCTTGACGATGCCGCGCGTGACCAGCTCGATCCTGCGCACCCTCTTCAGGATGCGCGTGAGGCGTTCGTCTTCGGTTTCTGGTGGGGTTGGCTTCACGGTTGTCCGTCTGCAGACCTCATGATGACCACCTTCCCTGCCCTGCTTCCGCAGTCAGGAAGGTGACGTGGATCAGGGAACAGGCAGCTTGTCGAGCAGCTGCCGGATCACGTCCTCGCTGGACACGCCCTCGGCCTCGGCCTCATAGCTGAGCAGGATGCGGTGGCGCAGGATGTCAGGGGCAAGGACCTTGATGTCCTGCGGGGTGACGTAGTTGCGTCCGGCGAGGAAGGCGAGGGCCTTGGAGGCGAGGGCCAGGTTGATCGTGCCACGCGGTGACGCACCGCAGCGGATGAGCAGCTTCAGATGCGGGGCGATCACGCCCGGATCACGCGTGGCATGAATGATGGCGACGATGTAGTCGCGGATCTTTTCATCCATGTAGAGGCTGTTCACGATGGCGCGGCTGGCGATGATCTGCTTGGCGTCGATGATCTGGCTGACGTCCAGCTTGGGCGTGCTGGTGGCCATGGCGTCGAGCACCTGGCGCTCCTCGGAGGGTGTCGGATAGACCACGCGGACCTTCAGCAGGAACCGGTCGAGCTGGGCTTCCGGCAGGGTGTAGGTGCCCTCCTGGTCGATGGGGTTCTGCGTGGCAAGCACCAGGAAGGGGTCCGGCAGCTTGTAGGTGTTTTCGCCGATGGTGACCTGGCGCTCCTGCATGGCCTCCAGCAGGGCGCTCTGCACCTTGGCCGGGGCGCGGTTGATTTCATCGGCCAGCACCAGGTTGGCAAAGATCGGCCCGAGGCGGGGCGAGAAGGTGCCGTCCTTCGGATGATAGACCATGGTTCCCACCACGTCCGCCGGCAGCAGGTCAGGCGTGAACTGGATGCGCTTGAAGGTGGCCTGCAGGGCGCTGGACAGGGTGCGGACCGCCAGCGTCTTGGCCAGGCCGGGCACGCCTTCCAGCAGAACATGGCCGTTGGTCAGCAGGGCCACGAGAAGGCGGTCCACAAGGGCCGTCTGGCCCACGAGCACCCGGGCGATCTCCGAACGCAGCGGCTGCACCCATGAGGCGGATTTGGCGATGGTTTCCTGGTCAGGAACGGAGGGGGCGGCAGAGGGGGAGGCGACGGTGTCTGACATGCAGGGTGAAACGGTCAATGGGGGCGGGGTGAGAGTCAAGGCAGGAGACTCATGTTCAAAACGCCGCCCGGCCCTGAATAGTTTTGTCCGAGGTGTAAAAAGGCGCCTTGCAGACGCCCCTGGATCCGGACGCTACTCCTGCAGCAGTTCTTCGAGCCGCCGCACCACCTCGGCGTCCGCCGCTGACTTCAACGCCTCACGCAGACCGGCATGGGCGAGCGTCCCCATCTCCCGCAGGGCGGTCGTGGCGGCTTCTCGCACCTTCCACTGATCATGCCCAAGGTCCTGGATGAGCCGTCCGATGCGGCGCATGAGCGTGGCGTCGGCGACAGGCGCCGGGTTGACCAGCCGTACGACCTGCCGCACCGGCAGCTCCCAGCGAAACCCCTCCCCTTCCACAGGAAGCTCCCCGGCCGCCAGGGGGCCGCGCACCACGCCTCCGCCCCAGAGTTCCGCCTCAAACTCACGAGGCTGCCCCTCAGCCACCTCGGCCTCGCGCAGCTCCCGAATCACGGAGGGAGCCAGGGTGAGAGGGCCAGCCTCGGTCACCAGCGTCAATGTCGATGCCGTGACACGTCCGACCAGGCGTTGATCATTCACCAGCTCCAGGTGGCTCACCACGGGTTCTTCATCCTCCAGTTCAGCCGTGGGAACAAACAGGCGGCGCAGTTCTTCCGCAGCGATTTCCTGCTCGCCCCATTCAGGCGTCTTCATCTTGAAGCGGGCGGATTCAAACCGGGCACGGACCCGGCTTCCGGAACGCAGGACAAACACGCTGTCCAGACTTCCCTCGAGCCGTTGACAGGCCAGCATACCCGCCCAGGGCGTCACCAGCTTCCCCCACTCGGTCCTCAGCGTGGCATCTCCCGAAGGAACGACCGACAGACGCTCACCGCTGGCAAGCTCGGCCAGCAGCCCTTCGGGCTTCTTCCATTCATCCGACGATCTGGCGAACACCAGCCTGTCGAGGTTTTGCACAGGCAGTTCCGAGCTGTTGTTGAGAGCAAACTTGCATCCGGGCGGCTCCATCGCCCCCAGCCAGCGCTGACCGTCACGCAGCCAGAGCCAGAACCGGCCATCACCCGCAAAAGCCGGCCCGGAGACCGCCGCCACACGCTCCCTCGGCACCTGCAGCGTGGTGCCTCCCCGGCGCCAGCCGACTGAACCACCCTCCATCCTGCCCCTCAGAAGAGTCCCTTTTCCAAGCGCCAGCTGGTCGGAGTCGGCCGGAACCAGTCCCCAGTAGTCCTTGGGAAACCAGGAGGCCGGATCCATGGAAAACACCGGACCGCCCAGGTTCACCGCCGTCTTGACCACACTTTTAGGCAGGCCTTTGGCCAGCCTGTCCAGCCGCAGGGCTGCAAAGGCCCGGGCCAGCTGGGCGGTGTCCGCCGATGGAGGCAGAGCCACCTGGGCCAGGGCATGCACCAGCGAACGGGTCTCGCCGGCAGGAAGCGTCAGCTGGAAGGTCATCGTGACCTGGTACTTGTTCTGCACGCGGATCTTCAGCGGCGCCATCGACCTGGCTGAACGTGCCAGGATGAGCAGCGCGGGCGTACTTCCCTCCGCACCCTGCGGCAGGCCGGCGACGCCTGACTCCTGGTCGTTCAGCACATCCTTGAACACCCGGCCCAGGTCGCTCACCACCTCCCGCGCAGAACCTCCAAATCCATGACGCAGCTCGACGACCAGGCTGAGATCCCGCGCCGTCGTGTTGGTCAGCTCCTCCACATACCTCATGGCACCCTCGCGATCCATCAAGGTGATCGTGCGAGTGACATTGACGCCCCCCATGGCCTGCGGGGAGGTCATCCGCATCACCCTTCCATCCGGCGTCACCTGGGCCTGCTGGGTGTAAAAGGTCTGCCCGGCGATCTGCAGCACGGCGCAGCTGCCGATCATGGAAGGAGAGTCTCCCTGGCGCTGCAGGCTGCCGTTTTGCTCCACATACCAGTCATGCCCCTTGGAATCCGCCGTCATGCCCGGCGAATAAGGCAGCATGGCAGGGGAGGTCTGCGCAAGGCCTGTGCAGGCCAGCATCTCGCCGCACAACAGAATGATGATGAACCGCCGCATTCTTTCTGTGCTCATCATGACAGCCGGAAGCCGGGATGCGAGCAGGAACCACATCACGGGCGCTGTCACCGGAACCAGAAGAAAAAAAACCGCCTTACTTCTTGCCTGCGGCTTCCTGACGAAGCTGCTCGAGGCGGGAGAGGGGCTTCGGCGGCGCGGCCGTCTTCGGAGCTTCCTTGGGCTTGGCCTGGGCGACGACCGCTGGCTGGGCCGGCGCGGCCGGGGCCTTGCGCGGTGCGTCAATGCGCAGCGTCGACCCCAGGGCGATGCGGTGCGCCGTGGTACCACCTTCAACCGGCACGTCCACCAGGACGAACAGGTTGCCCTGCTTGCCCACCGGCGATTTGTCCGTCGTGATGACCTTGAAGGAAACCTCCTTGGTGTCCTTGGTGATCTTTGCCGGCTCGATCTGGATGGTGTCGGGCACCCCGACAACGCGTGCGCTTGCCTCTCCGTTGAACGGCTTCTGAAGCTCCAGCTTGGCGACCATGACAGCTTCCTTGCCCTGTTCGACCGCCGTCAGCGGAATGGCGGGAGCGGCCAGATAGGCAGTGTCGGTCTTGATCTCGCAGAAGGGCGCGGCGTTGTAAACTCGGCCGTTGCCGGCGTCCGACTCACCCATGACGGTGAACTGATGGGCCGCTGCGGCGACCGCACCGTTGGCGTCCAGCTGGAAGGTGCATTCATTCTGGCCTTCAGGAATGGTCTGCTCCCCGAGGCTGCTGATTCCGACAGGCTTCCAGGGCATCAGCACACGGATCGGGGCCTTGAACCCCTCCTTGCGCCTGGCGACCACCTTCATCTGCATGATGCCGTTGGCCACGAGCGGCACGGCGGGCTTCACGATCTCCAGTGAATAGGGCGCCTCCTCGACCACGGCCACGGGCAGCTTGTCCTCGAACTCGGTGTAGTAGACGACGTTGCCGGCCCGGACGATGTCAAACTCCTGCCGCATCCTGCCGACGATCTTCTGCGTCGCATCCACGGGCTTCAGGGTGACGGGCACGACGGCACCGCCGATGGGGGCGTCGGGCGCGGCTTCAAACATCAGCGGCATGCCGGGCTGGTCCTTGGGCGCCAGCTCGGTCAGCAGCTTCACGCCCTGGGGAAGGCCCGCAGCCTCGAACTTGAAATCACCGCTGACGGCGCTGCGGCTGAAGTTCTGCAGCAGCACCATTCGGCCGCCGCGCGGCACGGCCATGAACTGGCGGTACTGGGAGTCGTTCACCGAGTAGTGCGGCGAGGCGAAGGTGAGCTGCGGCTGGCTGGCCACAAGCTCCAGGCGATACACAAAGTTGGGACCGCCGCGCTCCAGGTGGTCGGTCACCCGGATGAAATAGTCGCCGTCCGCCGGGATGTTCAGGGTCTGCTTGCTGTCGAGACGGCGGCGGCCGCCGCCGTCGTCATTGCCGCCCAGGCTGCCACCCTTTTCGTTATATACGTTCACCACGGAGTCGAGCGGCGAGCCAAGGCTCTGGGCGTAGGCCTGAAGCACGACCTGCTGCCCCTTCTTGAACGGCACCTTGAAGAAGTCGATGTCACCCGGCTTTTCAATGATGCCGTTGAGGGCGATCGGCTCGCCATGGGGCGCCACGGTCGCCTTGGCCTGCTCGTCGTTGGGCTCCGCCTCCAGGGCGTTGTCAAACTCAACAAGGCGGAACGGGTTGCCCGAGGGCGCCGGCTCCTGGGTCCTGGAAAGCAGCATGTAACCGGGGTCGACCTCCACAGGAAGCTGGACCTCCTCCTCAAAGGCGCTGTCCTTCTCGATGAAACGCACCTGGGTCTTGGAGCCCACCTTGCCGCCGGCCGGGTACAGGACGTCGGGACGGCGGAAGCTGCCGACATGCAGGCGGTAGTAGTTGTTGCCGCCGCCGCGGTAGGAGGATTCACGGATCATCACATAATAATCGCCGTCGTATTCGGCGACAAAGGAGCAGTAGCCGTCCTGACGGTGCAGGATGGTGTCGTCCGAGAAGGCCTTCTCAAACCTGTCCTTGTCAATGATGGCGATGTACGGGTCGAAGGTGGTGTAGCCCAGGCGCAGGCCGTCGGCCTCCACCGAAATGCGCTGGCCCTTCCTGGCGGTGATCTTGTAGTAGTCCACATCCTCGTTCAACACCACGCCTTCGATCGTCTGGTTGAAGGTGATGGCCTGGGCGGCGTCCATCTCGCTGTTCGGCTCCTTTTCCTCCAGGTTGGGGAACGGACCGACAAAGAACTGACGGACATGGGAGACGCCGGACTTGGTGCGGATGCGCAGGAGGTGGTTGCCAAGCGGCACGTCCGGAGCCACGGCAATGGTGAGCTGCACCTTGTTGTTCTCCACCTTTTCGACGCTTTTCTGCGTGATGCCCGGGCTGAAGAACATCAGGCTTTCAAAGTCGGCGAGACGGTTGCCGGTGACGGTAAGCTTCCACTCGGCACCCCGGGGCCCGCCGTTGGGGATCGTGGCGGTGAAATCCGGGTAGGCGGCGAACGAAAGCGTCGCTGCGGCAACAAGGGATGGAATAAGAATGCGGGGGGACATGTCGTCTCACCATACGCCGCCCGGCCCTGAAAAATTTCTTTTCCCAAAAAACTCCTCCAGGCCGCTGCCCGCCCCGGCTTGACGGCCAGGATGCGCACAGCACTCTGTCTGTCCATGACCTCCCTGCGACAGAACGCCGAAGACCTCCTCACACGCTACTATGCCACCTTCAACGCCCAGGACCGGGAGGCCATGCTGGAACTGTTGACGGAAGATGTCTCGCACGGCATCAACCAGGGTGCCGTGGAGGCGGGCCGGGAAGCCTTCCGCGCCTTTCTTCAACGCATGGATTCTTGTTATGCCGAGGTCGTGGAGGAACTGCAGGTGTTTGCCAGCGATGACGGCAGCCGGGGCGCGGCGGAGTTTTACATCTCCGGGAAATACCTGAACACCGACGAAGGCCTTCCGCCCGCCACCGGCCAGACCTACCGCCTGCGGGTGGGCGCCTTTTTTGACCTCCGAGACGGCAAGGTGGCCAGGGTAACCAACTACTACAACCTTGCGGACTGGCTGCGTCAGGTGGGAGCTTGATGAAAACAATCATGAACTCCTGCACGGTCCTGGCCCTCGACCTCTCCACCGCCCGGGGGATGATCTCCCTATGCCAGGACGGGCAGCCGCTGTTTGAAGCCACGTTTCAGTCCGAACGTTCGCACAATGCCCAGGTGTTCGCCCCCCTGGCGGAGGCCTTGACCCATGTGCCGGAAAACGCAAAAGCCGTCGTGGTCGTCGGCACCGGGCCTGGTTCCTACACAGGAGTCCGCATTGCCATCGCCGCTGCGCAGGGAGTCGGCTTGTCCCGTGGCTGGCCCGTCATCGGCTGGCCATCCATCTGCACCGCCAGCCTGAAGGAATACTCCGTCCTCGGCGACGCACGAAGGGGCATGTTCTACCATGCCCGCGTTCAAGACGGACACCTGGTGCGCCCGCCCCTCCTGGTGACCTCCCAGCAGGCGGCCGAGCTGGTCGAGCAGGGCGCCAGCTGGGTTTCCTTCGACCCCCGTTCACCCGCCGGATTTTCCGACCTCCCTCTTCTGCGGCCGAATGCCGACAGGCTTTGCCAGATCGTCACAGGGCTGACTGACCAGGAGGTCATGGACCTGTCGGCACGCCGCCTTGAGCCCTTCTATCTTCAGGAAGCCTTCATCACCACCGCCCGCAAGGCTGGCAAACAGGTGCCCGCCCTGCAGGATTGACCCGCCGACCTTCGCCGTTACTGGCGGTCAAAGAAGCTCTGCTCCTCGCGGTCGCCAACCTTCAGGTAACGGTAATAGACCTCAAGCTGGAGCGTGCAGAGCACCTGGCGGTAGATGGGGTTGCCGTTGTCGCTACCGGAAGGCCAGTTCGGCCTCCCGGCCTTGAAGCTGCCATCCGGGTTCTGGGCGTTGAGGATCTGCGGCAGGAACTGCTGGTTGTAGAACTTCCACTCATCTCCACCGGCCTGGAAGAAGGCCTGGGTGTAATAGTACCAGCAGTACAGGTTGCAGTTCTTCTGCCAGTCGAGCGGCTCCGCCTCCAGGAAGCGGTGCAGGAACTCGATGCCTTTCTTGATGGAGGCCGTGCGCCCCTTGCCCAGGGTCTGCAGACCCAGAACCCCTGTGCCGGTAAGGCTCCACTGGTTGTAGTGCTGGTCACGGTTGGCCACGCCAAAGCCGCCATCCTTGGTCTGGGTGCGCTCGATGTAGTCGCAGGTCTTGTCGATCGCACTGTGCAGGCCTTCGATCTTCAATCCGGTGAACTTCGCCGCCTTCAGGGCCTGGTATTGCCAGCCCGCCACGGAAAGGTCTTCACGCTTGGAGGTGGGATTGCCCTCGGAAATGTTCTTCGTGTAATAGTCCCAGGAACCTTCGGCCTTGCCGGCATCCGCCTTGTTCTGACATTTGATGATGAGCTGGACACCCTTGACGAAGGCGTCCTTCATGCCCGGCAGCTCCTTGCTGCCAAGCCTCGCCAGCGTGTACATCTCACCCAGCGCATAGGTGGCGATGCCATGCTCGTAAGCTCCGGCGTTGCCTTTGAAATCTTCCGTGATCGCACCAAACTCATTTTTCTTGGAGAGCTCAATCAGGTACATGATGCCCTTCATGACGTTGTCGCCATAGAACGGCGAATCAGGCGTCTCACACCGGCCCAGGAAGCACAGCAGCGTCATGCCGGTCATCGCCGCCTTGTTGCTGCTTCCCCAGGAACCGTCCGGGTTCTGCTTCGTCTTCAGCCATTCCAACGAGTTCGAAACCGCGCGCTCGCACTCCGGCGACCCACCGCTCTCAGCCAGCTTCTTCAAGCGCTCCTGTGGTGAGCAGCGGGTCTTCATGGAAGGCGGCAGGCTGACAAATCCCTGCATGGAGCCCATGCCCATCCCCGTGCCAAAGCCACCACCCGACCCCGCCTTGCCAAAGCCTCCGCTGCCCAGCGAGCCTCCGCCGATCATCGAACTCACGTCCGGCACGTCCAGCAGGTCAGGCGGTGCGTCCGGAAGCGTGATCGCCGAGTTGCTGCTCGTGCTCACGATCTTCTTCATCGGCATCGTCTTGTTCAACGACTTCCGCTTGTTCTGATTCACCTTGTGCTTCATCTCGGCGCTGGCCTGCGCCCCCTGCTGCGTGCCGCCGCCCGGCAGGAAGTCCACCTGCTTCTGGATCAGCTGCGAACTCACCACGATGGCCCCGCCCACGATCAGGATCCCGGCATGAATCGCCAGGCTCAGCGTCAGCGATCCGCCACCCACCTTGCGCCACATCCTCACCAGCGGATTCACCGGCTTGGACTCGAAATGATGCACCGCAGCAGGGTGGTAAACGTGGCCCTCCTCATGAATTTCCTCCGCCACGGCCACTGCCTCCGCCTCGTCGCTGTCCGCAGGAACAACCGCAACCGCCACGGCAGGGGTGGCCTCGGCGGCAGAAGGAACGGGAATGGCGGCCACGGCAGGCACCGGGGCGGGCGTTGGAGCCGGGGCGGCAGCCGGAGCAGGAACGGGGACAACGGCGGGAGCCTCCGTGGGAGCACCCGGAGCGGGCACCCCTGTGGGGGGCATGGGCATCGGATACCCCGGGGGATAACCCATCGGCTGCGGGTAACCCTGGGGATACCCCGGCGGCACCATGCCCGGCTGCATCGGATACCCAGGGGGGTAGCCCATCGGCTGCGGGTAACCCTGAGGATACCCTGGCGGCATCACGCCCGGCTGCACTGGATACCCCGGGGGATAGCCCATCGGCTGCGGATAGCCCTGAGGATACCCTGGCGGCACCATGCCCGGCTGCATCGGATATCCCGGCGGGTAGCCCATCGGCTGAGTGGCCATGCCCGGCTGGACAGGCGGCTGCGAAGCCGTGTTTTCCGGAGAATCAGGGGTAGGAACGGGATCGGACATGGCGGTTGGAAGAGGAGAAGGCGGGAGGGCAGGACGTGCTAAAACGGGTTTTCTTGGGTGCGGCCTGGAAAAATCAGCCGCCACAACCGCCACCGCAGCCGGTCAGCTCACAACCCGCCGTTTCCTCGTAAAAAGCAGGAGAAAGCGGGCGGATCTCATCGGCCCCGGGTGACACCATCCCGGGATTGGGTTCCTGGGCGGTCAAGCCCAGGTCACGAATCAGGCGCAGGTCCTCATTCGCCCGCGGATTGGCGGCCGTCAGCAGCTTGTCCCCATAGAAAATGGAGTTCGCTCCGGCAAAGAAGGCCAGCGCCTGCGCCTCACGGCTCAGATTGGTGCGACCGGCGCTCAGGCGCACCTTGGCACGGGGGATGGCGATGCGGGTCACGGCGATCATCCGGATGAAGGCAAAGGAGTCCACCACCTCGTTGTCTCCCAGGGGCGTGCCCTTGATCGGCATGAGCGCGTTGATCGGCACGCTCTCCGGATGCGGGTTGAACCCCGAGATCACCTCCAGCATCTTCAGCCGGTCCTCGATGGTTTCCCCGAGGCCAAGAATGCCGCCGCAGCACACGGACATGCCGGCATCCTGGGCGTGGCGGATGGTGCGCAGGCGATCCTCAAAGCTGTGGGTGCTGACGATGTTAGGATAATGCTCCGGCGAGGTGTCGACGTTGTGGTTGTAGGCCGTGACCCCAGCCTCCTTGAGCTGACGGGCTTCGTCGGACCCCAGCTCACCCAGTGTCACACAGACCTCCATGCCCAGCTTGGCCACGTCGCGGACGATGTCGAGCACCTGGTCAAACTTCTGGGTGCCCGCACGCACCCCCTTCCAGGCCGCACCCATGCAGAACCGGGTGGAGCCGCCTGCCCGGGCGGCAAGCGCGCGCTCCAATACCTGCTCACGCGGCATCAGCTTCTCCGCCTGCACCCCGGTCGTGTAGCGGGCGCTCTGCGCGCAGTAGCCGCAGTCCTCGCTGCAGCCGCCGGTCTTGATGCTCAGCAGCGTGCACAGCTGCACCTCATTGCCCGTCCAATGCTCCTCATGCACGGCTCGGGCATGCTTGAGCAGGTCAAAGAACGGCTGGTGGTAGATGCGATGCAGATCGGCGTATTTCATGCGGGATGGAGAACGCCTTTCTGCCACGAATCCCTCCTCGCGGCAAGGGCGAAGGAAGGCCACAACCAGGCACCTCCACTCTCTCAGGCCAGCCACCAGCAGTAGCTGCCGCTGGGGACCGGCAGGACTTTCTCCTCGCCGCGCAGCAGCATCTCCCCGGAATCCAGCGTCCCCCTGCCCTCAAACTCCTGGATGAGCAGGTGATGCAGGGACACGGGGGTCAGCTCAGGGGTGTGGCAGGACAGCAGCACCCCGAGGGGCTGCCCGGACATCAGGGAAGCAATCCTCTTCAGCAGCTGCGGCAGGTCGTTTTCAATCTTGAACACCTCGCCCTTGGCACCGCGACCATAGCTCGGCGGGTCCAGGATGATCAGGTCGTAGCTGCGTTCGCGGCGGATTTCGCGATCCAAAAATTTGTTCACGTCATCCACGATCCAGCGAACCGGGCGATCATCGAGCCGGTTGAGAGAGGCGTTCTTCCGCGCCCAGTCCACCATGCCCTTGGAGGCGTCCACATGACAGACCTCGGCACCGGCCACCGCCGCCGCCAGGGTGCTGCCACCCGAATAAGCAAAAAGGTTCAGCACACGCGCGGCCCTATGGTGCCGGATCGCATAGTCCGAGCAAAGGTCACGGATGCGCCGCCACTGGTCCCGCTGCTCGGGAAAGATGCCCAGGTGGCCAAAATCGGTCGAGCTCAGCAGGAAGCGGGCGCCATCGACGTCGATCTCCCAGCTTTCAGGCAGCCGGTCCCTGCCACGCCACTGGTTGCCGCCATCCCGGAAAAACGTGGCCGTGGCGGCGCGCCATTCGGACTCAGGACGGGCTTTGCGCCACACGGCCTGGGCGCAGGGGCGCGACAGCACGACGGAGCCAAAACGCTCCAGTTTTTGAAAGGAGCCGCTGTCGAGTAGTTCGTAGCCGTTTGCCATGCAGGCCTCATAAAGGCTTGCCCAGGGGCTGGCAAGCAGACTGAGCAGGAGCTTGTCGCCCGCAGGAGACATCCGGCCGCCTGCGTCAGGAAAGCATCCGTTCAGCTGACCTCCAGCACGCCGTTGCTGTCACCGACCTTCTCCGCCCTGACCCCCATGCGGTCGAGCATCGACAGATAAAGGTTGGTCATTGGGGTTTCACCGGGGAGCACGACACGCTTGCCCGGCGTCCAGGTGCCGCCGGCACGGCCGGCGACCAGGATCGGCAGGTTGTCATGATTGTGACGGTCCGGATCCGCAATGCCACCGCCCCAGACAATCATGCTGTTGTCGAGAAGCGTGCCGTTTTCTCCGTCCCTGATGCTCTTCAGCTTGTCGAGGAAGTAGCCGAACTGACGCAGGTAGAACCGGTCGATCTTGCCCAGCTTGGCCAGCTTCTGGGCGTCGCGCTGGTGGTGCGAGATGCCGTGGTGCGCATCCGGCACGCCGATGTCCGGAAAGCTGCGGTTGCTGCCGTCATGGGCGAGCATGAAGGTCGCGATGCGGGTGGTGTCGGTCTGGAAGGCCAGGGTCAGGAGGTCGAACATCACGCGGATGTGATCCTCGTAATTGTCGGGCACCCCCTCGGGAATCGGCATGTCCTTGGGCAGCTGGGCCGTGAACTTCTCCGCGCGCTCGATGCGCATCTCGATGTCGCGGACGGACTCGAAATATTCGTCAATCTTGCGACGGTCGTTGCCATTGACGCGGCCCTGGAGGGACTTCGCCTCGGCAAGTACGGTGTCGAGGATGCTCTTCTGCAGGCGCTGACGGCGCGCGCCGTCGGCGCCGCGGGCTCCTGATGCGCCGTAACCAAAAAGGCGTTCAAAGACGAGCCTGGGGTCCATCTCCGGGGCCATGGGCATCGACTCGTTCTTCCAGGCCAGGTTGAACTGGTAGGCGCAGGAGTAGCCGCTGTCACACCTGCCGGCGCTGCGCTGCCCGTCGGTGCTGAGCTCGAGCGAGGGCAGGCGAGTGAGATGCCCGATCTTCTGGGCCGCGATCTGGTCGACGGAAATGCCGAGCTGGATGTCGGAGCCGGCCGTCTTCTTCGGCATGCAGCCGGTGAGGAAGGTGGCCGTGGCGCGGGCATGGTCGCCGCCGCCGTTGCCATGAGAACGGGCAAAGTCCTGCGCCAGGCCCGAAACCACCATGAAGTCACTCCTGTGCCTTTCGAGCTCCTTGAGCGAGGTGCTGAGCTGATAGCCCGTTCCCTCCCCTGTCGGGTACCATTCATCCACATTGACTCCATTGGGGACATAAAGCCATGCCGCACGCAGCGGAGCCTTCTTCACCGGTGCTGGCGCGGCAAAGGCACGATGCCCGAGGGATTCCAGAAAGGGCAGGGTCAAAAGGGACCCTACACCACGCAATACATGTCGACGGCTGACCTGATGCGAAGCGGCGGCGGTTTCGTGAAAAGGGCTCATAACGGAGGGGGGGTAATTGCATACGGATCAAAACCCTGCCACCTTTCCCTTCTTCGCGACGCTGCACGCATTCAGCCCAGGTCTTCAAAGGGAGAAGATCACAAAGGGGGGGCAGCCCTGGGGGGGAATGACCAAGGCCCAAGAAACCCATGACCAAGCATCTCCCAAACCCTGGGAAATTCTGGCGTCAGCGGGCGCGCCTAGCGGTTGTGTCGGCATGCCTGGTCTCTGGCTTGCTGGAACATTCCTGGGGCACGGTTTCCTGAGGCTGGGTCGTTCCTGCTTCAGGCCTGCATCGAGCGGACTCCCATGGAAAGCCAGAAGCTGGCCAGAAGGCGGCGTTCGCCCACGGGGGCAGCCTCGGGCGCAAGGCTGGCGATGACTTCGTTGACACGGCTCTTGGGAAGCTGGCTGCCCCAGGCGCCCATCGCATCCCAGCCAAGTTCCGCCTCAGCAGGCGTCACCATGTCGGCAACCGTGAAGGAAGGCATGGAGTTCCAGCCCAGTTCATTTTTACAGGACGAGTGGTTGGCTGTCTCCACCTGAGAAGCATGGCTGGAGAAATAAGATTGGATGTTCATAATTTTGAGAAAGTCGACTTTCGGTTTTGAGAGGGGTTCCGTTTTAAAAAGGGCCGCCTGTTTGGTTGAGTCTCTTAAGTTTGAAAATAGCTCGCCATGCGTCGCATTTTTGCGAATTACAGGCCAAAAGGATGACGAGGGAAGAAGCCAGCATAGCTGCGGCCCTTGGTGCGCCAGCGGGGCCCTTCGCCCACCTTGCCACCGCTCGTGTCAAGACGAAGACCGCAGATGGTCATGAAAACATGTTCGCCAGGCTTCACCCAGATGGTGATGAAGCGGCCCTCGCCAGGCTGGCCGTAATTCGCAAAACCGATAGAAGTCAGGGGAGCCTTCAGCAAACCGGCCTTGATGAGGGCATAAGAAGTCGAGCTGGAGCAGTCATAAGCACGGTCTTCAACACGGCCATGGCCGGCACCGCGGACATAAGGGCTGTCCTGAAGGTGGTTCGCGGCATTGATCAGATACTGAACCTGGACCGGCAGGCTGGCGGAGCAGGCAGCCTGGCTGCCATTCAGGCGGATGAGGTTGTTGGCGGCACTGGCGCGAGCCACAGGGCGGGCGGCCGGGACGATTGTCGCCTGCTGGGCGCGGTAGGCGGCCATCTGCTGATTGTAAGCAGCAAGCTGCTGCTGATACACCGCCACCTGCTGCTGATACTGGGCCCACTGCTGCTGGCGGATCATGGCGATCTGCTGTGCGTTCTGAGCGCTGGCGTTCGCTGCAAGAACCACCAGAGCGGTGAGAGTCGTGCGGAGGAGGGTGGCGAAGGCGTGTTTCATATCAGTGATTTTTAATGTTATGGTATTTATATCAAAAACCAGAATCACTGCAACTACCAAATCCGCATTAAGTCAAATTTCTGTAAATTTCGATTCTCAATTTTGTGAGAACTATGTCAGGCATTTGTCATTGAACTCTTCTTTCTTATTCTATTTCAATGATTTATAAATCGACACAAACTCAGCACAGACTCACGTCACCTGTTCACAAGAAACGAAAAAAATCAGACCTCTCGTGATTAAGGTATAAATTTCGATTTAATATCAATAATGATAAAATTTACACCTCACCCTTTCAACACTCCTGCGAACGCTGAACCCTCATTTCAGCATGGGTGAGTGCCGATCTCTTTCTTGGGCCGGGCGCGAAAACCAGGGCAGCCAGCCTGACTGCTTTCGAAAATGTGCGTCCCCTCCTCGGGCTTGCCCCTTGCATCCAGGTTTCCTAGAATGCCCGGATGGAAAACAACCCCAAAGGCCCTCGTCGTGTCCTGAAGAGCCGAAATGCGGCGTGGGCGCAGTCCATGGCAAGAACCGTGGGTTCAACTGGAACCCGCCCGAACACGATTTCAGTACTCAGCGTGCTGTTTGCCAGCCTCGCCATGGCCGCCTACCTGCTGGCGCCTGAAATGCCGACCCCGTCCGCCTGCGCCCTTTGCTGGCTGGCCGCCGCCGCCTGCATCCAGCTTCGCCTGCTCTGCAACATGCTTGACGGCATGGTGGCTGTGGAAGGCGGCAGGGCAACGCCCACCGGGCCGGTTTACAATGAGGTTCCGGACAGGCTTGCGGATGTGCTCATCCTAGTCGGAGCAGGCTACAGCACCCAGGTGGAGCCGGGGGTGATCAAGCTGTTCGACAGCCTGCCGCTTGGATGGACCTGCGCTGTTCTGGCGATGGGCACGGCCTATGTCAGGCTGCTGCAGGGAACGCTGACGGGGGAGCAGAGCTTCATCGGCCCGATGGCCAAGCAGCACCGCATGGCCGTCCTGACCGGAGGCACGCTGCTCGCCATTGCCGAACAAATGTTGCGTTCAAGACATCCTGCGGACGAAGGTGTCACCGGCATCTGGCTGGCGCTGGTCGTCATCGCCCTGGGGAGTGCGTTTACATGCATCCGGCGGCTGAGGCTGATCACCTCAGCCCTGAACCGGCCGCAGGAACAGCCTCACTGACGACGCAGCACGCCGCTGGTGAGAATGCGGGCACGCAGCCCGCCATTGCCCTTCATGGCCTCCTCAGCCCCCTCGGCAAAGGCCTGGTTCATCCAGTAGCAGGGCTTGCTTTCCTCGACGCCTGCGAACCTCACCCCCTGAACCTCGAACTCCTGGCCGATCAGCGCATTCAAGTCCACGCCGCAGCTGATGATGTTCCGCCGAAACACGGAGGGGGCCACGTCACTGACCTGAAACCGACGGCACAAACTCTCATAAACCTCCTGGGCAAAGAAGGTGACCTGCCCCTTGTAGTTTTCCTTCCAGCCAAAGAAGCGGTCGCCCACCAGCCCCTTTCCCGCGACGCACTCAACCGAGTCCACCTCGATGACCTGCGCACGCCCCGCAGGCTGGCCGTGATGCCCGAAGAAGTTGTGTTCCGGAGAAATGTAGAGGTGAAGGATCTGCACGGACTGCACCTTGGCAGGACCTCAGGGATTGCAAGGCCCGTTCACATCAGCGCCTTTCTCAGGGAGCGCACCTGCGCCTCCTGATGCGCCGCCGAACAAGTGATGCGCAGACGTGCGGCACCGCGTGCCACGGTCGGATAGCGGATCGCAGGCACAAGGAAGCCGGCCTCGGCCAGCGCCCTGCTGCGCTCCACCGCCGCCGCCTCATCCCCGATGATCCAGGGCAGGATGGCGCTCTCAGGCCTGCGCCCCGCCATCAGCTCCAGGTTCTGCCAGAGCTGACGGCGAAGCTGGTCGCCCTCGGTTCCCGCCACCCTTTGCAATGATGCCAGGGCGGCATGGGCAAGGGCCGGGGCGGGGGCCGTGGAATACACCAGGCTGCGCGCCTTGTTGACCAGCCAGGAGATGACCTCGCACCGGGCGGCGACATAGCCGCCATTCAATCCAAACGCCTTGCTCAACGTGCCCATCTGCAGGTCCACCTTGGATTCCAGCCCGGTCTTGGCCGCAAGCCCCCTTCCCTGGGGTCCGATGACCCCGACCGCATGAGCTTCATCGAGCAGCAGCCAGGCTCCATGCCTGTCCTTCAGCCCGACGATCTCCTCCAGCGGGCAGAGGTCGCCATCCATGCTGAAAACCGACTCCGTCACCACGAGCACACGACCCCTGGCGCCCTGAAGCAGCCTTTCAAGCCTGCCGAGATGATTATGCGGAAAGACCCGGATCGTCGCGCCGCTCAGTCGGGCGGCATCCACCAGGCTGGCATGAACCAGCTTGTCGAGGATGACCGTGTCCCCGCTTCCGAGCAGGGCGGGCAGGGTTCCAACCGCAGCAGCATAACCACTGGCGAAGGCAAGCGCGGCCTCGGCGCCTTTAAAATTCGCCAGGGCCTCCTCCAGCTTCACATGCGCGGCCTGGGTCCCACAAACAAGTCGCGACGCACCGGCTCCGGCTCCATGCAGGTCCACGCCTTCGTGCATGGCCTGCTTCAAAAACTCCGATCCCGCCAGTCCCAGGTAGTCATTGGAGGAGAAGTTCACCATCTCCCTGCCCCCCACCCTCACGACCGGCCCCTGGGCGGACTCGAGTTCTCTCAAACTCCGCCACAATCCCCGGCTCCGCCATTCGTCGATGTCGGACTGGAGATCCCAGCTCATTCCTTCAGCCTCCGCTCCAGGATGTCATCCTTCTCCACCCCCAGCGAAAGCGCGGTTTGATAATGACGCTTGGCAAGCTCGATGCTGGGCGGCTTCTGATCGACATAAAGAAGCGCCAGGTTGAAATGGGCGATGCCATACCGGGGATTGAGCTGGATGGCGCGCAGCAGCTCTGATTCCGCCGCCGTGTTCCATCCCAGGTTGCGCATGGTGATGGCGAGGTAGTTGTGCGCCCTCGCGTCGGTGGGATCCTCATGCACCGCCCGGGTGAACATGGAGATCGCCAGGTAGCTGTCACCCTTCTCCGCATGGAGAAGCCCGAGCGCGTTCCAGGAGGTCACCAGCGTGGGGTTGAAACGCACGGACTTTTCGAAGCATTCAATGGCCGCCCCGGCCTGCCCGGCCTGCTGCTCCACGGCGCCGAGGTTTGCCCAAACAAGCGCATTTTCACCATCCAGCGCGAGCATCTCACGATAGGCGGCGCGGGCCGACTCCCAGTCGCCCTTGCCGAAGGCCGCAGCCGCCTTTTGCGACAGGACCTTTGTGTCGGGCGGCAGCGGATCGGCGGCGCCGACGGGCAGCTGCTGGAGGGCCGCCGCCCCGTCCTGCGCCCGCAGCACCGGCAGCCCGGTCAGCAGGATGGCAAGCATCGCCTGGGTCTTCATGAACGGCATCAGGGGTCAGGACTTCGCCAGGCCGAGGTAGGCCTTCGCGTTGGCGTAACAAATGTTGCGTACCATGCCTCCGGCGAGCTCGAAGTCCGCGGGCAGCAGGCCTGCCTCCAGGTCGGCCCCGAGCAGGTTGCAGAGCGTGCGGCGGAAGTACTCGTGGCGGGGGAAGGACATGAAGCTGCGGCTGTCGGTGAGCATGCCGATGAAGCGGCTGAGCAGGCCGAGGTTGCTGAGGGCGTTGATCTGCCACTCCATGCCCTCCTTCTGGTCGAGGAACCACCAGCCGGAGCCGAACTGCACCTTCCCGGGCGTCGTGCCGTCGGCAAAGTTCCCGGCCATCGTGCCAAACACGTAGTTGTCCGCCGGGTTGACGTTGTAGAGAACCGTCTTCGGCAGCGCGCTTTCGGTATCCAGGGCGTTCAGGAAGGCCGACAAAGCCTCGGCCTGCGGATAATCCCCGATGCTGTCGCAGCCGACATCCGCGCCGATTTCACGGGCCAGCCGCGCGTTGTTGTTGCGGATCGGGCCGAGGTGAAGCTGCATCGTCCAGCCACGGCGGGCGTTCATCCGGCCGACATGCAGCATCACATGCGTGGCGAGCACCTCAAGCTCCTCGGCGCCGGCGGCGGCGCGACCGCCCCCGCGATATCGATCAAACACACGCCGGGCCGCATCCTCGCCCTGGGGCGAGGCAAAGGCACGGTTCAGGCCATGGTCACTCAGCCGTCCGCCAACCGCGTGAAACGCCTCATGCCGGCGGTCCAGCGCCTCGATCAGCTTGTCGAAGGAGTTCACATCGACGTTGGACTGGCTGCCCAGCCTTTCGCACCAGGCGTTCCAGGAAACCGGGTCCGTGATGGCATAGGCCTTGTCAGGCCGGAAGGTCGGATACACGCCCGTTTCGAATCCATCCGCCGCACACTTCTCATGCCAGGGAAGGCCGTCCGCAGGATCATCCGTGGTGCAGAGGGCGCGCACCTTCTGGCTGCGCAGGATGCCGCGCGCGCTCATCTCCGGCCGCGCCAGCATGGCCTCGGTCTGCTCCCAGATGGCAGGGGCTGTTTTTTCATTCAGCAGCTCATCGATGCCAAAGTAGCGCTTCAGTTCAAGATGGGTCCAGTGGTAGAGCGGGTTGCGCAGGGTGTGCGGCACGGTGGCCGCCCAGGCGAGGAACTTGTCACGCGGCGAGGCGTCACCGGTGATGAGGCGCTCCGGCACGCCGTTGCAGCGCATCGCGCGCCATTTGTAGTGATCCCCCTCGAGCCAGATTTCATGCAGGTTCCGGAACTGGCGGTCCTGGGCGATGTCACGCGGCGGCAGGTGGTTGTGGTAGTCGATGACCGGCTCCTCCCTGGCAAACTCATGATAAAGGCGCCGTGCGGCAGCCGAGGCGAGAAGAAAGTCATCGTGGATGAAGGACATGGTCGGAGGGGGTGAAGAGGGCGTTTAGAATGGGCGGAAATGCCGTTTCGGGCAAGGATTCTTGTCCGGCTGAAGACCGCTTGCCGCGCCGCTGACGCCCGGCATTTTGGCGCATGAGCCAGCTGCATGTCATCGCCACCCTCAAAACTTGTTATACCGGCAAGTTTGGGGTGCCTCGGCAGTCTGGCCTGGCTCCGGCTGCCTGGGGGGTGGTCGAGTTTGAACCGGCCTACCGGCGGGCCGAGGCGGTCAGGGGCATCGAGGCCTTCAGCCATCTCTGGCTCATCACGCGCTTTCACCGGGTCGAGGAGGAGCCGCAGTCTCTGACCGTGCGTCCGCCCAAGCTCGGTGGAAACGAACGGCGCGGAGTCTTCGCCACACGCTCACCCTTCCGCCCCAACCGTCTGGCTCTGACCGTGGTGAAGCTGGACAGGGTCGAGCTGGACGGCCCGGAATCCCCCAGGCTCTGGGTCTCAGGTGTGGACCTCGTGGACGGCACTCCCGTGATCGACATCAAGCCCTATGTCCGTTACGCCGACTCCGTTCCGGAGGCGACGAGCAGCTTTGCCGACAGTGCGCCAGAGGCGCTGCCGGTGGAGTGGCACTGCGCGCAGCCCTCGTCAGCCGCCGCCCAGACCGTGATTGAGCAGTCGCTCGCCGGCCAGCCGCAGCCCGCCTATCACCAGGATGCCGAGAGGGAGTACGCCACCGAGATCGACGGCTGGCATGTCCGCTGGCAGGCGCTGGAGGACAGGATCCTGGTTGTCGGCTGTGACCCGGATTGCCTAGAGGTCACCAGTTCAGCCACTGACGCAGCCAGCCGACTGCGGCAGCCAGGACGCCGCAGACGATGAGAAGCTCGACCAGCTTGGCCATGCGGGCCTTCTGCATCGCACGCTTTTGAACCAGGGGGAGCTTGCTGGCGGCAGGCCTGCTCCTGGATGCGGAAGGACGGATCGCCGGCAGGGTGTCCCGGGTGGCCAGACGGTGCTGCCGCATCGCCGCAGGTGCTGCGGCGATGGTGCATTCAAGCCGTGAAATCTCCTCCTCAAGCTCACGTGAACGTGATTCCAGGTGGCGGATCTGCCTCCTGGACGGCTTCGCGGAGGGCAGGGGGGCCGCCAGCATGTCGGAGGCGTAGCGGAGGCGCTGGGTGCGGACTTTTTGGTTCATGGCAAGTCGGGAGCGGACCAGGGGTGAACTTTCGGTTAGGTCTAGAACATCATCCGGGCGAGGATGAGCAGCAGCACGAGGGCGGTGATCAGGGCGGCGTTGAAGGCCAGGCCGCGGCGGGCCCAGGAAACCAGGTCATCACGGCCGCCGGTGTGGCTGGAATGCAGGATGGAATCGGCCGCCGCCTCCTCAACTTCATGATGGGGAGCGATCGCGGCATGAATGGGCGACATCACGACAGGCTCCAGCTGGGCCGCCGCGCGGTGCTGCATGAGGCGGTGCACGCCCTTCTCATAGCTGACTTCGGCATCCTGAAGCGAGGACAGGGCACGGTCCAGCTCATGGTCGAGATGACTGCGCTGCCAGCGTTCCGGCAGATAGGTCCTCAGATCGTCCAGGCGGTCTTCGAAATCCTTCTGGGTCACCGCCAGGTCCTCGATCCGGCGCCGGGCCTCCTCCAGTTCATCCACGATGGAGCGCAGGGCGCGCTCAAGCTTGTCCGTGACCTCCTTTTTGCCGCTGACAAAGCGTTCCTGCTTCTGGCGCAGCGCCTCAAGGATCTGCTTCTGCCGCTCCACCTCCTCCTGCTGGGCGCGTAGGTCGGCCAGCCGGCGCTGGGCCTCCTTCACCTGCTGCTCCATGTCTTCCATGGAGTCGTCGTCACGTTGACGAAAGGAAAACTCAGGAGCGTCATCGAAGCGGATCACATTGTCCTCTGCGGTGGCGGAACCCATGGTGGGAGAATCGAGGGTGGAGGCGGGGCGGCGAGGCATGGCTGTCGCGAAAAAATTGATTTAGCTGTATAAGTACTACAGGAATCTTAAATAATCTAGCCTTTTCATGCTGCTTCCAGCCTTTCCCAAGGGTATTCTTCTGAACAGCATCCTTCAAAAGCCCTGGGAACTTGGCGTGGTCGTCCGTCGTCATGGGTGTGGCCGAAGCCCCGCCTTTCCGGAGACTTTTCAGCAGCTTCCGGCGGCGGGAAGGACTAACAATAAACAAGACCTGATTCGATGAACCTCCGCCTTCTGGCATTTCTCCCTCTCTCAGCCCTCTTTCCACAAGCCGCCGCCCAGCCAGCCCCGGCGGAGGAGGTCCGCAGGCCTGCGGCGGTCAGCACGATGGACGAGACCGGCCTGGCAGAGCTCAGCGCACAGCCGGAGAAGGTTCAGTCCCTCATCCGTTCCGCGCTGGCCCTGACCCGGATGAACCTCACCTACCTCTTTGGATCCAACGATCCCGGACGGGGAGGCATGGACTGTTCGGGCACCATTCATCACCTGCTCAGCAGCTCAGGAATCAAGGATGTGCCCAGGCAGTCCGACGCGATGTGTGACTGGATTGCAGGAAAGGGTCGTCTTCACAGGATCAAACTGGCCGCCTCGCTCGATCATCCGGAGTTCGCACATTTGAAGCCCGGCGACCTCGTCTTCTGGTCAGGCACCTACGAATCCGCCAGGCGCAGCACCCCGGTCACCCATGTGATGCTCTTCCTGGGAACGAACAAAAAGAGCGGCAAGCCGGTCGTCTTCGGAGCCAGCGACGGCCGTCGGTATGAAGGCCAGCGTCGCACCGGTGTCAGCATTTTTGACCTGGTCCTGCCAGGGCCGGAATCCAAGGCGTCCCTGCATGGTTACGGCAGCGTGCCCGGCCTCGTCAACGCCGCACCGGCTTCCCTGACTGAACCCAGGCCTCAAAGCCACCCTCCAGCCAGGAAAGATCCGTGAAGCCCTTTGCCGCCAGCCTGGCCACCGCCTGGCGGGATCGTCCGCCAAGCGCGCAGTAGACAAGGCAGGGCCTTGACCTGCCGAGCTTCGCCACGGCCTCTTCAAAGCGCTGTTCGTTGAGGAAGTCCGCCCACACCGCACCTGGAATTCCGCCAAACTTGCGGATTTCCCAGTCTTCGCGAACATCCAGGATCATCGGGGAGGATCTGGCCTGGATCCATGCGGCGGCCTCGGATGCATCCAGGCCCCTGGCCGCCTGGGGCAGGTTGATTGCCGGAGGTTCAAGGGCTGGCCCGGCCACCGGCATGGGTTTGCAGCCGAAGACAAGCCCGGTCAACGGCAGCAGGAAAAGGCAGGTTCGACGCGACATCACCGTCACTTCTGCCTGAGGTAGTCGGGAATCTCAAGCTCGCCGCTCTTCACCGGCACGCTGTCGCCACGCCAGACGAATCCCGCCTTCTCAAAGCTCTCCTTGTGATTCCTCAGCCAGTCCAGCAGCCGGTGTCCAAGCGCTGCGTTCGGGGAATCCTTGCGCACGGCGAAGGGCTGGATGGCCTTCGCCTTGTCCGCAGGCAGGGGCACGGCTTCAAAATGATCCGGCTGAGACTGAATGTTGGTTCGGTAGACCACGGCGGCGTCCAGCGCGCCGGTGCGCAGCTGGTTCACCAGGAAGTCGCCCGTCGGCACCTGGCTGGAGGCGTTCTTCATGACGCCTTCCAGGAGGTTCATGCTGCGCAGGATGCCCGCGGTCATGAAGCCCAGCGTGGACTGCTCGGCATTGCAAAGCCCAACCCGCAGGCCGGGCTGCGCCAGGTCCGCCAGGGTGCGGATGCCCCTGGGGTTGCCCTTCGGCACGGCGATCACGATCTCAGACTCCGTCAGCAGCACCGCCTCGGGAAAGTTCTCCGCCACCGGCGGCACGAAGCACACGTCGCAGGCATAATAGACATCCGGAAACTTGGGGTTGGCCGTGTCCTTCATCGTCTTCATCGCCGCGCAGAGAATGCCGCAGCCGTTGAACACCGTCGTCACGCCCACGCCCTCATGGTCGGCGAACTGCTGAACCAATGCTTCAATCGCAGGGCGGTTCACGCCACCGCTGTAAAGGATCAGTTCCGGCTTCACCGCCCAGCGGTCTCCACCCGCCGGCTGAAACCCTTGTGCGGCAAACACAGCGCCGCCTTTTTCAGGAGCGCCCAGGTAACGGGCGAACTTCAGCGCCTCCACCGATGAACGTGCGGTGCTCAGCACGGCCACGCTGGCCTTTTCGGCATGTCCGGAAAGCTCCGGAAGCAGAACGGCCTCAAGTCCAAACTGGCTGGCGGTGCTGTCCCATACCAGCGCCGCATCACATGCACCCAGCTTCACGTCCGCGGCGATCTCGGTCACCGTGGGCTTCATCACGGCCGCATGCTTCGCCAGAACCTCCCAGCGTTCCTTCAGCAGGCGCTTCGCCACCTTGCCTGCGCTTGCCGCCTCGGGATTCGGCAGGGCCAGCTTCAGGCCGGGCTTTTCCAGATCCGCAAGCCCCTTGATGACCCTGGGGTTGCCTTGGGCCACGGCGATCACCGCATGCTGCAACGCCACGGGCAGGACTTCGCGGATGGTGTCTGTCTTTCTGGCATCCGCCAGGGAGCCGTCGTCCGCCGCAATGAACAGGTCGCCCTGCTTCGCAATCTTCAGCTGGCTGAGGAGCGTGCCCGACCCGCCAAACTGCAGTTCCACCTTGGTTCCCGTCTCCTTTTCATACTGAGCCGCAATCGCCTCGACCGGCTTCTTCAGGCCGGCGGCGCAATAGACGGTCAGACGCCCCGAGCCGCCCTCGCCGGAGGAAGGCCGAAGGGCGAGGAAGGCAAGCGCCGCGGCAGCGGCGAAGAGGAGAAGGGCGAGGACTTTGCGCATGAACTCAGAAATGACGGACAGTAGAACGTCCGTGCGGAACATTTCTCGACCCGACTTTTCAGAAACAAGGCGGACATCCTACGGTCGTCCTGAGCGGAGACGCAGCCAGGACACACCCAGGCCAGCCAGCTTCGGGACCCCGGTTCCGACCACCAGCCCGATCAGGATCCCCAGGCCCATCGAAGGTATGACGTCACTGGGCCAGTGGGCCGCGCAGTACAACCGGGAGTAGGCCACGATGAAAGCCAGGACATAGGCGAAGACGCCCCATCGCCGGTGAAAAAGGGCCGTGATGGTGGCCACGGCAAACATGTTGATGGTGTGGCTGCTGGGGAAGGAGTTTGTCCGAAACCCCGGCCGTATGCGGGTGGGGACGATTCGCAGGGGCTCGAAAAACCTTTTCCATCCAGGGATGGCCTTGCCCAGGTCACGCTCCAGCAACCCCTCGGTGGAACAGGCCGGACGTTCCCTGCCAACCATGACCTTGAAGTGCTTGGACACCAGGCCGTCACCCACCCCCAGGGCCACGGCCAGGCTCACGATGTAGATCACGCCACGGAGACGCCCCTTCCACACCACCACGAGCAGCGCGATGATGAACAGCGGCATCCAGCTGTCCACGGCCGAGACCGCCGGCATCCAGTAATCCAGGAAGGGGTGACTCCAGTCACGGTTGATCAGGTGCAGCAGCTGGTAGTCCCAGGAAATCATGGATTCAATTCTGGTTGGGCAATCGGTTTCCACTCCTTCAGGCGAATGCCCAGATGGACGTCATAGATCCGGGTCTCGTCGCCCAGCGGCACCTGCACCCGGCCTCTCTTTTCCACCGATTCGAAGCACTCGGAGACCGCCGGCGGCAGCCCCTTGGAGGTGAGGATCAGCGCATCATCCCCCATCCGCTCCTCGGCCCCCGGCCAGATCTCATATTGTGACATGGGACGGCCTGAGGATTCAAAGCGGTAAACCCGGGGGTGCTGCGGCATGTTGAACGCCATCTGGGCCGCGTTGTAACGATGCCCCAGGGCGAGGACAAACGTGTTTCCAGGTCGCGGCACCTGCTCAAGAAATTTCCCCGCCTGCTCCCCGGTCTCGCGCCAGCCACGCAGTTCAGCCAGCTTCTTGTGCCCCTTGAGGCTGGTCAGCAGGACCACAGGAACGATCCCATGAGCCAGGACCACCACCACAACGGCAGAACGCAAGGCCCAGCGCCGCCACGACTGCATGCCAGGCCTTGGCAGATGTCCGGCAAACCAGGCCGCCACCAGCAGGAGAGCCGGCACCCAGAAGACGGCGGGCCAGTTTGGGTTGATCCGTTGACGCAGGGCCAGCAGCGTAAACACACCCAGCGCTGGCACCGAACTGATGAGCAGGTAGCGTTCCCGCCTGCCCATCCCTCCCCACCGGGTGATGCCAAACACCAGGACCACCACCATCGCCGCCCAAATCACCGGCGAATACACCAGGGCCTGCACCCCCGGCCATTCCAGGGTGCGTGCCAGCCAGCCGCCAAACCCCAGGCTCTTGGTGTTGAAATGATGGGCGGTGTGCTCCAGTGTGATCCAATGATGCTTCTGCTGCCAGAGCAGCACGGGGATCAAAAAGGCGGCGCCGCCAAAAATGGACAGCCACAGGCCCGGACGGCGCAGCAGCCCGCGGTCCTGACTGGAAGCGAAGGCGAAAAGCACCATCAGCACCGGAAACACCAGCATCATCTGCTTGCTCAAGGCTCCCAGGCCGAGCACGACCGTCAGCGCCGCCCAGCGCCATCCGCACTCCGGCTTTTCCGCCGCAAGCCAGAACAGCAGCAGCGCCAGCGACCAGCACAGCAGCAGCGGCGCATCTATGGTCAGGAACAGGTTCAGCCCCGTGTTTGCCGGCGTCAGCAGCACCAGCAGCGCCGCCAGAAACCCCGTGCGGGCGTCATAGAGCCGGCGCATCAGCAGAAACAGTGACGCCAGCGTCAGCGAACCCAGCACCAGCGCCGTCATCCGGATGCCGATGTCACAGGCGCCCGTGAGCCAGCCCACCAGCCCCATCAGCCATCCAATCATCGGCGGCTTGCTGTAGTAGCCCCAGTCCAGTCGCCGTCCCCAGTCCCAATAGTAGGCCTCATCCCCGGAAAGGTCGGCATAGCTGCAAAAAAACACCGTGAAGCAGGCGCGGAAGATGAAAACCCCGGCCAGCAGCAGCCAGAAGCGTCGGTTCCAGGGGGGGGAGGTGTCGTCGAGGAAGGTCAAACCGTTCACAGGCTAGGGTTGCAGGCAGTTCATCGCAAGCCCGGCCCGCCTGCCCGCTGGAAATCGTGAGAAAAGTGACACACAATGCCACCCATGTCCGCCGATTCAGCCGCCACCCGCCTCTGCATGGCCTGCGGCCTGTGCTGCAACGGCGTGCTTTTCGACATCGTCTGCCTCCAGCCTCAGGACGCCATGAAGCCCCTCGAAAAGCTGGGCATGAAGATCAACCGGCGCAAGACGGAACCCTACTTCAAGCAGCCCTGCGGCTTCCTTCATGACCGGCGCTGCGGCATCTACGAACAACGCCCCACGCGCTGCCGGCACTTCGAATGCCGCATCCTCAGGCGGCTCGAAGCCGGTGAATTCAGCGAGGATCAGGCAGCCTCCCTGATCCGGCAGGCGCTGCAGATGGTCGCTGGCATCGAAACACGTCTCGCAGAATATGGCGACCGCAACACGCTGGCGACCCTCGAATCACGGGTGGAGCAGGCCCTGGAGGCAAGACCCGACCCCGCCCTGCGCGACCAGCTGAGAAGGCTCCACCTGCTGCTCGACCGGGAATTCCGCGTGGTCGCCGTCTGAAAGCCGTCCATCACCTCCGGCGTAGCGTCTTCATGCTCCGCCTCCTCTCCCTGCTCCTCGTCTCCGCTGCCCTCCAGGCCGCCGAACCCACCGCGCTTTTCATTGAAGGTTATGCCGGAAGGCGCAGCGTCGCCCAAGGCGAGGAAATCGGCGTCCACGTCAGCACCACGGCGGTGAAGTTTGACATCGAAGTCGCACGCCTGGGCGCCAGACGCGAAGTCGTCTGGAGCAGGAGCGGCGTTCCCGGAGCCGAGCACCCAGTCCCGGAAGATGCCTCCGCCATGGGCTGCCGCTGGCCGGAAAGCCTGAGCATTCCCGTCGGCAAGGAATGGAAGTCCGGCTATTACGAGGTCATCCTGCGCGCAGCCGACTCCGGCGGCAAATGGACCCACCGGGGCGCCCGCACCGCCCAGGGCGGCGCCTGGTTCATCGTCCGCGAGGACAGGCCGGGCAGCACCTCGAAGGTCCTGCTCCAGCTCTGCTCCAACACTTACAATGCCTACAACAACTGGGGCGGCTTCTCTGTCTACGCCTACAACAGCCTCTCCAACAACCAGGGCCACCGCGTCAGCTTCGAAAGGCCCGGCCCCTCCCAGTTCAGCCGCTGGGAACTGCCGTTTGTCCAATGGGCGGAGACTGCGGGCGTCCCCCTCGAATTTGCCGCCAACGAGGATCTGGAGTTCCACCCCGAACTTCTGCCTAGCTACAAGCTCGTGCTCAGCGTCGGCCACGATGAATACTGGAGCACGCCGATGCGCGATCACCTTGAGGCCTGGATCGGCAAGGGCGGCAATGTCGCGTTCTTCAGCGGCAACACCTGCTGCTGGCAGGTCCGCACCGAGGACGAAGGCCGCTCCTTCACCTGCTGGAAGCAGAACTACCACCTCGACCCCGTCTTCGCGACGCGCGACTTCAAAACCCTCAGCACCGCCTGGAGCCACCACCTGCTCAAACGCCCGGAAAACCAGCTCACCGGCGTCGGCTTCCTGTGGGGAGGCTACCGCAAAAGCCACGGCCAGTTCATGGAGGAGCCGGCCGAGTATGAAATCCACCGCCCGGACCACTGGATCTTTGAAGGCACCGGCCTGAAGCGTGGCGGCAAGCTCGGCGGCAAGGACACCATCGTCGGTTATGAGTGCGACGGCTGCGAGCTGGCCTGGAAGGACGGCCTGCCCTTCCCCACCTTCAAGGACGGCACGCCAAGCACCTTTGAGGTGCTGGCCACCTGCCCCGTGCGCTGGCATCCTGACGACGCTGAATGGTACGAAAAATGGGAGGTCGGCCGCACCGGCGCAGCCTGCCTGGGCCTCTACACGCGCGGCGGCACGGTCTTCACCGCAGGCACCACCGACTGGGCCCACGGCCTCCAGGGCAAAGACCCCCGGGTGGAGCGCATCACGCGCAACATCCTGGAACGGCTGGGAAAATGAGTGCGTCCGGCTTTTCCAGGACAGCGTATGAAGGTCCTGACAGCAGGCAATGACTCCCCCAAGACGGCGCGGATCGGCAACGATCCGCGTCTTTTTTGTGTTTGTTAAGCCGGGTCACCACTCGCCTTCACGGCTGAACCTGGCCCGGACATTGTCGCCAAACTTCACAATCGACGCCTCCAGGTTCGCCAGAACCTGTTCCATCGGCAGCCCCGCCGAACCACGCCCGGCCGGGATCACCGTCTCACACTCGTTCGAATCCATGAACTTCGAGGCCTCCAGCAACCGGGGCTGATCCTCCGGAGGAATCACCAGGAAGCCGTGCTTGTCGGCATGAATCAGGTCACCCGGCCGCACCTTGCGGCCGAAGACCTCCACCTCGCAGCCCCAGCGCACGGGGTGCACATGAGCGTGGCCGACACACAGCCGGCGTGCCAGGGCCTTGAAGCCGGCGTTCGTCATCTCATCCACGTCACGAACGGCCCCGTCCGTGATGGTGCCGACGCAGCCCAGCGCCCGGTGCATGTTCGCACTCACCTCACCCCAGGCCGAGCCAAGCACGCGCGGTTTGTCCAGGTCCTGGACCACCACGATCTTCGGGCCCGGCTGGCTGGCGATGTAGCGGCGGTACTCCTCCCCGGCCTTGGGATTGGCGGCCCGGTGCGCCTTGTTGCCCGGCTCGATCACCAGCGTCACGGCATAACCCACCATCGGCCCCATCTGCGGCATGTAGTCACGCGTCTCCTCGATGTTGAAGGCGTCGGCCCCGGAGTCGCAGCGGGTGATCTGCTCCCAGCCGTTGTAAATGGTGGGCGTGTTCCAGCGCTTGAGCTGGAGGAGGTCGGCGTGGCTGAGGTTGGACATGGGAAGGTTCCATCATTGGATAGACACAGGGCCTGCGGGCAACCCCGGCCTCGTGGTCATGAGCAGTGACCATCCCCGGCCGCCCGGGATGAGGAAACCATGCATTTCGGTTCCGCTTCCCCCCTTGACCCCCGCCCCCCGCTTCGTATCAAACCGCCCACCCCTGACTCCCCCACCATGATCAAGCTCACCGGCATCGCAGATGAAGCAGGCGCGTCCCTCGACGTGCAAATCCAGGCCCACCAGGAACTCGGCTGGGATAGCATCGAGTCCCGCATCGTCGAGTTCGACGGCGTGAAGGGCAACCTGCACGAGATCCCCGACGCCGTCTTCGACAAGGTCGTCGCCCGGCTTGAGGAGAAAGGCATGAAGGTAAGCGGCTTCGGATCCCTCATCGGCAACTGGGCCAAGAAGATCACCGACGACTTCTCCATCACCGAGGCCGAGATCAGCCGCGCCATCCCGCGCATGCAGCGCCTGGGAGCCAGGCTCATCCGCGTGATGAGCTACGCCGTCTGCAAGGACGCCGACGGCAGGGACCTCGATGAACAGTTCGCACCCGAGCGCATCCGTCGCATGAACGAGGTCAACAAGCGCTTCGCCGACGCCGGCCTCACCGTCGTCCATGAAAACTGCATGAACTGGGGCGGCATGAGCCCCACCTATGTGAAGCGCATGGCCGAGGCCGTCCCGGGCATGAAATGGGTCTTCGACACCGGCAATCCGGTCTTCATCGACGACCGCGACCGCCCCGGTCACAAGCAGGATTCCTGGGAGATGTATCAGGCCATCAAACCCTTCATGGCCCACGTCCACGTCAAGGACGGCATCTGGGACAAGGCCAAGAACGACGCCGTCTACACCTTCCCAGGCGAGGGCGAAGGCCAGACTGAACGCATCATGACGGACCTCGTGGAAACCGGCTACCAGGGCTACATCAGCATCGAGCCTCACGTCGCCGTGGTCTTCCATGGAGCTGGAGCCGCTGATGACCTCAGCCCCGAGCAAAAGGCCAGGGAACAGTATGACAGCTATGTGAAATACGGCCGCATGCTGGAGGCCATGCTGAAAAAGCTGGGGGCCAAGCTCGGCTGAGGCAGCCTTCACCTCTCCACTCTATCCATGGCCATGGTCGACACTGCCGACCATGGCCTTTTGCTTTTCACCCTCAATTTTCATCTTTTCCCGGACACAAATCAAAATGAATGCGGCGATTCACCTCAAAAAGGCACATTTTCAAACAAGCTGCCACCATCAAAACAGCTAGTTAGCTAAAAAACACTAAACTTCACCTTGCCGATTTTCAATTTGGCCGCAATTTCGCTTCGAAATCGCAATTTTCACCCAAAAGCTCATGAACCCACCCAAAATGGACGGCGCTCAAGCCCTTATTAAAACCCTCGCCGACCTCGGCATCGAATATGTCTTCGGTTATTCCGGCGGCGCGGCCATCCCGATCTTTGACGCCCTCCAGACCGTGAAGACGGACATGAAGTTCATCCTCGTCCGCCATGAACAGGGTGCCGTCCACATGGCTGACGGCTACGCCCGCGCCACTGGCAAGCCGGCCGTCGTCCTCGTCACCTCCGGCCCCGGCGCTGGCAACACCGTCACCGGCATCATGACCGCCCAGATGGACAGCGTCCCGATGATCGTCCTCTGCGGCCAGCAGGTCACCTGGATGCTTGGGAAGGATGCCTTCCAGGAGGCGGACATTTTCAACATCACGTCCCCGGTCGTGAAGCACAATTTCCTGGTCAAGCAGACGAACGCCCTGCCGCGCATCGCCCGCGAGGCCTACCACATCGCCACCACCGGCCGCCCCGGTCCTGTGCTCATTGACATCCCGAAGGACATCAGCCAGGGAGCCTTCACCGGCACCTTTGACGAGCCGATGGACCTTCCCGGCTATCATCCGGAGGAGAACTTCAAAATCGACCAGGCCGGCATCAAGGAAGCCGCCCGCCTGCTCGCCGCCTCGAAGCGCCCGGTCATCCTCGCGGGTCAGGGGGCGATGATCGCCCGCGCCGACAAGGAGCTCATGACCCTCGCCGAAACCCTCGGCTGCCCGGTCACCACCACCCTGCTTGGCAAGGGTGTCTTCCCGGAAACGCACCCGCTCTCCCTCGGCATGCTCGGCATGCACGGCACCGCCTACGCGAACAAGGCCATGGTCGAGGCCGACCTCATCTTCAACGTCGGCTCCCGCTTCGATGACCGCATCATCGGCAAGCCCCACATGTTCGGCCGCAACGCCAAGATCATCCACATCGACATCGACGCTGCGGAGTTCAACAAGATGATCAAGGTGGACGTCGCGATCAAAGGCGACGCAAAAGCCGCCCTGCGCGACCTGCTTCCCCACATCGAGAAGCTGCCGACCGAGGACTGGCTGGCCCACCTCGACGGCTACAAGAAGAAATTCCCCCTCACCTACAAGAAGCAGGGCGGTCTGCGCATGCAGCAGGTCATCGACGAGCTCTACAAGCTCACCCAGGGCAAGGCCATCGTCACCACCGATGTCGGACAGCACCAGATGTGGGCCGCGCAGTTCTACAAAAACGACGAAAGCTACCACTGGCTCAGCTCCGGCGGCGCCGGCACGATGGGCTTCGGCTTCCCCGCAGCCATCGGCGCCCAGCTCGCCTGCCCGGACAAGCTCGTTGTCTCCATCAGCGGCGACGGCGGCTTCCAGATGACCCTCTTTGAGCTTGCCACCGCCGCGATTCACAAGCTGCCCATCAAGATCCTCGTCCTCAACAACAGCTACCTAGGAATGGTCCGCCAGTGGCAGGAGCTCTTCTTTGAGAACCGCGAAAGCGGCGTCGACCTCATCGGCAACCCCGACTTCGTCAAACTCGGAGAAGCCTACGGCATCAAGGGCTGGCACATCCGCCGCCCCGCCGATGTCGAGCGCATCCTTCAGCAGGCCCTCGATTACAACGACGGCCCCTGCATCATCGAGGCCGAGTGCATCAAGGCCGAAAACGTCTTCCCGATGATCCCCGCCGGGGCCGCACTGGAGGACATGATCCTCGAGACTCCGAAGCACCGGATGGAAAAACCCACCGGTTCGACCTGATCCAAGGGAGCGCGGACACTCCTGTCCGCCTCTTTGCACGGCCCGATGAAAACCAACCGCATCATTCAAGGCGACGCCCTCGCCGAGTTGAAAAAGCTCCCCGCAGCCTGCGCACAGTCCATCATCGCCGATCCTCCGTATTTCAATGTTCTCGAAGATGAAGCCTGGGACACCCAGTGGAAGTCAGCCACCGCCTACGTCGCCTGGTGCGAAAAGTGGGTCGCTGAAGCCATGCGCGTCCTGCGTGACGACGGCCTCTGCTTCATCTTCGGCCAGCTAGGCAAGCGCGAGCACACCTTCCTCCACCTCATGTCACGCCTCGCCCTCCAGCACCAGTATCATGACCTCATCATCTGGGATCGCGCGGTGGGCTACAACGAGCGCCGCGACAGCTTCACTCCGCAGTACGAGATGATCCTCGTCCTGCGCAGGGGGGATGAGGTGAAGTTCAACAAGGACGCTGTACGCATCCCCTACGACGCCGCCACCATCCAGGCCTACATGCGGGATCCCCGCTACAAGGACAAGAAGGCACGCAGGGCCCATCTGGAAGCCGGCAAGTTCGCCACCAACATCCTGCGCATTCCCAGCCTGAAGGGGCTTTCGAAGGAAAAGTGCGGTCATCCTTCGCAGAAACCCATCGGCCTCATCGAAAAGCTCATCGAGAGCAGCACGGATCCGGGTGACCTCGTCATCGACCCCTTCCTCGGCTCCGGCACCACCGCCGCCGCCG
Organism: Prosthecobacter sp.; assembly: GCA_019186985.1. GTDB lineage: Bacteria > Verrucomicrobiota > Verrucomicrobiia > Verrucomicrobiales > Verrucomicrobiaceae > Prosthecobacter. The sequence goes on along the minus strand of JABARQ010000013.1, from coordinate 164,256 downwards.
CCCGCAACCTCGAGCGCAAGTGGCTCGGCATCGAAAAGGATTCGAACTACCTCAACATCGCCCGCGCCCGCCTCAAGCCTGCACCATCCGCAGAACCTCCAAAGGCCGCCAAAGCAGTTCGTCCGCCCAAATCATCAGTCACCAATCGTAAATCATAAATCCCCAACACCATGAGCGACAAAATCAGCGCCACCACCGACAAGAAGCCCGCTCCTCAGGCGGACATCATCAACATCCACACGCTCAGCGTCATGGTGAACAACCAGCCCGGCGTCCTCGGCCGCATCTGCGCCGTCTTCAGCCGCCGCGGGTTCAACATCGAATCCCTCGTCGTCTCCCAGACACGTGACCCACGCTTCAGCCGCATGACCATCGGCATCAGCGGCCATCCCGAGGGCCTGCACCAGATCATCATGCAGGTGAACAAGCTCATCGACGTCATCCACTGCATCGAGCACACCGACCGCGACGCCGTCGCCAAGGAACTGGTGCTCATCAAGGTCGCCGCCGGCGCCGCCGAGCGCACGGAGATCCTCCAGATCATCGAGCATTACGCCGGCAAGACCGTTGACCTCCAGGATGACAGCCTCATCGCCATGATCACCGGCAACACCGACAAGCTTGACGCCGCCGTCCGCCTGCTCGGCAAGTTTGACATCGTCGAGACCGTCCGCACCGGCAAGGTCGTCATGGCCCGCGGACTCGCCGAAACCTGACAGGCGCAGGAGGGCACGCCCCCTCAGCGATCCCAGCCCCGTCCCATCCAGGGACGGGGCTTCTAATGCCTGGATGACTCGGGTCAGGAATCGAACAGAACCCAAAACAGACTCAGAGCTCCTTGATGGAGATGTTGCGGAACTGGATGAGGCTGGAGGCCGGGGACAGCTCGCCTGTCTTCGGATTTTTACCGCCATGATGCTGAAGGCCGAGACGGCCCTTTTCAGGCACTCCGGGCAGCCGGGCGTTCTCAATGACGGCCTTGCCGTTCAGCACCACCGTGAGGCGGTCGCCCTTCATCGTGATCTCAAAGGTGTTCCACTCGCCCACAGGGTTGTCGGCACGAACCTTCGGCGTGACTCCGGCCCGCACTTCGGGCGGCTGCGTCTTGTCCATTCGATAACCATAAACTTCACCGCTGCCCACGGGCCAGCACCAGATGTTGACCTGCGACTTGCCCTGCCCCCGCAGGTAGATTCCGGAATCCGCGTTCGGAGTCGGGATTTTGATCTCCTGGCCCTTTTCATCGAGCTTGTGGCTGCCGTCGGGCAGCACGACCGGCATGGGATACAGCCCGGTGGTCTGCTTCAGCCGCCAGTCGATCTTCAGGGTGAAATCGCCATATTCCTTCTCGGTCCACAGGTTCCTGTCCTTCCCAGGTGCCTCGCTGCAGGCATCGTAGTCAATGACCCCCTCCACGACCTTCCAGTGGCCGTTGTCACCTTCGGGCACCACCCAATGAGCAAGGTCCTTGCCGTTGAACAAGGGTGTGAATTCTTCAGCCGGAAGGCTGCTGGCGATCAAGGCCGTCATCAGGAGGCGAGAGAAGCATTTCATGACGGGATCAAAACGACCCATCCGCCCAGGATTCCTCATGGAAAAAACTCCACACCATGCCATGGATGGCGGCCCGCCACCTGCTTCCCCGCCCTGATTCATGAGAATCTTCGTTTATGGCACCCTGAAACGCGGTCACGCCAACCACGGCTGGATGCGCGGCCAGCAGTTCATCGGACAGGCCGCCACCGAGCCCGTTTTCCGGCTTCATGACCTTGGGGGCTATCCGGGCATGGTCAGGCATGAAACCCAGGGCCTCAGCGTCCATGGCGAGATCTGGGAAGTCGATGCCGAGGGCCTGGAACGGCTTGATGAACTGGAGGACGTCAACGGTGGGGAATACATCCGGGAGGCCATCCCGCTCCTGCCGCCTTTCGACCAGGAACGGATCGAAGGTTATCGTTACCTGCGCGACGTCAGCCAGGCCCCGGACATCGGCGGCTGCTGGTGATCACAAGCCTTATTATTTCGGTTATCGAATAAGTCGAATCCTACTGCCTTTTCGGTGGCGTGGCCCGTTTCTAGCGTTTACAAAAAAGCCCGCTGAGGCGGTCACAAAAGAATTTATGTGCGGCATTGTTGGATACATCGGCAAGCGGCAGGCCAGCCCCATCCTCCTGGATGGTCTGAGCCGGCTGGAATATCGCGGTTACGACTCGGCGGGCATCGCCCTGCTCAACGGCGAACCCAGGGTCAACATCATCAAGAAGGCGGGCCGGATTGACAATCTCCGCCAGGCCGTCGCCGAGGTCCCCCATGCCGGTGCCACCGGCATCGCCCACACCCGCTGGGCCACCCACGGGGCTCCGACGGATGAAAACGCCCACCCGCATCGCGACCAGGGGGGACGACTGGTGCTCGTCCACAACGGTGTCATCGAAAACTACCAGATCCTGCGCGAGCAGCTCGCGGCGAAAGGCCATGTCTTTGAATCCCAGACGGACACCGAGGTGCTCGCCCATCTGGTGGGGACCTACTTTGATGCCAGCGACGAAACCGATGGCCCCACGCGGCTGCGTTCCGCTGTGGAAAATGCCCTGCGCAAGGTCAAGGGCACCTACGGGATCGCCGCCCTGCATGCCGATGTCCCCGGCATCATCGTCGGCGCCCGCCTCGGCAGCCCCCTCGTGGTCGGCCTTGGCGAAGGCGAGCACTACCTCGCCTCCGACGTGAGCGCCATCGTTGCCCACACCCGTGATGTCGTTTATCTGAACGATCATGATGTGGTCAGCCTGGGCAGCGACCGCTTTGACGTGACCAGCATGGCCGGTGGCGACGCCCAGGTGAAGGTCAGCCGCGTGGAGTTCACCGCCGATGATGCGGAGAAGGGCGACTTCCCGCATTACATGCTCAAGGAGATTTACGAGCAGCCCCAGAGCCTGCGCAACGCCCTGCGCGGACGGCTTTCGCAGGACGAGGCCACCGCCATCCTCGGCGGGCTGAACATGACGCCCCAGGAGCTGCGCGGCATCGACCGCATCATCCTCAGCGGCTGCGGCACCGCCTTCCATGCGGCCATGGTCGGCGAATACCTGATCGAAACCCTCGCCCGCGTGCCGACCGAGGTCGAGATCGCCTCCGAGTTCCGCTACCGCAACGTCCCCGCCGACAAGAACACCCTGCAGTTCGTGCTCAGCCAGAGCGGCGAAACCATCGACACCCTCGCCGCCCTGCGCGAAGCGCGCCGCAAGGGCATCCGCTGCCTCGGCATCGTCAACAGCATCGGCAGCACCATCGCCCGCGAAAGCGACGGCGGCTGCTACATCCACGCCGGCCCCGAGATCGGTGTCGCCGCCACCAAGACCTTCACGTCCACGGTCGCCGTGCTGACCCTGCTTGGCATGCTCTTCGGCCGCATCCACCACCTCAGCAGTGCCGACGGCCTGGAGATGATCGACGAACTCGAGGCCATCCCGGACAAGATCACCGCCATTCTCAGGCAGGCGGACAAGATCAAGGCGATCGCCGAGAAGCACTGCCATGCCGAGGGCATGCTTTTCATGGGACGCCAGGCCAACTACCCGGTGGCCATGGAAGGCGCGCTGAAGATGAAGGAGATCAGCTACATCTACGCCAGCGGACATCCGAGCGCCGAGCTCAAGCATGGCATCATCGCCCTGGTGAAGCCCGACATGCCCAGCGTCTTCATCGCCCCCGACGACGCCGTCTTCGACAAGAACGTCAGCAACATCGAGGAGGTCCTCGCACGCAAGGGGCCCGTCATCGCCGTCACCACCGAAGGCCGCACCGAGCTTGAGCGCCTGACCGAGGACGTCATCTACGTCCCCGACTGCCCCAGCTACCTCAGCCCGCTGCTGACCGTGATCCCGCTCCAGCTCTTCAGCTACTACACCGCCGTCGCCCGCGGCTGCGACGTGGACAAGCCGAGGAACCTGGCCAAGAGCGTGACCGTCGAGTGAGTCCCGGCAGGCAACGACACATTCCTGGCACCGCAGGGCTGAAACCTGCGGACGGACCTGCGGCTTTCGTGCCGCAGGGAGAAAACCGGTCTATTCGGCGGATTTCCGCTCGTTTACAATGCGGTCCACCGCGTGCTTGGTGACGATGTTGCCCTGGCTGTCACGTCCCTTGATGGCAAGGGCGGCGACGGGGAACTTGAGCTGTGTGTTGCGCAGGTAAAGGGCCGGCTTCAGGTGAACGATCAGGTTCTGGGCGTTGCTGGCCTCCTCCGTCTCATGACGGGCGAAGAACAGCACCAGCGTGCCGGGCGTGCCACGGCTAAGAACGTAAGACTTGTCACGCGTGATGCCTCCGATCCGGAAGCGCTTCGCCATGACCGGGCCGTTTTTGCCATCCCGGTAGATCATCGTGTAAACGGCATCCTCATCCTTCTTGAAGAGGCTGATGTGTTCCGGATTTTTGCCGACATGGAACTTGGACGAGACCTTGGTCACGGTCATCGTCCCTTCGCGGGTGAAGAAGATGACATCGTCCAGGGTGGAGCACTTGCAGAGCGGCTCGCCCTCCTTCTTCAGGCCCGTGCCGGCAAACCCCTCCTTGGCATCCAGGTAGAGCGTCTCGTTGGCCAGGATCACCTCCGCGGCCGCCACGCGGTCAAAGCTGCTGATCACGGTGCGGCGTTCACGTCCGGGCCCGTAGGTCTTCTTCAGCCGCTCGAAGTGGGCGATGGCAAAGCGGGTGAGCTGCTTGAGGTTCTTCTGCACGCCGGAGATGTCCTCCTCCAGCTCGCGGATGTAGTTGTCGGCCTCGAAGCTGTTGAACTTGGAGATGCGCTTGATGCGGATCTCGGTGAGCCGGACGATGTCGTCGTTCGTGACCTCGCGCTTCAACTGGCCGAGGAACGCCTTCAAGCCCTTCCAGATGGCCTCAATGACGGCCTCCCAGGTCTCGCACTCCTCGATCTTCCGGTAGATGCGGTTCTCGATGAATATCTTCTCCAGGCTCGCAAAGTGCCAGCGCTCCTCAAGCTCCCCGAGCACGATCTCCAGCTCCTGGCGCAACAGCTGCTTGGTGTGTTCGGCGTTCTCCTTGAGCAGTTCGTTGACGTTGATGAACCGCGGCTTGTCGTTCTGAATGACGACGGCGTTGGGAGCCAGGGAAAGCTCGCAGTCCGTGAAGGCGTACAGCGCCTGGACGGTCTGGTCGGGGTCGGCTCCGGGCGGAAGCTGAATGACGATCTCGGCGTTCTCGGCGGTGTTGTCATCCACGCGGGCGATCTTGATCTTCCCCTTGTCGTTGGCCGCGACGATGCTGTCCATGAGGCCGCCGGTGGTGGTGCCGAAGGGGATCTCGGTGATGCGCAGGATGTGCTTCTTCGCCCCGGGTTCAATCTTGGCACGCACGCGCACACGACCGCCACGCAGGCCGCCGTTGTAATCCGTGGCGTCCATGATGCCGCCGGTGGCGAAGTCCGGCAGCAGGTTCACCTCCTCACCCCGCAGGGCCGCGATGCAGGCGTCGCACAGCTCGATGAAGTTATGCGGCAGGATGCGGCAGGACAGGCCGACGGCGATGCCCTCCACCCCCTGGGCCAGCAGCAGCGGAAACTTCACCGGCAGGGTGATGGGCTCCTTGTTGCGCCCGTCATAGCTGGCGGCCCATTCGGTGACCTTGGGTGAATACACGACATCCAGGGCGAACTTGGAGAGACGGGCTTCGATGTAGCGTGGCGCGGCGGCATTGTCTCCGGTGAGCGTGTTGCCCCAGTTCCCCTGCATGTCGATGAGCAGGTCCTTCTGACCGATCTGGATCATCGCGTCCCCGATGCTTGCATCCCCGTGCGGGTGGTATTTCATCGTGTTGCCGACGATGTTGGCAACCTTGTTGTACCGGCCGTCCTCCAGCTCGTCCATGGAGTGCAGGATGCGGCGCTGCACCGGCTTCAGCCCGTCGTTGATATGGGGCACGGCGCGCTCCAGGATGACATAGCTGGCATACTCGAGGAACCAGTTGCTGTAATGCGCATCCACCGGCAGCTCCAGGATCGGAGCGCTGTCGGCGAGGATGGGGGAGGTTTCTTCGGGCTTGGAGGATGCTTTCTTGGCCACGGTCAGGAGGTCGCGTCGATTTTCAGGAAATGGGGAGTGCTCAAATGCGCAGTAAGAAGGCTTGCGTCAAGGGAAGAGGTTTCCCCGTCGGCCGGGCCGGTCATTCCGATGCCGGTTTTCATCACTCACGGCCCGGTTTCAGGCCCAACGACATCGTTTCACAAGGCGCCATGCCCACCGCCGCCTCCACCCGTCGTGACTTCATCCGGGGAATCCTTTCCGCCGCAGCGACACCCGCCCTTGCCCAGGAAGGCGCCGCCGAGCCCATCCTGGACATCCACCAGCACACGCATTACCACGACCGCAGCGACGAGCACCTCATCGCCCACCAGCAGGCCATGGGCATCACCCGCTCCATCCTGCTGCCCGCAGGAACCCCGATGGAGCGGCCCTCCACCCACAAGGGCAGGTCCAACGGCCTTGCCGCCCGCTGCGGGGACACCGAATGGTGCCGCCGCGTGGCCGAAGCCAATCCCCAAAGCTATCTCTGGGGAGCCAATGAAGTGACCGACCTTGATGGTGCGCCCACCGTCATTGAAAAATGGCTGAAGCTTGGCGCCTGCATCATCGGGGAACAGAAGTTCGACGTGGAATGTGATTCCGCCGCGAGCCAGAAGTTGTACGAACTGGCGGGCGCCTACCAGGTGCCCATCCTCCTGCATTTCCAGTTCCAGACCTACAACCGGGGCTATGAACGATTCCACAACATGCTGGAGAAGTTTCCCAGGACCGTTTTCATCGGACACGCCCAGACCTTCTGGGGAAACATCGACAAGGCCCACGACCAGAAGGTGCTGTATCCCAAGACCAAGGTCACCGCAGGAGGCCTGACCGACCGCTACCTGGCGGATTACCCGAACATGTACGCCGACATGTCCGCCGGTTCCGGCCTGCTGGCCCTGACCCGGGACGAGGAACACACCACAGCCTTCTTCCAGAGGCATCAGGACAAAATCCTGTATGGCAGCGACTGCGCCGACCACTTTGGCCGCGGACCCGGCTGCCAGGGGGCGCAGACCATCGCAGCCATCCGCAGGCTGGCCCCTTCCAAGGCCGTCGAACGCAAGATTTTGTGGGAGAACTCCCGGAAAGTCTTCCGCCTCTGACCTGGGGAAAGCCCCGCCAAAGGGGTTCGCGATGCTGCCGCTTGCATCATCGCCCGTACGCGGCAATCTCAGCCTCCCGCCCGCAAAAAGGCGGCCCTTTTTCCATGTCCAAGCACACCTACAAGCAAGCCGGCGTCGATATCCATGAAGCAGCCTCCTTTGTCGATGACATCGGCGCTCTCGTGAAGGCCACCCAGAAGAAGCGCAAGCTCGCCAATGCCTTCGGCCTGTTCGCGGCCGGCTATGACCTCAGCAAGTACAAGCACCCGGTCATCTTCACGGGCTGCGACGGCGTCGGCACCAAGCTTGAGCTCCTGCTGAAGCACGACCTTCTGGAAAACGCCGGGAAGGACCTGGTGGCCATGAACGTGAACGACGTGCTCACCTGCGGCGCGGACCCCATCCTCTTCCTGGATTATGTCGGAGTGAACAAGATTCAGAAGCGCCAGCTCACCCGCATCATCGCCGGCATGTCAGACTACCTCCAGTCCTGCAACTGCATCCTGGCCGGTGGTGAAACCGCCGAGATGCCGGGAGCCGTGCTCGACGGCATGGTGGAGCTGTCCGGCTTCGCCATCGGCGCCGCCGAAAAGGCCAACGTGATGAACCCCGCCGAAATCAAAAAGGGCGACGTGCTGGTCGGCTGGCCGAGCGCCGGTTTCCACGCCAACGGCTTCAGCCTCGTGCGCCGCATCCTGGCCAGGGAAAACATCAAGCTGAGCAAGAAGGAGGCGGCCCAGCTCCTGACCCCCACCCTGCTTTATCACGACGTCTGCTGGGCGCTGCGCAAGGCCCGGATCAAGCCCGCCGCCATGGCCCACATCACCGGTGGCGGCCTCGTGGAAAACCTGGGGCGCATCTTCACCAGGCGTGGCCTTGGCTGCCATCTCAAGGTTCCCTTCTGGAAAAATGACGTGGTGCAAAAAGTCCTGCGCCACGCCGACCCCGCCGACGCCTGGGACACCTTCAACATGGGCATCGGCTGGGTCGCCATCCTCGACGCCAGACACGCGAAAAAGGCCCTCAAGATCGGCACAGGGGCCGTCTTGCTCGGCGAGATGGACAAGAGCGGCAAGGTCACCTGCGAAATCGCTACCTGAGCCGACGCACGCGCAACAAAAAGCTGGCCCATTGGACAAGTCGCTCGACAAGCGGAGTGGCTCTGGCTTTGATCGCCGAAGCCATGCCCCTTTCCCTGGATGACATCCTGAACGCAGCCGACGAACACAAGGCGAGCGACGTCTTTCTGCTGGAGGGGGAGGTTCCCCGGATGAAGATCAGCGGACAGCTCATGCTGTTTGGAGATGAAGTCATGCAGCTGAACCAGATGGCCGGGCTGTGGCAGGCCTGTGGGGCCAGCCCTGAAGATGACAACGACAAGGACTCCGGCCTCGTCTCCTCCAGCCACACCCGCTACCGTGTCAACCTTTACAAGGCCATCGGCCGCCTCGGCGTGGTCATGCGCCGCATCCGCACCGACCTGCCCGTGCTTGGGAATCTCGGGGTGCCGGACTGGCTGCTCACCAGATGGGCCCTGAAAACCCGGGGCCTCATCCTGATCACCGGGCCCACCGGCATGGGCAAGAGCACCACCATGGCGGGCCTGCTCCAGTGGATGAACGAAAACATGGCGCGTCATATCGTGACCATCGAGGACCCGATCGAGTTCATGTATCCGAACAAGTCCAGCATGTTCACCCAGCGGGAGGTCGGACGCGACACCACCACCTATGCCCGCGGCGTGCGCGCCGCCATGCGCCAGGCCCCGGACGTCATCATGGTGGGTGAGATCCGTGACCTCGAAACCGCCCTCACCACCCTCCAGGCCAGTGAAACCGGCCACCTCGTCCTGGCCTCGATCCACAGTGACAGCGCCGTCGATGCCGTGGACCGCCTGGCCCACCTCTTCCCCCCGGAACAGTCCGCACTCGGACTTCACCTTCTCTCCCAGCAGCTCATCGGTGCGCTCTGCCAGAAGCTGCTGCCACGGACCGACGGCGGCATGCACCTGCTCGTCGAGCATCTGGAAAACGGCGGCGCTGTGAAGCAGTGGATCGCCAAGCAGGACATCGAGAACATCCGCAACTACATGCAGCGCGGCAATGACCCGAACTGCTGCACCTTCCTCACCAGCATCATCCGTGCCTACGAGGCCGGCCTCATCAGCGAGGCCGAGGCCATCGGAGCCTGTGGCAATGAAGTGGAGTTCCGAAGGGCTGCCCGAGGCATCTCATAACTGGGGCACACCCCTCCCGCCGCCCTCCCAGGACCCGCTGAACCAGGGAAGCGGGTTGGAAGCTCAAACCGGCAGCCAGGATATGCCTCCGGCCCCCTGGCTGCGCAGCAAGATCGCCAACGCTGGATGCGGCGAAGGCACTGCAGCGCCATCAGGCCCAGGCTGTGGCGCAGAGTGCCAGGAAACAAAAAAGGACGCCTTGCGGCGTCCTTTTCAAAGGGTCTGGGTCTGTCCTGGGGATTAACGCGAGTAAAGCTCAACCACCAGCTGCTCGTTGGCGATCGGGTTGATCTCGTCGCGAATCGGGGCGCGGTTCACGACTGCGCTCATGGAGTCACGGTCAACGGTCATCCAGTCCGGGGCAGGATTACCAAGGGTCATTTCCAGGAAACGACCGACGAGCTGCTGGGAACGCGGGCTGTCCTTGACGCCAATCTTGTCACCTGGCTTCACCTGATAGCTGGCGATGTTCACCACGCGACCGTTGACGGTGATGTGACGGTGGCTGACGAGCTGGCGGGAGGCGAAGCGGGTGTTTGCGAAACCCATGCGATAAACGACGTTGTCCAGGCGAAGCTCAAGCATCTGGAGGAGGTTTTCACCAGTCACGCCCTTGCGGCGCTGCGCTTCGGCAAAGAAGCGGCGGAACTGTTTTTCAAGCACGCCGTATTGGAAGCGCAGCTTCTGCTTTTCGATCAGGGCCACTCCGTATTCGGACACCTTGCGACGGGCGTTGCGAACACCATGCTGCCCCGGGGGGAAGTTGCGGAGTTCAAGAGCCTTGGAAGGGCCGAAAAGGGCGATGCCGAAGCGACGGGCGATCTTTTCGCGGGGACCAGTGTAACGTGCCATAGAGCTAGGAAGAAAAGAGGGCTGAAATTAGACGCGGCGGGCCTTGGGCGGACGGCAGCCGTTGTGAGGGATGGGGGTGGCGTCCTTGACGACGGTCACTTCCACACCCATGGCCTGAATGGCGCGCACGGCGGACTCACGGCCGGAACCAGGACCGCGAAGACGCACTTCAGCTTCACGAAGTCCGTGTCCCATGGCCTGGCGGCAGGCATCCTGGGCGACAACCTGGGCGGCGTAGGCGGTGCCTTTGCGGGAGCCGCGGAAGCCCATCTTGCCGGAAGTGGACCAGCCGATCACATTGCCGGCACGGTCGGTGATGGACACCATGGTGTTGTTGAAGGTCGCCTGGACGTGCACCACGCCCGAACTGACATTCTTGGCACCCTTGGCCTTGATGACCTTGGGAGAATCGGTGCCTTCGCCGCCGCCGATCTCGAGCCAGACGCTCTGGGAGACGGCACGGTCACCGGAAGTGGGTTGCTTGTCAGCGGCGGGGGCGGCAGCAGGTGCTGCGGGGGCCGGGGCGGGAGCAGCTGCCTCAGGGGCGGCTGCGGGGGGCGTCGTTTCGTCTGCCATACTAGGAAAGTGGGTTGCTTCGTTTCAATACGGCGAGGATCAGACCTTGCCCTTCTTGGCACCGGGGTTCTTCTGGGCGCCGACGGTCTTGCGGGGCCCCTTGCGCGTGCGGGCGTTCGTATGGGTGCGCTGACCGCGCACAGGAAGACCACGACGGTGACGGGTGGCGCGGTAGCAGTTGATGCCAAGCAGGCGCTTCATGTGCATCTGCTGTTCACGGCGGAGGTCACCTTCGATGACAATCTTGAGAGCCTGGGCGGTCTGCGCGATCTGGGCCAGCTGATCGTCCGTCAGCTCACCCGTGCGGGTGTTCGGGTCGATGTTGGTGTGGGACAGGATCTTGCGACTGAGGGGAAGACCAATGCCGAAAATGTACGGCAGTGAGTATTCGATCTTCTTTTCGTTCGGGATTTCGACTCCAAGTAGGCGTGCCATAACAGAAGGTTCGGATAAGAGTGGATCAGCCCTGGCGCTGCTTGTGGCGAGGGTTTTTGCAGACAACGCGAACCACGCCCGCGCGACGGATGACGCGGCAAAGTTCGCACAGAGGTTTGACGGACGGACGGACTCGCATAAAACGATGAATACAGGACAGGGGTAGACCGCCTTTGGGGCGGAGGGGGCGTGAGTCGTATCACAGAGCCCCTGCTGCGCAACGACATTTTTGAGTTTTTCACACCCCCTTATGACCTTCCCATGCCCAGTCCAGGCACCCGGTTCAGCCAGGGCTGACCAGCCTGCGGATGTTCGGATGGTAGACCTCACACTCCTTTTTGTGCAGCCAGAGGCTCAGCCAGAAAAGGGCGGTTCCTCCCAGGAAGATGACCGCCAGGACATGGCGCCCATGACGTCTGCCCGCCATGCCCAGTGCCACCAGGCAGGCCCCTGACATCAGATGATAAGCCCAGGCGACCTGCTGCCTGAGCTGCGTCTGCCTTTCAATTTCAGGCCCCGCCGCCACCGGCCGCGTCGCGAGAATGCGGGGCGTGGCGCTGAGCCGGAAGCTTAGGTACGGCCCCACGCTGGCACACGACAAGCCCATCAAGGCGATCGCAAGCAGCCGCGACTTTGTTTCACCGGCCAGGGTTGCCACCGTCAGCAGGATCAGCCCCAGCCCCAGGCCGTAAAGCGGCAGCGGCTCAAGCAGCAGGTGGGCGTATTCGGGATCGCGAACGCTTTGCCAGAGGGTGATGACTTCGCGCCACATGGTGAGACGTCCACCCTAGCCAGGACTTCAGGGATGCGCACGGATAAAATCCTTCACCGCCTTGTCCTCGGCAGGCAGGGGATGCGTCCGCAGAGGCCTGGCCTTCAGGTCCTCAAGTGTCGGATGAACCGGCTCGCTGCCCGTGGCCGTCTGGACCACCTCCGGAAACTTGGCCGGACTGGCTGTGCTGAGCACCACGCTGACCCGCCCCTCGGCCATGCCGGTGAAGGCGCAGGCCGTGTGCGGATCAATGACGTAGCTCCAGTCCTTCCAGACCTGGGCGATCACCTGCGGAATCGTTTCGTCGTCCATCCGGGTGCTTCTGAAGCTGGAGGCCGGCTTCGGGAAGGCGAGGCGTTCACCAGCCTTCATCCGCTGCATCACTTCCCGCACCCGGCCCTGATCCCGGCCCAGCATGAAATACAGGTAACGCTCAAAATTGGACGCCGCCTGGATGTCCATGCTCGGAGCATGACTGGGCTTCACCTCACCCTGCTGGTAGTCTCCCTGCGAGAAGAAGCGGTGCAGGATGTCATTCTGGTTGGTCGCCACCCTGAAGGACCCGCAGGGCATGCCCATCTGCTGGCAGAGCCAGCCGGCGAGAACATTGCCAAAATTACCGGTGGGAACAACAAACTCGACCGTGTCCCGCACCTCCGCCGGAAGCCGCAGCCAGGCCCAGATGTAATAAACGCATTGAGCCAGGACCCGCGCAATGTTGATGCTGTTCACGGCCGACAGGTTGACCTCGCGCACAAACTCCTGGTCCCCGAAGCAGTCCTTCACCACACGCTGGGCGTCATCGAAGGTTCCCGGCACCGGAATGGCAAACACGTTTGGCGCACCGGTGCAGGCCATCTGACGTTCCTGCAGCGGCGCCACCCTGCCATGAGGATAAAGAATGAAGATCTGAATTCCCTCCTGCCCCATGCATCCGTGGATCGCCGCGCTGCCGGTGTCACCGGAAGTCGCCCCCAGGACCGCCAGCTTCTTGCCGCTCAACCTGACCTGCCGCTTGTAGAGCAGCCCCAGCAGCTGCAGCGCAAAGTCCTTGAACGCGAGCGTCGGGCCATGCCAGAGCTCCAGCACATAGATCTGGTCTGAAAGCTTTTTCAGCGGAGCCACCTCCGGCGCGTCAAAACGGCGGTAGGCCTCCTTCGTGAGCTCGTGCCATTCATCAGGTGGGATCTCCGATCCGAACAGGCTGAGAAACTCCGCCGCCAGCTCCGGATAGGACAGCTTCTCCCAGCCGGCCAGCTTGCCGGCCAGGGAGGGCAGGTTTTCCGGCAGGAACAGGCCTCCGTCCGGTGCGAGTCCGGCTTCAACAGCTTCACAAAAAGTATGCGGGCGCGTCTGACCGCGGGTGGAAATGAAAAACATGGCGGGGCGCGCAAGGTGGCAGGACTGGCGCGCCCCTGCAACTCCACAGCCAAACATTGACACTAAAGCGCAAAATCCTCTAAGGTGGGAATTCCCAAGAAAATCGCGTCCCCCCCGCACGACCGCATGTATTCCAACGAAGAGTTTCTCATCGAACTGCTGACCGAGGCCGGTTATGTCACCGCCCAGGACCTCCAGCAGGCCAAAAACAACAAGAAGGGCCAGGAGACGCCCCTTGAAACCCTCATCAAGACCGGCATCGTCACCGACGAGCAGGTGGCCCAGCTCATCGCCTCCAACAGCGGCATGGAGTATGTGGACCTGCACGGCTTCCAGGCCAACCCGGCATTGAAGGGCCTCGTCACCCTGGAGCAGGCGAAGAAATACAAGGTCGTGCCCATCGGCATGAACGGCACCGCCCTTCAGGTCGCCGTCTCCGACCCCTACGACTTCGAAACGCTCGACGCCCTGCCCCACGTCCTGCAGCCGGAGCTGGAGTTCTTCTGCTCCACCCCCAACCTCATCCAGGAGGTCATGGTCACCATCTACGGCAACGAAGCCATGACGGGCGGCCACAAGGACGACGCCTCGGGCGCCGGTGACGGTGACGCACCGATCATCAAGCTGGTCACCAACATGCTCATGGACGCCTTCCGCAACCGGGCGTCCGACATCCACATCGAGCCCCTGGAGAAGGACATCCGCGTCCGCTTCCGCATGGACGGCGTGATGGTGGACATCGAACACCACCCCAAGCGCCTGCTTTCCTCCATCATCGCCCGTGTCAAGATCATGACCGGCACGATGAGCATCGACGAAAAACGCGTGCCCCAGGACGGCCGAATCCAGATGAAGTTCGGCGACAAGGAGCTTGACCTCCGCGTCTCCATCATCCCCACCCAGAACGGCGAAAGCGTGGTCATGCGCGTGCTCGACAAGAGCAGCCTCCGCCTCGGCCTCAGCGACCTCGGCTTCTTCAGCGACGACCAGGACTGCTTTGAAAAGCTCGTCACCCTGCCTGACGGCATCGTCCTGGTCACCGGCCCGACGGGCTCCGGCAAGACGACGACTCTCTACGCCTGCCTCAACTTCATCAACCGTCCCGACCGCAAGATCATCACCGTCGAGGACCCGGTTGAATATGAGCTGCCCGGCATCAACCAGGTCATGGTGAAGGAGGACGTCGGCATGACCTTCGCCGCCGCCCTGCGCGCCATGCTCCGCCAGGCGCCCAACATCATCATGCTCGGGGAAATTCGTGATGCCGAGACGGCCGGCATCGCCATCCAGGCCTCCCTCACCGGACATCTTGTCTTCTCCACCCTCCACACCAACGACGCCCCGAGCGCCGTCGCCCGTCTTGCCGACATCGGCATCAAGCCCTTCCTCATCGCCTCCGCCGTCCGCGGCATCCTGGCCCAGCGCCTGGTCCGCAAGCTCTGCGGCGAATGCAAGCAGCCATCGGGGCTCAGCGACAAGGAGCTGCGTCACCTGGGGCTGGAGGCCAGCCAGCTCTTCAACGCCAGCATCATGGGCCCCAAGGGCTGCAACAAGTGCCGCAACTCCGGCTACCGCGGCCGCATGGTCATCGCCGAAATTTTCAAGGTGGACGACGAAGTCCGCAACATGATCAACCAGAACCTCACCACGCCGCAGCTGCGCAAACGCGCCCGCGAGCTTGGCATGAGAACCCTCCGCGAAGACGGCGTCCGCAAGGTGCTGGCCGGTGTGACCACCGCCGACGAAGTCATCGAAGCCACCATGTCCGACGCTGATTGAGCCCCGCACCCCGGCAACCGAACCCCTCCCCCCCGACATGACCCCCCAAAACGTCATCGACATGCTTCAGTCACGCGGAGTCATCGACTCCGGCGTCGCCGACGGCCTGAACCAGGACTGCATCCACAACGGCAAGGAAATCCTCCAGACCATCCTGGACTACGGCATCTACCAGACCGAGGACGAGTTCTGGGCCGTTGTCGCCGAAGAACTCGGCGCCGAGCACTTTGACCTGTCCAGCTATGAGCCCCCGCCCTCCGTCATCAACCTCGTCCCGGCAGGCATGGCACGCCTTTACGGCTCCTTCCCCATCACCCTGGACGCCCGCGGCCTGCATGTCGCCTTCACCGATCCCCTGAACCCACAGCTCGTCGAGGACCTCCACTTCGGCCTCGGCAAGCAGATCGTTCCGGTCGTCGCCCGCCGCAGCCAGGTGCAGGCGCTGATTGACAAGCACTACGGCACCGGAGCCCCCAGCATCGAGGACATCTTCGGCGGCCTCGCCAGCGCCGGGAAGGACTCTCCCGAAGTGGAGGCCAACTCCGCCCCCATCGTCAAGTTCGTCGACCTCGTCATGACCCAGGCCATCAAGGAAAAGGCCTCGGACATCCATTTCGAACCCTTCGAGCACGAGTTCAAGATCCGCTACCGGGTGGACGGCGCGCTTTATGAAATGGCCCCCCCGCCCGTTCACCTGGCCAACTCGGTGATCTCCAGGGTGAAGGTCATGGCCAACATGAACATCGCCGAACGCCGCGTCCCTCAGGACGGACGCATCATGACCGTCGTCAACGGCAAGCCGGTCGACATGCGCGTCAACTCCCTGCCGACCCAGCATGGTGAATCCGTCGTGCTCCGCGTCCTTGACCGCAGCAGCGTCAACCTCGACCTCGAGCATCTTGGCATGCCGCCCTATCTTTTTGACTATATCACCGACACGATCGAAAAGCCCAACGGCATCTTCATCGTGACCGGCCCGACCGGCGCCGGCAAGACCACCACCCTTTACGCCTGCCTGCGCAGGATCAACCAGATCGACACCAAGGTGCTCACCGCCGAGGACCCCGTCGAATACGAGCTCGACGGCATCATGCAGGTGCCCGTCAACGACGCCGTCGGCCTGACCTTCGCCAAGGCCCTGCGCTCCTTCCTCCGTCAGGATCCTGACAAGATCATGGTGGGTGAGATGCGTGACGTCGAAACCGCCCAGATCGCCATCCAGGCCTCCCTCACCGGACACCTTGTGCTCAGCACCCTCCACACAAACGACGCCGCCGGCGCCGTCACCCGTCTCGTGGACATGGGGGTCGAACCCTTCCTCGTGTCCGCCACGCTGGAGGGCATCCTCGCCCAGAGGCTTCTGCGCACCATCTGCAAAAACTGCCGCACCGCCTACGACCCCAGCCTTTCCATCCTGAACCAGCTCGGCCTGAACCAGGATGACCTGGGCGGCAAGCAGTTCTACACCGGCGCCGGCTGTGACAAATGCGGCGGCTCCGGCTACAAGGGCCGCAAGGGCATCTACGAGCTTCTCAACGTGACCGACCCGGTCCGGGAGCTCATTGTCGAACGCGCACCCACCCTGGTGCTGAAGCAGAAGGCCATTGAACTGGGCATGATGACGCTGCGTGAGGACGGCCTGCGCAACATCTACGACGGAGAAACCACCATCGAGGAAGTCCTGAAATACACCTGATCCGTCCTTCGCTCCTCGAAATTGCGCCGCGCACGACCAGGAATTTGTTGGACATCATCCGCAGCGCCCCAGTAATCTAACAAACATTCAAAAATCCACCCTGCCTCCCCCTTAAGTATGCCGAAGTTTCACTACATCGCCCTCGACCAAAACGGCCATGAAGTCGCTGGAGACCTGGACGCCGCCAACGAGGCCGAGGCCATCAACCTCCTTCGTCAGAACCAGCTCTATCCCACGCAGGTGGCCCAGGAGGGCAAGGGTGATGCGGCTGTCAAGAAACGCGCCGCCAAGACCACCTCCGCCAAGGGCGGTAAAACGGTCAAGGCCGGGGCGAACGCCAAGGTGAAGCCGAAGACCCTGATGGTCTTCACCCGTCAGCTTGCGACCCTCATTGACTCCGGCCTGCCCCTGCTGCGCGGTCTCACCGTCCTCAGCCGCCAGGAACCCAACCTGGTCATGAAGTCCACGATCGCCACCCTGGCGGACAACGTCCAGACCGGCAGCACCTTCTCAGAGACCCTCACCCAGTATCCCAGGATCTTTAACAAGCTTTACGTCAACATGGTGAAGGCCGGCGAGCTCGGCGGCGTGCTTGAAATCGTCCTCAACCGCCTTGCCGAATACCAGGAGAAGGCCCAGAAGCTGAAGAACAAGATCATGGCGGCGATGATCTACCCGATCGTCGTGATGTTCATCGCCCTGGCGATCCTCATCTTCCTCATGCTCGTCATCGTCCCGAAGTTTGAGAAGATCTTTGAAGAAATGCTGGGCGACAAGAACAAGCTGCCCACCCTGACCAAGTACGTCATCGGCTTCAGCCGCTGGATGGGTGACAACTTCATCTGGCTGGCCCTGGGGGCAACCGTCATCTTCATCGGCTGGCGCCTCTTCGCCGCCACCGCCGGAGGCCGCCGCCGCATCGACGGATGGAAGCTCAAGCTCCCCCTGTTCGGTGATGTCCAGCGCAAGACCGCCATCTCCCGCTTCACCCGCACCCTCGGCACCCTGGTCACCTCCGGCGTTCCCATCCTGCAGGCCCTCAACATCACCCGCGAAACCGCCGGCAACGCCATCGTCTCCGAATCCATCGTCAAGGTGCATGATGCCGTCAAGGAAGGTGAATCCATGGTCGCCCCCCTGGAGGCCAGCAGCGTCTTCCCGCCCATGGTGATCTCCATGGTCGACGTCGGTGAGGAAACCGGCCAGCTCCCTGAAATGCTTCTCAAGATCGCCGATGTGTACGAGGACGAGGTCGACAACTCCGTCTCCGCCCTCACCTCGATGCTGGAACCCCTCATGATCGTGCTCCTGGCCCTCGTCGTCGGCACCATCGTGCTGGCGCTGTTCCTGCCGCTGATTGAGGTGATCAAGCAGCTGAGCGGTGGCACCCCCACCTGAGCCTGTCATTTTCCCGCCCGCCGCCCCCCAAGCCATGAAACTCCCCGCTCTTCGCCGCAGCCGCAGCGCAGGCTTCACCCTGGTCGAACTCATCACCGTCGTCAGCGTCATCGTCCTCCTCTTCGCCCTGGTGGCCGGCGCCTACACCTACGCTGACAAGTCCGCCAAGCGCAACCGCACCGAGGTGTCGATCCGGGTCATCCGGTCGGCGCTGGAAAACTACCGTGAGAAGTTCGGCGCCTATCCCCAGCCTGCCAATCCTTCCGAGTCCGTTGCCATCGCCGACGCGACCTACATCGCCGGCGGCGGAGCCTGCCTTTATCAGGCGCTCAGCGGGGACGGCTTCAACCAGATTGAAGGAGCTGATGGCCTCGGAAACCCCACCTCCGACGGGCAGGTGGATGAAAATGAAGCCGCCAATGTCACCCTGACGGACATGCCCAGGGAGCTCTGGGCCAACAATAACAGCTCCCTCTATTACATGGTGGACGGATTCGGGCATCCCATCCGCTACATCAAGGCCGCCCCGACCCAGAGTCCCACCCCTGGCCAGCCACCTCCCCAGGCAACCACCATCAACCTGTCCACCTATGACATCTGGTCCTATGGTGAGGACACCAAGAACATCACGGCCACGGGAATCGACACACAGAACGACACGACTCTCGCACGAGAAAGCTCCAAGTGGATCAAGAACTGGTGATCCAGCCCGGCAAGCCTCCGGCTGGCTATTTCTGGTAGATCGGCAGGAAGTGGTGGTAGACGCTCAGGCTTAGCAGGGCCAGGGAGGTTGCATACACAGGTCCGGCGCTCTTTTCATTGCCGTTTCTCGGAAACCAGGCGCCTTCAGGATTCTGAGCGGCCACCAGCATCTGCTCCGTCTTCTGGCGCGCCGTGGCGGCATGATCCCCGCCCCGCTGATACATCCCCTGGGCGTAGTAGTAGCAGCCGTAAAAGAACCAGGGCTCGTTCACTTCCGGAGGAAACTTCAGCAGCCAGTTTGAAGAACCCAGGACTTCCGGAGCGTCATACTGGCCAGCCACCTGAAGGGAGAGCAGGCCTGCTGACGTGGTGGAAAAAGTCTGACGGCCACCATAGGGTTCATAGCTGAAGGCGGCCTCCAGCTGCTTGAGCTGCCCGTTGCTGTCACGTTCAGCACGGTAGCTGCGCTTGATGTAGGCCACGGCGTTGTCGATCGCCTCCCTGGGCACCTCAATCCCGCTGTTCTTGGCTGCGCGCAGGGCCATGAGCTGCCAGACGCTCACGCTGATGTCACTGTCACTGCTGCTCGGTTCATAGCGCCAGCCGCCGCGGTTTGCCTCGCTCTTGGGGGTCTGCTGCGCGCGCAGGATGAGCCGGATGCCCTTCTCCGCCATGTCACGCACCTTCCTGTCCGTGGCTTCATCGGGGGACATGCCCAGCATTTCGACCAGCATCAGCGTCATGATGCCATGCCCGTACATGCGGCTGCGGTCGCTTCGTCCCAGGTAGCCGTTTTCATCCGGCTCCACATGATCGGTGATGAACTTCAGCCCCCGGTTCGCCGCTTCGCTCTCCGGCGTCCGGTTGCCGGGAAGATGCCCGACGGAGGCCAGACCCATGAGGGCCAGGGAGGTCATCGCCGCGCTGTGGCTGGGAATGTCACCAGCGCGCGGCTGCTGGCTGGATTTCTGTTCGGAGAAATGCCCCGCAGGCTGCTGCTGCTTCAACAGCCATGCCACGGCCTTGTCCACGCAGGCCTTGACCTGGGGAGAGATCAGCTCCGGGGCGGGAGCGGACGCCGACAGGGCCAGACTGGGCAGAAGCAGCAGGGGCAGAATGCGAAAAGACATGGGCGGTCACGATTTAACGCAATCACTTCAGCGCCTTGATCAGAACCTTCGAGTTCCTGCCGCTCCGGTCGTACTTCTCACGACGGGCCACGGGAAGGGCGTCAGGCGTGGTGACCTGAAAGCCCATCTTCTCCTCAAAAAACCTGAAGGCCTGGGTGCTCAGGGCGACCAGCACCGAACAGCTGCGCTGCCGGGCGACATCTTCAGCATAGGCGACCAGCTTCTGTCCGTGACCGCGGTTTTTGTGGCTTCTGCGTACGAACAGGCAGGCCAGCTCGGCCACCCTGCGGCCCTCCTCGTCATAGGAGTGTACCGCCACGCAGCCGATCGGGTTGCCATCGGTCTCCAGCACGAAGAAATCCTTGATCTTCGACTGGATCTGTTCGCGCGTCCTGGGGACAAGGGCCGCGTCATCCATCGACTGCTGCATCATGCCGAGCAGCATCGGAATGTCCGAGGAGCGGGCCTTGCGGATCTGCTGGTAATCATCGGCATGGATCATGGTGCCCACGCCCTCATTGCTGAACAACTCCGCCAGCAGGGCCTCGTCCTGGGTGCCGTCCACGATGTGCACCCTAGGCACGCCCTCCTGGCAGGCCAGGGCGGCGTAACGAAGCTTGGAAAGCAGGTTCACATCATGCCGCGCGTCCCTTTTCCTGGCGATGTCCCGGGCATCCGCCACGGAAATCTGGGCAAGCCGACTGCCGTCCGGACAGGTCAGGCCTGCCTCCGAGACAAAGATCACCTTGGCCGCCCCAAGCGCGATCGCCACCTCGGTGGCCACGGCATCCGAATTCAGCCGCAGCGTCGCCCCCCGGCCATCATAGCCGAGCGGAGGCAGGATCGGGATGATGTCCGCCTTCAGCAGCACGCGCAGGGATTCGGAATCCACGCGTTCAATCCGGCCGGTGAACTCCTGGTCAACGCCTTCAATCACGCCCGCAGGATGGACCACCAGGGCGTTGGAGATGACCACGGGCAGCTCCAGCGCCGTCAGGTCCGCCATCAGCTCGCTGGCCTGGCGGGTGATCGCCTCCACCGCAACCTCAAGAGTCGCCAGGTCCGTCCGGCTCATGCCGTCGTCACTGGTCAGCGGTACGCCGCGCCTTTCAGCCAGTGACCGGATCTGGGCCCTGGCACCGAACACGAGCACGACCTCGATGTTCAGCGACTGAAGCACCGCCACGTCCTGGAGCAGGCTGGCAAAGCCGGGCTGGTGCATGACCGCCCCGTCAATCGCGATCACGAAGACGCGCTGCCTGAACTGCGGCACATAACGCAGGATGCCCCGCAGGTCCTCAAAACGAGCGGTGGGTTTGGTGATGGATTCGCTTTCAGCCACCGGCCAGTTTCGCGCAAAGAAGCCGACGTGCAAGTAAACGCCCTTCTCGGTCCTGCCATACCATTCAGGCCAGCAGGCCCTTCACCACATGCCCGTGGATGTCCGTCAGACGGTATCGCCGCCCCTGGAACTTGTAAGTCAGGCGCTCATGATCGATTCCCAGCAGGTGCAGGATCGTGGCATGAAAGTCGTGGATGTGCAGACCGTCCCTCACCACGTTGTAGCCGAACTCGTCAGTCTCGCCGTGGAGGATGCCGGGCTTCACGCCGCCTCCCGCCATCCAGGCCGTGAAGCAGCGGGGATGGTGGTCACGCCCGAAGTTGGGCTGGATCTTGCCCTGACAATAATTGGTTCGGCCAAACTCACCGCCCCAGACCACCAGCGTGTCATCCAGAAGCCCGCGCTGCCGGAGGTCCTTCACAAGCGCCGCCGCAGGCTGGTCGGTTTCCTGGCAGAGCCTGGGCAGGGCCCCGGGCAGCCCGCCATGATGGTCCCAGTCCTGATGATATAGCTGAATGAAGCGCACCCCGCGTTCCGCCAGGCGCCTGGCCTGGAGGCAGTTGGCGGCAAAGGTTCCCGGTGTCTTCACCTCCGACCCATACATGTCGAGCACATGCTGCGGCTCATCACTGAAGTCCGTGGCCTCCGGAATGCTGGACTGCATCCGGTAGGCCATTTCATAGTGGTCAATGCGGTTCTGGATCTCGACGTCCGGCGTGCCCGCAAACTGGTGCTCATGCAGCTCCCTCAGCCGGTCAAGCATGGCGCGCCGTGATGCATCGCTGACACCTTCCGGATTGCCCAGGTACAGCACGGGATCCTTGGCCGCACGAAACAGGACCCCCTGATGTTTCGTGGGCAGGAAGCCGCTGCCCCACAGATGCGCCCCCAGCGGCTGACCTCCCTTGCCCTTGGTGATCAGCACGGTGAACGACGGCAGGTTCGTGTTGTCGGCCCCCAGGCCATAGCTCAGCCAGGCGCCCATGCTCGGCCGGCCCGCGATCTGCGATCCCGTCTGGAAGAACGTCACCCCGGGACCGTGGTTGATGCTCTCCGTGAACATGGATCGGATCACGCACAGATGGTCCGCAACGCCCGCCGTATGCGGCAGCAGTTCCGAATACCAGCCTCCGGACTGTCCATGCTGCCTGAACTTGAAGGGCGAACCCACCATCGGAATCGACGACTGGTTCCCCGACATGCCGGTCAGCCGCTGGCCGCCGCGCACGGAGTCCGGCAGCTGCTCCCCATGGCGCTGGTTCAGCAGCGGCTTGTAGTCATACAGGTCCAGCTGGGAGGGACCGCCTGACATGAACAGGTAGATGATCCGTTTTGCCTTCGGCTGCCAGTGCGTGGCGCCAAGCACGCCATGATCGGCCAGGGGCGCCGCAGCACCTGCCGCCTGCTCCTTCATCAGCATCTCGGCGAGGGCCGCCCCGCCCAGGCCTGAGCCCATGCGGTTGAGCCACTGGCGACGGTTGAGAACTGGGTTCACGGTGTTCATGAAAGCTCGGCGTTAACGTTTCACCACACAGGCATCGTGGTTCATCAGGGCCTGGGCCAGAACCGCAGCAGCGGCGGCTTCGGCGGAAGGAAGGGTCAAATCCGGCTTCGTCAGGCCGGTCTTGCGCAGCGATTCGGCTTCAGCCGGAGATTTCTGATAATGCCGGAGCTGCTCCGCATGAAGCTGCAGGCAGATCTTTCTTTCCCGGTCATCCGGAGCTCGGCCAAGGCAGAGCCGGAAGCCCATCTCGATCATTTTTGAGGCATCTCCCCGGGCATAGCGGTGCAGGTTTTCCCCCAGCACGCGGGCCGCTTCGACATACTGCGTTCCATTCAGGAGGATCAAGGCCTGCAGCGGAGAATCCGTGCGCTCTCGACGGGAGGAGCACACCGCCCGCCTCGGGGCATCAAAGGCCAGGAGCGCAGGCGGCGGGCTGGTTCGACGCCAGTTCGTGTAGAGGCTGCGGCGGAACACCGAATCCGCCCCGGCCGGATTCATGGGCTTGAAGGCCTCGGTCATTTCATACGGATTCACCGGCGGGCCTCCCAGCTTCAGGTTCAGCAAACCCGCCGTGGCAAGGGCGTTGTCGCGGATCATCTCGGCGGGAAGCCTGAAGCGCGGCCCGCGCGCGAGCCATTGGTTGTCCGGGTCATCAGCCATCGTCCGGGCGTCCGCGATGCTGCGCTGGCGGTATACCCGGCTGCTCACAATGTCACGGACCAGGGCCTTGAAGTCCCATCCCCCCTGGATGAACCGCCACGACAGAAGGTCGAGCAGCTCCGGATAAAGCGGCCGCTCACCCTGGCTGCCAAAATCCTCCGTCGTCCTCACCAGACCGCGGCCGAACAAACTGTTCCACAGCCGGTTCACGGTCACCCGCGCCGTCAGGGGATGCCCCGGATCAGTCAGCCACTTCGCCAGGCCAAGGCGGTTCATGGGGGCGCCCTTCGGGAAAGGAGACAGGGCGGCAGGCACGGCCGGCCCGACTTCCTCGGCGCGTTTGTCATACTCTCCACGGGTCAGCACATAGGCCTTCTTCGGGCGTGCCAGCTCCTGCATGACCATCATCTCCCGCTGCGCATCCTGCAGCGCATAAAGCTCGGCCCGCGCCGCCTGCAGCTCCTTCGCCAGATCCTTCGCCCTCGACAGGTCCCGGCTGAAAACACGCAGGTCATCCACCAGCCCGCCCTTGAAGCCCCGGTCACGAAAACGTTCTCCCAGGCTGATGTTGTCGCCGCCTCCCCCCTGAATGGTCCTGGTCAGCGCATCACGGACCACCTCCACCTCCGCCAGCCTGCCGTTCACATACAAATGCAGGCCGGATGCACGGCTGCCGCCATCGTAGGTCACCGCGACATGCGTCCACTCGCCCGGCTTGAGCATCTCCCTGGCCCGAATGGAAATGGCATTGCCCGGCCAGAAGTGAATGAGCGACCACTTCAGCCTTCCCCCCTCGATCAGCAGCTCGTAGCCCCGGCTCGCGGCATCCGTCCAGGCGCGGGAACGGTGCAGCACGACGGCCCGCTCCTTCACATCCGGCGTCTGAATCCACAGGGTGATGCTGAACGGCTCCTCACGCTTGAAGTTGCCCAGCGGCGTGTCCACCGGGTCATCCCCGGTGAACTGCACGGCCTGTCCAAGCCGTCCTGCCGCCAGCTTGTTCTCGCCCTTGAGCACGGCGGAAGTCTTGTCCTCTGTCTTCACCGGCCTGCCAGCCTTGTCTTTGACAGGAGCCGAAACCGGCGCGGCCATCAGGTCGGCAAGGCGGCCAGCTTTCAGTTCATCAAACGGGAAATGCGCCACCTGCCCCTGCAGCGAAGCCGGAACTCCATCCTGCATCTCCAGCTTCTCGAGGACAGGCCCGGCCGGCGCAGCCTCCTCCAGCTTCCTCACCTTCGCCGTCAACGCCTTCATCTTCTCCCTGGCAGGCGCATCCATCAGCATCATCGCCGGGGTCGGCGGTGACGGCGTGAAAAAGGAATACAACCCGGCTTCATCAATGTTTTGGAACATCGAAAACAGCCCGTAATACTCCTTCTGTGTCACCGGATCGTATTTGTGATCGTGGCATCGGGCGCACTCAAAGGTCAGCCCCAGAAAGGCTGTCGCCACCGTCTGCACCCGGTCCGCCACATACTCCACACGATATTCCTCCTCCACGCTCCCGCCCTCGCTTTCCTGCTGGTGCAGGCGGTTGAAGGCCGTGGCCAGCTTCTGCTCATCCGTCGGGCTAGGCAAAAGGTCGCCTGCCAGCTGCCAGGTGATGAACTGGTCAAAGGGCAGGTTCCCGTTGAAGGCCTTCACCACCCAGTCACGCCAGGGCCAGACCTCACGTTCACGGTCCACCTGGAAGCCAAAGCTGTCGGCATATCGCGCCACATCCAGCCAGTCCACCGCCATGCGTTCCCCATAATGTGGTGAGGCAAGCAGCCGGGTGACCAGCCGGTCCACCGCCCTGTCAGGGTCCAGGGCATGTTCGGCCACAAAGGCGAAGGTTTCCTCAGGCCTGGGCGGCAGGCCCGTAAGGTCAAAGGACAAGCGCCGGATCAGGGTCTCCGCCGGAGCCTCCGGCTGAAGCTCAAGTCCACGTTCCTTCAAGCCGGCACGGACGACCGAATCGATGTCCAGCCCCTGAAGCGCCCTTCCATTGAGCGGAATAAAGGACCAGTGCGCCTCGTATTCGGCGCCCTCGCTGATCCAGCGACGCAGCGTGGCCACCTCCTCGGCGGTCAGCCTGCCCAGCTTGGACTTCGGCGGAGGCATCACTTCGCCAGAATCCTCTGAAAGGATGCGCTCCAGGATCATGCTCTGCTCCGGCCGGCCGGGCCTGATGTGTCCGTCCTTGATGGCGGCATCCCTCACATCCAGCCGCAGGTCCGCCTTCTGGTTCTTGGAGTCCGGTCCATGACAGTGAAAGCACTTGTCCGACAGGATGGGACGGATGTCCCGGTTGAACTGCAGCTTTCCCGACGCAGAAACCCCTCCAGCCCAGGCCAGGACCAGAAACAGGGTAAATTTGACATGTCTGGAAATCATCCCTTTCAAAACGCGCGACAGGCGTGCCCTATTCTTTCAAGTCTGTGTCTGATCGTGAAAGCCCTGCCGGGCGCACCAAAAAAAGCGCAGGCCGAAAGGCCTGCGCTCAAAGGGAGTGTTCGCTGAAGAATCGCCGATCTTACCAGCCCTGGCTGCGGCTGTAGGACACCTGAGAAAGGGCTCCGGGCTGCGGGGCGAACTCCGTGTAACCCCACCAGGGATCAATCTTGTCGTGGCGATAGTACATCGGGCGATAGGTCAGCTTCCAGGAGGGCACCGGGAAGGTCGCCACTTCATAAACCCCGTAGCCGGCACGGACGACCATCCTCTTCAGGCCTTCGACGAAGAAGTCGGATGCGGCGGCAATGGAACCGTCGGAAGCATTGGTCTTGTTCCAGACATTGAAGGGTTCGGCGGCTCCGTAAAGCAGGTTGCCAATGCCGCGGCTCAGCTTGCGGCTCCAGTTGAAGTGGTGGCCGGGAGGGGACTGAATGTCAGCCTGGGCCACGCTGCAAACGGTGACGGCGGCAATGAGGGAGAGGAAAATGCGATTTTTCATGCGGGACACGGAGAGTTAGCCAATCCGCAGGGGGACTGGCAAGAACGAATCTTACTTTTTTCCTGCCTTCAGCCCACCTCCGCCGGGCCTTCCAGCCTGCCCAAGGACATAGGCCGGGCTGGCCGGGGCCGTCTTGAAGCACTTTGAAGCACTGGCCAGCGATTCCGCCTTCACAAGCCTCCTGCCCTCCCAGGTGCCGCCATTGAGAAATAACCGCCCTTCCTGCGACGTTTTAAAGGATGTAACCAACCCTCCACCGCTTATGGACACGAATCCTGACCACGCGGCCGGCACCCCTGGGACTTCCCCGGCATCCCACCACACTGTCCACGGTCTTTCCGTGGGCGGGCATGACCTGCGCCACCTCCTGGTTTATCAGGTCATGATCAAAAGCGGCCTCATGGAACCCTTCCGGATCCTGTTCAAGCCGCTGAAACAATGGATGCTCGCACGCCATGTCTCCATCCATACGGCGGAAGGCTCCGCTGAAACGGTCGAGCTTCCCCTGAAAAAGCCGGGCGCGGCCACCCTGGTGCTTTCCATCCTCCTGGCGCCCCTGGTGTTCCTGATGCTGCTGCCGCTTATGCTGATCCTGGTTCCCCTGGCGCTCGGCATCGCCCTCATCGCCATGCTGGCGGCCAGCCTCCAGTCGGACGAACCCACGATCCTGTCAGATCACAGCCCCGCCCCGGTTCACCCGCACTGACAGCCTGTCACAGCGGCAGCGGCTGGTCCTCGCCGATCACCTTCACCTCCAGCTCAAGCTGCACCCCGCGTTCACGCTGGGCGGCCTCCTTGATCTCGGCCACCAGGTCCAGGACCTCCCGCGCCGTGGCGCCGCCCTCGTTGACGATGAAGTTGGCATGCACGTCGGAAACCGCCGCCCTGCCGACGCGCCGGCCCTTGAGCCCGAGGTCGTCCACCAGCTTGCCCGCGCCACATAGCTGCGGATTTTTAAAGACACAGCCCGCGCTGGCCCCCACCGGCTGGCTGGTGCGGCGCTTCACCCGGCTGGCGTTCAGGCCCGCGTCGATCACCTCAACCGGGGCAGGGCTGCCCTTGAGCACGGCACCGACAATGTAGCGCTCCTCAAACTCGGCGATGCTCCGATATTGATGCTGGATTTCCGCCAGCGGCTTTTCCTGGATGCTGCCGTCGCCGGCGATGAAACGCACGCTGACCAGGTTGTCCGCCATCTCCGCCCCCATCGCCCCGGCGTTCATGCGGATCGCCCCGCCCAGGTTTCCAGGCACGCCTTCCATCCATTCAAGCCCGCCGACGCCGGCATTGCGCGCGGCGCTGGCGATCTTCTTCAAGCGTGCGCCCACTCCGCAGTGCAGCAGGCCGTCCTCGGCACGCACCTCCTCAAACTCCCCCTTGCTCGGATGAATCACAGCGCCGCGGATGCCGCCATCCCTGACCAGCAGGTTCGAACCCCGCCCGATCACGCGGATCGGCACGCTGGCGCTGCGCAGGAACTTCACCACCTCGGCAAACCCGGCCATGCTGCGCGGCTCGATCCAAAACTGGGCCGGACCTCCGATGAGGAAGGTCGTGTGCCGGCTCATCGGCTCATAAAGCCTGGCCGCGCCGCCACCATTGGCCTCCAGGATCTCCCAGAGCCTTTCCAGCACCGGCAGATCCTTCGCGATGCAGCGTCCGGCTTCATGGACGTTGCCCGCCCCCAGGGTGATGAGCAGATCCCCCGGACGCAGGGCGTTGCCAGCCTTGTCCCGCGCCTCCAGCAGCGTCGGAGTGTATTGAAAGCTCGACGCCGGCCGCACCACTCCACGCTCCTCGTCATGCCTGCGCACCTCCTCGACGATGGTGTTGCCGCTGACTCCCGGCAGAGGCTTCTCGCTCGCGGCGTAGACCTCCGTAACAAACAGTTCATTCACATCATCGAAGCTGGCGCCGAACTCCTTCTTCAGAAGCTGCGTCCGGCTGAACCGATGCGGTTGAAACACACAGACGATGCGCTTCGGGTTCAGCCCCTTCGCGGTCGCCAGCGTGGCGGCGATCTCGCTTGGATGATGCCCGTAGTCATCAACCACCGTGAAGCTCCGGCCGCTGTGGCGGATCTCAAAGCGCCGGCGCGCTCCGCGGAAGGTCTTCAGCGCATGCTGGATGGCCTCAAAGCCCACTCCCAGCCTTGTCGCCAGGGCGATCGCCGCCAGCGCGTTGGAAACATTGTGCCTGCCGGGAATGCCCAGCGTCGCCACGCCCAGCAGCCGGTCCCGGTGATACACCTGAAAGTCTGAATGATCCGGCTTCATGGCCAGGATGTCCGCCGAGAACTCGCATCCACGGCTCCATCCGTAGCTGACACCCTGCCCCGTGCCGCCGCAGACTTCCCGCGCGACAGGATCCTCGGCACAATAAACCCAGTGCCCGGGCGTCTGCGCCAGCAGCTGGCGGAACACCGCCTTGATGGCGTCGATGCCCTCATAAAAGTCGAGATGCTCGGGCTCGATGTTCAGGATGATCGCATGCTGCGGATGGAAGTTGACGAGGGTGCCGTCGCTCTCGTCACCCTCGGCGACAAACAGCTCGCCCTCAGGATCCCAGTGGGCGTTGGAGCCGAGGATCGGGATCTCCGCACCGACATAATGACTGGGCTTCAGGCCGCCCTGCCGCAGCACATGGGCCGTCAGCGCCGAAGTGGTCGTCTTGCCATGGGTGCCGCCGACGACAACACCCTTTTTGTTCGCCATGACGGCGGCCAGCGCCTCAGCGCGGCGCACCAGCGGAACGCCCTGCTTGTAGGCGGCCTCATAGGCCACGTTGCCCGGCTTGATCGCGCTGGAGTAGATGACCATGTCGCAGTCCTCCACCTCCCGCTCCGTATGACCGTGGAAAAACTGCAGCCCGAGCTTCTGCAAACGTTCCGTCTCCAGCGTCGTGGCCTTGTCCGAACCGCTCACCCTGTGCCCAAGCGACAGCAGCAGCAGCGCCAGGCCGCTCATGCCCGAGCCCGCAACGCCGATGAGGTCGATGCGCATGGGATGACGGCTTTCTTTGAGGAGGCTGAGGACGGCGTGGGTCATGGGAAACGGGCGCGGATGGTAGCCCCGAATGCGGGTGGGGCAAGGGGTGCGGTGGCCGGATGTCGCGCAGCCTGATCAGCCCGCCTCGGCGCGGCGGTTGAAGGCCAGCAGGTCCGCATAACGAACTCCGGAGCCGCCAAACAGGTCCAGGGCGCTGCCGACCGTGGCGTCCACGCGCCCCGTGCTCAGCTCCTGGATCCGTTGAAAATCCTCCAGGCGGTGAACACCGCCCGCATAGGTCATCGGCACGGGGCTGTGCTCGCCGAGGAAGGCCACGAGCGCCTCATCAATGCCCTCGCACTTGCCCTCGACATCGACGGCGTGGATCAGGAACTCCGCGCAGCAGGAGGCCAGGTGGCGCAGCGTTTCAGGCGTCACCTGCAGGTCCGTGAGGGTCTGCCAGCGGTTCATCGCCACCGTCCAGCCCCCGCCCGTGGCCTTGCAGCTCAGGTCAATCACCAGCCTCTCCCGTCCGGCGGCGGCGATCATCTTGTCGAGCCGCGTTTCCGAAAACCGTCCGTCCGCCTCAAAAAGGTAGCTGGTGACGATCACATGACTTGCCCCGGCGTCGAGGTACTCCGCCGCATTGCAGGGCCGGATGCCACCACCGACCTGCAGGCCGCCAGGAAAGGTGCCAAGGGCGGATTTTGCCGCCTCCTCATTGTTGGGGCCAAGCATGATCACATGACCTCCAGGAAGCTCATCCTGCCGGTAAAGCGCGCCATACC
Source organism: Prosthecobacter sp. (assembly GCA_019186985.1). GTDB lineage: Bacteria > Verrucomicrobiota > Verrucomicrobiia > Verrucomicrobiales > Verrucomicrobiaceae > Prosthecobacter. Next base: position 133,895 of record JABARQ010000013.1, on the reverse strand, counting down.
AGGCGGCGTCACGGTCGCTCACAAAGTTTGTCTTCAATCCGGCGCCGGAGTCGCTCAGCGTGGACCCGACAATTTGTTTCACCTTGCCGGCGTGGAGGTCGATGCAGGGACGGAAGCGGGTCATTGGCTCGGGCTGGCTACCCCGCAAGGATTCGAACCTTGAATAAGAGATCCAAAATCTCCTGTGTTACCATTACACCACGGGGTAATGCGGTGAGGGGTGCCGAGAATACGGGGTGAAAAGCAATGTGCAACCGATTTGGCGGCACCGCACGCAGGGTGAAAACTCATTCTGACCCATAAAAAAAGCCCGCCGGTTTCCGGCGGGCTTTCGTGAAAACGGAGGCGAATCAGGCCTTCGGCGTGTTGGGGCCGCTCTCAGGAAGCTTCGGCTGGGCGATGTATTCCTTCGGAATGTCACCTTTCAGGGCCTTCAGGAAGGTCACAATGCTGGAAACCTCCTCGGCGCTGAGGGTCTTGCCGAGCTGGTATTCCGCCATTTTGGCGACCATGTCATCCAGCGACTTCACGCTGCCGTCATGAAGGTAGGGGGCGGTTTCCGTGATGTTGCGCAGGCTGGGAACCTTGAAGAAGGCCTTGTCGCTCTCCTGCTTGGTGTGCTCCATGCGGCCGTTGTCCTTGAGATCAGGCCAGGCCTTCACCAGGCCCAGCTTCTGATACATGGCACCGCCGACGGCTGGGCCGTTGTGGCAGGTCACGCAGCCAGCCTTGGCGAAGGTTTCATAACCCTTCACCTCCTCGGCGGTCAGAGCATCCTTTTTACCCTTGAGGTAGTCATCCCAGCGGGAGGGCGTCATCAGCTTGCGCTCAAAGGCGCCAACGGCCTTGCCGAAGTTGTTATAAGTCACTGGATCCGCCTCGCCCGGGAAGGCGGCCTTGAACGCCTCCACATAACCGGGGATCGACTTCAGCACTTCCACGACAAAGTCGGCGCTCGGCATGCCCATTTCGACCGGGTTCAGCACGGGCCCCTTGGCCTGTTCCTCCACGGAGGGGGCGCGCCCGTCCCAGAACTGCGCGATGTGCAGGGAGGCGTTGTAGGTGGTCGGTGAGCTGCGTCCGCCAAGCTTGCCTTCATGCCCCGGGGAGAAGGGCAGGTTGTCCTGGCCGTACTTGTCGAGCACATGACAGGAGTTGCAGCTCATCTTGCCGCCCTTGGAGATGCGGGTCTCATAATAAAGCATGCGTCCAAGGTTGATCTTCGCCTCGGTCAGCTCGTTGTCAGCGGCAGGCGCCTCGGAGGGCAGCGGCCTGAACATGGCCAGGTAGGAATCCGAAAGCGCGTCAGCCTTGACGGACTGGACGGTCATGGCCAGGGCGGCCATCACAAGGAGGGAGGAGGTGGTGCTTTTCATGGGTCTGTGAGGTCGAGGAAAAAACGCGTCCTGATCAATCAGGGTTGCAAAGATCGCAAGCAATCAGGGATTTCACCACAATCGGCGTTCACTCCGAGACAATGGCGGGTCGAGTCACCTGTTGACGGCCTCAATCCTCCGTCCATGAATCCGCGCCCCTCCAGGCCCCTTTCAAATTCATGAACCCCACCCTTCTCATCCTCGCTGCCGGCATGGGCAGCCGTTATGGCGGCCTCAAGCAGCTCGACGCCATGGGCCCTTCCGGAGAAGTCGTGCTCGACTACTCGGTCTTCGACGCCGTCCGCGCCGGGTTCGGCAAGGTGGTCTTCGTCATCCGTCGCGACTTTGAGGAGCAGTTCCGCTCGCAGATCGGCGCACGCTTTGGCAACCGCATCCAGGTGGACTACGCCTTCCAGGACATCAACGACCTGCCGGCCGGCTTCACCGTGCCGGAAGGCCGCACCAAGCCCTGGGGCACGGCGCACGCCGTCCTTGCCGCCGAAAAGGTGGTTCACGAGCCCTTCCTGATGATCAACGCCGACGACTTCTACGGCCGCGACGCCTTTGCGAAGATGGCCGCAAACCTCACCGCCCCCCGCCCCGATGACGGCATCGACCACTACTCGATGGTCGGTTACTACCTGAAGAACACCCTGTCCGACCATGGCAGCGTGGCCCGCGGCGTCTGCACCCGCGATGCCGGCGGCATGCTGGCCTCCATCACCGAAATGACCAAGATCTTCAAGACCCCGACGGGTGCGGAGAACCGTGAAACCGACCCTGCCCTGCCACTGACCGGCGAGGAGGTGGTGTCGATGAACTTCTTCGGCTTCACCCCCGGCCTGTTCGGGCATCTGCGCACGGCCTTCACGGAATTCCTGAAGGTGAACGGCACCGATCTGAAGGCCGAATGCTACGCCCCGAAGGTCGTCGATGACCTCATCAAGGCGGGCAGGGCCGACGTGAAGGTGCTTGAGTCGAACGACTCCTGGTTTGGCGTGACCTACCCCGAGGACAAGGCCGATGTCGTGGCGTCGATCCGCGCCCTGGTGGCCTCCGGCGCCTATCCGCAGAACCTCTGGGCCTGATCCAACCGCCTACTCCTCCAGACGAACCCGCAGCGTCGGGGGGTTGTTGTGCGTGTTTTCACGGCTGGCAAAGGCATGCGCCAGGCCGTTGCGCGCCGTTTCATCCGTCTGCCGGCAGATGATGAAGGTCATGCTGCCGTTGGTGTCGGCACGAAGGGCTTCGGCAAGCGCCTCACCACGAACGGTGAACGCCCCGCGCGTCGTGCCCTGCGGAACGATGAACTCCCCCACCTTCACAGACTGGCCGGGATTGGGCAGCGTCCGGTGCGCCGGGTCTTCATCATGCGCCGGAGCCTGGCTCCAGGTCAGGCCGTCCTCCTTCCAGTTCTCCTGACTTTCATCAGTCAGGGCGTGAACCGTGAACAAGGCGTCCGGAACCAGCGAGGCAAAACCCAGTTCGCTCGGCTCCACATGGATGACGAACTCGGCCTCCACCACACGCCTCCCTTTGAAACGCGACAGGTCAAAGGCCACATAGGCCTTGCGGTCGAGCTTGGTGTCGTGGGAGCTGTGTTTCACACGCAGAAACGACTCCCTGCCAGTGGCACGAACGCTTCCACCCGACTGAATCCAGGAGTCGCGCCCTTCCCCGTAGCCGCTCGTCACCGCCTGCCAGCCGTCACCCAGGTCACGGATGGCCTCGGGCAGCCAGCGTCCCGGTTCCGGCTGGTCGTCACGGCTCGCATCCGGATTGACCGCTCCGGCGAGAAAACCGCCATAGTCCACACGCTGCCCGGCCCGCAGTTCACGCGACTGGGACTCTCCCTCACGCTGCACCTCGACCAGGCCGTCGATCACATGGACGAGGCACTTGCCATCCTCGCTGGCGCTCACGCCAAAGCGCGTCCCCCAGTCCACCACCTTGGTTTCCGGAGTCTGGATGGTGAAGCCCTTGGCCTGTGGAGGAACTTCCGCCACCACGGTCCCCTTTTTCACCCGGCATTCCATCTTGGAGATGACTTCCAGGCTGACCGGGGCTTCCAGGGTGACCTCGGCACCGCTTTCAAACTTGAGCGTTGCCATCCCCTCCAGAAGCTCCAGCGTCCCCGCCGTCAGACGCGCCCCTTCCACGGTTGGCAGGGCGCTGTTGCCCCACTTGCAGGAACGGGCGCGCGCCAGGGTCGCCACCGTGTCCGGCGTTTCATCCGTAAGCCATACCGTGCCCAGAACAGCCAGGGCCGCAGCGGCGGCCGTCAGAAAATGCCACCGCCAGGCCGGTTTTGCAGCCATGGGGGCGGCCGGAGCCGTCTCATGCTGAAAATCACGTTCATCCAGGTGACCGAGCTCCGCATCCAGCAGGGCGGACCTGGCCAGCATCTCCCGGGCGGCCCTGTCTTCCAGAATCAACTGGTTCAGCCGGGCGGCCTCCTCATCGCTCAGCCCTCCAGAGCGCGCACGCTCCCAAAGTTCCAGCAGCTTCCATTGTTCGACAGGTGTCATGATTTTAGTCTCCAGAGTTCAGGCTTCATGGGCAATCTGCCGCTCCACGCATTCCATCAGGCTCATCCGCACACGGCTGAGCGCTCGATAGACGGCCCCGGCCGTACGGCGCAGCTTCTCGGCCACCTGATCAATCTCCAGGTCTTCATAATAGCGCAGCTGCACGAGCTGGCGATGTTCCTTCGGCAGGCGGGCCAGGCAGGTCCGCAACGCCTCCTGCCGCAGGGAAACGTCACCGGCCAGCTGCGTCACCGCCATCCCCAGCGCCTTCAAGGCCACTTCATCCAGCGGCAGATGTTCACGCTTCTTCTGCCGCCGATGGGTGAGAATCTGGTGAAAGGCCGTCTTTCTCGCCCATGCCAGAAAATTCGTCCCAACCTGGAAATCATCAAAATGCTTCCAGAGCAGCATCTTGGTCTGCTGCAGGATGTCCTCAGCCGCCGTGTCCCGAGGCACCAGGCTGTGAACATAAATCGACAACGCCCGCTCATGCGTCGTGAGCAATTCCAGAAAGGCGGTGGTTCGGTCAGCTTCGGCCATGGCAAATCAAAATCTACACGGATAGGCAGACAGATGGCGAGTTTGGACAAGGCTTTTGAACACCGGAGGCAGATTCAGCAGCAGACCCTCCTTTCAGACCCCTCCTTTTAACACCTGTTCACAGGTTGTTCACAAGCTGCGCAGAGTTATTCAAGTGCGTTCTTACTCGAAAAAAACCACTGGCCGACAGGTTTGCCACCATGCCCCAAGGCATGCGTGGAACGTCTTTAGACAAAGCGTGGAACCCAACAAAATCGTCACCTGAGCTCCCAAGTTCATGGGCTGGCCACCAAGCCGATCCACGTCGGCATCGCCCCCTCCAATTCAAACTCAAAACATTCATCATCAACAATATAGAACCATCCAGCCCAGGCGATTCAAGTTTTCATAGAGGTTTCCGCCTATCGATACCCGCCCCCAGGTGACTGCCCTAATGGTTTTGAATTGACTGTGAAAAACTCCGCCTGCCGGAATCTCATGAAATCTCAGCATCGGCCATCTTTTTGTGATTCTAAATGAAGTTCCAGCCATGACATGGGCCTCTGCGGACAGCTTGATTCTTCACGTTTCTTCACACAGGCGGGCCAACAACGCATTCCCCCCTTCCAACGACCGCAGAAACCTCCAATGCACAAGGATTGCCAAGCGGCGGTGAGCCGCTATTCTCGGCCCGCTTTTTGCAACCCTGCCAAGCTTTCCCAAATACCCGCCATGTCTCTCGAAGCCACTCTCCAGTCCGCCGCTGATTCCGGTCAGCTTCTGAAATCCAGCCTGGAAAACATCCAGGCCCTCCTCGCCGCCAGCAGCAACCCGGTTTACCGCGCCAGCATTGAAGAACTCGCCGGTTCCGGAGCCTGGGAAGAGCTGAACGACCGCTTCTTCCAGGCGCTGAAATTCGGCACCGGAGGCCTGCGCGGCCGAACCCTGGGCAAGATCGTGACCCAGGCCGAACGCGGCCAGGCCCCCGCCGACCAGCAGCCCGACCACCCCTGCGTCGGCACGAACGCCATGAACTACTACAACGTCGGCCGGGCCACCCGGGGCCTGGTGACCTACTGCAAGGCCTGGCGCGCCAAGGCTGGCCTGGAGGGCAGGCCCGCGATCGTCTTCAGCCACGACACCCGCCTGTTCTCCCCCGAGTTCGCCAGACGCTGCGCCCAGATCGCCATCGAAAACGGGGCGGATGTCTACCTGTTCGACGGCTGCCGGGCCACGCCGGAGATGAGCTTCGCCGTCCGTCAGCTGCGGGCCGACGCCGGTGTCATGCTCACCGCCAGCCACAACCCACCGCATGACAACGGCTACAAGGTCAACTTCAACGACGGCGCCGGCATCGTGGAACCCCACGCCAGCGGCATCATCAAGGAGGTGAACGCCATCAAGGACGAGGCCTACACGCCGCTGCCCGCCGACCAGCAGGGCAAAATCACCCTCCTTGGCGAGGACATGGACGCCCAGTACCTCGAACGCGTCGAGACCATGATGCTCCAGCCCGAACTGCTGAAGCAGGAGGCCGCCAGAAAGCTCAAGATCGTCTACACCGCCCTGCACGGCACCGGCGGCGTGCTCGTACCTGTGCTGCTCAAAAAGCTCGGCTTCAACTTCCTGACCGTGCCCGAGCAGGACGTCCGTGACGGACGCTTTCCCACGGTGAAGTCCCCCAATCCGGAAAATGCCTCCGCCCTCAAGATGGCGGTCGATCTCGCCAACAAGGAGGGCGCGGACATCATCATCGGCACCGACCCGGACTGCGACCGCATGGGCGTCGGCGTCCGCAATGAAAAGGGTGAGATGGTCCTGCTCACCGGCAACCAGACCGGCTCCCTCATGGGCTGGTACCGCCTGAAAACCATGTTCGACCTCGGCATCCTGAACGACTCGAACAAGCAGCGCGCCGTCTTCCTGAAAACCTTTGTCACCAGCCCGATGCAGGACACCATCGCCGCGCGGTTCGGCGTGCAGTGCATCAACACCCTCACCGGCTTCAAGTGGATCAGCGCCAAGCTCGCCAAATACGAAGCCGCCCTGCCTGAGGACATCCGTGCCGTGTACCGCGACCTCAAGGCCGCCGACTCCCGCGCCGCACGCCTCCAGCACAGCAAGTTCCTCGTCTTCGGCGGCGAGGAAAGCTACGGCTACATGGGCGACGACTTCAGCCGCGACAAGGACGGCAACGGAGCCGTGGTCATGTTTGCCGAGCTCGCCGCCTACGCCGCCAGCAAGGGACTCACCGTCGCAGGCCTGCTCGACGAAGTTTACGCTGATGTCGGCTACTTTCTGGAAGTGAACCAGAGCAAGGTCTTCGAGGGCGCCAGCGGCGCCGCACAGATCTCCCGCCTGGCCGACAGCTACGGCGCCACCCCGCCCACCCAGGTCGATGGCAGCGCCGTCACCGCCGTGCGCGACTATCGCAAGCCCGGCATCCTCGACGAGGAGGGCGAGGCCATCGCCACCGAGAAGATGCTCTTTGTGGACCTCGCCGACGGCCGCAGCTTTGCCGTCCGCCCCTCCGGCACCGAGCCCAAGATCAAGTATTACATGTTTGCCCGCCAGGTGCCCGCCGCCGGCCAGAAGCTCAGCAGAGAGGATCTCGCCGCCGCCAAAGTCAGCGTCCGCGCCTCCCTCGACAGCCTGTGGACCTGGCTGGAAAAGGACATCGAAGCACGGCTGTCGTGAATGGAAAGGTGCGTCATGTTCAGGCGATCTTCAGGGCGCCTGAACATGAATGTCCAACGTTCAGGAACCAATGCCCATGGAAGACCCAAGGTTCAAATCTCAGGGCTGGGCGACAAGGTTCCTTCACTCGATCCCGAGCCGAGACCCGCCTGAACCTTCGCCTATTGAGTCATTCCTTGGTCATTGGGGCTCGGGTATTGGACGTTCACGCCTCGCTTCGCCCTCACTTCCCAAAGCACTGCAGGCGACCGTCAACGGTGCTGACATAAACACGGCCCTGCGCGACAGTGATGCCGTCCCAGACGGGCGGGCTGGTGAGGTCGAGGCCGGTGCTCTGCTCGCCCGTCTCGACATTTACTGCCCACATCTTCGCGCCGCGCCGTCCTTCCAGGGCCTCGTTCTGCTCCTCCAGCTCCTTGAGGATTTCCGGATCCTTTGCCGCCAGGCGCTCGAAGGCGTACTCTTCATCAATGGTGTCCGGCGGGCCGCTGACCAGCACCGTCTTGCCCGCAAGGGCCATGCTGCGCGCCACGATGGGAACAAAGCGATCCCAGGTGTGCTTCACAAAGCTGCCTTTCTCAGGCACGCCACCCTTGCCCGCGCCGGCTCCCTTGAACCATAGCGCACCGCCCACCTTGCCCTTGCCGGTCTCCACGCCGGCACCGATGCCATGGATGCCGTTAGGCCCTGAATCACGGCTGTCGCCGTTGTCGAAGCTGCAGAACAAAATCGCATCCGCTGGCTTCACGTCCGGCATTTCAAACCTCTGCTGAACCTCGGCGGGCGTCAGCGCCTTGTGATACAGGGCGAACTGGTCCAGCAGGCCGCTGAAGCCTCCCGCACTGCCTTCGGCGGCCCCTTCGCCATTGCCCAGGTACATCGGGCGTGCCGGCTTGTCGGCAATGGTCGTTCCTGCACCCTCGGTCACCAGCTTGCCGTCGATGTAAAGCGCCATCCTGCCGTCAAGGCCGACCGTACCCGCCAGATGATGCCAGCCGTCCGTCAGGGCCTCGGCGGAGACGATGCTGCTCAGCTTCGAATCACTGCGCACATGGAGCTGCGGCTTCTTCTCCCGGATGTCCAGGGCAAAGCCCTGAAGAGGACCGCCATGATGCATGACGGTGCCGCCCGCCCTGTCGGGATACACCCAGGCTTCAACGGTGAGCGCCGACTTCGTCGGGTTGAGCGCCTCATGGGCGGGGAACAGCACGGAGCCCGGCACAGGTGCGTTGACCGGAGCCGCAGCGCCCTTGCCTTTTCCCTTGGCGACAGCATTGCCCTTCGCCCCGCCCCTGCCCTTTTTGGCCCCGGCCTTGGCAGCCTTGTTTTCGTTGACCTGGTTTTGGTTCGGCAGCGGCTGGCCGTCAGGTCCGAGCACCAGGCTGTTGCCCACCCGGGGAGTGACGGCTTCAGCCGGTTCATACGCCTCGTCCGGCGGCGTCTTGGGCGTGGAGAAAAGGGTGTACTCCATGGTGGTCGTCCACTTGTAGTACTGGGCCTCACGTCCGTAGGAATAGACGTTCTTGTCGTCATGCACCAGGATGCGCCCGGCCGGGGCGTACTTGCCGGCCTGGTAGTAGCCCGCATGACCGCCCGCAAAGCTTTTGCCATAGACCCAGTAGCTGCGGTGGAAGTTCGAGTCGTCCAGGAATCCCATCGGGGCGAAAAGATGGGAGCCCTCGCCCTTGTGGGCTCCGCCCTGCTTGGCGAAGTCGCCGCTCACCGGCCCGACTTCGACACGGCTGCCGTCGTCGCCGATCTTCTGGGTGCGGAGGTAGGTCCACCTGCCGTCGCTGCTGAGGATGTCGTTGAGGGCCACGGGCATCTGCAGGGACTTGTGGCGGTCGTTGAGGTCGCCGCCGGTCTCAGGATCCTTGTCGTCGTAGTTGACCTTGACGCGCATCGCGCCCGTGCGGGCGTCGAGGCGGTAGAACCAGAGGCCGCCGTCCAGGAAGCAGGACCGGCCCGCCACGCAGCTCACCAGGTCCTTCTCCACCAGCACGCTTCCGTGCACCGGCCAGACGCTTTCCATCATCTCCCAGGCGCCATGGCGCAGCAGGCCGGGGGCCGCCTGGAACTTCCAGACCAGGGCGCCGTCGGCGGCGCGCAGGCAGTAGACATAACCATCTTTGCCACCAAACAGCACGCGCCCCTTCCAGCAGGTCGGCGGCGAGTCGATGCGTCCGCCGGCGATGAAGCGCCAGGCCGGCCTGCCCGTGGCCGCGTCAAAGGCATGCAGGGTGTGCCGGTCCACCTCGCTCACGAAGGTCAGCCCTGCGGCGGTGGTCGTGGTGGAGAGCGGCGGGGTCAGCTTCACCTCCCAGGCCATGCCCAGGTCCTTTTTCAGGTCGCTCTTCGCCGCGCCGCTGCGGGCGTTGTCGGCACGGTAGGTCGGCCAGTCGCCGGAGTCGGGCTCGGTTTCCTCGATGACCGCGGCAAAGGCCGGGCCCTTGATGAGCCGTTCAGAATCCGGCGTCTGCGGAGGCAGCGGATGAACGGGAGTGCTGGCCATGACGCTCATGCCGTCCAGCTTCGCCTCGGGATAGCAGGCGCAGTTGTGCGGGCCGGCGTAGGTGAGGCCGTTGCAGGGCATCACGCCATAGAGGCAGGCGCCGCGCACCCAGTGGTTGAGGTCCCAGTGCTGCTTCTCCATGTCCACATACTCGATGCCGGTGCGGCTGGGGATGAGGAACTTCTCCGTCGCCTTGCCCATGTAGCAGCGGTGATGGAACCAGTAGGTGCCCTCCGGCACGTCGGGGAAGAAGCTTTTTTTCTTCTCGCCGGTAAGCGGGTCAAAGCCACGATACTCACCGCTCTGCGTGCCCTGGAGGTTGCCGGAGTTCCACACCAGCCCCTGCGCCACGACCACGTCCTCCAGGCTGCGGTAGCCGCTCTTCTCATGCGGCGCGGTCCACAGGTCTTTGCCGGTGTCCGCGTTCATGCCCTTCATCTCGCCGTTGCCACCGGCATAGATGATGACATCACCATGCAGCAGCACGCGCGGCGCGAAGTTGAACTCGTACAGCTCACGGCGCTTCGTGGGGTCCGTGGTGAACTTCACCGCGCCCGTCTTCACATCCCGCGCGGCCAGCCCGTCACCGTTGTAGTAGACGATGCGCCTGTCATCGATGGCCAGGGTGATCGGCGCGATGCGGTCCTCCTGCTCCCAGAGCGTTCGACCGCTCTCCGCGTCCACCGCCATGAGATGCTTCGGCCTGCCGTCCCAGTTGAACTCGGTCTCCACACGCTTCTGGTCGCTCTGCGCCTTGACGGCAAACTCCTCGTTCAGCCGCCAGGCCTCCTTGTTCACCAGGGTGTAGAGGGTGCCGTTCCGGAACAGGATCTCCTCGGCACCGGCGGTCTGCGGATACTCGCGGATGACCTTCCCTGTCGCACCGTCCAGGCACACCACGGGGGCGGAGACGCCCAGCGTGACATACACCTTGTCCCCGATGCTCACGAGCCGGCGGGTGAGCTGCGTGGGCCCTGACTTCAGCGGCCAGAGATGCGTGCTCCATTTCTCAATCGGCTTCTCCCAGAGCACGGTGCCGTTGAAGGCGTCACGGGCCACCAGCGTCCACTTCGGAGGTGTGAGGATCGTGATGCGGCTGCCCTTGTCGATGATGTAATAAATGCGCCCGCCGCTGCTGACCTTCGCGCTCACGGACGACATGCGGTCATGATGGCGGCTCCAGCGCGGGTTGCCCACCCACTGCATGCGCGTCGGCGGCCCAACCAAATAGTCTTTCGATGTCGGGTTGCCCTTCGAGTCATAGGCATAGTGCGTCCACTCGTCCATCTTCTCCGGCCAGGGCTTGATGATCTTCTCCCAGCCGCCGCCCTTGCGGATCAGCGCCACGCCCAGCGGGGTCAGCACACGGTCGACCTCCTCGCGGGAAACCGAAGCGGCATCCTCCACCACGAGCAGGTTCACATAGTTTTCGATGTAGGGCAGATGGCGGCCGTCCCAGGCCTCGACCGCCACGGGGCCGTAAACGCCTGCCTTGTAGATCTCATCCCGGATGGCCGGCACTTTGTCGCCCTCCTTGGTCAGGCCCTGCACCTGGTAGGAATCGTTCGCGCGCAGGTTCCGGGTGACCGTGCCGTCACCACAGCCGACATGCACGACAATGCCGCCCTTGACCCCCGACCGGGACAGGATGTCCTCGGCCTCGTCAGCAATGAGGGATGAGCAGAGGAGCGCGGAGGCAAGGAGCGGTTTTAAACGGTTCATGGTCGGCGGAGAAACGGAACCGTTTAACGCCACGCATCATCCCGGCTTTCAGCCGATTCCCCTCACAGGCATCCCGACACCCGCCGCTCAGCTTTCAGGATACACCGCCACGGCCATCACGCCTTCCACAGGCGACCAGCCAACCACTTCCACCCGCCGGGGTGAGGTGCCAGTGCTGCCCGCGCTCATGCCGACTCGCACGGCATCAATGACCTTCTTTTCGGTCTCCTCGTTGACCTTGCTGCCAAACAGGTCCGCCAGCTTGGTCAGGACCGGGGCCGGGGCCTGCATGCCAACCACCGTGACAGGCTGCCTGCCCTGGCCGCTGGCGGCGATCTGCTCACGCAGGGCCTCCGGAGGAAGGCCGGCTGGCATGAGGATGAGCCGCCGCAGACGGGCGACGATCGGAGCCGTCACCTGGGGGGGCGCCTGACCTGCCGTTGAAGCGGCCGTGGTCGGCGGCTTGATGGACTTGGTCGGCTTCAAAAAGCGGCTTTCCGACTCCGGCACCACCATCATTTCCGGCCCGGCCTGCGGCAATGGCAGGAAGGCATCCTGGGCCGAAGCGGCAAGGCCGCCCAGGCTCAGGAAAAGCAGGAAGGTGATTCGGGGGGAGGAAAAAATCACAGGGAGGGCCGCGCTTTTATCAGCCCCCCCAGTTTTCGACAACAGCAAACTTTTGAAAATCGAGGCCGGAGTCCCCTCCTGACCACCCGGGTCAGGTCTCAAAATAGGTATAACCACGGAGACCGGCCTCAAAGGCACCCATGATCTCCTTGCGCTCCGAAGGCGTGATGCGCTTGGAAACCACGGCGCTTTCAGCCAGGGCGCGGAAGCGGTCCGCCAGCTCCTTGGGGTTGTATTCGCAGTAGCTGAGCACCTCGGCGACGCTGTCGCCCTCCTGCTCCCGGCGGTACTTGAGCTTGCCGTTCTCAATCGAAACCGAGACGACATTGGTGTCTCCCAGCAGGTTGTGCAGATCACCCAGGGTCTCCTGGTAGGCGCCGACCAGGAAGATGCCGAGCATGTAGTCCTCCGACCCAGCCCCGATTTCAGGATCGTGCAGCGGCAGGGAGTCGCAGATTTCGTTGCTGTGCGCAAAGCGGGCGATCTTGCCATCGCTGTCGCAGGTGATGTCCGAAAGCACCGCGTTGCGCGTGGGCTTCTCCTTCAGCCGGTGGATGGGCATGACCGGGAAGATCTGGTCGATGGCCCAGAGGTCGGGCAGGCTCTGGAAAACGGAGAAGTTGCCGTAATAATAGTCCGTGAGCACGGCGGACAGCCGCTCCATCTGCGAGCCGTCATGCCCGACGGAATCCAGCTTCGTGGAGAGCCAGTTCATGATGTCCCAGTACATCTCCTCGCCCTGGGAGCGGTCACGGAGGGACACCTTTCCGTAGTTGAACTCGCTGCGCAGCTTGTCGCGGTAGTAGACGGCGTCGTTGTAGATCTCCTGGACACGTTCGCGGGAAAGCTTGTCCGCCTTGCTGCGCTCCTCAAGAAGCTCGGCCAGGTTGCGCACCAGCGGCGGCGCATCCTTTTCCAGCTCGATCTTGCCGCGTGCGGGCTCGAAACGGTTCACGTCCAGGATGTTGATGACGAGCACGCTGTAGTAGGCCACGACGGCACGGCCGGACTCCGTGATGATGTCCGGATGCGGCACGCCCGCCTCCGCCGTCACCTCGCTGATCGCCTCGATGACGTCCGCGCAGTACTCCTTCGTGCCGTAGTTGCTGGACGCGGAGGTGGCCCCCTTGAAGCCGTCGTAGCTGATGGCCAGGCCGCCGCCAAGGTCGAGGATGCCCATGCGCGCGCCCTCCTGAACCAGGCCGCAGTAGACGCGTGCCGCCTCCGTCACCGCCTGACGGATCGCACGGATGTTCGGAATCTGGCTGCCCTGGTGGTAGTGCAGCATCCGCAGGCAGTCGAGCATGCCCTGCTCGCGCAGATGATCGACCACCCTCATGAGCTGGGAGATGTTCAGGCCGAAGACGCTGGCGTCTCCGCCCGAGCCGCTCCAGTGGCCTGCGCTTTCCGCGCTCAGGCGGAAGCGCACGCCAAGGGTCGGCCGCACGCCCATCTTCTTTGACCGCTCCAGGATGAGCTCCAGCTCGCTCGGCATCTCCAGCACCAGAATGACCTGGATGCCCATCTTCTGGGCGTTGAGCGCCAGGTCGATGAACTCCTCGTCCTTGTAGCCGTTGCACACAATGTAGGCCTCGGGGTCATGCATGTAGGCCAGCGCCGCGATCAGCTCCGGCTTGCTGCCCGCCTCAAGCCCGTAGTGATACTTGCGGCCGTAGCGCGTGATCTCCTCGATCACCTCCTGCTGCTGGTTCACCTTGATCGGATAGACGCCGCGGTAGACGCCCTGGTACTTGCCCTCACGGATCGCGTTCTGAAAACCCTCGTTGAGCTCGTCGATGCGCCAGCGCAGAAGGTCTCCGAAGCGGATCAGCAGCGGCAGCTGCGTGCCGCGGTCGCGCAGGCCCTTGACGATCTGCGGCAGGGACACCGGCTTCGTCTTCTTGCCGTCCTTCAGATTGACCACGACCTCCCCCCGCGCGGAGATGTCAAAATAGGTGTGCCCCCACTCGCGGATGCCGTAAAGATCGGCGCTGTCTTCGATGGTCCAGGCGGTGTTTTTGGAGCGGCGTTCCATGGGGGTGAAAGGAGGGGGGCGATTATGGGGGCAATCCCAGGGATGAAAAGTGAAGATTGCGGTTTGATTTGGACAGCGCCGGTGATGCTGCCAGGATGGCGCGCCTTTCTCCTGAACGCATGGCCACGCCCCTCTCCACCACGCTTGCCGACGTCCCCGGACTGCCGGCAAGGACGGCTTCCGCGCTGGCAAGGGAGGGCGTCGCCACGATCCAGGACGTGCTCCTGTGGATCCCCTTCCGCCATGAGGACCGCACCCGGGCCGCCGACTCGGTCTTCCAGCCCTCGGCCCAGCCGGCCTGCCACCAGGTGACCGTCACCAAAACCGGCAACAAATTCTTCGGCAAAAGGCGCGGAGCCGGCATGTTCGAGGCGCAGGTGGAGCCCGTCGGCGGCTCGGCCATGGGCCAGCTCCTGACGCTGCGCTGGTGGAACATGCCCTACATGAGCCGTGTCATCGCCGAAGGCCAGCGCCTCGCCGTCTACGGCCGCATCAAGGAATGGAAGGGCCGCCTGTCCATCGACCACCCGGAGTTCGAGGTCATCGAAGAGGAGGAGGGTGAAACCCTCCATACGGGCCGCATCACCCCCGTCTACCGGCTGCGTTCCGGCGTCACCCAGAAGGCGCTGCGCACCGCCGCCTGGCATGTCGTGCGCAGCCTCGGCGACGACTTCATCGGCGACCTCCTGCCACGACCGAGCACGGCGGGTGAGTTTGCCGGCTGGAACCGGGCGCGCGCCCTGAAGGCCGTGCACTTCGCCCCGACGATGGAGGATCTGGAAAAGGCGCGCCGCTACCTCGCCCTGGAGGAGTTTTACGGCTACCAGCTGCGGGTCGTGCGCCGGCGCCGCGCCGTGCTGGAGGCCGGCGGACGCTCACACACCGCCGGTGAACTGGCGCGTGACTTCGAAAAGGCGCTGCCTTTTGAAATGACCGGCGCGCAGAAGCGCTCGCTCCAGGAGATTCAGCGCGACATGGCCTGCCCCGCCCCCATGAACCGCCTGCTGCATGGAGATGTCGGCAGCGGCAAGACCGTCGTGGCCTTCGCCGCCATGCTCGGTGCGGTGGAAAGCGGACGCCAGGCCGCGCTCATGGCCCCGACGCAGATCCTGGCCGAGCAGCATTTTCAAAACGCCCGCAGGTGGCTCGAGCCCCTCGGTGTCAACGTGGCCCTGCGCACCGGCAGCCGTGCCGAGGAAGGTGGCGTGGAGCTGTTTTCCAAAACCAGCTCCGGACGCAGCCAGGTCGTCATCGGCACGCACGCCCTGCTTCATGATGAAAACCTGGTGCGTGATCTCGGCCTCGTGGTGATCGACGAACAGCACAAGTTCGGCGTGGCCCAGCGCGCCAGGCTCATCCGCAAGGGCGACACACCGGACGTGCTGGTGATGACCGCCACGCCCATTCCGCGCACACTGACCCTCACGCTCTATGGCGACCTCGACGTCTCCACCCTCGACGAGCGTCCGAAGGAGCGCGGCAAAATCACCACCAAGGTGCGCCCGGCCTCGCGCACGGACGAGGCGGCGGAGTTCCTTCGCGCCCAGCTTGAGCAGGGACGCCAGGCCTACCTGGTCTACCCCCTGATTGAGGAGTCTGAGAAGCTCGACGTCACCGCCGCGAAGAAAGGGCACGAGGAGTGGACGAAAAGGCTGCCACACTTTCAGGTAGGCCTCCTGCACGGCAGGCTCTCCGCCGAGGAGAAGGAGGCGGTCATGCGTGACTTCCGCGCCGGCAGGACCGACGCCCTGGTCAGCACCACCGTCATCGAGGTCGGCGTGGACGTGCCCAACGCCAACATCATGTACATCCACCATGCCGAACGCTACGGCCTGGCACAGCTCCACCAGCTCCGGGGCAGGATCGGACGCGGTGAGCACACCTCCTACTGCGTCCTCTTCATCCCCGACAAGGACGAGGAGGCAAAGGAGCGCCTCGCCATCATGGAGGAAACCACCGACGGCTTCCGCATCAGCGAGGAGGACCTGCGTCGGCGAGGCCCCGGCGACATCCTCGGCAAGGCCCAGAGCGGCCAGGCACCCCTGCGCTTTTCCGAGCTGCTGGCGGACACACGCCTGGTCCGCCTCGCACGTCAGCTCGCGGAAAAGACCCTCGACGCCGATCCGCTGCTCAAGGGCGCACGCTTCGCCGGAATACGCGCCTTTGTCTTTCAGGATGACGACCCGCAGGCCATGATGCAATAAGCAGCCCAGCCCCCATGACCGCCCCCGAACGCATCGAACTCATCGGCCACGAACTCGCCATCCTCTGGAAGGACGGCCATGAGCAGTACCTCACCTGCGAGGCCCTGCGCGCAGCCTCGCCCAGCGCCGAGAACACCGGCGAGCGCGACCTTCTCGGCCGCCGCATCGGCGGCACGGACCAGAAGAGCTATCCCGGCGTCATCGTGCGCGGCTGGCGGCCTGTCGGCGGCTACGCCATCCAGTTTGACTTCAGCGACGGCCACAACACCTGCCTCTACACTTTTGATTATCTCCGCCAGCTTGGCGAAGGCGGCTCCGCCCAGGGCTGAACGGGCGCGCCGCGCCTCGTCTCACAGGCGCGGCTTTTCAGGCTTGACCGGCGCGTCTGCGGAACGCACGCCCCTCACCGTCGTACGGCGCTTGAAAACCTTGTCCGAGCAGCAGACAAACAGCTGGTCAAAGCCCGCGCCTCCAAAGACGGCGTTGGCCAGCCACTTGCGCTGCGGGCTGGCGATGATGCCGTTCACCCGCCCGGCCTGGTCACAAAACTGCAGCCCAAGATGCGTGGTGACATAGAGCCGACCCTTGGAGTCGAGGGTCATGCCATCCGCGCCGCTCTCCATCTTGTCATCCGGAAGGCGCAGGTGATGATAGGGCTGCTTCGCACTGAGGCCGCCGTCAGGCTGGATGTGATAGCTCCAGACAAACCGGCCGCGCATGTCCGCCACCAGCAGCAGGCTCTGATCGGGCGTCAGCCGCACGCCGTTCGGAAAGGCCAGCCCGCCTTTGTCATTCGTGTCCACCACACGCTTCCCACCCTTGGGCGTGATCAGCCAGACCTGACGGTTCGGCGGGTCGGTCACATAGATGTTGCCGTTGCTGGCTACGCAAAGGTCGTTCGACTCCAGGCCCTCGGCGATGACAGACGCCCTGCCGTCTTCCTCATAGGCGACAATCTGCCTCCTTCCGTTCGCACAGGCGTAAAGGCGGCCGTCCGGACCGAACATCAGGCCGTTGGCCTTGCCGGCGTCCTCCGCGAAGACGGACACCTTGCCATCCAAACCGATCTTGTGAATGCGGCTGTTCGGAATGTCGGTGAAGAACACCTCGCCCCTGGCGTTCACCGCCGGACCTTCGGTGAAACCATGGCCCTCGCTCACCAGCTGCCACTCGGACCCGGCGCCCAGCACCTCCATGACGGGGGCCTTGGAACCCGTGCCGCGCGTCACCGGCTTCGGCCAGTCCTTCCACAACCAGCGCAGTGCGTCAGGAAGAATCGCGGTGGCATGCTTGCCATTGTGACCGCCATCACCCCAGGCGTGATTGACCTCATAACCGGCAAACTCAAAGGCTGAGAGCATCTCCTGATTGGCAAGGAACCAGTTCCCACCCGTGCCGTTGGCATCGTTGCTGCCGTCCTGAAGGAAGACCCGCAGCGCCTTCGGCTCATGCTTGCGGATCATCACCGGATAATCATTGCCACCACGCTGGTCGACAAAGGTGCCGATGCTGCTGAACACGCGGCTGAACTCCTCCGGCCGCTCCCAGGCGGCGGTGAAGGCGCAGATGGCCCCGCTGCTGCTGCCGGCGATGCAGCGGTCGTTGCCGTTTTTGGAGAGCCGGATGGCGCGCCCGTCCGTCGTCTTCATCGTCTCCACCTCGGGCAGCAGCTCCTCCAGCAGGAACCTCGCATAGGCATCCCCCAGACCGTCATACTCGACGCTCCGGTTGTAGCGGTCGAGCGCCCTGGTGCCGTCGATGGCGGGCACGCGGCCGTGCATCACGAAGATCCCGATCGTCACAGGCATCTCCTTTTTGGCGATCAGGTTGTCAAACACCACCGGCGCCTGCCATTGGACGCCGTCCTGGTTCACATGGACGCAGGCGGGCGTCTCCGGCTGATACTGGGCCGGCACATAGACCCAGACGTCGCGAACCGTGCCCGGGAAGATGCGGCTCTTCGAAAACTCAAACTTCAGGATCTCTCCCTTGGGCACGCCCGGCTGGGGCTTGGAGTCAGGCCCCGGCTGATAGTCGTCAGCGGCCCGCAGCAGGCTGGAGCAGAGGAGGGAAAGGGCGATGAAGGCTGGATGAAGACGCATGGAAAGACCCAAACGCCCCAGGCGCGGCCGATCACTCAGCCTTTGGCATCCATCCCATCGCGCTCATCCATTCCGCGCATCGCTGCGGCCAGGCGTTGATGGGCTGCTTGTTGTTCCTCATGCCGAAGCCGTGGCCGCCCTGGGTGAAGAGGTGCAGCTCGGCGGGAAGGTTGTTCCTCTTGTATTCCAGATAGAGCCTGGCCGCCGCAGCCGGATTCTGCCCGTCATCATGGGCGCAGGCCAGGAACATGGGCGGCGCATCCGCCGGCACGCTGAAACCCTGCCGGAACTTCGTGGGATCGGCATGATCCATAAAGCCG
Source organism: Prosthecobacter sp. (assembly GCA_019186985.1). Lineage (GTDB taxonomy): Bacteria > Verrucomicrobiota > Verrucomicrobiia > Verrucomicrobiales > Verrucomicrobiaceae > Prosthecobacter. The sequence continues at coordinate 115,253 of JABARQ010000013.1, read as the reverse complement.
CCGCCATAAATCATGATGCCAAAGTCGGGCAGGGCCCGGGTCGCAGGACGGTCACAGGCCAGGTGCGCCAGCAGGTTGCCTCCCGCGCTGAAGCCAAGCAGGCCCACGCGCTTTGGATCCAGCCCCCACTCCTTGGAGTGCTGACGCACCAGCTCAATCGCACGGCCGGCGTCTGCGGCGGGCTTTTCATGGGGAGCGGCCTCGTCACGAGTCGGGGTGCGGTACTTGAGCAGCACGCCGGTCACGCCCAGGCCCTGGAACCACTCGCAGACCTGACCGCCTTCATGAATGGCGGAGAGAAACACATAACCACCGCCAGGCGCCACGACCACGCTGGTGCCGTTCGGCTTTTCCGGCCGGTACACCGTGATGCTCGGATCATGGATGTCGGTCACGGTGCTTTTGCCGGCCTTGGTGCGGATGAAATCCTCCGTGGCCTTGGAATGCGGCAGCATCCTGCCAGGCGCCCCTTTAGGCCAGAGGCGGATTTCAAGAGGCTCGGCGGCCTGGCCGCAGGAAAGAAGAAAAAGAATGGAGACAAGCTGACGCATGAGGCTGAGGAAAACGCCGCTCCGACGCCTGTTGTTTGCAGCATCCACGGCTGATCTTCACCCGTGCGGGCTTCAGCGGCTGATTTCCAGGCTCAGCTTGTCGCCGCCCTTGATCTCAATGCTCCAGGCCCCTGCCCCGGGCTTCTGCTCCTGCGTGGTGACCGTGCCGTCCGCCGTCTCCAGGCCGGGCACGTCCGCCGCGCTGTAGCTCACCGTCAGCCTAACCCGGCCTTGCACAGGCCCGCTCTTCTCGTCGAGCTTGAAGTTGCCATGCATGACGCGGGCGCAGGCGAGCGGCGCCGCCGGATCCTCGGGCGTGAAGATGACGCTGCCCCAGCTCACCGGCGTGCCGTTGACGCTCAGACGTCCGCTGAGGGCGGCACGCTTCACAGGCTTGTAAAATCCCTGGTTACGCAACCAGTCGTCCAGGTGACGGCTCCAGCTTCCAAGCACCGGGTCACCCAGAAACAGGCCGACGCCGTGGGGTCCGGGACGGTAGATGTGCATCTCGGCGGGTACGCCGTGCCTCCGGCAGGCCAGGTAGAACGCGACCGGGTTCTCCGCCGGAACCACCGTGTCCTCGTCCGTGTGAAAGATGAAGACGGGAGGCGTCTTTTCCGTCACCCGCAGCTCCGTGCTGACATGCCTGGCAAGTTCGTCCGTGTCCGCCGGACCGAGCAGGTTCTTCCGCGAACCCTTGTGCCCGAAGCCCTCGGTCATCGAGATCACCGGATAGGTCGGGGCGGCGACATCAGGCCTGGCGCTCACCTGGTCCACCTCATCCTGGGTCATGCCTTCAGGCTTCTCATCAAACATCGTCGCCGCCATGGAGGTGAGGTGCCCGCCTGCGGAAAAGCCCATGATGCCGATGCGGCCCGGATCGATGTCATACTGCTTCGCACCGGCACGGACATGCCGGATGGCCCGCTGCACGTCCAGGAGCTGGATGGGAAAATGATAGCCGCTGGTGCCAAGGCGGTAGTGCAGGACAAAGGCGCTCACGCCCCTGCCGTTCAGCCATCTGGCCACCTGCGTCCCTTCATGATCCGCAGCCAGACCGCCATAGCCGCCGCCAGGGCAGACCACAAAGGCCGCACCGTTCGCCTTGTCCTTCGGAGCCGGCCAGACCAGCAGAAAGGGCTGGTCCTTGTCCGAATCCCCCCTGGCTCCCGGAGCCCCCTGGGGCCAAAGGCGCACCTTGGCGGGTTCGGCAAGGGCTGACGACAGGGCCAGCAGAAGAAGGCACGGGAGGGCGAGCTTGATCATAACCGACGACATGAACCGACGAACAAACAAACGATAGGTTAAACCAGTTCAGCGCGGGGCGCTGGATCAAGCCTGCTGGGAGGCGGAGGGCGCTTCGCCGGACTTCTTCGGCGGCTTGGTGTAGTAGTAGCTGGCGTAGTTGTAGTAGGTGTACTCCTTCAGGTTCGTGCTGGAGCGGTTCAGGATCACGCCACCCACGTTCACCTGGCGGTCATACAGCAGGTCGAGCGCCTTGCCGGACAGGCGGGCCATTGTGGAGGACAGGCGGACGACAAACAGGACGGTGTCCAGCTTCGGCGCGAAGCTGCCGGTGTCATCCGCGACAAGCACCGGGGCGCTGTCGAAGATGACATAGTCGTAGGCGTCGGACATTTCGCGCAGCATCTCCTCGGCCTTCTTGGAAAGCAGCACCTCGGAGGTCTGGTCGAAGGCCTCGCCGCGGGCCAGCAGGTCCAGGCCGGGGAAGCCGGTCTTCTGCACCGCATCACGCCAGTCCAGCCTGCCGCGCAGCGCTTCGCTGAGGCCGGGGGAGCCGGGCAGCTTGAACAGCTCGCTCACGCCGCCGCGACGCAGGTCGCAGTCGGCCAGCAGCACGCGCGAACCGGCGAGCGCCATGGTGATGGCCAGGTTGGAGGTGACCGTCGTCTTGCCCTCGTTGGGCACGGCGCTGGTGACCAGGATGGTCTTCGGCGCCTTGCCCTGCCAGTTCTTGAAGAGGATGGAGGAGCGCACGTTGCGGAACGCCTCCACATAAAGGTGACGCTCGTCGTTGGGCTGGAGAAGCGCCACGTCGCCACGCTGCCGCTGCTCTGGAATCTGCCCCAGCACGGCCTCGTTCGGGAAGAGCCCCTGGAACTCGCTGTAGGAGTTCATGCGGTCATCCAGCCGGTCGAACAGCACCAGAACCAGGCAGCCGAAGAACAGGCCGCCGATGAAGCCGACCACGATGGGCTTGACCCAGTCCTGCACGTCCTTGAAGGCCGGGCAGGCACGTTCCTGGATGGCCACATAGTCCGTCTGCACGTTCTGCAGGTCGGTGAACTTGAGGATGCGGTCGTACATCTCCTCATGGGCCTTCTTGGCGGCCTTGAAGTCCTCCTCCAGCCGCTCGTGCTCGGCCAGCTTGGCACCCAGCTCCAGGGCGGCCTTCTGCTTTTCCTCAATCTGGAAGTCGAGCGCCTTGAGCAGACGGTGAAGCGTGGCCTCACGGCTGCGCATCTCCTTGACGATCTCATCGGCAAAGTTGCCCAGCAGCAGCTTGCCGGACTCGATGCGTTCATCCAGCTCCACGATCTCGGGATGCCCCGGCTTGAAGTTGCGCAGCATCTTGGTGCGCTCGTTCTGGACCCGCAGGATGTCCTTCTTGGTCTCCAGGTAGTCACGCTCAGCGGTGGTCAGGCCCAGGCTGGCGGCCGTGGCGCTGTCCACGGTCGGAGACGGAAGGTTGGAGCCGGAACTGCCTTCGGCAGGGCTTTTGACAACGGCTCCGCCCGGAGCGGCCCCCGCTGCCGGAACCACTCCGCGCTCACGGTCCAGCATGGCGGCGTCGACGTCCTCGAGGGCGATCTGAATGTCCTTCAGCTGGCCTGCGAGCACCTCGCGGCGTGCCTTGAGGTTCAGCAGGAAGGCGGCCGCCTCGTTGCGTCCGTCCGTCAGCACCACGATGTCGTTCGCCTTGCGGAAGGACTCCAGCTTCTCAGTGCGCTCCTGCAGTTCCTTGCCCTTCTTCACCACCGTCTCCGTGAAGGTGTTGAGGGCACGCTCCAGACCCTGCTCGCGCATCTGCTGACGCGCATTGGTGAACTCATCCAGCAGGGCGTCCAGGAAGCTCTTCACATACTTGGGATCAGAACCCGTGGCGAAGATGTTGAAGATGGCCGAACCCTTGGTCTGCGTGACCTTGATCTCGATGTTGTTGTCCTTCAGGTCGGGATGAAGGACATGCATGCGGGACATGGCGCGCCGCTTCATGTCCGTGCTCTCCAGGGTCTCGATGATCGTGCCGTAGAAGTCGGTCAGCGACTCCTGCCAGCCAACGCCGCCCTCGTTCGCCACGACACGCCCGCCGGCGACCAGCTTGGCGTAGCTCTTGTAGGCGACCGGACGGCTGGCGATGCGGAGGGCGGCGATGCTCACGCCGATGCTCGCCGTCAGCAGCAGGAACCACCAGCGGCGGTGCAGCAGGATCTTGTAGCGCTGGAACTTGGCCGACGTCTCGTGAATTCGGGACAGGGTCGATGACTGGCCAGCCGGTGAAGGCGGAAGAAGCAGGGTGTTTTCCATGACTAAACGGGTGTTGCGGACGGAAGGCCGGCAACGGGAGGCCTGGGCCGGGAAGATGAATTATGCCTCATGGCGGACGGCTCTGCACGATAATTTGCAGGCGCTTGCGCCATCCCCCGGCTAGAAGTTCACCTTCTTCTCATCCACGATGATGACGTCATTGTTGCGGATGTAGATGTCGTACTCCAGGTTTCCCCTCCGCATGATCTGATCCAGGTCGACAATCACCGTCTTGTTGCCCTGGGGGGTCTTGCGGACAAGCTTGACCTTCGTCGGGTTGGCGAACTGGGCAAAGCCGCCCGCCCTCAGGATGGCCTGGCTGATGGTGATGTCCTCATCAATGGGCAGCTCATACTTGCCCTGGCGGATGACCTGGCCGTAGACGGTGAAAAAGTCGATGTCATAACCGCCGACGCGAAGCCTGGAGTTTGGATCATCCTGACGCTTGAGATCGATGGCTACGATGACCGTCGCCAGGTTGTAATAATTGAGCTCCAGGCGCCTCTTCACCTCGGAGGCAAGCTGCCTGCAGGTGCGGCCCGCCGCCTTCACCAGGCCGATGTGCGGCGCATTGACCTCACCCGTGGCCCCGACACGGAGCTGCAGGGGCTCCTTGCGGTCCTCGACAATCCGCAGAGAGATGACATCCCCAGGTTCAATGGGCTGGGTGTCATCCAGCACTTCCATGGAATTGAGAACGGCGGCGGATTTCTGCACCTGCGCCCCCGAGGATGCCGCCTGGGACTGCGGCTGTGAGCTGCGTTCGGCATATTCTCGCACGCCAGGGTCCTGGGCAGAGGCCGTGGACACCGTCAGCAGAAGCAGTCCAAGAAAGGACGTGGTAAGGAAGCGCATGATCAGAAGTTGTAGTTGAAGCCCATGACCAGCCGGTTCTGATCAAAGCTCAGGTCGCCGTCCCCCTTCACATCAGTCGTGAAGTAACGATACCCGAAGGTCAGCGTGGCCTTCTTGGACAGCAGGTACGCAAAGTCCAGGTTGAAGGCATGCTGCGCAAAGTCCTCGTTGGTCACGAATGTGCGGTTCGTCTGGGGCTGGGTCGAAGGCGAGGTGAAGCCATAGTGGTAGCCGGCGCCCAGCTGAAGCGTCGAGGTCAGTCGGTGGGAGATGTAAAGATCCCCGCCGTATTGATCAAAGTCCTGGGCGAAGGCGCCTCCGGAGGCCGTGGCTTTTTCATAATAGGTGCTCAGGCTGATCCGGCTTCCCTTCCAGCCGACGAAGGCGATGCCGTAGTTCACATAATCCGCCGTCACGAAGTTGGAGGTCAGGTTCAGCGCGGATTCATGGCCCATGGACAGCGACTGCGTCACCCGTGAGTTCAGCCGGTTGGTCAGGGTCAGCGAGTAATACACTTCGTTCAGGTCGCTCTGGTCGCCACTGTTCAGGGCCAGTTCGCTGGGCGTAGGAGAGCCAGTAGGAGGGCCGTAGACGACCTGGGGTGGCAGCGAGTCGAAGTCGAAAACCTGCACGCCGGTGGCAAAGCGCAGGTAGGAGGACTTGCCGACCGGAAGGACGACAAAGGGGCCGATGTTGTTCAGGATGCCGTCCGCGTTGAATTCGTTGACATATTCAACGCTGGTGACTCCGCCTTCAAGCCCCGCCACCCAGGTTCCGGTCGGGCTGTAGGTGAGCGAGCCATGGATCGAATCTGAAATGCGGCTGAACTCGTCGTAGTTGAAGCTGGAGTTGTTGCCCGTGTTTCCACCGCCGGTCTGCGAAAGGGCGTCTGAATAGGAATGCATGTAGTTCAGGGCCAGTGACCAGGCGCTGTTGACACGCCAGTTGGCGGCCAGGCCGGAGTCGTTCTGGAACACGCCAAAGTACTGGTTGCGGGCGGCCGTGAAGTCGTTGCGGCTGGCGGGACGCACCGCAAACCGGTTGTAGAGCGTGAAATAGACCGGACCGGCCTTGATGTCGAAGGCCAGTGTGCTGCCCGGCAGGACGTTCAGGACAAAACCGCCGTTGCCATAGGGTGCGAGGTCCGGATTTTCAATGTAGCGGTCGACTCCGATCGCGGTGCTCAGGGACAGGCGGTTGTTCTGGGTGAACTGGTAGTTCGCATCGATGCTGATCATCGAGGTGCTGATCACGTCGGACACAGGATCCGTTCCGGAACGGGTGACGTTGTCATTGTATTCAAACCCCTGGAAGAAGCCAAAGCCCAGGTTGAGCGGGCCGAGCTTCAGGTTGCGCCGGCCGCTCAGGAAGGGGTCCGAGGTGTAGGTCGGGGCGAAGAAGCCGGTCGGGGAGGTGTACTGGCCGGCATAGTTGGTGTAGTCGCCGACGCTTCGGGCGGCAAAGGCCACGCTGCCGCTGCGGATCGAGGGCCGGCTCACCTCACGGGCCGCCTGCAGGTCAGGCGTCCGGGTTCCCATGACATCCCCCTGGTTGTCACGATACACCCCGCTGTCATAATCGTAGACCACCTCGGAGTCCCGGGTTCCCGCCGAGCGAAGATTGCGCATCTGACGCGATCGGAAGTCGTCAAAGAAGACTCCGGTCTGCGATGGAGACGCGCCATACTGCCCGAAGGCCGCCGCCGCCATCATGGCGGAAACGGCCAGAAACAGGCTTCGAATGATCACGGCTTGCCGCCTAACCTTGAATAATGACATAACACGGGGGGCTGGTTGGGGGGTAAAGGACGTTAGAAAAGCCATTGTGCTTTACTTTGTCCATCCAAAAAGCCGCAGTCCCGGAGATTTCGTGGCAGCCGCTACAAAGTTCCGCGTCACCTGGGCCGGCCGGATTCAAGCAGCGTCCCTGCCGAAAAGCCCCGACGGGGAGGCAGGTCAAGCTCAAGCTGAACCTCGCTATGGCGGCAGTTGGACAGGTCCCGTCGCATCACCTCACCGGGCTGGAGGCTGATGATGTTCCGGAGTTTCCACGAAAGGGTGTTGTTCAGGCGTGCTTTTTTGTTCATAGGAACTAACCAAATGTTAGGTTCATATGAACACTTGTTCAAGAGAGAAGTGCGCAGGCGTTGAATTCAATTCGGCCCCAGCCTCAGCACACCGGAAACCACCGCCGGGTCCGTCTTTCCAGGCTGTAAAAAAAAGCCATGCCCCGTGCCAGCACTGGGAAGCAGGATTCCCTGGAGCAGCCCGCCGCGCTGCGGCTCCGCAGCGGGCCTGAAGCTGCCGCTGAACCAGCCGCTGGCAGGTTGAAGCGTGAGTTTCAGGCCGTCGGGGTTGCTAGGCACCAGCAGCCCCTGCTTCTCCGTCAGCGTCACAGGCTGGCTGATGGGGGCGCCAAGGCTTTCCCCGACCAGGGTCAGCAGGCTGTTCAGTTCACCTGCGGCATAGCCCATGAGGTTTCCTGAAACAGGTCTCACATACCGCCCGCCGTTCATGTAGAGGGAATGAAGTCCGAAGCCGACCGGATAGCTCGAGCCTTTCGGCACAACCGCCTTGGCCCAGTCCCATGTCCCGATTAGGTCCAGGGCTGGATCCAGCCTTCCCCACCCCTGCAGGCTGCCTCTGCCTCCATAAAGCAGCAGATGCACAGGCACCTGCCCAGCCTCCGCCATGCCCGAGGAGGCCGTGAACGATGTCCCCTCGGCAAGCCTGCCCGTCCATTTCACCCCACCGGAGGCGGTCACATTCAGCGAGACGATGCCATTCCCTGCCGGGGCGTCCGTGGCCTCGGTGCTGGCACGCTCAACGATGGCATTATAGACTCCCGCTCCGGCTCCAGCCGGCTTCATGAGCCTGGCGGTCACCGGCACGGACACTGCAGCAAGGGGATCGTTCTGCATCTCTCCGCTTCCTGCGTCGATGACCAGCGGCAGTGACAGTGTCGCCAGAGGGGCCTTGCGCCTGAGTTCATAGACACAGCGGGGCGAGGCATTGGTTGATTCCAGGATCCAGTCGCCCTTCAGAGGATGACGATCCGATCCCAGAGTCAGAAAACCGCTGCTCGCCCCGGACCTTGTCACGACGATTTCCAGCCTGCCACCGAGTCCCCAGGAAACCCCCGTCAGGCCGTTGACGGCGGGATCACGCTCCACCAGTCCGTGAAACTGGCCGACAACACTGTCAAACAAGGGCAGAACAAGCCAGTCAGCCTCATGGACCGTGCCGCCCGCAGCATTGGCCGCAGTCAGACGCACTTTGTATGGCACGTTCATCCCTTTGACGATGCGGGTCGCCGCAGGCCTGCCGGTGATCACGCCGGTTGTCTTGTTTAACACCAGCCCGGGTGGAAGGCCGGAAGCCGAGTAGCGGTCCGGGTTCTTCAGACCCGATAGAGAGACGTTCACCAGCTGTCCCACACGCACGGGTGCCAGAGTGAGGGACTCCGCCGTCAGGGAAGGCACCTCAAACACCGTCAGCAGAGTGTCTCCGTGAGAACGTGTGATGCTCCCTTCCGGATTGTTCATGGTGATCAGGCAGGAATAAACACCCGCATGGGAAGCCGAGGCCGGCGTGATCTTCAGGGTTCTGCTTTCCTCACCCTGCACACCAGGCATGCCGCCAACGGCACCGCCATTGAAGCGCCATTCATAAGTCAGCGCCGCGCCGGGTGGACAGGAGGCCGTGCAGGTCAGGCTGATCGATTTCCCTGACACGACCGCCGCCGTTGGCACCGCCCTTTTCATCATGCCCAGCCAGCCCGTCGTGGAGCTGACAGGGCTGGAGGAAAGGCTGTTTGACGCCTGGTAGGAATACCTGCTCATCGCTGCCGCGCTCATGTTGGAGGACGGCGAATAGGTCAGGCCCGTGGCTCCGTGAATGATCCTGCCTGACTTGGACCATTGGATCTGGATCGGTGCCGTGCCAAAGCATTGGGAGTGCAGCCATGCAGGTTCGCCCTCAAAGGCCAGCTCTGAAATCAGGCCAGCCTGCACCGGCACCCCGAGGCTGACGTCCAGCGTTGCCTGCTCGCTGGAAACCGTCCCCTGGCCGTTGGTCAGGTCCACCCTGTAGGCCCCCTGCATGTCCGGCCGGAGCGGTGACAGCGTCAGCTCGGCCTGGTTGGCTCCGGCCAATGGCTGCCCTTCATGATACCACTGATAGCCGATGACTCCCGAAGGCGTGGTCGCGGCCACCGAAAACAAGGCCGAACCGCCCGCCGGACCCGTCACGGATGCTGGCTGCCTGGTGATCCACGGCGTGGCTTTCACGACAAGCTGGGTCGACGCCAGATGCCAGTAGGCCCCCATGGATGGGACATAGACTTCCAGCGTGTAATCGCCCGCATCTTCAAGCCGCGCCCGTTCAAGCAAGAGGTCTCTACGAACACTGAGCACAAGGCCGGAGGAGGTCGTGCGGGTCCAGCGGAAGCGACATCCAGCATCCGCGACGACCTGGGCGGAAAGCTTTGCAGGAAATCCCTGGTTCACCGTCGTCACGGCAGGCATCGGCCCCCGGCTGCTCATTGTCGGGTAACCCAGGTTCAGGTCCACGCTCAGTTCAGGACAGGCTGGATCATTGGTCATAAGGCGCAGCCGGGCGTGCCGACGTCCGCTCGCACCGGCGATGGTGGTGACGGACAGTCCTGGTGAACTCATCTCCCCCGGCAGCAGGGTCTTGGGAAACGTCCCCGACATCGTGAAACTGGAGGCATCCGGCCCCTCGATGGACGCCTGGGAAATCACAAGCGGCTCATCCCCCAGATTCGAAAGCCTGAGCTGTCCTGAAGTTTCATAACCCACGGCCGGCCCCAGCCGCAGGCCTCCATCGGAAAAGCCCTCCTTGAAACCCGAAAGAACCCCGACAGCACCCAGTTCAGGCGCGGCATCAGCCTCCGTCACCACCAGCACATGCTGGCCGGACTTTCCAACGCTCAGGTCCGTGATCCGACGCGACGCCAGAAGCACGGAATCCGCCATCGCCGTCGGCTCCGCTCGATCCAGGCGGTCTTCCAGGGCCAGGGTGCCGTAACGGTTGTCACCCATGCCGCAGACGGTGCCGTCAGCGCAGAGGATGAGAGTGCAGTCGAGCCCCGCCGCCACCTTGAACACGGTTTTGCCAGCCAGGCTCCCGGTCATCACCACCGGCACGGCATCCAGTTCCTGAGCCGACTCAAAACCCGCGCCAAGCTGCCCTCTTTGGTTGCTGCCCCAGGCAAAAAGATTGCCAGAGGAATCCATCACCACGCTGTGGCCCGACCCCGCCCAGACTCGGGTCAAAATCCGGCCCTCCAGCTCACCCGTCCGGGGAATTTCCACCGGAGACAGACGATCCTCCGTGGTTCCATCCCCAAGCTGCCCGCTTTCATTCGCCCCCCAGGCGAACAATCTCCCGTCCGTCGAAACCACCAGCACATGCCGGTCACCTGCGGCAATCCATGCCGGAACAACGCCCGCCAGCGCTCCAGCAACATTCACGGCCACAGGCTCCGAAGAGGCAGACGCGCCACCGTTCCCAAGCTGCCCCCTGTCGTTTATTCCCCAGGAAAAAAGCCCGCCATCGCGGGTGCGAACGACAGAAAACCCCAGCCCTGCGGTGATCTGCGCCCCCTCCTTGCCGGCCAGCGCAGCGTTCCCTGAAACTTCCACAACGTCACTGCTGCCAGTCGTCGTCCCGTTGCCAAGCTGCCCCGAGGCATTGCCACCAGCGGCATAAAGCCGGCCATCGCCATCCAGGAGCAGCACATGATCCTCTCCAGCGGCGGTTTGCAGACCCGCCACACCCTGTTGTGATTTCAGGAACTTCATTCGAAAGCTGACGCTCGGATCCAGGGCATAAACCGTGCTCGACGACGCATTGTCCGGATCCTCCAGGCTCAGATACCCCATTGATTTGGAAGCCTCCAGACGAACGCTCCCGGCCTGATCCAGCAGCATCAGGTTCACAGGCTCGTCCCGCCAGGGCTCCCCCACCCCCACCTGCCCAAGTCTGTTGTTTCCCCACCCAATCAACCTGCCATCTTCCGTCACCACATGCTGGGTGCCGGATCTGACACCCGTGGCAAGAAAGCTGACCTTCCTCCCAATGCGTGCACCGTTTTCAGGAACTTCCACTGGCACCTGGAGGGGGGCAAGAAAGGGCTGCCCGAGGCTGCTTTTCCCCCAGGCATAAAGCGATCCGTCATCGGCCAGGGCCAGGCTGTGTTCGGCACCCGCTGTCAGTTGTACAATCGCACGTCCGCCAAACTCCTGCATTCTGACCGCCACCGGCGTGAAGGTGTACTGTTCCCGCGCGGCATCTTCATTGCCCAGGTAGGTGTAGGCTCCATTGTTGTTGCCGCAGGCAAACAGGCTGCCGTCATCCGCAAGAATGAGGGTGTGCACATATCCAGCCACAGCCTGCCGGACTTTCCTGCCAGCAAAGTTTTCACCAAACGCCACGGCACCCGGCACGAGGGAGGAACCTCCGCGTCCCAGGCCGCCCCAGGCGTGCCAGCCCCAGCTGAAGAGACGTCCATCCCCCAGCACGGCCAGGGCATGAAAGTTTCCCGCAGCCACATCCACCGCCACCAGCGGCTCGGGCTCGTCTCCGGTCAGCACGACAGCCGGCACCGCCTTGTCCGTGGTCGTCCCATCTCCCAGCTGCCCTCCGCGATTGTATCCCCAGGCCACCACTTCCCCTGACTCACACAGGGCCATCACAAAAGAGTTCCCCGACACCAGCTTTTTGACGAGTTGTGTCTCCAGCGCTCCCGTCATGATCCGGGTCGGAACCGCCACCCGCTCCACAAATTCGCCGCACTGCCCATACCTGGAATCGCCCCAGGCAAACACCGCACCGTCCTCGGTCCATGCGTAACTGCTCTGCCAGCCCGCACTGACACCTGCCACTTGTTTGCCAGCAAACACCCCCATCGGCACCGGCACAGGCACTTTCTCCGGCCTCAAAGATCCATTGCCCAGCTGGCCACGATCATTGTCTCCCCAGGCATAAACGCTGCCATCGGCCGTCAATGACAGGGTGTGCGCCCCCCCATTGGACACCTGCACCACCTGCTTTCCAGCAAGCAGACCCTCATCCCCCACCAGCACCGGCTCGCTTTCGATGATCGCTCTTTTTGACCCTAACTGGCCCTGGTCATCCCTGCCCCAGCCGAGCACGGCAGCCGACGATTCCGCCGTCGCCAACAACAGGCCAAGCCAGAAAACTAAGGAACGAGAAAGAATTTCCTGTCTCAGGATCATGTAATTCTGCCTAATTACCTCAAACCCTTCGAGGCAAGCAACCCAGAATTTCCTCAGGAAGCTCCCAGTCCTCTCAAGACGGCGGGCAGGGTCTGCAAAAGGATCTTCGCATCCAGCCACAGGGACCAGTTGTCGATGTACTTGAGGTCCAGGGCGACCCAGTCCTCAAAATTTGTGATGCCATTCCGGCCCGTCACCTGCCACAGGCAGGTCAGCCCTGGCTTGACGCTCAGCCGACGGCGCTGCGCGTGCTTTTCGATCCGCTGAATCTCGTACACCGGCAGCGGTCTCGGCCCGACCAGGCTCATCTCGCCACGCAGCACATTGATGAGCTGCGGCAGTTCATCGATGCTCGTCTTCCTCAGCCAGCGGCCGAAGCGGAAGATCCGGGGATCATCCTTGATCTTGAAGACGGGCCCGCTCATCTCGTTCAGGCTTTCCAGCTCCGCCCTTCGCGCCTCGGCATCGCTGTGCATGGTGCGGAACTTCCACATCTTGAAACCCTTGCCGTAATGCCCGGCCCGCTCCTGGCAGAAGAACACCGGCCCCTTCGACGCCAGCCTGATGCCCAGGGCGGCGATCAACCACAGCGGCAGCGTCAGCACCAGCAGCACAAGCGCCCCCACACGGTCCACCACGTCCTTGAAAAGCAGCGCCCACGATGCCTGCGGCGTGCTGTGGAAGACCAGCATCAGCCTGCCGCCCATCACGTCAAAGGTCGGCCGCGCAATCGCAGTCTGGAAGAAATCCGCCGCAATCCAGGCCTCCACCCCCTCCGTTTCACAGGCCTGCACAGCCTCCTCAATCCTGCCAAAATGCACATGCTGCGCGGCGAAGATGACCCGCGAGGCCGACACTTCATGCATCGCCTGCACCAGGTCTGAAACCGGCTGGTTGATGATGTCGATCCGCGCCGCCACCTCCAGTCCCGCCCGCTGCTCAGGCGGCATCTGCTTTTCAAAATTCTCCAGGTCCTGGGCCGCGCCCGCCACGATCACCCGTTCCCTGCCCTTGCCACCCGACAGCCTGCGGCGCAGCTTCTCCCGCTGCCAGGATTCCCTCAGCAGCAACGCCACGCCGGAAAGCGTCACCGCCAGAACGACCACCGAACGGCTGGGCACGTCCCATTTCAAAAACACCACCATCGCCCCGATCACCGTTCCCATGATCATCAGCGTCTCCCCAAGCTGCCGCAGACTCGTCCCCGGCGTCTTGTGATACAGGTTCGAGTAAAAGCCGCGATACTCCAGCACCACCGGCGTCAGCGGCACCACCACCGCCATCACCCAGTACAATTCCTCAATGGGTGGAATCTCCACCAGCCCAGGCCAGAACTGCGCCGCAAACACCGAACGTAGAAAATGCGCAAACCAGAGACAGAAACCCAGAAGGACGCTGTCGAGCAGCTCCGTGAGCTGTAAATTGATTTCCTGACGACGACCCAGCATAATATCTCAGGCTTATTCTGATTTAATTCACTTCTATTAAATTTATAACCTTCCTAGCGAATGGCACAACTTGTTTCTACCCAGAGCCCCCTCCAGTCCACCCGCCCCCTCACAGTCGGGGTGATTCCCGATGCCACGACCCTCGCTGCCTGGACGGCGATGCCCGACCATGAGCGCCTTCGCACCTGCGACCTTATTGAACTCCGCCTGGACACCCTCAAGCTTCCCGCCGCCGAACTTCGCACCGCCCTGTCAGGCTGCCAGAACTCCACACCGGTCCTGCTGACCGCCCGCCACCCCGCCGAAGGAGGCCAGGGCAGCCCCGTCGCCGCCGAACGCATGGCCCTCGTCGAACCCCTGCTTGATCTCGCCACGCTGGTCGACATCGAGCTCCGCAGCGCCGTGGAAATGAAAGCCCTCATCGACAAGGCGCACGCCGCCGGCGTCAAGGTCATGGGCTCCTTCCACGACTTCCAGGCCACCCCGCCTGATGACGTCCTGCGCGGCGCCATCGGCTTCGCCCAGCCCGCCGGTCTGGATGCCGTCAAGATCGCCACCTACCTCAACAGCCAGGCCGACCTCGTCCGCCTGCTGCAGATCACCCTGGAACCCCAGCGTCTTCGCCTCTCAAGCATGGGCATGGGACCTCTTGGACGCATCTCCCGCTTGGTGCTTGCAAAGGCGGGCAGCCTGCTGAATTACGGCTTCATCGGTGAGTCGAACGCCCCCGGTCAGTGGCCCGCTGCACGACTGAAGGAGATCCTCGCCGAGCTGTAATCCGTGACCCTCCGGCTGCCGTGACCACTTTTCAAAAAACCGCCCTGCTTGCCCTCTCCACCCTCGTCTGCACCAGCTGCGGCGACCCGGAAAAGGAGGCCCGCCTAAAATGGCGCGAGGAGGAGGTCAATGCCAAGGAGGCCGACCTCCTGCGCCGTGAAGCCGAGCTGACCAAGCTGAAGCAGGTCGTCGAAGGCCAGCGCCTCGACCTTGTCTCCCGCGAGAAGATGATCGAGCTGAAGCAGAAGCAGCTCGATGACGAGCTCGAGAAGACCAAAAGGGTGCGACGCGAGGTCGAGATCAAGCAGCTGCGCGGCCCCATTCCCATCGTCAGCGCCGATCGCGTCATCATCATCGACCCCGCCAGCGACGAAGTGCTGTGGGAGAAGAACGCCGACAAGCGCGGCGCCATCGCCAGCACCACCAAGCTGCTCACCGCACTGCTCGTCGTCGAAACCGGCGACCTCGACAGGCTCATCACCGTGGAGCAGAGCGACACCCAGTGCGCCCCCGTGCGTCTGGGAATCAAGGCCGGCGAGCAATACACCCGCCGCCAGCTGCTCACCGCCGTGCTGGTGAAAAGCTCCAACGACATCGCCCAGGCCCTTGCCCGTGACAACGCCGGCAGCGTCGAGGCGTTCGCCGCCAAGATGAACGCCCGCTGCAAGGAGCTCGGCCTCCAGAACAGCCATTATGTCAATCCGCACGGCCTGCCGTCCCGCGACGAAAACGAGCCCTACTCGACCGCACGCGACCTTGGCGTCATCGCCAGGGCCTGCGACAAGCTCCCCGAAATCCGCTCCATCGTGAAGCTCCAGAGCTACGACTTCAAATGGCCCAGCGGCAGGGTCACCACCCTTTCCAACACCAACCGCGTCCTGCGCTCCGCCAGCTACTGCGACGGCATGAAGACCGGTTATACCAACGCCGCAGGCTACTGCCTTGTCGCCAGCGGCGAACGCAATGGCAAGCGCCGCATCGTCGTCGTCCTCAACGACACCGAAGGCGGCGTCTGGCGCGATGCCCAGGCCCTTCTGGACTGGGCGCTCAAGGCCTGACCCAGTACAAAACGGCGTAAAAGAAGCAGGAGGCTGCCTGCCCCCTGCCTGATTTTGGTCACACCCTCTTCGGCGGGGGGATTAATGCACCCCGATCGCCGCCAGATATCGCTCCGCCTCAAGCGCCGCCGCACAGCCCTGGCCGGCGGCCGTGATGGCCTGTCGATAGACATGATCCGCCACGTCGCCTGCGGCAAACAAGCCCTCGGTCTTCGTCCGAGTGCCCTCGGTCTGCAAAATGTAACCACCCTCGTCACGGTCCACCAGATCGCCCAGGAACTGCGCGTTCGGCACATGACCGATCGCCACAAACACGCATTTCAGCTCCAGCTCGCTGCGCTCGCCCGTCACCAGGTTTTCCAGCGTCACGGCACGCACCTCGCCCTTCTCATCCGTCAGATACTCGGCCACCGTGCTGTTCCACACCGGCTTGATCTTCGGGTTCGCCAGCGCACGGTCCGCCATGATCTTCGAGGCGCGCAGCGTGTCGCGGCGGTGGATGAGATACACCGTGCTGGCAAACTTGGTCAGGAAACCCGCCTCCTCGCAGGCGCTGTCACCACCGCCGATCACGCAGACCGGCACGTTGCGGTAGAAGGCGCCGTCACAGGTCGCGCAGCTCGTCAGGCCATGGCCGATGAGGCTCTTTTCGTTCGGCAGGCCCAGATGCTTCGGCGACGCGCCCGTGGCCACGATCACCGCCCGCGCCTGGCGCACCGTGCCGTCCTCGCTGGTGATTTCAAAATGCCCGGTGGCCGCCTTCGCCACGGAGGTGACATTCGTGTACTCGATCCTCGCGCCAAACTTCTCCGCCTGCTGCTGCATGTTCATCATCAGGTCCGGACCCATGATTCCCTGCGGAAAGCCGGGGAAGTTCTCCACCTCCGTGGTCGTGGTGAGCTGCCCGCCGGGCTGGTTGCCGGAAAGGATGAGCGGGTTCAGGTTCGCACGCCCCGTGTAGATGGCCGCCGTGAAGCCTGCGCAGCCTGTGCCGATGATGATGACGTTTTCCATGATGGTTAGGTAGTTGGGAAAGGGAGCGCCGAAGATGGGAAGCAGCCGAGGTTACGCAAGAAGTCCTTCCTTGGCCGGAAATGAATCCCGGGAGACGGCTTGCCATCCCCCCGGGCTCGCTTTAGACAGCCGCCATGTTCACCGGCCTCGTCGAAACCACCGGCACCGTCCTCAGCCTCGAACCACGCGGCGAAAGCGCCCGCCTCACCCTGCGTGCCTCCGGCCCCCTGGTCACGCAATCCTCCCTGGGTGACAGCATCGCCATCAACGGCTGCTGCCTCACGGTCGCCGCCCTCGGCGAACAGGAGCAGACGCTCAGCTTCGACCTCCTGATGCAGACCCTGCGCATCACCAGCCTGGGCGACCTGAAACCCGGCAGCCTGGTAAACCTGGAACGCGCCATGGCCCTCGGCACCCGCTTCGGCGGCCACCTCGTCCAGGGTCATGTGGACACCACCCTGCGCATCCTCGACTGGAGCGCCCATGGCCAGGACCACCGCCTGGAGGTGGAACTGCCCGCAGAACACCGCGGCCTGGTGATACCCAAGGGCTCCATCTGCCTCGACGGCATCTCCCTCACCGCCGCTGAAGTCACCCCCTCCAGCGTCGTCTGCTGGATCATCCCCCACACCCTCCAGGTCACCAGCCTGCACACGAAGAAAGCCGGGGACAGGCTGAACGTCGAGTTCGACATGCTGGGGAAATACGTCCGCGAGCTGCTCCGGGCGCAGCCGTCGGTGTAAACAGCCCCGCAACGGCCTAACTTCGAAGCTGGACATCCCCGGGGATGTCGTCTCAAATGCCGCGCCTTCCGTTCAGGACGGCGGTTTTCACTCACCTCCAAACCACCAACTCTCTCACCATCATGGGCAAAATCCAATTCGGCTCCGAAGTCTACACCTGGTTCATGCAGGGCACCGGCAAGGGCTACGACAACAAACTCGACCACATGATCAAGGTCGCCGCCGAGGCGGGCTTCACCGGCATCGAGCCGATGGTGCTCGAAATCTCCCAGAGCGCCCTTGGCTGCTCCAAATACTGGCTCGGACCGCAGGTCGACCCGATCAAGATGAAGGACACGCTCCAGCAGCACAACATGAAGCTGGCCGGCCTCGCCCTCGTCTGCGCCTGGGACGGAGACACCGAGGCGCCTAACGAAAAGGAGGCCGCCGACTTCGCCATCAGCTATCTCAAGCACTTTCCCGGCGCCATGCTCGGCACCGTCACCCTGCCCTCCGGCCGCACCAAGGACGTCCAGAAGCGCCGCCTCAACGTCGCCCGCAACCTCAACGCCGTCTCCCAGCGCGCCCACGACGCCGGCCTGAAGTGCTCCTACCATCCCAACTCCCCGCCAGCCTCCCTCGTACGCACCCAGGAGGACTATGACGTCGTCCTCAGCAGCCTCGACCCCAAGGTCACCGGCTGGACCCCCGACGTCGGCCACATCATCCGAGGCGGCATGGACGTGATCGCCACGCTCAACAAGTGGCAGCACCTCGTGAACCACATCCATTACAAGGACTTCAGCGGCAACGGCGCCGAGCCCTGGGCGCAGATGGGCACCGGCAAGCTCGACTTCCACAAGATCACCGAGTGGCTCGTCTCCCGGAACTACGAAGGCTGGATCATCTGTGAGGACGAGGCCCACATCGCCGTCGACGACCCCGATGGCGTGACCAGGCAGAACGGCGAATGGTGCAAGGCCAACCTGCACCCCATCGTCGGACTGTAACCGTTCAGAAATCAGCCGGCACTCCGGTCACCTTCCAAGGCCCTGCAGTGAAAGCTGCAGGGCTTTTTCATGCCCAGCCGCAGAGGCGATCATCGGAGCACTGGGGAATGAATGACCAAGGACCAGAGGCCAATGACCAAGGAAAGGGCGCACGATGAGTGGCGTATGGGAGCGTTCTGTCATTCCGCCTTGAGATTTGATCCTTGGGACTTCCTTGGTCATTGGGGCTCGGACATTGGACATTCCCATGCTTCCCCGCCCCCTCGCTCATACCTCCGCGCATCGGGCGTCCCCTTCACGCCGCCTATTTCCGAAAAATAAAGTAAACCGCCCCGCACAGGCACAGGCCCGCCCACACAAAGTCCCACTTGAACTGCTGCTTCATGTAGAACAGCGCGAAGGGCACAAACACGGTCAGCGTCACCACCTCCTGGATGATCTTCAGCTGGGGCAGGCTCAGGGATTCGCTGCCGATCCGGTTGGCGGGCACCTGCAGCATGTATTCAAAGAAGGCGATCCCCCAGCTCGCCAGCGCGGCGATGAACCAGGGCTTCGCCTTCATGTCCTTCAGGTGAGCATACCAGGCGAAGGTCATGAAGACGTTCGAAGCCACCAGCAGGCCAACGGCCTTGAAGATCGTCCAGTTCATCGTTGTTTTTGAATCTGCAGAAGCCGCACCTTGCATGCCGTAAGATCATGGCGCATCCGGCCGCTGTCCGACCATCACCGGCACCTCCACCAGCCTGCCTTCCCGGAACACGGTCAGATTCGCCTGCTGCCCCGGCACCAGCTGGCGGATGGCGGCAAGCAACTCACGCGGCGTGCCAAAGGGCCGGCCGTTCAGGGCCGTGATGACATCGCCGGGCACGATCCCGGCGGCCAGGGCGGGCGATGACGGGTCCAGGTCCGTCACGAAGGCCCCAACGCGCGAAGTGCCCAGACGGGCATCGATCGCCACGGCGTCAGAGCTCAGCTCCAGGCCAAGATACCCAACGCCCTGCGGAGTCTGGCCGCCGCCCTTGGACTGTACGATGATGGCATCCACCACCGACCTGGCATCGTTGGCGGGAACCGCCAGGCCCACGCCCTGCCAGGCGCGCACGTTTTCATCACCCCGGTAGATCGCCACGTTCACACCGATGATCTCTCCCCGGATGTTCACCAGCGGTCCGCCGGAGTTGCCTGGGTTGATGACGGTGTCGGTCTGCAGATAATCCATCTGGCTGTCGCTGAGATGCCGGTCACGGGCGCTGATGATGCCCTGCGTCACCGTGCCGCTGAGCCCAAACGGATTGCCGACGGCAAACACGATCTGCCCCACCTTCGCCTGGTCGCTGTTGGCAAAGGTCAGCGCCGGAAAATCCCTGCGGTCCGACTCGATCTTCAGCAGCGCGATGTCCCTCTCGCGATGCGCCCCGAGGATGCGGGCGGGATGCTTCTTGTTGTCGTTGGTGGTCACCATGACCTCGCTGACATCCGCGATGACATGATAGTTGGTCACCACATGGCCCTCCTTCGAGATGATGGCGCCGGACCCCAGCCCCGGAATCACCTGGGGCCGGCCGGACACCAGCCCGAAGAACGGATGCCAGGCGGTCTGCCCGCGCCGCACGGTCTTGGTGGTCACGCTGACCACGCTCGGCAGCACGGCCGCGCTCAGCCTGGCAAACTCATCATTCATCAGGCTCAGCACCTTCACGTCATCCAGGTTCAGCCTCGGCGCAGGCGGGGCCGTAAAGGCGGCCTCCTGGCCCGGCTTCTCACCACGCAGGAAGTTCATCAGCCCGTACCCCGGCTGCCCACCCCGCCACAGCGAAAAGGCGGCGGAGGCGGTCAGGAAGACGGCGAGGGCAAAGAGGAGTCGGCGGAGGGTGTCCATGGAAAAGGCGGCTGACGCTGAAGCTACGATGCCCTGCGTCGATTCAATGGCAAGAAGTCAGGCGACCAACATCAACCGGCCCGGGTGTCAGCGCGCCGCACGCCTGACCATCACGGTCGGCTCGGTCCATTTCCAAAACTTCGGCGCCAGCAGCGCGGTGTAGTTCGCCGGATCCGCCGCCAGGCTGTTGTGAATGCCGTCCTTGTCCGGCGTCTCCAGGCCGCCCTTCAGCCCGCCAGCCTTCAAGGCTGCCGTCACCGCCTCGTGATCGACGCCCCACAGGACGAAGACATCCTTTTGGGCAGGCCGCATCAGATGAAGGGTTCCCGCACCGGCCTTCGCCTTGTCATTGAGGATCGCAAAGCACAGCCCCTGGCCGGACTTCACGCCGCTGTGGCGCAGGCTGAGCGAGAACACCTCGGGCTTCTTCCTTTCATCCGCCGGCTTCTTTTCATGCAGTTCCAGCACGCCCTGCGGCCCATCAGCCACCTGGAATTCAAAGACGTCCCCCGGTTCATCCACCGGCGACCAGTCCCCCTGCCAGTCCCCGGCCTTCAGCCCGACAGGCCCGGCACCGAAGCCGTCGGGCACCGTGGTTTCCGGACAGGCGGTCAGACCGCAGAGGATCGTCAGGAGGGCAAGGCAGCGGACCAGCTGGGTTTTCATGGCGGCCCCAGTCTGCCCGGAAAGCCAGCCCTCCGGCAAGCTGAAACTCGACGCCCGCCATGCACCGGGCTATCTGATGGCATGGGGTGGTCACAAGAAGCAGCTCACGAACAAAAGGAACATCTGCAGCGCCAGATCGACCGGCGGCTGAAGCGTGGCGAGACGATGGAAGTGCTCACCGCCCCCTCCGGATCAAAGAAACTCTGCACCACCTTCTGGGGCCGGTCCTGGTGCCGCAACCTGGAGGCCTACCAGGTCTATGACGCACGGCTTCCCCGGGGCCGAAGCTGCCTGCGCCAGGGCCGGGTCTTCAACCTCGACATCAGCGCGGGCAGAATCAGCGCCCTGGTGGCCGGAGCCGACCTTCACGAGGCATCGGTGCACATCCAGCCGCTCACCCCGGAACGCTGGCAGGAAATCTCCAGCGCCGCCACCAGCAGGGCTCCAACCATGCTCGACCTCCTCGCAGGCAGGCTTGGCGACGACCTTCTGCAGCTGCTGACAAACCCGGAGCATGGGCTGTTTCCAAGCCCGAAGGAGATCCGCTTCGACTGCTCCTGCCCGGACTACGCCGACCTTTGCGAACACACGGCGGCCGCACTCTACGGCACCGGCCTGAAGCTCGACACCGATCCCGCCCTCCTCTTCACCCTGCGTGGAGTCGATCCCACAGCGCTGCTTGCCACCGCCAGCAGCGCCGCTGCATCCACCCTGCCGGACACCGGCGGCGGCCTGTCCGACAGCGACCTGTCCGCACTGTTTGGCATCGACCTTCAGCCCTGACCTAACTCCACAGGCGGCCGTCCTTCAGCCACTCTTCGACGAGCCCGTGAAAGGCCTTCACCGGCGGGCTGAACTCATCCGGATTCCAGACCATCACCAGCGGCACGCTGTGCACGGGAGTCACAGGCACAAAGCTCAGGCCTTCCGGCATGGACGTGGCTGCGACACTGTCCGTGGCAACCCCCACCCCGGCCCCGGCCTCCACATAGGTCAGCACCGTGCCCATCAGGCTCGGGCTCTGCACGATGCGCGGCGCAAAGCCCGCCGTCCGGCAGGCCGCCAGGATTTCATCATGAAGCCCCACCCCCTCCCGCCTGGCCAGCACGATCAGCGGCTCGTTCGCGAGCTGCTTCCAGGAAATGGACTTCCTCCCCGCCAGGGGATGTCCCTGGGGAACCACGATGCCAAGGGGCTCCTGGCGCAACAAAAGGGTGTTCAAGGCACGCTCCCCCTGCCCCGGCACGGGCCGTGTCAGCGCCACCGACAGCCGACCCTTCGCCACCATCTCCCACACGCGCTCCGGCGTCCGCTCCTCCAGATGCACGGACACCTTGGGGAAACGCCTCCGGTACTCAGCCAGCAGCCTGCCCAGGAAGCTCTTCGTCGGCGGGCCGATGTATCCCAGCCGCAGCTCCCCCTCCTCCCCCGCCGCCGTGCGCTTCACCTTGCGCAGGGACTCCTCCAGCCGCTCCAGAACCACCGCCGACTCCGCCAGCAGCACGGCCCCCGCCGGGGTCAGCGCCATGGTGCGCCGGTTGCGCTCGATCAGCCTCATTCCCAGGTCCTGCTCCAGCTCCTGCACGGCGCGTGAAAGCGCCGGCTGGGCGATGCGCAGCCGACGCGAAGCCTTGGAGAAGCTCAGCTCCTCCGCCACCGCCTGGAAATATCGCAGATGCCTCAGGTCCATGATGCCTGTTTATACGCCCCCCGCAGGGCTGACAACTCCCGCTGTTGCGAACCATGCCGCCTTTGCCCAGAATGCACGCCATGACCCGTCCCGATGCCATCCAGCAGATCCGTGATGCCGCCAAGGCCATCGCACTTCAGATGATGAAGATCCATCCCGCCCTGCCCCACCTGAAGGACGAGGAAACCCTGAAGGACAGCCTCAAGGCCCTGCACGAGATGACCGTGCACCTCGAGACCATCAAAAAGAAGATCGGCCGCCTTGAAAAGCAGGATGACAGCACCCTGCTCTGATCCCGCCTGATGCTGAATCAAACTTCGCTGGGCAGAAGCCTGGCCAGCTCCGGCGGCAGCGGCGATTCAAAGGTCATCTCGCGCCCGTCCACCGGGTGCTTGATGCGCAGCGAGGCCGCATGCAGCGCCACACGCCGCGCCGGGTTTGACTTCGCCCCATACCTCGCATCCCCGGCCACGGGACAGCCTGCCTCGGCCAGCTGCACGCGGATCTGATGCCGCCGCCCGGTCTCCAGCCTCAGCTCCACCAGGGTGCGCCCCATGCCATGCCTGAGCACCCGGTAATGCGTCAACGCCTCGCGTGCCCCTGCCACCGGCCGCTGGTGCAGGTAAACCCGGTGCGGCTGGCTTTCATCCACGTATCCACGCAGCACGCCCGAGGCCTCGGGCGGCGCTCCTTCAACCACCGCCAGATAACGCTTCTCAAACGACGCCCAGTTCTCCTGCAGCGCCGTCTTCACCTCCTCGGTCTTCGCAAACAAAAGCACGCCCGAGGTCTCCTTGTCCAGCCGGTGCACGATCCAAACCCGCGCCTTGCCGCTGAACTGCGAGTCACGCCGGTACCGGGTCAGGAAGGAGTAGGCCGTGCGCTCCTTCTCGCTTTCCGTCGAGATCGTCAGCAGCCCCTGCGGCTTGTGGATCACCAGGATCGCATCGTCCTCATGCAGGATGCTCATCCCCTCCGGCAGGTCCGCCGCCTGCGGTGGCGGCGCCTTGCCCGGCACGATGCCCACCCTGTCACCCGCCTGCAGCGGATGATCATGACGCGTCACCACCTCGTCATTCACGCGCACCGAACCGAATTTCAGCCACTGCTTCACCTTCGTGCGCTTCACCTCCGGCCATGCGGCCAGAAGAAAGGGCAGCAGCGGCTGGGGCTCGGGGACGGTTTGAACAGGGATCATGTCCGGCCCTTCTTAGGCGCTGCACAGGTGGCGTCAAACCGCATTCAACGCGGCGCCGGGCTTGTGTCACAAGTGCGCAGCTCAATGCTGAGACCTGGCCCGAATGGCGAAACCCGCCCTCCCCTCAGAACAACCTGGACCTTGTCCAATCTCGTCAGTCCTGCCAGTCTTGTGAATCCTGTCACCAGGGTTTGGAAAAACACGGGGGCACAAGTCCTGCCATCACCGCCCTCCTGCCCGCTTGACCTTTGCCCGGCGGGCCGTTTGACTGCGCCTCCATGCCCCGCACCGCCATCCTCAACGTCGTCGGCCTGACCGCCCGCCTCATCGGCGAGCACACGCCGGAGATCCGCGCCTTCATGGAGCGTAGCAGGAGCACCCTGGTTGAGCCCGTCCTGCCCGCCGTCACCTGCACGGCCCAGGCCACCTATGTGACCGGACGCACGCCCCGTGACCACGGCATCGTCGCCAACGGCTGGTACGACCGCGACTATGCCGAACATCGCTTCTGGAAGCAGCCCGAGCAGCTCATCCAGGGTGAAAAGCTCTGGGACATGCTGCGCAGAAACGACCGCGAGTTCACCTGCGCCAAGGTCTTCTGGTGGTACAACATGCACAGCACCGCCGACTACGCGGTGACACCACGCCCGCTCTACCTCAGCGACGGCAGCAAGGTCTTCGACATCCACACGCAGCCCATGGGCATGCGCGACCGCCTGAAGCGCGACCTCGGCGAGTTCCCCTTCATGAACTTCTGGGGCCCCGCCTCCGGCATCGAATCCTCCCGCTGGATCGCCGCCAGCGCCAGGTGGATCGAGGAGAAGCACTGGCCCTCCCTCAGCCTCGTCTACCTCCCCCACCTCGACTACAACCTCCAGCGCGTCGGCCTCGACATGAGCCGCATCTCCACCGACCTGCGCCAGATCGACGAGGTGGTCGGCGACCTCATCCGCTTCTACGAAGCCCGCGGCATCCAGGTCGTCCTGCTCTCCGAATATGGCATCACCGACGTCGACCGCCCCGTGCACCTGAACCGCGTCTTCCGCGAAAAGGGCTGGCTGTCCATCAAGGACGAACTCGGCCGGGAAACCCTCGACCTCGGCGGCTCGCGCGCCTTTGCCATCGCCGATCATCAGCTGGCCCACGTCTATGTGAACGACGCCTCGCTGCTCGACCAGGTCCGCGCCGTGCTCGAGCAGACGCCCGGTGTCCAGCAGGTCCTGGGCCGGGTGGAAAAGAGCCACGCACGCCTCGATCATGCCCGCTCCGGCGACCTCGTGGCGGTGGCCGACGCACGCAGCTGGTTCACCTACTATTACTGGCAGGATGACGCGCGCGCGCCTGACTTCGCCCGCTGCGTGGACATCCACCGCAAATGTGGTTATGACCCCGCCGAGCTCTTCATCGACCCGGCCATCCGCGCGCCGAAGCTCACCATGGCCCTCAAGCTCGCACGCAAAAAGCTCGGCTTCCGCTATCTCATGGACGTCATCCCGCTTGATGCCACGCTGGTGAAGGGCAGCCACGGACGCATCCCCGAGGACCAGCGCGACTGGCCCGTGCTCATCGGCCCCTTCTCCAGATTGCCAGGCTCCGGCAGCATCCGCGCCGACCAGGTGTGCGAGCATCTTCTCTCCGCCTGCCAGGGCTGAGAACCACTCCGGCGTCACGCGCCGAAATCGCCTGAACAACAGGGTGGACATCCGGCTTCCCGGCGGGCAAAGATGCAGGCTCATCCCTCGACACCTCAAGAACTCCGCCCGCACCGCCCTATGGACCCCGAAATGACCATGCTCGAATGTGAAGAAGCCATGACCAAGGCCGTCGAGTTCGCCGTGCATGAATTCGCCATGGTGCGCACCGGCAAGGCCTCTCCAACCCTCGTCGAAGGACTCGACGTGCATGTTCACAGCTACGGCGCCCACATGAAGCTCAAGCAGCTCGCCATGATCACCACGCCTGACGCACGACTGATCCGCATCGAGCCCTTTGACTCCTCCACCCTCCACGACATCGACCGCGCCATCCGCGAGTCCCGTCTCGGCCTCAACGGCTCGATCGAGGGCAAGGTGATCCGCCTTCCCATCCCCGCCCTCTCCCAGGAACGCCGCGAACAAATGGTGAAGCTGGTCAAGCAGATGGGCGAGGAGTCCAAGGTCCGCGTTCGCTCCGCCCGCCGCGACGCCATCGAGCAGCTCAAGAAGGGTGAAAAGGACGGCGCCATCACCGAGGACGACCTGCACCGCCTGGAAAAGGAGGTGCAGAACCTCACCGACAAGAAGATCGCCGAGATCGAACAGCACATGGCGAGCAAGGAAAAGGAAATCCTCACGGTCTGACCCACGACTCAAGCGCATGTTCCCGCCCACGGACTACCTGGACCTTGCCCGCACGCAGCACGGCATCCTTTTCCCGCCGGACCAGCCCGTGTGGCATGCCCTCTCCCACCTCGAGTCCTACCTCGGCTTCCGCCTGCAGCGCAACATCCAGGTCGCCATCCCGCCCGGCGTTCACCTCGGGGAGGACGTCTTCATCGACGAAGGCACCGTCATCGAACCCGGTGCCGTCATCAAAGGTCCGGCCTGGATCGGCAGGAACTGCCAGATCCGCGCCGGCTGCTACATCCGCGAAAATGTCATCGTCGGCAACGGCTGCGTCCTCGGCAACTCCTGCGAGTTCAAGAACTGCGTCCTCTTCGACGAATGCGAGGTCCCTCACTTCAACTACGTCGGTGACTCCATCCTCGGCCACAAGGCCCACCTCGGCGCCGGGGTCATCCTTTCCAATGTCCGCCTCGACCGCCTCGAGGTCACGGTCGAGGACGGCCGCCAGAGCCACGCCACCGGCCTGCGCAAGTTTGGCGCGGTCATCGGCGACCATGCCGAAATCGGCTGCAACAGCGTCATCAACCCAGGTTCGATCATCGGCCGGAAATCCATCATCTATCCCCTCACCAGCTTCGGTGGCGTCCTGCCCTCCGGCAGCCTGCTCAAGACTCGTCAGCAGCACGTGATCGTGCCCCGGCGCTGACCGCCGGCGCGGCCCTCCTGGCACAATCCAGCCAGTTCCCGTCATGCCGGAGCGCAAGCCAGTTCCTTCCTGGGCGTAATATCCCCCTCATGACCCGCCTTCTCGCCCTCTTTTCCGCCTGCCTCATCGCCGGCTCCGCCGCCGCCCAGAACATCCGCGCCGGCATCATCGGCCTCGACACCTCCCACGTCCTGGCCTTCACCAAGACCCTCAACAGCAACCCACAGAAGCCGGAGGTCATGGGCGTGCGCATGGTCGCGGCCTACCCAAATGGATCGAAGGACATTGAGTCCAGCCTGAAGCGCGTCCCGGAGTACACCGCCAAGGTCAAGGAGCTCGGCGTCGAGATCGTCGACAGCATCGACGCCCTGCTTGACAAGGTGGACGTGGTCTTCCTTGAGACCAACGACGGCCGCCCTCACCTCGAGCAGCTCCGCCCCTGCCTCGCCGCCCACAAGCCTGTCTTCATCGACAAGCCCGTCGCCGGCACCCTCGTCGATGCCATCAAGATCTACCAGGAGTCCAAGGCCGCCGGCGTTCCTGTCTTCTCCTCCTCCTCCCTGCGCTTCGGCAAAAACACCCAGGCCGTGCGCGGCGGCAGCATCGGCAAAGTGAAGGAGGCCACCACCTTCAGCCCGGCCAGCCTGGAGGCCACCCATCCGGACCTTTTCTGGTACGGCATTCATGGTGTCGAAAGCCTCTTCACTGTCATGGGCACCGGCTGCCAGTCCGTCAAACGCGACACCAATGCCGAAGGTAAAATCCGCGTCACCGGCACCTGGGAGGGCGGCCGCAAGGGCGTGTTTTACGAAAACAAGGGCTACGGCGGCAAGGCCCTCGGCGACAAGGGCGAGGCTGATGTCGGCTCCTACGACGGCTATGATCCCCTGCTCTACTCCGCCGTGCATTTCTTCCGCACCGGTGTCGCCCCCGTGAGCCCCGAGGAGACCCTGGAGATCTACGCGTTCATGGAGGCCGCCGACGAAAGCAAGCGCCGCAACGGCGCCGAGGTCACCCTCAAGGAAGTCATGGACAAGGCCCGCGCCGCAGCCGTGAAGTGATCAGCACCCTTTGAAATCCTGCAACCAGGACCGCCCCCTGAAAAGGGCGGTCCTTTTTTATGCCCAGGCTTTTCTCAATTCGCCGCCCACACGTTCATGGGGCAGCCAGACGATGCCGATGGCGTCCGCCTGGATGCGGGCCTTCGTCGGCGTGAGCTTGAAGGTCTCCAGCACCAGCGAGGTGGGATCATACTGGTCACGCAGCTTCTGGACCTCGTCCTCCAGGACCTTGTTCAGCTCGGCCATGTCATCATGCAGCGATTGCAGTTCGGCAGCAGCAGCCGCCGCCTCCTGCCCCTCACGCATCACCCGTGAGGCGCTGGTGATGTTGCTCGACTTCACCAGGCCGCCCAGGCCGCTTTTGCGTCCGAGGAATGCGCCCAGCAGGCTCGTGCCGATGCTCACTGCGGCGGACAGCTTGGCGCTGGTCGCCTGCTGCTGCTGCGTCTCGACCTTGAGCTGCGCCTTCGCCGCCTTGTCCTCCAGCGACTTCAGGCTTTTCGCCGCCTTGGCGCGCAGCTCCTCGATCGCCTGGTCACGAAGCTCACGCGCCGTCTGCGTGATGCGGGCCTTGAACTCGTCCACCTTTTCCCCCGGATTCGAATAGGCCTCCAACAGCGGGCTGTGGCTGACCTCCAGGAAATGGTTCGCATACACCCAGTCGTCGTAATCCTTCCTGATGCTGGCGTAGGTCGCCGATTTCTGCGCGGCGCCTGGCAGCTCGGCAAACTCCGCCCCCTCCACCGGCTCTCTGTTCCATTTGGCAAGGTCGATGTCGCGCGGGATGGCCACAAACTTGTCCCACAGCACACGCTGGCCGCCGGCGTCAATCGGGTTCACCAGCGTGATGCGGCTGACACCGCTGATCTTCCTTTTTGCATCGTCGAAGTTCACCGCCGCGCTGCGCAGGATGGCCGGCACATAACAAAGGGTGCCGGCAGGCACCTCCGAGGGGATGAAAAACTCCGCCGTGCCCTCGGGCAGCTTCGGCTTCACCGTGTTGCGTTCCGCCGTCGGCGCCGCCGCGGCTCCAGGGGGCAGGAATCCGTCGTCCTCTCCAGCACCTGCGCTCTTCGCCGCCGGACGCACCGGATCCATCAGCCTGCGCACCTGCTCCTTGGCCAGCGGACCGCTGAGATAGCTCATGATCCAGCGCACATGGAAGATGCAGGGGGCGTCCTCGTGGACGTTGTTCATCAGGAAGACGCGGTTGCCGAGCCCGGCCATGAGCCTCTCCAGCTCACCCCGGTCAAACTTGCCGCCGCTGCCGCCCGCCGCGCCTTCCAGCCCGTCGAGAAGCCTGGCCTTGTCACGCTCGGTCTGCAGGCGGCCGATCCACCAGGTGCCGATGTTCGCCAGCGCCTTGTAGTCCAGGTCCACCGGGTTCTGCGTGGCAAGCAGCATCCCGAGGCCGAAGGCACGCGCCTGCTTGAGCAGGATCATCATCGGCTTCTTCGACGGCGGCATGGCCGAGGGCGGCAGATAGCCGAAGATCTCGTCCATGTAAAAGAGGGCGCGCAGCGAGGTCGTGCCCTGCTGCTGCCGCATCCAGCCAAGCAGTTGGTTCAGCAGCAGCGAGACAAAGAACATGCGCTCCGAGTCGCCCAGGTGCGCGATGTTGAAGATGGTGACGCGCGGCCTGCCCTCCGGAGTGTAATACATGCGCTGAATGTCCAGCGGCTCGCCCTCCAGCCAGGAGGCAAAGCCCGGCGAGGCGATGAGGTTGTTCAGCTTCATCGCCAGCGCCGTGCGCCTGGCCTCGGGCAGGAAGGTGTCGATGTCCACCACGCCGACCTTGCGCACCGGCGGCTGCTGGATGTGACGGACGAGGTTTTCCAGCGTGACGTTCTGCCCCTTCCTCCAGCAGTGGGCGAGGATGTTGCTGAGCAGCACATGCTCCGGCGACTGCACCGGATCCGCCTCAATGTCCATGAGCCCGAGCAGCGAGGAGACCGTGCTTTCAATGCGGTCCGCCAGCGCCTCGGCATCGTCCATGACGGCGGACGCAGGACAGTCAAGCGAGCTCAGAATGGAAACCTGCAGTCCGGCGCTGCTGCCGGGCGTGTAGATGGCCATGTCCACCGTTTCTCGAAGCTTGCGGATGCGCTCCGCCCCCTGCCCCCAGTCGCCCAGGCCCTTCTGCCACAGGGCGGCCTGCTGCTGCGCATAATCATCGATGCTGACACCTTTTCGCCGGGCATCATCGGCATTCACCCAGGGCTTGAACTCTTCCGCGCTCAGGTTCGGAAAGCTCAGCAGCGCGTTGCCGATGTCGCCCTTCGGATCCACGGCAATCACCGGCACGCCGTCCATCGCCGCCTCCTCCAGCAGAGCCAGGCAGAGGCCCGTCTTGCCCGATCCCGTCATGCCCAGCACGACGCCGTGGGTGACGAGATCCTTCGAATCGTACATCACCAGGTCCTCCTGGAGCTGCTTCGCCTCCGGATCGTATCCGCGTCCAAGGTAAAAGGCACCGAGCTTCTCGTATTGATCAGGAGTGATGGTCATGGCGATGCCGCCAGACTAACGAACTCCCTCCCGGCTTGGCAACCAAACATCGCTTCAGAAAAAGCTCCTGATCAGGCACCGGGAACCTTCAGGAGCACGGCTGCGTTGTGCCCTCCCATCCCCGACGCCACCTTGAGGATGGAATCGCCGGGCCTGAGATGGATTTCACCCGCCTCCACCGCCGTCAGGCCGGGAAGGTTTCCCGGCAGAACAGGAAGCGCCGCAGCCATCAACGCCACATCCAAAAGACCGCAGGCGCCCAGCGTGTGGCCGGTGAAGGGCTTCAGCATCAGCAGCGGCGGCGGTGATTCACCAAAGGCCGTCCGCAGGGCATGCGTTTCGGCAGTGGAATGGTTAGGCGTACCCGTGGCATGAGGACAGACCAGCACCGGCCTCGGAAAACGCGAGAGCAGCTCGGCCAGCCCCGCGCCATCCTCCGGAATCACCAGCGAGTCATAGGCGTCGCTGTTCGCATGATACTCGCCAGCCTGCACCAGCCCGGCATCCGCAGGCTCAAGCGTCACCGCCACGCCGGCCTCGCCCAGATGCAGGCCCGTGGTGGCTGGAGAAAGCGGGTCGTTCAGCAGCTCGCAGGCCAGCAGCCGTGTGTCGCGAAAGGCTTCGATCAGCCGCCGGACCAGCGGCAGGTCCACGGCCAGCACCAGCGCCCGTCGGCACATGCCCGCCCGCAGGGCCATGAGCGCCAGGCCGAGGGCGTCCAGACCCGCCGAACAGCCGCTGGCGGCCATCTGCCAGGGGCCGCGGATGCCGAGCTCGATGCTGACCGCCGCCGCAATCTCGCTGTGGATGGTGTTGCTGGCGCTGAACCTTGATGACGGGCGCCTCCAGTCATTCTCGCCTAACAACTCTCCGGCATTGCCGCGGCTGCTGGCGGCAAAGAGCCAGGTCTCGCGCAGTTCCGCCGCCTTCCAGCCCGCCTTTTCGACGGTGCCGCGCGCCACATGCACGGCCAGGTTGGAGGCCGCTCCATAACGCCGCCCCTTCAGCACGCCGCGGTCGGCGATGCGTCCCTGCAGCATGCCTTCATGCTCCTGAAGCCCCGTCTTCCCGGCTCGCCAGGATTCCAGGCACTCGTCCATGGAGCCGCCCAGGGCGCAGACCGCCTCGGCGGCCGTGATCGAAATCGGCAGGCTCACAGGTCAAAGATCTTTCCCGGGTTCAGCAGGCACTCCGGATCCAGCGCCCGCTTGACCTGCCTCATCAGCTCATAGCTGGCCTCGCCCAGCTGCCGCCTGACAAAGGCCTTCTTGGCCAGCCCCACGCCGTGTTCTCCGGTCACGGTGCCGCCAAGCCGGATCGTCTCGGCCACAATCTCCTCCAGCGCCTCCTCCACACGATGCATCTCCTCCGTGTCGCGCTCGTTGGTCAGAAAGGTCGGATGCAGGTTGCCGTCGCCCAGGTGCCCGAAGGTACCCACCATCAGCCGGTGCTTCTCCGCCACCTCGCGGATGAACTTCACCATGTGCGCCAGCTCCGTGCGCGGCACGGTGACGTCCTCCAGGATGGTGGTCGGCCGCTTCCTGGCGAGCGCGGAAAAAGCACTGCGGCGCGCCGTGGCAAGCCGCGTCGCCTCGGCCTCGTCGGCGGCGGCACGCACCTCGCGCGCTCCATGGCTCCTTGCCAGCTCCATCATCTGCGCCGCCTCCTCCTCAACCACGACCGGATGCCCGTCCGTCTCCATCAGCACCACGGCCTCAACCTCGGTCGGCAGGCCGATCCGGGCGTAGTCTTCGACACAGCCGACGGTCATGCGGTCCAGGAACTCCAGCGTGCAGGGGATGATCCTGGCGGCGATGATCGCGCTGATGGTCCGCGCGGCGTCCTCCATGGAATCATAGAGCGCCAGCAGGGTGCGGCGCGCCTTCGGCTTCGGCAGCAGCTTCAGCATGACCTCGGTGATGATGCCCAGCGTGCCCTCGCTGCCGACGAACAGGTCCTTCATCGAATAGCCGGCGACATCCTTGACGCACTTGTTGCCGAGCCGTGTCAGGGTTCCATCAGGCAGCACCACCTCCAGCCCCATGACATAGTCACGGGTCACTCCATACTTGAGGCCGCGCAGCCCGCCGCTGTTCTCGGCGACATTGCCGCCGATCGTGCTGATCTTCATGCTGCCGGGATCCGGCGGATAAAACAGCCCCAGCCTGGCCGCGGCGTCGTCGATCTCCTTCGTGATGACGCCGCTCTGGGCACGCAGGGTCAGGTTGCGTTCGTCGATCTCCAGGATCCGGTCCATCTGCGCCAGGCAGATCACCAGGCAGCCTTCCAACGGCACGCTGCCACCGCTCAAGCCTGTGCCCGAACCGCGTGTCACGACCGGCACCCGGGCCTCACGCGCCAGCTTGACCGCCGCGGCGACCTCCCCGCCGGAATGCGGGAAGACCACCGCACCCGGCCTCACCTTCAGCGCCGCCGTGCCGTCAAAGCTGTACGGCAGGATGTCCTCGTCCTTGGACAGGACACGGTCAGGGGAAAGGGCGGAGGCTAGCGACGCCAGAAGCTGGGGGGTGACGGTTGGCACGCGGTGAATGTGAACGGCTGGAATGACGGCGCAAGGAGCGAGCGGCATCCCTCGCATCAGGCCAGCAGTCCCTTCACCACCCTGCCATGCACATCCGTCAGGCGGTAGTCACGCCCCTGAAACCGGTATGTCAGCCGTTCATGATCCAGACCGAGCTGGTGCAGCAGGGTGGCGTTCAGGTCATGCACATGCACGGGGTCCCGGACGATGTTGAAGCTGAAATCATCCGTTTCTCCAAAAACAAGGCCCGGCTTCACCCCCCCGCCGGCCAGCCACAGGCTGAAGCAGCGCCCGTGATGATCCCGGCCATGGTTGGCAGGCTCGAGCTTTCCTTGAGAATAACTGGTTCGGCCAAACTCACCGCCCCAGACCACCAGCGTCTCCTCCAGCAGGCCGCGCTGCTTCAGGTCGCGGATCAGCGCCGCGCAGGGCTGGTCGATGTCGCCGCACTGCAGCCTGAGGTCGCTCGGCAGGTTGTAGTGCTGGTCCCAGCCCCGGTGGTAGAGCTGGATGAAACGCACGCCCCGCTCGGCCATCCGCCGCGCCAGCAGGCAGTTCGCCGCAAAGCTTCCCGGCTGCCGCACCTGCGGCCCGTAGCTGTCAAGCGTCGCCTCGCTTTCACCATGGACCGCCGTGAGCTCCGGCACGCTGCTCTGCATCCGGAATGCCATCTCATACTGGGCGATGCGGGTCAGCGTCTCCGGATCCTGATGCTGCTCAAACTGCCGGCGGTTCAGGGCCGCGATGACGTCCAGCTGATCCCGGCGCGCCGCTCGGTCGACCTCCCTCGGATTCGACAGGTAAAGCACCGGATCACCGCTGCTGCGCAAGGACACCCCCTGATGATTGGAGGGCAGGAAGCCCGAGCCCCAGAGCCTGGCGTAAAGCGGATCGGCGGGACGCGCCGCGCTTCCCCTTGACACCATGACCACAAAGGCGGGCAGGTCCTGGGACTCGCAGCCCAGGCCGTAGCTCAGCCAGGCCCCAAAGCTGGGCCGGCCGGGCTGCTGATGACCCGTCTGCAGAAAGGTGACCGCCGGGTCATGGTTGATCGCCTCCGTGTGCATCGACCGGATGATGCACAGTTCGTCCACCATCTTCGCCGTGCGCGGAAGCAGCTCGCTCACCCACGCACCGCTCCTGCCATGCCGCGCGAACTTGAACAAGGAGGCCGTCACCGGCTTTGACTTCTGAGCGCTGGTCATCCCGGTCAGCCGCTGCTCGCCGATCACCGAAGCCGGGATCTCCTGCCCGTGCAGCCTCTTTAATCCGGGCTTGTGGTCAAGGAGGTCCAGCTGTGAGGGGCCGCCGTGCATGAACAGGTAGATGACCCGCCTTGCCTTCGGGGCGATGTGCGAGAGCGCCCGGGCGTCACCCGACAGCGCGGCAAGGGCGACGCCTCCCAGGCTCAGGCCCGAGCCTCGGAGAAACTGACGCCTGCCTGCGGTGAAATCCATGCCCCTAACCAACGTTGCCCCGGACATGCTCATTGCAGGGGGCGCCATCATCCGCATGACCACCGGTCCCGGTGGGTTCTTGCATCGGCCGCCACGCTGGCACAAGGGTCTGCTCATGGGCAGGCTGCCAGCCGCCGGCTTCCAGCAGCACCGCCACGCCTCAGATCCGCCCAGACGGTTCAACAACGCCTCCAACATGCCATGAATCCCAAGCTGCTCCTCCTTGCCGGCCTCTGCGCCGGCATCACCTGTGCGATGGACACACCATCAAAACCCGCGGGCCGGGCGGCCGATCCCGTTTTCCCGCCGGTCCGGGATGTGCCGGGACTGCCGAGGGTGCTGATCATCGGCGATTCGATCTCCATGGGCTACACCCTGCCTGTGCGTGAACTTCTGGCCGGAAAGGCGAACGTCCACCGGCCGCCCACCAACTGCAGCTCCACCGGCAACGGGCTCAATCATCTGAAGTCCTGGCTGGGAGATCAAAAATGGGACGTGATCCATTTCAACTTCGGGCTCCATGACGCCAAGCTTCCCCCTGAAGGCATCCGACATTCCCCTCCCGACGTGTATGAAAAGAATCTTCGCGAACTCGTCCGCCAGATGCAGGCGACGGGAGCCCGCCTGATTTTCGCCACCACCACCCCCGTGCCTAACAACGGCGTCATCTCGCCCACCCGCCGCTTTGGAAGCATTGAATCCTACAACACCGCCGCGCTGAAGGTCATGAAGGAGACCGGAGTGGCGGTCAATGACCTCAACGGCTTCATCACGCCGCAGACAGCCAGGGTTCAGAAGCCCAACGACGTGCATTTCACGGCCGAAGGCTCCTCCCTGCTCGCCGGCCAGGTCGCGGACGCCATCGGGAAGATCCTGGCTCAGGCCCGGTAGCCGGACGCCATGGCACGCCCCTCAAGTTCCCTGCTATTTCCTTCCGGGGCCGGCGTTCCTGCCCCCTGCATGAAACACGCCCTCGCCTGCCTGCTCGCCATGGTCAGCCTGCCCGCCGTCGCGCAGCAGCGGCCCAACGTTCTTTTCATCGCCGTGGACGACCTGCGGCCTGACATCGGCTGCTACGGCGTGAGGCACGCAAGGACGCCTAACATCGACCGGCTCGCCGCACGCGGTGTTGTCTTCGACAGGGCCTACTGCGCGCAGGCCGTGTGCAGCCCTTCGCGCACCGCCATCCTCACCGGCCTGCGGCCGGACACCACCAAGGTCTGGGACCTCAACACGCATTTTCGCGACGCCGTGCCGGACTGCGTGACCCTGCCTCAGCACTTCCGCGCCTGCGGCTACCACACCGCCGGCCTGGGCAAGATCGAGCATCACGGCTTTGAAGACGGCCCTTCGTGGAGCGAGCCTCGCTGGTTCCCCGGCGGGGAGATGGTCAGCGTGGATGAGAAGGACTGGACGAAGCACACCGTCACCCGCTTTGAAGGCGTGCCAGGCGAGTTTGCCAGGCCTCTTGCCGTGGCTTCAGGCGGCAGGCCGGGCAAGAAGCCCAAGCAGGGCCCTGCCTTCGAGGTGAGCCCCAAGGCTGATGAGCAGCTGCCCGACGGCGCGGTCGCCGCCGAGGCCGTGAAGCGTCTTGCCGCGCTCAAGGTGGCTGGAAAACCCTTCTTCCTCGGCGTCGGCTTTGTGAAGCCCCACCTGCCGTTTGTCGCCCCGAAGAAGTACTGGGACATGCATGATCCTGATGCCATTCCCCTGCCCGGCACGGACAAGTTCCCTGAAGGCACGCCGGGTTTTGTCGGACACGACAACGGCGAGCTTCACGCCTATCCGGGGACGCCGAAGGAAAATCCAATCCCCGCTGATTTCGCCAAAAAACTGCGCCATGGCTACAACGCCTGCATCAGCTTCACCGACGCCCAGGTCGGCCGCCTGCTGGACGCGCTCGACAGCGAGGGGCTCGCCGACAACACCGTCATCGTGCTCTGGGGGGATCATGGCTGGCAGCTCGGTGACCACGGCCTCTGGCACAAGCACACCAACTTTGAACTCGCCGCGCGTGCGCCGTTGCTCATTGCGCTGCCCAAAAGTGCGACCACAGGTCGGCATTGTCCTGCACCGGTTGAGTTTGTCGACGTCTATCCCACGCTGGCCGAGGTCTGCGGCCTGCCCATCCCCCAGGGGCTCGCCGGCAGGAGCCTCAAGCCCTACCTCGACAATCCGGACGCGCCGATGCAGAAGCCCGCGATCAGCATCTACCCCAAGTCCTCCAAGGATCATGGCGGCAGCCTCATGGGCTACAGCATCCGCACCGAACGCTGGCGCTGCACCTTCTGGCGCAAGCGCAATGCCGGGACCATCGGCTTCATCGAACTGTACGACGAGCAGAACGACCCTTATGAAACCGTCAACCTCGCCACCCATCCCGACCATGCGGAGGTGGTCGCCAGCCTGAAAAAGCACCTGCCCCCGGTCGGCAGCGACTTCCAGCCTCCACGCAGCGGCAAAAGCGTGCAGAAGACCGGCTCCGGCGTGTCCAAGCCCAAGTACGATCCTAACGAACCCCGTGACAAACGCTACGACAGGCTCTACCCCGGCAAGCCAAGGCTCACGGTCGATGAATACCTCGCCGGCCAGGGAGGAGACAAGTCTGAAGCCGGGGCCAGGTTCACCAGGATGGACGCCGACAGGAACGGCTTTGTCACGCGTGATGAATTCATCAGCAGCGGGAAGAAGAAGCCGTGAGCATGGCGGTCCCGGCTGCGGATCAGCCGGAGGACTCAAGCACACTTCCACCAGCCTCGTCCTGCCGCCCTGATGCCTAACGTCCTGGTTGCATTCCCACCCTGGACCAGCCTCGTGATGCCTGGCGAATCGCGGGGCACGAAACTTTTTTACTTTCCTGTCCTCGCAGCAGCCCCCCCGTTCGTCGATGTTCTGACGGGGTCCCCCCGGCAATCGACCCTCAACCCACGCGCCCATGTTCAAACCTCCTCATTTCCTCACCCTCGCCGCCCTGGCGGTTCTGACCTCGTGCCAGAGCTCACCAACGAAACACACGGCATGCGCGGACATGCCCCCCTACCAGGGATCCGCAGCCTTTGAGCGCATGAAGTCGCTGGTGGGCAGGTGGTCGGGCGAATCGCCCGAGATGGGGACGATGAAGACTGAGTTCAGGCTCATCGCGGGAGGCTCGGTGATCGAGGAGCGTTTCGCCGAAGGCACTCCGATGGAGATGCTGAGCGTCTATCACGACATCAACGGCAGGCTCGCCATGACGCACTATTGCATGCTGCGGAACCAGCCGCGGATGAAGCTGGTGAAACAAACGGCCGACTCGCTGACCTTTGATCTCGCCCCGACCCCCGGCCTGAATGCGGCCAAGGAGATGCACATGCATGGAGCCACCTACACCTTCCTCGATGCAGACCACTTCCGGCTTGAAGGCGTCTCCTGGAAGGACGGAAAAAGCGCCCCCTGCGGCCCTCCGGTCATCTTCACCCGCCGCTGAGCGATGCCCGAACTTCATCGCACCCCACACCCATGAGCCCGGCCGCCAAAAACACCATCTGCCTCTGGTTTGATCACGATGCCGAGGCTGCCGCGCGCTTCTACGCCGAGACGTTTCCTGATTGCACCGTCGGCGCGGTTCATCGCGCGCCGGCCGATAATCCGTCATGCAAGGAAGGCGAGGTGCTGACGGTGGAGTTCACCGTGATGGGCATCCCTTGCATCGGGCTCAACGGCGGGCCCGGGGTGCCGCACAACTGGGCGTTCTCATTCCAGGTCGCCACTCAGGACCAGGCCGAGACCGACCGTTACTGGAACGCCATCATCGGCAACGGAGGCGAAGCGAGCGAGTGCGGCTGGTGCAGGGACAAATGGGGGTTGCATTGGCAGATCACGCCGGTCGTGCTGACCCAGGCCTTCACCCATCAGGACCGCTCCATCGCCAGGCGAGCCTTTGAGGCCATGATGACCATGTCCAGGATTGATGTCGCCGCCATCGAGGCGGCGGTGCGCGGCTAGCAGCGCATTTCCCCCCTTCACCCCACAGCCAACCCCTCCGCCGCCATGATCAAAAAGATCCTCATTGTTTTTGCCATGCTCGTCCTCGGCTTCATCGCCGCAGCCCTGTTGAAATCGCCGGATTTCCGCGTTGAACGCAGCATCACGGTCGCCGCGCCGCCGGAGGCTGTGTTTGTCTGGTTCAACAGCCATCGGAAGTTCAACGAGTTCAACCCCTGGCTGAAAATGGACCCCGGCGCCAGGGTCGAGTACCTCGGGCCGGAAACCGGTGTCGGCTCCGCCTCGACCTGGGAGGGCGGCAAGACCGGCAAGGGCAGGGCCACCATCACCGAGAGCAAGCCGGGCGAGCTCATCCGCCTGCGCATGGACTGGCTGGAACCGATGGAGGGTGTCAGCACCGTGGATTATCGCTTCAAGTCCGACGGCGGCAAAACCACCGTCACCTGGGCCATGTATGGCAGGAATGAAGGCCTCCTCGCCAGGATGATCAGCCTCGTGATGGACTGCGAGTCCATGTGCGGGCCCGAATTCGAAAAAGGCCTCGCGGACATGGCGAAGCTCGTCACCGCACCCGCAGCGAAGTGAAGCTCATGAGCACGCACGCCAACAACGATTACCTCCTGCTCTCACGCGGTCAGTGGGACAGCCGCTCCGACAAGGCCGACATCGAGGCGGCGATTGAGAAGTTCTACACCTGGTATGAGGCGAACATCGCCAGGGGCGTCTTCAAGCCTGGCTCGCGCCTCACCATGGACGCGGCGCTCGTCACCCGCGAGGGGACCCGCATGGACGGCCCCTTTGCCGAGGGCAAGGAGGTCATCGGCGGCTACTGGATCATCGTTGCGGAGAGCCTTGAGGCCGCAGCGGCCATCGCGGCGCAGAACCCGGTGCTGCCGCATGGCTTGACCTTTGAAATCCGGCCGCTGGAGTCCGAGCGCGGCTCCGCCTACCGGCACACGAACGAAACACCCGCCGAATGAATCCGAACCATCAACAGTCCACCGGCGAGCACCTGCTGCTCATCCGCGGCACGCATTGGAACAGCGGTCTCTCGCCTGCGGAGCTGCAGCGCATCATGACCGGGTTTTATGGATGGGTGGAAGGCCTGCAAAGCAGGGGCATCCTCCGCGGCGCCCAGCCGCTGATGGAAGAAGGCAGGCTTGTCAGCGGCGCGCAAAGCCTCGTCACCGACGGCGTCTTCGCCGAGTCGAAGGAGGCCATCGCCGGCTACTTTCTGCTGGCCGTGGCTTCCACGGACGAGGCGGTGAAGCTCGCCCAGGCCTGTCCCATCCTCGCCCACGGCGCCCAGATCGAGGTGCGCCCCGTCGCCAACCTCTGCCGCCCCATGGCGGACGTGAAGGCCATGGAATCCTGATCCTCCGTCTCCCATCCCCCATGAAGCCCGTCGTTGAACCCTACCTCTTCTTTGCCGGCCGGTGCGAGGCCGCGCTCGACTACTACCGCCAGCATCTCGGCGCCGAGATTGGCATGCTCATGCGCTACAAGGACAACCCTGAACCTGCGAGCTGCCCGCTGCCGGCCCATTGGGATGAGAAGGTGATGCACGCGTCCTTCACCATCGGGGAGAGCAGGCTCATGGGCTCCGACGGCATGAAGGAGCAGATGCCTGAGGACGGGCACTGCATGTCACTCACCCTGCCGACGGAAGCCGAGGCGAAACGCGTCTTCTCCGCCCTCGCCGATGGCGGAGATGCCTTCATGCCGATCGGCAGGACCTTCTGGTCGCCCTGCTTTGGCATGGTGACAGACCGCTTTGGCATTCACTGGATGGTCACCGTCCCCGAACAACCCTGAGCTGCCACGCCCCCATGCCCACCCACACCATCCGCCTCCATCGTGTGCTCAAGGCGGCTCCCGAGCTGGTCTACAAGGCCTTCCTCGATCCCGACGCGCTCTGCCGCTGGCTCCCGCCGGACGGCTTCCTGTGCAAGGTCTTCCATCTCGAACCGAAGGTCGGCGGCACCTTCAGGATGGCCTTCACGCAGTTCAGCAGCGGCCGCGGCCATTCCTTCGGCGGCGAATACCTTGAGCTCGTGCCGAACAAACTGCTCCGTTACACCGATGTCTTCGATGACCCCGGCCTGCACGGCACGATTGAAGTCACGGTGAAGCTGAAAGCCGTGTCCTGCGGCACCGAGCTCAGCGTCACGCAGGCCGGCGTGCCAGCGGTGATCCCCGAGGAAGCCTGCTACCTCGGCTGGCAGGAGTCGCTTCAGCACCTGGCGCGGCTCGTCGAAGGCGGCCCCCCTGCCGAAGACACGCAGTCATGAGCCAGTCCGCCGAGCGCAGCCCCGGCCTTGTGGCGGATGACCTCTTCCGCCGCGAAGGGGCGCGGCTCGTCGCCACGCTCGCGGCGCATCTCGGCACGCACCGGCTGCAGCTCGCCGAGGATGCCGTGCAGGAGGCGCTGGTGCGGGCGCTTCAAACCTGGCCCTACCGCGGCATTCCGGAAAATCCCGCCGCGTGGCTTGCCCAGGCCGCGAAAAACCTCGCGCTCGACGCCTTGCGCCGCGAGCAGGCCTGGCAGCGCAAGGAGGCGCAGATCACCGCAGAACAGGAACGATGGCTCACACGGGAGGAGCCCGCCGGCAGGCCCGGCCTTGCCGATGACGCGCTGCGCATGCTCTTCGTCTGCTTTCATCCACAGCTCTCCATCGAGGCTCAGCTCGCGCTCGCCCTGCGCACCGTGTGCGGCATGAGCCCGGCGGAGATCGGCGCGGCCTTCCTTACCAGCGAGGCCGCCATCGCCAAGCGCCTCGTGCGCGCCCGACAGCTCATCCGCGATCTGCAACTGCCCTTTGCCGTGCCCGATGCCGCCGAGCTGCCCCGACGGCTCGACGGCGTGCTTGCCGCCCTCTACCTGCTCTTCAACGAAGGCTACAAGGCCTCCTCCGGCGACCGCCTCATCCGCGAGGAGCTTTGTCATGAAGCCATCCGCCTCGTGCGCCTGCTCGCAGCAAACCCCGACACCGCCCTGCCGTCCACCAAGGCCCTCCTCGCTCTCATGTGCCTCAACGCGTCCCGTTTGAAGGCAAGGATCGGCGCCGGGGGCGAGATCGTGCGACTGCCTCATCAGGATCGCAGCCGGTGGGACGCGGCGCTCATTCAAGACGGCATCCTCGCCCTCGGCGCGGCCTCCAGCGGCGAAACGATCAGCCCCTATCATCTCGAGGCTGGCATCGCCGCCTGCCACTGCCTCGCCGCCGATGAATCGAGCACCGACTGGCCGCGCATTTTGAGCTTCTACGATCAGCTGCTGCATCTGAAGCCCACGCCCGTCGTCGCCATGAACCGCAGCGTGGCCCTCGCGCGCGTCCACGGCCCCGAAGCCGGCCTGCAGGCCCTCGACAGCATCCCCGACCGTCACGCGCTCGAGACGCAGCATCTTTACCACGCCATCCGCGCCAGCTTCATCGCCAGGCTCGGCCGGCCGGAAGCAGCCCGCGCCGCCTACCAACGCGCCGCCGACCTGGCATCCTGCGAGGCGGAACGCGAGTTTCTGCAAAGCCAGGCCCTCGCATCCTGACTGGGGGAGCGCTCCTCTCCGCCTATCGAGGACGATGCACGGGAGGGAGGGCACCCAACCTATTCAGCGCTCTTAATCTGACGCATGGCGGCAAGGGGCCGCCTCGTGAAACTCGATGCCGACAAGGTCGGCCATGCCTCACATGGGATGAGCTTGCCG
Organism: Prosthecobacter sp.; assembly: GCA_019186985.1. Lineage (GTDB taxonomy): Bacteria > Verrucomicrobiota > Verrucomicrobiia > Verrucomicrobiales > Verrucomicrobiaceae > Prosthecobacter. The sequence goes on along the minus strand of JABARQ010000013.1, from coordinate 73,287 downwards.
GCAGCGGAAAGAAGTGACGGAGCCTGGTGCGGCACTCCCGGATGTTTCAATGTGTCCAGAGGACCCAACCACGCTGAGAGATCCGGCAGGCGCCTGCGTTTCACCGGTCTCATGCGCTTTTTGACCGCCCTCTTTCTCACCGTCTCCACCTTCGCCGCCGAGCCGGTGGTGACGAGAAACCAGTTTTACACCGAGGCGAAGGACAAGCTGCAGGCGCTGGATGTGCACGCCCCCGCCCAGGGCGAAAAACATCCGGTCGTCGTCTGGATTCACGGCGGTGGATGGAAGGCCGGTGACAAGGCCTCGCTGCAGAAGAAGCCACAGGCGTTTTTGGAGAAGGGCTTTGTGCTCGTGTCGGTGAACTACCGCTTTGTGCCGGCCGTGACCCTGAAGGAGATGATGAGCGACCTCGCCCAAAGCGTCCGCTGGGTGCGCGATCATGTGGCGGAGCATCGTGGCGATCCTGAGAGGATCGTGATCATGGGCCACTCGGCCGGAGCGCATCTTGCGGCCCTGCTTTGCACCGATGACCGCTACCTGAAGGCCGCAGGCGTGCCGATGAACTGCCTCAAGGGCTGCGTGCCTGTGGATGTGTCCGCCTACGACATCCCCAAACGCCTCAAGGAGGGCGGTGACACGCCGGCGGTGAACTACACCTCCATCTTCGGCACCGGCGAAGCGGAACAGCGCGAGTTTTCACCCGTCACCTATGTTGCAAAGGACAAGGGCATCCCGCCCTTCCTGCTGCTGCATGTCGCCTCGCGTGAATCGACAAAGACGCAGGCGCACTGGCTCGCCTCCAAGCTTCATGAAGCCGGCGTCAAAGCCCGGGTGGTCGCCGCCGAAGGCAAGACGCATGGAACGATCAGCTCGGACCTGGGCGGACCGGAAGATCCGCCGACGCTGGAGCTGTGGAAGTTTCTGGACGAGGTTGTTCGCGGATCAAGGTAGTGTCGAGCTTCAGCCCGCACACCCATCGTTCGCATAAAGCGGCCCGCCAGGTCCTCGAACCTTCACGGGCTCAAGCCCATGCCTGCCTTGCCCGACAGCCGCTTCAAACCGGCCAGTGCTGTGCGATCTTCCGCTTCAGGAAATCCACGCTGCGGGCAAGCTGGTCCATGCCGTCCACACCGTCCTCGATGCTGATCCAGCCGTTGAACCCCCTGCCCTTCAGCTCGCTGAAGATCGCGTCGTAGTCATTCAGCCCCTTGCCGATCTCGCCGTGACGCAGACGCTTGGCATAACCCTGGGCGCCGCCCTCCTCCTTGCGCAGATCCTCGATGGTGCCCTCCGCCAGATAACGGTCGCTGGCATGCATGGTGACCACTCGATGGGATACACGCTTGAGCAGTTCGATGGGATCCTCGCCTGCGAGGTAGGTGTTCGAGGGGTCGTAGTTCACACCGAAATTCGGATGAACCACGGCGTCCACCAACCTGCAGAAGACGTCCATCTTCTGGGCAAACTCCGGATAGTCCCAGAAGTCATCCTTGTAATGGTTCTCCAGGATCAGCGTGATCCCGCGTTCCTGGGCATAGGGCAGACAGGCGTGGATGGAGTCCGCCGCCAGCTTCACACCTTCCTCAAGGCTCAGTTCAGGCCTGCGCTGACCGCTCAGCACTCGACAATAGCCGCCACCCAGCGTGTGCGTCATGTCGATCCAGCGCTTCTGCTTCGCGATCTCCTTGTCACGGAAGGCGGCGTCGGGATGGGTGAAGTCAGGCGAGCAGCACATCATCGGAATCACCTTGCCGGTGTCCTCCACCTCCTTGCGGAAGCGCTGCCAGTTCTTTTCATCGGCCATTTCGAGGAAACCCGCATACCATTCCAGCCCCTGGACATCGAGGGTTGAGGCGAGACGAATCCACTCGGACACGGTCATCGTGCCCTCCTTGCAAAGAGCGACCATGAAGGCTTTGGGAAAGGCGGCGAGCTTGGGCATGACAGGAGCGGGGTTGGGCTGGGAAAACGGAGGACAGGGTTCCTGCCGTGGGCGTCGATCTCCACGACAAAGTGTGTATGAAATACGACAGGCAGCCGGGCAAGCTCATTCCCGTCATGCGGTCACGACAGCCGACTCGATAAATGGATCAGCGCCTGGACAGCACCTCGTCGAGATTCAGGATGGAATGCGCCACCAGTGTCCAGGACTGGCGGCGTTGCAGCAGGCCCTCCAGCAGACGGATTTCCTCTGGCTCGGGATCACGGCAGGTGGCGGCACGAAACATCCAGGCAATGCGGTCCGCTTTTCCCAGCGAACGCCCGGCCAGCGCCTCGGCGGCCCTGACAAAGGTTTCGTCATTGAGCAGCAGCAATGCCTGCAGGGGCGTGTTTGTCCGCGACCGCCGCACGGTGCATTTTTCACGCGTGGGGCCGTCAAAGGTCAACAGCATGGGATGGGGTGACTGGCGTTTCACATAGGTGTAGAGGCTGCGCCTCCACAAGCCTTCCCCGGCATCCGGCACATAGCTCTCCTCGCCATTGTAACTCACCGCCTCCCAAAGCCCGGGCGGCTGAAACGGCTTTACGCTGGGCCCGCCAACCTTGGGAACCAGCAGGCCCGAAACGGCCAGAGCCTGATCGCGCAGCACTTCCGCAGAAAGCCGGCCGCCTGGCCCACGGGCCAGCAGCCGGTTCTCAGGATCGTCCGGCAGCCCCTTTGGCATCCGCCTTCGGCTGGAATCCTGACGGTAGGTCCTCGACATCACGATCCTCTTCAGCAGCGCCTTCACATTCCAGCCATCGGCGCGAAACGTCGCCGCCAGCCAGTCGAGAAGCTCCGGATGCGTCGGAGGCTCGCCCTGCGAGCCAAAGTCGTTGGGCGTACGAACCAGCCCCTCGCCGAAGCACTGCGCCCAGAGCCGGTTCACCGCCACGCGTGCCGTCAGCGGATTGCCACGCGAAAACAGCCATTTTGCAAAGCCAAGCCTGTTGTCAGGCAGGCCTTCAACCCAGGGCGCGATGGCTGTGGGCACTCCCGGCTGCACCGCCTCGCCAGGCTTGTCATACTGGCCGCGCTCCAGCACATGGGCGGTGCGCGGCTTCTCCATCTCCTGCATCACCAGCGTGGTCGGAATGGCTTCACGCAGCTTTTTTTCAGCCTGCTCCGCCGCCAGGAGCTGCTGCCTCAAGCGACACGCCTGACCGTCGCCATGATGCACGATGAAATCATCCAGAAGGATCTCCGTCTCGGTGGAGCTGCGCTGGTTCGCAGGCTTTGCCAGGACGCCGCGCAGCCGCTCCCCCCGATGCCAGCCGCGCACGACCGGCTCATCCACAGCCTTGGATACCAGCCGCAGCTCGTCGAGCATTCCATAGAAGCCCAGGTTGGCGTCGCGACGTCCGATGCGCAGCGGCTCCCTGTTTGCCACGGTGCCATGCAGGGAGTCCCGCCTAACCTCAAGCGTGGTCGGGCCTCCGTCGAAGTACACCCGCAGACCCGCCGCCTTGCGCGATCCGTCATGCACGATGACCAGATGGTGCCAGGCCTTGGAAGGCAGGGCCTCCACGGTGGCGACCTCGATGGCGTCCGAGCCCCAGCGATGCACCAGGTTGACCTGGATCCTGCCCTTCTGCCAGATGACCTCGATCCCGCGACGGCGGCCCTCCGGCTCGATCAGCGACAGAGGGCAGCTCAGCGAGCCTTCCGCATTCAGCCAGAAGCCGAGGGTCCATGGGGCGTCCAGGTCAAATCCGTCGAGCCGTGCCTCAAGGTGCCCGGTGGCGTCGAACTTCGCCGCCCGGCCGAGCAGGCCGGCGACCTGCTCCAAGGCGGTGCCTTTCCCAACCAAGTTTGGATCCTCGAACGGCTCCTGCAGCACGGCCGCAGCGGGCGGTCCGGGCAGCGTCCCCGGGGCATCCTTTTCCCAGGCCTCGATCCGCGGCTTCAACTTTTCATGCACCGGCTCAAAGTCCGCCCTGGCCTGCTGCGTGACGGCCTGCAGCCGCGCAATCTCGAGTCGCTGCGCCTGCGTCGGCACCTCGAGCAGCGGCGGCGGATTGTCGGAACGGATCAGACCCTGCTCGGGCACGTTGTTGAAGAAGGCGAAGAGCCGGTAGAACTCGCGCTGCGACACCGGGTCGTACTTGTGGTCATGACACTGGGCGCATCCGGCGGTCAGGCCAAGCCAGGTGGTCATCGTCGCATCCACGCGGTCCACGACATACTCGACCCGGAACTCCTCGTCGATGCTGCCGCTTTCATTGTTCGCCATGTGGTTGCGGTTGAAGCCGGTCGCGACTTTCTGGCTCAGGCTGGCGCTGGGCAGCAGGTCGCCCGCGATCTGCTCGATGCTGAACTGGTCGAACGGCTTGTTGGCGTTGAACGCATCAATCACCCAGTCGCGCCAGGGCCACATCTGGCGGGGCTTGTCGCCGAAGTAGCCGTTGGTGTCGGCATAGCGCGCCGCATCGAGCCAGGCGACCGCCAGGTGCTCGCCGAAATGCCTGGAGGCGAGCAGTTCATCCACCACGGCTTCATAGGGCTCAGCCATCATGGCTTCCGTGGGCGGCAGGCCGGTCAGGTCGAGGGCGGCGCGCCGGATGAGCGTGTGACGAGGAGCTTCAGGAGCCAAGGAAAGGCCCTGCTTTTTCAACCCGGCCTCCACCCATGAATCAAGGCTGCCCTGAGCTTTGCCCGGCAGCGGCTCAAAGGCCCAGTGCTTCTGATACCTCGCCCCCTCGGTCACCCACTGCCGGAGCCTCGCGACCTGTTCGGCCGTCAGAGGCTTCTTGTGGGAATCCGGAGGTGGCATCCGCTCCTCGGGATCGGTGGCGGTGATCCGCGCGAACACCTCCTGCCAGTCCGCACCGCTCACATCGAGACGAAGATCCGCCTTGCGACCCTTGGCGTCCGGACCGTGGCAGGCGAGGCAGTTTTCCGAGAGGATGGGCCGGATGTCCCTGTTGAAGCCCAGCTCAGCCCAGGCCAGCCAGGGCTGGATCAGCGTAAACGCTGCGGCGATGATGGCTGGGGTTCTCACAGGAGTCTTCTACGGCGCCAGCGCCCAGGCGATTGCATTCAGCATCAGGCGGCGGAAGGCAGGCTCCTTGAAGTCGTCGACGTGGCCGAACGAACTATAAAACACCTTCGCCTTCCCCGGGCCGTGGCGGTGCGTCCAGGCCACGGGCTCGGAAGGCTGGTTGGGGATGGTGCCGATGAGCAGGGGCGTGGCGGTGGCCGCCAGGGGCGTGTTTCTGTAAAGGGTGCCATTGCCGATGAGCTCGCCGAGGCTGACACCCTTCAGGATCTCATGCCCGGCAGCGCCCGGCGCCAGGGTGCAGAGCGTCTTGTCCTCGCCACGATGATGGTTGCCATAACAGCCGCCGAGCACCTCCGGGTCAAACTCCTGCCAGCTCGCATGGCGATCATCCACCAGCTTTTCCTTCGGCCTCAGGGCGAAGGCATGGCTGGCGGTGCGGATGCCGATGAGAGGCTTCCCGGCTGCCAGGTAGCTGCGAACCGCCTCCAGCTGCTCCTTCGGCGGGGTGCGCCGGCGCACGCTGACCAAAAGCAGGTCCGCGCCCTTCAAGGCGTCGACCAGGCCTGGAAAGCTGTTCTTGTCGCCGGCATCCGCATGGATGAGGGACACTTTGTGACCGAGAGGCTCGACATCTGATCTGGCAAAGGCGGGCAGGGTCTCCCAGGTGAGATATTCGTCCTCGCCGATCATGAACACGAGGTTTGCCGCCTCGGCGGGAACGTTCAGAAAAAGGATGAGGACGGCCAGGCCGTGAAGGAGCTTCATGGGATTCATTTCAGGGACTTGATGTAGAGGATGAGGGATTCGAGCTGTGACTCCGTCACCACACCGGCATAGCTGGGCATGGCATACTCTCCTTTGACGAAGTCGGCATGACGCTTGGCGGAGGGCTGGAGGATCGATTCACGCAGGTAGGCGTCGTCGACGATGACGGAGCCCTTCTTTTTCTTCTCATCCACATAATCACGCTTCGCGCCGAACAACTTGTTCCACTTCGGCCCGATCTTGAAAAGGTCCTGGTCCTTCACGCTGTGACAGGCCACGCAGCCAAGCATCTGGGAGAGCCGCAGGCCTTCCTCGGCCGAGGCCGGCCCCTTTGCCTGGGCGGCGGCCGCGCGTGGCGTCAGGTCCACCTGGACGTCGCCGAAGCCCTCCGTCTTCGGATCGAAGGCGGGCAGCTCATAAGGCGTCGTGTAGGCGTTCTCCGCCATGGCGGCGCCGTCGGCGCTGGCGATGGACCAGCCGATGCGCAGCTGCATCACCGGCTTCATGCCGGGCACGCCGACAAACACCGACCTGCCGTCGCGGCTCACATAGGCGCTGCTGGGCGTCAGCCAGTCCACCCCGGTGCTCCCGTCGGCCTTGTACTGGGCCGAGCCATAAGTATGGGCACGCTTGTAGCCCCAGGAGCCCAGCGAGTAGGCGGCGGGGTCGGCGGCCTTCTTCGGGTCCAGGGCCACGTCGAAACGCAGCAGCACGCCCTTGTCCATGGGCACGATTTCACTGGGCAGCAGGCTGGGTGAGCCCGTGTAACGCACCCGGCAGAGCCCGGCGAGGGTGTCCAGCGTGTTGCCCCAGCGGATGACCTGGAAGCCGGCGAGGTAAAGCTGCCCGTCCGCCGGATTGACGCTTCCGTTCAGCGGCGGAAAGTCGAACTCGTCGGTGATGCTCACCACGGCGGCCTGCGGACGGCGGCCACGCTCGTTGAGGATCACCCTCAGCAGCTCCGGCTTGTTGAAGCAGATCTGCACCATCTGGTCATTCAGCGGGCCCATCTTGGCATCAAACAACCACACCTGTGACATGGCGGAGGAGTTCACTGCATGCGGCATCCAGGTGAGAGGCTCGGCAATCGGAGCCGGATACTGCTCCTTCGGCAGCTTGTCGCTGAGGAAGCCGTAGAACTGATGGTCGCGCACGATGTGGAGGGGGGTGCTCGGAATGTACTGCCCCTCCTGGTCGCTGGAGGTGACGAGGCCGGTGCGCAGGTTCACACCAATGCTTGGCTGACGGAAGCCGTAGCCCATAACCTCGGACTTCCGGCCATCAGCCGAGATGCGCAGCACGCTGCCGTTGTGCTTGCCGATCGTCGTGGCCTCCTGACCGCCCTTCGCGATCACAAACCCGCCGTCCGGCGCAAGCCTCAGCGTGCTGGGAAACTCACGCATGTCCGCGGTCTGGGCGAAGGCGTTCGAGAACAATTCGTGCACATCCGCCTCGCCGTCGTTGTTGCTGTCGCGCAAGCGCCAGATGCCGTTGCGGTCGAACACAAAAATCTGTTCGTCACGGATCGCGCAGGTCATCGGCTCGTGCAGTCCCGAGGTGAAGCGCCGCCACTTCACCGGCCCGTTCATTTCCGCAAGGCCGCGCACCAGCCAGACATCACCGTCGACGGTGACCACCACGCCGGTGCCGTCCTTGAGAAACTGGATGTCGCCCAGCCGCACCGCACGCTTCCAGGGATTGTCATCCGGCAGGTCCACATGATCCAGCACATAGGCCTTGTTCGAGGTGGATGGCCTGATCCTGGACACGGCCTCCTGCGGCCAGCGCAGGCCTGGAGCCTGCTGTGGAAGAGCTCTTGGCGAGACGGCGGGCGCCTCGCGCTCCTCACAGAAGGTGACGCAGAACGAAGCCGTCTTGTCATGTGCGGGAACACGCACGACCCAGAGATCCTCATGCGCGGCAAGCTCGGCGTCACCCGTCACCGTCACGCCGGCCTCCACCTCCTGGGAGGGACCGTTCATCCGGATGCCAGCCACGAGCAGCAGAGGATTCTTGGAGGCGCTGACGCTGATGTGCCGCTCCACCACGGGCCCGTTGTCCCTGATGGAAGCCTGCCACCATTCCCGCACCTGCGAACCTTTCGCATCGTATTCCAGCACCGCGCCCTCCCGGATCAGGCGCACGCTCTGAAACCGGCCCATGGACTCAGGCACGGGGCCTCGACCAACCTCCTCCGGGCTTGGGGCAGGCTCCCGAGGATCCGCCGTCGAAATCTTTTCACCCTCCTGCCAGCCAGGAAAGAGTCCATTGCCTAACCAAAGCCTGCCATCAGGTTGAGGGGCGGGAAACTGTCCGCCGGGTGTCTTGCGACCTGCGTCCAGATAGGATCCGGGCGCCAGGGCCTTGTCCGTCACGCCCCTACCACGCCAGATGGCGGACACACGCAGCAGGTCCGTATCGAAACAGGCCCAGCAGTCATGATCGAGCTTCAGGATGATGCCGCGCGGGGTCAGGTTGTTCGAGCCCAGCCCTTCACGGCGCGCATCCAGGATGGAGGAGAAGAAGGGAAAGTCCGGCTCCACCCAGGCGGCCCAGGGCTGCGGTGGATAAGTGTTTTTTTTGGAAGGATCCGCCGCCATGGCGGCAAGGGGGAGAAGAGCAAGCAGGACGAACGATTTCATGAAACAGGCGATCAGGGTTTTACGGCGCCAAGCCCGGGGCCGTTCAGGCAGCTCGTGTCCATCGAGCCGTCACGCACGTCGAAGATGCCGGGAAAGCGGTCGCGCCAGCCGTCGTTTGCGGCAGGGCAGTACTGACGCGAGTTGGACTCGATGGCGGCAACTCCGGGGACGTGGGCCGCGATACCTGCCGAATGAATCAGCGAGGCCCCCGGGCAGCTCAGGTCCTGGACGCAAAGGAACAGGCCCATCTTCTGCGCCGCCGCCGCCATCAGCAGCGACTGCCCCTGCCCCTTGCAGGCCTTCAGGGCCGCGCCGGTGTAACCCAGCTCACGCGCAAGCAGCAGCGACTCCAGGTCGGTCAGCGACTCATCAATCACCACAGGCTTCAGCTTCGCCGCCTCATGCATCCGGTTCTCCGGATGCGCCTTCAGGTCACGCGCCGTCGGCTGCTCGATGTACTGAACCCGGTCAAAGCCCTGCGGCGTGCGCTCACGCAGCCTGCGCATCATCTCCACGAGATACTCGACGCTCTGGCAGCGCTCGTTGAAGTCGAGCGAATAATGCCATGCCGTCACGCCCCTGACCCGCTGGGTTTCATCCGTCACACGGTCCACCTTGATGATGCGCTCCAGATCCCAGTCCAGATCGTCCCCGTTCAGCTTGATCTTCAGGTGCGTAAGCCCGTTGTAATGAATCCAATCGGGCAGCGTCTCGGGAAGGCCGTCTCCCACCGGCTGCACCAGCTCGGCATCATCCAGCGGGTCCAGCGCGCCGACCAGATGATAGAGCGGCATCCTCGGCTGCGGCTCGCGATGCACGTAGGCGTCTGGGTATTCGCCGGCAAAGCCCGCCCCCAGCCACATGCTGAGATCGCGGTTCATGAACTCGGCGGAGTAAGTGTGATAACAGTTCAGGCCGAGCATCTTGCCAAAGGCGTCATGCAGGGCCGCATCAAAGGCACTGCCGCAGACAAGCGTGCAAAGCTTGGGGATGGGCTGCCGGAGCTGAAGCTCGCGGCCCACCTCCAAGGCGGCCTCGAGAAACGCCTCCTCCAGCTCGACACCCAGCTCAACCGGGTGCCCGCACTCACCAAAGCCGCGAAAGACGCCGGCCAGGCGCTCCGCCAGCACCTGCATGGCGTTCTGCGTCTGATCAAAGGTCAGCTCGCGCGAGGGAAACGACCAGGTGTTTGCCAGCGGCATCGAGCCAAAGCCGCGCGCCGCGCGCCCGTCACGCGACATGACCTCGCACTCGACATCGAGAATGAGGACGGAGCTCACGGCCACGCCGCCAAACTTGATCGGCGTGCGGTAGTCGTAATGCTGATAGCGGGTGCGGCAGCCGGTGATGCGTATGTCGGTGGGTTTGCTCATGATCAGGAAAGAAGCCGCCGGGTGTTCATCCAATCCAGGTAGGCCGTGGCGCAGGCGTCCAGGTTGGCCAGTGATCCGCCGCCGCGCAGGGGCGAGCACATCTCAAAGGTGGCGACGCCGTCAAAGCCGCCGTCCTTCAGCCCCTGGAAGAAGGCGGCGTAGTCGATGAAGCCGGTGCCGAAGGGCACGGCGCGCACCCAGTCCACCGCCTGCCGCTCATAGTTCACCAGCTCCGGACGGTAACGATGACGCGGCACCCTGATGTAGTCCGCGTTGGTCGTGATGACGCTGCGGGGGGCCGCCAGCAGGGCGGACTTGTAGAGGTCCTCGCCACGCAGGGCGGGCGACCAGGCGTCAAAGCCAAGCTTGCAGTTAGGCCGGTCAACGTCCGCCAGCATCTCCAGCAGCGCCTCCGTGTGCAGGCCGACATCATGATGATTCTGGATCGCGATCGTCACACCATGCGCCGCCGCCCGGTCGCACATCTCACGGACCGCGCTCACACAGCGGTTCCACTGCGCCTGCAGGTCCTGGCCTTCGATTTCATAGGCGCCAAAGATGCGGATGATCCGGGCTCCAAGCCGGGCGGCGGTTCGCGCCAGCGACTCGACATAGGCGATCTGGAACTCGATCTGCGGCACCTCGCAGCCGACGCCCGCAGGCTGGGCGAGGTTGGTGTAGGCGCCCAGCACATCGCAGCGGATTCCGGATGAGGAAAGCGCGGCCTTCAACGGCTCGATCTGCTCCTCGGCGTCCAGCGGCGAAAGGTGCGGACGCTTGCCTGCGATCATGACCGACCTGTAGCCGAGCCTGGCTGCATGAGGGATGAAGTCCGCCAGCTTCAGGACCGACTGGCCCCAGAAACCGGCATAGCTGATGGAAAAGAGGCAGGGTGTCATGACGATGTGGAGGCGGGTGGCAGTCAGGCGGATTGGCCCAGCAAAAAGGGCGTGGTGACAGGGCTCATGAACAGGGCTTTCGACGTGTCTTTCATGACCATGAATACAGGCTGGAAATCCAGTTTTCATTCCAACTTCGTCCAAGAAAACACCACTTTTTGAGCGTATGGCTTCGACCCTCATGCCCACGCCACGCGTCGCCCTCCTGGTTGAAACCTCCCGTGAGTACGGACGCGGCCTGCTGCGCGGCATCATCCGTTACCAGCGCAAGCACGGCCCCTGGTCGATCACCTTCCAGCCACACGGCCTGGACGAACCGCCCCCCGCCTGGCTGGCCGCCTGGAAAGGAGATGGCATCATCGCGCGCATCAACGACACGGCCATGGCCTCGGCGCTGATGCGCCTGAAGCTGCCGCTGATTGACCTTCGCGCCTCACTGCCCGGCCTCAACTTGCCGGTCGTGGGCATCGACAACCGGCTCGTGGTGCGCATGGCGGTGGAGCACTTTCTGGAGCGCGGCTTCCGTCACTTCGCCTTCTGCGGCACGCCCTACGGCCAGCATGTTTACCAGGATGAACGTTCGGACCGATTCGCCGCAGAGCTGAAGGCGCGCGGCTTCGGCTGCGATGTCTACCAGCACCCGGGGTCCAGGCGCGGAGCCGAACAGGAGCTGCGTCATCTCACCCGCTGGCTGGCCGGGCTTCCCCGCCCCTGCGCCCTGATGACCTGCCATGATGACCGCGGCCAGCAGGTGCTGGACGCCTGCCTTCGCGCAGGCTTCGCAGTGCCGGATGAGATCGCGGTGCTCGGTGTCGACAACGATGAATTCCTCTGCCAGCTGACCACGCCGCCGATGAGCAGCATCGACGTGGATCCCGCCCAGATCGGCCATGAGGCGGCGACGCTGCTGGACCAGATGATGCGTGGACGGAAGCCGTCCCGGCAGCCCCGTTTCTTTCCGCCGCGACGCATCATCGAAAGGCAGTCCACCAGCATCATTGCCGTGGAGGACGGCCATGTTGCAAGCACGGCAAGGCGCATCCGGGACGGAGCCTGCACGCCGATGAGCGTCGACGACGTGCTGCGTGCCGTGCCGCTGAGCCGCAGCGCAGCCTATCGAAGGTTTCGTCAACAGCTTGGACGCTCGCCGAAGCAGGAGCAGATGCGCCTGCGCATCATCCGGGCGCGGGAGCTGCTGGAGGACACCGACCTCAGCATCGCCGAGATCAGCACACGCATCGGCTATGAGGAGCCGAAGTACTTCATCCATGTCTTCAAGAAGCAGACAGGGCATACGCCCCTGCGCTACCGGAAGGCGAAGCAGGCATGATTCAAGTCGGCTGCTCAGCGGGTGGCAGGAGGCGCGAGCAGGAAGGCGATGAGATCCGCCATGGCCTCAGGGGTGATGGCGGCCTCAAGGCCTTCCGGCATCAGCGAGAGGCCGGAGCCGGTGATTTTCGCGATGTTCTGTCGCAGCACGGTCTCGCTCCCGCCGTCCGGCCTTCGCAGTGTCAGCCCAACCGCGCCTTCCTCGGCAATCATGCCGTAAATCGTGCCACCCGCCGTGGTTTCCACCGTGTAGGCCAGGAAGCTGGGCACGACCTCCCGGTTGGGGTCCAGGATGTTGATGAGCACCTGCTCAGGATTCCAGGCGCGGATGTTGGCCAGGTTGGGGCCGATGTCCTGCACGCCAATCTCCCCCGCCTTGTGGCAGGCGATGCAGGCAGTCTCGAACACCTTGCGGCCGCGGGCAGGATCGCCCTTGCGCTCGAGGGCCGGTGCGTATTTCGCGATGACCTCCTTGCGCGGCCCGGGCGCGGAGGCGCTGAAGTGCTTCTCAGCAAGCCTTCTGACCTCGGCGTCGCTGCTCAGTCCAAGCAGTCTGCGGCTGGCGAAGGGGACCTGGCTGGCGGGAACGAGGCCGGATTCAACCGCCTGCATCAGCGGCAGCGCACGGGCGCGGACGGCAAGCATGGCGCTGATCACCTCTGCGCGAACCGCAGGCGTCTGGTTGCTCCATCCCGCCAGCAGAAGGGGGGTGGCCTCGGCCGTGTTGAAGCCGCCAAGCGCCCGGATGGCGGCCAGCTGGATGTCCTGAGCCTCACGGCCGTCCTGAAGACGGACAAGGGCGTCTTTGACGCTGTCAAAATCATCCAGGCTCATGAGCTGGATCGCTGTGGTCCTGGCTTCACCCGCCTGAGAGGAATCACCCGCAGTCCGCCGCGCCCGGTCCAGGGCATCGTCAACAAACTTTGCAGCAGCACCGGTCAGGCCGGAGCCTCGCAGGCTTCCTCCGCCGCGCTTCAGTCCCGCGCCGACTCCTTTCAGGACGCTGTCCGAAGCCGCTGCACCCGGGTTGGAGGCGGCAAGGGCGGTGATCACACCCTGGATCTCCTCAAGCCTGCCCCGGTTGCCCACCATCTGGCTCAGCTCCCGGATGATCTCCGCGCCCTGCTCCGCGAAGGCCTTGTCCTCCAGCAGCCTTGCGAGCAGACGGGCTCCGGTTTCCGCCGTCGAACTCAGGATGGCGGCGCGGACCCAGGGATCGGCATGATCGCGCCAGGCAATGCGTCGCAGAGCCTCCAGGGTGCGATCATCCTTGAACTCACCCAGCGTGAAGGCGGCTTGAAACCGGACACGCGGCTCCAGGTCATCTGCCAGGGCCAGGACTGCATCCACCAGCGCCGGCCGCGATTCCGACAGCCTGACGGCGTGCTCACGAACACCCGCCGAGGCGTCCTTCAACGCAATCAGCACATCCGGGTCCTCCAGCGATCCGAGGCCCTCAAGCGTCCACAGCGCGTGCAGCCTCGACTGAGGCGAACGGCCTTTGCGGACGAGGTCATGCAGGGCGGGAACGATGCTGGCATCCTGGCGTTCGAAAAGCAGGCGCTGCGCGGTTTCACGCCACCAGGAGTTCGGGTTCTCCAGCTCGGCGACCAGCTCGGCGCTGGTGGCGCGACCGAGCTTCGGTGACGGCACCGGATTGAAGCCCGGCGGGGTGAGCCGCCAGACGCGACCCATGTCACGACCGGCCTCCAGGTCGACGGCGGCATGAATGTCCTCCGGAATGCTCCAGGGGTGCTCGATGTTCTCCCGGTACATGTCGAGGATGTGCAGCGTGCCGTCGGGGGTGTTGACGAAGTTCACCGGCCGGAACCAGTTGTCGGTCGATGCCACGATCTCCGCATCGCCGTCAACACGCGCCGCCTTGAAGGTCACGCCGTCGGGCGTCAGCTTCAGGCGGTAGAGGAGGTTGCCGGCGCATTCGCAGACGAAGACATTGTCTTGAAATTCTTTTGGATAGGCCGCACCGCGGTAGCTCGTCACACCGCTGGCCGAGGTGACGACGCCCGCGCCGACCAGCTCGCTGCGCGGCATGACGATGTCCCGCTCACCCGCCCAGCGTTTCGCACGGATGACGCGCCAGGGCTCCGGGGGCGAGATCGCGTGCACAGGCAGCTGGTCGCCCGACACCGCCATGTCGTTCAGCACCGCAGGGGCGGCGAGCCAGCGGTTGCGGGCGAGGTAGCGCGACGGCAGGACGATGTGCTGGGCCGGGTTGCGGATGTTGCAGAGGAAGCGGTTGCCCCAGTCGTCGAAGGAGCCGCCGAAGCGGGCGCCGCCGGACATCAGTTCTAATTTGGGTTCACGGGCGTCAAAGCGGAAGTCCGCACGGGCCATCGTCGTCGCAGCCTCCTCGGCCCGGGCATCAGCGACAATCTTGCCGCCGTTGCTTCCGCCGGCTCCATGGATCCGGTTGTCCAGGCCCCAGACCAGGTTGTTCATCACGGCCTGCACATTCAGCTTCCTGAAGCCTGAGAAGACCTTTCGCCGTTCATCGGCGCGGCCATCGCCATCCGTGTCCTTGAAGTACCAGATGTCCGGCGTTGCGGCGACAAAGACACCGCCCTTCCAGCAGGCGACCCCGGTGGGCCAGGACAAGCCTTCCGCAAACACCACCGACTTGTCGAAGTCGCCATCTCCATCGGTGTCCTCCAGCAGGCGCACGCGGCCGATGGGCTGGTCGGTCGGATTCTCCTGGCTCGGCTTGTGGTTCGCCTTGTCCGTGTAAGGGTAGTCGCGCATCTCGCAGACGTAGGCGCGGCCGTTTTCGTCGTATGTCATGGCCACCGGACTGGCCACGAGAGGTTCCGCCGCAAGCAGTTCCATGCGGAAACCATGAAGGACGCGGAACTTGCCCGCCGCCTGCTCCGGCGGCGTCGGCGGCACGAAGGGAAGCCTGCCCTGGACAGAGCCTTTTTCAGGAACGGACATCAGGCCCTTCTCCGCTGAATGAACGGGCGTCAGACTGGCCAAAAGGATGACCAGGGAGGACTGGAGGGCGTTGCGGAACATGGGATGAAAAGGCTTCAGCGAAGCCAGGCATCCAGGTTACGCGCGACGAACTCATCATCGTTCAGATGCGGATACGCCCGCAGGACACGGTCGATCTCGGCAAGCTGGCCCGGCCCGGGGCCCTCGTTTTCATCCAGGCACCAGACGCCCTCAAGAAGCCCCTGGCGGCGCAGCACCTCATGCAGCCCGGCGATGCAGCCGTGGAAGCCGTTGGCGGCGTCAAAGAAGGCGGCGTTGGAGTCGGTCACCTCGACACCCAGCCGCATGAGCTCCGGCGTGGCGTCCGCCCCGCAACAGCGTTCCAGAAGCTCCACGGCACGCCGTGTCCAGACTGACCAGTGGCCGAGCAGCCCGCCGACGATGCGCCTTTCCACACCGCCGAACCTGAAGGGTGTCAAAAAATCGGTGACGATGCTGTCATCGTTGCCCGTGTAGAGCGCGATGTCGTCGCGGCCGGCCTCGATCACCGCCCGCACGACGTCCTGGGTCTGATAGCGGTTGAAGGGAGCAATCTTGATGGCGGCCACGTTTTCGATTTCCGCGAAGCGACGCCAGAAGGAAAAGGGCAGGACCCGGCCGCCAACGCCCGGCTGGAGGTAGAAGCCGACGACGGGCGTCACCTCCGCCACGGCACGGCAGTGCTGGATCAGGAGATCTTCGTCCGCGTCACGCATGGCCCCGAGGCTGAGCAGTCCGGCGTGATAGCCCAGGTGACGAATCAGCTCGGCCTCGGACACGGCCTGACGAGTGTCGCCACAGATGCCCGCAATGCGGATCAGGGGTCTTTCAGCCCGGTCCATCTCCTCGGCGGCCAGGCTGAGCACCGGTTCAAACAGTCCCACACGGGGGTCACGGATGGCGAACTGCGTGGTGTGCACGCCCACAGCCAGGCCACCGGCGCCTGCGGCGATGTAATAACGGCTCAGGGCACGCTGACGTCGTTCGTCGAGCTTTCGCGACGCATTCAAAGCCAGCGGATGCGCGGGGATGGCAACGCCTTTTCGGAGAACCGTGAGAAAGTCAAAACTGTCCATCTTGAACTTCGAAGTGCGTGGGTTTGCCGAGCGTGCCGCCGCCGATGCGCAGCCAGTGCACGGTCGCATCGATCATCTCATCAAGGGAAACCATGGGCGGGCCGAACCAATCATAGGATCGCGAGGCGTCCCAGATCCAGCACAGGCGGCCCTCCTCGCCGGTGATCACGGCAGGCCTGCCCAGCCGTTCACCGAAATGTGTGGCGAGATCGCGGATGGAGACGCGCTCCTGACCGGTGACGTTGAGGGCCGTCGGCGGACTGGAAACACGTGCCAGGCATTGAATGGCGCGGGCGCTGGCGTCGCCCTGCCAGATCACGTTGGCCCAGCCCATCGAGACATCCACCGGCAGGCCGGCCGCCACCTTCTGGGCCACGTCCATCAGCACGCCATAGCGGAGGTCGATGGCATAACAAAGCCGGAACATCAGCGCCGGCGTGCCGTGCTTGATGGCAAAATGGCTGAACACACGTTCACGCCCGACGCAGGAGTTGGCGTACTCACCCGGCGGAGTCAGAGGGTCATCCTCACGCGCCCCTCGTCCGTCGGCAGGCATCAGGGGATAGACGCAGCCGGTGGAAAAGACGACGATGCGTGAGCCCGCAAAGCATTCAGCCACCAGGGCGGGCACATGGACATTCATCACCCAGGTGAGTTCGGGGGCATCGGCGGTGCCAAACTTCTGGCCCGCCATGTAGATGACGTTTGGACACCGGGGCAGCGCGTTGACCGCATCGCGGTCCATGAGGTCACAGGACAGGGTCTCGACGCCATGGGCGCGCAGGCCTTCAGCCGCCGCAGCCGAGGAAAAGCGCGACACGGCAATCACCCGGCGCTGCGGCTGCCCGGTGGCATCCAGGCCACGTCTCACCATGCGGGCCAGGCTCGGGCCCATCTTGCCTCCGGCCCCCAGGATCATCACATCACCCTCAATCGAGCCAAGGGTTTCCAGAACGCCCGGCGTCGGCCGGCTGAGGGCTTCCTCAAGCTCCTCGATGGTCGATGGCAGGTTCATGAATCAGGCGATGATCTCCTGGATCGGATGCTGCGGCAGCACGCCGGTGAGGCGTGCGTCGAGGCCCTGGAACTTGTAGCTCAGGCGCTCGTGATCGATGCCGCACTGGTTGAGGATCGTGGCATTGATGTCGTTCAGATGCGCGGGGTCGGTGGCGATGTTGTAGCTGAAGTCGTCGCTCTCGCCGTAGCTCACGCCGCCCCTGACGCCGCCGCCGGCCATCCACATGCAGAAGTTTCGCGGGTGATGGTCGCGACCATAATTGGTTGGCGAAAGGCCGCCCTGTGAATAGACCGTGCGCCCGAATTCACCGCCCCAGATCACCAGCGTGCTGTCGAGCAGGCCGCGCTGCTTCAGGTCGGCCAGAAGCGCGCCGACGGGCTGGTCGGTGTCGCGGCACTGGAGGCGGATGTCGCTCGGGAGATTGCCGTGCTGGTCCCAGCCGCGATGCAGCACCTGCACCACACGCACACCGCGCTCGACGAGACGACGCGCCAGGATGGCGCTCGCGGCAAAGGTCCCCGGCTTGAGAACCTCCGGGCCGTACATGTCGAGCGTGGCCTGGCTCTCGGACTTCAGATCGACGAGCTCCGGCACGCTTGTCTGCATGCGGAAGGCCATCTCATACTGCGAGATGCGCGTCTGAATCTCGGGATCGCCGAACTTCTCAAAGCTGTGCGCGTTCATCTGCGCCAGCGTGTCGAGCATCGCGCGGC
This sequence comes from Prosthecobacter sp., assembly GCA_019186985.1. GTDB lineage: Bacteria > Verrucomicrobiota > Verrucomicrobiia > Verrucomicrobiales > Verrucomicrobiaceae > Prosthecobacter. Next base: position 55,502 of record JABARQ010000013.1, on the reverse strand, counting down.
GGCTTGCGGGCGAGACACCGTCCGGGTTCTGGATGTAGAGCACGGGATCACCCACGGCACGAAGCGCCACGCCGCTGAACTTGCCGGGCAGGAAGCCGCTGTTCCACATGCGGGTGAAGAGCGCCTGCGCCATCGCCTTCGCGCTCCACGTCGGCGTGAGCACCACAAAGGCCGGCAGGTCGTTGCTCTCGCTGCCAAGGCCGTAGGCCAGCCACGAGCCGAGGCTCGCAAAGCCCGGCACCTCGCGTCCCGTCATCACAAAGGTGCAGGCCGGGTCGTGGTTGATCGCGTTCGTGTGCACCGTCTTGATCAGGGCGATGTCATCGACGTGCTTCGCCGTGTGAGGCAGCAGCTCGCTGACCCAGCGCCCGCACTGCCCGTGCTGCGCGAACTTGAAAAGGCTCGGCGCCACCGGAAACCGCGCCTGCTTGCTGGTCATGCCCGTCAGCCGCTGCCCGCCCTGCACGCTCGGCGGCAGGTCCTTGTCATACCACTGCTGCAGGCCCGGCTTGTAGTCCCAGGTGTCGAGCTGCGACGGCCCGCCGTTCATGTGCAGGTAGATGACGGCCTTTGCCTTCGCCGCAAAGTGCGGCAAACCCGGCAGAGGCTCATGCATCTGCGACTTCGGCGCCGCGAAGGCGTCCGCGCCCATCGCATAGGTCAGCCCGAGCCCGCCAAGCCGCAGGCCGCTGTGCCCGAAGAACTGGCGACGGGTTTGGAGAAGGTTGGATTCGAAGAGAGGGTTCATGACTCAGTTGCGGGTGACAGTTTCATCGAGGTTCAGCACCAGGTTTGCGATCAAGGTCCACGCGGCGGTTTCGACGGGCGCGGCAACCTTCTTCGGCGTCGATTCGCCGACGTGCAGGGCCTTCTCGGCGGCCCTGGGGTCTTTTTGATACAGCTCGCGTTGTTTCACCAAGGCGGCGTTGAGCATCGAGAACTCCTTCGGGTCGGGTTTACGGCTCAAAACGCTGCGGAAGAGCCAGCTGAGCTTCGCGGAGTCGTCTTGGCCGCCTTCGGCAAGGACTCGCTCGGCGAGGGCTCTCGCGGCTTCGAAGTGCTGGACGTCGTTGAGGAGCTGGAGGGCCTGCATGGGGGTGTTGCTGCGTTCGCGGCGGGTGCAGCTTTGCTCGCGGTTGGGCGCGTCAAAGTTGCTCATGAAGGGCGGCGGGGCGGTGCGCTTGAGGAAGCTGTAAAGGCTGCGCCGGTAGAGCGCGGGACCGTGGTCCTGCAGGTAGTAGCGCGTGTTGCTGTCGCCGTAGCCGACGGGTTCCCAGATGTTCGGCGGCTGGTAGGTGCGCACGCCGCGGCCGCCCATCTCAAGGTTGATGAGTCCGCTGACGAAGAGCGCATTGTCACGGATCTGCTCGGCGTCGAGCCTCACGCGCGGCCCGCGAGCAAGCAGGCGGTTTTCAGGATCGAGGCTGAGGAGGTGCGATTCGACCGGCGATGCCTGTTTGAAGGCCTGGGTCATGACAAGCTGTTTGATGAGCTGCTTCACGTTCCAGCCGCTCTTTTGAAAGCCGACCGCGAGATGATCGAGGAGTTCGGGATGACTCGGGGGCTCACCCTGGGATCCGAAGTCATGGCTGGTCTTCACCAAACCGATGCCAAACACCTGCTGCCAGAAGCGGTTCACCGTCACTCGGGCCGTCATCGGGTTTTCCGGAGCCACGAGCCATTGAGCAAGGTCGAGGCGTGTGGCGCGTGAGCCGGACTTTTTCAGCGGGTGGAAGGCGGCGGGCGTGGCGGGCTCCACCTTGTCACCGAGTTTGTTGTAGGCGCCGCGCATCGCGATGAAGGTGTCACGCGGCTTTTCTTGATCACGGAAGATGAAAGTGCCCGGGATGGCCAGATCAGCCGCGGAACGCGCGGCTCGTGCCATTTGCCATGTCGTGCGACGCCTGGCGTGCTCGTCGGAGGTCGGGTTGCCGACCCGGGCGAGGTAGAAGCGCAGCAGGGCCTCACGTTCCAAGGTTGCGGCGGCACCGGCTTCACGTTCCGCATCGGCCTGTTGCCTGGCAAGTGCCGCCGCAGCTTCAGGCGCCGGACTGGCTTGAAGCTTCGGCAGTTTGGCATTCAAGGCTGCAAGACGGGCTTGATGGAGCCTGGCGGGATCCGTCATCAGAGTTCCCACCAGGGATGCGGGAACCTCGGGCGGCTGTTTTTTTCCCGAGCTCACCGCCTTCCACCAGGCGGTGAAAGATGCCAGCGGGTCCGCAGAGGGCTGGAGCTGGCCTGTGACGACGCACAAATCCCAGACGACCGTTCCTCCGACCTGCTGCACGGCGACGCTGCTGATGCGCGCACCCGCCTTCAAGCCAAGCACGGCAGGATCAAAGCTCAGCAAAGTCCAGACACCTGGCTTTGGCAGGGCTCCGGCGGTGATGGAGTCCTCCTTGCCGTAGGTCGTGGCGTCAAAGACCTTGGCGTCGCCCCAAAGGATGCGGCGGCCGTTGAGTTCGATGCTGATGACTCGCGGCGTGTTCAGCGGGTCGAGACGCACCCATGCGCTGACACGCGGTGAATCGCCCAGGATGACCGGCTCAAGCACAGGCGTGATGGTTTCCTGACTGAACTGGCCGTTGCTGATCTGCAGGACTCTCCTGCCCGACCTGGGGCCAAAGACAGGCTCGTTCAGCCACACGCTGGCATTGCGCGTGGTGTTGCGGGTCTCGGAGCCGGGCGCGAATTCGTCATCGAAAATCACCTGCGTGGTCGTTTGAGCCGCCAGAGCGGGCTTGATCGCCGCAGGGTCGTTGTAATCGACTTCTTTGACGAAGGCTTCGAGCTGCTTCAGGGCATCCGCCTCGGCCTTCGTGGCGGCTTCGAGCGCTTTTTGCTGCTCGGGTGCCGGCAGGCGCAGGTAGGGCTCGGTGGTGTTGCTGTTCTTGTCCATCGGCGGGTCGGCGCTGCTGAAGAAGAAGGCGTAGAGCGAGTAGAACTCCGACATCGTCAGCGGATCGTATTTGTGATCGTGGCACTGCGCGCAGCCGCCGGTGAGGCCGAGCCAGGCGGTGGTGAGCGTGGCCGCACGGTCGACGGCGTAGAGGTGGCGGTATTCCTCGTCGATCGCACCGCCTTCGCTGGTGGTCACGTTGCAGCGCGAGAAGCCGGTGGCGATGAGCTGGTCGCGCGTGGCGTTCGGAAGCTGGTCGCCCGCGATCTGCCACAAGGTGAACTGATCGAAGGGCAGGTTTTCGTTGAAGGCCTTCACCACCCAGTCGCGGTAGGCCCACATGTTGCGTTCGTTGTCGAGGTGCAGGCCGTGCGTGTCGGCGTAGCGTGCCACATCCAGCCAGTGCCGCGCCATCTCCTCGCCAAAGCGCGGCGACTTCAAACAGCGGTCCACCATCGCCTCATAGTTGCCGTCCTTGAGAAAAGCATCCAGTTCAGCCAGCGTCGGCGGCAGCCCGGTGAGAGTGAACGACACGCGGCGGATGAGCGTCTCACGGTCCGCCTCTCCGGCGAAGGTGAGCTTGTCCTTCGCAAGCCGTTCGAGGAGGAAGGAATCGATCCCAGTTTCAAGTTTTTGAGTTTCAGGCTTCACGTTGTCCTGCTTGGAACCTGAAACTTGAAACCTGGAACTCGAAACCGGCCTCTCAAACGCCCAGTGATTCTGGTAGGCCGCCCCCTGCTCAATCCAGCGTTTGATGATGTCCTTCTGCGCCGCCGTGAGCTTCTTGTGCGACTTTGGAGGAGGCATGAGATCATCCTCGTCGTCGGTGATGATGCGCTGCCAGACCTCGCTTTTGGCCAGGTCGCCCGGCTTGATGGGAAACGCGCCGTCCTTCGCGGCGTAAGCGCCCTCCGCCGTGTCCAGGCGCAGGTCGGCCTCGCGCTTCTTCGAATCAAAGCCGTGGCAGGCGAAGCAGTTTCCAGAGAGGATGGGGCGGATGTCGCGGTTGAAGCTCAGCCTATCCTCGGCGGCGAAGGCGGAGGAGACAAGGGCGGTCAGCAGCAGGGCGAGGCGAGTCATGGCGAAGGTCTGCACAAACGGTGCAGCAAGCAGAACTACGTTCACCCTGCCCAGGGTCAATCCACGTCTCCATGGTGTTTTCAGACGGCGGACTGGCTGATTCTCTCACAGCCGCACCAGCCCGCGCCGGATCGCCTCCGCCGTGGCCTGGGCGCGGTCGTTCACCTTCAGCTTGGTCAGGATGCGGCTGACGTGCTGCTTGACGGTGTCCTCCGAGATGCCGAGGCCGGCGGCGATGACCTTGTTGGAGTTGCCCTGGGCGACCAGCGCCAGGATCTCGCGTTCACGGGGCGTGATTTCTGGTTCGGCGAGCCGGTTCCTCAGTCGCTGGGCAATGGCGGGAGGCAGGCTCTGCCCGCCACGCGCCACCGTGCGGATGGCGGCGAGCAGGTCGTCGCGGGACGAGCTTTTCTGAAGGTAGCCGAGGGCGCCGGCACGCAGTGCGGCCTGGATCTCCTCATCCCTGGCGAAGGTGGAGAAGATCAGCACATGCGCGTCGGGATGCACCTTGAGAAGCTCGGAAGTGGCCTCGATGCCACTGACGCCAGGAAGCTGGAGGTCCATGACCACGATGTCCGGCTGCCAGCGGGCGAAGAGCGCCACGACCTCCTCCCCCCGGTCGGATTCACCCACGACCTTCATGTCATCCTCCAGCTCCAGGGAGGCGACCAGCCCGCTGCGGACCACGAAGTGATCGTCGATGAGCAGGATCTTGATGACGGGAGGCGGCACGGCGTTCAGGCTTTCAAGGAGTTGAGCGGCAGCCTTACCACGACGCAGGCGCCCTTGCCCGGAGAACTTTGCCATTCCACCTCCGCGCCGATCTTGCGGCAGCGCTCGCGGATGCCGACGCAGCCGAAGTGCCCGGGCAGGCCGTGGGTTTCATCCGTGGCGGCAAAGCCCCGGCCATCGTCCTTCACTCGCAGGGTGAGAAAGCGTTCGTCCAGGGACACGCCGAGCGTGATGGTGGAGGCCTGCGCATGCTTGAGGGCGTTGGTGACGGCCTCCTGGGCGATCATGCGCAGATGGTGAACCACGTGGGGAGGCAGCGGCAACGGCGCCGGCGTCACCTCCAGCGTGACGTTTTGAAAATGGTCGCGCGCACGGCTGGCGAGCACCTCCAGGGCCTCCGGAAGCGTGGCCGGAAAGCTGGTGTCGCGAAGGTCGGAGACCAGGTTGCGCGCCTCGCCCTGAATGCGTGACACGAGGCTGCGCGAAGTTTCGAGGAGAACCCGCGCCTTGTCCTCCAGGGGACGCGTGGCGGCGGCGTCGAGGCGCAAAGAAAGGCCGGCCAGCTCCTGCTCGAGCGTGTCGTGGAACTCACGGGCGATGCGCTGACGTTCATCCAGCGTGGCCTGGTGGATGATCCTGGACTGAAGCCGGGCGATCTGGCGCCGCTGCTGGCTGATCCAGACCAGGGACACAAGGATGATGCCCGCGAGGACGGCGATGGCGGCCACCAGCCTGCGGGCGTTCCAGAAGGGCGCCGAACCAAGAATGCGGATGTCATCACGATCACGCAGCAGCAGCGAGGCGCGTTCAGGCTGGGAGCGGAAGCCCCTGTCCGTGGAGGACTCGACCAGGCAGACACCGGTGAGCTGGCATGAGGATCCCAGTTCAAGCTCAGGCCTGGCCCCGCCAAGCAGGAAGGCGCGCAGGGGGATGCCGCCGATGGAAAACCTCAGTTCATGACCGTCAGCCGTGCGGAAGAAGTCATCAAGCACGGCCGGCGTGTTGAGCCGGATCAGGTCCGCATCATGGGAGCCATCCTGAAAACCTGCCAGACCCACTTCCGCGACGATGGCAGGAGGCCCCGGCGTCGTCGCCAGCACCTGGGCGTCCGCCAGAGAGGCGCTGAATCCGGCCATGACCGGAAAACCGGTGATGTCCGCCTGATGCCCCGGCACCAGGTTCACCGGCGAGCTGAGACGAATGGCGATGGAGGGCGACTGCGGCGGGCGGGCGGGCGCTGCTTTGCGCGCCTCCTCCGTCAGCACCGGAGGCTGGGAATCGCGGAGATAAACCCTGCCGTCCGCAAAGGCGGCAAGCACCGTGCCCTGGATGCGCACCCGGTGATGGGAGGCGTCGACGGCGCCAAAGCGCAGCAGGGTGGCGACCGGCGTGAACGGAAGCTGGTCGGCCGGGCTTGCGGCACGCATCACAAGCACGTCGCTCCAGTCCGTCACGCGCAGGTAGGGGAACACCAGCTGCCTGCGGTCGTTGATGCCACCGGCAGCGAGGGCGGTGATTTGCAGCCCCGCGTCGAGGATTGCAGGAGCCGAGTCCAGCGGTGCATCGACACGAACCTCGATCACCCGGTCACCCATCGCCAGACGCAGCAGCGAGCGGTTTTCATCCAGGGGCGACAGCGTGCGTCCCACGCCTTCCACCAGGACACGCTGGTAATGAAAACGGCCCGAGGCCAGGTCATCGTAAGCGGCGTTGACGCCCGGCGGCGGCGGCTCGTGGCCGATCATCTGCATTTCGAGCACATCGACGCCTGGAAAATAAAGGCCGGCGGTGGTCGTGCCCTTCACCCGGATTTTGTCCCCCACCCTGAGGCCTTCGCGCGGCGGCTTGAAATGCAGATGCGTGCCGGAGGTTGAGTCCTGCACAAACGCCGTGCCACCGCTTTCGACAAAGCCGACCGTGGCCGTCAGGTCCACAGGCAGCTTCTCCAGGCTGCGCTCGTAAGGCAGCATGCGGATGTCAACGGCCCGGGTGAGAACGTCCTGAGCGGCGGCCAGGCCGCAGCAGGCGAGCAAAAGAAGGCAGGCGCGAGAAATCATGGCTTCCCTCCTGTTACAGGCGCTCCGGTGGCTGGTCCCAGTCCGACGGACCGTCGCCCAGGTCATCAGGCAAGGAAGCCGTGACGCCGCCCTCGGGGTCGTTGACGATGACCCGCCCGCCTGCCGGAGTGGCCACCGCCTGCACGCCGACGCTGCCCGTGTTGTTCAGATGCAGGCCTCCCGACTCCTGATGCACGCCCAGGGCGACACGCTGGAAGCCCAGGTCATTGTTGATGAGGAGGCGTCCGCCATGGTCCGTGGCGTCCAGGCTCAGCAGAGGCGTGCCATCGGCGGAGGAAAGCAGAACCGAACCGGCCAGCGGTCCGCCGGACAAGGCGGCGATGCCCGCCTGCGCCGAGGCGCTGCCATAGGCGCAGAAGATCCCGCCTTGCTCGCCCTCGCCAAACATCAGCAGGGGACGCTGCTGCTTCTGCAAAACCACCACCGGCTTTTCCGCCGTGACGGCGGACAGCAGCTTCGTTTCAGGGTTCTCCGGCGAGATCAGCTCCAGCGATGAAACCTCGGTGCTGGCGATGGCCCTGAACCCATCCTCCTCCCCCACGGCCTGGAGCGTCAACGCGGAGTGGCTGCCATGATGATGGGCGAGCATGACCCGCACCTCGCCTTCGGCATCATGCAGGGTGATGCTGCTGGCCACATCCAGCGACGAGATGTCGACGGCCTTTTCCGAATTTTCGCCACGCAGGGAAAAGCTGCTGCCTTCATCCCCGGATGCCAGCGAGGCTTCAAAGCCTGCACCCGGAGCCTTTCCCTCATGCACGCTGATCTGCGCCGAACCCTCCAGGGCCATCATGGAGATGCTTTGCAGCTCGGAGGGGCTGTGCAGCATGAGCGCCGGGCCGTCGCCACGGGCCACCATCGCAAGCGCATCCGGCTGTCCCGGCGGCCCCAGGGTGAGCATGCCACCCTCCGCATCCGCGCCGATCTTGGCCAGAGCGTACAGGTTGTCGTCTGAGAGGACCAGCTCGGTGCTCGGCGGCGTGACCGTGCCATCCTCATGAGCCTCGCCGTCATCATGAATCAGCACGCCACGGGAGCGCCCGTCCTGCTGCAGCACCGCCACCGATCCCCCCCGGGGCTGGGCGCGCACCAGAACGCCCGGCCGACCTTCAGGTCCATGCGCCACCAGAAACCCGCAGTCCTCCCGGGTGAAGAAGCCAAGCCTCGGCTCCTGGTCCAGGCCCCGGAAGGTCATCTGCGGCCCGCCTTCCTCATCAAGGCCGAGTTCCGCAGCCACCCGGTCGTCGCCGGGACGGTGAAGGCGCAGAAAACCACCCTCCTGGGAAACCCCCAGGCGCAGGGAAACCCCGCCCGGCTCCGAGGCAGGCCGGACCACCAGCTCCGTGCATTGCACCCGAACACGCTGAACGCCCTGATCATCCGACTGCACGGACACGGCCTGCTCCAGCTCCCGCAGACGATCACGGACCTGCCGCAGTTCTTCCTGCACGGCCTGCAGCGAGGCCTGGAGTTCTTCGATGGAGATGCTCATGGTGGGGGAGTCTTTGCCGCAAAATACCCGGGTCGCCAAGCCTGGGGCAAGCATGGCTCGCTTCACCCAGCAGGGACAAAATGGAGATTCCTGGCAAGCCAGGCATTTTTTCCCTTGCAGAATCAGATTTTAGCGACACTCTCATCGCCCGCTCAATCTGAGCATGACCCCTTCGTCTAGCGGTTAGGACACATCCCTTTCACGGATGCGACACGAGTTCGATTCTCGTAGGGGTCGCCAAAACATCTTCATCAGAAAGATGTTTCCGGGAGGTGCCCAAACAAAAAAGGTTCTCCAATATGATCACTCCTCTCGGAGAATCGTCGCGGCGGCGCGTGAACGGGTTTCACAACACGGAATGCCGAACACGGAAGTTATGCGGCTCTACAAAAAAAGGCGGAGACACCGAGGTCTCCGCCTGTTCTGGAAAGATGGGTCGCCGGATTATTTCTTGGCGGCCTTTTCACCCGAGCCGTCGAGAGGGGTGATGATCGGGCGGTCCTTCATCTCGGGGGAGATGAGCCACTTGTCGTCCTGCTTGATGAAGGAAATGAGGAAGAGCTCCTCGATCCTGTCGGTCAGGGTCTCCTGGGAGGTGCGGACGGTGGCGTGCACATAGCCCTTGTCCTTTTCCTCCACGAGGCCGAGGACGTCGATCTTCAGCGTCTCCTGCTTGCGCTTGGTCACGTCGGCGGCGGCGTTGATGCGCTTGTGCCAGGCCTCACGGTCCATGATGTAGAACTCCTGGGGGGAGAGCTTTTCCAGCTCGCGGATTTCAGTGACCCCGAAGCGCTCCAGCATCTGCTGCTCCTCGGTCATGGTTGGCGCGGTCTTGATGATGGCGATGGTCTCCTTCTGCTTGCGCTCGAGGGAGGCCGGCTGAAGCAGGGCGGCGGCCGTCTTCCAGTCCTGGTTCACCACGCAGGTCAGGTATTTTTTCACCAGCTCGGCGCAGGGATGATCGGCGGGCAGGGGGGCGGAAAGCACACCACCTGCCAGGGCCACGAAGGCGATGACAATGGCGGACCTGAAGAGGGGACGGACGGGATACATAAGGGCTGGTTTGACCGCTCTAGGGAAGAATTGTTCGGCCTTGGTTTGTAGACCGCGCCCTCCCGGGCGTCAAATGGAGAAAGCCTGCCTGGCGGACTGTTAGACCGCAGGAAGCAGGGCGGCGGCTGACACGGGGATTTCCAGCGTCTTCTGCCGGGATCCCTCGCCACGCAGCAGATGGACCTGTGAACGTGGGCAGCCCAGGCTTTTCGCCAGGAAGCGCAGCAGTTCGTCGTTGGCCTTTCCGTCCACGGGCGGGGCCGCCAGCTTGATCATCAGGACGGGCCGCCCCTTTTCATCGGCGCCCCAGCCCAGGATCTCCGACTTCCGGGCATTCGGGGTGACACGCACGACGAGGGGCTGCATGGAGGACGGGCTGCTCATTGCCTGAAACGCAGGATGCCCTCCGCCACGGCTTTTGCCATGGCCTCCCGGTGATAAGCCGTCGCACAGCGGGCCGCATCCGTCTTGTGGCTCAGATAGCCGCCCTCGACCAGCACGGCCGGCATCCGGGTCTCCCTCAGCACCTTGATGTCCTGGCGGAAAATCCCCCGCGCCCGCCCCTTGAGGTTCAGATCCATGCTGCGCAGCAGACGGGCTGCAACGGCCTTCCCCGTGCTGCTGTGATAATAGACTTCCATGCCGCTGATCGACCTGTCCCTGGAGGCGTTGAAATGAATGCTGACAAACAGGGCGTTGCGCTGGCGGTTGGCGATGCTGATGCGGGAATCCAGGCTGACAAAGGCATCGGTGCGGCGTGTCATCACGACCTTCAGCCCCCTTGCCTTGAGATGTTTTTCAAGACGCTGGGCCACATCCAGGCAGAGGCGTTTTTCCACCAGCCCATGATGCACGCAGCCGCCGTCCCTGCCGCCGTGGCCGGCGTCCACCACGACGGTGCTGAAGCCCAGCGCCCAGGCAGCCCCCTTGATGACAAGGAAGACCAGGATCAAGCCGGACCTGCAGGAGATCATGACCTCTGTGTCACCTGGGGATCTTCAGCGTCCGTCCTTCACGAATGAAGTCCGACGACAGGCCGTTCGCCGCCTTGAGCTTGGAAACCGTGGTGCCGTGCTTGCGGGCGATCGCCCCGAGGGTGTCACCCCGCTTGATCGTGTAGGAGCCGCCACTGCGGGAGCTCGTGCCCTTCTTGGAGGAGACCTTCCTGACCGGCGAGGGATTCCTCCGGGAGACCGAGCCGCCATGCGACCTGCTCCAGGAATCAATGTCCGAGGCCGAGGCAGCCCGCTCGCCTTCCGAGGCCCAGGCGAGCATGTAGTCCCCCGTCACCGGATCGAAGGGGTAGTCCTTGCGCTCCATGCTGTGGGAAGGCGTGGTGCTGCTGCCATGGAGGTTGATCGGCGGCAGGTTTTTGGGCAGCCCCTTGATCCTGGGGGAGGAACCGCAGGAAGCCAGGAGGAGGGAGGCCAGGATCAGGCCGGCGGCTGCACGGAGGGGAGCTGAAATCATCACGGCTAGTTTCTGCGGTTCATGCCATGCTGCAAACTTATTGTTCTCAGCCCGTCGTCCGGAGCCCTGAAGCCAGCGCATTGATGGAGACCAGCAGGTCCGGCATCATGGCCTCGGCGGCATCCGAACGGCCGGCCTGAACCTTTTCACGCCATTTTTTCAGCAGGCTCACCTGCTGCTCATGCAGGACACGCAGCGGCTCCTCGCGGATCTCCAGAGTGTAGGCAAGCCGGGGCCGCCGGGCGGCGAACTTGCCGTCAAACAGCTCCTCAAGCACCCGCCGCGTGCGATCGAACTCGGCCAGGATGATGCCGAGGAAGCGCTGACGGATTTCCTCCTCCTCCACCAGGCCGCCATAGAGCCTCATCAGTTCCGGGTTGGCGCTCACCAGGCTGCTCTCAATGTTGGTGAGCACATAGCTGATGAACGGCGACTCCCTGAGCTTGGCCTTGATCTCCGCAAAGTCGGCTGGCGAAGCGGTCCTCAGCTTCTCCAAGGCGGAGCCGGCGCCAAACCAGCCCGGCAGGTAGAAGCGCGACTGGGTCCAGGAAAACACCCAGGGAATGGCGCGCAGGTCATCAAGCGTCGCCTGACCGGTACGACGCGAGGGACGGGAGCCGATGCGTGCATTCTCCAGGGCGTCGATGGGGGTGGCCTGACGGTAGAAGCGCATGAAGTCCGGCTCCTCCAGAAGCGCCCGGTAGGCCAGGCGGCTGTCGCTCGCCAGCCGGTCAAGCAGCGGCGCGGTGGACTGATCCGCAGGCCTGCCGTGACGATGCCTTGCCGTGGCGGAGGCAGCGGAGGCCATCAGCAGCTCCGTGTGATAAACGGCGGAGCCAAGGTGGGCGTATTTTTGCGCGATGGTCTCGCCCTGCTCCGTCATGCGCATCCAGCCGCCCAGTGATCCCTGAGGCAATGCTTCCATGAACCAATGGGTGGGTCCCGCGCCACGTCCCACCGTGCCGCCGCGGCCGTGAAAGAACACCGACTGCACCCCATGCCGGGCCGTGGTGGTGCTCAGGGCGGCCTGGGCACGATGCAGCGCCCACTGGCTGGCAAGGATGCCGCAGTCCTTGTTGGAATCGGAATAGCCCACCATCATCTGGAAGGCCGCCCCGCCACCGCCGAGGCTCCGGCGCGTCACCGGATGCTGGAGAAACTCATCGACGATGCCCGGCCCGGCATCGAGGTCCGCCATGGTTTCAAACAGCGGCGTCACCGGCAGCGGGCAGCAGAGTCCTCCGTCCACCCAGGTCATCAGCCCCGCCTCGCGCGCCAGCAGGTAGACCGTCAGGAGATCCTCCACGTTGCGCGTCATCGAGACAATCAAGGCACCCAGCCCAGCCGTGCCATGCCTGGCGATGTGCCCGGCCAGCACCCGGTGACAGGCCAGGACGGTGTCCGCCTCCGGACCTGCGGACATGCCGGCCGCCAGAAACGGACGGGGCGAGGTCAGCTCACGGTCCAGCAGCGCCCGTTTTTCCTGAACCGACCACTCCTTCCAGGGCCTGCCCCCCAGCAGTCCGGCCGCCGCCAGCAACTGCTCCAGCGCCTTCTCGTGGAAGGCGGAGTTTTGCCGGATGTCGAGCGCCGCTCCGTGGAATCCAAAGGCCTGAAGCCGACGCCTGAAGGGCACGATGAATTCGACAACAAGGGCGCCGGCACCCACATTTTCCAGGGACTCCGCGTAGGCGTTGATGTCCGCCAGAAGATCCTCGGGGGTCGCATAACCACCGCGGCTGCCAGGATTCTCAAACTCGGCCAGCAGGCGAGCCCGCATCAAATAGGCGGCGGCGCGCCAGGGCTCCTCCTTGTTGCGGTCGAGGATGTAAACGACCTCCGGATTGGCGTCCCCGCCAAGCTCCTGGGCCAGCCTGGTGGTCAACGACTCCAGACAGGCCGGCCTTTTTTGAAAGAGCGAACTCAGCGGGGAATGATGCGCAAGCTGCTCCAGGGCCCGGCGATGCACCCTGATGGCGTTTTGGCGAAGCTCCCCAAGCGCCTTTGCCGTGACCTCGGCGGTGACAAACGGATGCCCGTCCCGGTCCCCGCCGATCCAGGTTCCAAAACGGATCAGCGGCGGCAGCGCATCCACCCCGGCGGGATCAAACCCCGCCCCCGCCCAGGCCTCCCGAAGATGGATGTGGGCGCGCGACAAGGCTTCGGGAAACACCTCACGCAGGTAATGCAGCGCATTCTGCAGCTCGGCGTCGATCGTCGGGCGCGTCACATGGATCTCACCCGTGCGCCAGAGATTCTCCAGCTGGACCTCGAGCTGGGACTGAATCCGCGCCTGTTCACGGGGCGTGTAGTCCTTGTTTTCATGCCTGTTCATCAGGGCATAAATCTCCAGGTGAAGGTCACGGACCGTCTCCCGCTTGGCCTCGGTGGGATGGGCCGTCAGCACCGGCTCCACCCGCACCGACCTGAGCACCTCCAGCAGCTCCGCCTCGGTCACGCCCAGGGCCTTCATCTCACGCAGGTTCTCCGGCCACATGCCGGGCTCGGCCTCGGGGCCGCGTTCCTTCTCACGCAGGCGGCGGGTCTGGGAGGCCGCACGCTCCTCGACGATGTTCAGAAGCTGGAAGGCGATCGACAGCGCCTGACCAAGCGCACGGCTGGGCTCCCCGCCCTCCTCCTGGCAGCGCCCGATCCAGGGCAGCCGCTCGGCCAGCCCGCCCTCCCCGACACGGTGAAGCACCGAGGCAAAGGCCGTCATCAGAAAGCGGAGATCGTCTTCGAGAAGGCGGAAGCCGCGCTCCCGCAAGGGGTTGGTGGAGGTCATTGAAAGAGGATGGAGCAGGAAGAATGCCGGGAAAGGCTCCCGGCGGCATCACCAGCCACCCTTTAAACACAGCTCACCGCAACATCCAAAGGAAACCACGCCCCGCCGCTGGTGGGTTCCGCGGCGTCCGGACAGGCTCGCACAAGCCATCATGGCTGAAACAGGCCTGGTCCGCCACTGGCCGGCAGACCCGCCCGGCCCCTGAATGAAGGCTCATATTACATCTTGACGCAGGATGGCCCGGCCAGCATTACTGACGCTTATCGTCCATCGCGAAACGCATGGCGGCTGCGACTCCTCCTCCCAAGCTTATGCACGGCACCCTACTCCTGAAAAAGTTAGCCCTCCGTCCCCTGACGGCATTGATCCTGATCACCGCCGCCACGGCAGTCTCCCAGGCCCAGGTCGCCCTCGAATCACCGGCCGCAGCCGGCAAAAGGATCGTCCGTGAAGTGGACGTGGTTTTCAAGGGAGCCGCCACCCTCGACGCCAACCGCGTGCGCGCCCAGATGGCGACACGCGTTGGAGAACCCTACACGGATGAGTCCGTCGAACGCGACATCCGCACCCTTTACGCCACCGGCGCCGTCGAAAACGTCGACATCCAGGCGGTCAACGTCGCCGGCGGGGTCAAGGTGGTGGTGACCCTCTCAGGCAGGGGCGTCATCGGCGAGCTTGGCTTCCTGGGCAACTCCATGCTCGACAACAACAAGCTCCGCGATGAGATCGAGGTGAAGGTCGGCGATTCCGTGGATGACGCCAGGCTGACCACCGCGCAGCAGAAAATTCGCGAGCTGTATGAGAAGAAGGGCTTCTCCGACGTCATGGTGACCTATGACGTCAGCCCCTCGGCCAAGGAAGGCTTCTCCAGCGTTCTCTTCAAGATTGAGGAAGGCGCCCGCGGCCTGATCGGAGACATCCGCTTCGAAGGCAACAACGCCATCAGCTCACGCACCCTCAAGGGCAAGATCAAGAGCCGGGAGAAGACCTTCTACCGCCTCTGGGGCAAAGCCGGCAAGATCGACAACCAGACCCTTCTTGACGATGTCCAGGCCATCCAGGAGGCCTACCAGGACCAGGGTTACGTCTATGTCAAAGTGGGTTACCGCCGCGAGCCCATCGACGAGAAGAGCACCGCCCTGATCTTCGAGATCACCGAGGGTGGCAAGTATGACGTCGCCTCCGTGGACATCCGCGGCGCCACCGTCTTCACCAAGGATGAACTGACCCCGGCCATCCGCTCGGAGGCAGGCTTCCCCTACTCCGGCAGCGATGTGCGCGGCGATGAAAAGATGATTCGTGACTACTATGGCTCCAGGGGCTACGCCGACGCCGTCGTCGACACCCAGCTCACCGACGCCGGCCCGGGCAGGCTGAACATCCTCTTCAACATCACCGAAGGCGGCAAGTCCTTCATCCGCAAGGTCAACATCAGCGGCAACGTCAAGACCAAGGACGAGGTCATTCGCCGCGAACTCGCCTTCGCTCCCGGTGATGAACTGAACACCGTCCAGCTCGAAACCGCCCAGACGACCCTCGAGAACATGAACTACTTTGAGGTCAAGGGGGATCCCAATCCCCTCACCGTGCGTCATGTCGACACCGAGGCCGTCGGCTTCAAGGATGTCGAGGTCAACGTCACCGAGAAGCCCACGGGCTCCGTGAACTTCGGCGCCGGCTTCAGCTCGGTGGACAGTCTCGTCGGCTTCGTCGACGTGACCCAGACCAACTTTGACATCACCGACTGGAAGGACTTCCGCGGCGCCGGACAGCGCTTCAACATGAACATCCGCTACGGCATCCGCACTTCATCGTTCAACACCACCTGGACGGAGCCCTGGTTCCTGGGCCAGAAGCTCGCCCTCACCGTCGGCCTCTTCTACCAGAACCTGTTCTACCTCTCCAACCGCTTTGATCAGACCAACGCCGGAGCCTCCATCGGCCTGCGCAAGCCGATCGGCAAAAACGCCTACCTCGAAGGCACCTACACCCTTCAGCAGACGGAGATCGACGTGGACAATGACAACAGCACCACCGCCCTGCTTCGCGACGAGGAAGGCAACTACCTTGAAAGCAAGGTTGAGCTGAACTTCGTGCATGACACGCGTGACAGCGTCTTCATCACCCGCAAGGGCCACAAGTTTGAAGCCGGCCTCCTTGGGGCTGGCCTTGGCGGCGATGTCGAGGTCTGGGGTGCCAACATCGGCGGACAGCAGTTCTTCCACCTTCCTGGCGACACCATCCTGAGCATCGAGGGCATGGCCCGCTGGGTCGATGGCTGGAGTGACAGCCAGGTGCCGATCTTTGAGCGCCTGTTCCTGGGCGGCGCCTACAACCTTCGCGGCTTTGACTACCGCGACGCCGGTCCGAAGGACGCCTCCGGAGAGCCCATCGGCGGCAACATGACCCTCTTCGGCTCCGTCGAATACTCATTCCCAATCATCGAGAAGGTGCGTGGCGCCATCTTCTGGGACATCGGCATGGTTGAAACGGACACCACTGCGGCCAGCGGAGTCAATGCGGCCGGCCGTCGCAATGGCGGCCCCATCGTCGGCGACGGCGAGGTTTATTCCAACGTTGGCATCGGCGTGCGCCTGTTCCTCCCGGTCGGCCCCATCCGCCTCGACCTGGGCATGCCGGTCATCAAGCCCTCGGATGATGATTTCGTCAGCAACAGCCCCCGCTTCCAGTTCAACATGGGCTACCGGTTCTAAGCCCGCTTCCCGCCTCCATTTCCACCCCCTGCCCCCTTCCCCATGATTCGTTCCCTCCTCTGCCTTCTGCTGGCCGCCGCCACAACCCACGCCGCCGAACTCAAGTTCGGCGTCGTGGACATGTCCAAGGCCTTCTCCGAGTTCCACAAGACCAAGGACGCCGCCGACAAGTTCAAGAACAACATCGACAAGGCCCAGAAGGAGATGAACGACCGCTGGTCGGTCTACAAGAACCTGATGAACGACATGCAGAAGCTCAAGAAGGAGGCCAGCGACCCCATCATGACGCCTGACGCCCGCGCCAAGAGGGCGGCGGAGTTCGAGGACAAGGCCAAGGAACTGCGTTCCCTGGAGCAGGAGATCGGCGAGGCCCAGAACCGCCGCACCAACCAGCTGAAGCAGGAGGACATGCAGATTCGCAAGGGCATCTATGACGAAATCCTCGTCGTGGTGCGCGACAAGGCCAAGGCGGAAGGATATGACTTCATCTTCGACAGGTCAGGCATGAGCCTCTCGACCGTGCCGGTGCTCATCTACTACAAGGACGCCGTGGACATCACCGACCAGATCATTGTGGAGCTGAACAAAAACGCTCCCGCAGCCGCCCCGGCCCCGGCAGGCGAAGCCCCCAAGGAGGAAAAGAAGTAACCTCCCATCTGGCTGCCCCTCCCTTTACGGGCACGCACCCTGTCCAGGTGGCGTGCCCTTTGTTTTTTCATTTTCCCGACCTTCCTCTTTCATCATGAGCCACCACATCACCCACCAGAGGCTTGCCGAACTCGTCGGCGGTGAACTTGTTCAAGGAGACCCGGAAGCAGTCGTCACCGGCCTGAACTCCATCGCCGAGGCCGCCCCGGGGGAGGTCACCTTCCTGGGCAACCCACGCTACCTGACGGCGCTGAAGTCCACCCGGGCGACCGCCATCCTGGTGGGCCCGGATTTCAGCGAACCCATGGAGGGCAGGGCGCTCATCCGTGTCAGCAACCCGACCTTCGCCTTCTCCTCGGCCATCCGCCACTTCGGCCCCCCGGCCCGTGACTTCATGCCGGGCATTCATCCTTCTGCCGTCGTCTCCCCCAAGGCGGTCTTTGACCCCCAGAAGGTGTCCATCGGACCCGCCGCCGTCATCGGTGATGATGTACACATCGGAGACGGCACCACCATCCAGGCCTCCGTCTGCATCGGTCATGGCGTGCGCATTGGCGAAGACTGCCTCCTTCATGCCAACTGCACCATCGCCGACCGCTGCGTCCTCGGAAACCGGGTCACCATCCACAGCGGCACGACCGTCGGCTCGGACGGCTTTGGCTACGAATTCGTGAAGGGCCGGCATGTGAAGATCGAGCAGGTCGGCATCGTCCAGCTGGATGACGACGTCGAAGTCGGCGCCTGCACCTCCATCGACCGCGCCCGCTTCGGCCGCACCTGGATCGGCGCCGGCACCAAGATCGACAACCAGGTCCAGATCGGTCATAACGTCGTCACCGGAAAGCACTGCATCATCGTCTCCCATGTGGCCATCGCCGGCAGCGCACGTCTGGGGGACTACGTCACCATCGCCGGCCAGGTGGGGATCGGCGGACACCTCGAAATCGCCAGCCAGGTCACCCTTCTGGCCAGGGCGGGCGTCACCAAGAACATCACCGAACCCGGGGCCTACACCGGCTTCCCGGCCAAGCCGCTGATGGAAGGGCGCCGGATGGTCGCCGCCCATGCCCGGATGCCCGAGGCGCTGGACAAGATCAAGGAGCTGGAGAAGCGGCTCGCCGCCCTGGAAGCCCGCGGCAACGCCTGATCAGTCGTCGTCATCATCGCCAAACTCGATCTCGCGCCCGCCGCCCGCAGTCGCCGTCTTCTTCACGGGCGAGATGTTCCGGTGCACCCAGACGCTCTGCATCATGCCCATCATGAAAAGGGTCACGATCATGAACGTGCCCCCGTAGCTGATGAAGGGCATCGGCAGGCCGATCACCGGCAGCATGCAGAGGTTCATGCCGGCGTTCTGGAAGGTATGGGCGAAGAACATGGTCACCACGCCGACCACGACCAGCCGGCCGACTTGGTCACGGGCGCAGAAGGCGACAAACACGCCCTGCAGCAGCAGCAGCGCGATTCCTGACAGCACGAGCACGGCCCCCCGGAACCCAAACTCCTCGCAGACGACGCTGAAGATGTAATCGCTGAACGCCTCGGCCTCCGGATAGAACATCCGGTGGATCGACCGGCGCTCCTGCACCTTTTCCGAAAGCGGGCCCTTGCCTTCAAACCCGGCCGAGGCGACGGCCGTCTGCACGAAGTTCGGCACCCATCCATGGCCTCGGGTGTCCACCTTTTCCTGCTGGTTGGTGAGCAGGTACCAGGTCTGGTCGATGCGCGCCTGCTGGTAGGGCTTCAGCACGAAGAAGTAAACCAGCGGGATGACGCAGAGCGCCCCCAGGATCATGGTGATGATGTAGCGGAAGGGAATGCTGCCGACCAGCATCATCGCCAGGAACACCGGCCCCCAGACCAGGCCGGAGCCCAGATCCTCCTTGATCACCATCGCCGCAGGAACGCCCGCCAGCAGCCCGCCGATCAGGATGCGCAGCCAGGGCCGCCTGAACACGGGCGACATGCGCGGCAGCTCACCGAAGACCACCGCCAGCATGATGATGCCCGCCATGATGGCGAACTGGGAGGGCTGCATGGAGAGCCCGCCGATGCTGACCCAGTTCTTGTTGCCGTTGATCTCAATGCCGAACAAATGAAGATAAACCAGCCCGCCGATGCCGGCGAGGTACATCGGCCAGCAGGCCCAGCGCACCCACTTGTAGTCAATCAGCGCGGCGGAGAACAGGAACGGAATCCCAAGTCCGATCCAGGTGATCTGCTGCCGCCACTTCAAGGCCAGGTCGGCGGCCTCGCGGAACGATGACGCGTTGAAGATGGCATACACGCCAAAGGTCAGCAGCCCGGCCATCGTGAGCATCAGGATCCAGTTGATGCCGAGGAACTTCTTGAAAAGCGGGGTCATGGTCGATGAGGCGGCGTATCAGCCAAGGGCGGGGATGGAGGCGATGAGGCGGCGCGTGTAGTCATGACGGGGCCGTTCACAGACATCGTCCGCCGGCCCCTGCTCGACAATGACGCCCCGGTTCATGACGATGATCTCATCACTCATGTGCCGCACCACCGCAAGGTCATGGGCGATGAAAAGGCAGGTCAGTGAAAATTCATCCTGCAGGTCCTTCAGCAGGTTCAGGATCGACGCCTGCACGCTGACGTCCAGGGCGCTCACCGGCTCATCGCAGATCAGGAACTTCGGACGCACGGCCAGGGCCCTGGCAATCCCCACCCGCTGGCGCTGGCCGCCGCTGAACTCATGCGGATAACGAACCAGCGCATCCTCGGGCAGCCCCACTCGCTTCAGCAGCGCGGCGGACACCTCACGCCTCCCGGCACGGCTGCGTTCCTTGAAATGGATCTCCTGCGGTTCGCCCAGGATGGATTCGATGGTCATCCGGGGGTTGAGAGAACCGATCGGGTCCTGAAACACCATCTGCATCTCCTTGCGAAGCGGCCGGAATTCCGCCTCGGACATGGCCAGGATGTCACGGCCATCATAGAGCGCCCGCCCGCCCGTCGGAACCAGCAGCTTCAGGAGAGCGCGCGAAACCGTGGACTTGCCGCTGCCGCTCTCGCCCACCAGGCCCAGGGTCCTTCCGGCCTTCACCTCAAAGCTCACCCCATCCACCGCCTTCACCACATCCCTTCCCCGCCATCCGGAACGGATGGGAAAGTGGACCTGCAGGTTTTCGACACGGAGAAGCGACATGGCGAAAAACTACGTCATCACCCCCTTCTGTCACGCAGGGCTTGGCGTCTTTTAAAGGCGGCACTCACCCCTTCGGCATGAGCGATGCATAAAAGTCCGCAAGCTGCCGCCGGGCCGATGAAAAACACATCTTCTCCAGGGCGATCCCGACCGCCTTTTCCACCATCGCACGCCGCATCTCCCCGTCAGCCAGCAGCCTCCGGGTCAGGTCCAGCACCTCCCCTGTCGTACGGCCATGGCCGCAGAGGTCAGGAAACACCAGGCGCTCGGCCGTGCCGTTGCCGCCCACACAGGGCATCCGGCAGAGCAGCGCATCCCCCGCCACCTGCCCGGGGACGCTGCTTTGGTCGAGCTGGAAAACCAGAAGGTGGCCCGCCATCAGACGCAGATATTCCGCAGCGGGAAGCTGACGCGTGATGACCTTGATCCGCCCGGCTCCGGCGGCAAAGCGCTCATGCCAGACACCGCCGTAATCGACCACCTTGTTCAGCAGCCCCTTCAGGCCGGTGAGGTCGCTGGCCCGGCCGCTGATCACCGTCACGTCCTGCCCGGCCTCCTCGGCCACGGGAGACAGCAGGGCCAGCGCCAGGGCATGATTGCGCGAGGTGACGAAAAGCTGCCGTGTACCGATGAACACGCCGCTTCTCACCCCTTCATCCTGAGGGCTCAGGTCCCATTCCTCCACCGGATAAGGCGGCGGCAGAAAGATCACGGGCAGCCTCCGGTTTGCCGCGAGATACAAGGGCTCCGTGTCAGGCGTGGTGGCAATCGCACCATCCGCAGACTGGCAGACTTCCCTGAAGGCGCTCCAGTTTTCAAACTCCTGGAACCCTGCCCCGACCTGCTGAAGCCCTGCCTCCTTGATCGTCACCACCACTTTTTTCCCCGCCGCCTTCAGGCGTGCCAGCATCCTCGCCGACCTGCGCATGTCGCGTCCCAGCAGAAGCAGGACATCACCAGCCTCAGGCTGGGCGTCATCTCCGCTGAAATAAGCCCCCTGCGTGCAGGCCGCATAGGCGTGAAAATTCACCGGCAGATGTCCGGCATCCCCGGGCTGCCCCGCGCCCTTCGGAAAGGTCTGGCACCCGTCCCTGCCACCGGCCGAGACCACGGCCAGTCGAAAGTTGGATTCAGGGGCGTGCATGAGGGCTGAACAAAAAGGAGGATCAGGCGAGATGCCGTCCAGGGAGGTGAACAGAGTCATTAGCCAGGGCTGCGCCCCGCCGCAAGCGGACAAGCACGCGCCCTACTTCACCCGTTCCTTCAGGATCTCCCGGAAGGGCTTGCCGTCAAAGGCCAGGTCCGCCAGCACCGCCGAACCGTTCAAGACCCGGATTTCCGCCACCACCCCCTTGCTGCTGCGGATGCTTTCGGCGAACCACTTGTCCGCCTCCGGGGCGAGCTTTTCATTGAGGTAAAAGCGGTCAAAGGGCCACTCGAGATGCACCAGGCCGTCCGTCCCCGCCCAGCGCACGCTCATGCGGACGTAGGGGCCGGACTCCGGCGGCGTGAGATGAACCGAGGACAGGCGCGCCAGCCCGTCAGGCCCATCCAAAAGCGTGACATAAACGCGCTGCCCGGAGACGAGCTTCAAGCCCTTGTCCACATGGCTCTCCTCCTGTTCAGGCCGCACGGCCAGATAGCGTCCACGCAGCGGGTCGTAAGGGTCCGGCGCCGTGCACTTCAGCCGGTGAACGCTGCCCTGCGCCAGGGTGCGTTCATGTTTCCAAATCTGCAGCAGCGGAGCCGCCCACTGGGCAAGCACAGTGACGGCAAAAAGGAGGAGCGGCAGCTTTTTCATGAGCCTGCAGGCCTGCGTCGGCGGCCCAGCACGAGGTTGAAGACGAGGAATCCCACCCCGATCAGGATGAAGGCGATGCCCTTGGCCAGCAGCGACAGCTCGCTCTCCATCATCCGGGCCAGGATCAGCAGGCTGATCAAGGCCGCACCCAGGCGGGGCGCGCCCCGTTTCCCGGCAAATTCCAGCAGGATGAGACCGAGGCCGGCGGTGAACAGATAGGCCATCATCAACCAGGGGGTGAGAGGGGCGAGGGCGTGCCCAGGCAGCAGCGACAGCGCCGGAATCGCGGCAGTCGCAACCACGACCAGCAGAGCCCAACGTTTCTGCCACAAGGCCAGGGCGACAAAGACGGCGTTGCCAGCCAGCAACCCCAAGGCCCATGGGATCCCCACGGCTTTACCGAGGTGCTTGACGAACTCCTCCGCAGGCTCCTGAAAGGTCATCAGCAGGCCGAACCCGATCAAAAACAGGAAGCCCAGCACCACCTGCGGCTTGTGCCGGGCGGGAGCGGCCAGGGCCGAGGATCTCAGCGGCACCAGGGTCAGAAGGGTGACCGTCATGACCATCAGCCAGATGAAGCTCTCACCATCCCCCCAGATCTTGCCGAAATGCTGTCGCACGGCCTCATAGGCAGCCGCACTGAGGCCAAAACCGCTGCTCAGCGTCATTGCCCAGCGCAGGCTGAGGGACAGGGGCTTGTCAAAACGCCAGCCCGGCCAGAAGGGCAGCAGGCCCAGCAGCAGCAGCGGATAGAGCATCGCGCTGTCATGCCAGACATGGCCGTGCTCACACTGATGCACGGCCCAGAGGGCAATGGCACCGAGGTAAAAAAGCGCCACGGCGGACGCCTTCAGCAGCCAGAGCAGCGGCAGGCTCAGCAGCGCCCACCAGAAAAGAAAGTCCGGCCAGTCGCCGCCCAGGTGATAAATCTGCGACACCAGCGCAATCGCCGCCCCGACCGCCAGGGTCTGAAGCAGGGCCGCCGTTTCACGCACCCAGGCAGCAGCAGCATGCCCGCGTCGCAGCACCCACAGGCTGAACAACTGCGAGCCCAGCAGCGGGAAGAACGCGAACAGGAGCCGGACCGGGCGGCCGAAGTCATCCCAGTTGTAGCCGATCACCGCGATCACCCCGGTGCCGATCAGCAGCGCCCCAAGCGTCCCCATGAGGATCTGAGCCAGGCCCGGCTGGGAGTCGTCCACGGCATGCCTTCGGCGCAGCGCCTCGGCATTCTCGGCCGTGACCAGCCCTTCGCGCTCCCATTGAGGCAGCTGCTCGTGAAGCCAGCGATGAGATGAGGCGGCCATGATTTCTTGAAAATCCGACGTCAGTCTGCCCGTGCTTGATCCGTGAGGCAATCCTGAATCCCTCATCAGCCCGGCCTATTTGTCTGGCCTTCACCGACACAGTCGCTAGCATCCCACCTCCCTTTTTCGTTCTTCGTTCTTCGTTCTTCGTTCTTCGTTCTTCGTTCTTCGTTCTTCGTTCTTCGTTCTTCGTTCTTCGTCATTCGAATTTCGAATTTCGAATTTCATCTTCCCTTCCCCATCCATGCCCTCCGCAAGCCCCGCCACACCGCTCGACCGCGCACGTCGCAAGGCCTTCCTCCGCCTGATGCCCGTGCTGTTTGTCAGCTACATGATCGCCTATGTGGACCGGCAGAACGTGGCGGTGGCCAAGCTCACCATGGTGAAGGACATGCCGGCCTTCACGGACGCGGTCATCGGCTTCGGGGCGGGCATCTTCTTCCTCGGCTACTTCCTCCTGGAAATCCCCGGCACGCTGATGGTCGAACGCTGGAGCGCCCGCAAATGGATCTGCCGCATCATGGTCTCCTGGGGCCTCATGGCCGCGCTCACGGCCTGCGTGAAGACGCCCAACCATTTTTATGTCGTGCGCTTCCTGCTTGGCCTGGCCGAGGCGGGATTCTTCCCCGGCGTCATCGTCTACCTGACCCACTGGTTCACCTCACGCGACCGCGCCAAGGCGCTCTCCTACTTCCTCATCGCCACGCCCTTCGCGCAGATGATCAGCCCGAAGATCTCCAACGAACTCCTCAAAATCGGTTCGGACGCCGCCCATCCGCCCCTGCTCGGCATGGTCGGCTGGCAGTGGGTCTATGTCTTCTGGGGCATCCCCGCCGTGCTTCTCGGCATCGGCGTGCTCTGGCTGCTGACCGACCGCCCCCGCCAGGCGAAGTGGCTCACCCCGGAGGAGGCCGAGGCCCTGGAGCAGGAGCTGGAAAAGGAGCGCCAGGCCAAAACCCGCGGCAGGCGCATGACCGTCCTGGAGGCCTTCCAGCACCCGAAGGTCCTGCTGCTCTGCTCCGCCTATTTCTGCACGGTCATGTGCAGCTACAGCATGGAGTTCTTCATGCCCAGCGTGATCAATGAATGGTACCAGATGAGCATGAACAAGCTCACCTGGCTCATCATCCTGCCGCCCACCCTGGCCCTGTGCGGCCAGCTCTTCGGCGGCTGGAGCTCCGACCACTTCCAGGAACGCCGCCTGCATGCCTGCCTGCCCATTGTCATGGGAGCCATCGCCATGCTTTGCGCGCCGTTCACCAAAGGCAATCTGCCGCTGACCATCACCTGCTTCATGGTCGCCTTCGCCGGCTTCAAGATGTACATGCCCGCCTTCTGGTCGCTGCCCAGCCTGTTCCTGGCGGAAGCCGCCGCAGCCGGCAGCATCGGCCTCATCAACTCCGTCGGCAACCTGGGCGGCCTCGCCGGCCCGACCCTGATGGGCTGGGTGAAAACCACCACGGGCTCCTTCGACAACGGCTTCTACGTCCTCTGCGGCTCCATGCTGGTCTCCTCCAGCATCCTCTTCTTCCTCGGCCTCGGCACGAAGGCAAAGCCGGCGCAGGACGGCGGCTCATGAGCACCGCCCCGCCAGTCGCGCTAATCACCGGCGGTGCCGGAGACCTCGCCATGGCGCTGAAGACGGAGCTGGAGCGCCAGGGCTGGCAGGTGCATGCCCCGGACCGGCTGGAGCTGGACGTGACCGACAAGGCCTCCGTGGAGAGGGCCTTCGCGCCCTTGCCGCAGCTTGATCTTCTGATTTATGCCGCCGGCATCACCCGGGATGCCCTCATGCTGAAGATGAGCGAGGAGGATTTTTCGCAGGTTCTTGAAGTGAACCTCAAGGGCGCCTTTCTCTGCTCCCAAGCCGCCCTCAAGATCATGCTCCGGCAGCGCCGCGGCCACCTGGTACACATCGGCTCCTTCAGCGCCCTCGACGGACCGGCCGGACAAGCCAATTATGCCGCCGCCAAGGCCGGCCTGATCGGGCTCACCCA
Organism: Prosthecobacter sp.; assembly: GCA_019186985.1. Lineage (GTDB taxonomy): Bacteria > Verrucomicrobiota > Verrucomicrobiia > Verrucomicrobiales > Verrucomicrobiaceae > Prosthecobacter. Next base: position 30,280 of record JABARQ010000013.1, on the reverse strand, counting down.
GTCCCTGGCCGCCGAATACGGCCCGCGCGGCATCCGCGCCAACTGCGTCCTGCCGGGTTTCCTCGACACCAAGATGACGCGCCACCTGCTCCAGGACGAGGCCCATGCCCGACACATCCTCGCCACCCACACCCTCGGCCGTCTGAACACCGTCCAGGACGCCGCACGCTTCATCGCCTTCCTGGACAGCCTGCCCCACGTCAGCGGCCAGGTCTTCCAACTCGACAGCCGCCTCCACGCCTGGACCTGAAGCTCAGGGCCAGATGGATGCCATGCACTAGGAGCTGGGGATCACACCCAATCGGCACACAGTAGTTCCGCCACAAGGAGCGGGGAGGAGGTTGGCGACGGTGGTGCAGGAGGCAACGGGCTGCGTTTCCAACGCGTCCACCAAGGCCATCAGTTGCTTTGAATTGCCTGCCTTCTCACTCATGCACCGTGCTCAGCACACGGCTTTCCAAGTCACGACCAAAATCTGCCGCTTCATCTTCCTCGATGAGCGTAATGCCATCACAAGAGTTCAGGATGTCCTTGGCCCGGCCATAGTGGCGGGCGTTTTCCGTCAGGCTCGGCCTGCCGAGCAGATAGTGCAGCTTCGGGGCTTCCTTGGCCTGGGCTAGATGCATGCTGCGGCCATACCAAGTGTGCGCCTTGCGCTCGATGGAGTCCGGATCAGCCATGTCAAAGGACAGCGTCTCATAGACATTCCACACGCCGTTCTTCCAGGCGTGCTTGAAGACATGGCTGGCCAGCGGGGCCACCACTTCATGCTCGTGCATCCGATCAGCCAACTTGGGTGAGGTGAAGATCGAGCGGAAGGCCTGGATGAAGACCTCTCTGTCGTCCCGGCGCGTGGCCTCCTTCACCTCGTGATGCTTTCCAATGAAACGGTCATAGACAAACGTCAGCTCAGCAGCCGGATCAGCCGTGATGCCACCACGGGCCGGACTCCAGAGCAGCGCTCCGTCATCCTCCGGCACCACCTTCGTCGCCAGTTCACGGGCGCTGGCGGGCAGCGGGTCCAGCGGCAGGCCGTTGACGACATCTTCCGCCATCTGGTCGAACCGACGCTCCACATGGGCCACCAGCAGCCGGTAACCATCCCGGTCGAGGTCCCCGAAGAAATGTGTCAGCCGGGCATAGCGGTGACTGCCTCGAAACCCGAGAAACCGATCCTGCGGGCACCAGAAGAGCACGCCGATGTTGGCAAATTCCCCCGCCTCGCGGTCCTGGCAGTAACGCAGGAAGCTGTAGCTGTAGTCGTGGGCATTCATGGTTGGAGAGACACTTTGAGGTAATCGAAGAAGTCCCCGGCATCGGTCACCAGGGCGGTTAAATACGCACGAATTCGGGCCAAGTCCACTTTGGCGGCGGGAAATGCCGCCTCGGCAGCTTGCAGGCACTCGTCAAAGCCCCCTCCCAATTCCTGCTCCAGGATGCGTTCCCACATCCCTTTTCCAAAATCCGCGCTCATCAGCCGGCGACCGGCCGGTGCCAGCACATGCCGGGCAAAGGGCCGTGCTTGGAAAAAAGGCCGCCAGGGCTTCGCATCACCTTCCGCCAGCGTCAGGTAGCCAAAGACCTTCTCATGATCCAGCACCGCCAGTTCGTGGCCCTTCCACATCAGGTTGGGGTTCTCGGCTTCCCGGTCGGTGTGCTGCATCAGCCCGTCAAAGGCCAGCACCGTCTCCACCGTCTCGGCGGGGAAGCTGCGGGTGGACAGGTCCGGCAGCCACACCTTCCAGTCCGCCCCCAGCGCCAGCGTCCCAAAGTTCAGCCCGGCACTTCGACTCAGCAGGTCCGCATGCTCGGGAGCATCATGGACAAGGCGGCCAGCGTTTTCCGGCACCTCCACCAGCACCGGTTCAGGAGCCGTCAAGCCCAGCCGCCGCGCCACCAGCGTGGTGAAGAGTTCGATACCAGCCGACTGCGGCCTGTCCGCATAACCGGCGTTCGTTTTGAGAAAGATCGTCTCCCGGCTGCCATCCGGGCTCCTGGCTTGAATGATCAAAGGCTTCGTGATCCCGCGCTTGGCGGGCTCGATGAAGCCGGTGAACTGGAGCGTGCGGATCATGCTAAGCAGCTTTGAGTTCCGCCACGAGGGCGGAGAGGAGGTTCGTGGCGGTGGTGCGGGAGGCGGCGAGCTGCGTTTCCAACCCGTCCACCAAGGCCATCCGTTGCTCCACTTTGGCCACGATCCGCCGTTGTTGGGTGAGGGGTGGAGTGAGCATGGGAAAAGTTCAGCCGAAGAAGCAGCCGCTGGCATCCTCGTCGATCACGCGGAGCGCTTCATCGAGCGAGGCAGTCTCCGGGCAGGGCTGGTAGCGGAACCAGCGGCCGCTCGCTCGTTTCCAGAAAATGCGCCACACGCCTTGATGAACCATGCTTTGGACCTTGGCGATGCTTTCCTCCACCCACTCGCCGGGGCGTTGGAAGGCCGGGCGGACGAGAAAGAGCTCAATGGTGCGGTCCTGGATGCGCTGACCCTCGCGCACCTTGTCGCGCAAATGCAGCGGCGGACGGCGTCGGGACCAAAAGCATTCCTCCAGCACTCGCAGGTGCTGCGTGAGTTCGTCGTCAGTGAAGGGCATGGCGGTTTGTGGGGCAGGATGGATTGGAGACGCTCAGCGTCCTTCGTCTTCTTCGATGGCCTCGATGCGGTGCATGAAGTCGATGACGTCGAAGAGCTTGGTTCGACTCGGGCCGCAGAGGGTTTGACCCAGACGCGGGTCGTGATGCTGGCAGAAGGCGGTAGCGAGGGCGCAGGCGGCCTCAGGGCCTTGATCGAGGCCAAGATAGAGCGCCAGCCCCTGCCGCACCAGCAGGAGAGGCCGGCAGGCATTCGGCTTCATCGAGATGAGCAGCGCGGCGGCCTGCTCGTGCAGCAAGGCGGCCGCCTGCGGGGCTGGACGATGGAGAAAGCTTTCCCGTGTCGAGGTGATGCCCAGCAGCTTCCGCGCCTCATCCAGCAAAGCACCGGCTTCTCCCGTGGTCTTGCCTTTTCGCCCGGCCGACCGTTTCGCCACCCAAAGGCCGAAGGTGCCGGGTCGCTCCGCTGGCATAAACCACTTGGTCAGCACCGCCAGCCGTTGGAGGCTCGCGTGGCCGTGCTCGTCGATCTCGTCGATGAGGCGGAGCAGCTTTTCAGGAACGTTGGAGCGCATGCGGGGCGGAGGGAAAGGTCTCAGCCAGCGGTGAGTTCCGCCACGACGGCGGAGAGGAGGTTGGCGGCGGTGGTGCGGGAGGCGGCGAGCTGCGTTTCCAACGCGTCCACCAAGGCCATCAGTTGCTCCACTTTGGCCACGATCCGCCGTTGTTCGGCGAGGGGTGGGAGTGGGATTGGCACTTTGAGAATCCGCTTCGGTGATGTGTGCCTCACCTTCATTCCCGTGCAGGTCCGCGCCAGTTCACCCCTAAAGAAATCGTCGTTGAAGAACCAAAACACATACGAAGGCAGCACTTCGTCCGAGTAGAACTCCATTTTCCCGAGCCGTTGATTGTGAAGGTAAATCTTCCCGTCGTCTGGGATAAATGCCGGACTCCCAAGCAAACCTGCTGCCTGCTCGGTCATTGGGATGATGAGGTCTCCCGCATTGAACACGAACGATGGGGGAACTTCACCGTTGAAATACTTGGTGTTCGCACCTCGATCACGGAAGCCGCCCGACTCGTAGAAATTGCCCGGCGTCGTGAGCACATACGAGGTAGGCGCGGACGTGAATGACTCGCTGCTGAAAGCGTATCCGTGTTTGATGTTCGCAATTTCTCCGAGTCGAACCCACGTCCAACACGAGGGTAAAGACCAAGGCAGCTCCGCCTCATCGATTGGCGATTCAACCGCATCAGGCCATTCGGTCTTAGTGCGACGGACAATTTCCTCCGCCGGTTCGTCGTTCGGGTCTTGGGGGACGAGTTTGCCTTGGACGGCGAGGGTGAGGATGGACTTCCGCAAATCCGAAGGAGGAATGCTGAAGGAGGAATGGAAGAGATAGTCCAGGTTGGCCGCGGTGGGGGCGTCGGCGAAGCGGGCCAGCGAGGCGCGGGCGAGCTGGCTGGCCTTCGCCTCCCTTTCCTGCTGCTGCGCCTCCAGCCGGTCACACAACGCCATCAACTCATCCACCTTCGCCACGATCCGCTTCTGCTCGGCGAGGGGTGGGAGAACTACTTTCAAGCCTAGAACCTCTTTTCTCCCGATGCCAGGGATCGCGATGCCAGTTTTGGCGTTCTGAAAGTGTTCAGCGGCTCGCTTCAACACGAGATGCACAAATTCAGGATCGGCACCGGTGACGCGAATTGCCATGAGCTGGCGACTTATTGCGGTTGGCTGAGCAACAAGGAGGTTTGTCTTTCCAACCCCCGCCCCCTTTACCGTGATCAAGATGTCGCCAGGCATTGCAGTAACCTTCGGCTGATCGGTCCAACGAGTTGGAATTGGAGTCTTCTCGCCGAAGTCAGATGGACCGGTGAGATATGGAATGCCTCGTCCCTCGTCGTTGTGCTCGTGAGCCAGCAGGTGTTGCCCCGAAATCAGCTCGATCACGTCGGCCAAGACACACTCCTTCCACTCGACTGAATCGTTGTGATACAACTTGCCAGTGGCCGCCCATTCCAGCACCAGCTCCCGCATCTTCGCCACCGCATCGGGGGCGTCGGCGAAGAGGTCGAACTTTTGGAAGAAAGTCTGAAGGAGGAGGGATGAAGGATGAAGATCGGCGTTTTTCATGCTTCATCCTTTGGCATTCATGCTTTCCATCCGCACCCATTCGAGGAGCTTGGCCTTGAGCAGCTCCTTCGAGGGTAGATAGAGCTGGTATTCTTTGGCGTGGATGTTGGCGTCCTTGGGAAGCGTGAGTTCCACCACGGCGTCATTTTTCTCCCGGCAGAGCAGCAGGCCGATGGTGGCGTTTTCCTCCGGCAGCTTCACATGACGGTCGTAGTAGTTCACATACATCTGCATCTGCCCGAGGTCCTGGTGGGTGATCTTGTCGAGCTTGAGGTCGATGACCAGATAGCAGCGCAGGAGCCGGTTGTAGAAGACGAGATCGAGGAAGTAGTGGTCGCCATCGAAGGTGAAGCGTTTCTGCCGCGCCTCGAAAAGAAAACCCTTCCCCAGCTCCAGGAGGAATTTTTCCAGATGGGTGATGATGGCGGATTCGAGGTCGGATTCGGAGTAGCCGGACTTTTCATCCAGCCCCAGGAACTCCAGGACGAAGGGGTTTTTCAGCACATCCTCCGGCTTGGTGATGATCTGGCCTTCCCTGGCCAGTTTGCGGATGCCTGCCTTGTCACGGCTGAGGGCGAGACGGTGGTAGAGGGCGGAGGCTTTCTGGCGGCGGAGTTCGGGCACGGACCAACCTTCGTTGGTGGCCTCAATCTCATAAAAACGGCGCTCTTCGGGGTCTTTGATGGGAAGGAGTTCAACGTAGTGGGACCAGCTCAGGGTGAAGGGATTCCTGAATTTAGCAGCAGGCTTCTGCCAAATCTCGACGGGGTCCGAAGTCGCCGAGGGTGTCTGCAAAATCCCCTTGGATGCCAATTTAACAGAAGCCTTCTGTTGAATTCGGTTTTCGTTCTCGATGAAGAATTTCCGCATCAACTGAAGATTGGTGATGGAAAAGCCCCTGCCGAATTCTTCGGTCAGTCGGATTGAGAGCGCCTTCAGCATTTCCTGCCCGTAGCCGGCTCGTTTCTCGCCCTTCTGCTCATGCTCGACGATGCGGCGACCGATCTCGAAGTTCGTGAGCACTTGAAATGTATCGACGACGGATGCAACGCCCCGGCGGGCGGACTGGACGAGATTTCGCACCTCGGCGATGAGCGGGGCGAGATTGTCGGGCTTCGTCTTGGCGACGGCGGTTCGCTTGATGGCAGGTTTCTTTTTCATCGGGTGAGGGCCTCCATCAATTGCGTCTTGAGCTGCCCGCGCGTCTCGGCGATCTCCTGGAGCAGCTTTTCATACTCCGGCAGGAGGTGGTCCACATCGCCGGGGCCTTCTTCGGTGCTGTGGGGGTTCTTGAGGTCGAGATTGAAGTTCCCGGCCTTGATCTGGTCGATGGAGACACGCCAGGCGCGGTCGTTTTCAACGCGGGCCTTGAACGCATCGACCTCGCTGCCCCACCAGGCCTTGATGGGATCAAACTCCTCGATGCGGATGGGTTTCGTCTTGTTGTAGCTCTTGGCTCCGGGCGGGTAGGGATGCTCGTAATACCAGACTTCCTTCGTGGGCGTGCCTTTGGTGAAGAAGAGGAGGTTCGTGCGGATGCCGGTGTAGGGATTGAAGACGCCGTTCGGCAGGCGGACGATGGTGTGCAGGTTGCACTCGGTGAGCAGGGCCTCTTTGATGCGGGTTTTGACGCCTTCGCCAAAGAGCGTGCCATCCGGCAGGACGAGCCCGGCACGGCCACCGGGCTTCAGCAGCTTCATGATGAGCACGAGGAAGAGGTCCGCGGTCTCGCGGGTGCGGAAGTCGGCGGGATAGTTCGCCTCGATGCCGTCCTCCTCCATGCCGCCGAAGGGCGGATTGGTGACGATGCAGTCCACGCGCTCCTTTGGCCCCCAGTCACGCAGCGGGCGGGAGAGGGTGTTGTCATGACGGACGTTGGAGGGCACGTCGATGCCGTGGAGCATGAGATTGGTCATGCACAGGACATGCGGCAGGTGCTTCTTCTCGATGCCGGCGAAGCATTCCTGGATGCTGCGCTCGTCGTTTTCGTCCTTGGCCTGTTTTCGCAGGTGCTCGATGGCGCAGACGAGGAAGCCGCCGGTGCCGCAGGCGGGATCGAGCACGCTTTCCCCGAGCCGGGGATTCACCTGCTCGACGATGAACTGGGTGACAGCGCGGGGCGTGTAGAACTCGCCCGCGTTTCCGGCGGACTGGAGGTCCTTGAGGAGCTTCTCATAGATGTCGCCAAACATGTGGCGGTCATCGGAGGCGTTGAAGTCGATGCCGTTGATCTTGTTGATGACCTGCCGCATCAACGTGCCGTTCTTCATGTAGTTGTTGGCGTCCTCAAACGCCATGCGGATGAGCCCGGCGATCTTGTCCGCGCCGCCGGTGAGGGCCTTCAGCTTCGGCAGGAGGGTGTTGTTGACGAAATCGAGCAGCGCATCGCCGGTGATGCCTTCCTCGTCCTTGGCCCAGCTCGACCAGCGCAGGTGCTGCGGCAGCGGGGACTTGTAGTGGTCCCGCAGGAGCTCCATCTCCTGCTCGCGGTCATCGAAGATCTTCAGGAAGAACATCCACCCGAGCTGCTCCAGCCGCTGCGCATCGCCGTAAGTTCCGGCGTCCTTGCGCATGATGTCCTGGATGGTTTTGACGAGGTTGGAGACGTTGGGCATGAAAACGAAAATTGACTGACTCAGAAGATTGGATGAATATGGAGGCAAGTTGGACTGGAAATCTCCGGTCGGCGCTAGGCTTCTGGGATTTCCCGGAGGCCTTTCGCATTTCTAGGGCAGGAGTTTCAGTCCCCAGCCTTCGATTTTCCCCGCCGGGCTGCGGCGAAACTTGGCTTCGATGATTTCGTAGGCGCGGTTCGGCTGATCGGGCCGCAGGTGTTTCAGCGCTACAGGACGCGCCATGAGGTCGGTCAATTGCAGACCCGTGGAGTTGGAGGCTTTCGGGATCATGACGAGTTGAAGAGGAAACGGCCTGTGCAGGGTGTTGGCACCGTCGCACACGCGGCGAAACGCAAGCTCTAGCTCGGCATCCTCACGCCTGCCGCGCTTTTCAACAATGATGGAGGTGGTTGACTCTGCCTGCCCGAGTCCTTCCAAATGCCGGAACACGCGCTCCAGTCCTGCCTCCATCGCGTAGTCGTAGGGGTTCACCGGCTGATGGTAGCGGGCAGCATAGGCAGGCTTGTCGATCACCACGGCAATGACCGTGGCGGGCAGTGCGACCATCTGCCGGGTGAGTGACGCGAGAAACCGCTCACGAAGGGGCCTCTGCAATAAAAAGAGAAAGTCACCAAAGGGCTTTCGGATTTCATGCTCGTGCAGCACGGCCTCATCATGGCCCCAGAACTCAAACTTGAAGCGCTGAAGATCAGGACACACACGCTCGACATAGTCCGACTTGGGAATGATCGCGAAAAGCAGTACAAAAACCGGAAACTGAGGGTCAATCTGGGTGAGATTGTGATCGCCGCTTTCGTCCACAAAGACGAGGTAGTCACTGAACCTTGGGATGGAATCGCTCATCACGCCGCCTTTCGGTAAAGTTCCGTTTCCAGCTCCCGGATGGCCTTCAAATAGCCCGGCTTGCCGCCGAAGAGTTTCACGATCTCGACGGGCGTGCCGTGCTGGGTGAAGGGATCGACTTTGAGGATTTCGAGAGACTCGACGCTGGTGATGCCGCTGTCGGCATACTTCTGGAGCAGGGCGTCGAGCACGGCGCGGGCCTGCTCGCCGTATTGGCCGAAAACGTTCCGCTTCTTGACCTTCTCCGCCCGTTCCTTCCGCGTGAGCGGCGGGGCATCGAAGGCGATGTGGCAGACGAGGTCGAAGGCATCGAAATCGTGACCCACCTGATCCGCCAGTTCATCGAGAAAGACGCCCTTGGTGGCGAGTTCCTCCAGAACGGCCTGCTTCTTTTCCGCGGAGTTCCACACGGTCAAAAACTCATCCATTGAAGCGAACTCCTTGCGCACAGTTTTGCGGGAGTAGTCCTTCAAAGATTCGGTGATGAGCCTGCCGCCTTCATCAAGGTATTGCACCCGCTCGGTGGCGACGCGGACCTCGACGTTATCGACGTAGTATTTCGTGGGTGGATCACCACGGTTGTCGCCATCATCGCCAGAGGCATCGTGGCAGTCATCCCCGTAGCTGGTGGCGCCTTCGCTGACAGTGCTGTCATCTTCTGACGTTTCATCCGGTGGCACGACAGTGTCGTCACTTCTGGGCTCGTAAATCTGCACGGGATCGCCATCGAAGTCAGGATCCGCAAAGAGGGCGGTGGCCCGCTTGAAGTCCATGATGGTGAAGAAGAGCTTGTTGTAGTCCTCATTGATGCGCGTGCCGCGACCGATGATCTGCTTGAACTCGGTCATGGAGCCGATGCGCTTGTCCAGGACGATCAATTTGCAGGTCTGCGCATCGACCCCGGTGGACATGAGCTGCGAGGTGGTGGCGATGACGGGATAGGTCTTCTCCGGGTCGATGAAGTTGTCGAGCTGGGCCTTGCCCGCGCTGTTGTCGCCAGTGATGCGGACGACGTAGTTCGGATTCGCGGCGGCGAGGTCGGCATTGGCATTCACCATGGCCTGCCGCATGCGCTCGGCGTGCTCGATGTTTTCGCAGAAGATGATGGTCTTCGAGAAGCGGCTGGTGGCCTTCAAGAACTCGGTGACCTTCGCCGCGACGATGGCCGTGCGCTTTTCCAAGATGAGGTTCCGGTCAAAGTCGCGGTCATTGTATTCCCGGTCCTCGATAAGCTGGCCGTGTTTGTCCCGCTGCCCGTCCTCCGGACGCCAGCCGTCGAGGTCCTTGTCCAATCCGATGCGCACGACCTTGTAAGGAGCGAGGAAGCCATCGCTGATGCCCTGACGCAGCGAGTAGGTGTAGACGGGCTCGCCGAAGTATTCGATGTTCGACACGTCCTTCGTTTCCTTCGGCGTGGCGGTGAGGCCGATCTGTGTGGCGGAGGAGAAGTATTCCAGCACCTGCCGCCAGCGTGCATCATCCGCCGCGCTGCCGCGATGGCACTCATCGACGATGACCAGATCGAAGAAGTCCCGCGAGAACTGCTTGTAGATGTTGTCCTCCTCCTCGGTGCCGGTGACGGCTTGATAGAGGCAGAGGTAGATCTCGAAAGACTTGTCCACCGTGCGGTTCGTGACCTTCGTCATGGCGGCACCGAAGGGCTTGAAGTCGTTCGTCTTGGTCTGATCGGCGAGGATGTTCCGATCCACGAGGAACAGGATGCGCTTCTTGGCCCCCGACTTCCACAGCCGCCAGATGATCTGGAAGGCGGTGTAGGTCTTCCCGGTGCCCGTGGCCATGACGAGCAGGAGCCGGTTCTCCCCGCGAGCGATGGCATCGACGGTGCGGTTGATGGCGATGAGCTGGTAGTAGCGCGGTGCCTTGCCGGAGCCGTCGTCGTAGTAGTCCTGAACGGTGATGGCGATCTCGTCAGGCTTCAGCCCCTTGGCCGTGCAGTAACGCTGCCAAAGCTCATCAGGCGTGGGAAACTGATCGAGCGGGATTTCCCTCTCCAAGACCGCCGAGCCTCCGGTGCGGTCATGCTCCAGAAAGGCATCTCCATTCGAGCTGTAGGCAAACGGCAGGTCGAGAATCTCCGCATACTCCAAGGCCTGCGGCATGCCCGCGCCGACGGCGTGGTTGTTGTCCTTCGCCTCCACGACCGCGAGACAGAGGTTGGGCTTGTAGTCGAGAAGGTAGTCCGCCTTTTTCGCCTCGCCCCGCTTCACGGTCTTTCCACGCACGATGACGCGTCCCTTGGTGAAAAAGACCTCTTCGCGCACCTGCGTCATGACGTTCCACTTCGTCCCGTCCCCGCCGACAATCGCAGGCGTGATGAACTTGGTGCGGATGTCCGTCTCGGTGAGGGCTTTCTTGTTCATTCGGCGATGACTTGTTCTAGTTCGAACACTGCGCGACAATTTTGCATATTGTCCGTCTCGCTCCGGTAGCCCCGATGGTAATTTGCGGGTCAGATCCACTTTGCACGGGTTCCGCCGCGTCCATCTTGTTCCGCAACTTGTCGGCGGCGAGCCAGAGCTTCGCCTCAAACCCCAGGTTGGCTGTGGAGGAATCCTTGTCAGCAGTCTTGGCTTTCGGCGGTCGAGACATGGTCGGATGAAAAGCTTTAGGCAGGGAACTCAGTCGCCTTCATTCAAGATGTGGCATCGTCTTTAGGCAAGCTCATCAACCCTCGAATTATCCGGTGATTCCCAGGCCTCCTGCTCCTGCCATGGGAGATGGGGGCATTTTCACCCCCACCTCGCTCCCTAGCGTCCAGGTTATGCCCAAGTGGCCAAGGTCTCTTGGTCGGCTGAACCTCTTCAGCCTCATGCTCCTTTGCCTCGATCCGTTTTCGCTCGGCCATAAGGATGCATACCTCCGGCTCCTCCGAGCCGGAGGCTCGAAAGAGATTAGCCTGGGGTGAAACGAGCCCGGCGAGTGAAAACCCCAGGGCAACGTCGCCACCCCCACGTTCCACGTTCACCGCGTCCTGGAAGGACGCGAGAAACCATCGCCAACCCTGTGCTGCCGCCATGCCCCAACCGCCCCCTTCTCGCACCCCTCCAGGGCGCTGCCCAGGTCAGGCGATGGTTAGGCCACATGGAACCGGTGGTTCTCGCTCGCCATGTCTCGCTTCACCACCGGCTAACCTCCCGCGAGCCTCCAGCTCGGCTCGATGAATGCCACATCATCAATGAGTGCCGGATCAGCCGGTTTTCCTGGTGAACGGACGCGGTTTCCAAGTGCCGGATTGTTCTTTTCCCCATCACATGCCCCAGGAGGATGCGGCATGCCTCCTTGGGATGGCAGTCGTGAATCCCAACAACTCCCGTAGCCTGGAAGACAATCCGGCGAAGGACATCCGCAAAAGCGCGAAGCCGTCAAAGCGGCGGGCAGGGTTTGCGCGTCCGCCTTTTCACAGGCTCGCCTTCTTCACGCGGCCGAAGTCGGCGCCCAGGAACCTGCGGGTCATCGCCTCGGCCTGTTCGGAGAGGTCGGTGAGGTAGATGTCCAACACCGGCTTGCTGCGCGCCCGGCGCAGAAGCTTCTGTTCCTCAAGCACTCGAAGGGTGTGGGCGGCGCAGGTGCTGGCGCTGTCCACCAGCCGCACCTTTTTCCCCAGCATCTTCTTCAGCACCGGCATGAGCAGCGGGTAATGCGTGCAGCCCAGCATCAGCGTGTCAATCCCCTTCTCCAGCAGGGGCTCCAGGTACTGCCGCAGCACCAGCTTCAGCGCCGGGTGGTCGATCCAGCCCTCCTCGATAAACGGCACCAGCAGCGGCGTGGCGGAGGCATGGATCTGCAGGCCGGGGCGGCGCATGGCCAGGGCGTACTGGTAGGCGCTGCTGCGGATCGTGCCCGCCGTCCCCATGATGCCGACACGTTCGCACCTGGGGTCCGACAGCGTCGCCTCGACCCCGGGCTCGATGACGCCGATGACCGGGACACGGAAGGTCGCCTGGAGCAGGGGCAGGGCATGGGCCGTGGCCGTGTTGCAGGCCACCACCACGGCCTTGACGCCATGGCCCATCAAAAACTGCGTGTCCTCCACGGAGAAGCGGCGGATGGTGTCGGGCGATTTTGAGCCGTAGGGAACGCGGGCCGTGTCCCCGAGGTACACGATGGACTCCTGTGGCATCAGCTCGCGCAGGGCGCGCACAACGGTGAGTCCGCCGACGCCGGAGTCGAAGACGCCGAGGGGGGCCTGGGAGGGGTCGGATGCGGGCATGGAATGGCGACAGGAAGCCCGGGCCGGACCGGGATCAAGCGCCGATTACAACAGGCTTGCGCAGCCTGGCGCAAGATCGGACACTGGATGAGCAACGATGGAGGAGCAGTTCAGGACCTCCCGCCTTTGTTCTTTTGAAGCCGCTTCACACTCCCATGAACACCGAGAAACCCAAAGACCAAGGCCCCGTGCTCCGTGACCACACCTACGATGGAATCCAGGAGTATGATCAAAAGCTTCCCAACTGGTGGCTTGGCACCTGGTACATCACCATGGTCTGGTTCGTCATCGCCTGGGTGGCGTATTATCAATTCGGCCTCGGCACCTCGGACACCAGCAAGGTGGACCAGGCCATGGCCAAGATCGCCGAACAGCAGAAAAAGGAGCTGGAGCTCATCAGTGACGACAAGCTCTGGGCGATGTCGAAGGATCCCAAGATCGTCGAGGCCGGTGCCGCCACCTACGCCACCACCTGCGTCGCCTGCCATGCCCCGGACCTGAGCGCCCACCTCGCCGGTGCCAAGCTTCCCGGCCTGCCGCTGAACGACAAGGAATGGAAGCATGGCAGCAACCCCACGCAGATGCTGACCATCATCCGCAAGGGCGCCCCGGATGTCACCAAGGGCATGCCACCCTGGGAACCCCAGCTCGGTTTGCAGCGGGTCGTCGAAGTTCTGGCCTTCATTCTGAGCAAGCACGAAAAGGGTGAGCCTTTCACCCTTGCCGCCGACTCGCCCCTGAAGAAGTAATTCCAGATCATGAAGACCCCCACGCTGGAGACGCTTTCCTCGATTCACACCGATGGTTCCAGGAAGTTCATTCATCCGGCGGATGTCAAAGGGCGCTTCACCCACCTGCGCAGGCTGGCCGGAGCGCTCCTGCTTCTGATCTACATCGCCCTGCCCTGGATCCCGGTGAACGGCTATCCGGCGGTGTTCCTGGATGTTCAGGAGCGCCGGTTTCACTTCATGGGCCTCACCCTGGCGACCCAGGATCTCTGGGTGGGTTTCTTCCTCATCACCGGGCTGGCCTTCTCGCTCTTTTACATCACCGCCCTCTTCGGCCGGCTCTGGTGCGGCTGGACCTGCCCCTACACGGTCTTCCTGGAGCATGTCTACCGTCGCATCGAACGCCTGATCGACGGTGATGCCACCGCGCGCCGCCGACTTGAAGACGCCCCCTGGTCGGCCGGCAAGGTCACGAAACGCCTACTGAAGCATGGTTTGTTCGTGCTGGTGTCGGCCCTGATCGCCCACATCTTCCTGAGCTACTTCGTCTCCATCAAAAAGCTCTACGAGATGATGAAGGGGCCGCCCACGGAGCACTTCCTGGCCTTTGGCATCGTCTCCTTCCTGACCGGCGCTCTCTACTTCAGCTTCAGCTGGTTCCGCGAACAGTTCTGCATCATCCTCTGCCCCTACGGCCGTCTTCAGTCGGCGCTGACCGACGATCACAGCATCGTCATCGGCTATGACAAGTCGCGCGGGGAGCCGCGCGGCAAGGCCGGCAGCACCACCGGCTCCTGCATCGACTGCCGCCGCTGCGTGCAGGTCTGCCCGACGGGCATCGACATCCGCAACGGCATGCAGCTGGAGTGCATCGGCTGTGCGGCCTGTGTTGACGCCTGCGATGACATCATGACCAAGCTCAAGCGCCCCACCGGCCTGGTGCGTTATGACTCCTATGTCGGGCTCAAGGGCGGCAGGACCAAGGTCATCCGCCCGAGGACCATTTTCTACACCTTCATGCTGCTCGCAGGCGTCGCCGCCTTCGCCTTTGCCAGCACCCGCATCTCCGCCCTCAGGGCCAGCGCCGTGCGCATGATCGGAGCGCCCTTCTACGTGGCCGACGACATCGTCCGCAATCAGTTCCTCGTGCGTGTCATCAACAAGCGCAACGAGCCCTCCACCTACCGCCTCGAGCTGGTCGGCGCCGCGCCCGCCGGACTGAAGGCCACTGGCCTGGACCAGCTGCTCGAGGTGCCCGCCATGGGCGAGGAGCAGAAGACGCTCGTCCTTTCCCTGCCTGAGAAAGCCTTTGAAAAATCCTTCCGTCTCCAGGTCAAGGTCACCGACACCCGCCGCGGTGACAGCATGACGACGCGCGTCATGGAATTCCTCGGCCCCGATCCACGCCTCCGCTCCCATGCACCTCTCGATCCGAAAGCTTTTCTTCAATAATCCCTGGCTGCTTCCCATCCTGGCCTTCCTCGGATTCGTGGCCCTCTGGGTCGCCTTCATCTTCTTTGCCTCCAAGCACAAGCCTCAGGAGGTGAAGCGCATCTCCATCGAGCAGAAGCCATGACCGGCATCGACACCAGCGCCGCCGCCTTTCTCGCAGGTCTCGTGACCAGCGTGCACTGCGTCGGCATGTGCGGGCCGCTCTCCTGCTCCTGGGCGGTGAACCCCCAGGGCGGCGGCTTCATGAAGGCCACCGGCATGTACCACGCCGGACGTCTGCTCGCCTATGCCGTCGTCGGCGCCCTGGCCGGCATGATCGGCGTCGTGCCCCTGGGCTTTTTCCAGCATGGCGCCGGCATCGTCCTGCCCTGGCTGCTCGTGCTGGCCTTCGCCATGGTCGGCATCGGCCTGGACACCTGGCTGCCCAAGCCCCGCTTTCTCAGCGCCGGGCTGCGCCGCTTTCAAACCGCCGCTTTCCGCATGAAAAGCACCGTGCGCGCCGGACTCCTCGGCCTCGGCACCCCCCTGCTTCCCTGCGGTCCGCTTTACGTCATGTTTGCCCTCGCCATGGCGAATGGCAGCCCGGTGAAAGGCTCCGGCTTCGCCCTCGCCTTCGGTCTTGGCACCCTGCCCCTGCTGTGGCTTGCCCAAACCCAGCTCCACTGGCTTGGCGGCCGCCTTCAGCCGGGCACGATGCGCAAGCTGCAGCGCGGCCTTGCGCTCACCGCCGCCGTCATCATGGCCTGGCGGCTGCGTGGCACGCTGGACTTTGGCAGCCAGGACATCCCAAGCTGCTGCCACACGGCGGGAATGTAGCCGCAAACTTTCTCCTCGACGCGGGGTTGCAGTTTTCCGAGCATCCCCCTCGCTGAATGAAGTTCCTTTCCACGTTTCGAGCCAGGCTGATCCTGTCCATCTTTCCCATCGTGGCCGGAGTCACCACGGGCGCCCTGCTGCTGGCGGAGAGAAAGTTCAGCGTCACCTACCAGAAGCTGTTCGAGGAACAGTTTGAAAACCAGATCGGGGCGGTCACACAGGCCAAGAACAAGCGCTTTGAGGCCCTGGCGGCTGTGCTGGAGCGCCTGGCCGAGAATCCGGAGGTCCTCAGCAGCATGGGCGAAAAGGACTATTTCAAGGCCTCCATGATCCTGCGTCCATCCCTGGAGGCACTGGCCAGGGAGAGGCTGCAGAGTGAGTTTGGACCTGCGCCTCTTCGTGCGGACGCCAGGGCGGGCGTCAAAAATGCGCTGCGTCCCGAACGCCGTGATCTTCAGCCCACCAAGCCAGGGATTTCCGCCAACGGCACCCTCGGCGCCCCCTTCATCGCGCTGATCGACGCCAGGGGTGACTTCATCACCCATCCACGCCCACGAGCAGGCAAGGACTTCGACGAGGCACTGTCCCCGGAACCTGCGGTCGTCAGCCGACGATCCTCCGTGATGCCCTGGCTGGGAAAGCGTGACCTTGCGGAAGTCCTGACCCGCCAGGAGGTCGGCTACCTGATTGTCGAGGCCGGCGAAAAGCGTGGCGAGCAGGTGCGTGAGGTCTTCATCACGCCGCTCCGGGAGCCGGGCACGGAGAAGCTGCTCGGAGCCCTGCTGTTCGGCCTTCCCCTGCCCGCGCTCGCCGACCGCGCCCTCTACGAACAGACCCGCCGCAGCGAATCCGGCGAAATCATGGGCGGCATCTATGTGGAGGGCAGGCTGGTCTCCAGCACCGTCCCGGAAAACCAAAAGGATGTCATCGCCGCCGCCATGGAGGAGGCGCTGCGCAAGTCCTCCAAGGAACGGCGGCAGATCCTGGTGCCGATCGACGGCGTGCAGCACCGCCTCATCTATCGGATCCTGAACCCCGATTCACCCTTTCCCCAGGCGGCCCAGGTGAACTTTTATTCACTCGCCCCGCTGCATGATGAAATCCATGACCTGCGCCGGAGCGCCGCCGGACTTGGCATCCTCGCCCTCGGAGTCGCCCTCCTGCTGGTCACCATCGTCTCACGCGGCCTGTCCGGCCCGGTGAGAAGCCTCGTCACAGCCGCCCAGGAGATCGAAAAAGGCAACTACGAGGTGCGCGTGCCGGTGAGCCGGGACGAACTGGGCCGCGTCTCCCAATCCTTCAATGACATGGCGGCCGGCCTCGCGCTTCAGGAAAAGTACCGCAGCGTCCTGAACGCCGTCGCGGACCGAACCATCGCAGACAGGCTCATCGACAACCCGGGCGCCCTGGGCGGCGAACTGCGCCAGGTCACCATGCTGTTCTGTGACATCCGCGGCTTCACCGCCCTGACGGAGAAGATGCCGCCGCACGAGGTCATCGAGCTGCTGAACGAGCACATGACCGCCCTCACCGACGTGGCCTACGCCCATGGCGGCACCGTGGACAAGTTTGTCGGTGACCTGATCATGGTGCTTTTCGGTGCGCCTGAAGGCAGCCGTGAGGACACCCTGCGCGCCGTGAGATGCGCCCAGGCCATGCAGGCCAGGCGGCGCGTGATGAACACCACCGCCCGGCATCCCCTGGAGATCGGCATCGGGCTCGCCACGGGCACCGTGGTGGCCGGCTGCATGGGCTCCGACAAACGGCTCAGCTACACCGTGCTCGGCCATCATGTGAACCTCGCCTCCCGCCTTTGCAGCATCGCCCAGGCGGGTGAGATCATCGCCGACCCGGCCACCGTCGAGGCCGCCGGGACGGAGGTTTCCTCCACCCCGCTGCCCCCCATGCAGCTCAAGGGATTCTCGGAGCCCGTGCAACCGCATCGCATCCAGGCCTGACGCCTCCGCCGGCTCACCAGCCCACCGGCTGCGTCCAGGCCTTCTGAAGATGATCCGGCTGCGCCGGGTTCTCCATCAGCTGGTCGGTGATGACGATGGCGCGAACATAAAGTTCGTCACCGGTGAGCGTGTAGGACGGCTCCAGGCCCTCGCTGCTCGCCAGCACCGTGCCGATGTCGGCGCCATGCTGCAGGCGCCGGGGCTGGGGATCCTCAGCCGGGGCGTCCACCTCCTTCACGGCGCGGTCATAGTTCTTCAGCGTGCCGCGGAACTCGGTGCGGTATTTCACGCCGGGCCTGCCCTGGATCTTCAGCTTCAGCGTGCGTGCCGCCTTGTCATAGCTCACGTCATCCAGCGTCACGCCGGTGGAGGCGTAGAAGTCACCACGCTGCATGGCCTCCACGAGCGCATTGGCGTCGAGCTTCGCCGCCCGCACCATGACCCAGCCGCGGCCGGGCGTGGCCGATCCGCCGTGGTAGTTGTGGCTGTCATCCGTGCCCACGCCGTAAAGCGGCGGCTGCTTCAGCTCGGCGATGCGGATCGTGTTGGCGATGTCCCAGATGCGCTCGTGGTCGGAATCCACGCGCGAGGCCTCGCCCGCATAATAGATGCCCGGGTGGCCGTTGTAGATCTCGAAGAACCGGTCCTCGACCACATGCGCCAGGTCGTCCGCCGTCATCGCCCAGCGGAAGTTGGGATGATTGACATGGGCCAACACCGGACGACCCGCCTTCACCGCGTGCTCGGCGATCATCTGAAGGTTCTGGCGCAGGGTTTCGCGCAGGGTCTGCAGGTCCTTTTTCGGCTGCAGGGCCTCCGTCAGGTTCACGGCGTTGATGTGGAGCGGCGCCTTGCCAAAGCCGGCGCTGACCTCCTCCGCCTGGACCAGGAGGAACTTGCCGGGCTCCTCCAGCTTCCGCCGGTATTCCTCCAGCGTCTTCAGACGCACCTCCAGCTCACCCCTGGCATTGCTCCGTGTCTCCACCCAATCAGTGCCAAACTTTTGGTTATATTTGTCCAGAACCTTCGGCCCCAGGGCGATCTTCTTCTTTTCGATGACCGCCTCCGTCACCCACTTCTCACCGGAGTTCAGCGTGTTGTGGTCGGACATGCCGAGGAAGTCGTAGCCATGCTCCTTGTACCAGGCCGAGATCATGTCCGGGAAGTCGTTGCCATCGCTCCACAGCGAGTGGGTGTGCGTGTTGCCCTTGAACCAGCGCAGGTCTTCGGCGCCGAGCAGGACGGGAAAAAGCAGGAGGGAGAGGCAGATGGATCGCATGATGACGGGCGATGAAAACGCATCCCGCCAGCCCGTCCCTTCAGCGGGAATGACAATCACGGCCTGGGATACTTCAAGCTCGTCAACGCACCTCGGCCATGGTTGGGTTGGGACCGTGAAAAAACTCCTGCTGTCCGCCCTGCCCCTGGCTCTTGCATCCTGCCTGCTGCCACCGCCTCCCCCATCGCATGCGCCCTCGCATCCGCCGGGGCATCTTCATCCCACGCCTGCTCCACCGCACCGGCATCATCATCCCAGGGCCGCCCCGCTCCGGCCCGAAAACCTGATCGGGCTGCCTGAGGCCGAGGCCATGCACCGCGCCCGTCAGTCCGGTTTGGACTGCCGGGTTGTTGAACGCAACGGCATCACCTTTCCCGTGACGATGGACTACAGCGAATCACGGCTCAACCTCGCCGTCCGCAACGGCAGGGTGATGCGCGTCACGCGCGGCTGAAGCCCGGCCGGGAACTCCGCCTCATGACAGCCCGGCAAAGAATGATGCCGGATGAACGATGCCCGCTTGATCGAGGCGGCGATTGTTCAACTCTGCGCGCCCTGCCATGACCGACCGTCTCCAGACCGCCTTCGCCAATGCCCGCGGGCATCTTTTGTCCCTGCGTGGCACGGCCGCACACTGGGAGGGGGAGCTGTCCAGCAGCGCCCTGAGCACCGCCACCGCGCTGGTCGCGCTGCATGGCGTGGACGCCACCAGGCACGGGGCGATGATCCAGGCAGGCGCGCGCTGGCTTGCCTCCCATCAAAACACCGACGGAGGCTGGGGCGACACCACCCTGAGCCAGAGCAACCTGTCCACCACCCTGCTTTGCTGGAGCGCCCTCCGCCTCTGGAGCAGCAGTGCTTCGTCGGACGAAGCCGGCCGTCATGCCGCCACTGAATCCCTGCGTCAGTGCGAAGCCTGGATCACCCGTCGTGTCGGCTCCCTGGATCCGGCAGCCATCCAGCGTGCCGTGATCGCCCGTTACGGCAAGGACCGCACCTTCTCCGTGCCGATCCTCATGCTCTGCGCCATCTGCGGAACCCTGGGTGACCGGGCCTGGCAACGCGTGCTGCCCCTGCCCTTCGAGCTGGCCGCGTTTCCACGTCGTTGGTTCGGCGCCATCGGCCTGCCGGTCGTCAGCTATGCCCTGCCCGCCCTGATTGCCATCGGCCGCACCCGGCATCGAAACGCACCGCCCGCCTGGTGGAATCCGCTCCGCTGGATTCGCGCCGCCCTCTGGCCCCGCATCTCCCCGATGCTGAAGGCCCTTCAGCCCTCCAGCGGCGGCTACCTGGAGGCGACCCCGCTCACCAGCTTTGTCACCATGGCCCTGGCGGCGGCCGGCGAAAAAGACCACCCCTGCATCCCAGGAGCGGTGGAGTTTCTCACCCGCTCAATGCGGTCCGACGGAAGCTGGCCCATCGACACCAACCTGGCCACCTGGGGCACGACGCTGTCGGTGAAGGCCCTGGATGAGATCGAGCCCGCCACCGTGAAATGGCTGCTTCAGCAGCAGTATCAGGACGTGCATCCCTTCACCAACGCCGCCCCTGGCGGCTGGGCCTGGACCGATCTTCCGGGTGGAGTCCCGGACGCAGATGACACCTCGGGCGCACTCATCGCGCTGAGAAAGGCCGGTGATGAAGCGCAGGCCGCGGCCCATGCCGGCGTCACCTGGCTGCTCGACCTTCAAAACCGGGATGGCGGCGTACCGACCTTCTGCCGCGGCTGGGGCACCCTGCCCTTTGACCGCAGCACCCCTGAAATCACGGCCCATGCCCTGCTGGCCTGGTGGGTCTGGCAGCCGCCGGCCGTGATGCCACGGCTGATGAAGGCCACACACAAGGCCCTGGCCTATCTGAAGGGGACCCAGCGGGCCGACGGCTCCTGGTCACCCCTTTGGTTCGGCAACGAACATGTGGGCGAGGAGGAGAACCCCGTCTATGGCACGGCGGCCGTCGTGAACCATCTGTCGGAAAATCAGGCGCTCGCAAATCTGGCGCAGGACCTCATCAACCAAGGGTTGGAATTTCTGGTGAACACGCAGAAGCAGGACGGAGGATTTGGAGGCGATGCCGAGGCGCCACCCACCGTGGAAGAAACCGCCATGGCCGCGCATGCCCTCCTCGGCAGCGGCCGGGCGGAGCATCAAAAGGCCGGCAGGGAGGCGGTCACCTGGCTGCTGGGGGCCACCCGGGAAGGCACCGAGTTCCGACCCGCGCCCATCGGCCTTTATTTTGCAAGACTCTGGTACCACGAAAGACTTTACCCCGTCGTCTGGACCACCCAGGCCTTCCGTCGCGCCCTGCGGCCCTGAGCTTCAAGCACCCGGCTCCCAGGCCTCCATCGCCAGGCTTGCCGCCCCCAGCGCGCCTGCATCATCATCGAGCTTCGAGGGGACGAGCTGGACCTTCATGTCAGGAAGCTCAGGACGCAGGGTGTCCGCGCAGGCCATGACATCGTCGCAGAAGCGCTGTCCAAGGCTCGTCAGCGGTCCATGAAGGAAGATCTTCTCAGGATCGAGCATCAGCTGCAGGCTGCGGGTGAGGCGGGCAAAATCCAGAACGACGCTTTTCCAGGCCGCTGACTCCGGATCCGCCACCCTGGCCAGGGATTCACGAAGGTCGGCGGGAAAGGGAGCGTCAGACGCGAGTGATGCCATGCGTCGATAGACGGCGGGTGCGGAAAGATGGTCATGCATCGCCAGATCTCCGTCAGGCTGCGGCCAGGTCCACATTCCGACCTCGCCCGCCATCTCATGGGCCCCGCGCATCAGCTCCCCGCGATGAACCATGCTCAGGCCCAGGCCGCTGCGCGGACCGAGCACCACAAAATCCTCCAGGTCGCCGCCCTGGCCGAACCAACGTTCGGCAAGGGCGATGACACGAAGGTTGTTTTCCAGCACCGTCGGCACCCGGAAGCTCTGTGTAATGACCTCTGCCAGCGGCACGTCCCGCCAGCCCTTGAGAAATGAGAAATAGCGCGCCACCCCCCGCCTGCGGTCCAGCAGGCCGGGGACGCCGATGCCTATGCCCATCAGGGGCCTGTTGCAGGTCAGGTGCAGGGTGATGATGAGATCCGCCACCGTCTTCAGCACGGTCTGCACATCCGCCTGCTCAGGAAGCTCCTTTTTCTCGGTGGTGACGATGCCTCCGGCGAAGTCAACCGCCGTCGCCTGAACCCGCTGGGCGGTGAATTCAACACCGGCAAACCAGCCCGACTCCGCATTAAGTGCAAGCAGGCGCATCGGGCGCCCCAGTTTCGACATGCGTTCCATGCCAACCTCCCTGGCCAGCCCCATGTCGATCAACTGGTCCACATACAGTCCAAGCGTGGACGCCGAGGCATTCACCAATTTCGCAAGGCCGGAACGGGAAACGGCACGACGGCTGCGCAGGTTCAGCACGGTGGTGGCAAGCAGGGAGCGGTGGTCAGGAGGCGAGCGTCGCATGTTGATTTGTGGCAAATGCTATTGTCGAGTTCGAAGCAAGCTTTCCAGCTTTTTCTTAGTTGGAAACTGGAACAACCCGAGCCTTATTCCAATAGAACTTCATGAATTTTCCAGCAAACGCCTTCATCCTGGCGGCCGTGTGTCTGGCGGTCGGCTGCGACAGGAACGGTGCAAGTCCTTCCCTCCCAAGAGAATGGGACCTCCTTGGCAGCGCCCTGCTGTCCCAATGGCGGAAATCAGGCATTCCTGATGAAGGTTCCATGCAGGTCACCGCCAATTCACTGACTCTGCCGGCCGGCCTGCCCATGACAGGCTGCAAGTTCGCGGCCTGGCAGGCCCTCGGAATGCCAGGAACGGATTATGCCATCGAGTACGAGGCCATGAGGGTCGATGGCGATGACATCTTCGGCATGTGCACCTTTCCGGTGTCCAGCCATTCAAGCCACGCCACCTTTGTGATCGGCGGCTGGGGGGGCACCCTGACCGGCATCTCCAGCATCGACTTCAAGGATGCGAGTGAAAACTCAACACGCGCCGAACAAAAGTTTGCGAATGGCGTGTGGCATCATGTCCGCATCGAAGTGCGTCCTGAGGACATCCGTGCCTGGGTGAACGGGCGGCCGGTGGTGAACGTCAGCATCAAGGGAAGGCAGGTCGGCCTGCGCCCGGGATACATCGACCACTGCCTGCCGTTCGGCTTCGCGACCTGGAACACGGAGGGCAGGATCCGGGGAGTGAAAGTCCGCCGGCTCTGAGGGTGGCCGGAGTCCTACCTCATCCCCCAGCCTCCGAGCCGCCGCTCACGCGCCACGGCTTCCAGACGCCTGAGCTCCAGTTCATGGGTCTTCGCATCCTGGTTTGTCGGCAGGGTGGTTCCCCGTGTGTGTATGCGCGCCAGCCCCGCCTGCACCAGCCTGGCGGAAAGATCCACGCCGTCGGCAAACACGACGAAGGCGTAATACCGTCCGCTGTCATAAACCTTGTGCCACTTGGTGAAGAGGGTGAACGGCTGCGAGGTCAGCATCTCCCGGGTGAAGGCCTCGGCCTGCCTGCCTAGGGCGAGGGTGCGGGCTTCATCAAGCCCGTCAAAATACGCACCCTGTTCGGCAAGACGCTGGCCGTTGAGGTGATGACGCTTCTTTTCCGGACAATCGGCAAAATAAAGCCGGAACTCATGGACCTGGCCGTTGTGCTCCAGGTGAAAGCTGTCACCGTCATTGTCAGGATGAGGATGCAGCCGCGCCCCGGGGATGACCTCGAAGACCTGGGTGGCGTCCCGCGCAGGCGAGGCGGGCCTTTGCACCACGCCATCCCAGCCCAGCCAGCCAAGGACCAGCAGCAGGGCCAGGCGCCAGAACCGCGTCGTCTTTCGTCGCCTCCGTCTCATGCACCCAGGGCTTCCAGAGCCGCATGGTCGATCGTGCGCAGCCGCGCCTGCCGTGCGCCCATTTTCGGCACGCAGTCCAGCAGGGCCCGGGTGTAGGGATGCTGCGGACGGCTCAACACCTCCTCGGTCGGCCCCGTCTCGACGATTTGCCCGCGAAACATCACCGCCACACGGTCTGCAACGTCACGGATGATGCCAAAGTTGTGCGTGATCAGGATGAGGCTCATCCCCAGGTCCCGCCGAAGCCCGGCGAGCAGCTCCATGATCTGCTTCTGAATCGTCACATCCAGCGCGGTCGTCGGCTCGTCGGCCACCAGCAGCTTCGGATGACAGCACAGGGCCATGGCGATCATCACGCGCTGCTGCATGCCACCGCTCAGCTCATGCGGGTAGGCGCGCAGCCGCTTCTCCGGCTCCGTGATGCCCACCTTCTGCAGCCAGTGCAGGATCTCGGCGTCACGGTCCTTCACCTCCGGACGATGCAGCGCCAGCGACTCTCCGACCTGCGTTCGCACGGTCAGCACCGGATTGAGCGACGTCGTGGGCTCCTGGAAGACATACGCAATCTCCTTCCCCCGCACCTTGCGCAGCCCGCTCGCGCTCATGCCCAGCACGTCATGCCCCGCAATGCCGAGCTCGGATGCGGTGATCATCGCCGGCGGTTCCGGAAGCAGCCTGGCGAGGGCCAGCGCCGTGGCGCTCTTGCCGCTGCCGCTTTCGCCCACGATGGCGATGGATTCACCCTGCGCGAGGTCGAGGCTGACGCCCTTCACCGCCTGGGTCGGCGGAGCGTCATGACGTCGGAAGCTGACCTTCAGGTCGCGGATGCGGAGCAGCGGCGGGGGGGAGTCCATGAACAATCCTTGGTTAGGCAGGGGAGGCTTAGAAGGTCTGAAGGCCGGCCGGAGGCGCCCCCCCGCCCTGGTAGGCCGGAGCACTGGGGGTGCTGGCGCCGCGCAGCCGCTGAAAAAAAGAGGGCTTGGCCGCCTGCTGCGTGGCCTGGTAAGTCGGGGCGCCCTGGTTGTAGGCGGCCTGGGGCGGCGGTCCGTACATCGCGCCGGCCTGCTGCTGGGAATAGGACGGGATCAGCGGGGCCGGCTGTTGAACCGGCTGCTGCCACTGCTGCTGGGCCGGAGGCTGATAGGTCTGCTGCTGCGCAGGCTGTGAATAATAGCCGGCCTGCTGCGCATGAGCTCCGGTTCCATAACCCTGCTGAGGCAGCTTGTAGGCGGTGACCTTCACCTGGGCGAGCTGCATCGGCGTCATCCCGATCTGCCCGGCGGCGGCGCTGGACAGGTTGATCACCCGTCCCGGATAGTAGGGGAAACGGTCCGTCACCAGCACCTTCACGCTCCGGCCCGTGTACAAGTTTTTCACGGTCAGCTCCGTGCCAAAGGGCAGCGTGTTCTGCGCCGCCGTGTAATAGTTCGGATGATAAACCTGGCCCGAGGACGTCATCCGGCCCGCATAGCTGTCGGCGATGTAGGAGGCCCAGCCCTGCTCCTGATAAACAGGCGTCTGGCATCCGGCAAGCGTCAGGGCTGCGGTGAGAAGTGCGGCGAAACGGAGGCGCGTCATGCGGTCCGGCTTATACACGACCAGCTTCCTGAAGAGAACCACTTTTATCTCCGAAACCAACCTGCGCTCAATAAAGCAGCACCGCCTGCCTGCGGGTCATGAAATCCGCCAGCTCATCCGTCCAGGCCGCCGTGACACTGCGCCAGCCGCCGCCGCTGCGGATCATCTCCAGCAGCCGCTTCTGGTTCAGCAGCGTGCCGACCTTTTCGACCGCAAACTCACCGGGATGCAGCTTCTGAAGGATGGTGGCGATGGCGATCCCCGCAGCCACGGGCTGCAGCACCTCCCGGTCCGTGACCACCAGCCGGACACCTCCGCACATCCGGTCCTTGAAGACGCTGGCCGACGGCTTGAACCGCACCGGCACAAACCGCAGGCCGGGAAGGCCGAGCCTGTTCAGCTCATGCGCCAGCCGCAGGTCATCCACATAGGGCGCACCCACCACCTGGAAGGGCGTGTCCGTGCCACGCCCGACGCTGACGCTGAACTCCAGCAGCCCGACGCCGGGATACAGCAGCGCCGCCTCCGGAGACCGCATGTTGGGCGACGGGTTCTGCCAGGGCAGTCCGGTCTGGTCAAACATCAGCCCGCGCCTCCAGCCCTCGACACGGATGACCCGCAGGTCCGCCCCAGCTTTTCGTTCGGCGTTCATCAGCTGCGCCAGCTCGCCCACCGTCATGCCGTGACGCAGCGGCATCGCGTGGGTCGCCGTGAACTTCTCCTCGTCCACCAGCACAGGCCCCTCGACATGGAGGCCGCCCGCAGGATTCACGCGGTCAAGCACGATGAACTTTTTGCCCGCCTTCGCCGCCGCCTCCAGGCTCAGCCGAAGCGTTGAGATGTAGGTGTAGAAACGGCAGCCGATGTCCTGGATGTCAAAGACCAGCGCATCCAGGTCCTTCATCTGCTCCGCACCAGGCGCCCGCGCCTCACCGTAGAGGCTGAACACCGGCAGCCCCGTCCTGGCATCCTTGCTGTCGCCGATCTTCTCCTGGTCCAGCTCGCCGCGGATGCCATGCTCCGGGCTGAACAGGGCGCGCAGCCTGACATCCTTCGCCGCATGCAGGAGGTCGATGCTGCTTTCCCGGCGCACGTTGATCCCGGTGTGGTTGGTGATCAGCCCCACGCGCAGCCCCTTCAGCGCGGCAAACCCATCGCGCTCCAGCACATCGATGCCGTTGAGCACCGTCGGCACCTCGTTTTCAGCACGCTTCGGCAGGGCATCCCCGACACCTTTGAAATCAAAGCCCGGCACGCATTTCGCCGCCGCCGTCCCCACCTGCTCGTAAAGGTCGCGCACACTGCCGCCGCCCTCCGGGTGCAGCCTTGAACTGAGGAAGATGACGAAGGTCTGCGAGGCCGGATCAATCCACAGGCTTGTCCCGGTGAACCCGGTGTGGCCGAACGACCCGATGGGAAACACCTCGCCCCTCGGCCTGCTGAAGGCTGAGTCAATGTCCCAGCCAAGCCCTCGCCTTTCCAGCACCGTCGCCGCCGTCTGCACCTGCTGCATGCGCCGGATCGTCTCCGCCTTTAAAATCCGCACGCCCTCCAGCTCGCCGCCGCCCAGGATCATCCGCGCATAACGCGCCAGGTCGGCCGCCGTGGTGAACAGACCCGCATGTCCCGTCACGCCGCCCATGCGCCGCGAGGTGGGATCATGCACCACTCCGTTCAGCATCTGGCCGAACTCATCCCGCTCCGTCGGTGCAATGCGGGCACGCCAGCCTGCCGGGGGACTGAAGCGCGTCGCCGCCATCTTCAGCGGCTTGAACACGCGCTCCGCGGCCAACACGTCCAGCTTCCGGCCGCTGACGCGCTGAACAATCTCCCCCAGCAGGATGAAGTTGATGTCGCTGTAGCGGAAAAGGCTGTCCGGCGCAGCCTCGGGAATGCTGGACGTCGCCCGCCGCAGGCCTTCGGCATAACCTGTCCAAGCCGGCTCCTTGGGAATGCCTGCGGGCAGGCCTGAGGTGTGCGTGAGCAGGTGCCGCACACACACCTGTTCACGCCCCTCGCCGACAAACTCGGGCAGATAGCGGCTCACCGGAGACTCGATGTCGATCCTCCCCGCCTCGGCGAGCTGCATGACGCAGGGCGTTGTCGCCACCACCTTGGTCAGCGAAGCCGCGTCAAAGACCGTGTCCAGCGTCATCTCCTCCCGGACAGGCACCAGCTCACGCACGCCCTTCACCAGGGTGTGCACCTGGCCCTTGTGCTCCAACCACACCACGGCCCCCGGCGGATTTTTTGCGGCCACCGCCTTCTCAACCAGCTGGCCGAGGGCCTTCAGGCCTGCGGGCTCAAGAGCACCCAGGCTGGCGGACAAGGTGCACGCAAGGAGGCTCAGAAGTCGCAGCGCGGGCGCTGCCTCTTGGGGTTTGGTCATGTCAGCTGCCATGTGAAAAGTCGCCATTTCCTGAATGCCTGGAGATTCCTCCAGCCGGACCCGGCATGACTCCTACGCCCGCATTGGCCTCCTTCAAGCCGGCATTGCGTTCACCGCCTTTCGGATTGTTCCGCCGACAGCGGACAAATAACATGAGTCTTACCATTTGGTTACGAAAATTAGCTCGTGAAGAAGGCCTCCATCTGATGAGGTGCACGCCCAAATCCTTGTAAATCACCGAACAAAAAAAAACCCGGGACCATGAAGACAAGACTCCACCTCCATCGCCTGTTCCTGACCGTGGCCTGCCTGCCCGTCCTGTCGAGCGGCGTCGTCGCTCCGGCGACGGGCACCCTGGATCCGGGCTTCTCGCCTGCGGTCAACGGCCAGGTGCATGCCATCGCCACTCAGGCGGACGGCAGGATCCTGGTCGCCGGCCGGTTCAGCAGCGTCAACGGCCAGCCGAGAACCAACATCGCGAGGCTCACGCCGAGCGGGGCGCTTGACAGCTCGGACTCCTTCAACACGACGGCCACGGTCAATGGGCGCATCAACTGCCTGCTGGTGCAGAAGGACGGCAGGATCGTCATTGGAGGGCAGTTCAACAGCGTGAACGGCGCCCCCCGCGGAGGCATCGCGCGGCTGAACGCCAACGGCACGCTTGATGCCTTCGCGTCGGGCGGCGGCGGCTGCGGCGCATCCTCCTATGTGTCCTGCATGGCCCTGCAGGCGGATGGAAAGATTCTGATCGGCGGCAATTTCAGCCAGGTGCATGGAGAGCCCCGGTCGAGGTTCGCCCGCCTCAACACCGACGGCACGATCGAGGACACCCAGACCTTTTCCCCGGACATCGGCTCCAACGGCCAGGTGCGCTGCATCGCCGTCCAGCCGGATGGCAGGATTCTCGTCGGAGGGATCCTTGACGAAGGCGTCGGCCATCACCGTTCGCGTGTGGTCCGTCTCCTTGCCAACGGCTCCCTTGAGGGCGTGGACACCTTCAACACCGGAACCGGGGCCAACGGGCAGGTCTACAGCATGCTGGTCCAGCCGGACGGCAAGATTCTTCTGGGAGGCACCTTTTCCCATTTCAATGGTGTGTGCCGGAGCGGCATAGCACGCCTTCATCCAAACGGCAGCCTGGAGGACGCCACCACCTTCCACACCTCCCTGGACATTGAAGAAGGCATCCGCTGCATGGTCCTGCAAACAGATGGCAAGATCCTGGTCGCCGGCTCCTTTGAGAGCCACGACAATGATGATGATGGTGACGACGGCGATGATGAAACCTCCACAAGCAGCGGCTGCGTACGCCTTCATCCCGACGGCTCGCTGGATGCCAGCTTTGATGGCGCGCCAAGCTCCTGTCACGACAGCAGCGTCCACAGCCTTGCCATCCAGGCGGACGGCCGGGTTCTGATCGGAGGAACCTTCGGTTCGCTGGGCGGGGGAAGCAGAAGCAGCCTTGCCCGCCTGCTCAATGACCCTGCGGGCCAGGAGCTGATGGCCGACTCCAGCCAGGTTTCCTGGCTTCGTTCCGGTTCGGGACCTGAAGTTGACCAGGTCACTTTTGAAACCTCCCAGGACGACGGGGCCAGCTGGACCGCCCTGGGCGAAGGGGTCCGGATTACCGGCGGATGGCGCTTTGAAGGCGGCTCCATTCCCGCAGGCGCCCAGGTCAGAGCCAGGGGAAGAAGCGTCAGCGGACGGCAGAACGGCAGCTCGGGCCTGGTGGAATGCACCGGCACTCCCGGAGGCGTGCCGCAGATGCCCGAAATCGTGATCGAACAACCGGAAGGAACTGTCATTGAAGATGGAGGCAGCTTCTCGTTCGGCGCCGTGGCCGCAGGCCAGAGCTCCAGCCGCGTGTTCACCATCCGAAACACAGGCTCCGGCAGCCTGACCGGCCTTGCGATCACGGTGGACGGAGCGCATGCCGCCGACTTTGCCATCACCAGTCCTCCCACCGCCCCGGTGCCAGGACCTTCGGGCACCACGACCTTCACGGTCACCTTCTCCCCAGGAGGCATGGGCCAGCGCAACGCCGCCCTCCATGTCGCCAGTAACGACAGCGATGAAAACCCCTACGACATCACCCTGACGGGCGGCGGCCAGAACAGTCTGCCGACGCTTGCCGCAGGCAGCCCTTCCGTGACCATCGCCGAAGGTTCGGCAGCCTCCATGACAGGCACCTTTGCAGACGCGGACGGCAATGCCTCGGTCACCCTCAGCGCCAGCATCGGCGTCATTGTCAAAAACGACAGCCTCGGCACCTGGTCCTGGAGCCATGTGCCCACAGACGGCCCCGGGCAGACGCAGACCGTGACCATCACCGCCACGGACAACGCCGTGCCGGCCGCCGTGGCCTCCGCCAGCTTTCAGCTCAACGTCCTCAACGTCCCCCCCACGACCCTCCCACAGTCGGTCACCACGCTCGAAGACAGCTCGGTAAACATCACCCTCACGGCAGTCGACCCGGGTGCTGACACCGTGGTGCTGAGCATCTCCTCGGCACCGCCGTCGGCAGAGGGCTCGGTCAGCATCAGCGGCGGCGGCGCCGTCTTCACCCCGGCATCCAACTTCAATGGCAGCACCAGCTTCAAATACATTGCCACGGATGACGACGGCGGAGTCAGCAACGAGTCGGTGATCACCGTCCATGTGACGCCCGTGAACGACGCGCCCTCCTTCGTGAAGGGCGCCGACCAGGTCCTGCGGCCTGGCACCAGCGCTGCTCAAACCGTGGCAGGCTGGGCCACCGCCATTCATCCAGGGGCGGCGGATGAAGCAGGCCAGACCCTGGGCTTCTCGGTC
>JABARQ010000012.1 GCA_019186985.1 Prosthecobacter sp. | reverse complement strand
CCGTTTCCGCAGCCGGAAGCCTCAGCTACGTCCCCAACGGCACCCCGGGAACCGCCCAGGTCACAGTGACCCTTTCTGACAATGGCGGCACCGCCAACAATGGACAGGACACCAGCCCGCCCCAGACATTCACCATCACGGTGCTCACCGACTATTCCGTGACGACCACCGGCGGAGCCATGATTGTGACTGACAACGGCGGATACAGCGACCTTCTCCTCGTTTCAGAACCTGCACCGGCCTCGATTCTCTTTGCCGCCGCCGGGCGCAGTTTCAGCGTGAACGGCGTCATCGTTCCCGTCGGATCCTCAGGAAACCTGACGCTGTCCGCCATCAGCACCATCACGGTCAACGCCACCGAGGGCGCCAATGATGTCACGATCAGCGCCTTCTCCGGCCAGCTTCCAGGACTGACGGTCAATGGTGGATCCGGCAATGACAGCGTCAGCTTCACGGGCGGCATCCTTTTTGCGCCCGGGGCGCACCTGGACGTCAACCTTCAGGATGATGCCGTCACTCCTGGAGCCGACACCATCAGCCTGAACGGAGGATCCAGCCTGAGGACAACCGGTGCCGGCGGCATGACGCTCAAGGCCAGCAAGACCCTGGTCATCGGCACGGGGGCCGGCCTCATCAGCGAAAACGGGGACCTGACGCTCGAAGCCAATCAGCAGGCGGTTCCGACCCCGGGCAGCTTCATCGGCATCAATCTTGTCAACGTGCTGCTGCAATCCACCGGAACGGGCGATGTGACCGTCATGGGACGCGGTGGTGATGACGCCGCCGGATCGCAGTTGGGTGTGCGAATCCACTCGGGCACCGACATCCTGGGCGGCACCTCAGGGCGGGTTCTTGTTCAAGGAGCAGGAGGCTCCTCCTCAGGACCGGGCAACATCGGCGTCCTGCTGACCGGCAGCGGCTCCCTCATCTCCTCCGCCGGAGCGGATGTGGAGGTTGTCGGCATCGAAGGCGGCGGCACAAACAGCAGCGGCCTGGTCATCCAGACCTCCGGCGCCATCACCACCCTGCCCGGCGGCGGCAGCATCATCCTGGTCTCCGACAGCATGAACTTTGACGGCACCGCCGATATCCGGACCCAGGTGAACGGACAGGTTTCCCTCATGCCCTACAATCCCGGCATCCCCGTCAACCTGGGTGTTGCCACCACGGTGGTGGGCGGGCTTCTGAGCCTGACCGAGGCCGAGCTGGACCGCATCAGCACGGGCACTCTGGCCGTCGGCAGCTCAACAGGTGGCGAAGTCCTGATCAGCACTCCGATCACACGCACATCACAAACCCATTTTCAACTTTCCAGCGGCGACTCCATCAACCTCGGCTCCGGCCCTCTGGCGACCGCAGGCGGTGATGTCACCCTTTCGCCAGGCCCACTTGGCGGCATCCGGCCGGGTTATGCAGGGATTGACGTGAACGCCGGCACAGGCACCGTGAAGGCAGCAAGTGGATCCGTGCTTGCCATCGCCATCAACGGCGCGGCAGCCAACACCGGTTACCAGCAGCTAAACGTCACCGGTGGAGTCGACCTCAACGGCGCAGTCCTCAGCCTCTACGGCAGTCATGTGCCCCAGCAGGGACAGTCCTTTGTGATCGTGAACAACGACGGCACTGATCCTGTAACCGGAACCTTTGCCAGCCTGCCTGAAGGAAGCATCATCAGCCTAAATGGCGTTCCTGTCGCGGTCAGCTATGCCGGTGGCAGCGGCAATGACGTGACCGTCAGCTATGCGACACCCATGGTGGATGTGATCAACGCATCCAGGACCGTCCTCGAAGGAGGCACCGTGACCAATGCAGGCACCTTCTCAGACCTCCAGGGCAATGCCAGTGTCACCCTCAGCGCCAGCATTGGCACAGTGGTCGGCGACCCTGGAACCGGCACCTGGAACTGGAGCTTCACCCCTGCGGACATCAACACCACCGTGACCATCACGGCCACGGACAACAGCACGCCTCCGCTGTCATCCTCCACCACCTTTGAAATGGTCGTGAACAACGTGGTGCCCATAGCCTTGAACCAGTCGGTCAGCCTGCTGGAGGACAGCCCAGGGCTGCCCATCAGCCTGGTGTCAGTGGACCCGGGGCTGGACACGCCGGCTTGCAGCATCGTCACACCTCCGCCCTCCACCCGCGGCACGCTGACCAGCCCAGTGGACAATGTGGCCACCTTCATCCCCACGCCCAACTACGCGGGCTCCACGGTCTTCACCTTCAACGCCACCGACGCAGCCGGAGCCACCAGCAACACGGCCACCGTCCTGGTTGCCATCACCTCCGTCAACGACGCTCCCGGCTTCCTCAAGGGAGCGGACAAAGTTCATGCCACCGGCACCACCGCCCAGCAGTCATTCCCACAATGGGCCACCTCCATCAATGACGGTGACGCCGAGTCCATCCAGACCTTCACCTTTGTCGTCACGGAAGTCGGCAGCAGCGGCATCTTCACCACGCCGCCGACAATCGCCGCCGGCGGCGGGCTCAGCTACAAGCCCAACGGCACGTCAGGTTCCGCCACCCTCATGGTCACCCTGATGGACAGCGGCGGAACGGCCAACGGTGGCATCAACATCAGCCCGCCCCAGTACTTCACCATCCAGGTGAAGGATGACATCACCCCCCCGGGCGTGACCATAACCTCCCCCCTGGCCTCAGCCAAGGTTTCGGAAAGCGCCACCGGCTCCATCAACATCACCGGAACGGCCTCGGACAACAAGCTTGTGGACAGGGTCGAAGCGAGCCTCAATGGCGGCCCCTTCAACGCCGCCGCGCTAACCCTCGCACCTGGCGGCCTGACGGCCACCTATGCTGCCTCCGTCAGCCCGGTTCCCGGAAACAATACGGTTTCCGTACGCTGTTATGACGCCTACGACAACGTCTCCACCGTGGTGACGCGCAGCTTCACCTATGTGGTCATGCGTGATTTTGATCTGACGATCACTCCTGCGGCAGGTGGCACGGTTGCCTTCACCCCCCTGCTCGTCGGCGGCCAGGCTCAGATAGGCGTCACCTACACTCTCAAGGCCACGGCCAGCCCGGGCTACTTCTGGGATTACTGGACCGCCCCCGGCGTCAGTGGAGCAGCCGCCGAATCCGCCACCCTGACGGTCGTCATGGCCGAGGGGCTGTCCGTCACCGCCAACTTCCTCGCCACCCCCTTCAGCGCCGGCGGCTACACAGGACTGGCAAAGCCGGCGGCAGGAACCACACCGGCCCAGCGAAACCTGGGCCTGTTCACAGGAACCCTCACTTCAACAGGGGCTCTCAGCGGCAAGGTCAACTTCGGCGGCGTCAACCACAGCTTCACCACCACCTTTGACAAGCATACGGGTGATGCCACGGGCGCCAGCGCCACGATTTCCTGGAACCTGAACCTTGACCTGGCCGGAGGCACTGAAAAGATCACAGGCAGCGTCACCCAGTCTGCCAATGGTGATGTCAGCATGATCGATGCAGACAGGACGGTCTTCAGCAACAGCAGCTTCGTCCCGTCCCGCTTCCTCAACGCCGCAGGCACGGGCAACGGCATCTACTCCATTGTCTTCGCCGCCCAGGCCTCACAACCAGGGCTCACCACCGCCCAGTATCCGCAGGGAGATGGCTTTGCCAAGCTGACCCTTCAGCCCAATGGAACGATCAGCGTGGCGGCCACTCTGGCAGACGGCACCACTGCAACGGCAAGCGCCCCTCTTTCCAAGTACTTTCAGATGCCGCTGGCCCTCATCATCCAAAGCACTTCAACCGTGACCGGAATGACCCTTGGCGGCATGCTTCAGTTCGACACCAACCTCCCTGACAGCGATGTCACTGGCGCCGGCCTGCAGTGGTTCCGACCCGCAAAAGCCGGACAGAGCTACTATCCCCTCGGCTGGACGGCAGGCGTCTCCCTGGATGTCATCGGCTGCAAATACGCCGCCCCCACGGGCAGTTCCGTACTGCCCGGCCTGGGCGCGGCGGACCCAGTCAATGGCAATGCCACACTGTTGATCAGCGAGGGCCAGCTTGCCGCCAGCATCAGCAAGAACCTCAACATCTCCACGACAAACGTCGTCACCAAGATTCCGGCCACGGACGCCAGCTACACGCTCACCCTGACCACGAGCACCGGACTCGGACTGGTCGGCGGCAGCTTCACCCACAGCGGAAGCGCCACCGTCAAACCCGTCATCAAGGGCGTCATCCTGCAAAAGGGCGCAAGCAGGGGCGGCTACGGCTTCTTCCTTTCTCCAGTGCCCTTGGGATCATCGGGAGAAAGCGGCGGCATCCTGCTCCTCGGCCGGTGATCCCAAGCTGCCCCCACTCATCAGGCCCATGAACACTCAGGTCGCTTCTCGACTGCAACCTCTCCAATGGATCATTGCATCGGCAGCAGCAGTTCGACCGTGCTGTCACCACGGCGCACCTTGACGGGCACCTTCTCTCCCTGCCGGTGCTCCTGCATCAGGTGGCCGTGCAGCCTGCTTTCCGACATGCGCTGCCTCATGCCCGCCACCTCCACCAGCACGTCCTCCTTTTGAAACCCCGCCTTCTTGGCCGCGGCGTGCATGCCATACATGCCAAGCCCCTTCACCCACAGGGCCATGCCGTCCATGCCCAGGCCGCGCTGAAGCCGTTCTTCATCCGTCAGGTCCACCAGGTTCAGTCCTCCCGCCGCCATGCCGCGCATGGACCATGTCCCGACACGGCCTGAAATGTCCGTCGCCTTCCTCCATCCGGAAGGCAGGTCCAGGATCAGCTTCTTCTCCCCGCCGTCACGCCTGACCACCATTTCATGACGGGCGCTGTCGCCGCTGCGGTGCAGGACCCAGGCGAAATCGGCCGTGGAAACCAGCGGCTGGCCTGCAAACGACACCACCTCATCGCCAGCCTTCACGCCCGCCTGGTCGGCAAGACCTCCCGCGGTCACCGCCTGCACCGTGGCGGCCTGGTCGGCGGCCAACGTGAGGCCCAGGGTCTCCGGCGCGGGCATCGGATACACCCACTCGTCCGGCACCGGCTGCTTGCGGTCGCGGTAGGAGGCGCGCATGGCATCACCGATCATGTGACAGTGCACGCAGCTCTGCACCACCTTGCCGTCCCAGTTCAGCTCACGGGTGTAGCGCTCCGCCAGCTTCGGCATGTCCACCGGGTTCACATACTCCACAGGCCCGGGCTGCTTGCCCGCCAGCGCAGGCTTGTTTGCCGGATAGCCACGATGAATGGCCAGCACCGCCTCCAGCGCCTGCTTGTAGCCCGCCAGCGTCTGGTCGGCGGAGTTCTTCTGGTGCGACCACGATCCATAGCGGCCGTAAACCGTGCCATCACCGTTGAAGAAGAGTGTCGAGAAGGACAGGTCGTAGTCGAACTGGAAGCGTGTCAGGTCGATGGCGTTGGCGTTGATCACCCTCACGCAGACAAACTGGTCCAGCAGCGGCGAAATCTGCTCGCCCTCCATCAGCACCGCCGTGTCCAGCCCCATGCAGGACATGCAGGGAACGCAGCGCATCACCACCAGCAGCGGCCTGCCTGTGAGCCGCGCCTGCCTGAAGCCGCTCTCGATGTCGTTGTAAGCCCAGCGCTTGTCAGCCTCCATCCTTGCCTTGTCCGCACGCACCGCCCCCTCCCGGTCCTTGACCGTTTCCGCCAGGGCAAGTGGCACGAGCAACGCAGGAAGCAGGAGGTGAAATGCTTTCATTCCGCCATCCTGTCATGACGTCCGTCTCCTGGGCAAGCCTGCTCTTGGCTGATCCAGATGACCCTCAGACCGAGCCTCTCCGCCACCGCCCTGCCGCGCCCCGGCCCCAGCACCATCAACGCCGTGGCATAACCATCCGCCAGCGCACAGGACGGATGCAGCACCGTGACCGAGGCCAGCTCATGCGCCACCGGCCGCAGCGTGCGCGGATCGATGAGATGGCTGCGCCCGTACTTCTGGTGCCGGTAGGTGCCGCTGGTGGACAGCGACAGGTCGGATACCGGCACCTGCTGAAGAACCTCACCCTGCGCAGCACCCGGATCCTGGATGCCCGCCCACCACGAACGGCCACCCGGCGCCAAACCGGCGGCGCACACCTCCCCGCCCACCTCCAGCAAAAAGTTCTTCAACCCGCGCGCCTTCAGCAGGGCGGCCAGCTCGTCAATGACAAAGCCCTCGGTGACGCTCGCCACGTTGATGCGCAGCTCCGGCACGTCCTTTTTCAAGGCCGGCGGCTCATCCCGCACCTGAAGGTGACGCCAGCCGGTTACCGTCGTCGCCGGCCCCGTCGGCGGTGCAAACCCTGCCGCCTCGATGACCGGGGCCAGCGTGATGTCCAGCGCCCCCTCCGTGTCATCGGCAATCCGGCGCGCCAGCCTGACCACCTCGACCAGCTCCAGAGGGACGGGCTGCCAGTCCGTGGATGAAACTTGGTTGAACCTGCCCACCGCCGAATCCTTCCGCCAGTGCGAAAGCACCGCCTCGCGCCGGTCAAGATGCTCCTGCACCAGCCGGCGGACGGCCTCCCCCGCCTCCGCCGACCTCAGGCTCCAGGTTGTCCCCATGGCGGTTCCTGAAACCGTTTTCAGCTCCTGCTGCCCGCAGCCCGGGAGCAGCAGCACCCCCCACCCGGCCAGGATCAGCATGATGCAGGCGCGACGATGCAGGAGGACGCACATGAGGCTGAAAGATCTTGCCCGGCTTCTGCACACCGCAAGCTGCATGTGAAGCGGCTCATGCCGCCAGGGCGCGAACCAGCCGCCTCAGGGTTGCCGCCTGCCTCTTCAGGGTCAGTGCACACTCCCAGATCCTCAGCACCCGCCAGCCGTTCCTGCGCAGCCCTTTTGTCACCAGCGCGTCACGGGCCTGGTTCCGGGTGATCTTTTCACGCCAGAACTTCCGGTTCTGCCGCGGCTGCGTGCCGTGACGCGGACAGCCGTGCCAGAAGCAGCCGTCCACAAACACGGCCACGCGCTCCCGGTGGAACACGAAGTCCGGCCGCACCCGTCCCGCCCTTGGCCGCGCCCCGCCCGTCACCTTCACCCTCCTTCCTCCAAGCCCCAGCGACACATGCCTGCGCCAGCCCTTGATCCCGGCCTCCCGCATCAACGCCACCAGCCGCTTTTCGGTCGTCAGGTTGCCCTTCGAGCGGATGAGGGACATCACCTCGCTGCGTTTCTCGGGGCTGAACACGTCGGGCATGGCGGAAGGACTTCCGCCGCAGCATAACCATCTTTGCTTGATCCGCATCCCGGGAAAGCATCCTGTCCTTGATGCCGGCGGCCTTCGTTGACCTGCTCACTTGATGCACGGGCCCTGCCGCCTGGCCTGATGTCCCTGCGACCGTCCACCCGGAAAGAAAAACGCTGCGGACAGGGGATTCCCGCACGCAGCGTCGAACTGGCTCATTCCTGGGCTCAGACCACCACGCTCAGCACGCGGACAATGCCGGGGATCTTCTCCAGCTCGGCAAGCACCTCGGCGGAGGGCGTGCTGTCAAGCGTGAGCAGCGTGAGGGCGGTGCCGCCCTCCTTGTTCCGGCTCAGGCTCATGTCGGCGATGTTCACCTGGTTCTTGCCCAGGATGCTGCTGTAGGCGGCGATCATGCCGGGGCGGTCCTGGTTTTCAATGAAGAGCAGGGTTCCCTCGGGGCGGGTCTCGATGTGACGGTCGTTGACCTTCACGATGCGCGGCTCGCCGGCAAAGAAGGTGCCGGCGATGCTGGCGGTCTCCGCGCCGTTGCTGGCCTGCACCTCGATGAGGTCGGTGAAGACGCTGGCGTCCGACAGGCGGCTTTCCGTGAAGCGCAGGCCGAGGTTTTCCGCGACGCCGCTGGCATTGATGTAATTCACCTGCTCAGGACCGACGGCGCGTTCCAGGAAGCCCTTCAGCACGGCACGCGAGATCAGCGTGGTGTCGCCGCTGCCGACCTTGCCGCTGTAGTTGATGCGGACGACGTTGGAACGTGTCGGCGCGATCTGGGAGACAAGACGGCCGAGCAGCTCGCCGAACTTCAGGAAGGGGCCGACTTCCGCGAGCACCTTCGGGTCGACGTTCGGCATGTTCACGGCGTTGACCACCGTGCCCAGGAGCAGGTGGGCCTTGATCACCTCGGCGATCTCGATGCCGACGTTTTCCTGGGCTTCCTCCGTGGAGGCGCCGAGGTGCGGCGTGAAGACCGTGTTGGGGGCCTTCAGCAGCGGGTAGTCGGCGGGCGGCGGCTCGGTTTCAAACACGTCCAGCGCGGCTCCGGCGATGGTGCCTGCGGCCAGGGCCTCGGCGAGCGCGGCATCGTCGATCAGACCGCCGCGGGCGCAGTTGATGATGCGGCAGCTCTTCTTGAGGCTGGCGAGACGCTTCGCATTGATCATGTGCTTCGTCTCCGGCGTCAGCGGCATGTGCATCGTGATGTAATCGGCCTGCACGATGGCGGCGTCGAGGTCCTCGCAAAGGGTGACGCCGAGGCTGTCCGCACGGTTCTTGCTCAGGTAGGGGTCATAGGCGACCACGCCCATGCCGAAGGCCTTCGCACGCTTGGCAAACTCGGCTCCAATGCGGCCCATGCCGAGCACCACGAGGGTCTTGCCGTAGACCTCGGTGCCCTGGAAGCTCTTGCGGTCCCATTTGCCGCTGACGATCGTGGCGTGCGCCTGGGGCGTCTTGCGGCTGAGGGCCATCATCAGGGTGAAGGCCTGCTCGGCGGTGGAGATGGTGTTGCCGCCGGGGGTGTTCATCACCACCACACCGCGCTTCGAGGCGACCGGCACGTCGATGTTGTCCACGCCGACACCAGCACGGCCGACAACCTTCAGCTGGGTGGCGGCCTCCAGAACCTTGGCGGTCACCTTGGCTCCTGAACGCACGATGATGGCATGGGCGTCACGGGAGGCCTCGATCATCGCCGCCTCCTCCTTCAGGTTCATGTTCACCACCACGTCAAAGGAGGGCTCCGCCTGGAGCAGCTCGATGCCTTTGCTCGAAATGGGGTCGTTGTTGCCGGCGATGAGGATTTTGAACTTCTGGGCCATGTCAGGAGGGGTAAAGAGGGGGCGTAGGCTAGGTGAAGTTAAGGAAATGGCAAGGGCGGCCTGCCCGGGGATGTCCGCCGGGGTCTCCAGGCTCCAAGTGACATCTTGCGGAGCCGGCGGCGCAGGCTTCCTGTGCGCCATGTTTGAAAAGCGCCTGCATCCCCTGGCCTCACGCCTCGCGTTCGCCTGGCGATTCGTCAAATTCTTCGCCATCGCCCTTGGTCTGGCTGTCGTGGCGCTCGGCATCGGCACGCTCGGCTACCACTTCATCGCCGGATTCACCTGGGTGGACTCCCTGCTGAACGCCTCCATGATCCTGGGTGGCATGGGTCCGGTCGGGGAACTGCCGTCGGATGCGGCCAAGCTCTTCGCCAGCGCCTACGCCCTCTTCAGCGGCCTCATGTTCATCACCATCATGGGCCTGCTCCTCGCCCCGGCTGCCCACCGAATCCTGCACGCCTTCCACCTCGACGAAACCGACTCCGACCAGCCATGACCAGCGCCCCGCGAAACTTGACGGACACTACCGACGTTGCGCGGCATTGCCGGCGCTGAGCATGCTTCGTTCTCCTGACTTGGGTTCTCTTGTGTTGGGTTCATCGTTTTTGCTCCGCCCACCCTTTGCATCACGCCCTTCAAATGTGCGCAACTTTCCGGACGTTATCCCTTCAAATGTGCGCAACTTTCCGGACGTTATCTGCGTTTCATGGTGTCTGGTGATGCGCTTCGCGCTCCTCAGACTATCATAGCACTTGGCTCAACTCTTGGGGAGCAGACCAAAAATGGTTTTAACTGAACAATAACAGATTTTAGTTAGGTTTAACCCAGAAATCAGATTCTGTGATTCCACCCGGCAGGTAATATGCACAATGTATGTTACCATCTCGAAAGACAGATCTAACAGAGTAGATATTATCGAGGTCGTGAGTTTCAGCGCCATAATCAGGCTGAATTCTGAGATGAGCTTCAATCAGCTCGCCGGAACTTAGATGTAAAGCACTCCACTTTTGAGACAAGACTGATATGTTAAATATCTTTCCAGCCAACCCCTTGTTGGGGTCACTTGCTTCGTGGTATATTTCAATTGTTTTATTTTTATCCGCAATGTTAGGCACAATTCCTGATTTTGGGACTGCCACTGATTCATCACGCCCATCTCTCGTTGAAACACTCCAATAGGCTGAAATTAGTGCCTTCTGGCTCTTCTTAAGAGTTAGGTAACCTATACCTTGATCCAGGAAAAATTCTACAACTATTAAACGAAGTTGATTTTTATTGCCTGCTTGAGATTCGAAATAAAAACTGATGCATCGAATCAGTTTAAGATCATCTTTCTTAATCAAGTTGGTTAGATTTGACGCGCTTGCATTCAAGAGTCTGTCACGTACAAACGTTAAATCGGGGCACTTTTTAGAATGTGGCTTTGGCACTGACCGAACAGCGAAAGAAAGGCCATCATTCTTGAAAACTCTTTCTTTTTGGATAAGCAATCCATTTTCAAATGAAAGGTGATTTCGGCCATCAACTTGTTCATAGAAGTTGGAGGATATTTCCGTCTTACTTACACATGAACAAAATGCCATGCCAACAAATGCAGCAACGATATTTTTCATCAAAATGGATTCACGTTCAAGTTCACTGATTTTGGTAGTGTCCGTCAAGTTTCGCACATTTTATTTCAGCGTCGATGAGGCATCGGGTGGGACTTGGTTTGTTGTATCGTGTTGTCTTTGTTCCGATTTTTGCCAAACGGAAGAAGGCCGGAGGCCGACTGGAGTTTGGCAAAATCGGTCGCCCCACCGGGGGCAGATCGGTTGGTTCATGCGGCCTGGTCCATTTCCTCCGTGGCCTGTTCCTTCGTAAGCGTCACGCGCAGCGCCCTGTGAACTGGGTGGCAGTCGGAGGCAGGCGGAGCGAGAGGCGTGGCACCTATGGGAAGCAAAGCGATGATCTTGAAAGGTGGCGCGCGCAGGCGCGCTGCGGTGCCCGCCGCGCGGCAGGCGGAGCTGGTGCGGGAGTTTGAGCGCAGCGATCTTTCCGCGCCGCAGTTTGCCGCCAGAGCAGGCGTGCGGTATGCCACCTTCGCGGCCTGGCGGCGCCGACATGAGCGCCAGCAGCCTTTGCGCGTCGAGCCCCCCGCCTGGCTGGAGGCGGTGACAGAGACCTGCGGCGGCGAGGAGGCCGTCACGCTGCGGCTGCCGGGCGGCGCCACGGTGGAGATCGCGCGCCCGCGCCAGGCCGCCCTGGCGGCACATCTGCTCAAAGCCATCACCGCAATGCCATGCTGAGCTTCACCGGCAGCTTGAAGGTTTTCATCGCGCTGGAACCCTGCGACATGCGCAAGGGCTTCGAGGGCCTGCACGCGGCTGTCTGCGAGCAGCTCAAGGAGCAGGTGCGCGGCGGCGGGCTCTTTGTGTTCGCCAACCGGCGGCGCACCCGTTTGAAGATCCTCTACTTTGACGGCACGGGCCTGTGGCTCATGACCAAGCGTCTTGAACAGGGCACCTTCTGCTGGCCGAAGGCGGCGCAGGCGGGCCAGACGAAGCTGCGGCTCACCCCGGAGGCCTTCGCACTGCTCACCGACGGCATCGACATGCACGGGGCAAGGCCGCGTGCGTGGTATGAGCGCGGCGATGAGCGAAGTTAGATTTTGGATGACTTGCCGGTTGCAGGGAGGTCCGTGACATGTTTATGCCAGGCACACGCCGATGCCTGAGATGACGCCGCTTGAAGCCCGCCTGACAAAGGAGGTCGAGGCGCTGCGGCA
>JABARQ010000015.1:163552-410410 GCA_019186985.1 Prosthecobacter sp. | reverse complement strand
TAGAGTAGCCGCTCCAAGAATGACCGCGCTGCACTCTCTGGCAAGGTTTGGGCGGTAATTGCGGAACTGGCCTTCTGCAATTGTGCCTGCGTTAGATTCTGCCTATCTCCTCCCATGAAAAATCAACGCCACGACGACATGAGCACAGCCTGCCAGGACCGCTCGGACTCATGGGAACCGCCGGGTGGCCTGCTCATCTGGCTGCTCGTGATGCTGGAGGTGGTGACCTTTGGCGCGGGCATTTTGGCATTTGTCTGGCAGGAGCGCGGGAATGCGGCGGAGTATGAGCAGGGACGCCTGCTGCTAAATCAGAACCTAGCCTTTGCGAACACACTCGTTCTGCTCACTGGCGGCTGGTTCATGGCCTGCGGGCTGGGGGCCTTGCGAAAGGGAGAAAAACTATGCGCCAGAAGCTGGACGATAGCTGCGCTGCTAACTGGCGTGCTCTTCTTGGCGCTAAAGCTCATCGAATACCGCCAGAAGGCCGCGCATGGCATCCAGTTTGGCGAGGATACGTTCTTCACGCTTTATTACCTGCTCACGGGCTTCCACTTCGTGCATGTGCTAGTCGCCGTGGTGCTGCTGGGGGTGCTCGCTCGCTCAGTCCGCCTCGGGCACAGCCATGCGGGCGATCATCAAAACTTCGAGGCAGGTGCGGTCTTCTGGCACATGTGCGATCTCATCTGGCTGCTGCTCTATCCCGTCATCTACCTGCTATGAACCGCGCTCTCACCTTTATCTGGCTATTTCTCATCACGCTCACCACGGCGAGCTGGCTGCTGGCGGAGCGCCATGTGCTGCCATCGCTGCTACTGGGGCTGGCAGCGGTGAAGTTCACGCTGGTCGCAGGCTGGTTCATGGAGCTTCGCCGGGCACATCGCTTCTGGCAGGTGGCGCTGGGAGGCTTGCTGATGATCATCATCACTGGTGTGGTGTGGCTGGCTTGAAGCGCTAATCCTGCTTGTGTTCAGCTTTCAGGTGGATCGCCGCCTTTCCAAGCTCATCGCCCGCAGCACGACTGCTAGCCCAGCCTTGCAGACGGGTTTTCCACCACCTCACCAGCAAGGCCCAGGCTGCCGAGCTGCAGCGCATCATGCACGGCTCCGCAGCTCGCTTTTATGGCCATCAAAACGCCACGTTCACCGTCTCAGCGCATTGATCAGCTCATCCACCTCGTTGATCAGGCCCTGCATCTGACTCGGGTTGTAGCTGCCATCAGCTCCTTGGCCGAGCTGGTTCACGCCGTTGCTATTGGCGCTCGTGCCGTTGATGGAGGTGTTGAGTTGTGCTTGGCTGG
Organism: Prosthecobacter sp.; assembly: GCA_019186985.1. Classification (GTDB taxonomy): domain Bacteria; phylum Verrucomicrobiota; class Verrucomicrobiia; order Verrucomicrobiales; family Verrucomicrobiaceae; genus Prosthecobacter. The sequence goes on along the minus strand of JABARQ010000015.1, from coordinate 409,113 downwards.
TTTCGCCGGGCACGCATTGGGAGCCGTGTCAAACGCCGCACATTAATCCGTGCGTGCGCATTTCTGTATTCTAGCCCGGCAGAGCAGGCGTATTGCGAGTCACTGCCAAATCCCGCCGGGCATGAATGGCTCATTCTTGCGCAAGATCGGTGTATTGATGCACGACGGGTGCATCTTTAAATAGGCACGCCGTCCAACCCGCTGCTTTTTCACGACCAACCATGAAACTCATCCTCTCCTCGCTCGCCACCATCACCGCCGTGATGACTCTGCTCGTCAGTGCCGCCCTAGGCGCTGACTCAGCCGCTGTCGCCACGGAAACGGTCACCAATACCGTCTGCCCGGTCACGGGGAAACCGGTGGATCCCGCCATCACCGCCGAATACGAGGGCCGGAAGTGGTCCTTCGCCAAAGAGGCATGCAAAACGAAGTGGCTCAAAGCCCGAGAGGACAGCCTGTATCACAAGCTCGGGGGCTGGAAGGCCATTGATGCTGCTGTGGACGCCTTCTATGTCAAAGTGCTGGCCGACAAGCGGGTGAAGCATTTCTTTGATGACGTGAGCATGCCCAAGCAGCATCGGAAGCAGAAAGAGTTCTTGTCGTTCGCCTTTGGAGGCCCGTTGCCGTGGACCGGCAAGGATATGCGCAAGGCACACGAAGGCATGGGCCTGACCGAGGAGCACTTCAACGCCATCGCTGAAAACCTCGTCAACACGCTGAAGGATCTGAAAATCAGCCAGGATCTCATCGACCAGGTCATCGCCGTCGCTCTCACGACGAAGGATGATGTGCTTGGCCGACCGAAGAAGGCCAACTAAGGTCCGTCCATAACCTAGTTGGTGCTGGGCCGCCGTGTGCGCTGGGAGTGCATACGGCGGCTTTTGATTGCCCCGTGTGAGACCGGTCCGCCCGCGCCGTAGTGGCTGGAGATCAGTCAGTCACACCCGTTTTCCAACCACACCTACCCTTTCATGATTCTGCCCTTATTGCGCCGCTGGTCCGGCGTCGAACTCATCGAGGTGAGCCACACGGAGAAAATCGTCTCCGCACTGGGCGGTGGCGAGGCTCTGCTGGTGCTCGTGGGGCTTTCCAGCCTGCTGCTTCCGTCCTCTGGCAGCACGGCTGTCGTCGCCTCGATGGGTGCCTCGTGGCGCTGGCCGTGGGCTCATCGACGGTGCCAGCTGGCAGCACGGCTGTCGTCGCCTCGATGGGTGCCTCTGCCACGCTGCTCTTTGCTGTGCCTCATGCGGCGCTCTCCCAGCCCTGGCCGGTGCTCGGCGGGCATCTGCTCTCCGCCCTGGCCGGGGTCATCTGTGCGCAGACCCTGGGAGATACCGCCCTGGCGGCTGGATGCACGGTGGGGGCTGCCATCGCCGCCATGCTCGTGTTTCGCTGCATTCATCCTCCGGGCGGGGCCACCGCCCTCACCGCCGTGCTGGGTGGCAGCGCCATACATGACCTCGGCTTTCACTACATCATCATGCCGGTGCTGGTGAACACGCTCGCCTTGCTGCTGCTGGCTATGTTCATCAATTTCTTCTTCCCCTGGCGGCGCTACCCTGCGGCCTTCAACCGGCCTGCATCACCACCATCGGCCCCGTCCTCTTGCACGCCGGGTGAACCGACCCACGAGGAGGTCATCGCCGCGCTGCGGTCACTCGATTCCTTTGTGGATGTCACCGAGGAGGATCTGCTGCGGCTGCTGGCCCTGCTGCGGCCGGCTCCTGACGTCTCCACCACAGGCTCTTCATGAGGCCCCAGTTCATCTCCACGCGGCGATGCTCACAGAAACCTGCCTTTTCCAAAAATGGCTCCGGCGGCGTGAGCGACCGCGCGGAGAGACCGGTCGCCAGCCGGAAAAAGACGTGCATCAGCGCCAGGATGCACCGGCTGCGCAGACGCCGCCAGCCGTGCGCTGCCATTTGAAAATCAGCCAGCAACCAGGAAGCCCCCGGAGCCGCCGCTCTGGCGATGCGCGGCACGAGGAGCGCGAGCTCATCAGGGCGGAAGCAATCGAGGAAAAAGTGCGTCACGATGAGGTCATAGGCTCCGCTTTGCGGCTCCCAGGTGAAAACGTCCGCCTTCACGAAGTGAATGCCACTCTCGTCCAGCCGCCCACGAGCCAGTTCTTGCCGGGCCTGACGCAGCATGCCCGCGCTGGCATCCACACAGGTGATTTCTGCGGAGGGAAAACGCTCGCGGCAGGCGCGGAGGAAGCGCCCGTGCCCCTCGCCCAGCATCAGCACCAGCCTCGGTGGCGGGATCACCTCCAGAAAGGCCGTGCGGCAGCGCTGCATGCCACCGCCCGCCGCCACACGCTCCAGCAGCGCATACACAGGAGCCAAGGAGTCAAAGCTCATCGGCGCGACGCTAAAGAAAGCCGGTCCATCCCATCACCAAAGCGCGATAATCGCAAAACTTGGAGCAGAGCAGGAATGGTGGGCATGTTTGGGCGAATTGTAGCCTGCTGCACGGATCCTCCAAGCCTTCATCTTGGCAAACAGGGACCGGGTGGCATCCATCGCTGCCCCCGCGCCGGATGGTGGGAGCCGTTTCGAGGCGAAAAAACGTCGTTTCAGGCCCAAACGCGGTCCCTGGAGCCCAAATCAAGCGTTCGAGATGAAAGTTGTCCGGCCTGTGCCGCAGTGTCGGGATGGACCGCCAGACGACTGCGGCACAGGGGACTTTGGCGGTGGCTACTTCAGCACGCTGAGGTCCGCGCCAAAATTGATGTGATAGGCGGCGCCGTCGATGACGAGAGCGGGCACGGATTTGACTCCTGCGGCCTCGGCTTCGGCGACGCGGCCCTTGGCCGTGCCGAGGTGGACGATCTCGACATCGAAACGGCTCGTGTCGAGCGCGGCGGCGACGTTTTGCTCGGCGGCCACGCAGACGGGGCAGCCGGCGTGGTAGAAGATGGCTTTGTTTTTCATGGGTAGAGGTGGTGTGTTTGGTTTGGTTGAGTGACAGGCCGCTGCGTCATGCAGTGGATGTCAGCGCCATCTGAGTGCGGGATGAGAAATCGCGAAAGAGGGCACAATTGCGTGGGCAGGCACCGTTTTGTGCCTGCTGGCAGCATGAGGTTTCAGATGATACACACTCGTATGAGTCCCAAACGATCCGCCACGAAAAAGCCCCGGCATTTGCCGCTCACGGAGCGCGCGGCGTATCGGCGTCTCGAAGATGTCGTGGGCTGCAAATGGTCAGCGGCCGTTCTGGCGGCCATCGGACGCGGGGTGTCACGACCAGGGCAGCTTGAGCGGTTCATTCCGGGCATCTCGGCCAAGATACTCAATGAGCGGCTGCGCAAACTGGTGGACTACCGCCTCATCACGCGCACCGAGATAGCAGGCAAGGTGCCGCGCACGGAGTATGCGCTCACGCCCACCGGGATGAAGCTGTGCGCCATTATCGAAAGCATCCGTGATCTGGATGAGGAGCACGAAACGGAAAAACAAAAATGAGCACGCTGACCATTCTCGGGCTGCGGACCGGGCTTCCGCAAACGCCGGGAAGGCCAGGGGCTGCTGAGCCGATGGACGGCGAATGGACCTCAAGCTGCAAGCGGGCGCGTTTGGTGAAAACTTCACCCCCGCAGGCATGACGGAACAAGAGGTATGCGTGGGTGATGTGTTTCAATGTGGCGAGCTGTGCCTTTTTTCTCGGCGTTCGTGGGTGAGATCGCACGCCGGATCACTGCCCCCGCTTACACCGTGCGCCGCTTCCGCCGCCATCTCCACACGCCAAACCCCACGCCACCGAGCAGCAGCGCCGCCACGCCGGCTTTTGACCACGCGGAGGTGTGCAGGATCTTCGAGAGCAGGGCATCGTGCTCGGCTCCGCTCTTCGGGATCTGGCCGGTGACGGCGGCGACGTGGTGGAGGAGGCTGACGGCGAGGTCTTTTTCGGGCAGGGTTTGATGGCAGGCCTGGCAGGCTCCCTGGCGGCTCATTTTGGTGCGTTCGGCGTTGTTCAGCGGGCGGGAGAGTTTGAAGTGATGGCCGACGGTTTGCACCTGCACGCCGTCTTCGGTGACGATGCGGCTCCAGTCGTGCTCCAGGCCTTCGATGGCCTCCATCTGCACTTTGGCGTTGCGGCTGAGGATTTCCTTATCGTTGGCGGTTTCGAGATCGACGATGTGTTTTTCATCCCAGGGCCGCGTGAGTCTGCCGCCGCCAATGCCGTAGCCGAGGGCCTTCTCGCTGGTGTGGCAGGATTCGCAACTGCGGGCGTTTTTCGTCGTCGTGTGCGGCTGCGTGGGACTCATGTCGATGCTGAGCTGGCCTTTGTCGCCGCTGCCTTCGGTGCCTGCGGGAGTGCGGAAGATGTGATTGGTGATGATGGGTTTGCCATCGGGGCCGATGATGGTGGCGCTGACTTGGCAACCAGGGGCGAGCGGGCTGATGCGGCCCTCGCCATTCACACCGAGGATGATGTCCTCAAAGCGGGTGTAGCTGCGCTGCTCGCTGATTTTGCCGGGAATGATGGTGGGGTAGCCGCTTTCGCCGCGATCGGTGCGGTGCGCGGGCTCGGCGTGTTTGCGACCGGCGGCGACCCAGTCGAAGGCCTCCTTGCCGCCGTTGCCGGGGCCGGGGGCCTTCAATGCGGCGGCGAGCGAGTAGTAGTCGTGCGGATTTGGCTGCGTGTAATCAATGGTGACGTGGCAGCCGTAGCACTGCGGTGTCCAGCTTGAGTGGCAGGTGTAGCACTCCATGCGGTCGAGGTGGCCCTTGACCTGGCACATGGCGGTCTTCGCGGCGGGACTGAGCAGATTTTGCACCAGGAGGAGTTTCAGCGGCTTGATGCGCAGGTCTTTGCCGCCGGCGGTGTGGATGATGACTTCATTGCCATCACGCACGACGTTTTCATACGGATTGCCACGCACGGTGAGGAGGTAGCCGTCTTTTTTGTCGAACACGGTGCCCTGGCGTGTGTGTTTGAGCTGCTCCTGCGCCACGCCGCGCCCAGGGCCGGTGGCGGGCTTTTCAGCGAACTCATCCATGAAGCCGAGTGGCAGCTCCCACGGGTATTTGTCCGGCGTGCCGTGGCAGTCGGCACACTCGATTTGGACGGCGGCGAGGTTAGACGCGGCGAGGAAGTTGTCCCCATGCACATCGCTGCTGACGTGGTAGTCCTGGCAGCTCATGCCTTTCTGGTAATGCACGTCCTGCTGCATGGCGATGTAGTGCTTCGTGTGCAACGCGGGCTGGCCTTTGCCATCGGCGCTGGCGGGCGACTCGTAGGCGCTTTCCATGAGTCCCTGGAACGAAACGCCGATGCGCTTGCCGCGATCATGGCAGGTGGTGCAGGTCTCCACCGGCACGCCGGAGTAGCAGACGTTGTTCGCGGTGACTTTTGCCTCGCGGGTGCCCTGGATGCTGTGCACGAGCATGTGGCCCGGCTTGTCCTTCGCGATGCTGGGGTCCGCGCCTTCGTAGAGGCCCTCATTGCCATACGGGATGTGGCAGGAGGAGCAGCCCATGCCGCGGAAGTCGCCCCGCACCTCGCGGCCTTTCACTGCATGATGACAGCGCTGGCACTCGGTGCGGATGTAGGTGAAGGCGGCCAGCTCAGGCTTGTCTTTGAGCTTGGCGAGGTCTTGAAAACCGAGCGCCTCGGGCAGAGGCTCGTGTTTGTCCACGAAGACGCCGGGTTCGAGCCTTTTGAGCAGCTCCATGTATTGCCGATAGGTGTCCGTGCCGTGCCGGGCGTGCGGATCGCTGGGATTTTTCACGGCGTAGTTCGCCCAAACGTGCTCATAGCCGGAAAGTCCGCCGAAAGCCCACGCGGTGCCCTGGATTTTCCCCGCCTCGGTCATCATGAGGCTGCGCCACTGCGCATCGCACTGCTCGCTGTGGCATTGAGCGCAGGTTTTGTCATTCACCCAAGGCGAGCCGGGATCGCGATAGAACTCCGGCCCTGCGTGCGCGGCCTCTTTCGTCAGCGCCTCGGAGTCGCCGCCATGGCAAACGATGCAACCCGCCGGATCACCGAGCTTCGCGCCCTTCTCCATGATTTGCTCCAGCATCTTCGATCCCGGCTCGCGAATCATCTCAATCTGCCCGTGACAAGTCATGCAGCCGGATTGAGCGGCCTGCGGGTAGTGTTTCACCAGCAGCTCGGCAGCGTGGGCGCTGAGGCTGAGGAGGATGAAGGCGACGAAGCGGAGTGGCATGCCGTGATGCTACCACGGCGCCCCAAATCCTCGAAACTACTTTTCACACCGCTAGCCGCAGCCGCGCGAAAGCACCGCACATGCTGGCGACGAGGGCGCGAGGGTTTGGCACGATGTCGTAGTGCTGGCGGGCGAACATGCGGGGGAAGTGCTCTCTCGCACGCTTCTCGATGGCGAAGGCGTGGGTGGTGATGCCGTGCTTCACGCCTGTTTCGATGGCTTTGCGCACATCGCGCAGGCCGTATTCGCCTTCGTAGCGGTCGTAATCACAAGGGCGGCCATCGGTGAGAAGGAAGATGACTTTTTTCTCCGCGCTTTGCCGCATGAGCAGCTCCTGAGCATGCCGCAGCGCGGGACCTATGCGCGTGTAGCCCTGCGCCTGCACGCTACCGAGCCGGGTGCGGGCCGCGGGCCATGGATCGCGGAAGTCTTTGATGAGATGAAAAGCGCACTCGCGCCGCGTGTCGGAGCTGAAACCGGCCACGGCGAAGGTCTCGATGAATTCGTCGAGCACCTCGCCCACGCAGAGCAGCGTCTCGCGGATGGTGTCGAGCACGCGAGCATCATCCACCCATGAGTCCGTGGAAAAGCTCTGGTCCATGAGGATCAAGGCCGCCACGTCATGCAGGCGGCGCTGGCGCTGGATGTAGATCCGCTCGTCCGGCCCGTGACCGCTGCGGGCGGCGACTTGTGCGGCGATGACGGCGTCGATGTCGAGCTCAGGGCCGTGCGGCTGGCGTTTCGCACGTTGCGTCTGCGTGGCGAGCGCAGCGAGTTTTTTGCGAAGGTCGAGAATGACGGCGCGGTGCTTCGCTGCGGCGGTTTTGGCCCATGCGGGATCGGTTGCGGTGACGCGTTGCGGCTGCACATGACACCAGGCCGGCTTGTGACGCTGTTTTTGGTAATCCCACTCGGGATACGGGATGCCGCCTGCGGGCGGTTCGTCGTTTTCGGAGCCAATTTCGAGTGAGAGGCCCTCCATGACGATGTCACTGCGATAAATCGAACGCGGTCGCTCGCGGGTGCGCACGACGTGTTTCATGTCGAGCTTGTTCAGCGCCTCGGCGTGGTCTTCGAGTTCGTCCTCGTCGTCGGTTTTGCGGTCGAGGCCGCTGTATTCTTCGAGAGTCTCCGCTTTCTCGAAAGTGTGAATCGGCATCTCGGATTCGACGGGCTGATCGTCGTCGCCGAGCTTCACTTTCACGTTCGTCTGGCCTTTGCCTTCGATCTCCGTGACTTGATCCGGCTGTTCGAGGGCGGTTTGCGAGTTGAGGAGCGTTTTGGAGGCCTGCGGGCTGTTTTCGCGAGAAAATTCCGCGCGCCCGATGAGGCTCCAAAAGTCCGTTTCGCCCAAAAATGGCCCCAATTCGGCGATCCGGGCCTTCAGCGCCGGAATTTCGCCCAAAAGCTGTTTCGGCTCCGAAATCCGATGCCGGATGGCGAGCGCGGCAAAGATCGTTTTGAGCTGAAAAAGCACCTGATTGGCCTCTGTGGCACTCGCGATCGAAAACTCCGGCGGGAGAAAAACACGCTCATGATCGCACAGGACGCGATTGGGTGTTTCGAGTACGCTCACCGGTTTTTCAGCGATCATGTTGGCGAGCAAAAATAGCCGCTGCCGGTGCGGAGCCAGATCCGCGCGCACCGCGGCCGCAGCCCGCTCACGCGGCGATTCGACCAGGCGCTTGTAGAGCGCCTTGAGGCCCAGGAAGAGATTTTCCTCCCATTCAAACATATCAGAGCGTCAGTTCGATGACCTGGGTGATAGCGGCGAGCGCGTCGGGATCGTCGGTGAGAGGTTCGGCGACGGCGACGGTGGCGGCGTAACGCGGTGGGAGGCCGGTGCGGATGAGTTTCGCGGCATCGACAAGCAGGCGCGTGGACACGCTTTCGAGCAGCGAGAGCTCGGTGAGGGCGCGGACCTTTTTGGCGATGGCGACGAGGCTGCGGGCGATTTTTTCGTCGATGCCGGTCTCACCAGTGAGGATACGCGTTTCGATGTCTGTGCTCGGATATCCGAAGCCGAGACCGATGAAGCGCTGGCGTGTGGAGGGTTTCAGCTCACGCATGCTGCGCTGGTAGCCTGGATTGTAACTGATGACGAGCATGAACTCCGGCGGCGCGTGCAGCGTCTCACCGGTGCGGTCGAGAAACAGTTCGCGGCGGTGATCGGTGAGCGAGTGAATGACGACAATGGCATCGGCGCGGGCTTCAGCGACTTCATCGAGGTAGAGGATGGCCCCTTCACGCACGGCGCGTGTCACCGGTCCATCGGTCCAGCGGGTGTCACCGCCGATGAGGAGGTGGCGTCCGAGCAGGTCGGTGGCGGTGGTGTCCTCGTTGCATGAGACGGTGACGAGCGGGCGGCCGAGTTTGGCGGCCATGTGCTCGACGAAGCGCGTCTTGCCGCAGCCGGTGGGGCCTTTGAGCATGAGAGGCAGGCGAGCCTCCCATGCTTTGGCGAAGAGCTCGCTCTCGCGTCCGGTTTCGAGGTAGAAAACTTCGCGCGTGCTCATCAGGCGGCGGATTCAGCGGACGCGGGCAGTTCCTCCTCACGACGCACGTCGGAGTGCGCGGCCTCGTTGGTTGGCAGGCCGAAGCGCCAGAAGTTGTAGAGGTAGAAGCAGATGCCGAGGAAGAAGAGGCAGGCGGCGAGGATCATGCCGACGAAGTGTATCTCGATCTCTTTTTGCACGGCGAGGAAGTCCATGCCCATGCGGCGCTCCAGATTCACCTGCGTGATACCGGCGACGGCGAGCGCACCGGTCATGGCGGTCATACCGATGTTGCTGAGCCAAAAGGCGTAGGCGGAGGCGGCGTTGTCCCAGAGCTTGCGGCCAGTGAGCACGGGCAGGACATAGGCGATCATGGCGAGATTGATCATGGCATACGCGCCCCAGAAGGCCATGTGGCCGTGCATCGCGGTGACGAGGGTGCCGTGAGTGTACATGTTCACCTGCGGCAGCGTGTGCGCGAAGCCGAGGAAGCCCGCGCCGACGAAGCTCATGATGGCGCTGCCGAGCGTCCAGTTCAGCGCGGCCTTGTTCGGATGGCGGCGGCCGCCTTTTTTAGCCATCGCCAGCGCGTAGATGGCCATGCCGAGAAAGGCGAGCGGCTCCAGTGCGGAGAAAATGCCGCCGATCATGAGCCAGTACTTCGGCGCACCTATGTAGTAGTAGTGGTGACCGGTGCCGAGGATGCCGGAGAGGAAGGTGAAGCCGACGATGACGTAGAGCCATTTTTCCACGATCTCACGGTCCACGCCGGTGAGCTTGATGAGTAGGTAGCAGAGCAGCGAGCCCATGATGAGCTCCCACACGCCCTCGACCCAGAGATGCACGACCCACCAGCGGTAAAAGGAATCGAGTGTCTGGTTGTCGAAATCGATCATGCCAGGCAGGTAGAGCAGCGCGGCGGTGAAGAGGCCAAAGAAGAGCACGATGGAGGTCGTGGTGTGGCGTTTGCCCTGCCAGATGGTGACGCCGATGTTCGCGATGAAGGCGAGCACGTTCACGACGACGAGGTAATCGAGCGAGCGCGGGATTTCGAGAAACTTGCGGCCCTCCCACCAGTTGATGTGGTAGCCGATGACGGCGACGACGCCGACAACGAGGAAGGAGATGAGCTGGACCCACGCGAGCTTCGGCCATTTCAACTCACGATCCGCCTCCTCCGGGATGATGAAGTAGGCGCTGCCCATGAAGCCGAGCAGCAACCAGACGACGAGCAGATTGGTATGCACGGCGCGAGCGGTGTTGAACGGGATGAAGTCGTGCAGGCCGTCCATGCCGATGCGGGCAAAGCCCATGATGAAACCATACACGATCTGGAGCACGAGCAGCAGCATCGCGGAGGCGAAGAACCAGTAGGCGATCTTTTGGGATTGGAATTTCATGATCTGAGAATGGGTGGGAAATTATTTCGGCTGGGTGGCGGGTGCTGGAGCAGGCGTGGACACGGGTGCCGGTACTGTCGGAGCTGCCACAGCGGGATTCAGGCTCATTAGGTAGTCGGCGATCTCATTGAGTTGCGCATCGTTGACGGCCACGCCGTAGAGGCTGGGCATTTTTGTGCCCGGCTTGATCTTCTGCGGATCTTTGACCCAGGTGATTAGTTTCTCGCGGTCGTAGCGCCGGAAGACATCATCAAGCGGTGGCGCACCGATGAGGGCACCCGCAGCGCCACCCTGGCCCTGGATCTGATGGCAGCCAATGCATGAAGCCGTGGTGAAGACGGCGGGCACGGGCTTCTTCAATGGCGCTGGACCGGAAGAGGCCGCCACGGGCGTGCCGATGGTTTGAAGCGCCTGACGCAGCGGCGGATCAGCCGGGAAACCGTTCAGATCGACTTTTCCGCACCAGTCGAGGAAGGCGATGACGTTTTCGATGTCCTGCTCGGAGAAGTTATATTTCACCATCTTGCGCTGGCCGGGGAACATGGCCTGCGGGTCTTTGATGAAAACCCTGATCCAGTCTTTGCCACGCCGCTCGACGACTTTCGTGAGTTCAGGCGCGTAGTAGGCACCTTCGCCGAAGAGCGTGTGGCAGCCCATGCAGTTATTTTGCTCCCAGATGCGCTTTCCGGCGGAGACGGCAGGCGTGATGTCCTTTTCACGAGTCTGGTCTGGGACTTTGAGATGCGTGTCGAAACTGAGGACGAGGAAGATGCCGAAGAAAACGGCGGTCCCCCCGAGGAAGAAGACTTTGGCTTGGAGCTTGGTTAACACGGCGGCAAAGGAGTTCAGGTTAGAAATGCAGAACCAGAGTTCTGTATTTGCCATGAAAGCCTTCCGCACCTCAGGCAACAAGATCGAAGGCCGCGTTGATCGTGGCATCTGCTGCGCGGATATTGGCAAAGCAGAAAAACATTCCTTGTCCGCTGTCACAGCGGGTGCATCTGAGCACCGCGTCACCATGCTCAAGATCGGAAAACTCGCGCAACAAGCCATCTCGGCCGCCAGCTATCTGGCGGAGAAATACGATGCCGAAGACACGCGGGTGAGCGCCTCGGAGATCGCGGACGTACGGGAGCTGCCACGGCCTCTGGTGGCAAAGGTGCTTGCACAGCTTTCGCTGCATGGCATCACCAGCGGCATCACCGGCCCCACCGGCGGCTACCGGCTGGCCCGGCCGCCGCATCAAATCTCGCTCCACGACATCGTCTCCATCTTTGAACCGATCGACATCCGCCCGATGTGCCCCTTTGGCCCGAACTGGTGCGGGAACGGCCCACCATGCCCCATGCACGACGCGATCTCCGCCGCCGCTGAGCAGGTGGACAGTTTTTTGCAAAAGCAGCACCTGGGACCGTTTTGCGGGCTGAAAAGTCGTTCACGATGAAAAGTGGAGCCGGGCGAGGTTTCGTTAGCACGGAGCGAAGGTTAACCAGGTTGGCTTATGCATGTCGTTCCAATCGGTTATAAAGTAATTAAAGGCAAAGGCGGCACAGTGGATGGCAAATATGAGCGTTTTGGTGGGCATGCGCATGGCGTTCTAATTGTTGCATAAACTCTGCAACTTTGGAGGCGGAGTTGATGCAATTACACATCCTCCCCCCGCATGCCATGATACTCTCTTCCCCCGATGGATTTGTCGCCCACAGTCTGGCTCCTGACCGCAGGCTGCTAGGAAACCGCAATCGTGTCATGCGAAGCCATGATGCCGAAGTCACCGGTCTGGAGTTCCCGCCGCATCTCATCGGCGAGCAGCATCACACGGTGATCGATCTGGGCAAAGTGAAGCGCGTTGCGATGATGGTGACGCCGGAGGGCGGCGGCAGCTTCCGCGATGAGGCGTGGGAAGCGGCTTCAACGATCCGCGCTATCCTGCGCCAGCAAAGCGAGCCAATGGCGGTGACGATGCAGACCGTGTTTGTGAGGGATCGCGCGGATGTGCCGGTGGCGAAGCAGATTCTCGAAGCATGCTATGGCGGGCAGATGCCGCTGACGCTTTTTGTCGTGCAACCTCCCTGCGAGGGACGCGGGCTGGCCATCGAGGCTTGGGCGGTGAACACGAACGCGGCGGAAGTGGAGTATCACTCGGAGGACTTGGTGACGGTGAGCTATGACGGCCTGCGCTGGATTTATGCGTCCGGCGGTTCGCTGCATCTGGAGGGGCGCACGCCTTACGAGCAGTCGGCAGAGGCATTCTCCAGCATGCGGCGTGTGCTGGCACGCTCGGGGGCGGGTTTTCAGGATGTGGTGCGAACCTGGCTCTACCAGGGCTGCATCACGGAGGAGGTGGATGGTGTGGAGCGCTACCGCGAGCTGAACCGCGCCCGCACAGACTTCTTTGCAGGCATCGACTTTGAGCACCGGCCGGTGAAGTTGGCACACAACGGCCATGCCATCTATCCGGCCAGCACGGGCATCGGCACGCTTTGCCATGGACTGGTCACGGCCTGCATGGCCTTGCAGACAGATCGCGAGGATGTGCAGCTCATGGCGCTGGAGAATCCACTTCAAACCTCCGCCTTCGATTATCCGAAGGAGTATTCCCTCAAGAGCCCGAAGTTCGCCCGCGCGATGGCGGTGCGGGCAGGCGAGTATGTCACGACGTGGATCTCCGGGACGGCGAGCATCGTGAACTCTGAAACAGTCCACAGAGGTGACATCGTGAAGCAGACGGAGCAGACGCTCACAAACATCGAGAAGCTCATCGCACCGGAAAACTTTGCGCGGCAGGGCTGGGCGGATGCTGGAGCCACTTTCGAGGATCTCGCGCGGTTGCATGTGTATGTGAAACGACCTGAGGACTACGAGGCATGCCGCGCCGTTTGCGAGCGTCGCGTGGGCCATGTTCCCTCCATTTACGCGGTGGCGGATGTGTGCCGCTCGGACCTGCTCGTGGAGATCGAGGGCGTGGCCTTCTCCCGTGTGCGCAAACCCCAGTCCCAGCTTCAGACCACCCGATGATTCGCCATGAACCCCCCATGTCTCTTCTTCCTGCTGGCCGCGATGACCGCAGCCGGAGCGGTTGACGACACGGCACGCAAAAGCACGCCTGCCGCCGCGCCGTCGCCTGCCGTCAAACCCACGCCAGCGACTCCAAAAGCCAATGCAGCGAAGTCACCGCTGCTCGCCACGGCATCCAAAAAGGCCGCTGTGCCGGTGCTGCCGCCTCCGCAGCCGAAACCGGAACCCAAGGTTGAGCCGCCGATCTACGAGAGCACCTCGCCGGTGAAGCCTGCGGGCGAGATCGACAGGCTCGTGATGGCGAAACTCGCGCCGCTCGGTGTCAAAGCGGTGCTCTGTCCAGACGCGGTGTTTGTGCGCCGCGCCTTCCTCGATGTCATCGGCACGTTGCCGACGGCGGCTGAGGCGCGCGCCTTCATCGAGGACACGAAACCGGACAAACGCCGTGCTTTGATCGAGGCGCTGCTCCAGCGCGATGAGTTCGCGGTGTATTGGGCCATGAAGTGGAGCGATCTGCTGCGCATCAAGGCGGAGTTCCCGATCAATCTGTGGCCGAACGCGGCGCAGGCCTATCACCGTTGGGTGATGACGGCGATTGAGGACAACATGCCCTACGATCAGTTCGCGCGTGATCTGCTGACATCGAGCGGCAGCAACTTCCGCGTCGGTCCCGTGAACTTTTACCGCGCGATGCAGAACCGCGAGCCGGAGGGCATAGCATCCACGGTGGCGCTCACCTTCATGGGCGTACGCACGGATGCGTGGAAGCCGGAGAAGCTCGCGTGCATGGCTCGGTTCTTCACGCAGGTGGGCTACAAGCCGACGAGCGAGTGGAAGGAGGAGCACGTCTTCTGGGACCCGATGGGCACGCACACGCTGGCGGGAAACATCGCGCCGGGGAAAGCCTCCATCGAGGAGATCGGAAAACCTGCCGCGCCCGCGCAAGGTGTCGCCACGACGGACGCTCCGGCGTTGCCAGCGACAGGCGAGGCGGTGTTCCCGGATGGGAAGAAGATCAAGCTTCCGGAGGACCGCGATCCGCGCGAAGTCTTCGCAGAATGGCTCATCACGCCGAAAAATCCGTGGTTCACGCGGAGCATCGCGAACCGCGTTTGGTCCTGGTTTCTGGGTCGCGGCATCATCCATGCGCCGGATGACCTCCGTGAAAACAATCCGCCGTCGAATCCCGAGCTGCTCGCTTATCTCGAAGGCGAGCTGGTGAAGTCGAAATACAACTTGAAGCACCTTTACCGGCTCATTTTGAACTCGAACACCTACCAGGCATCCTCGCTGCTAGGCGACACGAAGCCGGAGGCGCACTTTGCCCGCTATCCGCTGCGCCGTCTGGAGGCCGAACTGATCATTGATGCGATCAACAAGATCACCGGCACCACTGAGCTTTACACCAGCGCCATTCCCGAGCCCTTCACCTACATCCCGCAGGGCGAGCCGGCGATGTCGATTGGCGACGGCAGCATCACCAGTCCCTTCCTCGCGCTCTTCGGACGTTCGGCGCGCGCCACTGGCATGGAGGAAGAGCGGTCGAACAAGTTCATCGCGCCGCAGTGGTTGCATCTTTTGAACTCCACCCAGATTCAAAAGAAGCTGGAGAGCGGTCCCGGCCTCAGAGACATCATCAATGCGAGACGCACGCCGCAGAAAACGCTCGACGAGCTTTATCTGACCATCCTCTCGCGCCTGCCGACCTCCGCCGAGGTGGAGCTGGCTCTCTCGTATGGCGAGCCAAGGGAAGGTCTGAACAAAGTCGGCAAACCGCGCACCGGCAAACGCACCGAGGAGTGGAACGACATCGCGTGGGCGCTGCTCAACAGCAGCGAGTTTTTGTTTCGTCACTAACCCCCAACCTCCGAATCATCATGAGCACGTCGAACCTCCATCAAATCGGCATGACATGCAGCCGCTCCACCACGCGGCGGGATGTCATGCAGGCCGGTCTCTTCAGCACCGCGAGCGTGTTGTTTTCCAACACACACGCCGCCACCGCTCCAGCGCCGCAGGCATTGCCTGCCGCACCCTTCAAAACGAAGGCGAAATCCGTCATCCAGGTCTTCCTGTGGGGCGGCATGTCCCACAACGACACCTGGGACCCGAAACCGGACGCGGGCTACGATTACAATGGCCCGATGAAGGCCCCGCTCTCCACCAACGTGGCTGGCATCCGGCTAAGCGAGTGGTTTCCAAAACTCGCGCAGCAGGCGGACAAGTTTTCACTCATCCGCAGCATGACGCATGGCAACAACGGCCACGAAACCGCTGCGTATCTCGTGCAGACCGCTCATCAGCCAGGCGAGCGTCTGGCGTATCCGAGCGTCGGCGCGGTGTTTTCGTATTTTCGTGGCAAAAACTACAAAGGCGTGCTCCCGCCCTATGTGGTGCTCACGCAGCCACAGGGCCGTTTTTCAGAAGAAGGCTTCCTCGGGGCCAAGTTGAAGCCTTTTGCCACCGGCGGCGATCCAAACGCCTCCCGCTTCGAGGTCGAGGGAGTCATCTCCCGCAGCATCAGCGATACACGCCAGCAGGCGCGGCGTGATTTGCTCGCGAAAATGGACACGCTGAGGCAAACCGCAGGCGGCGATGCGCAACTCACCGCCTCCGAGCAGGCCAAGGCGGAGGCGTATGACATGATCCTCGGCAAAGGACGCGAGGTCTTCGATCTCTCGAAGGAGAAACCTGAACTGCGCGACCGCTACGGGCGCCACACCTTCGGCCAGGACTGCCTCGCCGCGCGGCGCATGGTGGAGTCGGGCGTGCCTTACATCGTGATCAATTATCCCGGCGGCTGGGACACGCACAGCAATCACTTCCAGACGATGGGCCGCCAGGCGCCGGAGCTCGATCAAGGTCTCGCCGCGCTGCTGCTCGACCTCAAAGAGCGCGGCTTGCTGGAAAGCACGCTCGTGTGGTGCTGCGGTGAGTTTGGACGTGGGCCAAAGATCGACTGGCAGCCGCCGTGGAATGGCGGGCGCAATCACTACGGCAAGGTCTTCTCCGTGCTTGTCGCGGGCGGCGGATTCAAAGGCGGCCACGTTGTCGGTTCCTCCGATGCCAAGGCGGAGGAGGTGAAGGACCGCCCCGTATATCCCGTGGATTTACTTGGCAGCGTCTATCAGCTCGCGGGCATCGATCCGAAGGCAAAACTCCCGCACCCGATGGGCCTCGAAGCCCACGTCCTGCCCTACGGTGAGGAAGGCGTGAAGTCCGCCGGTTTGCTCACTGAAATCATGTAACCACTCACCGCCATGAAAATGACACTGGTCACTGCCGTGCTCGCCGCCACCGCGGTGATGGCTCTCGCGGCTCCGAAGGTCAAAGCGCAGTCACGGCCATACATGGGCTACGTCTATCCCGCTGGCGGCCAGCAGGGTGCCACCTTTGCCGTGAAGATCGGCGGGCAGTCGCTCGACAACGTCACCGGAGTCATCGTCACCGGCGGCGGTGTCAGTGCCAAGGTGGATCGTTGCTTCAGCCGCATCGGCCCGCAGGAGATCACGCTGCTGCGCGACCAGTTGCGCGAGCTGAAGGCCGCGCAAAAAGCCGCAAAGGCACCCGACCCAGCCACGGACGATCTCATCGCCCGCATCGAGAAGCGCATCGGTGAATACTGCCAGCGTCCCGCCAGCGCCGCGCTCTCGGGCCTCGTGTTTCTCGATTTCACCATCGCGAAAGACGCCACGCCTGGAAAGCGGGAGTTGCGGCTCGTCACTCATCAGGGTGTGTCGAACCCGCTCGCCTTCCACGTCGGCCAGCTCCCTGAGATGACGCGCAAGCCCATGCTCACCGCCGAGTTTCAAGTCCTCGGCAAGGAACAGCTCGCGCTGCGCAAACGGCCCATCGAAGAGGAACTGGTCAACGTCACACCGCCCTGCACGCTCAACGGCCAGATCGCCTCCGGCGAGGTGAACCGCTACCGTTTCACCGCCCGCAAAGGCCAGCGGCTGGTCATCTCCGCGCTCGCAAGGCAATTGATTCCCTTCATCGCCGATGCCGTGCCCGGCTGGTTCCAGCCCGTGCTCGCGCTTTACGACAGCAAAGGAAAAGAAGTCGCCTACCAGGATGATTTTCGCTTCAAGCCGGACCCCGTCGTGCTCTTCGAGGTGCCGCAGGACGGCGAATACACCGCTGCCATCTCGGATGCGATCCATCGTGGACGCGAGGACTTTGTGTATCGCATCACCATCGGCGAGCAGCCTTATCTCACCAGCGTCTTCCCGCTCGGAGGCCACGTCGGCGAGACACATCAGCTCAAGATGCAGGGCTGGAATCTCGAAGGTGCGGCTTTGAAGCAGCCCGCGAAAGACGCTGGCGCAGGCGTGCAAAGCGTGGCAGCCATCGTGACAGGCGTCGTTTCAAACGCCGTGCCCTTCGCGCTCGACAGCTTGCCGGAGACCTTCGACAAAGAGCCGAACGACAGCAGCAGCGCCGCGCAGAAAGTCACGCTGCCCGTCATCGTGAACGGCCGTATCGACAAAAAAGGCGACTGGGATGTCTTTGAGTTCCAAGGGAAGGCCGGGCAGGACCTCGTGACCGAGGTGCAGGCACGCCGCCTGGAGTCGCCGATGGACCCCGTGCTCAAAATCACCGGACCCGACGGCAAGATGCTCGCCTTTAACGATGACTATGAAGACGCCGGCAACGGCGTGAACACGCACCACGCCGACTCGTATGCCACACTCAAGCTGCCCACCGACGGCGCGTATCGCGTCCACATCAGCGACACTGTGCGCGGCGGCGGGGAGGAATACGGCTACCGCCTGCGCATCAGCGCCGCGCGGCCGGATTTTGCCCTGCGCACCGTGCCATCGAGCATCACGCTGCGCGCCAAATCCGGCGGCGGCAGCATCAGCGTCTATGTGCAGCGCAAGGACGGCTGCACCGCGCCCATCACCATCACCTTGAAGAATCCGCCCGCCGGAGTGTCGTGCAAACCGGTCACTCTCACCGGCACGCAAAGCGTCGCGCGACTCGCCATCAAATGCGATCTGCCCTCCTCTACGCCGGCCTTTGATCTCATCGTCACTGGCAGCACCACGCAGGCTGCGAATCAAGCCGCGCTGCAACACGACGCCGTGCCCTGCGAGGACCGCATGCAGGCATTCCTCTGGCGTCATCTCGTCCCCGCGCCCGATTTGAAGGCCGTTGTCTTTGATCCAGACAACAGACCCGCGCCGAAACGCGTCATGCCGCCCGCCACGCCTGCGGACATCGAGGAAGCGAAGAAAAAACTCGTCGGCACCACGGCCAAATTTACCAAGAGCCAGGTCACCGGTCGTCTCCGCCAGATCGAGGGCCTCTACGTCGAAGGCCTGCTCACCGATGCCTTCACCTCAAAACGTGTGGCCGAATGCGCCGCACATGAGGAGCCAACTCAGTCACCATGAACTCAACCACTGACAACGAATGGGATGTCGCCGTCATCGGCGGTGGCCCCGCTGGTGCCGCGCTCGGCACCTTTCTAAGCCGCGCCGGGCATCGCTGCGTCGTGCTCGAAGCAGCGCACTTCCCGCGCTATCACATCGGCGAATCGCTCATCCCGCACACCCACGGCATTTTCGACCGCCTTGGCCTGCTGCCGAAGATGCGCACCTCGCACTTCCCGGTGAAGCACAGCGTGCGTTTCGTCTCCGCAGATGGACACGAGGCCACGCCCTTCTATTTCTCCGAAACCATCGAAGGCGACCGCGCTCGCACCTGGCAGGTTGAGCGCAGCGAGTTCGACATGATGATGCTCGACCACGCCCGCGAGAGCGGCGTTCACGTCCGTGATGCCGGTGTGAAGGAAGTGCTCTTTGAGAACGACAAAGCCGTCGGCGTGCGCTTGAACGGCAGCACGAACGGCGAGGAACTGCGTGCGAAGGTCGTCGTCGATGCCTCAGGCCGCGCCTGCGTGATCGGACGCCAGCTTCATCTGCGCGAGGAACTCCAAGACCTGCGCAAAGCCTCCGCCTGGGGCTACTATCGCGGCGGAAAACGCCTGCCCGGCATCGACGCGGGCGAAACCACCATGTTCATGATTCCCGGTGGCGGCTGGTTTTGGTATATCCCGCTCCCGGATGACATCGTCAGCGTCGGCATCGTCGCTGATCCGCATTATCTCCTCGGCGACAGCGACGACATGGAGACCGCTTTTTTGCGCGAAGTCTCGAAATGCGCCGCTCTCTCCGAGCGCCTCGTCAGCGCGGAGCGCATCGGCCCCGTTCGCGGCAGCCGCCAGCTCGCCTACCTGAACCGCCAGACCAGCGGCGACGGCTGGGTGATGATCGGTGATGCCCGCGCCTTCCTTGATCCCATCTATTCCTCCGGCCTCTATCTCGCGCTCGGTTCCGCCGAACTCGCCGCCAGTTCCATTGATGCAGCTCTGAAATCCGGCGATCTATCGGCTGCGAAGCTCGGAGCCTTCGAGCCCGCGCTCTGGAAAGGCGTCGGCATCATCCGCCAGCTCATCCACGCCTTCTACGACCCCGAGTTCAGCTTTCCCAAATTCGCCCAGCGCTTCCCTGAACAACGCGCCGCGCTCATCGACTGCCTCATCGGCGATGTCGTCGGCAAGGACATGAGCTCCTTCACCGCCGCGCTCGAACAAATGACCCCACCGCCCGGTCCGCTGGGCGGCTAAGCCGCCTTTCACTCATGAACATCCACTCCACGATCAATCGCCGGCGTTTGCTGCAAAGTTCGCTCGTAGCAGGCGCGGTGATGGCCCGCCCGCTGCTGCCAGGGGCGAATGCCGCACCATCAGGCCTCTCGCCGAAAGGCCTGGGCCGGGCGGCGTGGGTTGAGATGCTGATGAAGGTTTCCGAACCAGTCATCGCGAATCTTGCCGCGCAGCAGTTGAAGAAAAACATGCCTGTGGAGGCTCAAAAAGGCCACGAGACCAAACGCGCTGCTGCCACGCATCTCGAAGCACTCGGACGCACGCTTGCAGGCCTCGCACCGTGGCTTGCGGCCTCTGGGCTCGATTCGGCTGAAGAAGCCCTTCGTGTGAAAATGGCTGCGCAGACCCGAAAAGCTCTCGCAAACGCCGTGGAGCCAACTTCAGCCGACAAACTCGATTTTACCGTCGCCACGCAGAATCTCGTCGATGCCGCATTTTTGGCTCTAGGCCTCTCACGAGCCAAAAACGAGCTTTGGGACGCTTTAGACACCACCACACGAGAGCGCTTCGTCACCGCCTTGCAGAGCACGCGAAAGTTCAAGCCCGGCAAAAACAACTGGCTGCTCTTCTCCGCCACCATTGAGGCCTTTCTCGCTTCCATCGGTGCTTCGTGGCTGCCAGAACCCATCGAGACCGCCATCACCGCGCACGAGGAGTGGTATCAGGGCGATGGCATGTATGGCGACGGCCCTAAGTTTCACTGGGACTACTACAACAGCTTCGTCATCCAGCCCATGCTGCTCGCAGTGCTTGATCTCATGAAGCCCTTCGATGCGCGTTGGGAAGGGCACCGCGCCACCATCATGAAGCGTGCGCAGCGCTTCGCCGCCATCCAGGAGCGACTCATCGCGCCTGACGGCACGTATCCGCCCATCGGCCGCTCCATTACCTACCGCTGCGGAGCTTTTCATCACCTCGCGGACATGGCGCTGCGGCGGCAGTTGCCTGTCGGTGTGCCTCCTGCGCAGGTTCGCGGTGCTTTGAGTGCCGTCATTCAGCGCACCCTCACGCCTACAGGCACGTTCGATGATCAAGGCTGGCTCCGCATCGGCCTCTCCGGCCATCAACCGTCCCTCGGCGAGAGCTACATCAGCACCGGCAGCCTCTACCTCTGCACTTTTGCCTTCCTGCCGCTCGGCTTGCCTCCCGACGATGATTTTTGGTCGGGGGCCAAAGCGGACTGGTCTGCCTGCCAGGTCTGGAACGGTGCCGATCTGCCTGCCGACCACGCCATCTGACTTTCTCCTCGAAACAAAAGTTCACAACCAACCCAACGATCACCATGAGCCACCATCCCAACATCATTTCGCCACCTGGAACCACCACCGCCGACCGCACGGTGGGCGAACTCGTCGCCGAACGTCCCGGACGCTCGCGAGTCTTCCAGGATTTCAAGATCGATTTCTGCTGCCAGGGCGGACGCACCCTGCGCGAGGCATGCGAAAGGCGCGGTGTCGCGCTCGAAAGCATTCTGGAGCAACTCGAAGCCGAGCAGCACAGAAACAAGGTCCCCGATTTCAATCCAGCCGAGCTGCCGCCTGCGGCATTGGCGGACTACATCGTGGAGAAGCATCACACTTTCCTGCGGCAGGAACTCCCGCGTCTGCACATGATGGCGGAGCGCGTGGCGCAGGTGCATGGCGGCCACACTCCGTCACTGGTGACCTTGTTTGAGGTGTTCAAAGGCATGGAAGACGAACTCATCAGCCACATGGCAAAGGAGGAGCAGGTGCTGTTTCCCGCCATCAAGGCATTGGACGAAGGCATACCGTTCTTTGGTCCGCTGGATGGCCCCATCGCCTGCATGATGCACGAGCATGAGGATGCCGGCGCGGCGCTGGCAGAACTGCGTGCCTTGAGCAACGACTACTCACCTCCCATCGAAGCCTGCAACACCTACCGCGCCCTCTTTGCCGGCTTGCAGGACTTGGAGGAAGATCTGCACCGCCACATCCATCTCGAAAACTCCATCCTTTTCCCAGCGGCGCAGCGGCTCGCCGCAGTCTAACGCCATTCAGCCAGGGCGGGTGGGAGGGCGGGATTCGCGCTGCTCCCGCCCGGTGAAAGCAGCACGGTGAACCGTGGTGATGCCAATGCACCGACATGCACGGCCAGCTTGCGCGGATGGCGCATCGACGTGTGCTTCACCTGCTGGCGCTCGGGATGTGGCGACGTGGCGAGCGGTTCGGCGGGCATCACCTCGAAGACAGCGCCCGCAGGCGAAAGCAGCGTCGCGGTCAACTGGCGGCCGTTTTGCGTCATCACGGCAATGGCGCCGTCGCATTTCACCTCGGCTCCGGTGTGCATGAACCACCAGGCCTCGACGGGCGCGTCTGTTTCGATCTCGTCTTGCACGATCACATCGTGACCGGAGAGCATGATGCCGCGCCTGACGGCGGAGGCACGGCAGGCGTAGGCGGCGCTTAGATTCACGATGGCAAACGCCCGGCCCGGTGATTCATGAAAGCGCTCGATGGAGGCTTTGGCCTTGGTGGCTTGATCGGGGCGCGCATCGGGCGCGATCACCAGCGTGTTGTGACCTTCAGCACGCATGCGGTAGTAGTCCCACCTTTTCGATCCGAAGTAGCCGGGCAGGTTGTAATCATCCGCGCCGAGGTCGAAAGCCCATCGTTCGCCTGCGGCTTCGAGCACAAAGGTGCCGAGATCGAGGTTGCTGTGGTTCACCGCGTTGTTTCCACCCTTGAAGGCCACAAAAGTGGCCTGCGGATCATCCCAGGCGCTGCGCAGCGTGACCACCTCGGAGCTGCGGAAATGTTTGGCGGGCGGTTGCTGCCGGTTCCCCGGCGGCTGCATCAGCCAGCGGCGGCCATAAAGCAGGTCCAGCGCGGTCGGTCGCTCCCCAGCGCGGGCGATGCGAAAGGCGGCGAAGTCAGGGCGCTCGAAGCGGGAGGCGAGCCAGAGCATGTGCTGCCCGCCGCAGCCGCCGTCTCCGGCATCGGCATAGTTGAAGGTTCGTCCGGTAGGGCCAGTGACGTAGATGGGGAAATCCGCCGCTTTCGAGAAGCCCTCCATCTCCGACAGACCGAAATCCGTGCCCAGAGCGGAATCGAGAGCAGCGATCATGAGCACATTGTACATCACCGCGTAATCCCAGTAACTGGGTCCCTCTCCCCAGGCACCGTCCGGCGCGAACTCGTGCATCGGCCGCCGCACGCTGGCGATGGCGGCAGGAAGGATCTCGGCGGCGAGCGCCTGCTCCTCATCAGCGAGAGCCAGCGCACCGAGAGTCATGCCGCCGTTGCAGACCTGGCTCCAATTGTGATCAGCCGCCGTCCACCCTTTTTGTTTGCGATACAAAGGCAGCGCCTGCTTCAGCCCCAGCTCCACGATGGCCGTGCGCAGCACCGCGCGACGCTCCGGTGTCCACGTGTCAAAGAGCCAGTCGTAGCCGATGGCAAAAGCGGCGGTCATTTCCGCCGTGTCGAGGAAATGGCTCGGGTTCCAGTCTTTGAACCGTGCAGCGGCCTCCAGCTCAAGCCAGAGCCGCTCCGAGTGGCGAGTGTCGCCCGCGAGGCGAAAGACAAGCCCCAGGGTGAGCACACGATCGAGCACGCGACGGCTGGTGGCCAGGAGCCGCTTGCCATCTGGAATCTCGTAACGTGATGGCTCGGCTTTTAGCAGCTCACCGGCTTCTTTTTTGAGATGACCCAACCACTGGGCCGCCTTTCCTTCCGAAGTCTGTTTTTTGAGCTGCTCGAAATCTGCCGCCGAGGCCAGCAGGCGTGGATGCGCAGGCTTTAATCGCGCGAGGATGTCCGCAGGCAGCGTGCCTTCCGCACGAGAAAAAGAGACATGCATGACGAGCAAGAGCAGCAAGGCCCATCCCAGAAAAAAGTGTCTCGTCCTCATCGTGGGCTGTGGTTTCATAGGGCGTCGTGGTGGCGGGTGGTTTCGAGTTTTGGGGTCTCACCAGGCTGGTTCCGGTGGTGCGGAGTTTCCGCTCATCGATTCAGGCAATCGCCACACTTGGCTGCCTTCGCGGTCGGTGAAATAGAGGCGCGACTCGGCGGGTTCGAGCGTGTGACCGTCCGCCCAGAAGGTGTAAAAGCCGGGGTGGGCGTTCACGGGACGACGTGCGTAGGTGTGGTTGCGGAGGCTGTCGTGGGTGAGCATTTTCGCCTTGCTCCATGTCGCACCCTCATCGCGGCTGGTCCACATCACCATCTCGCCACCGGCGGTCCACGGCTGCGGGCCGGGATCGGTCGGCGCGACGATCCGCCAGAGACCGTCCGGCTCAATGTGGAGGGAGCCGTGGTCGTAGTTGTGATCCGAGGTCGTGAAGGGCCGGCGCACCCACTCCGTGCCGGTCCAGCGCATGGTGAACCAGGTGCGCGGACCGTGTTTCGGACCCGACTCGTAGCCCGTGGCGGTCAGAAACAGAACCACGGGCTTGCCTGTATTGTCAAAGTTCAGGTCTTTCAGGTAAACGAGCTGCTTTTCAGCACGCGAATCGAGCACAAGTGCCGGATTCGCCGACTCGGTGAGCGGAATCTCAAGCACCGCGCCGCCGACTGTGCGCCAGGTGCCGCCAAAGTCGTCCGTCTCCATGTAATAGATGTTGGACCGTTCATTGAGGCCGACCGGCTTCGGGTGGTAGTCAAACACACTCGCGAGGCGCTGCCCAAGCCGCCAGGTGAGCTGGTAGTCGCCCATTCCGATGTGGGCCAGACTGCGCGGCTGGCTCCAAGCGCGTCCATCCGCGCTCGTCATCGAAAACAAGCCTCGCCCGGCACTGTAGCGTGTGTGCAGAAAGAGAAACCCCTTTCCCGGCATCCACCACGGGTGCGTGTAGGAGAAGTTGGTCTCCAGAATCTCCTCAAACTCGTCCACCGACCACGGCTTCGTGCTCCTGTGAATCCAGGAAGGCCGCGCCGTACCGTGGGCAGCGGAAAAAACCCACACATGCCCGGCATCGTCGAGCATGAGGGTGGGGTTGTCGTGCGCATCATCGGTCTTCTTGTTCAGCAAGATCGCCGGGCGCGGCACGGTGCCGGTGGTGTGATCGAGATAGCTGACCATGTGAAGCAGCTCGTTTTTCTCCCGCGTGCGACCGCCGTAGCAGAAGAAGGTCTTGTTCACCTCCTTCGCATAAATGGCCTGTGGGAGTTGCTGTTGCGGATAAGTCGCGAAGCCGCCGCTGTATTTGTAGCGGTATTCATCCTTCGAGGGTTGATTCGCATACCAGATGCCCCGGTAGCCATCATCACGCGCAAGCACGGCAGGCGGCTTCTGCGCGGAGACCACCGGCGCGAGAAGAAGCACCAGAAGCTGGATGGCGAGGCATTTCATGGCAGTGATGAGGCATCGTCCAAGGCGAATCCAGCAGGGCTTGCCGGGATCAAAACGTGTCGTAAAACGTGCCGATGTCCTGCGGCTCTGTTGCGGCGTTGTAGGCGATGGCGGAGCGGGGATGCTGGTTGTGGAGGCCGGTGAGCATGTAGGGGAGGTCAAAGCCCCAGCCGAGGTCTTTGCGCAGCGGCTCGATGGTGTCGGCGACGCATTTCAGGATGGGACGCAGCCGGTGGGCGGGGTCACGCAGCAGGCCAAAGAGCAGCTCCATGGGGCAATTGCCCGCGCCGCGGCCCAGGCCGGCCATGGTGGCATCAATGTAGTTCGCGCCGAGGGAAATGGCCTCAATCGTGTTCGCGTAAGCGAGCTGGAGGTTGTTATGCGCGTGGATGCCAACCTCTTTGCCGCCGCTTTTGGCGTGATGAAGGTATTTTTCGACGAGGCGGCGAGTTTGCAGCGGGTAAAGTGCGCCAAAGCTGTCCACGACATAAATCGCCTGCGCCTCGGAGGGCGCGAGAAGTGCCAGCGCGGCCTCCAGCTCGCTATCTCCCACGGTGGTGACGGCCATGAGGTTTACGGTGGTCTCGTAGCCCTTATCGCGGGCGTCTTTGAGCATGTCGAGCGCCAGCGGCACTTGATGAACGTAGCAGGCGACGCGCACGAGGTCGATGAGGCTGTTCTTTTTCGCGGGGATGTCCTCTTGGTAGTCGCATTTGCCCGCGTCAGCCATGATGGAGAGTTTCACACTCGTGGCGTTGTCGCCGACGATGCGGCGGATGTCCTCCTCGCGGCAGTATTTCCAGCAGCCATGCTCGCCGAGTTTGATGTCCTTGCTCGATGCGCGGTAGCCGATTTCCATGTAATCAATGCCTGAGGCGATGCAGGCTTCATACACGGCTTTGACGACGTGGTCGTCGAAGTGGTGGTTGTTCATCAACCCGCCATCGCGGATCGTGCAGTCGAGCACGCGGATTTCAGGACGATGGGAGAGCCAGTCGGTGGAGGTGGGCGTGGCGGACATGGCGCATAGGGTTGTTGGAGATAAAAACGCGCGGAGGCCGGGGACGTTCATGCCGTTATTGTTCTCCTTGTGAACCCGGTTGCGCAGATGCGGGTCAAAACAAGAAACGGGGACAAGAATGACAGAATTCGTGTCTTGCCGCGAACTGCGCGGCCCATTAAAATTTCATAGCAAAATTCCTCCTCAATCATGCCTCTCACGTCCGGACTTCTCATCAGCCTCGCCCATGATGAGCGAGCCTTTGGATTGCGTCAGGCACTCGACGAAAAAGAGGGGGTGACCGCAGGTCTCCCAGAAGGGCGCTGGCTGCCAGCCGCCATCGAGGCCGAGGATGATGCTCGATTACGCGAGCTGCACGACTGGATCGCGGCGCTGCCGGGTGTCGCTTTTGTTGATGTGGTGCATGTGAACTTTGATGATCCGACGACAGCCTCTCCAACATACTCTCCATGATCCAACGCCGTGATTTCAACCGAATGGCCGCTCTGGCGGCTGCTTCCGCCGCCGCACAGGCGCGGGCTCAGAATGCGCCGTCTGCTGCTGCGGCCTCCAATGACGGAATCGCCTGGGATAAGGCTCCGTGTCGATTTTGCGGCACGGGTTGTCATGTGCGTGTGGGTGTGAAAAATGGCCGTGTGGTCGCCATTGAGGGAGATCAACTCGCGGAGGTCAATAAAGGGCTTCTTTGCGTGAAGGGCTATCATGTCGGCCTGGCGCTGTATGGCAAAGATCGCCTCACGCAGCCGCTGCTGCGGCGGAATGGCGTGCTGGAGCCGATTTCGTGGGAAGAGGCGATCGAAACGATCTCGCAGAAGATCCTGGCCACGCCGGATCAGTTTGCGATTTATGGCAGCGGCCAGTGGACGATCCCCGAGGGCTACGCGGCGAACAAATTCATCAAAGGCGGCCTCGGGAGCAATCACATCGACCCCAACGCCCGCCTTTGCATGGCCAGCGCGGTCACGGGCTTTCTCAGCGTGTATGGCGTGGACGAGCCCGCAGGCTGCTACGACGACCTCGACAAGTGCGATGTGCTCATCATGTGGGGCAACAACATGGCGGAGATGCATCCGGTGCTCTTCAGCCGCGTGATTGACCGCCGCACACGCGGGGAAAAGGTGACGCTCATTGACATCGGTACGCGCCGCACACGCACCACGGATTTCAGTGATCACTACCTGGAGTTCCGCCCGCACAGCGATCTGGCTATCATGAACGGCATCGCGCACCTGCTGATCAAGAAGAACGCCTTCGATCCGAAGTTCGTGGAGAAGTTCTGCAACTTCCGGCAGGCGCCCAAGGACCCGAACGCCACGCCCACCGCGCCGCTGCTGGGGGATGCGATGAGCTTTGACGACTACAAAGCCGCGCTGGAGCCCTACACGCCGGAGCATGTGGAAAAACTCAGCGGCGTGCCTGCGGAGAAGATTCGCGTGCTGGCGGACTTGTTTGCGAACAAAGACCTCCGCATCACCTCGACCTGGTGCATGGGCTTCAACCAGCACTCACGCGGCACCAACGCGAACCGCCTCTGCCACGGCATCCACCTTCTCAGCGGCCACTTTGGGAGGCCGGGCGATGCGCCGACCTCCCTCACCGGCCAGCCGAGCGCCTGCGGCACTGCGCGTGAAGTCGGCACGATGTGCCATTTCCTGCCTGGAGGCCGTCTCATTCTCAATCCAGAGCATCGCAAGGAAACCGAGAAGCTGTGGAATGTGCCCGAAGGCCGAATCAGTCCGAAAATCGGCCACCACACGGTGCTGATGTGGGAGAAGTTCTGCACGCCTGCGGACAAAGGCGGCGATATCCAGACGCTGTGGGTGCAGGTGACGAATCCCGGCCAGTCGCTGCCGAATCTGCACAAGCTTTTCAAAGCTAAGGCGGGCCAGCCGGACAAGTTCCTCATCGTCTCCGACGTGTATCGCACCGCCACCACGGAGCTGGCGGATCTCGTGCTGCCCTCGGCGATGTGGGTGGAGAAAAACGGCATGTATGGCAACAGCGAACGCCGCACGCAGCAGTGGTTTCGCATGGTGAAGCCGCCAGGCGAGGCACGCGATGACGCGTGGCAGATGATTGCGGTGGCGCGTCGTTTGCACGATCTGGGACACCCCGGTATGAAGGACAAGAACGGGCGCTTCCTTTTCACCTTCAAGAACGACCAAGGTGAAGAAGTGCCCGTGTGGGAATGGCCGCGCTACTACGACCTGAATGTGGACAAGGTGCTGTTCGAGGAATACCGCCTGTTCAGCCGCTACAAGCACAAGGACCTCGCTCCCTACGAAGAGTATGTGAAGGCCCGCGGTCTGCGCTGGCCGGTGGTGCAGCAGCAGGATGGCACCTGGCGGGAGACGAAGTTCCGCTTCAGCGAGTTCGACGATCCTTATGTGAAGAAGGGCGCGGAGATTCAGTTTTACCACTCCGTCACGAAGGATGACAAAGCGCTCATCTGGTTCGCGCCTGCTGAAAAAGCCGCCGAGGAGCCGGATGCGGAGTTTCCTTTCTGGCTCTGCACGGGCCGCGTGCTGGAGCACTGGCACACCGGCAGCATGACGCGGCGTATTCCGCAGCTCCATGCCGCCATGCCGCATTCTTATGTCGAGATGCACCCCGAGGACGCCCGCGAGCATGGTTTTGCCAATGGCGAAAGCATCGTGGTGAAGACGCGCCGTGGCGAACTCAAGCTGCCCGTGTGGATTGACGGGCGTGGTCATCCGCCGCGTGGCTCGCTCTTCATTCCGTTCTTCGACGAGCGGCTGATGTGCAATGACATCACGCTGGGCGATGTCGATCCCATCTCCAAAGAGCCCGATTATAAAAAGTGCGCCGCCACCGTGGCCCGCGCCACCGCCGCTCTTTGATCATGCCTGACGAACCGAAATCGAAGCGCATCGAGTCCGGCCTCATCGTCGGCGGCATCATCGCGCTTGTCGCCGTGAGCGGCTACTTCGTCGGCCTGCGGCAGACGAACAGCGCCATCGCCATGACCCGCGCCGTCGCCGTGGTGAAGCATGACACGCATCGCGATCTCACCGGGGCCACGAACGTGCCCGTGGCCGTGCGCTACATTGATCAGGACTGGTCGAGGGACGGCCCGAACGCGCAGTGGCGGAACTCACTCGTGGATTTCCAGCAGCCCGCGGCAGCAGCGCCTGCTGGTGCCGCCCCCGTGCCGATGGAGGTGAAGCTGGCCGCGCTCCAGGCACGCGCCAGCCGCCGCGCCTATGATGGAGCACCGCCCACCGTGCCGCATCCCATCATGCAGGACTCCTCGGCGGCCTGCCTGGCCTGTCATGCGCAGGGTTTGCAGGTGAAGGACCGTTTCGCCTCGAAGATCAGCCATCCGACCTTCGGCGGCAGTTGCACGCAGTGCCATGTGTCCTCGCGTGGAGCTTTCAGCTCAGCGGATGCCGCTGCTTTTGCCGTCGCGCTCACGGAGAACTCCTTCCAGGGAGCCGAAGCGCCGCCGAATGGCCCGCGTGCCTGGCCCGGAGCGCCGCCCACCGTGCCGCATCGCACACTGATGCGCAGTGATTGCATGAGCTGTCATGGTCCGAAGGGCCTCTTTGCCCTGCGCACACCGCATCCTGAGCGGCAGAGCTGCACGCAGTGCCATGTGCCCGCCGCCACGAATGACCAGCGCCAGTTTTTGCCTGCACCGCCGCTGGATGCGGTGAAGAAAACAGACACCGCCGCCGCACCAGCCGCAGTGCCGACACCACCCGCAAACCCGCCGCCGAAACCATGAGCGCATCTGTGTCCAGACGGGGCTTCTTCACCGCCCTCAGCCGGCCTTTTCAAAAGAAGGCGGTTCCGGTGCGTGCTGTGGAAGTCACCGCATCGGCCACACCTGCGACGCCGCGCACTGCCATCATCCAGGGGCGGTTTTGCATCGCACTTACCTCGTTTTGCTCCGTGTGCGTGGAGCGCTGCCCCGTGTCGGGTGCGATGACAAAAGATCGCGGTATGCCGATGGTCGTGGCGGATGTCTGCACCGGCTGCGGTGTCTGTCACGACGTCTGTCCAGCGCCGCGCAATGCCGTGCTCATGCTCCCGCGCCGTCCAACAACCCTCACCCCGCAGCCCGCATGAGCGACCCCACCGCCACAACGCCGCTGCCCGAGCTGCAGCAGGCTCAATTCGACGCCGCCGAGCTGGAGAGGCTGCTGCGCGACATCGGTGCCTGCGCCCAGATCACTGAGATCATCCCGAAATATGCCGCCACCGGCCATGTGCCGGAAAACGCAGCCGTCACGCTCGATGACGGACGCCGTCTCCTGCTCGATGGCGGAGCACGCGCCGTGCAGTTTCGCTATCGTTTTCAGGACGCCGACTGGTGGGACACCGTCATGGCGCTGCCCGGCGGCCAGTTCCGCCTCGTGCGCATCCAGCACCACTTCGATTCCGCCTCATGAGCCGACTTTTGAAACAACACCCCAGCCTCGCGTGGATTGCCCTCGTGGGCTTCGCCACGCTTTGCAGCCTCGCGGTCGTGTGGGCGCAAAAAAATCTCGGCGCCGCTGAATCCGCTCCGGTAATGAAGAGCCGGCCAAAAGCGGAGAAGCATCTCGTGGCCATCAAACCCGGCCCGCCCACGCCGAGGCTCGACACCGGCCTGAAGGATGCGCAAGGCCGCGCCATCACCGCCGCATGCAGCACCTGCCACAGCACCACCACACCGAACACCATGCGCAACACCGCGCACGATCTTTTCCAGGCCCATCGCGGCCTCAGCTACGCCCACGGCAATCTAACCTGCCTGAGCTGCCACAACGCGAAAGACTACGACGCGCTCCATCTCGCCGATGGACGCAGCGTAGCCTTCCCCGATGTGATGACGCTCTGCGCCCAGTGCCACGGCACGGCGATGCGTGATTACCTCCACGGCAGCCACGGCGGCATGAACGGCCACTGGGATCTCAGCAAAGGTCCACGCGTGCGCAACAACTGCGTCAACTGCCACGACCCGCATCATCCTGAATTTCCCCTTGTGAGACCCGTGCTGCCGCCACGCGACCGCATTTCCGTTCCCAACGTCCCCGCAGAGCATTGAGCCATGAACGATCCCGCACCTGCATCACCCAAAACACCCTGCGGCGGCAATTGCTCCTGCTCCGGAGGTTCTACCAACGCATCGCCGCCTCCCGGCGATGACGGCTCCACCCGCCGCGCCGTGCTGAAGGGTCTCGGAGCCACACTCGGCGTCGCCGCGTATGCCAAAGCGCTCGCGCCGCTCACCGAGCTGACCAAAGAAACCTCGATGGATGAGTTCCTGCAAAAGCACTATAAGGAGCTCAGCAAAGACGAAATCGCCACCGTCATCACCCGCCTCACCCAAGAGGCCAAAGAGCAATACGGAGCCGATGTGACCATCAGCGACCCTAAGCCGCAGGAAGGCGTGAAATTTGGTTACGCGCTCAATCTTTCCATCTGCAACGGCTGCCGCAAATGCGCCGAGGCATGCCATTTGGAGAACAATCATGACCGCCCCTCCCACCAGAGCTACATCCGCGTCTTTGAGATGACGAAAGGCTCGATGGACTTCGAAAAAGGCAACGTCCACTACGACCATCCCGTGCCGCAGCCGGACAAATACTACATGCCCGTGCAGTGCCAGCAGTGCGAGCATCCGCCCTGCGTCGATGTCTGCCCGGTCGAGGCTACTTGGAAGGAAAAAGACGGCATCGTTGTCGTCGATTACAACTGGTGCATCGGCTGCCGCTACTGCGAGGCCGCGTGTCCGTATCACGCCCGCCGCTTCAACTGGCAGAAGCCGCAAATCCCCGCCCCTGAGATCAATCCGGATCAAAGCTACCTCAGCAACCGCATCCGTCCGCAGGGCGTGATGGAGAAATGCACCTTCTGCCTGCACCGCACGCGGAATGGCCGCCTGCCAGCCTGTTTGGAGGCATGTCCCACCGGTGCCCGCGTTTTTGGTGATCTCAATGATCCCGCCTCCGAGGTCCGCTACGTGCTCGAAAACAAGCGCGTCTTCGTCCTCAAGGAGGAACTCGGCCTCAAACCTCAATTCTTCTACTTCTTCGATGAGTGATCCCGCCGTCATCCCTGTGCCCGCCACGCCCGTGCCCGAATGGCGGCAGTATCTCCGCTTTGCCTGGAACGCCTTCAGCCAGTCCGTCGAGGGTGGCTGGAAGTTTTATGTGTGGATGACGCTGCTCACCGCCGTCTTCCTCGTCGGCGCGAACGCCTGGGCCGTCCAGGTGCGCGATGGCATGGCCCTCACTGCCATGAGTGACCACGTCTCCTGGGGCCTCTACATCGCAAACTTCACCTTCCTCGTCGGCCTGGCCGCTGGTGGCGTCATGATGGTCATCCCGGCCTACCTTTATCATGACGAAAAGATGCACGACATCGTCATCATCGGCGAGTTGCTCGCCATCGCCGCCATCATCATGAGCATCATGTTCGTCGTGTGCGATCTCGGTCGGCCCTACCGCTTCTGGCACATGATGCCCGGCCTCGGGAAGTTCAACTTTCCCGTCTCCATGCTCACCTGGGATGTCATCGTGCTGAACGGCTATTTCGCCATCAACGTCTATATCTGCGGCTACCTGCTCTATAAGCGCTTCCGCGCTCAGCCGCCCGTGGCAAAGATGTATTTGCCCGCTGTGTTCCTCAGCATCGTTTGGGCCATCAGCATCCACACCGTCACCGCCTTCCTCTACTGCGGACTGGGTGGTCGGCCCTTCTGGAACACCGCGCTGCTCGCCCCGCGCTTCCTAGCCAGCGCCTTCGTCAGCGGCCCCGCCTTCATCATCGTCGCCATCCAGATCATCCGCTGGCAAACCGGGCGCATGTTTGGTGAGGGAGCCATCCGCACGCTCGTGAGCATCGTCCGCATCACCATCCTCATCAGCCTGCTCATGGTCGTTTCCGAGATCTTCGTCGAGTTCTACACCGGCGGCAGCCACACCGGCGCCGCGAAGTATCTCTACTTTGGCCTGCACGGCTATCATGAGCTGGTGCCGTGGATCTGGACCTCGATCGTGTTCACCGTCGTCGCAGTGATCCTCTTCATGCAGCCAAGGATCAATCGCCGTCCCTTGCTCCTGAACACAGCCTGCCTGCTCGCCTTCGTGGGTCTGTGGATCGAAAAAGGCATGGGCATGATCATTCCCGCCTTCATCCCCAGCACCCTGCACGAGATCGTCGAATACCGCCCCAGCCTCACCGAATGGAAAATCACCGCCGGCATCTGGGCGCTGGGCTTCATGATCTACACCCTGCTCCTCAAAATCACGATCAACATCCACAGCCGCAAGCTCAAGGACGCCAGCGGTGCGAGAACCATCACACCAGAGGACTCCCTGGCGATGGGCGATGGAGGCGTCTGAAGCTGCGTTGGCAGCCTTGATGAAGCATCACGCCTTCAGGATGGCGTCGAATGTAGTGCTCCCCTCAAAGTTGGACAAGAGCCAGTGTTGTTCAGGCGGCTTGTTGATGGGGTGGGTTGCATAGGGTGAGGTAGGTTTGGCGTGGGGTGTTGTATTTGAGGGCGGAGTGGGTGCGTTGGGTGTTGTAGTGTTCGATGTATCTGGCGACCGTCGCGCGTGCGGCGGTGAGGTTGTCAAAGCGGTGCTGCCAGGCGCATTCCTCTTTGAAGGTGCGGATGAAGCGCTCGCACAGGCCGTTTTGCTCGGGCGTGTAGGGAGCGATGTATTCCTGCGTGAGGCCGTAGTCACGCACGAGGGCGCGGTAGGCTCGTGAGCCGAAGACAAGGCCGTTATCGTGGCGCAAGGTGAGTCCTGATGGAGCGCCTCGAGTGGTGCCGAAGCGGTGCAGCAGGGCCTCTTCCAGCGCACGCTCGGCGGTCTTGGCTCGGGCGGTGTGCGCCAGATCCCAGCCGAGGACTTCACGCGAGCAGCAGTCGACGACCGGCACGAAGGCGCACCAGCCGTCGCGCCCGCAGTCCACGGTGGCGATGTCGGTGGCCCAACGCTGGTTGGGGGCTGCGGCGATGGATTTGAGGTGCTGCACACGCGGACGGCGGCCGATGCGGCGCTGCCTGCATGTCCAGCGGTGCAGGCGCATGATGCGGTGGACCTTCTTGCGGTTGACGATCATGCCCTGGCCTTTGGTGAGACGGGCATGAGTCATGCGCACGCCATAGGTGGGATGAGCCTCGATCACCGCACGGATGGCCTCGACGCACGCGGGATCGCACCGCGGTTCGAGGTGGCGTCCATGCGGCTGGTAATAGGTGGTGGAGCGTGCCACGCCGAGGAGACGGCACAGCACGCTGACAGACACTGGCGGGGATCCCGATTGGAGAAGTTGGTTTTGCATGGCTACCACGAGATCCCTTCCGGCAAGTCCTTGCCCAAGTAGCGATGAGCTTTTTTTAAAACGTCCACATGCAGGGTGAGCTCGCCGACCTTGGCCAGCAGGGTCTTCTCGCGAGCCTCGAACTGCTGGGCGAGGTCGCGCGGATGACTGCGCAGGGCCTCGGTGCCCTGGGTGATGAAGTCCTCCTTCCACTGCTCGACCTCGGCGAGAGTCAGCGCGTGCTGGCGAGCAGCCTCCGCGGCGGTGGTCTTGCCTTGGAGGATGTCGATGACGAGGGCGGCCTTGCGCTTCGCGGTCCAGCGTTGCGGACTGTCGGCATCGGTTTCGATCTCGACGGCAGGTGAAGTGATGGCGGCTTTGGGCTTACTCATGGCAGAAGGCTCCGGGTTGAGGGTGAACAGCGACAAGTGGGAGGGGGAGGGGGCGGCGACCGCGCAGAAGCTCTGTTACGGCTACGCTGCGGCCACGTCTCGCTACGCTCGACGAGACCTGCGCTGCGCCTTCACAGAGCTTCTGCGCGGGGTGGATCTGTGCCTGATCTTGGATCAGTTCGGAGAGCTTATCACCTGTCCAATCCAAGAGGGGGACGGAGCACGAACTCCTTGTCGGTGAAGGCTTGCAGCGTTTCTGTCCGCACGTTGCCGAGGGCGGCGAGGGAGGCCAGGAGGTGGAGGATTTTGGCTTCGCTGTCAGCGGCGAGGACGAGCGCACCGTCGTAGTGGCCGATGGTCCAGAACTGGCCTTCGACCTTCACGCCGGACTTTTCGGCGAGCGCGTCAAAGGCGTGGGCGCGTGAGGTGGATTCTTTGATGTGGGCGGAACCTTTCTCGGTGAACTTCAGGAGGGTGATGCAGCGCTTCATGATCGTGTCGGGGTTGTTGATGGGATTCAAATCAAGGTGTGGGCTTCTCCGGTGGTGGCGGTGGGGTGCGGACATCGACGAGCAGCGCGTCCACCGGCACGAGATGGCGGTAGATGAAGGCCTGCATCATGTCCTCGGCGGGCACGGCGGTGGCTACAAAGGTGTTGGGTGACTCGCCACCGCTTCCGACGACAGTGAGAACGATGGGTCTTTCGAGATCGGTGCCGGATGGCACGGCAATGGAGACATCCGCCTTGTCCTGGCCTTCGGGGATGGTGGCATTATGCATGGCAAAGCCTGATGGCGCATCTTTGAGTGTGAGTATGATCGGTCCGGTGAAGCCGCCATCCCGCAGTGCATGCACGGTGAGGCGGGCGGCACCGCCGGGCTTGGCGTTCAGGGAGGAGGGCGTCACACGCAGCGCGAACGCGGGGTCTGCGGCACGCACTTTGAGCCGGTAGGCATTGGTCGGGCCGCTCTGACCCTGCGTGTCGGTGACTCGGATGAAGGCGCTGCCGCCGGGAGGCATCTTCATGCTGATGCGGGAGTCGGCATGATGCGTGGTGAGGCCGCTACCGAGGTCCTCATGGTCGTCATTGAAGGCCACCTGTTTCCCATTCTGGTCAAAGACAGTGAGGGAGGCATCCACGGGCGAGCCAAGCCGCCGCGCGAAGATCTCAAAGATCATCTCGCGCCCACCATTGGCCTTCACGCGGTAGAAATCGGCCTCGCCGGTGCTTTCGATGACACCATTGACGATCATTGGTGGTTCCAGCATCTGCGCGGTGCCGAGCGTGTTGTTCGGCTCGCGTTCGCGCTCCTGCGGCACGTTGTCGATCTGGAAGGGAATCGCGTTGGAGCGCTGTCCGCCGGCTTTGGCATGCAAAAGCACGATTCCTGGCTCTTTCGGGGCTTCGTAGCTCTGTTTAAAGTCGGAGCCGAGATTTCCGCCCTGGAAGGTGATCTCGACTTTTTCGCCCGCCGTTGCTCCGAGCGGCGAAATGCCCGTGAGGAAGGGAATCTGACCCACATGGATGCGGTACACAAAATCGTCACGACCGCGGTAGATCGAGTCATGCACGCGGATGCGGTAGAGGCCGTCGGCGGGGATTTTGTAGAAAAGCACGGGGTCAGGGTCAAAGCGGTAGCCATCGGCATACCCGACCTCGTAGCCATCGGCATTGTGCAGGCTCACCACGCTCTGAAACCAGCCCGGAACAGCATCGGCAAGGTAGGGGATCAAACTGCGTGCGTGCATGGCGATGACGACACGCTCGTCTTTTCTTGCCTCGAAGGTGAACTCATCCACCTCGCCGGGCATGATACGGCCATTGAGTGTGACGGGCAGCCGGGCGGTGGGCGTGGGCACTTTTTCCTGCTTCATCGAGTCCATGCCGCCACGATATTTTTCGAGGTCAAACTCACGTTGAGGCTCGGCCTCAAGTACCTCGGGAAGCTGGCCGATGACGAAGCGCATGGGATTGCTGAGGCCTGAAGGTGTGCGCAGGCGCAAATGGCGTGTGCCGGGCTCCGCAGTCTCGGCGATGGTGATGCGCAGTCGTGCGGTTTCGCCGATCTGGTTGTTGAGCTGCTGCTTCGGGTCATTGCGGCGGCGGTCGTACTCGACCATGACGCGCAGCTTTTGCTCGGAGAGGTCGGATTCGCTCAAAAGCTTGCGGATGTAGGCGAGTTTTTGGTCCGCAGGCACCTCGCCGGCGCGGCGGCCATCGCGCAGCTTTTGCTGCACCTCGCGCAGGCGGTCGCGGTAGTCGTCCACGACCTGGGCGGAGGGGATTTTGTCATGAACGAGGCATTTTCCCGTCACACCCTCGCCGGAGAAGATGACCTCGGTGTTTTCATCGAGATACTGCCCACCGACGATGACCTCGACAGTGGTGCTGATCTGCCCGCCGGCGGGATAGACGAAGCCGATGCGGGGTGCGGGCTGGGCGTGCAATCCGCTGGTGGCGAGAGCAATCCCGCCAAGGCCGTGAAGAATGAAGCGGGTTTTCATAAAATGAATCACACGAGTTCTTTGAGCAGCCCGGCCATTTTCACCTGCTCTTCCTGTCCGGGCACGACTGTCGTTGGCGTGCCTTGCGGATGCGGCAGGGGGGCATCGGCGGGAATACCGAGCTGGCCGTAGATGCTGCCGATGAGATCGGCGGGATACACAGGACGTTCGGCCACCTCCTCGCCGGTGGCGTTCGATTTGCCGAGCACCTGGCCACCTTTGAAGCCACCGCCCGCGAGCAGACTGGAGAAGCACGCGCCGAAGTGATGGCGGCCACCGTTCCAGGGTGATTCGCTCGCCACTTTTGGCGTGCGGCCGAATTCTCCGGTGCAGAACACGATGGTGCTCTCCAGTAGCCCTTTGTCGTAAAGATCGGTGAGCAGTGCGGCCATTCCCTGGTCGAGCTCCGGCAGCTTGCGGTTCATGATCTGAAAGTGCTGCTTGTGCGTGTCCCAGCCCTTGTAGTTGATGGTGATGTAAGGCACGCCTTTTTCGACGAGGCGGCGTGCCATGAGGCAGCTCTGGCCGAAAGTGTTGCGACCATAGCGGTCACGCATTTCATCCTTCTCCTGCGCGAGGTCGAAGAGCTTGCCGGAGTCGCCGAGAATGAGCTCGTAGGCCTGCTGCTCGGACTCGACCATCGTTTTCAGCGTGGCATTCCCCGGCAGCGAACCACCGAGCGTGTTGAGGCTTCTCATGAGCTTCCTGCGCTCTTTTTGATGCTCCTCCGTGATGTCCGGCGTGACGATGCCTTCGACTGCGAAGGGCGTGCGTGAAGGATCACCGCCAGTGGCGAAGGGTTTGTAGCGTGGCCCGAGAAAGCCGGCCTCACTGAAACGGCCCTGAGGCTCCGTGAGCACGACGTAGGGCGGAATGAGGCCCTTGTAGCCAGCGTCGTAGCCTTTGAAATACGACACCACCGCACCGAGACCGGGAAACACATCGCGCTCGGAGGAACGGCCGGTCTGCACGAGGTAGGAGGCGGTCTCGTGGCCGTTGTTGCCATGCGTCATGCTGCGGATGAGCGAGTATTTATCCGCGTTTTTCGCCAGTTCGGGCAAAAGCTGGCCGATACGGATGCCGCTGATGTTTGTCTCAATAGGCGCATCGAGAGCACCGGAGTACTCGCGGCCCGCCTCGGGCTTCGGATCAAAGGTGTCGATGTGGCAGGGGCCGCCCCAGAGCCAGATTTGAATGACGGACTTCGCCTTGCCTTCCTTGGCGATGGCGGCGGCACGTGGAGCGGCGTGAATGCCAAAGGGCTCCATGAGCAAAAGCCCGGCGGAGCCATAGACCGCGCGGCGCAGGGCCTCGCGGCGTGAAAACGGCGCACCGCCGAGTGTATGAGCGACGCGGGCGACATCGCGTGCGGTGCTGCGTGAGGGGAGAGAAGTCGTGTTCATGGCAGGATGGGGTTAATGGTTGAACAAAAACTCTGGCTGATTCACCAGCGCCCACACCATGTCCGCAGCGAGCGAACTGCCGCCGCCGTAGGTGGCGGTGACATGGGCTTTCAGCGTCTCCAGCTCCTTCGCGGAGGGCGGACGAGAGAGCACGGTGTGGTAGATTCTGTCCGCCAGCGCTTCAGTGCCGTCGCTGTTCGTGGCAGCGGTGACGAGAGGACATTGCTGGATTTTTTTCATCACATGGCTGGAGTTCAGCATGTGCAGACGCTGGGAAGGGCTGGTGTCACGGCTGCGCTCCGTCTCATGGCCGCTGTCACGCGGCGGACGGCCAAAAAGCTCCAAAAACGAGCTGGTGATGCTGCCATCTGCCAGGGCGATGCCGCGCACATTCTCCGGGATAAAGGTGAAGGGCTCAGGAATGGGGCTGCTGTAATCCTCGCGCGTGCCGGTGATCTGGTTTAGCGCATCAATGAGCACTTCTGCCTCCAGTCGGCGCAGTGGGTAGTGCGCGAAGTTTGCCGCTGCCTCCGGCGTGTCCTGCGCTGGGATGCTGGAGAGCTGGAAGACCTGTGAGTTCAGAATGACGCGGAAGAGATGCCGCATGTCACACTTCGATGAGGCGAACTCTTTTTCGAGATAGGCCAGCAACGCAGGATTCGACGGCAAATTGTCCACGCGGAAGTCATCCGGCTCATGCACGATGCCGCGGCCCATGAGCCAGCTCCAGATGCGATTGGACCAGCTTCGGCAAAACGAGGGATTCTCTGGCCGCAGCAGCCAGTCGGTGAAAACGATGCGCGGGTCCTCCAGGCCCGATTGGATCGCCGCAGGGCTTCCGTCCGGGAAAATCGCCTTCTTGGTGAGGCCATCTTTGTCCGCTGTGGGATCGAAATACACAATCTCCTCCTTCCACTCGGCGGTCGATTTGAACGCCACCTGCGTAAAGAAGCCCGCCAGCGCATCGAGCTTCTTTTCCGGCCACTTGTCCGCCCGCTCGCCCATGAAGGTGAGCGCCACAGTGGCAGCGATGCCACGCGGGCTGCGATCCTGCATCGCACGGTAAAAGTTCACCTCGCCCTCGCGGAAGTTGCTGCCGTTCGCGAGCAATAATTGCCGCGCGAAGATGTGCAGCGGCTTGTTTTCCCGCACGCTGGTGTGGATGAAGCGGTGGTAGGCCTGCACCGCGTTTGGCCACAGCTTGATGGGAAACTCCGCCTTCACGCGCAGCAGCTCGCCGAGCTTCATCGCCCAGAAATCCGTGAACTCAGGCCGCTGCAGCAGCACCTCGATGAGCTGCGCCCGCTTGTCCGGCTGCTTCGCGGCGATGAAGCCGCGCGCCTCCGCCTCTGTGGGCAAAGTGCCGATCACTGCAAGGAAAGCGCGGCGCAGAAATGCCGTGTCCGAGCATAGATTCGACGGTTTGATTCCCAGTTCCGTCAGTCGGCCTAGGACGAGTGCGTCCACCTGTTCATGCGGCTTCAGACTTTCGCCGGACCGCATCACAAGTGGTCCAGCTTCATAGACGATGGCTTCAGTCGCGAGTGCTGCTGCCGCGAAGACCAGAAAGAGGGCGATGATTTTCATGGCGGGGCATCAGGCTTCAGAGTTTGGCTTGCGCACACGGGAGAAGGCCACGCCCTCGATCTCCACGAGTAGGTCCGGGCGGCACACATCCGCCACCGCGTAGATCGCGGGCAGGCGGCCCAGACGCCGCTCGCACACGGCACGCACCTTTTCATAGTCCGTGGCGTGTTTCACATAGACATGGACTTTCGCCAGATCTGCCAGCGTGGCTCCGGCGTCAGCCCAGCCCAGCCGTGCGAAGTTTTCCGGTGCGATGAGCTTCTCGATGTTCGTGAGCGTCTGCTCGGTCTGGCCGACGGCATCGCCTTTGTACACCGTCTCCGAGTTCACAATGCTCGCCGTGCCGGAAATCCAGATCGTCACGTCCTCCCCTGTGCGCACCGCCATGGCACGAGCAAACTTCGGACTCTTCACCGAATACTCTTTCGGATAATCGAAGGCGGAGGTTTGCAGCGGATTCTCCAACGGCAGAAGGAAAACGTCATCGCGCTTTGTGTGCAGCGCCATGCAGGCCGTGATGAGCCCATGGCAGAGCGTGCCGATGCCCGTGCTGGCCGGATAAACCGCCTGCCCGCGATGCAGCGTGGGCACCGGGCGGTTGTCGAAAGGAATACCGGCGAAGAAGTCCGTGCGGGCGCGGTTCAGCTCGCGGTAGCGCTCCACACCATCCACCTCCTCCGTGATGCAGCCCTGGTAGAGCCAGGTTCGCACCACGTCCTCAAAAGCCGCGCCACCGCGCCGCAGCGCCGCCTGGAGATTTTCAAAGGCCTCGAATGACTGATCGTAGGCCGTCCGGCCCTCGCGATGCAACGAACCGCCGGAGGCATAAATCCATCGCAGGCCGTCATATTCCACCGTCACCAGATGTTCGTCATGGTGCTCCACCTTCGCATGAGTGGTGCCCACCGCCCAGGCCTCGATCGCGATGCCACGCCCCTCGCAAGGCGGCTGCACCACAAACAGCGTCAACGGCATCTTTTCACCATAACAGGCCTCGAAAAGCAGCTCCGCCGTCGGCACATCCTCCCGGGAGCGCAGAAACACGGTCTGCATCGTCACCTCCATCGGCTCACCTTGCTGGCGCAGGATGGCACGGATGGTGGAGAGCGCCTCCCATGCCTCGTCTTTAAAGTCCCCGCCGCATTGGGGTGTCACCATCATCGCCACGCGTCGCACCTTGCCGAGGTCAATCACCGTATGATGCTGCACGCCCATGAGACAGGGAGGCATGTCCGGTCCGGAAAACCTGCCCGGCACCGCGTGCGAGCATCCATGCGCCGCACAACCCGCGTCGAGCAGCCGTTTGTCCGGGGCCAGGTGGTAGCAAATCGGCGTTTCCTTGGCGAGAGAAGCAGGGGAAGACATGGCGGGCACCTCCAGGCGAATGTTGAATGTTGTTAAACTCGCATCGGAAAGCCGCCTTGAAGCTCAAAGAAGCATCCTTGATGCAACTTTAACAACGGGCAGACCCATGGGCATATGTTGGCCTCCAGTGTGCCTTTGTTGCTCGATGGCGGCGCAAAATGTGGGCAACGAAGCATATCTTTCGCGCATAAGTAGCATCCACTGTGCATGTTTAATCAACCTCCAACCATGAAGCTGATCCTGACCTCCCTCGCAACCATCACCGTCGTGATGACCCTGCTCGTACATGCCGCGCTCGCCGCCGATCCGGCCGCCGTTGCCTCCGAGTCCGCCACGAATACCGTCTGCCCTGTCACCGGCAAACCCGCCGATCCGGCGATCACCGCCGAGTATGAGGGCCGCAAGTGGTCCTTTGCGAAAGAAGCATGCAAAACGAAATGGCTGAAGGCCCGCGAGGACAGCCTGTATCAAAAACTCGGCGGCAAGGCGGCCATCGACGCCGTGGTGGACGCGTTTTACGTCAAAGTGCTGGCCGACAAGCGGGTGAATGACTTCTTTGCCGACGTGAGCATGGACAAGCAGCGCCGGAAGCAGAAGGAGTTCTTGTCGTTCGCCTTTGGCGGCCCGTTGCCGTGGACCGGCAAGGATATGCGCAAGGCGCACGAAGGCATGGGCCTCACCGAAGAGCATTTTAACGCCATCGCTGAGAACCTCGTGGGCACCCTAAAGGACTTCAAAGTGAAGCAGGAACTCATCGACCAGGTCGTCGCCATTGCGGTTTCCACCAAGGATGATGTTTTGGGCCATCCCAAGAAGGCAAACTGAGAGCCGTCCATCTCTCTATTGCTGATTGAACGCCGCAATAAGTGCCCGGAGTCACTTGTTGCGGCGTTCTAAATGACGCTATGGCGATTTCGGTTTAAACATGTTTTCTTATCAAAGTGGCTCGAATGACTGTCGCCACAGCTAAAGAAAAGCTCCCCTTCAAAGAAGAAGAGCTTCGCTTTTCACGCGGATAGGCCGACGTGAGTGTCCAGAAGGCCATGGAGGGCTTCGGTGCGTTTGGGCAGTTCGGCGAGGTTTCCGTCTTTCAGGGACTCGGTGAACGCGTTGAACAGGCTCCAGACGTTACGACCCTCAAAGGCATCATGACGGGGCTCGCGCCATTCATGAAGCACTTTCTGGATCAAACGGTTGGAGCACAGGTTCTTCTCGGAACTCGTGCTCCCGCGTGGCCGGTGACGGAGCATGGGCCAGTCCTCGTGGAAAGGAGGGGAGGAACTGGCCCTGCATCCGGCATCGGTGGCACGGCCAAGGGAGGCCGGGGCAACGGCTGGTCTGCCATTCGGACGAAGAAGGAGCCGATGCCAGACGGGCCGTTGGCGGTGGGGGAGGGCACACGTGCATGGGTGAACGCTGCCAGAGCGTTATGGAAGGCGGCGCCTGCGATCACTGATGCACCAAGAACAGCGGTGGCGTGAGCTGGACCGAAGATCGAGCGTGCCGAGGCGTGTCGAAAGTGAGGGGCGTTGCGGGGAAACCTCCCCGCTCGAAGGGGGAGCGGCCCACGAAGTCGCCGCGAGGGGAAGGCTTTCCCCATCTACTTCACCAGCTTGAAAGTGGTGCCGGTGTTCGACTCGATCATCCCATTTTGGGTGAACTGAAAGATGAACTCCCTGCCGACCAAAGCAGCCGCGCTTCGCTCGCACAGACGAACAAATGCCGGTGTCCCCATGGTTCTGTGCCAGCCTTGAGAGCCGACGTAGATGCGGGCACCCTGCCGGTTGGGAAGCACTCCTCCATTGCCTTCATAGATGGCGCGGCAAACATTCACGACCTTCCCATCTGGTGAGAGTTCGCGATACGTTCGATGCCAGGTGAGGGTTCCCGCGAAACTGATCTCATCGGTGAACTCGATTTGCCCCAAATCCTTGGCACGAGTGACTGCGACAAAGCAAGGCTTGGGAACGCTAATCGGCACGCCCTGTGGTTGTTGTGCGGCTCCAGCAGCCGGAGCCTTCGGTGACTGCTTACTGTTGGTCACATCATAGACCTTGGCCCGCTGCGACGTGATGGAGAGCGTCTTCCCAGCCTCTTTCAGTCGCAGCGTGAGGTCTGCACGCCCCTTGTGCCATTCACCGGCTTCGTTTTCGTTGTAGAACTCGATCGTGTATTCTGCCTGCCAAAGTCCGCCTTCCTGGACAATGCGGATCTCACCAATGATCTTTTCGCTGCCCACTGGCCACTTGGCTCGATGCGCTTGTTCGTCAGCACCAATCGCATCTCTCGTCAGCAAGCCCTTGTCGAGGAAGTCCACCATCGCTTCATAGTCTGCGATCATGCCTTGAAGGTCGCCTTTTGAGGCTTTGGCATGATGCTCAGAGACAAACGCTTTCACATCACTTGCCGAGATGGCTGGCGGAGGAGGGGGCGCAGGAGGCTGAGGTGGCGGTGCGACCTCTGTCACTTTCTGAGGAGGCGGCTCGTGGGGCTTCTCGATGGCCTTCGTCACAATCATCACGGACGTGCCCTGGGTTAAGTCCAAGAGTTGAGGCGTGGGAAGTTCGGGAAGCTTGGCAGGAAGTGGCGAGCTAGCCGTTTTGATGGTGGTCCACCAATTGCGGGTGGTCTCAGGTTTCCACTCGGACATGTTTCCAGGTTCCCAATAGTGAAGGCTTGAGGCCACATCGCCTGCCTGGACACTGCCATCATGGGTCTGAACGATAAAAACACCCTGGCGGCCCTTCCACTCCAGCAAGCGGGCGAGCGCACGCACTTGATTGTAGTCCGGCCCAACCACTCGATCATTTAGCGGATTCTTTAGAGGGGCGTAGATCATCAGGCAAAGCTGCTTGTCTTTGACCTGAGTGCTCCAACCCGTGTTTTCAATCTCATCGACCGG
Organism: Prosthecobacter sp.; assembly: GCA_019186985.1. Classification (GTDB taxonomy): domain Bacteria; phylum Verrucomicrobiota; class Verrucomicrobiia; order Verrucomicrobiales; family Verrucomicrobiaceae; genus Prosthecobacter. The sequence goes on along the minus strand of JABARQ010000015.1, from coordinate 364,581 downwards.
GAACGGCATCTCCACTTCAAAGACGAGGTCGGGGCAGGTCGTCTGCTTCATGAAAGTCACCTCGATCTTTCCATTCATGAGGCGCATCAGCTTCGAGCCATCATCTGAGCAAAGAATCTTGTCGCCTTCGTCCACGCCAAAAGACTTGAGACCAAAGGAGATGGGCACGCTGGGGTGTGTGAAGGCACAGACACTCTGGCCGGACAACTGCCAGGGGCCGTCTGGTTCACGGCGCGACGGCGGAACAGCCGATGTGATCAGGGTGCGCACTCCGAGCTTCCAATGCGTCTGGCCCGGCCAAGTCTCCCTTGAGCCTTCCTTCCAAAGCCTTTTGCTGATGTCGTCGAGCTTCTTGTATGCCGGGGAATCTTCCAACGGCAATAGCACGAGCTTGTCGAGATCGAAAGCCAGAGGGGCTTCATCATCAGGAAAAAAGGCAAGTTCTCCAGCCTGCCACCAGTGGAGATCACCTCCCGGCACGTCTCTTCCAGGCGGACGCGGTAACTCGATGGCCCTGCTTTCGGCAATTCGCAAAATCCACACACGGCGCGACTTTCCTTCGCCAATCGTGCAGGCGATGGATTTCTGATCAGGAGACCAGGACAGATTCCCATGAGGAAATGCAGGAACCTGAATGGACGCGGTTTTGGTGAACCGATGAAGATCGAAAATGCCAATCGCGGGCTGCGATCCGGCCGCATCTCCAAAAGCGACCATCACGTCGTCTGGCGACAGGGCAACGGGGCAATCCCTCTGCACTTGAGGGATGACTTTGGTGAAGTCCGGTTGGATTTCGCCGATCTTGGCCGACTTGATGTCTTTGGGCGGATCATAGCGAAACGGCGGGGGGGCCGGTGGAACTGGAGCAATGGAAGGAGCCGCGACCACAGGAGGTGGGTCAATCACCGGAGCTCGACCGAGGAATGAGATGGGAGACGCCAGAAGGAGTGCCGCCATCACGGAGACCCCCATTTTGACCCATCGCAGCCAGGGAAAAATCGCTGGCAACGTGTCCGCCGAAGCGGCCGTCCAGTTCCTGAGAGCTACCTGCCCCCCGATCAACCCTCCAACAAAACCACACAGCACGCTAGGAAGCAGGGCTGCGAGGCTGACCGAAAAGACAAGCCACATTCGCGAGCGCAGTGCCCGATCCAGAGAGGCGCTGTCCGCCCCGCTGGCGTCCCATGTTGCCAACGCGGTAAGGACTGCTCCCGCCCATAGAGCGCAGAAGACACCCGCTTGAATACCAAGGCGGCCCGCCTCGCCCGGCGCATGGAACCGTGACGTGAACTCCTTCCGGGCAAGAATTACGGTCACCAGCGCTGAGATCACCGACAGCGCCAAAATCAAAACGAGTTGAAGCTGCGTGCCGGCGATAAAGCCAGGTATGGTCACAATGGAACTTCTAAAGAGCGCCACCGAAAGCCCAGTGACTGCTCCCGTGATGAGTGCCATCAGAGAGGCTTTGTCCGTGATAAGAGAGGTGCCTGAATCCTTCACGGGCCGATGACTATCACACGGCTGCCAGTCCGACAACCGGAGTGTCAGTCACCAGTTGCTGCACTTTTGCGAGCATGGCCGGGGAGGGTTTCGCCACGCCGTGCTCCCATTCGCGGACATTTTTCGCGATGACCTGAATCCTCCGACCAAAGGCAAACTGGCTCAACCCCATGATCCTTCGAGCCATCAAGACTTGGTCAGCCGGGGTTTGGACAGCCACCGGATACGAGCCGAGGAAACCGATGAGGCGTGGCCAAAAGGAGGCCGTCGGAGCCACCTCGTCACGTTCCCAACGTTCATAGTGTTCGCGCAAAGTGTTCAGACGTTCAGCGGCCTGAACCTGGGTCAATTTCAAGACCAGCCTTCGAGACCGCAGGTGCTGCCCCAAGGTTACCGGCCTGATTTTGAACCCCTTCTGAACGAGCTTGCGCAACCTGACCGCCGTTCTGGAGGCCTTGAGGGTGAAGTAGCAAAATGGCAAAATAGGATGATACCTATTTTGCCCATTTGTGAATTGGATGGGCTTCCGCCTAGAGGGTTAGCCCTTTGAAGCCTGCTGTTGTGTGAAGGTAGGCACTGAGCGCTTCTTTGAACGATGGGTTGTCAATGGAAGCCTTGATGTCGTGCAAACCTCGGATCGAGCGGGGTTTGTGCGTGGATTGGGCTTGGGAATCCGGGCGGGCGGGGTGGGCGTCAACAGCGGCCCAGTAGTGCGCAAGATCGGGGGCGCGGGGGCGGGCGGGGAGGGCGTTGATGGAGGCGTATGATCAATCTTACCCGCCTATATTGTGATGTCGCCCAGCCGATGGACCACCTGCGTTATGGCCGCGGTCATGGGGCGCCGACCACGGCTGCGGAGCGCCGTCCGATCGTGGTCTGGAACATCACGCGCCGCTGCAACCTGAAGTGCCTGCATTGCTACCAGGATTCGGATTCGAAGTTCTACCCGGGCGAGCTGTCCTGGGACCAGTGCGTGGGCGTGGTCGATGACCTGGCTCAGTTCAAGGTGCCCGCCCTGCTGCTCTCGGGCGGTGAGCCGATGATTCATCCCAAGTTCTTCGAGCTGGCCGAATACGCCACGGGCAAGGGCCTGCGCCTGACGCTTTCCACCAACGGCACCCTGATCGGCGGGGACGAGGCGCGGCGGCTGAAGGACATCGGATTCTCCTATGTGGGCATCTCTCTGGACGGCATGGGGGCCACGCATGACCACTTCCGCGGTCGCAGCGGCGCCTTTGAAAAGGCCGTCGCGGCCTTCAGGCATTGCAAGTCGGTCGGGCAGAAGGTGGGGCTGCGCCTGACGCTGTCGCAGCACAACATCGACGACCTCGACAACATCCTCGACTTCATCGAGCGCGAGGACATTGAGCGCGTGTGCTTCTACCACCTGGTTTACAGCGGCCGTGGCGCGGACCTGATCGAGGTGCCGCATGAGGACACGCGCAGGGCGATCGACAAGATCCTGGACCGCACGGCGAAGTGGGCGGCGGAAGGGCGGCCGCGCGAAGTGCTGACGGTGGACCAGCCGGTGGATGGTCCCTATCTTTACATGCGTCTGCTGCGGGAGAACCCGGAGCGTGCGGCGAAGGCCATGGAGCTGCTGAACTGGAACGGCGGCGGCGCGAACAGCTCCGGCACGGGCATCAGCAACATCGACACCCAGGGCAACGTTCATCCCGACCAGTTCTGGCACAGCCTGACGCTGGGCAATGTGAAGGAGCGGCCGTTCAGCGAGATCTGGAGCAACCGCGACCACCCGGAGCTGAACGCGCTGCGCAACCGCAGGGAGCACCTCACGGGCAAGTGCGCCTCCTGCCGCTGGGTCAATGTCTGCGGCGGCGGCTTCCGGGTGCGTGCGCTGCAGATGACCGGCGACTTCTGGGCGCCGGATCCGTCCTGCTACCTGCATGACGAGGAGATCAAGGCCGAGGCCATGGCGGCCTGACCGAGCCCCCATCGAAGGCGGAATCCGTGCGTGCGTCAGGGCAGCGGCCTGAGGGTCAGCGCCCGGATGTCCGCCAGCTCCTGCCTCAGGGGGCCGTCGGGGCGCATCAGGACCTTCCGAACGCCGGCCTCCAGCCTGATCGAACCGACTTTTTGTTCGGCGAAGGATTCATAGCCGCCGGTGGACCTGACCAGGCCCCGGAGGGCGGCGCTGGAGGTTTCGACCACGAAGGCGTCGCCTGCGGAGGCGTCATCAGCGGCCAGGGTGACAAGGAGTTCGTACTCTCCGGAGGCCGGGATTTGCACCGTCCATTCGGCGATGTCGGTTTCGATGCGCCAGGGGGCGAGGACATCCAGGGAGGGGCGGTAGGCGAGCTTCTGACCGTAGGTCTTCGCGGCGCTGGCCGGGAGGTGAAGGATGCCGGAGGCATCCGGGTGCACGGCCTTTTCCTCGGGCGCATTCACCTGCAGGAGCGTGTCGGCGGTCCACGGCATTTTTCGTTCGCGGGTGCGTTCGCGGACTTCGGCGACCTGGGAGGTGCTGATGAGGGCGGCCTCGTTGCCCCAGGCGTTGCGGATGTAGCTCAGGACATCGGCGAGCTTCGCGTCGTCAAGCAGGGGGTTCATGCCCTGGCCGGGCATGGCAAGGTTCCACTTCTGGCCGTTCACCTCGATCTCGCCATAGAGGCCGTGCAGGGCGATGCGAATCAGAATCCCGGCATCGCCGGTGACCCAGCGGCTTTCGGCGAGGGGCGGGGCGACATTGGGCACGCCGAAGCCGGTGGGCTGGTGGCAGAGGCCGCAGACATTCTGATAAAGCGCGGCGCCTCGTTCGAGCTGCTGCCTGCCGGCTTCAGTGAGAGGCAGACGCCTCGACGGTTGAACCAGCTTTTCAGCGCCGGGCCAGCCGAGCGCCAGACGCAGCTTCTGCACGCGTTCCCGGGAGGTGATGTCGCGGCCTGCGGCCATCGTGTCGAGGAAGGGAGGCCTGGCCTTGAGTTCGACCCTGACCTGGGAGGCGAGCAGGCCGTCGGCGAGCGCCTCCTGCCGCCAGGGGCTGCTGTCGGCCAGCCTGGTGACCATGGCCGGGGCCTGGCCGCCGAGGCAGGCAAGATGGGCGAGCAGCTTGAGCGTCTCCACCCGGTGCGGTGAGGCGGCCTGCCATTCGGGGCGCTGGAGAAGCAGGTCGAGCAGCCGGGTTTCCGAGCCTTCGATGCAGGTCATGGCGGCGACGCGTGACAGGTCGTCCTCGTGGCGGGTGAGATGTTCCGCGATGTCGGCGAGGGGCCTGGGGGAAAGCAGAGCATGGAGGCGGACGGAGGCATCGGGTTCGTCATTGAGGGCGAGCTCCGCGCCGAGCCTGGCCGCGGCGGCGCGAACCCTGGGGTCGGCGTCATGGACCGCCTTCTGCAGGTGGGGCGTGCTGAGCCGCCCCGTGCCTTCGAGGGTCCACAGGGCATGCAGGCGGTGCAGCGGCGTTTCAAAGCGGGAGGGGTCGCCGATGTCGGCGCCGCGCTCGACCAGCAGGCGCTGGGCGGTGCCGCGCTGCCAGCCGTTGGGATGGCCGAGCAGCCCAGCCAATAGAGCGTCATCAGCCTTTGCAAGCGACGGCCTTTTCCGCCGCGGGCGGTCCTCATGGACGATGCGCCAGATGCGGCCGTGGTCGTTGCCCTCATGCAGCCGGCGCTGCTCGATCTGCCGGGTGAGCCATGGGACGATGAAGATGACGTGCTCGATGATGCCGTGGTACATGTCGGCGAGGTAGAGCGCGCCGTCGGGGCCGACCCGGGCGTTCACGGGACGGAAGCGTTCGTCGGTGCTGGCGATGAGCTCCTGCTCGGGCGGGAAGAAGCGCGCGGCGCGGGGATGCACGCCGTCCTGCAGCTTCAAGGTGCCGACCAGGTGGCCGGCGGAGTCGGGCACGAAGACGTTGCCATGCATCTCGGGCGGAAACTGGTCACCGTCATAAAAGCAGGTGCCGGAGACGATGGTGTAGGTGCGCAGGCGTCCGTCATCGCGAAGCTCCAGGGCTCCCAGCGTGACGGCGGGTGTGACGCGGATGGGGAAGCATTCGGCGGCGTCCCGGGCGACGTTCACATTGACGCCGAAGCCGCCACGTCCGCCGCGTTGGGCGAGCCTGGCGAGTCCTGAATGCCGGAGGATGGACCCGGCCGGGATCAGGTCCATGTGCATGGCGCTGTTTTCATAGCAGGAGATGAAGCGGCCGGTTTCGTCAAAGCTGACGCCGAACTGGCCGCGATGCAGCGTGGGTTCGCCGACGAGCCTGCCATCCCTCCACTGGTAGCGGTGCGGCCAGTCGGCGCAGTGCAGCCAGTTGTCGATGCCGCGGCGCAGGCCGTTGGCGGTGTGCTGAGGATTGCCGCCGACGCCCATCGTGCCGACCTGCGTGCGGCGGTCGCAGCGAAGGTCGCCGTCGCTGTCCTCGCAGAACCAGAGTTTCGGCGGTTCCTGGAGGAGGATGCCGCCCTTCACGAAGGCGAAGCTGCGGGGCATGACGAGCTGGTCGAGAAAGACGGTGCTTTTGTCCGCCCTGCCGTCTGCATCAGTGTCCTCGAGCACGACCACGCGGCAGATGGGATCCCCCTCGCCGCTGCCGTGGATGTCGCGCATGTAGCCCTGGTATTCGACGACCCAGATGCGGCCTTCGGGGTCGAACTCAAAGAAGATGGGGCACTGCACCATGGGCTCGCAGGCGACGAGTTCGACGCGGTAGCCCGGTGCGAGCCGGAAGGTGCGGGCCTCCTCCTCCGCGGAAAGCACCGGGGCGGGGGGCACCTGGATGCGCTTCAGCAGCTCCTCGCCTTTTTCCCAGTCGGCCCAGCCGGTGAGGGCCGAGGCGGGGCGCGCGCGCGGCCGGTCGGCGGGAATGGTGCCGGTCTGGGCAAACGCAAAGCTGGTTAGGAGCAGGAGCGGCAGGAGCTTCATGGCTTGATGGTGGAGCCGGGCACGGGCAGGCCGCTGGGGACGCGGTCCGGAACGGTCGTGTCATAAGCGGCGTTGAGGGTTTCGAGGAAGGCGGCGATGGGCTCGTGGTCCTCGGGCAGCATGCTCATCCGGCGCAGCAGCGGATCGAGGGGAGGAAGCGTGGCGTCATCCCCGCCCTCAAGGGTTTCGGCCGCCTGGTCCATGAGGCGGTCGTAGAACAGCAGCACCTCGTCCAGGCTGGGCAGGCCGCCGTGATGCATGTAGGGCGCGGTGAGCCTGAGGTTGCGCAGGGTGGGCGTGCGGAATTCGGTGCGACGTGTGGCATTGTCCGTCAGGCCGATGGCGTGGAGCTTGTAGTCCGAGAGCATGGGGCCGTTGTGGCAGAGCACGCAGCCGGCGCGTTTGAAGGCTTCCAGGCCCTTCTGCTCTGCCGGCGTCATGGCCGACCTGTCGCCGCGCAGGAAGCGGTCGAAGGGGGAGTCGGGAGTGATCAGGGTTCGTTCGTAGGCCGCGAGGGCTTCCGCGACCTTGTTCGCGCTGATGAGGCCGTCGAAGCGCCGGACATATTCGGGGATGGCGCTGAGGCGGTGGATCATCGACGGCACGGCCTCGGCTTCATCACAGGCATCGCCGCGCATCTCCTCGCGCTGCCGGACGGGGACGAGGGCCTGGGCTTCGAGGCTGAGCACGCGGTTGTCCCAGAACATGGGTGCCAGGAGCGGGTCGTGAGGTTTGCCGGAGGCGATGCCGTTGAAGGCGGCGTTGAGGATGGTCGGCGTGTTGCGGAGGAGGGGCTTGAAGTCGGCGCTGCCCATCGGGCGGCGATCCGGGCCGAGGCCGGTGGCATGAACGCCGAGCGGCGTGGCGCGTGCGTCGGCCCAGCCGAACTTGGGGTGATGACAGGTGGCGCAGGCGACGTCGCGTGTGGCGGAGAGGACGGGGTCGAAGAAGAGCAGGCGGCCGAGTTCGACCTTTGCCGGGGTGTCGGAGGGAAGGGCGGCGGAGAGGGGCAGGGCTTCGAGCGTGGTGTCAGGCTGGGGCGACAGCTCCCCGACCACGGCCCAGGCGAAGCCGGGGAGGAGCAGGAGGGGGAGGAGGCGGGGCATGGGAGGGGAAACTTGAAATCCGAAAACCAAAGCTGGAAGGCGGCAGCCGCTTGGGAGCAGACAGGTGGTGGGGAGGTGTTTCAGACAGGGGCTGCCCAGTGGTTGCGGTAGCTGCGTTGGAGGAGGCGGGAGGCGTCGGGGTTGCCGGAGATCTGCTCGGTTGCCGGATCGAAGACGAGGGCGCTGCGGGTGCGGGCGGCGATGTTGCCGAGGTGGCAGAGGGCGGTGCTGAGATGGTTGATGGTGATGTCGGCGTTGAGCCTGGCGCCGGTGCGGATGGCGTCGAGGAAGTTGGCGTGATGAGCGGCGAGGTCGGGGCCTGAGGGCGGTTTGATCTCTTCAAGGAGCTTGTTGCGCGGGCCGAAGATCTTCCAGCCTCTGGACTTGCCGCCGATGATCATGCCCTGGGTGCCATACCAGGCGCAGCCGTTTTCGTGACCTTCCTGGACGTAGGGGCTCCAGTCGCGCTGTTCATAGATGAGCTGGCGGGTTTTGCCTCCGGGCAGGTCGTATTCGAAGGCGCAGTAGAGCGTGTCGGGCCACTGCTGATCGTCGTCGAAGAACAGCTTGCTGCCCTGGCCGATGATGCGGCTGGGATGCTGTTCGACGCCGAGGCCCCAGCGTGCGATGTCGATGTCGTGGACGCCGTCGTTGCCGAAGTCACCGGCGCCGAAGTGATGGAACCAGCGCCAGTGGGCGGGGTGGTAGGTCTTCTTGAACGGCACCTGCGGGACGGGGCCGAGCCAGAGATCGTAATCGAGTTCGGGAGGTGGGTCGGAGTCGGGCTGACGGCCGTGGCTGGTGCGCAGCTGGCTGTTCCAGGCCTTGGCCGCGAGGATGTCGCCGATGATGCCGGAGCGCAGTTTTTCGATGACCTGGATCACATGGGCGGTGCTGCGGCTCTGGGTGCCGACCTGCATGCAAACCTTGTGGCGGGCAGCAGCCTCGATCATCAGGCGGCCTTCGCGCAGGTTGTGCGAGCAGGGCTTTTCGACGTAGACGTGCTTGCCGGCGCCGGCGGCGAGGATGGCGCCCGGGGCATGCCAGTGGTCGGGGGTGGCCATGAGCACGGCCTGGACGGTTCGGTCGTCCAGCACGCGGCGCATGTCGGTGGCGACCCTGGGCGTCTGACCGGTCAGTTCGCGAACCAACTTTGCTCCAGCTTCAGCGCGGGAGGAGTCGGCGTCGCAGACCCAGGAGAAGGTGACGTCCCTGCGTTTGCACAGCGTCCTGATGTGGTTCGTGCCCATGCCGCCGGGGCCGATGAAGGCGAGGCTGATCCTGTCCTCGGACGCCTGTCCTGGGGCCGGAGTGAAGGCCTGGGTGGCGAGCCCGGCCAGGGCCGAGCGCTGGACAAACTGACGGCGTGAGATCGTGCTCATGGTGGGAGCCAGAGTACGCCGGAGCCAGGGTGGATCGTGCCGCCGGCCGCGGATTTGCCCGTGGATGGATCAGCGAGCCTGACCTGGGGTGAGGCTTTTCAGGCCGAGTTCAAGGGTGGGCTCGTCGGGGTCGGACAGCGGAGGCTGGGTGATGTGGCCGCCTTCGGGGAGGAGGTTGGTTCCGGCGGAGAAGAGGACGTCGTTCAAGGGGTCGTATTCCAGCGGCCTGCCCGAGAAGGGATCCACGGGTTCCCCGGCAAGGTAGGCTGCGCGGAGTTCGGCGAGGCCGGAGGGCGGGCGCTGGTGGTCGGCGGCGAAGCGGCGGATGGCGCAGAGGGTGACGACCAGCCTGTGGCCGGCCTGGGCGAGGTGCTGTCGTTCGGGCAGGTCATGATAGAACCGCCAGCGTCCTGCGAAGTAGGACTCGCCCGCGCCGTTCGGGCGCAGGCCCTGGAGGGGGGCATGACCGATGAGCCTCAGCCTGGACTGGCCGGCTGACGGGTGGGAGGACACCAGCGTGACGTTGTCGCGCAGCTCGCGGAAGCCGGAGGCGAAGAGGCCGAGGGTCTCGCGGGTCTTGAAGAAGAGGCGTGCGGGCATGGCCTTGAGGACGCCGCCGGGCATGGCGTCGAGGGGCTCGCCGCTCCTTTCGCCTAACAAACGTTTCTTTTCATGCAGGTAGAAGGCGCCCAGGGCCCTGCGCAGGGATTCGTCGCCGGGCTCCAGTCCGGCGAAGCTGCGCTGGAACTCGCCGAGCCGTCCGCTGTCGAGCCGTGTGGACCTGAGGAGCATGGCGGCGGTCTGGAGGGAGGCCTGGTGCAGCTCCTGTGAACGATGGATGAAGGAGGGCCAGGAGCGGAGTTCGTGCAGGTGTCGTGCGAGCCTGGCCATGTCCACGACGGCGGCCAGGGCTGCCGTTTCGTCGGTCTGAGTGAGCAGGGCGGCCTTGGCTTCGAGCAGGGTGATGACATGGGGCCAGGCGGCGTGTCCGCCGAGGTCCGCCTGATTCCAGGCAGAGTGGCCGGGATGCCAGTCGTAGTCGGCCAGCAGGTCGCGCAGGCCATCAATGGCGGCGCCGTTGGCCTGCACGACCTGCCGGAGGACCTGAGCGTCCCATTTCCAGGGAGACTTGGACCGAAGGTCGTCGCGTTCGACGGAGATGACCGCGTTGAGGAAGGTGGTGAGCCGGTCGGGGGCGCCGATGGCGGGGGTGATGTCCACGGGCTGGCCGAGGCGCAGGTCATGGTCCGAGTCGGGGGCCACATCGGCCAGATAGATCCAGCCGAACAGCAGGATGCCGGAGAGGCCCATCAGGACGGTCAGCAGGCGGCCCAGGACACCGGAGAAGAGGTGGGTGGTTTCAACCTTCGGTGGATGGAGCTGACGATGGGCGGGTTTCGTGAACGGAGGCTGCGGCCAGGGTTCGAAGCTGGTCCTGGGTTCTGAGGCAGGCGCTGGCTGAACTGCCGAGGCAGGCGCGGGTTCATCCGTTTCCAGAGGGGCCTCGTCCTGAGTCGGGAGGATGTCCTCACGGAGGGGGGCGGGTGCGGTTTTTGCGGAAGGGCGCGCCGCCGGGTCATCCGGGCGTGCCCTGCTGCTGATTTCAGCGAAGATCACCGGCCTGGCTTTCACAGGAGCCGTTGCCGGCCTGGCGCCAGCAGATGGCGGTGAGGCCGAACCGGCCTCGGCCTCCTCATGAGGCCGGATGTCCCGGGGTTCCAAATCCACTTCTTCGTCCTTCCAGTCGTCGTCAAGGCTCCATGGCGAGACCCATTTCGGCGGCCTGCGGGGCGGCGCGGAGGGATCGTCTCGGCGTGGCTTCATGGGGCTGCAGATTAACCGCCGCCATCATGGCGTCACGCGTCAACTCGATCATCAGGTCAAAAAAACGCCGGGGCAAATGCAGGTTTTCGGCCAGGGATCATGGGATCGTCACCTCCGTCAGCGCCGGAGCCTGCGGAAAGGTTCCCAGAGCTGGCGAGGCATGTCCTGGGGGAAGCCGCCGGCGACGCCGAAATCCTGGGGCCTGCGGCCGCGCGGCATGTAGAAGGTGCCGAACAAAAGATCCCACAACGGGAAGAGGCCGGCGAAGTTCCTGTCCATGGCCTCGGGCTGGCGGCTGTGATGCCAGCGGTGGAAGACGGGGGTGGCGATGACATAGCGCAGCGGGCCGAAGTCCCAGTCGAGGCGGGCGTGGATGAAGATGGCGTAGAGGGTGAAGAAGGGGGCGGTGGAAAGGGTGACCCAGGGGTTGAAGCCCAGCAGGAGGAGGGGGGAGACCTGGATGAGCTTGGTGACCAGGTCGTTTACCGGATGGACGCGGATGCTGCTGAGCCAGTCGAGGTCTTCGGAGCTGTGATGAACGGCGTGGAAGGGCCACCAGCGGCCGCCATGGAAGAGCCGGTGGCTCCAGTAGGAGAGGAAGTCGGCGAGCAGGTAGACCTCCACCGCCTGAAGCCAGACTGGCTGCCGCGAAAGCGGGCCGAAGCCGGTGTAGGACTGGCTGCGCAGGTCTTCGACGGTGGCGACGCCGCACCAGACCAGGAGGCCGGCGGGAAGGATCAGCGCGGCGCGTGAGATGGACTTGGTGACGAAGGGCGTGAGGAACCAGTAGGCGACATCGGTGAGCCAGCCGCGGCGGAGGAGCGGGCCGCGCACCCTGCCAAAAACGCGTTCAAGGATGAGGAAGAGGACTGAGAGGATGAGCAGTCCGGCGAGCGTGTTTTTCAGGGAGGGAGACATGGCCGCATCCATGAACGCAGCAGCCCTGCTTCCGGTAACAAGACCTGAGTCAGGAGCGGGGCGTGCCGGCCTTCATTTCCTGAAGCATTTTCAGCAGCTCATCCGTGATCTTGACGCTGGCCTGGACCTCGAGGCGGTTGGTGCCCAGCCAGGTTTCATAGCCGCCGAGCGCATGGTGTTCAGGTGTCGGCAGGTAGCCGAAGTAGCCACCGGCGATGCTGTGGGTCCAGCTCGGCTTGAAAGGGTTGCGAGCCTTGAGTTCGAGGCCGGTCTCGACAAAGGTTTCACAGGGGATGCCGGTGATCGCGACGTCGCCGATGCGCAGGGCCTGCAGCGGGATGTCGATCTGCGGCTGTGCGTCCTTGAGCTTGAGAAAGCGTTCGGCGTAGGCGCGGGGAAGCACGCTGGCGCCCTTGCCGAGCTGAACGCGCGCGGCCAGCGTGCTTTCGGCCCAGGCCACCTGTTCCGCGTCGGGGCGGCGTTGTTGCAAACGCAGTTCGGCGTAGCGCGAATCAAGCTCGACGCGTTCGTGAAGCGTGACGTTCTTCAGCGCCGCGGCCGCGGCGCGGGCGACTTCACCGGCCACGGCGTTGATCTTGGAGTAGCGCGGACCCGGCTTTGCGGCGGGGCGGCCGTAGTCGTTGTTGTTGATGTTGCCGCTGGTGCCGTTGCTGAGCAGGGCGACAAAGGGCGGGTCCTGCGGCGAGGCCTTGAGCAGGCCGCCGAGCTTTTCGCAGAAGACCGCGAAGTAGTCTGCGGAGACATGGCCGGGGCCGACGTCGCCGACATAATGGAGGGAGTAGTTGCCAAGCACGCTGATCCAGCGTCCGGAGGTGCTTTGCACGGCGAGCAGGCAGACCTCGGGATCGGTGGGGCCGGCGGGCTTGTCGAGGTGGGGGCCATGGCCGGGGTTCATCTTCACCTTGTCGATGCCGCCGAAGGGGTTGGGCGGCATGGTGCCCTCCTTGAGGAACCAGCGGCGGTTGAAGACCTGTCCGGGGACGCTGGCGGTGGCCCAGCCGATTTTGGCGGGCTCCAGGTTGTTGACTGCGCGACGGACGCCGTCGGCGATGCGGCGGGCGACGAAGCGTTGGTAGTCGGTGAGGCCCGTGGAGGAGGTGTCGTAACGGTTTTCGTTGAGCGCGCTGCTGGCGGAGTGGGTGTGGGTGCAGGACATCAGCAGGCTTTCGCGCGGGATGCCGGTCTCGAGCTTCACCAGGCGCGCGGCTTCATCAAACATCTGCCTGGCAGCGCCGAGAAGGTCGCAGACGACGATGGCGATGCGGCGGCCGTCCTGCTCGATCACGAGGCAGCGTGCGTGCAGTTCATCGTGGATGTGGGTGGAGGGGAAGGGCGAGAAGCCGCCGACGATGGCGCCTCCGATCTCCGGTGTGATGTTGCTGGCGGCGGCGCCTGCACGCAGGCCGCCGGCGGGCGGGCTGGAGGCCTGGGCGAAGGCAAGGACGGGAAGCAGCAGGAGGAGGCAGAGCGAGCGCATGATCATGGACCGGTGGTTGGCAGGTGGTCACATACGCGCAGGCGGCGGCGGCTCTGGCGGACAAAGTCCATGAGGTGCCTGAGGACGGCCAGGCAGGATCCAGGGGGTGTTTACTCCAGGATCACCGTGGCGCGGCTGGTGGGCGAGGTGCTGAGCTCGAGGACGGAGAGGGCGTTGATGCTGTTGGCGGGCAGGCTGGTGGGCGCAAGGATCCAGCTTTGAGGGCCTGAGGGGGTGTTCAAGGTCAGGCGCAGGTTGATGCCGAGCTGGCTGTTGCCGTTTTGCAGGGCCCACTCATGGAGATAAAGGTAGGTCCGGGGGATGCTGAACTCGAACTGATGGCGGTCCGAGCCGCTTGAGACCAGGCGGGCGTGAAATTCCTTGGGATCGAAGACGGCGGCGTAACCGGTGCCGAAGGCCCATGAGGCAGGGGTGGTCATGCGGCCGCGCCCTGAAGCAGATGAACCGGAGAACCGGAGGGGAGCCGTGCTGCCGGGCTCCAGGCGTTTGCCGTAGCTGCGGGCGTCGAGGCTGACCTCGGCCTGCCAGGAAGGCGGGGCATTTTCCGCAGAGGGCAGAAGCTCGACGCCCTGGACATCACAGGCAAGGATCAGCCGGGAGGCGTCCGCCCTGGCTTCAAACGAGGCCCTGGCGGAGGAGTCCGTGACCGGGAACAGAGGCAGGGGTTTGCCGAGGCCGAGGTTGGCGGCGATGACAAGGGGGCGGCTGATGCGCAGCTCCTTTCCGTCCAGCCTAACCTTGAGTTCAAGCAGGAAACGACCGGTGGCGGCGCCGTCCTCGGGAAGGTCGAAGGCGAGGTCCAAGGGGAGGGCGGCTCCCGGCTTGAGGCTGAAGCGGCCGTCCAGCTTCTGGTCCACCAGGGAGGCCTGCCAGGTGCCGGCCTGTTCGCCCGGGCTGGTGTTGAGGAGGCGGGCTCCGATGATGAAGCGCCTGTCCTGGTTGAAGAGGGCGCCGACGGGCCATTCGATGGTGAAGGGGGTAAGGGCCGCCCTGGGCGTGAGGATGGAGGCCTTGCGATTGGTGATGACCAGCAGCGGCAGGCGCAGCAGGCCGTCGTCGGGGATGGCGGACGCGCCTTCCACGGAGGGGGCGTAGGTGATGTCGAGCGTGGTTCTGCCACCGGGTGGAAGGGTGGCTTCCGGCTGTGCGTCGCGCGGTTTCCAGCCTGCGGCGATGAGCGGAAGGACAGTGAGCCGCTGCTCCTCTCGGCTGTCGTTGACGAGGGCGCAGCGGAGCTTCAGCCCCGCCTGCTGCCAGGAGGCGGTGGCATCCTCCCAGTGAACCGGCTGACCTGAGGAAGGCCCGTCCAGGAGGGCTTGAAACAAGGCGCTGCCAAGACGCTGGTGAAACTGGGCGCGGGGCAGGTGGTCGCCGTCGGCATCCTCATGGAAGAAGCTCTTCCAGGTGCTGGCGAGCCTGTTGAAGCGCTGGGCGTCGTTGGCTGCGTCAGAGGGCGGCAGGTCAATCAGCCGTGACAAGTCCCCCAGGTCAGCGAAGAGCCAGCCGCCATCCTCGGCGGTTTCAGCCAGGGCGTCCGCCAGCGGGCGGACCTGGCCGAGGGCGGCTTCCGGACGCGGGCCTGAACCCGGCCAGGGTGCGGCGACGAAGGCCTCCGCCTTGAGTTCACGCACGGCCTCCACGGCAAGGGCCATCTGGCGGGTGAACTCCGCCGGGGACATGCCAGCGGCGGCCTCGGCCTGGCCGTGACAGATCAGCACCAGGTCCACGGGCGACTGCCGGGCGGTGGAGGCGAGGATGGACGGGGCGTCCACCAGGGCATGGTCCGGGCCAGTCAGCACGCGCAGCGAGATGCCCGGCGCCAGCAGGGCCGGGGAGCGTGTCCCGGCCTCGAAAACGCCGCCGGTGTAGTAAAATTGGTTGGCGAGGTCGCGGGCGAAGCAGGCGGGGAAGCCGTTCATCAGGTCCGCACCGCCGTCGTCGTTCCAGAGCCGCAGCTCCTGCTCCCCGGCGAGCACGAGGAGGTTCACGGGTTCGCGCTGGGAAAGCTTCCTCCAAAGGGCGGGCGCCAGCTTCTGCAGGTGCTGCTGGCGGGCTTCGCCGAGCTCGAAGCTGTCGCGGCCCTGCGGCGGCTTCGGGGCGGGGAAGCGTGCTTCCAGCTCGCGTGCCTTCCTGGCTGCAGCATCAGTTTTCGACCCAGCCTGGGCGTGGGCATGACCAGGCTCCGCAGCGGCTCCAAGGAGCGCGGAGAGGATCAGGACCAGGGGGCGGACAGGCGGACGAAAAGGCATCTCGTGTTCTTCGCTGCTGGCGGCGTTTTTTCCAGCATTAACAGGCGGCGTGGAAAACCGGGCCTTCAGGCTCCGAAGAGGGGGACGGGGTTGATCTCCACAGTTTTGCCGCCCTGGCCGACAAACCAGGCACCGTCCTGGACGGTGACCTGGAGGTCCATCGACTTGTCAGCCAGCGGGCCGAGTTCGGCCACCTGGGCGGGTGGCAGCATCCAGACGCGCAGGTTGCGGACACGGGACAGCTTTTCCGCCACGGAGGCCCACCAGGCTTCGGCGGTGGAGCCGTAGGTGAAGACCGTCACCCTTCTCGAGCGGCCGCAGGCGCGCACCAGCCTTTTCTCCTCGGGCTGGCCGAGTTCGATTTCATGGACGGTGAGGCCGGTGAGGTCCCTTTGACACAGGGCGGGTTCATCCGGCTCCCACATGTCCTTGCCGAACTCAAGCGTTCCCTGGTCGTTGTCGGGCGGGGCGTTGAGGGCGAAGGCCAGGAGCCTGACCATCATGCGCTCCTCCGTCTCGGAGGGATGCCTGGCGACCGTGAGGGTGTGGTCGCCGTAGAGGTTGTTGTCGAGGTCGGAGACGTTGAGGGCCGCCTTGTGGATGATCGCCTTGAGAGCCATGGCAGGGCTCTAGCGCAGACCGTTCAGGCAATCCACTCCTTGATGACGCGGCCGGCGACGTCGGTGAGCCGGAAGTCGCGGCCGGAGAAGCGGTGGGTGAGTCGCAGGTGGTCGAAGCCGAACTGGTGCAGCAGGGTGGCGTGGAAGTCGTGGAGGTCCACGGGGTCGCGCACGATGCCCCAGCCGATCTCGTCGGTCTCGCCATAGGTGAGGCCGCCCTTCAGGCCGCCGCCTGCGGCGAGCATGGTGAAGGCGAAGGGGTGGTGGTCGCGGCCGGTGGTGTCGGGGTTGCCGCCGCGGTTTTCACCGAGGGGCGTGCGGCCGAACTCGCTGCCGAAGACGACGAGGGTGTCGTCGAGAAGGCCGCGCTGCCTCAGGTCGGTGAGCAGGGCGGCGATGGGCTGGTCGGCCATGCCGGCGTTGTAGGACAGTTCGTTATCCAGGTTGGAGTGGTGGTCCCAGGAGGCGTGCATGATGCTGACAAAGCGCACGCCGCGCTCGACCAGCCTGCGGGCGAGCAGGCAGTTGGTGGCGAAGGCCTTGTACTGGCCGGGGCCGCCGCCGCGCGAGGCCTTGATGGGCGGGTCGCTGCGGTTGACGCCGTACAGGTCCAGCGTTCTGGCGGATTCATCCTTGAGGTCGATCAGCTCGGGCGCGGCTGCCTGCATGCGGAAGGCGAGTTCATAGGCGGCGATGCGGCTGGCGATCTCCGGATCGCGGAACTGGTCATGGCGCGACTGGTTGAGCTCCATGAGGGTGTCGAGGCCCCGGCGCTGGAGCGCCATGGGGATGCCGGGCGGGTTTTTCAGGTTGAGCACGGGCTCGCCCTGGTTGCGGAAGAGCACGCCGGCGTAGGAGGAGGGCAGGAAGCCGCTCTGCCAGAGGGAGGCGCCGCCGCTGGTGCCGCGTCCGGCGGAGAGGACGACATAACCGGGAAGGTTGCGTGATTCGCTGCCGAGGCCGTAGTTGAGCCAGGAGCCGACGGTGGGCAGGCCGAACTGGGCGCGTCCGCAGTGGAGCACGAGCTGGCCGGGATGGTGGTTGAACTGGTCGGTGTGCAGCGAGCGGATCATGAGCCAGTCGTCGGCGTGACGGGCCATGTGGGGGAGGAGGTCGCTGAACTCCATGCCGCTCTGGCCGTGCTTCTTGAAGACACGCTTCGAGCCCATGATGCGTGCGGTCTCCTTGCGGATGAAGGCGAAGCGCACGTTTTTGGTCATGCTTTCCGGCAGGGCCTGGCCGTGCAGCTCGTTGAGCTTCGGCTTGGGGTCGAAGAGGTCCATCTGGCTCGGGCCGCCCTCCATGAAGATGAAGATGCAGTTTTTCGCCCGTGCGGGAAAATGCGGTTCACGCGGACGCAGCGGGTCGTTGTCCGCGACGGTGGCGGCGCTGAGGATGCCCTCCTGGGCGAGCATGGCGCCAAGGCCCATCATGCCGAGGCCGCTGGCGCTGGTGGTGAGGAACTCGCGGCGGGTTTGCTGGATCTGGTGCTCGATGGGATTCATTTCGGCACCGTCTTCAACGGCGGGGCGGGCGGAGGTGTTGCAGAGCCCGGAGGCTCAGCCACCCTGGACCGGCGGCATGATGGCGACCTCGCAGCCCGGGTGCAGCGGGGCGTCGCGCTGGGCGTAGTCGCAGTCGATGGCAAGCAGCAGGCTGGGGTCCCAGTCGCGCAGGGCGGGCCAGCGGTCCTGGAGCTGCTGAAGCAGGGTGCCCAGGGTCGCGTCGGGCGCGCAGGACAAGTCGGTCTGATCGCAGCCGGTGATGTCACGCAGGACGGAGAAGAAAAGGACGCGGACGGTCATGGGCGGAGGATGCCGATGCAGGGCAGGTTGCGGAAGCGGCCCTGGTAATCCATGCCATAGCCGACCACGAATTCGTCCCCGATTTCAAAGCCGCAGTAGTCGACGGGGCACTCCTGGGCGCGTGGCCGGTTTTTGCGGAGCAGGACACCGGTGCGCAGGCTGGCGGGGGCTTCCTGCCGGAGGCGTTCGTGCAGCGCGGCCAGGGTGAGGCCGGTGTCGAGGATGTCGTCGAGCAAAAGGACATGCTGTTCCTGGAAGCTGACGCCGCTGGGCCAGTTCAGGCGCACTTCACCGCTGGAGTGTGTGCCGCCGTGGTAGCTGCTGGCGCCCAGGGTGACGAGGCGGATGGGCAGGTCGATCTGGCGAAGGAGGTCGGCGACGAAAAAAAGAGCGCCGTCCATGAGGGCGACGACGGTGATGAGCCTGCCGGCATAGTCTTTTTCAATCTGGCCGGCCATGGCCGACACCCGGGCGTGGATTTCCTCCGTGCTGAGCAGGACACGATGGAGGTCGCCAAGGACGCCGGTGGGTGAAGACATGACAAAAGTGCCGCATCAAGGCGCAAACCCGGGATTGCCGCAACGGCCTGTCGCACGTTTCTTGTAGTACCATGATGGACTTTCCGCCAAACACCCTGCGCGACCTGCGGGTCAGCTATGAGCTCGACAACCTTGTCGAGGAGAACCTGCCGGCGGATCCGCTGCTGCTGTTCAACGCCTGGCTGCAGGACGCGCTGACGCACCAGCTTCCGGAACCGAACGCGATGACGCTGGCCACGCATGGACTGGATGGTTTTCCGACGGCGCGCACGGTGCTGCTGAAGGGGATCGATGCTCAGGGCTTTCACTTTTTCACCAACTATGACAGCCGCAAGGGCGCGGAGATTGCGGCCGATCCTAGGTCGAGCGCGGTGTTCCTGTGGACGCAGCGGCATCACCAGGTGAGCCTGCGGGGCAGCCTCCAGAAGCTGCCGAGGTCGGAGGCGGAGGAGTATTTTTCCGTGAGGCCGCGCGGTCATCAGATCGGCGCCTGGGTGTCGGAGCAGAGCCGGGTCATCCCGGGGCGCGAGTGGCTGGAGAAGCGGCGCGAGGAGATGGAGGCGAGGTTTGGCGACGGCGAGATCCCTTGTCCGCCCTACTGGGGCGGCTACACGCTGCAGCCGCATGAGATTGAGTTCTGGCAGGGGCGGGTGAGCCGGCTGCACGACCGCATCCGCTACACGCGCGAGGGCGGAGGCTGGAGGCTGGAGAGGCTGAGCCCGTGACGATGGCCCAACCAAGATTGCGTCATCGGCAGCATCATCCGGCGAAGGCCTTCACGGCCTCCTCGGCGAGGATTTCCAGGCCCTCCTGCACGACTGATGCGGGCTGGGAATAGGTGAGGCGCAGGCATTCGTGAGGGTGGCGCCAGTCGTGGTCGAGGCCGTAGGCGAAGTAGTGGCCGGGGATGACGAGCACCTTGCGCGCCTTGAGCCGGCGGTAGAGCTCTGCGGCGGGAATGGGCAGTTTTTTCAGCCAGAGCCAGAGGAAGAACGCGCCTTCCTGGACATGCAGCGCCCAGGGAAGCCGGTCGCCGAGGGCGTTGGCGAGGACCTGTCTGGCGAACTCGGAGCGCTGCTGATAAAACGGGCGGATCACCTCGCGGCCGAGCCTGAGCAGGCGGTCGTCGGCGAGCAGCGGAGTGACGAGGGCCTGGCCGACGTTGCCGTTGGCGAGGGAGACGATGGCGTTCATGTTGGAGAGCGCCTTCACGACGGGTGCGTCTGCGACGATGACGGCGGTGCGCACGCCTGGCAGGCCGAGCTTGCTGAGGCTGATGCTGAAGATCATGCCGGGCTCCCAGTGCGGACGCCATTCGCCATGAAGCACACCGGGAAAGGGGTGGCCGTAGGCGTTGTCGATGATCAGCGGGATGCCGTGCTTCCGGGAGAGTTCACGCAGGCGTCCGAACTCCTCACGGGTGAGCACGTTGCCGGTGGGGTTGGTCGGGCAGGAGACGCACATGGCCGCCACGTCGGGCGTGATCTTGAGCTTTTCGAAATCGACGTGGTACTTGATCTCGTGCTCGTCGCGTTCCTCGATGCGGGGAAGGACGGCGCTGAACTGCCCGGCGCAGAGGGCCTGGTTGGCGTAGCCGATGTATTCGGGCAGCAGCGGAAAGAGGATGCGGCGCACACCGCCTGCGGATTCACCGGCCAGCATGTTGAAGAGGAGGAAGAAGCCGGTCTGGCTGCTGGGGACCACGGCGATGTTTTCACGGGTCACGTCCCAGCCGCATTCGCGTTTGAGAAACGCAGCCATGGCCTCGCGGAAGGCGGGGCTTCCGGCGGGCGGGTCGTAGTTGAGGAGCGTACGGTCGAAGGCGGCGCCGTCGGCGAGGAGTTCGTTCATGCGCTGACGCCAGAGCTTCTGGACTTCAGGGATGGCGGCAGGCTGGCCTCCGCCGAGCATTCGCATGTCCGGGTGAAGGGTGAGCGCCTCTCCGCAGTCATCCATGAGCTCCTGGATGCCGCTGGGGCCGGCGAGGAGCTGGCCGGTGCGGGAGAGCTGGAGGGCGGGCGTGGGTTTCATGATCGCAGCCTAACCGCTTCAGCGGCAAGCGCCATGAAGGAACGGGCGCGAGTTTCCTGCCGTGCTCCGGGGGATGTCCTTGTGCTTAAGTTCGGACAGGCCGTGGGTCAGGCGGCGCCGTTGACGGGCGGCAGGTCGCGCTCGATTTCGAGGATGCGCTGAAGGGCGTCCAGGAACTCATCAGCGGCCTCGAGGGGCAGCATGATGGTGTCGCGGCGGCCGCGCACGTCCTCGGTGATCTTGATGACGCGGCCGCGTTCGTTTTCCTTGAGGTCGAGGAAGAAGATCTTCCGTTCGGTCATGATCTTCTCCGAGTGCAGCGCCGGGCTGCCGCGTCTCGGTTGTTCTTCGTAGTCTTCGTTCCTCATTCGATGGTGGCCTCCGCGTCCTGGTGCTGTTGATTGCTAAAAGAGAAGGCGCAAAGTTTAAAAATCCGCCAGTTGATGTCAATGGTTCAATTGGCGGATGGAGGCCTACCTGCCATCCCAGAGGAAGTGCTCAAGACGGATCTTGGTGGCTCGTTCACGCGCTTCGGCGGCGCGTTCGCCGGAGGTGACGGCGAGCTTTTCCGCGAGGCGCGCGGCGGGCTCCCACTGCTTCAGGCTTTCGAGGAGGTCGATGCCGAAGAAGCCTGCGCGGTAATACCAGCGAGCTTCTGCGGGGGTGGCGGGGCCGAGGGAGCCTGCGGCCTGGACGACATCGTAGCAGGCCTCCAGGGCCTCCTGAGGGAGGCTGGCGGACTGAAGCGCGACGGCGAGCGTGTAGCCGCCGCGGACCCGCCAGAGCAGGGGCAGGTCATCCTCCCTGAGCAGTTCGCGAAGCACGGCGACGGCCGTTTTGAACTGGGCGGGGTCGGTCTTGCCCAGGAGCATGAGGATCTCCGCCTTTTCACAGAGCAGGGAGCGCCGGGTCTCCTCGGGCAGCTTTTTTTCCAGGAGCAGGGAGTCGAGCAGGTTCAGCGCCTCGGTTTCCTGGCCGGCGCGGCGTTTGGCGAGGGCCTGCTGCTGGCGTGCCGGGGTGCTGAGAGGGCCGCCGCGTTCGGCCAGTTCCTGCCAGAGGTTGATGGCCGCCTCCCTGCCTTCGTCGCTGAGCATGGAAAGTGCGGAGAGCCCGGCGAAGTAGAGGGCCGTGTCGGCGTAGGAGGAGGAAGGGTGCTCCTTGACCACGAGCTCGAACTCGGTGCGGGCTGCGGCGAAGTTTTCGAGCCTGAAGAAGGCGTCGGCGGTCTTCATGCGGACGAGGGGGGTGGAGTCCGAGGCGGGCCAGCGCTGGATGAAGGCGGCCCCGGATTCGGCGAGCGTCTTCAGCCTGCCCTGGGACTCCAGGCTCCAGAGGCGGGCGAGGGCGATGCGCTGCTGCTGCTTTTCGGTCAGCTGGCCGACGGTCTCAGCTGCCAGCAAAGTTTGTTCGACCAGGCTGAAGTCGGGTTTGGGACGGGATAGCAGGGTTTCAGCGAGCGCCAGGCGTGCGTCAAAAAGGCGTGGATGCCCTGCGTGGGTGCGGATGAAGGTCTGGAGGGTGGGTTCGGCCTCGGGCCGTGCCTGGGCGGCAAGCTCCAGGGCCTGGTCGAGTTCAAGGTCTGCGGAGCCGTCCCTGGCGCCTCCTCCGGCCGCCTGGAGCTGGGTGGCCAGGGACTGGAATGCCAGGACTTCCCCGGCACGCCAGGCGGAGAGGCCGGCATTGTAGAGGGCGGAGCGGCGTTCCGTGAGCGAGGAGGCGAGGCTGGCGGAGGCTTCGAAAAGCTCCATGGCGCGCCGGTAGTCCCCACGGCCGTAGGCGACGCCGGCGGTGGCAAATTCGACGCGTGCCGAGCTTTCGCCACCAAACCGCCGTTTCCAGACTTCCGCCAGGACGGCCACGCGGGACTCGACCTTCATGCCGCCGTAGATTTCCATGGCGAGCTTGAGCGCGTTGTCGGCTTCGGCGTGACCGGGATGGATTTGAATGAGGGCTTCGAGAAGGCCAAGGGCTTCCACGGAACGCTTCTGGGCGAGCAGCCAGCGGGCGATGAGAAGCATGGCGTGGCCTTGAAAGTCGGCGGAAAAAGCAGGTGTGGCGGCGGTGACGCCCTGGGTGCTGGGGGCGTTCAGCAGCCAGCGCAGGACGGCGTCCGGCAGGTTCGTGCCCGGTCCGTCAAGGCAGGTCCAGAGCTGCTGGAAGGCCTTGTCCCAAAGGCTGCTGGTGGCAGTGTTTTCGAGGAACTGAACCAGGACGTCCACGGCCTGGATGCGCTTGCCCTGCCTGTGCAGGGAGTCCGCCAGCGCCACGGAGGCGGCGTGGTGCAGGTGCTCGCCGCCGGAGGTGCTGCCGAGGATCTTCTGCAACAAGCCCTGGGCTTCCTCATGCCGTGACTGACGCACAAGCGCCTGGGCCTTCAGCAGGGCTGCCTTGGAATCCTCGGCCAGGGCCGGGTCGGAGGCCAGGCTGGAGAGGACGGGGGCGGTGATGCCCTCCCTCAGGTCGCTTTCTGCCAGGATGAGGCGGGCACGCCCGGCCGTGGTGGCATCCGTTCCGGTGATCAGCGGCTCCAGCACCTGCCGGGCCTGGGCAGGATTGCCGGAGAAGCTGCTGATCTGGGCAAGCAGCAGCCGTTCCTGGCTGGTGGCTGAACCTTCCTGCAGACGGCGTGCCAGCAAGGCTTCGGCACCGTCCATGTCACCCGCCTGTACGCGGGCCTGGGCTTCCCAGAAATCCGTGTTGGGCACCTTTTCCCGCTGCAGGATCTGGAGGGCGGCCTTGCCGTTCTGGGCACGGACCCAGGCTTCGACGGCGAGGCCCGCCAGGGTTTGCCGGGCCAGCGAGCCGGCCGGCTGAAGGTTCATCAGGCGTTCCGCCTTGATTGCGGCGACGACAGGCAGGCCTTCCTGAAGAGCCCGGCGTGCGGACTGATGCTCCGGCAGGTCGTCCAGTTCGGCAGAGGACGGCGCCGCAGCCAGCAGGCGGAAAAGCAGGGCGGACATCAGGGTGGCGCGCAAAATCATCAGCGCAGGCTAGCAGCCTGTCCTGCTTAAATCAACGTGCGAGGCGGCGGCGGCAAGGTGCAGCGCAGGGAGCGGCTTCGTGCCGGCCTGAACACGGGCTGCCGGGCGTCGTCCCTGGAAAGCGGAGCGGAGGGGCGGGAAGGCCGATCCACCCCAAAATTTGTCGTTTATGACGAAGGCGTGGATCGTTATAAGCGGCCTGCATCCTGCAACCACCATGTCTAAAAAGAAGATCAACATCGCCGTCGTCGGCCTCGGATTCGGGGCGGAGTTCATCCCCATCTGGCAGCGTCATCCCGAAACCCATTGTTATGCCATCTGCCAGCGCGATCCGAAAAAGCTGAAGGCCGTCGGCGACGCCTTTGGCGTGGAGGTGCGCCACACGGACTTCCGCGAGATGCTGAAGGATCCGGCGATTGACGCGGTGCACATCAACAGCCCGATCCCGGACCATGGCTGGATGTCCGTCGAGGCGCTGAAGGCGGGCAAGCACGTGGCCTGCACGGTGCCGATGGCGACAAGCATCGAGGACTGCCGGAGGATCTGCGACCTGGTGAAGAAGACCGGGCTGAAGTACATGATGATGGAGACGGTGGTGTACGCCCGCGAGTTCCTGTTCATGAAGGAGCAGCTGCAGAAGGGCAGGCTCGGGAAGCTGCAGTTCCTGCAGTCCAGCCACCAGCAGGACATGGACGGCTGGCCCAACTACTGGCCTGGCCTGCCGCCGATGTGGTATGCCACCCACTGTGTCGGCCCCGTGGCCGCGCTGGCCGGCACGTCCGCCGAATATGTGAGCTGCTTCGGCTCCGGCACCATCCGGCCCGAGCTGGTGAAGTGCTATGGCTCGCCCTTTGCGGTGGAGACCGCGCACGTGAAGTTCAAGGGCACCGACCTGAGCGCCCGCGTCATCCGCAGCCTGTTCGACACCGCGCGCCAGTACCGTGAAAGCATCGACGTGTATGGCGACAAGGCATCCATTGAATGGCCTCTGGTCGAGCATGAGCCGCTGGTCATGCACACGGCGAAGCTGCCGGAGCACAAGATTCCGAAATTGGTGAAGGCGCCGGACTACGCGAAGCTGCTGCCGAGGAGCATCCGCCCGTTCACCACCAAGGGCGTCTATGACCTGGGCAAGAAGACGCACCTCAGCTTCACGCAGGGCAGCGGTCATGGTGGAAGCCACCCGCACCTCGCGCATGAGTTCGCCACGGCCCTTGCCGAGGGCCGCGATCCGTTTCCGAACGCGAAGCAGTCCGCGAACTGGACCTGTGTCGGCCTTTGCGCCCACGAGTCGGCCATGGCGGGTGGCAAGATCGTCAGGCTGCCGGCCTTCACCGTGTGATGGAGGCCGTGCGCGGGATGGATTGAAAATGCAAAACCAAATGCATGGCAGCCGTAATAGCCGCCATGCATTTTCCGCATCCAGGCCATCCGCTCAGCCGCCGTGAGGTCATCCAGGCCGGCGCTGTGGGCATCCTGGGCCTTGGCATGAATCATCTCAGCGCCCTTCAGGCGCTGGCGGGGCAGGGGCCTGCGCCTGCGCCCAGGGCGAAGTCGGTGATCTACATCTTCCTCTCCGGCGGGCTGGCGCAGCATGAGAGCTTTGACATGAAGCCGGACGCGCCCATGGAGGTGCGCGGAGAGTTCAAGCCGATCCGCACCCGGACGCCGGGCACGCACATCTGCGAGCATCTGCCGCATCTTGCGCGCATCTCTGAAAAGTGGTCGCTGGTGCGTTCGCTGACCCATGGCAGCAGCGATCATTCACTGGGCCATCACATCATGCTCACCGGGCGCAGCGACGCCCCGCCCGGCTTTGATCCGTCGAAGCCGAAGAAGTCCGACCATCCGAGCATCGCGGCCCTGGCCACGGCCCTGCTGCCGAAACGCCGCGACAACCTGCCGCCGGCGATTGTGCTGCCGGACAAGCTGGTGCACCGGACCGGACGCACCCTGGCCGGCCAGTTCGGCGGCGTGCTGGGTGCGCAGCATGATCCCTGGTTCCTGGAGATGTCGCCTTACCATCCAGACCACTACGGGGCCTATCCCAAGTTTCTGTTTCATCATGAGCGCGGGCTTGAGAAGGACGACAGGCTGCGGTTCCAGGCGCCGCATCTGTCACTGCCCCAGGGGCTGAGCCTGGACCGTGTGCTGGACCGCGTATCGCTGCGTGACGGCCTGGAGAAGCAGGCCGATGACCTGGCAAGGATCGCAGGTGACGAGGCCTTCGACTCCACGCGGCAGGCGGCGGTCTCGCTGCTTTCCAACCGTCGCGTGCATGATGCGTTCAGTCTGGAGAAGGTGGACGCCCGGACGCTCGACCGTTACGGGCGGCACAGCTTCGGCTGGTCGCTGCTGATGGCGCGCCGGCTTGTCAGCGAGGGCGTTCGGCTGATCCAGGTGAACCTGGGCAACAACGAAACGTGGGACACGCATCAGGCGGCGTGGAGGAACCTGAAGGGCTACCTGCTGCCACCGATGGACCAGGCGGTGAGCGCGCTGATCGAGGACCTCGATGCCAGCGGCCAGCTTCAGGAGACGCTCATCGTCATGGGCGGTGAGTTTGGCCGGACGCCGAAGATCAAGAGCATCTCCGCCACCGCCCTGCCGGGGCGCGACCACTGGGGGCATGCGCAGAGCATCCTGCTGGCCGGCGGCGGCATCCAGGGCGGCCGGGTCATCGGGGCCACCGACAGCATCGGTGGTTATCCGGTCAGTGATGCACAGACGCCCGAGAACCTGGCGGCGACCGTCTACGAGGCGCTCGGCCTGCCTCGCGAGACCCTGTGGCCTGACTTCACCGGCAGGCCCAACCCGCTTTATCACGGCGCGCCGATCGGCGGCCTGACCTGAACTCGTGCCGCGGGAAAAACCGGCGGCTGTTGTTGCGTAATTGGTTTGCGAAAAAATCCCCGGCCTCATGCTGAACATCCAGTCCTCCCACCTGCAGTCCGGCTTCTGCGACGGCGTCGGCCGGCGTGACTTCCTCCGCGTCGGCGGCCTGGCGATGGGCGGCCTGGCGCTGCCAGAGCTGCTGCGCGCCGAATCCGCCTCCGGAAAGGCGAAGCCGGGTCACAGGGCGGTGATCATGGTCTTCCTGCCGGGCGGTCCTCCGCACCAGGACATGTTTGACATGAAGCCGGACGCGCCCTCGGAGATCCGCGGCGAATTCAAGCCCATCGGCACGAACGTCGCCGGCCTGCAGATCTGCGAGCACCTGCCGCGCCTGGCCCGGATGATGGACAAGTGCACCGTCATCCGCTCCATCGCGGACTCGGAGGGGCGCCACGACGCCTTCCAGTGCCTGACCGGTCGTCCTTCGCGCCAGCAGCCACCCGGCGGATGGCCGTCCCTCGGAGCCGTGGTTTCGCGGGTCCAGGGGATTGTCGATCCGGCCATGCCCGCGTTTGTGGGGCTGTCTCCGAAAATGGGCCATATGCCCTGGGCGGCGAACGGAGAGCCCGGTTTCCTCGGTGTCTCACATGCGCCGTTTCAGCCCAACCGCGGAGGCGGCAGGGAGGACATGACGCTGCGCGACATCACGCTGGACCGGCTGCATGACCGCGCGGGCCTGCTGAAGAGCTTTGACCAGCTCCGCCGTGACCTGGACGCCTCGGGCCTGATGGCGGGCATCGACACCTTCAACGAGCAGGCGCTGGGGGTGCTGACGAGCCCGAAGCTTCTGCACGCGCTGGATCTCAGCCGCGAGGACCGCCGCGTGGTGGAGCGCTACGGCCGGGGTGAAAACCGCAATCGTGACGATGGTGGTCCGCGACTCACGGATCATTTCCTGGCCGCGCGCCGCCTGGTCGAGGCCGGCGCACGCGTGGTGACGCTGGGCTTCAGCCGCTGGGACTACCACTCGAACAACTTCGGCCAGCTCCGCGAGGACCTGCCGCTGCTCGACAGCGCGCTGGCCGCCCTCATCACCGACCTGCATGAGCGCGGCATGGACAAGGATGTCGCCGTGGTCGTGTGGGGTGAGTTCGGCCGTACGCCGATCATCAACGACAAGGGCGGTCGCGACCACTGGCCGCGTGTTTCCTGCGCGCTCATGGCCGGTGGCGGCATGAGGCACGGCCAGGTCATCGGGGCGACCGACAAGCATGGCGGCGAGCCGACCGAGAGGCCCGTGGCTTTTGGCGAGGTCTTCGCCACGCTTTACCGGCACCTGGGCATCGACGTGCACAAGGTGATGCTGAACGACTTCAGCGGCAGGCCGCAGCATCTTGTGGAAGGCGGACGCCAGGCGCTCCCTGAACTGATCTGATGCGAAAAAACCGCCCGGCACAGGGGTTGCGCAGGGCGGTGAGGGCGTGCAGGGCTCCTACTTCTTCGCCTCCAGCAGCACGCGGGCCTTGTCGGCGGTCATGCCCATGGCGGGCAGGTCGTAGCCGAGCGTGTCGCCGTTGGGTTTGAAGCCGGAGCCGTCGGCGTCGACATAGATGGGGTTGTTGTAGGCGCAGGGGCGCAGCTTCGCGTAATCGCTGGTGCCGTAGCCAACTTTTTGATCACCGTCCTCGTCGATCGCCACGACGATGAGGTGGGCGTCATGCTGCAGGGGCACATGGATTTTTTCATGGAACTTCACGA
Source organism: Prosthecobacter sp. (assembly GCA_019186985.1). GTDB lineage: Bacteria > Verrucomicrobiota > Verrucomicrobiia > Verrucomicrobiales > Verrucomicrobiaceae > Prosthecobacter. The sequence continues at coordinate 336,624 of JABARQ010000015.1, read as the reverse complement.
CACCTTCCTTGAACATCTTCGGGTGGGTCTTGCGGGTGAAGTTGAGCTTCGGATCCGGACGGCTGTTCACCAGCACCTGGACGCGGTCGATGTCCATCCAGTCGGTGCATTGGACGCGCACATCCAGGTCGATGCCGCCCGTGGCGCGGTCGTCGTCGCCGGCGATCTTGCCGTTCTGGGTGGTGACTTCGAGGAAGGGGCCGGTGCTGAGCACAAGATTGCCCTTTTTGACACGCGGGGCGAGCTCCGCCCAGTCGATCTTCGCGGGGTCATCGGTGCTGCTGGGGATGTAGCCGCGCCAGCAGCCCACACCGTTGCCATAGACGCTGTGGGCGTCGGCGACACCGACGGCGGTGACGCGCAGGCCCTGGTTGAGAAGCTGGCGCCAGATGAACTCACGCACGCTGGAGGCCTTGGCGGCAAGCGCGCCGGGGGAGCGGGTGACCTTGAAGGGCGCCTCGGCCAGGATGTCGGTGCCGGCGCCGTTCTGGGATTCGCTGCCGTCGATCATGTCGCCGACGCCGACAAAGCCGCCGTCGCGCAGGCCGTCGCCGTCGCGGTCCACGAACATGTTGCTGAGGTCGGGGTGGTTGAACTGGATGTAGCGGTCGGCGCGTTCGCCCTGCCAGCGGCGCAGGGTCAGGGCGGTGATGCGCGGGTCGTCGTTCCAGGCCGGGGCGCCGCCGTCCTGGAGCAGCGGGTCGGGTTCAAACGGGAAGGCGTTGAAGTGCTGGCGGCTGCCGGTCAGCTCGACGCCCTTGACGGTCTTGATGAAGGGGGCGAGGCCGAGCTTCTGGATCAGCGGCTCCCAGTCGTAAAAGCGGTTATGCTCGGTGGTGGGAGCAAATTCCAGGTGCTCGACGGCGATGTTGATCAGGCGTCCGTCGGTGTCGCAGACGTTGTCGCCGCTGGGCGTGCTGTGGTTGTGGAAGTCGCTGCTGATCCAGCCCTTCGTGTCGACGAGCCGCTTCAGGGTTCCCTTGAGCTCAGTGATCTTTCCCTCGGCCACCACGATCTCCTTGTCGATGTGGCCGTATTCCGGCCCGCGCACCACGACCACCCGGTATTTGCCCGGCGTCAGCTGCTGGGTGAAATGACCGTTTTCGCTGTGATACTGGTCCACGCAGCCGTGGGCGCGCCACTTCGGCCCGAGGTCAAGCTTGGCCGCCTGGTCATCCAGCGGGGTGAAATGGACCTTGCAGGGCAGAGGGTTGCCGTCCTCGCCGGTGATGGCGAAGCGGATGCCGGCGGCGTCCGCCATGACGACCTTGGGCGTCTGCGTGGCACCTTCGGCAACTGTGGCGCTGATTCTGGCCTCGGGGCGGCCGAGGTCGGTGATGCGAAGCTCGACGGGGCCCTGGGGCAGTTTCAGGCTGAACCGGCCTTCGGCGTCCGGATAGGCGGCGATGGCTGTTTTGCCGTCCGGCACCAGAACCGAGGCGGTGGCCACACCCTTGCCGGAGGCGTCGGTGATCCGGCCGTTGAGGGTTCCCAGCTTGGCTCCCTGGGCGGCGCGCACTTCACCGACCGCCTGGGCGGGGGAGGTGCCGACGGCAAAAAAGCGGGTGATGACCACTTCCTGCCCCGGGGCCAGCTCCAGGTTGTCGCCGGTCTTGTCGGTGCCGGTGACCTTCAGGTTGCCGAAGGCATAAGCACCTTTGTGGGCGGGGTTGATGGCATCGGCCCAGAAGATGCCGTCGCCGGTGGTGCCGGAGCTGTCGAAGCGGGTGAAGTCCGCCTTGGTGTTCACCTTCTGCGGCTTGTCCGTCTCGTTTTTCAGGGTGGTGGTGATGAACAGGCCCTGGGCGCCGTCCCTGGCGCGGTATTCATGGCGCTTGTAGACCCCGCCGTTTTTGGCGGCGCTGGTGACGGATTCGACGGCGGCGTCATTCTTGGCGCCGGTGTCGACGATGCGCACATAGCTGACCGCGCCATGGCCGCAGGGGCTGTAAACCACGAGCTGGTCATTGTCGGCACCGCGCAGGGTGAGGTCATAAAGCGCGCCCGGAGTGACGCCGTTTTCACCGTAGAAGGTGCTCATGTTGGCGCGGCGGTTCGGGGCGTTGTGGGAGACGGTCGCCTCGATCTTGTCACTGCGCAGGACAAAGTCGCCCCGGATGCCATCGGCCTCCTTGCCCTTGGGAAGCTCGGTTTCACGGCCGAGCGCGGCTTCAAAGACTTCCGCTGAGCGAAGCGGGGCAAGGGAGGGGATGAAAAGCAGCAAGGCCAGGTGGGTGCGCATGTCGGTGTTGGGTTGTCAGGCCTGACTAAACGCAGATGCCCCGGTTTCTCTTCCGAGCTCAACAGGGTGTCAGGGCGGGCGGATTCGGACTGAAGACAGCGAGGGGAGGCAGACGCGTGAAAAAGTGTTTTTTGAAAAAGAGGTTGCCAATTGGTCCAGACTCGCCACCATCCGCGCCCCTCATTGCCCCCTCCGGCAACTGTCCTGGCCGTCGCCAGGGCCCCCGGCGGAAAGGCTCATCCCCATAACCCCATGACCCCAGTCCTCAAGACTCTCTATCACGAGAAATTGCGTTCCGCCCTCAAGGAGCAGCTCGGTGTTGCCAACGTGCATCAGGTGCCGAAGCTCGAAAAGATCGTCATCAACTGCTCCGTCGGATCCCAGGGCGAGCGCAAGCAGGCGATGGAAGACGCCGTGAATGAAGTGCAGCTCATCACCGGCCAGAAGCCCATCATCACCAAGTCGAAGAAGGCCATTGCCAACTTCAAGCTCCGCATCGGTGAAAACGTCGGCGTCAAGGTGACCCTCCGCGGCAACAAGATGTATGACTTCCTCATGCGCCTGGTGAAGACCGCCCTGCCCCGCGTGCGTGACTTCCGCGGCGTGGCCCCCCGCTCCTTTGACGGCCGCGGCAACTACACCCTCGGCATCACCGACCAGTCCATCTTCCCCGAGATCGAGCTTGAAAAGATCAAGCGCTCCCTCGGCTTTGACATCACCTTCGTGACCTCGACCAACAACGATGATCACGCCCGTGAACTCCTCCGTGCGCTCGGCATGCCCTTCCGTGGCAAGATCAGCCAGCAGCAGAAACAGGGCGAAGGCGAAGCTGCCGCCGCTTGAACCCGAAACTGACCTGAACCGTCCGACTCCATCCGAGCCATGACCGACCCCATTTCTGATCTTCTCACCCGCATCCGCAACGCCGCCAAGGCCGGCCAGCAGGAAGTTCTCGTTCCCTTCTCCAAGATGAAGAGCGAGATCGCCCGCATCCTTCACGAGGAAGGCTACCTCTGGAACTATGAGCTGGTCACCACCGGCGCCCATCCCCAGCTGAAGCTGAAGCTCAAATACCAGGGCAAGTCCCCGGTGGTCCGCCATCTGGGCCGCGTTTCGAAGCCCGGTCTTCGCAAATACGTCTCCTGCGACGAAATCCCCCGCGTGCTCGGCGGTCTTGGCATTGCCATCCTGTCCACCTCGCGCGGCCTGATGACCGGCGCCCGCGCCAAGAAGGCGAAAGTCGGCGGCGAGCTGCTCGCCACGGTCTGGTAAACCCCAACACAAGAGGACCCCATCACATGTCACGAGTCGGCAAACAACCCATCTCCCTTCCGGACAAGGTCTCCGTCAAAATTGGCGCTGACCGCTCCGTCCTGGTCGAAGGCCCGAAAGGCAAGCTCAACTGGACGCTTCCAGCAGGCGTCAACGTCGCGGCCGAAGGCAACCATCTCAACGTCACCCGCGAAAGCGAGGACCGCAAGGTGCGCGCCATGCACGGCACCGCCCAGCGCCTGATCAGCAACATGGTCCACGGCGTCAGCCAGGGCTACCGCAAGGACCTTGAGATCCATGGCGTCGGCTTCCGTGCCGCCGTCAAGGGCAACGTCATCGACCTTCAGCTCGGCCAGAGCCACGACCGTCTTCACCCGATTCCTGCGGGCGTGAAGGTCACGGTGGCTGAAAACACCAAGATCGCCATCGAAGGCATCGACAAGCAGGTCGTCGGCCAGCTCGCCGCCGACATCCGCGCCTACTACCCGCCGGAGCCCTACAAGGCCAAGGGCGTGCGTTACGCAGGCGAACATATCCGCCGCAAGGCCGGCAAGAGCGTGAAGTAACCCCAGACGACCACCCAGAACATGGCTCTCAACCGCAAACTCATCCGCTCGCGCATCCACGCGCGCATCCGCCAGAAGGTCAAAGGCACCGCCACCCGTCCGCGTCTGGCCGTTTACTTCTCCAACACCAACGTCTACGCCCAGCTGATCGACGACGAGGCCGGCAAGACCATCGTCTCCGCCTCCACCAAGGAAAAAGGCTTCGGCGGCGGCAAGGCGAACATCGCCAGCGCCACCAAGGTCGGCCAGACGGTCGCCGAGCGCGCCCTGGCTGCCAAGATCGAGGAGATCGTCTTCGACCGCGGTGGCTTCTTCTACCACGGCAAGGTCAAGGCCCTTGCAGACGCCGCCCGCGAAAAGGGCCTGAAGTTCTAATTCCACCTCCACCGAACCGAGTTTTATGGCAGAAGAAATCCGCAACGCCGCTGAAGGCGATTCCCGTGGCGACTCCGTTGAGAAGGTCGTGCACATCAACCGCTGCGCCAAGGTCGTGAAAGGCGGCCGTCGCTTCAGCTTCAGCGCCCTTGTCGTCTCCGGTGACAAGAACGGCCGCGTGGGCTGGGGTTTTGGCAAGGCGAACGAAGTCGCCGACGCCATCAAGAAGGCGACCGAGGCCTCCCGCAAGAAAATGAACCTTGTTCATCTCAACAACAACACCATCCCGCACGAGGTCATCGGCGAGCATGGCGGCGGTCACATCATGCTGAAGCCGGCGTCTCCTGGTACCGGCATCATCGCCGGCGGCGGCGCCCGTGCCGTTCTCGAAGCTGCCGGCGTCAAGGACGTCATTGGCAAGTCCTTCGGCTCCAGCAACCACGCCAACGTCGTCAAGGCCACCCTGGCCGCCCTCCATGCCCTGCGTCCGAAGGACGAGATCCTTCGCGCCCGCGGCAAGGAGATCAAGGAGCGCAAAGCCCTGTAAGAGCGGTTCAACCTCATCCCCCACACCTTTACTGTCATGCGTCTTCACGACTCCCAACCCCGCCCCGGTGCCCGCAAGCGCAAAAAGCGCATTGGCTGCGGCGAAAGCTCCGGTCACGGCAAGACTTCCTGCAAGGGCCACAAAGGTCAGATGGCACGTGCCGGCCGCGGCATCCGCCCCGGCTTCGAAGGCGGTCAGATGCCCCTTTTCCGCCGACTTCCCAAAAAAGGCTTCTCCAACGACCGCTTCCGCGATGTCTATGAAGTCGTCAACGTGGGCGACCTCAACGCCTTCGACGACGGTGCCGTGGTCAATGAGGCCTCCCTTCGTGACAAGGGCCTCGTCAACCGCGCCTGCGACGCCATCAAGATCCTTGGCACCGGCGAACTCAGCCGCAAGCTGACGGTCGAGATCAAGACCCTGAGCGCCTCCGCCCGCGAGAAGATCGAGAAGGCTGGCGGCACCGTCGCTGCCTGATCCAAATCCGAAACAACCCTTTGAGCGGGCCGGTCCTTGCCAACTTTGCAAAGTTGGTCTTGAGACAAGGCCCGCTTTCCTTTATCCCAGCCCCTCCTTTCCCCCTTCGACCATGATTTCCGCCTTTCGCGACAGCTTCAGAGTTCCGGAACTGCGCTCCCGCATCCTTTTCACCCTGGCGATGATCGTCATCGTCCGCATCGGCACCGCCATCACGCTTCCAGGTGTCGACGGCAGCGTGCTTGATGAATGGATCAGCAGCCGTGCCGACAGTGGCGGAGCCGCCGCCCAGGTGGCAGCCCTTCTGAACGTCTTCTCCGGTGGCGGCCTGCAGAACTGCGCCATCTTCGCCCTCGGCATCATGCCCTACATCAGCGCCAGCATCATGCTACAGCTCCTGACGGCCGTCTATCCGCCGCTCAGCAAGATGGCTCGTGAGGAAGGCGGACGTCAGAAGATCACCCAGTACACCCGCCTTGCCACCATCGCCCTCTGCCTGTTTCAGGGTTATCTCCTGGCCAAGTCCCTGGCCCAGCCCGGTCAGAACATCTTCCTGGGCGGCCTGCAGGAGGTCATCGACCGCACCGGCAAGCCGCTGGTGCCCGATTATGGCTTTGGTTTTGTCGTCGTGACCGTCATCACCATCACCGCCGGCACCATGCTCATGATGTGGCTGGGTGAAATGATCACGGAGCGCGGCATCGGCAACGGTGTCTCCATCCTGATCTGCGTGAACATCGTCGCCGACCTTCCGGGTGCCATGGTTCAGGTCTGGCAGACCTACGTCGGTGGCGTCAGCGGTGCCGCAGGCGCCTCCAAGCCGGCCACGCTGGTCCTGCTGCTGGGCTTCATGATCCTGGTCATCGCAGGGGTCATCGCCATCACGCAGGCCACCCGACGGATCGCCATCCAGTACGCGAAGCGTGTCGTGGGCCGCAAGGTTTATGGCGGTCAGACCCAGTACCTGCCCCTGAAGGTGAATTACTCCGGTGTCATGCCGATCATCTTTGCCCAGGCCATCCTGCTCTTCCCCGCCCAGATTCTGAGCGCCCTGTTTCCGGATGTGAAGTGGGTTCAGGAATTTTCCGCCCTCATCGGCTCGGGCTGGGTTTACTACACCCTTTCCGCCGCGCTGATCTTCTTCTTCAGCTACTTCTGGGTCGCCACCATGTTCCAGCCCACCCAGATTTCCGAGGACCTCAAGAAGAGCGGCGGCTACCTGCCCGGCATCCGCCCCGGCAAGCCCACTGCTGACTTCCTCGACTTCACCATGAGCCGCCTGACCTTCGCCGGCGCCATCTTCCTGACCGGCCTTTATGTGATGCCTGCCTTTGTCAGCCGTCTCCTGGGCATTTCCGCCCAGACCGCCCAGTTCTTTGGAGGCACCAGCCTCCTCATCCTCGTCGGCGTGGTCCTCGACGTGATGCGCCAGGTCGAGACCTACCTGCTGCAGAGCCAGTACAACGGCTTCCTCAAGAAGGGGCGCATCCGCGGCCGCGTTGACCGCATGGCCCAGACCGGTCAGGTCGCTGACTCCACGACGGTCGTCTGGCTCTGGACCGGCATCGCCATCATCGCCCTCGTCGGCGTCGCCTACTTCATCGCCACCGGCAAGTGACGCCGATCCGGCTCGCGACTCCCGACTGACATGCTCGGCAACAAGATCCCCATCCGCCACGGTTCCGTGCTGAACGGGCTGCGTGCGGCCAATGCACTCGCCCGAGACGTCCTTCTCAAGACTGCCGCCCAGGTGGGTGTCGGTGTCACCACTGGAGAGGTCGATCGTTATGCCGCTGCGGAAATGAAGGCCCGTGGATGCAAAAGCGCCTTCCTCGGCTACCGCAAGTTTCCCGGCCACATCTGCATCTCCATCAACGAGGAGGTCGTGCATGGCATCGGCGGGCCCCGGGTCATTCAGGATGGCGACATCGTGAAGATTGACGTTGGGATCGAGTTTGACGGCTGGATTGGCGACAACGCCCTGACCGTTCCTGTGGGCAACGTTGTCCGGGAAACCCTGCATCTGCTCGCGGCAACGGAAGAATCCCTGCATGTGGCCATTCGTCATGCGCGTGACGGATGGATGCTGGGCGACCTTTCCCACAGCGTTGAGCACCATGTGCAGCAGTATGGCTACTCGGTGGTGCGTGAGTTCGTGGGACATGGTGTCGGCCGCAAGCTTCACGAGGAGCCCCAGGTGCCCAATTACGGCAGGAAAGGCGACCGTCCGCGCCTGAAGGCCGGCATGAGCCTGGCGATTGAGCCGATGGTCAACCTCGGCACGGCCAAGACCCGTATTCTCAGCGACAACTGGACCGCCATCACCCAGGATCGCAAGCCGAGTGCCCATTATGAGCATGTGGTTTTGATCACTGAAGCGGAGCCCGAGGTCCTGACTTTCCGGAAGCGCATGTTCCCGCAAGGAGTGAATGACCTCACGCCACTGCCGGTGAACGCCCTCCTTTGAGAGTGCTGACGCGCTTCTGAGATCGAGGGGAGGATTGCCAAATCTTGGGTTCGCCGTCGTGCGCTGAATCCTTCCTCGCGTCTGCTTCAACCCGCAAAGGAACGTAGGTGTGCGCTGAGAGCCGACGGTTCACATTCGCTGCGCTTGTTTCACCACCGGCTCCTTTCTTTCGAGCCTCCGGCTCGGAGGAAACCGAGGGGGCAGTCTCGTGGCAAAGTGAAAACAGCCTGAGGCAAAGGGCAGGGGACCGTGGGATGGAAAGCATCCGGCTCTCTGAAAGCGCATCCGCCTCACCCGGGCAACAGATGGCTCCGGGGTTTCGTCCTGAGACCGAATTTATAAGGTGAAGCCAATGATCCGCTTTTTAACTTTATAATATTTGTAAAAAATATCAATGATGGCAAATTTTCTCATGCGCCTTCTTGGCATCTCCGCCTTCTACCATGATTCCGCCGCCTGCTTGATCCAGGATGGGCAGGTCGTGGCTGCGGCCCAGGAGGAGAGGTTCACGCGTCGGCGCCACGATTCAGCCTTCCCACAAAAGGCCGTCGAGTTCTGCCTGATACAGGGAGGGCTGACGGCAGCCGAACTGGATGGCATCGCCTTTTACGACAAGCCGCTGCTAAAATTTGACCGAATCCTGGAAACCCATCTCGCCTGGGCGCCGCGTGGCCTGAAAAGCTTCATGATGGCGGTGCCGGTCTGGCTGGCGGAAAAGCTCTGGATGCCGTCCGTCATTGAAAGGGAGGTTGGCAAGGGCATTCCGCTGCTGTTTGCCGAGCATCACGAGTCCCACGCCGCCTCGGCCTTTTTCCCGAGCCCGTTTGAAAGCGCGGCGGTGCTGACCGTGGACGGTGTGGGTGAGTGGGCGACGAGTTCGTATGGCGTCGGGCGTGGCAACCGGGTCGAGATGCTGAAGGAGATGCACTTCCCGCACTCGCTGGGGCTGCTGTATTCCGCCTTCACCTACTTCACCGGCTTCAAGGTGAACTCCGGCGAGTACAAGGTCATGGGCCTGGCGCCTTATGGGCAGCCCAGGTTTGCCCAGGCGATCCTTGATCATCTGATCGACCTCAAGGAGGACGGCTCCTTTGCAATGAACCAGGAGTACTTCGACTACTGTGCTGGATTGAAGATGACGGGTCCGAAGATGGAGCCGCTGTTCGGCGGGCCGCCGAGGAAGCCGGAGTCGAAGCTGACGCAGCGAGAGATGGACCTGGCCGCCTCCGTGCAGGTGGTGACCGAGGAGGTCATGCTGCGGATGGCCCGTCACATCCGCAGGGAAACCGGTGAACGGCATCTCTGCCTTGCGGGCGGAGTGGCCTTGAACTGCGTGGCCAACGGCAAGCTCCTCCGCTCCGGCATTTTTGATGACATCTACATCCAGCCCGCCGCCGGCGACGCCGGCGGGGCGCTGGGTGCGGCGCTTGCGGCCTATCATCATTACCACGACAAGCCGCGTCCGGCGGTGACCGGGGCCGATTGGCAGCATGGCAGCTACCTGGGGCCTGAATACAGCGATGATGAAATCGCCGCACGGCTCGCTCCTCTGGGCGCGCAGGGCACCAGGATGGAAGACGACCAGGGCCTCTGCGTCGAGGTGGCACGCCTGATGGCGGAGGGCAGGGTGGTCGGCTGGTTTCAGGGCCGCATGGAATTCGGCCCGCGTGCGCTGGGAGCCCGCTCCATCATCGGTGATGCGCGCAGCCCCGAGATGCAGAAGATCATGAACCTGAAGATCAAGTTCAGGGAAAGCTTCCGGCCCTTTGCCCCGGCCGTTCTCGCCGAGAAGGTTGGAGAGTGGTTTGATCATGACCGCCCGAGCCCCTACATGCTCATCGTTGCCGACGTCCTTGAGAAGCATCGCCGCGCTGTGAGCGAGTCCGAGGAGGCGTTGTGGGGCATCGACAAGCTGAACATCCCGCGGTCCTCCATTCCGGCCGTGACCCATGTGGACTGCTCGGCACGCCTGCAGACGGTGCATCGCGAAACCAACCCGGCCTTCCATCGACTGATCAGCGAATTTGACCGGCTGACCGGCTGCCCGGTCGTGGTCAACACCTCCTTCAACGTCCGCGGCGAACCCATCGTGGAGAGCCCGGAGCAGGCCTACACCTGCTTCATGCGCACCGAGATGGACGTGCTGGTCCTGGGGCGTCACATCCTTCTGAAGTCCGCACAGCCCGAGTGGAAGGAAGCGCGTGACTGGCGCAGCGAACACACCCTCGACTGAGCCCACCTAACCAAGTATACCACCATGGGAATCCGAGCCGACGTCCGCCACGAACTGCAGGCCCTCGACACCTCCGCGAAGGCGCTGAGGAAATTCGGCCTCAGCGTCGGCGGAGTGTTTGCGCTGATCGCGGCCCTTGGGCTTTGGAAGCACTGGTCCCAGGGAGCGACGGGAGTCCTGGCGGGCCTGGCCGGCTTCCTCATCCTTGTCGGCCTTGTGGCGCCGGCCTCGCTGAGGGCGGTCCACCGTCTCTGGATGACGCTGGCCCTCGTGCTGGGATGGTGCATGTCACGGCTCATCCTCACGGTCCTGTTTTTTTCCGCCATGGTCCCGGTCGCGGTGCTGGGCAGGCTGCTGAAGCTCCCCTTCATCCAGATCCGCCGCGCCACGCCCAGGGACAGCTACTGGGTGGATCATCCCTCCCGTTCCGCAAGGCATCATGAGGACATGTTCTGACTGCCTGCCCAAACGACTCACCCTCCCCAACCCTCGTCTGTCATGAAACTCCGCATTCTCGGCCAGTTCTTCACCTACCTGTTCCGTTCTGGAAAGTGGTGGCTCTTCCCCATCGTGCTGCTCCTGCTGGTGCTGGGGCTCATCCTGGTCATCGCGAAGGGATCCGCGCTGGCACCCTTCATCTACACCCTCTTCTGACTGCGCCGTGAACGTCCCTGCCAACCAGCGTCTCTGCTATCTCGGCGCCCTCGGCGGCCTTGTGGGGTCGTCGCTGCTCTGGCATCGCCTGGTGACCCTGGGCGCGGACCAGTGGGCGATGCCGGCGCAGCTTCTCGCCGGCTTTGCCTTTCTTTCCCTGGTTGCCGCCCGGCGCGGTGGCTGGCTTCAGGCGCTGGTCAGCGGCTGCGTGCGTCTGGGCATCACCACCGGCATCACCTTTGGTCTTGTGGAAGGCGCCTGCCGGGCGCTGAAGCTTGACTTCAACGAGCTGCTGGGAGCCCGCAGGGCCAACGAGGCCTTTCCCATCTACTTCCGGCTTCCCACCCATCCCAGCGGTGATGTCTTCTTCACCCGGACTCCGGGTGCGACCTGGACCGGCAAGCCTCTGCAGACGCTGCTGAAAAATCATCGCAGCACGGATGAGGCCTACACCGATGAGCAGGAGCTGACGGTGTCTTATTCGAAGGAGGGTTTCCGCAATCCAGACAGCCTGACGGACTGGGAGGTTGCGGTGGTGGGTGACTCCTTCACCGAGTCCGGCTACCTGCCGGAGGACCAGGTCTTCACTGGTGTCGCCGCCGCCCGGCTGGGCAGGCGTGTCAAGAATCTCGGCATCACCGACACGGGCGGTTTTTCACACGTCCATTACCTGGAGGCCTATGGCTCCGCGCCTTCATGCCGCAAGGCCGTGCTGGCGTTTTTCGAGGGCAACGACCTTTCCGACAATGTGCATGAGCAGGAGGACCTGGACCTCTTTCAGCAGACCGGCGAGCGGCCCAGCCATGACATCCCGGTGCAGCCTTCGCTTCTGAAGGCGATCTGGAACATCATCCGCGACTTCAAGCAGCTGCGCCTGAGCGACCGCAGCTATGCCAACGCCTGGTTCAAGGCGAGTGACAAGGAAATCCCGGTCACCATCGCCGATGCGCCGCCTTCGATGATGCAGATGAGTGTCGAGGAACGGAACGCCCTGGCCTCCGTGCTGGACCGTTTTGCGGAGGCCTGCCGGAAGCAAGGAGTCAAGCCGCATCTGCTCTACCTGCCCTGCAAGCGCCGGGTTCTGCACGGCCATCTGCGTCATGGGGAAGGTTATCCTGAACCTGGCTGGCAGCCCGGTGACCTGCCCGACCATCTTTACGCAGAATGCCAGAAGCGCGGCATCGGTTTCATCAACCCGACGGGCGCCCTCTCCTCCGCGGCGGCCCAGGGACGGCTGACCTTCAATCCCATCTACGACACGCACAACAACCGCGAGGGCCATCAGATCATCGGCGAGGTGCTGGCCGAGGCCTTGAAGTAACCCGTGCGAGTCCGGCGTCGCCCTGATTCTGATTGCCCGTCCGCCCGGTTGATGCTTGAAAGGCAGTCCAGTGTCCAAGCCCGCCACAGATTCGAGCATCCATGATCCGGAGCCCAGCGACATGACCGTCGTGGTGCCCGACCTTCACACGGCGGCCACCCAGGCCCGCGCCTCACGCTCTCCGACCATCCCATCCCTGGGCGGAAAGGCCCGGTCCGCCAACCTGCTGGAGGACAACGACGGCTGGATCGACGGCAAGTTCCGTCTCCTGGAGAAGCTTGGCGAAGGCGGCTTCGGCCTGGTCTACAAGGCCGAGCAGGTGCAGCCCATCCACCGGCTGGTGGCGGTGAAGATCCTCAAGGCCGGCATGGACACGCAGCAGGTCATCGCACGGTTCGACACGGAGCGGCAGTCACTGGCGCTGATGGAGCACCCGAACATCGCCCGCGTCCTGGATGCCGGCGAGACGGAGCGCGGCCAGCCCTACTTTGTCATGGAATTGGTTCGGGGGCGGTCGGTCACCTCCTATGCCAGGGAGAAAAGGCTGACGTTGCGGCAGAGGATCGAGCTCTTCATCCAGGTCTGCCAGGCGGTGAACCACGCCCACCAGAAGGGGATCATCCACCGCGACCTGAAGCCCTCCAACGTCATGGTGATGGAGGAGGACGGCGTGCCCGTCCCCAAGGTCATCGACTTCGGCATCGCCAAGGTGCTGGAGCAGAAGAACGCCGGTGACACCCTGATGACCGGCATGGACCAGCTGGTGGGCACGCCGGGTTACATCAGCCCCGAGCAGATTGAGCATGGCAGCTCGCATGTGGACACCCGTTCCGATGTCTATGCGCTGGGGTCGATCCTCCTGGAGCTGCTGTCGGGACGCGGGCTGGTCAGCGCCGCCGACCTTGCCAACCGGCCGCTGCATCAGATCCTGCGCGACCAGGTCGAGATCGACCCGCCGCGCCCTTCGTCGCGCGAACCGGCCCTCAAGGGCGACCTGGACTGGATCATCCTCAAGGCCCTGGAGCGTGATCCGGCACGCCGCTACGGCAACGCCGACGACCTGGCGGACGATCTGCGCCGCTACCTGCACGACCAGCCGGTGCGCGCCTGCCCGCCGAGCCGGGGCTATTTGATCCAAAAGTTTGTCAGGCGTCACCGTGTCGGCGTGAGCGCCGCCGCCGCCGTCTCCCTGGCGGTGCTTGCCGGCGCCGTCACCAGCACGATGCTGTATCTGGAGTCCGAAAAGAACCGGCAGGCGGCACGCAAGGCGTCCTCGGTTTCCGACGGCCGGATGGCGGCGCAGCTGCAGAACGCCGAGCCGCCAGACTATCACAGCTCCACGGCCCTGCTGTGCCGGGCACTGCGCACCGATCCGGGGAATCTGGAGGCCGCGAGCAACCTGCTTTCCCTGCTGGAGCACGGGCACCTTATCCAGCCCGCCACGTCCGAGCTTCCGCTTCCGGCCGGCGTCGTCGAGGCACGCCTGATAGCCGTGAGCCGTCAGGCGGACAAGGTGCTGGCGGTTTCAAAACCTGCGGGTGATGGCCGGGAAATCCTCAGCCTCTGGAGCATGTCCACGGGTCAGCGTGAGGATCATGAGCTTCCCCAGGGAGTCCTGGCCACGGTGCTGGTGGTTTCCAAGGACGGAAGCCTCGCCTACCTGGCCAGGGATGACGGGCAGGTGATGCGCTGGAACCTGAAGGATGGAAGTCATGGCATGATGACTCCGCAGATGCCCGTCGGATCAGACGGAACATTGCAGTCGGTGCTTTCCATGACGGAATCAGGGGATGGCCGGACCCTGGCTGCCGGAGGCGACAATGGCAGCATCCTGGTATGGAATGTCGGGCAACCTGAGGCGGAGGCCCGCGTGCTCAGTCATCCGACACCCCAGGGCGGCAGGACGCCGATCCTCAGCCTGACGATGGATTACCTCGGCACGATCGCGGCCACGGCCAGCAACACGAACGAGGCGGGCGGAGACGGTGTCGTTCGCGGTGTGGTGGCCGTCTGGGACTTGTCTGCCGGGCAGATCATCGGCGACCTCGTGCAGGTGGAGGAGGGAGTCAGCGCGGTCGCGGTGCATCGCGAGAAGGAGCTGCTGGCCATCGGCCTGCATGGCGGCGGGCTGCATGTGCTGAACTTCCGCGCCCTGGAGGAAGCCGTGCCGGAGTTGAAGCATCCTTCCGCAGTGACCAGCCTGGCCTTCAATTCGGACGCCTCCACGCTCGTGGTGGGAGACGGCGGAGGTCATCTTCACGCCTGGGACATGTCAGACGGGCGTCCACGCTTCCCGGCCCAGCGCCACGATGGAGAGATCATGGCCCTGGCCTCATCGCCGGAGCGGGGCGTCTTTGTGAGCGTGTCACGTCACGGTGAAGTGCAGGTCTGGGATTCGACGACCGGGGCTCGGCTGGGGCAGAGGCTGCGGCACAGCCTGGTTGAAGCGGCCGTGACGCCGGATGCCTCGCTGCTGGCGATGGCGCCGCGTTATTCTCCGCACGTCCAGGTCTGGCGCATTCATCAGCGGATGACCACGCGGCGTTTCCTCGCCGGCCCTGAGGAGGATCTCGTGAAGCCGCCAGCAGCTTCCAAGGAGACGCCTGCCCTCATCCGGAAGGCGGCGGTGCTGGGTTGGAATGCGAACCGCAGCTGGGTCGCGGCGGCGGATGCCGAAGGCAGGGTGCAGGTGATGGATGCCGCCGATGGCAGGCCGATGGGCCCTGCGGTGGAACATCCGCCCGCCGTGGGAGCCGTTGCACTTTCGGGGGATGGACGCCTGCTGGTGACCTCGGGACGCGACCAGGAGGTGCGCTTCTGGGATGCCAGGACTGGCACGGGCACGGGCATGGTGATCCGTTTTGAAGCGTTTGTCAGCGCCCTGGCGCTTTCGCAGGACGGCGGCAGGCTGGTCACGGTGACCGATGACGGCGAGGCGCGGGTGTGGGACACCGCCGACGGTGGCAGCCTGACGCCGCCCTTCCGGCTGGGGGCGGGCATTGACGCACTTTTTGTTAAGCCGGACGCGGGTGGCTTCATCTACCGCCTGCCGGAAACGGGCTGGTTTGAGCTGCCGATGCCGGCGCAGGCGGCGGGGCTTCCCGGCTGGTTTCTTGACCTGGCCGAGGCGCAGGCGAGGCGCAGGCTGACGCCTGAAGGCCGCACGGACGCGCTGACGCTGGAGGACTGGAGGCAGGCGGTAAAGGCCGTTCCCCATGCCTCCTCCGGAACGGATGAAGCCGCGCATCTCTGGGCCCGCTGGCTGCTGGCGGCACCCCAGGAGCGGGCGCTTTCCCCGAGGGATGAGGAGCCTTTGTCAGCCTATCTGGACAGCCTGGAAAAACGCGGTTCCCAGGCCGCCCGGGCCGAACTGGGCCGGTTTCGGATGGAGTTGGTGAAGTGAGCCGGCTCAGGCCAAGCTGACGGTGGTGGAGATGACATGCTGTCCGCCCGGGGCGATCCTCAGGGCGGCATCGCCCGCGTTCGCCGCCTCGATGCAGAGGAAGCCTTGATAGGCCTCATCGGGCAGGTCGGCCAGCCGCTTTGACTTCTCAATCCAGGGGTTCCAGACGACCGTGGTGCCGCTGCCCAGCTTGTCGATGACCAGCCTGCGGTTCCAGGCCGGATCCTCGACGATGACGCCGCCGGTGGCCGCATACTGCCGGTCCACCTCGCGGTCAAAGGTGACCGGGCCCTCCTGCTGCCGCAGGGTTCGTTCTCCGACGGTGTCGAGGTAACGGCTGGTGTCGAGCCCGCGCACGACGACCTGCGAGATGTCGCCCACGCTGAGGTAGGTGTGCAGCGCCTCGGCGATCTCGAAGGGCTCCTCGCCGGTGTTGTGGGTCATCAGGGAGACCTCCAGCCTTTCGCCGATGCTGACGCCGAGATGGCAGGTGAAGGCGTGCGGCCAGTGCGGGCGTGTGGTTTCATTGCTGGTTAGGCGAAGCAGCAGGCTCGCATGCGTTCCCTGGTCGTCCGCACGCAGCAGCTCCCAGGGCTGGATGCGGGCGATGCCGTGCATCGGCTGCGTGGCGTCGGTGGGATGGGCGTTGAACCAGGGCCAGCAGACGGGGATGCCTCCACGGATGGGCCGGCCGTTTTCCAGGATGGCGTCTGGGCTGAGGTAAAGCACCGGGTGCGTCTGCCCGGCGGGCTGCCATTCCATGACATGCGCGCCGTTGAGGGCGATGCGTGCGCTGGCGGAGGCGTGGCGGATGACCAGGACGGGATAACCCGGCGCGGGTTCTTCGAGGGTGATGCAGGCGGGCAGGTTCATGGGGGGTCAGAGGAAGCGGGAGAGGATGGGGCGAAGGTCCTGCACGGTGGCTGCCGGCCACAGGCCGCGGTCGGTCATGAGGGCTCCGTCCAGCGCCCGGTGCTCAGGCCAGCAGGGCTCCGCCGGAATGCGCGGGACCACGCGGGCGATGACCGCCTTGGCCATCTGCGAGTTGGCGGAAACATGCGCCACCACGGCCTCCGCCGTCACATGCGCCTCGTCCGTTTTCCAGCAGTCGTAATCCGTCACCATGGCCAGCGTGGCGAGCGCGATCTCGGCCTCGCGCGCCAGCTTGGCCTCGGGCAGGTTGGTCATGCCGATGACGTCAAAGCCGAGCTGGCGGTTGGCATGCGACTCCGCCCGCGTGGAGAAGGCCGGGCCGTCCATGTTCACATAGGTGCCGCCGTCGTGCACCCGGGCTCCGACGGCGAGCGCCTCCTCACGCAGCAGGGCCCGCAGCCCGCTGCTCACCGGATCGGCAAAGGCCACGTGACCGACGATGCCGCGCCCAAAGAAGGTGTGATGCTCGCGCCTGCTGGTGCGGTCGAAATACTGGTCCGGCAGCACGACATCGCGCGGGCGGTATTCCTCCTTCAGGCTGCCGACGGCGGTGACGCAGAGGATCCAGCGCACGTTCAGCGAGCGCAGCGCCCAGATGTTGGCGCGGTGGTTCAGCTCCGTGGGCAGGATGCGGTGGCCCTTGCCATGACGGGGCAGGAAATAAACACGGCGTCCTGCCAGGGTGCCTGTGACCAGCTTGTCGGAAGGCGCGCCGAACGGCGTCTCCACCTCCATCTCCTGCCGGTCCTCCAGCCCCTCCATGTCGTAAAGGCCGGAGCCGCCGATGATGCCAATGGAGGGAGGGGAGGAATTCATGCGCCGACCTTAAGGAAAGTTTGAGTGGCCGCAACGTCGCAGGCGTCACTAACGGGCTCATTGTGTCTGACCGCTCCTCCCTCGTCGCCCGCACCTATTCCGCAACCCTCCTCGGCGTGAACGCCGTCGAGGTGGAGATCGAGTCCCATGACGGAGGCGGCAATCCGAAGATCGCCATCGTCGGCCTGCCGGACGCCTCGGTGAAGGAAAGCCGTGAGCGCGTCAGCGCCGCCATTTCCAGCTGTGGCTTTGCGATGAACGACGGCTTCACCACGATCAACCTGGCACCTGCCGACCTGCGCAAGGAGGGCCCGGGCTTTGACCTGCCCATCGCCATCTCGCTGATCGCCCATCGCACGAAGATCCCCATCCAGGTGCTCGCGGAGACTTCCATGATCGGCGAGCTGGCGCTGAATGGTGAGCTGCGCGCGGTGCGCGGTGTCCTGGCCGTTGCCCTGGAAGCCCGGGCGCGCGGACGTCGCCGGTTGCTGGTGCCCCGGGCCCAGGCGGCGGAGGCCAGCGTGGTGGCGGGCATCGACATCATCGGTGTCCGGCATCTGCGCGAGGTCGTGGAGTTTCTGAAGGATGACATCGACCTGCCCGCCGAGCCCTGCCGGGCGACGGAGTTCTTCGCCGCCGCCGCCCAGTACGACATCGACTTCGCCGATGTGAAGGGGCAGAACGACGCCCGGCGTGCGATTGAAGTGGCGGTCGCCGGGGGGCACAACATCCTCATGGTCGGGCCGCCCGGCACGGGCAAGAGCATGATCGCCAAGCGTGTCGTCACCATCATGCCTTCGATGACGGAGGAGGAGGCGATCGAAACGACGAAGATCCACAGCGTCGGCGGTCTGCTGACGGAGCAGCAGGCCTTTGTCGCCACCCGTCCGTTTCGAGCGCCGCATCACACGATCAGTGACGCCGGGCTTCTCGGAGGCGGCTCGAATCCGGGACCGGGCGAGGTGTCGCTGGCGCACAACGGCGTCCTGTTTCTCGATGAACTGCCGGAGTTCCGCCGCAGCACCCTGGAGGTGATGCGCCAGCCTCTCGAGGATGGTCGTGTGACGATTTCGCGCGCCATGGGCAGCGTCACCTTTCCGGCCTCGTTCATGCTGGTGGCGGCGATGAACCCATGCCAGTGCGGCTTTTACGGCGATCTGCGCCGGGCCTGTCGTTGTTCGCAGGTGCTGGTGCAGCGCTATCGTCAGCGCATCAGCGGGCCCTTGCTGGACCGCATCGATCTGCATGTCGAGGTGCCGCTGGTGGATTATCAGGCGCTCAAGGACTCCGCTCCGGGTGAATCCTCCGAGGTCATCCGGGCCCGGGTCGAGGCGGCGCGCTGCGTGCAGGTGGAGCGCTTCAAGGGCGTCCGTGGTGTGCACACCAACAGCGCCATGACACCGCGCCTGATCAAGAAGCACTGCGAGATCGACGCGGAGGCGGCGGGCCTATTGGAACATGCCATGGGCGAGATGAACTTCAGCGCCCGCGCCCACGACCGCATCCTCAAGGTGGCCCGCACCCTCGCCGACCTGCGCGGCCAGGAAAAGATCGAGGCCGACAGCATCGCCGAAGCCGTGAACTACCGCTCCCTGGACCGGAACCTGTGGCAGTAAAGTCATTGAACACAACATCCGCAGATGTCGCAGATGCCGCAGATGCCGCAGATGCCGCAGAGGTCATGGATGAGCCGGGCGGGGGAGAGTTTAGAATCCCGATCCAAGCCTCCCCACAAGCCCGGCTTGAAATTCGGTGTCTCGGAGTGCAGGGACGGGGTGCACATCATGCCGTCATTGATTCGACCCTGGTACTGGCCTGAACGTGGTCAGCCTGAACGCACCGAGCCCTTCACCTGGATCGTGGAGGGGGTGATCGCGGCTTCGTGGTGGCCGGATCCCTATGTCTTCGACCTCTATGCGGAGAACCACATCCGCGCGGTGGTGAACTGCTGTGAGTTCGACAACCGCAAGGATGTGCCGGCCCAGTTTGCCTACCATCACATCCATGTGCCGGACTATGGCGTGCCGACCGACGCCCAGATCGAACACTTCCTGACGCTGATGGATGAACATCATGCGGCCCGTGAGGCCGTGGTGGTGCATTGCGTGGCGGGCTGCGGACGCACGGGCCAGTTCATCGTGGCCTGGTGCGCCCGGGCGGGCTTCATCCCGGCGGGCGAAGATCCGGTGCAATGGATCCGGGCGCGCCGGAAATGCTGCCTGGAAACCCGCGAGCAGACGGACTGCGCCAGGCGTTGGATGAACAAGCATCGGTCCCGCTGAAGGCGGCGGCCTTCAGGTGTGCTCATGCGCCTGGGGCTCGTTCGGCAGCCACTGAGGAAAGGGATCAGGGAGGTTTCGCCAGGCTTCTGGACTGAGTGCGAATTCTTCGTCGGTGAGCAGGGCGGTGTCGAAGAGGGCGGTGAGGGCGGCCTTGTCCATGTCGCGGCCGATGAGGACCATCTCCGTGCGGCGGTCTCCGTGCGGTTCCTGCATGAAGGAGCGGATCTCCGCCTGGCTGGCTTCATCCTGCGGCCATTCGGATTCGCTGACGGCGCTCCAGAAAAAGCCGAGGGCGCGGGTGTCGCGGAGAACTCCGGCCTGCGACAGGTAGCCGGCGAACTCCGGGCGCGAGGCGAGCCAGAACATGCCCTTGGCGCGGATGACCCCCCTCCAGTTTTTCCTGAGCAGGTCATGGAAGCGTTGTGGATGAAAGGGGCGGCGGGCGCGGTAGACGAAGCTGCTGATGCCATACTCCTCGGTTTCCGGCGTGTGGCCCTGCAGGCTGTCGAGCCAGCCATTGGACTGCTCGGCCTCGCTCATGGCAAAGAGCCCGGTGTTGATCACGGCGTCGAGGGGAAGCTCGCTGCGCTGGGTGAGGTGGAGCCTTGCCTTTGGATTCAAGGCGCGGACGATGCCCTGGATGCGGTCGAGTTCATCAGGGCTGACGGCGTCGGTCTTGTTGATGAGGATGACGTTGGCGAACTCGATCTGGTCGGTGAGCAGGCTGGCGATGCTGCGTGCGTCCTCGTCATTGAGCCCCATGGAGCGGTCAATGAGGTCGTCGGTGCTGTGGTAGTCCTCGAGGAAGTTGCGGGCGTCGACGACGGTGACCATGGTGTCGAGCTGGGCGAGGTCGCTGAGGCTGCGGCCGGAGTCGTCGGTGAAGGTGAAGGTCTCGGCCACGGGCATGGGTTCGGAGACACCGGTGGACTCGATGAGCAGGGCGTCGAAGCGACCTTCACGGGCGAGCTTGGAGACCTCCTGCATGAGGTCCTCGCGCAGGGTGCAGCAGATGCAGCCGTTGCTCATCTCGACCATTTTTTCCTCGGTGCGGGAAAGCCTGGCATCACCGCTTTTGACGAGCTGGGCATCGACGTTCACCTCGCTCATGTCATTGACGATGACGGCGACCCTGCGGCCCTCGCGGTTGCGCAGGATGTGGTTGAGCAGGGTGGTTTTGCCGGCGCCGAGAAAGCCGGAGAGGACGGTGACGGGGAGTTTGGCAGAGGTGGTTTTCATGGGGGTAAAATCAGCGGGTCAGATCCGCAGCAGGGATCTGGGCCAGGGGTCGTCAAAGGCGGCGCCTTCGCGCCAGCGGGCGATTTCATCGTCGGTGCAGAAGCACTGAAGGAGCTCTGGCACGAAGACGGCCAGATCCGCGTCAGGGCCGATGACGGTCAGCTCGCAACGCCGGTCGCCGAACCACGGATGGCTTCCTTCGAGCTGCTGGCGGAGCAGGCGGACTTCCTCGGGGAGCAGCCTGCCGTCGGGGTTGGAGACCAGGGCGGCCTTCCAATAGGCGGACAGCTCCAGGCCGATGCTTCCGGCGGCCTGGTTCCAGAGCAGGACTTCGCGATCGCGGGAGGCCATCCAGATGAAGCCCTTGCTGCGGTGAATGCCCGTGCCGAGACGATGGCGAAACAGATCCCACAGCCGCTGCGGATGAAACGGACGTGGATCATCAATGACCGAGCTGTCCAGCCGGGGTGAGCTGCATGATTCGGACATTTCATCCTTACTCGGTCCTGATAGGCTGCCGGCCTGCTCCAGATCAAAGCTGCGGGTGCCCAGCCATTGGTCGGCGGGAATGCCCCCATAAGTGACGAGGTGCAGGCTGGCACGAGGATTGAGGACGCGAAGGTGTCTTGTGAGGAGCTGGAGGCCGGGAGGGGTCAGCTGCTCGGTCTTGGTGAGCAGGATGACTCCGGCCATCCGGATCTGGGCCGACATGAGAGAAGCCTGCGGGTGGGCGTTTTCGTGGATCAGTCGGCCGGCCCCGAAGTCTTCCATGAAGGCTCTGGCGTCGATCAGGGTGACAAAGCTGTCCAGGACAAGCCCCGGGTGCTGCTTGATTTCATGGATCAGCGGCCATGGATGAGTGCTCCCGGAAGTTTCGATGATGACATGATCGAGATCGTTGCGATGCTGCCAGGCATTCAGAACCGCTGAGAATGAGGCACGCTGGGTGTCGCTGATGCTTCCCGCCTGAATGCTGACGAAGTTTCCCAGTGATTCGCTGAGGCTGCCAGAATGACGCAGCAGATCGCCATCGACCTCAAGCCCGCTCATGTCGTTGACGATGACGCCGAGGCGCAGGGAAGCGCCTGAGGCATGCAGAAAACGCCGGAGGAGCGTGGTTTTGCCGGAGCCTAGGAAGCCGGAGACGACGGTGACAGGTGTGCTCAAAATGGATTAAAATGCAACTATTTTGCAAATATATCAGTGAGCTTCTAATGCAAGTGAATTGCGTTCATGCGTCCGACCGAAAAAGCTGGCCGGAAGGATGTCCGGCGGGAGCCTGAATTCTCTGGCCTGTGCCCCCGCTGCGGTTCGGGATGAAGAGCGCCAACAATCTTTGACACAGGGAAAAGGTGTCTGCCGGCGGCACGTAAACACCTGTCACCGACCTCCCGACCTGACATGCGCCGGCCTCATTCCATGATCGGACTTTTGGTTGCCGCTGTTTCTGCGGCGGGGGCTGACATGACGCCGGACCAGAGGGCCTTCTTTGAGAACCGCATCCGGCCGGTGCTGGTGAAGCAGTGCTACGAATGCCACTCGCAGACCTCGAAGAAGCTGGGCGGCAAGCTGCTGCTGGACGCGCCTTCCGAGATGATCGCGGGTGGCGAGTCAGGACCGGCGGTGATACCAGGCAGGCCGGACGAGAGCCTCATCGTGCAGGCGGTACGTTATGACGGTCTGGAGATGCCGCCGAAAAAGCGCCTGCCCGAACCTGTCGTGAAGGACTTTATCGAGTGGGTGAAGATGGGGGCGCCTGACCCAAGGACGGAGCCGGTCAAAACCGTGAAGCGCAGCCCGCAGGAGCCGCTGTGGTCGCTGAAGCCGGTCGCCGACCCAAGGCCGCCCAAGGTCCGGCAGGTGGGCTGGCCACGATCAGCCGTGGATGCCTTCATTCTCTCCAGGCTTGAGCTGCAGGGCCTGGCCCCGGCTTCGGATGCCTCCAAGGATGTGCTGCGCCGACGCTTGAGCTTGGATCTCACGGGACTGCCGCCTGATCCGGAA
Source organism: Prosthecobacter sp. (assembly GCA_019186985.1). Taxonomy (GTDB): domain Bacteria; phylum Verrucomicrobiota; class Verrucomicrobiia; order Verrucomicrobiales; family Verrucomicrobiaceae; genus Prosthecobacter. The sequence goes on along the minus strand of JABARQ010000015.1, from coordinate 313,793 downwards.
GACAGGTCGGATCCCACGGACCCGGCCTATGTGGACCGTCTGCTGCAAAGCCCGCATTTTGGCGAGAAGTGGGGCCGTCACTGGCTGGACGTGGCGCGTTATGCCGAGTCCAACGGCAACGATGGCCTGAGCCGCAACCCCAGCTTTCCTCATGCCTGGCGCTACCGCGATCATGTCATCCGCGCCTTCAACGAGGACGTGCCTTATGATCGGTTCATCACCGAGCAGATCGCGGGCGACCTGCTGCCTGCGGAGTCGCCTGCCCAGCGTGACCGGCAGCTGGTCGCCACCGGGCTGCTGGCGCTGGGCGCCAAGCCCGCGAAGGCGATGAACGAGAACTTTGAGATGGATGTGGTCGCCGACCAGATCAACGTCATCGGCAGCGGCATCCTGGGCCTGACCGTGGGCTGTGCGCGCTGTCATGATCACAAGACGGACCCGATTCCGACGCGTGACTATTATGCGCTGGCCGGCATCTTCAGAAGCTCCGAAACCTTGTGGGGGGTGGCGGCGCGCGAAGGTCTGACCGCGCCACAGACTGCCCTGCATGAACTGAAGGCCGCTCCTCGGGTGCGGCCGCGTGCCGAGGTCGAGCCCTTGATTGCCGCGCACAAGCCGCGCAAGGCTCCGGCGAAGCCCGCGCACAGCTATGCCGTTGATGCGCCCCTGGCGATGGGGCTGCGCGAGGCGAAAACGATCACGGACTGCAAGCTCAACATCGACGGCGACTCCAAGAAGCTCGGTGCCGTCATCCCGCGCGGCTTCCTGAGCGCCTGTGGAAGCGTGGATCCCGGGGAGCTGCCGGGAGCAAGGCAAAGCGGCCGCCTTGAACTCGCACGCTGGCTGGTCAGCCCGCGCAACCCCCTCACCGCCCGGGTGCTGGTGAACCGTGTCTGGCAACATTTGTTCGGCGAGGGCATCGTCAGCACGCCGGACGACTTCGGTCTCTCCGGTGCGCGTCCGTCCCATCCGGAGCTGCTGGATCATCTCGCCACACGGTTCATGCGCGAGGGCTGGTCCGTGAAAAGGCTGGTCCGCGGGCTCGTGCTGAGCCGGACCTACCAGCTCAGCTCGAAGGCGGATGACCTGAAGGACCCGCAGGCCCGGGAGGCCAGGCAGGCGCTGTTCGGCCAGCATCGTGTCCGGCGTCTGGATGCGGAGTCGATCCGTGACGCCATGCTTGCGGCCTCCGGGGAGCTGGACCGGAGGCCTGGGGCAGGCTCGCTCATCCAGCACCGCGACGTGCTGATCAACGAGCTGCCGCCGCTGCATCAGCCAAGTGTGCACCGGAGCGTCTACCTGCTCATGCTGCGCAACTCGATGCCGCCTGAGCTGACGCCCTTCAACCTGCCCGACGCGACCACGGTGCTTGGACGTCGTGACAGCTCGGCGCTCGCCACCCAGTCGCTCTACCTGCTGAACAATGAGTTCGTCATCGCCCAGTCGCGTCGTTTCGCCGCCCGCCTGCTCAGGCTTCCCGGCGATGAAGCGCATCGCGTGGACGAGGCGCATCGCATGGCGCTTGGCCGTGCGGCATCTCCCCTGGAAAAGCAGCGTGCGCTGGATTTCCTGCGTGAAGCCGGAGCCATGCTGTCTTCCAGCGATGGCGGGCGAATGCATGACGGTTCTGAAGCCTGGGCCGCCTTCTGCCAGGCGCTGCTGTCCGCCAGTGAGCTGAGATATGTGGACTGAGGAGGCCGTATGATGATGAAGATGACCCCGGTCCCGTTCAGCCGACGCCAGATGCTCCACACCGCTTCCTGCGGTTTCGGTTATGTCGCGATGTCTGGTCTCGCCGGGGCTGCGGTTCCCGGGCTTGAGCAGCGGCCCGCCCGCCAGCGGCCCCGGGCCAGGCGGGTGATTTTTCTCAACATGGCCGGAGGGCCTGCTCAGCTCGACACTTTTGACCACAAGCCCCAGGTGGCAAAGAACCCCCATGCAGGATCGGTCGCCAGCTTCAGGCGTCGTGGCGCAAGCGGGCTATGGGTTTCGGACCTGCTGCCGAACATCGCGCGTCATGCCGACAAGCTCTGCGTCATCAATTCGATGACCGCCGACACCAGCATTCATGCGCAGTCGATGCTGCAGCTGCACACGGGCGACCGGCTGCGTCCCTGTCCCAGCATGGGCGCCTGGGTGGCCTACGGTCTGGGCACGGAGAACCAGAACCTGCCCGGTTTCATCAGCTTCAACACGGCCAAGCCGGCCGAATATGCCGCCGCCCAGCTTCCCGCCGTTTTTGGCGGCACGCCCATCGGTGTGAACGGCGAGGACATGAGCCGGGCGACGATCGGCAACATCTCCGGAGATCATCTGCTTCAGGCGGTGAAGCGGCGTCAGCTTGACCTCATCCAGGCGATGAACCGGGATCATCTGAGCCTGCGCGGCGACGACGCCGGGCTGGAGGGCGTCATTCAGACGATGGAGCTTGGTTTCCGCATGCAGTCCGAGGCACCCGAACTGCTCGACATCCGCCAGGAGCCGAAAGCGGTGCTGGAGCGTTATGCCGTCGGCAAAAATCACGCGGCCGGCACCTGCAAGGCCAGCGACTTCGGACGTCAGTGCCTGCTGGCGCGGCGGTTCTGCGAGGCGGGCGTGCGCTTCATTGAGATCACGCACGGGAGCTGGGACCAGCATACGGACCACCGGCGCGACCTCACCGCGAACTGCGCCACCACGGACGCGCCGATCGCCGCGCTTCTCGATGACCTGGATGAACGCGGCCTGCTGGAGGACACCCTGGTGGTCTGGGGCGGCGAGTTTGGACGCCCCGGCCTGACGCCCGGCAAGGACAAGGACCAGACCGGGCACCAGCATCGCGCCTTCAGCTTCTGGATGGCGGGCGGCGGCGTGAAGGCCGGTCATGTGCACGGCCTAACGAATCATGATGGAAGCCTGATCGAGGAGGGCGCGGTGCATTTCCGCGACCTGCACGCGACCCTGCTGCACCTGCTCGGGCTGGATCACGAAAACCTGGCCGTCGTCAGCGGCGGCCGGAGGATCCGGCTCACGGGGCTGCAGGGCGGCCGGGTGGTGGACGAGGTCCTCGCCTGAGGTGGCGATTTATCTTGCCTTGGGTTTGGCAGGGGCCGGGGGCTTGGGCTCGACGTAAGGCGGGTTGGTGTAGGCGCCGGGCGCCGTTTCCTTGAGGTTGGCGGGCACGTCGGCCTGCACTTCGCCAAGGGCCCAGCGGATGCCGCCGATCAGGATGTCCTGGAAAACGGGGTTGGTCCAGATGTCCTCGCGATGACCCATGGCGGTGTACCAGACGCGGCCGTCGCCCTCCTTGCGCGCCCAGGTGCTGGGGAATGCGGGGCGCTTGTACTCGTCACCCTTCATCGCCGGGGCGTCCATGACGCTGAGCACGTGGATGTCCGGGCTGAAGTCCTTCAGGGAGTACCATTCCTCATGGAAGGAATACTCGGCGCCCACCTTTTCGAAGCCGGGGAACTTGGGGTTGGTGACCGTGTTGCGAGCCACCTGCTGGGCGCCATGCTTGATGAACTCGGCGCCGAGGAAGCGTACATAGGCGTCAGCCTGGTCGCCATGGTTCACATAACGATCGGGGCCCTTCTTGGACTCGTTGTTGGTATGGAAGGTGTCGCTGGCGGAGTGCGTGCCGATGAAGCCCCGGCCGGACTTCACAAAATCAAACAGCGCCTGCTTGCCCTCGGCGGTCATGGGCGGCTGCTGGTCGGTGCCGGGCTCGAGCAGGTTGCCGGTGGTGTAGAAGAAAACCGCGTCAAACTGGGCGAGGTAGTCCTTGGAAAACTTCGAGCCGTCCTTGGAGAACTCGAAGTCCCAGCCCTGCCTAGCGCCAAGCTCCAGCAGCACCTTTTCAGCATGGCTGGGCCGGCCCTTCTTCCAGGAGATGACGCTGTGCTCAAAGCCGCTGGACTTGGTGAAGAAGAGGATGCGCGGCTTCTTCGCGGGCGAGGCGGCGAAGACGAGGCCGATGACCGTGAGCAGGCAGAGAAAGGGGGCGAGGATTTTCATGGCTGGGCCGGAGAAGTGGGCGTGGATGACCATCAATTCAATCTTGAATCCGGCCGTTTCGAGCCGTCCGCCGGTTCAGCCCAGCAGGGCCTCCAGGCGCTTGATGCTGACGGGCTGGGCGGTGCCGAGCTCCTGGGCGAAGATGGAGACACGGAACTCCTCGAACAGCCAGCGGAACTCCTCGCGGTTGTCGTCGCTGACCTCTCTGCGCCAGTCGGCGAAGTCGGAGATGGCGAGCGCCTTCTCGCGGTCCTTGGCCGGGTTGTTGGCGGCCCGTTCAGCGCGCACCTGGACGGCCTTGAGATAGCGGGGCAGGTGCTGGAGCCGGGCGTGCGGCGTGATCAGGAGGACATCGGGCGGCAGCAGGCGGGCGAGATCCTGCTCAAGCTCCGGATAGCGGTGCCGGGTGGCGAGGATCCTGGCCTTCAGCTCCTCGCAGGTCTTCAGCAGCTCACGGGTCCGGTGGGCGAGCGTCGGGAAGTCACGGCGCGCGGCCTCGCACATGGCCTGGAAACGCTTTTGGTTCAGCGGCATGACGGGGTCAAGCCTCAGGGCGTGGGCGAGGATGTGCTCATGCGCCTGCTGGGAGAGCGGCGCGACGGTGCCGGCCTGGCTTCGTGCCTGGAGCTGGTCGAGCGCGCCAAGGCCCTTTGCCGCAGGGAGGGCGCGGCCGTTGTCCATGCCGCGCAGCTCCTTGTGCAGCCAGGCGATGTCCTTGCCCAGCTCCATCCCGGCCAGCGCCCGAATGGCGGGCGGCGTTGATTTCAGGGCTTCCGCCGCCGTGCGGAACAGTCGGACGTCGACCTCCCGTCCGTCGCGAAGGCTGAGGCCGGGAAAGCCGTGCAGCGGGGCACCGGCGATCTCCTCGACAAGCACGGATGCGGGCAGGTCGCCGAAGGTCCAGCCCTTGAGGTCATACTTTTCGTTCGCCAGGACGGCGCGTTCCCAGGCACCGGACTTGGGCGCCTCCTTGCGGACCTGGGCCTGGATCTCCCGGAGATCGCGGCTGGTGATCATGGTTTTTCTGTTTCCAGCAATGACCTCCAGCCTGGGCCTGAGGTGCGTCGGGATGCAGTTGGCGGGCCAGTCAGCGACGGTGATGTCCGCGCCAAAGATGACCTGAAGGTGACGCGCGAGGGCTTCAAGGAAGTCGCCGCGTCCCGGCTTGAACTCGCGCACGATCTTCCGCGCGCTGGCCTCCAGCGGCATGAAGACGGTTCGTTTCTGCTTGGGCAGCGCTCGCAGCAGGGTGGTGACCAGCTCCTCGCGCAGGCCGGGCACCATCCACTGCAGCTCGGCGTTGGTGAGCTGGCCGGCCACGGGCAGGGGCACCTGGAGGGTCACGCCGTCATCCTCCTGGCCGGGCTTGTAGGCGTAGGTGATGGGCAGCACGCTGTTGGCGATCTGCGCCTGGTCGGGGAACTGCTGAAGGTCGGCGCTGAGGTCCTCTCCGCCGGTGAGGTCCTCCTCGCGGGCGACCAGGAAGTCCGGCTGCGTCCGGACGCGTTCGTTCACCAGCTTGTTCAGGTCGTGGATGGAGGAGACCGGCGTGCCGTGCAGGCGGGTGCGGTAGAACTCGAAGAGCCTTTCCTCGATGGCGTGCACCCGGGAGCTGCGGACGCGGGTGAGCGCCGCCTCAAGCCGTGTGCGAAGCTTTTGGTTCAGCTCGAAGAAGCGGTGCGGAACGTGTGCGCCCTCCTCCAGCAGGGCGCCTCGGATGAAGAGCTGCGTGGCGGCCGCGGGATCCATCCTGCCGAAGTCGATCTTGCGCCGCGACACCTCCAGGCCGTGCAGGATCAGGCGCTCGGTGATCAGCACGCGGCCTGCCTTGGCGCTCCAGTGCGGTTCGGCGTGCCTGCGTTCAAGCAGGTGGGCGCCAAGCTCGGCCGCCCATTCGGGGTTGATGCCGGCGATGGTGCGCGCAAACAGCTGCGAGGTCTGCACGATCTCGGCCGCGACGATCCACAGCGGCTGCCGGGTCTTCTCCTGGCCGGGCTTGGCGTTCTTTTCGCGGCGCTCGTAAAGGTGGGAGCCGGGGAAGACGGTGACCTCCCTGTTGCCGCCTGCCTTGTAGAGGTTGCGCTCCTGACGAAGGGCGATGTGGCCGAGGTGGCCGGAGAGGATGCAGCGGTGCAGGGCGTCCTGCGGGCTGGCGGACTTCTCTTGCTTTGGATCGGACGGTCGCGATGGCGCGGCGGAGGTTTCACGAAACATCTCGGCCAGCTGCCGCCAGACGTCGCGCCACTCCGTCATGCGGGTGAAGGAGAGGAAGTTCTCCCGGCAGAACTTGCGCAGGCCGTTCTTGCTGCCCGCCAGCGGGTCGGGGGCGGCGGTCCAGATCTTCAGAAGCGACATGAAGTCGCTTTCAGGGCTGGCGAACTTCTTGTGCGCGGCCTGGGCGAGCTCGCGCTTGTCCTCGGGGCGCTCACGAGGGTCGGGGATGCTGAGGCCGGCGGCGAGCACCAGCATGTCGCCAAGGCAGCCCTCATGCCGCGCTTGAAGCAGCATCCGGCCGAGCGTCGGGTCGAGGGGCAGGGCGGCGAGCTCGTGGCCGCGCTCGGTCATTTCATGGGTTTCGCCGAGGGCGCCGAGCTCATGCAGCAGGTCGTAGCCGGCGCGGATGGACGAGCTGCCGGGTGGCTGGAGGAACGGGAAGTCCTCGATCTCGCCGAGGTTGAAGGCCTTCATGCGCAGGATGACCTCGGCGAGGTTGCTGCGCTGGATTTCCGGCTGGGTGAACTTGGAGCGCTTGAGGAAGTCCTCCTCGCTGAACAGCCGGATGCAGAGCCCGTCGCGGACTCGTCCGGCGCGACCTGATCGTTGGCTGGCGCTGCTTTGCGAGACGGGCTCGACAGGAAGCCTCTTGGTGCGTGTCCTGGGGTTGTAGCGGCTGAGGCGTGCCAGGCCCGTGTCCACGACGGCGGCGATGCGCGGCACGGTGATCGAGGTTTCGGCGACGTTGGTGGCGATGATGACGCGCCGCTTTGGACCTGGTGAAAACACGCGCTGCTGCTCCTGGGAGGCCATGCGCCCGTAAAGCGCCAGCACCTCATAGCCGCCGCCAAGCCGGCCCTGAAGGGCGTCGCGGCATTCGCGGATGTCGCGCTCGGTCGGCATGAAGACGAGCACGTCGCCGTCGGAGGATTCGATGAGGGCGTCCTCGGTGGCGCGGATGGCGGCGTCGAGGTGGGTGGGGTCCTCGTCATCCTCGCCCACGGGGCGGTAGCGGATTTCAACCGGGTAAAGGCGGCCTGAGACCTCGATGACCGGCGCGCCGCCGAAGTGCCGGCTGAAGAGCTCCGTGTCGATGGTCGCCGAGGTGACGACCAGCTTCAGGTCCGGCCTTCGGGGCAGCAGGGTCTTGAGGTAGCCGAGGAGGAAGTCGATGTTCAGCGAGCGCTCATGAGCCTCATCCAGAATGATCATTGAGTAGGCCCGCAGGAGCGGGTCGCTTTGAATCTCCGCGAGCAGGATGCCGTCGGTCATGAACTTGACCCGTGTCTCCGCGCTGGTGTCGTCGGAGAAGCGCATCTTGCAGCCGACCGGGCCGCCCCAGCGCACGTTCAGCTCCTCGGCGACGCGCCTGGAGACGGACATCGCGGCAACGCGCCGCGGCTGGGTGCAGCCGATCATGCCGCGCCGCCTGCCCGGCCGCACCGCGCCGCCTTCACGTTCTTCGCCAGCTTCCAGCCCGTGAAGCACCTCGAGGCACATCTTGGGGAGCTGGGTGGTTTTTCCCGAGCCAGTTTCACCGGCCAGGACCACGACCTGGTGGCCGCGGACCGCCGTGAGGATGTCCTCACGACGTGCGGTGATGGGCAGGTCTTCGGGATAGCGGATCGTGAACACTGGAAGGGCGGGCGTGGCCTGGCGGGCGCTGGGATGCCGTCATTGCCGGAGGATGCGGACGGCTGCAAACGGTTCTGAAGTCATCCGGGATTGCAAAGCGGCGCTCATGAGGCATCGGGCGTCATGCCTTCCCCCGCCATCCTGTCCGACATCGGCAACGTGCTGGTCGCCTTTGACTTCAAGGTCGCCGCGCGCCGTGCCGCCGAGCTGTGCCCGTTTCCACCGGAGCAGCTGTTCACGCGGCTGGACTCCATCAAGCTGCCCTATGAGAACGGTGACATGGATGACGTCACCTTTGTGCGCGAGGCCATGCGGCTGCTGGAGTTTGGCGGGGACGAGGTGATGTTCCGCCGCATCTGGTGCGAGATCTTCACCGAGAACCAGGCGATGGAGCGCACGCTTGCGGCCTTCGCCGGACGGCTGCCGATGTTTCTGCTCTCCAACACCAGCGGCATGCACAAGGACTACCTGCTGGGCACCTTCGACATTTTCAGGCATTTTCAGGGCGGGGTGTATTCCTATTCGGCGAAGTGCAGCAAGCCCGACGCGGTGATCTTTGAGAAGACGGTCTCTGAGCTTGGCCTGGTGCCGGAGCAGACCTTCTACATTGACGACCTCGAGGCCAACATCGCCACGGCGAGGCGGCTGGGTTTTCAAACGCACCTTTACCGTCTGGAGGAGCATGACGCGCTTGAGCGTGATCTCGCCATGTGGACAGGGCGCGTGCTTTCGTCATAATCGGCCGCGCCACACCTCATGTCAGCAGCGCCTTCATCCATCGCACTCATCGCCGGCAGCGGCCTTTATCCGGAAACCTTCATCGCTGCGGCGAGGCGTGCGGGTGTCGGGCGGCTGGTGGCGGCGGCCTTTGAAAACGAGACCCGGCCGGAGCTGGCGGAGAAGGTGGACGCCATCGGATGGTTCCGGGTCGGGCAGCTTGGCCGGATGATCTCGTTCCTGAAGCGGGAAGGGGTCACCCAGGCCGTCATGGTGGGGCAGATTGCGCCGAAGAACCTCTTTGATCTGCGGCCGGACCTCCGCACGCTGCTGATGCTGGCGAGGCTGAAGCGGCGGAATGCGGAAACCTTGTTTGGTGCGATTGCTGACGAGCTGACAAAGGACGGCATCACGCTGCTGCCCGCGACGACCTTCCTGGAGGACCTGATGCCGGGCCCCGGTCATGTGGCCGGCCCGCAGCCGAAAAAGCGGCGTTGGGAGGATGCGGAGTATGGCTACGGGATCGCCAAGGAGACCAGCCGGCTGGACATCGGCCAGACGGTGGTGGTGAAGAACGGAACCGTGCTGGCGGTCGAGGCCTTTGAGGGGACGAACGAGGCGGTGAAAAGGGGCGGTGCCATGGGGCGTGGCGGGGCCACGATGGTGAAGGTCTCGAAGCCGGGGCAGGACATGCGTTTTGACGTGCCTGTGGTTGGGCCGGACACGATTCGGAACGCCGCGCAGGCCGGTGTGGATGTCATCGCGGTCGAGGCGGGAAAGACGCTTTTGTTAGGCCGTGACGAGCTTGTGAGCGAGTGCCAGGCCCGGAAAGTCAGCCTGATTGCGCTCGCATGAGCGAGAAAGCAGAGGGCTGATTTTTTTGAAAAACTGCCTGTTATGTCTTGATTTGGCGGGCCTGCTTATGAAAAAATGAGCGCTTCCCGTTGAGACGGGTCTGACCGAGTTCCTCATCTCCAACCCCATATGCTAATCACCGCACTTAAACTCAAGATGGCCGCCCTTGTGGCAGTCGCAGGCATTGACACCGCCGAACTGAACAGCCCGAGTTCCGATCTTGTCTCAGCACTGCAGTCCCTGGCCAACGACCAGGCCGCCGCCCAGAAGGCCGTTCAGGACAAGACGGCCGGCCCTGACGTGAACAAGGCCTTCAACGACGCCCTGACCAAGGTTCGCGAACTGGTGGCCAAGAACGACGCCAACGCCCAGTATGTGCTCGCTCACTGGGGCGTGCTGAGCAACAGCAACGTCTCCGAGATCATCGACCTTTACCGCAAGGCGGCCTCCCAGGGGCAGGTGCTGGCGAAGGTGGAGCTGGCCCAGGTTCTCCTTCAGGCGTTCCCCCAGGACCAGGAACGCGCCAAGGAGGCCGTCACCCTGATCCAGGAGGCCGAGGCCTCCGACAACAAGCTGGCCCGCCGCCTGCTTGCCAACCTCACGCTCGCCGGTGCGCCGAACGTCGGCATCAAGCAGGACGTGGAGAAGGCCAAGGCCCTTCTGGAAAAAGGCAGCGCCGCCGGTGACGGCGAGGCGACCCTCGGCCTGAGCCAGCTTTATGCCGCGGGAGTTCCCGGCGTGGCCAAGGATGACCAGAAGTCGCTTGAGTACCTCATCAAGGCCACCGAGCAGAAGAACGCCGTGGCCATGAGCACCTATGCCGCCCGCCTGTTTGACGGTGACCCCGCCACCGGCGGAGCCAAGCCCCTTGTCCAGAAGGATCCGGCCAAGGCCATGAAGATGTTTGAAGATGCCTCCAACACCGGTTTCGCCGCCGCCAGCCGCCTGCTTGGCGCCATCTATGAAAACGGACTGGGCGGCAACGCCCGCAACGCGAAGAAGGCCGTTGAGTACTACACCAAGGCCGCCAACGGCAATGATGCCGAGGCGCTGTTCCGCCTGGGCAACTACTTTGAAACCGGCCTGCGTGATGGTGAAGGTGAGAAGGCCGAGGTGATCGTGCAGCCCAACCCCAAGAGCGCCCTCGACCTCTACCGCATGGCCGCCCAGAACGGCTCCGCCGCCGCCTTCTACAACGTGGGTGTCTATTATGAAACCGGCACGGTGGTGGACAAGGACCTTGAGAAGGCCTTCGGCTTCCTGATGCGCGCCTCAACCAATGGCGTTCCCCAGGCCCAGTTCCGCCTCGCGGGCCTTTATCAGCAGGGTGGCGGCACCCAGCAGGACAGCGTGGCCGCCCTGGCCTGGTTCCAGCGCTCCGCCAACGCCGGCTTCGCCCCTGCGCAGCTTGCCCTGGGGCAGATGTTTGAGACCGGCACCGGCATCGGCGCCCCCGATTACACGGCCGCCGCCAGCCAGTATGAGTCCGCCGCCGAACAGGGCGTGCCTCTCGCCATGCTGCGTCTCGCCAGCCTGAATGAGCGCGGCCTGACGAACATCAAGGATGGCAAGACCAACCCCAACCTTCCCCGCGCCCTGGCTTATGCCATGATGGCCTGCGATGCCTCGCAGAACGCGGAAATCGCCGTCAAGTACCGCGACGAACTCAAGAAGAACATGAAGTCCGACGAAGTCGCCGAAGGCCAGAAGATCTATGACAGCAAGAAGAAGGCGGCCCCCGCCGCCGAGGCTTCAAGCGACAAGGGCAGCAAGGGTGGCAGCAAGAAATGATTCCTTCGCTGCAATCTGCGAAATGATTTAAAAACGGCTTGTCAAAACATCGAAGCCCGCTAGTCTCCGGCTCCCCCAACCAGGGGAGCCGGTTTTTCTTTTCCGGGGCATTAGCTCAGTTGGTAGAGCGCCTGCATGGCATGCAGGAGGTCAGCGGTTCGAACCCGCTATGCTCCACCAAACAGCGTCGACCAAGGCTGTTTGAGGGTCGCTTTGAAATGATGGGAAATGGCTGCTGTTTGCAATCCCCCGCAAACTGGCCGATAGGCTGGCCTGTCCAACATTTCCCCGTAGCATCGCGTGAACGCCTCCCGACAAACCGAGCCCCAGAAGAAGAAATCCATCCTCCGTCGCCTCAAGGACGGGATTAAAAAGGTCATTGGACTGGGTGGAAAAAAGAAGGCAGCCCGCCAGGAGCATTCTCCTGCGCACACGCCCGCCAAGATGCACCCGCATTCGAAGCAGGAGCATGACCAGCGCCGCCGTTCAGAAGGATCTGGAACTTCAGCCGCACCTCGGGCTGATCGTGAAGAACGCCCCCGCACGTCCGACCGGCCCCGTGGCGGCAGGACGGAAGGCCGGGATCGTGGTGGCAGGCGTGAACGTGACGGTTCATCGCGCCGCGGCCGTAGTGAGGAGAAAAGCGCTCCAATCAAGAATTACGAACCACAGCCGCCGCCTCCGGCGCCTCCTGTTCCCGAAGGTCCCTTTCCGGAGGCCTTTGAAGGCCTCGGACTGGCTCCGGCGGTTCTTGCCGCCATTCGTGACTCAGGTTATGAGAAGCCCACGGAAATTCAGCAGCGTGCGATTCCCGTGGTGCTCGAAGGCAAGGATGTCATCGGCGCTTCACAAACCGGTACTGGCAAGACTGCCGCCTTCGCCCTGCCGACCCTGAGCCGCCTCGGCGCCCCGGGAGGTTTCCGCTGCCTGGTGCTCGAGCCGACGCGCGAACTGGCCCTCCAGGTGGTCGAGCAGTTTGAGAAATATGGCAAGCACACGGGCCTGCGCGTCGTGGCGGTCTATGGCGGTGTGGGTTATGAAAAGCAGCGCAAGGCCCTTCAGGAAGGCGTGGACGTGGTCGTGGCAACCCCCGGTCGGCTTCTGGACTTCATGCAGGACAGGACCGCAGACACGCGAAACCTTGAAGTGCTCGTGCTCGATGAGGTGGACCGGATGCTGGACATGGGCTTCCTGCCGGATGTCCGTCGCATTGTCGAGGCCACTCCCAAAAGCCGCCAGACGCTGTTCTTCTCGGCCACCATGCCTCCCCAGATCAAGAACCTGGCGGACTTCGCCCTGAAGGATCCCGTGAGCGTCGAGGTGGGCATCCGCTTTTCCCCCGCTGAAACCGTCAGCCATTACATGTATCCGGTCGCCAGTGACCAGCGTGAGGAACTGCTGTTGGCCATCCTGAAGCAGACCCATTTCAACAGCCTCATGGTCTTCACCCGGACCAAGGCCCAGGCCGACCAGCTCTATTCATCCCTCAATCAGAGCGGTGAATACAAGGTCGCCGTGATGCATTCCGACATCAGCCAGAAAGATCGTGAAAAGGCCCTCAAGGGATTCCGTGACGGTGAGTTTGAAATGATCGTCGCCACCGACCTTGCCGCCCGTGGATTGGACATCAGCGGTGTGACCCATGTCATCAACTACATGGTTCCCGAAAACTCGGAGGACTATGTGCATCGCATCGGCAGAACCGGACGTGCCCAGAAGGAAGGCGACGCCTACACGCTTTTCTCGGCCGAAGAGCTGCCGTATGTGGCCAGCATCGAGCGGCTGATCAATCAGAAGATCGAGCGCAAGAAGCTGCCCGGCTTCAGTTACAAGTATACCACGGTGCTGGATGAGGAGGACAAGGCCCGCGCCATCCTGCACGGCAGGAAGAAAAAGAGGCGGTGAGAAATCCGAAACTCGAAATGACGGATGGAATTGGTTCTCAAGGGAATGGAACGGGTTTAATATCTAATATTTATTGATATTATTGTTTTTAGCCTTACTGGTGGGGCTGTTCGAAGATGTTTCGCCAGCTTCCAGTCTCCCTGATTTTCCTGACCTGCCTTTTATTTGGGCGGCCTGGGATGACCTGGGCTTATCTGGGCAGCTTTGAAGAGGGGGATGGATATCGTGTGCCAGGGACGGGGCTGATTGTGTCTCAGTTCATTCCAGGAGACGCCCAGTTCTACCTGGGCAACAACCCGGCCAATGGCTATACGGGGGTTGTCGCGCCGGGCGCGTTTCCCAACACTCTGGGTGACATGACTCATGGGGCGGACGTGAGCCGCTACAACGCCGGGCAGTTTGGGACGAATCTCGGCGGACCTGGGGGAACGGCCGCTGACATCGCTGACAATTCCGGGCTGTGGAAGGCTCTGGCCGGAGGCCGGTTGAATGAAGACCTGGGGGCTCCGCTCTATCAGGGAAACACATTTCGACGCGATTATGTGGCTGCCTACGGGTATTCCAATGCCAGGACCGGCAGCCAGGTGCTGAACGTTCTGGCGACGGATGAAGATCTTCATTATGCCTACCAGTTCGACGAACGGGACTTCAACGGCATCGCTCCATCATTAACCGGCAGCAGCCTGATGGACCTGACCTTCTGGACCTGCCCTTCAGATTATGACGACGCTGAATCCGCCCATGTGCTTGGCATGGCCATCAAGGATTCGCTGGGACAGACCTTGATGGAGGTCGGCTACACAGGTGACAACTTCCTGCAATACCGAGTGGGGGGCTCAGGCGCATGGCAGACGACCTCCATCAACATGGGCACCCAGGGATGGTCGATGATTTCCCTGCAAATCGACACCGCTGCCGACACGGTCGGGCTTTCCGCCGCCGGTTTTGACAACAACACCTCCCTTCTGGGGCCGACCACCGGGCTTTTCAGCGGTCAGTCGATCGGGTTTGCCGCAGCAGATCTTGCCACGCTGGAGTGGTCGGTCGCTGGCATGGTGGGGTTCAAGAACTACTTCGACGACTTTTCCTTTTCCATCTCACCGACACCGGTGCCGGAGCCCGGGACGGCGCTGATGGTGCTGCTTGCCGGGTTGGTGCGGTTTGGCAGGGCTGCATCCCGTCGGCGGATGGAGAGCTCCTTGGACTGAACACGAATGATCAAGGGGTAGTGAATTCAAGCACCGAATCAAAAAGGCAGGCGGGGCTGAATGACCAAGGACCAGGCGACCCATGACCAAGGAAAACCCAAGCCCCAAGTCAGAAAGGCGAGCTTGATGATTCCGTCGTGTCACCTCGCAGCAGGCAGAAATAGCGACAGTCGCGGAGATGGATGGGGAAAAGCGGTTTCGGGGCCTCCCTCACTGTCAGAAGCTGAAGTTCGTGGGCCCATTGGTCGCATTGGAACCCTCCCGGGTCATTGGAGCCCGGTCCTTGGACATTTTCCTTTCCAGCTCCGCCTTCCCTTGAAGCCAGGCTCTTAGCCCGGACGTTTCATTGAGAAAGTCACTGCTGCTGCTGCTGCTGCTCCTGCTGCTGGTGGAAGCGGATTTCGGCCTGAAGGTCGACCGGCGGGAAGTACATGTAGGTGCTGTAAAGCTGGCCGCCAATGCTGCCGACCTCGACCTGGGCCTCGTCAAGGAACTCGTGCAGGCCCTGGGAGAAGATGTCCTCGACGGAAAGCTCGTTCAGTCTTTCCAGGAAGGCCCTGAAGCGCTCGATGGCGGTGCGGTCACCGGCTTCAGCCGAGGATTCGGTGATGAGCTCGATGAAGTGGTCCATCTCCTGGCAGCAGAACTTCAGGCTGCGGGGGAAGCTGTCGTCGAAGATCAGGAACTCGACGACCTTCTTGTAGAAGACATCGGCGACGTAATAGCGGCGGTAGGCCTCCAGGGCGCTGGCGCTGCGGAGCACGGCATGCCACTGGGCGGTGTCCACGGCACCCCCGACATCCGAGGCGCTGGGCAGCAGGATGTGGTACTTGATGTCGAGCAGGCGGGTGATCTGGTCGGCGCGCTCGAGGTACTTGCCGAACTGGATGAACTCGAAGCCCTCGTTGCGTGAGAAGGTGCTGACGGTGATGCCCTGGAAGAGGTGGGAGAAGCGCTTGATCTGGTCGTAGAAGGCGCTGGCGCCTTCGTGCCAGACGGTCTTGGCGTCGGCCCCCAGGATGAAATGGTAGGCGTCGTTCAGCACCTCCCACATCTCGCTGGAGATCTGGTCGCGGACCTGGCGGGCGTTTTCGCGGGCGTTGGAGATGCAGGAGACGAGCGAGTTTGGATTCTCCGTGCGGAAGGTCATGAACTCGGTGACGCTCTCGCTGTCGGCCGTGTCGTAAAGTTCGTTGAACAGGGCCTCGTCCCCTGAGGAGCGGACGATGGGCAGCCAGTGCGCCTTGAGCTGCTCGTCGGTCACATGGCCGAAGTCGAGGAGGAGCTGGAGGTTGACGTCGATGAGGCGGGCCTGGTTTTCGGCGCGCTCGAGGTAGCGGCTCATCCAGTAGAGGCTGCCTGCGACACGGGCGAGCATGACGTTCGCCTGCTTGTGGCGGGCGAGTTCTTCACGTGCGTTGGAAACGGGGGGCATGGCTGGGGAATGGGAGCACAGGGTTGGTTAGGCAGGCGTCGGGCGTCAGTGCTTGAGGACCCAGGTGTCCTTGGAGCCGCCGCCCTGGGAGCTGTTGACGACGAGGCTGCCCTTGCGCAGGGCCACGCGGGTGAGGCCGCCCGGGGTGACGACGATCTTCTCGCCGCAGAGGATGTAGGGCCGCAGGTCGATGTGACGTCCTTCGAAGTGCTCTCCGCACCAGGTGGGATGCCGGCTCAGGGAGATCGGGTTCTGGGCGATGAAGTTGCGGGGGTTTTCCTCGATCATTTTCCGGAAGGCCTCGATCTCCTCCCTGGAGGCCCAGGGGCCCATGAGCATGCCGTAGCCGCCGGCCTCGTTGGCGGATTTCACGACGAGCTTGGAAAGGTTGTCGAGGATGAAGGCGCAGTCCTGCGGCTCGGACGCGAGATAAGTGTCGACGTTGGGCAGGATGGGGTCCTCTCCAAGGTAGTACTTGATCATCTTCGGCACGAAGTAGTAGACCACCTTGTCATCGGCGACTCCGGTGCCGATGCTGTTGGCCAGGCTGACGTTGCCGGCCCGGTAGGCGTTGACGAGGCCGGGCACGCCGAGGAGCGAGTCGGCGCGGAACACGGAGGGGTCGAGGAAGTCGTCGTCGATGCGACGGTAGATGACGTCCACCTGGACGAGGCCGGCGGTGGTGCGCATGAAGACCTTGTGGTCGCGGACCAGCAGGTCACGCCCCTCGACAATCGGAATGCCCATCTGGCGGGCCAGGAAGGCGTGTTCGAAGTAGGCGCTGTTGAAGACGCCGGGGGTGAGGAGCACCGCGTTCGGGGCGTCATTGCCGCGGAACTTGGCCGGCGCGCAGTATTGCAGGACCTTGAGGAGCTCGGCGGGATATTGGTCGACCGGACGCACGCCGGCCGCCTGGAAGAGCTCGGGGAAGGTGCGTTTGAGGGCGCTGCGGTTTTCCAGCATGTAGCTGGCGCCGGAGGGGCAGCGCAGGTTGTCCTCGAGGACGAGGTAACGTCCGTCCTTGTCGCGGATGAGGTCGGTGCCGCAGATGTGGACGTAGACGTTCTTCGGCACCTCGAAGTGCATGAACTCGCGGCGGAAGTGCTTTGCGCTCAGCAGGTACTGGGGCGGGATGACGCGGTCCTTGATGATCTTCTGCTCGTGGTAGATGTCGTGCAGGAAGAGGTTCAGCGCGGTGAGGCGCTGGATCAGCCCCCTTTCGACCATGTCCCATTCCTCGGCGGAGATGACGCGCGGCACGCAGTCAAAGGGGAAGATGCGTTCCGTGCCTTGGGAATCCGAGTAGACGGTGAAGGTGACGCCGCCGCGCATGAACGCGGCCTCGACGGCGGTCTGGCGGTTGCGGAACTCCTCGGCGGAGACGGCGTTCAGGGCTTCGCCGACGGCGTGGTAGTGCGGGCGTACTTCGTTTCCGGAGGTGAACATCTCATCGAAGAAATCCTCCGGCTGATACTGGTCGAAAAGCATGGCGGTTGGGGTTGGGGCAGGGCGGCGCGCCGCCTGAAAGGCAATTAAGCAGGACTGAGGCCAAGTTTGCGGGCCGGTTTTGCCGGAGGCCAGCCTTAAATGGCGGCGTCTCCTCCCCGGGAGTGGCGCATAGTCCTTGCCGCAGAAGGCCTGTTAGGCCAGGATTCACGATGTCATTCTGGCTGCTGAAATCCGAACCCGACGTGTTTTCCTTCGACGACCTCAAGTCACGCCCGAAGAAGACCGAGCCCTGGAACGGCGTGCGCAACTACCAGGTGCGCAACATGATGCGCGACCAGATGACCCTGGGCGACCTCGGCTTCTTCTACCACTCTTCCTGTGATGTTCCAGGCATTGCCGGCGTGGTGCGGGTCGTGCGCGAGGCCTATCCGGATCCGACGCAGTTCGACCCCGCCTCGGAGTACTTCGACGCAGGCAGCCGACGGGAGGCGCCGAGATGGCTGATGGTTGATGTGAAGTGGGAGGCGGACTTTGCGGAGTTCGTCACGCTGGAGATGCTGCGTTCGGATCCTGCGCTGGCGGACATGCTGATCCTGCGCCGGGGCAACCGGCTTTCCATCACGCCGGTGGAGAGGGCGCACTGGGCGCGCATCTGCCGGCTGGGCGGCCTTCATGCCAGGGCCTGAGCGGCCGGGCCTAACCTAACCAGGATTGCATTTCAGCGGGAGGCGTGCATTCCCAGTCGCCCTGGAAGCCGGGTGCCGAAACCTCCATCCGCCGTGAATGCAGGGCCTGGCGGGAGGAGAAAAGCCTGCCCTCAAGCGCCGGGGTCCAGCCGGTTTCGATGAACTCCAGGTAGCATTGCTCGTCGAGGCCGTAGATCTTGTCGCCGAGGATGGGCAGCCCCAGATGGGAGAGGTGGACGCGGATCTGGTGCATCCTGCCGGTGAGGGGGCGTGCCTCCACCAGCGCCAGCCTGCCGGCCCTGGGATGCTTGCAGCGGCGGAGCGTGCGGAACTGTGTCTGGCAGGGCGTTCCATCCGGGTGGACGGCCTGGCGGACCCAGATGGGCGACTCCATGACCTCACCCTTGCGCAGGATCGGGGCGTCGAGTTCGAGCGTCTCCCATTCGGGCCAGCCATGAACGATGGCGTGGTAGGTCTTGCGGATCTGATGCTCCTGCATGGCGATGCCGAAAAGACGGGCCCAGGCGGCGTTCTTCGCCACCAGCACCACGCCGCTGGTCTCGCGGTCCAGGCGGTTGATGATGCTCACCTGGCCGCCGTTGGCCATCTCATAGGCCAGCAGGTCACGCAGCCCGTGCCAGAGCGTCGGGGCTCCATGCAGGCTGCCGGGGTGGATCTGCAGCGGCGCGGGCTTGTCCACGACGATGTAGTCGTCCGTTTCGTCGATGATGCTGAAGTCCTGGTTATGCGCGTGCTGCACGCCCGTCCCTTAGCGCCTGGGGCCGTGGCTGCCAAGCCGTGCGATGCGGGTTTCCCCGGGCCGGGCAAGTTTTAAGGTCTCGGCGCTTGAGTGTCCCTCCGGCCTGCGGCAGGCTCGGCGGCCCCGAATGAAGGACACCCTCGAAGATTTCGAGCAATACATCATCGACGTGATCATCCACAACCGTCGGGGATTGCGCGCGTCGATGCTGCGCACGGTGTTCTGGTTTCTCTCCGGCATCTACAAGGGGGCGGTGAAGCTCCGGCTCTACCTCTACCGAGAACGCTACATTCACGACCACCACCTCGGCGTGCCCGTGATCAGCGTGGGCAACATCACCGTCGGCGGCACCGGCAAGACGCCCGTGGTGGAACTGCTCGCCAAGTCGCTGCGCGACCGCGGCCGCCGCGTCGCCATCCTGAGCCGCGGCTACAAGAGCAAGCGTCAGCGCAAGCCGCCGCTGAGCTGGCGGATCGCCGCGAAGCTGGGCCTTGCGCGCAAGCCCAAGGGGCTGCCCCCGCGCGTGGTGAGCGACGGTGAGAAGGTCCTGCTGGACTCGCACAACGCCGGTGACGAGCCCTTCATGCTCGCCCACAACTGCCCCGGCGTGCCGGTGGTGGTGGACCGAGACCGGGTGAAGGCCGGCGCCTTTGCCATCCGCAGGTTTGGCGCGGACGTGCTGATCCTCGACGACGGCCTGCAGTATCTCCGGCTGAAGCACAGGCATGACATCGTGCTGGTGGACAAGACGGCGCCGTTTGGCACCGGCTACATGCTGCCCCGCGGCACCCTGCGCGAGCCGCCGAAAAGCCTGCGCCGTGCCAGCTACATCTTCCTGACCAAGTCGGACGGTGACAGCGCCGAGGTGATCCGTCAGATCGAGCGTCACAATCCGGTCGCCGACATCGTCGAGTGCCGTCACCGGCCCGTGTACTTCCAGGACATCCACACCGGCGAGCGCCTGCCGCTGGACGCCTTCAAGGGGAAGTACGTCGGCGCCCTGTCGGGGATCGCCGTGCCGGAGAGCTTTGAAAACGGCTGCCGGAAGCTGGGGGCCAAGGTGCAGTGGACGGCGCGGTTCACCGACCATCACCGGTTTCAGGAGAAGGAGATCACCCAGTTCATTGACCGCTGCGTCAAGGCCGACGCCGACGCGGTGCTGACCACGGAGAAGGATTATGTGCGCTTTCCCCGGCTGCCACCCGGGGAGATCCCCATCTATTTCCTGCGGGTGGAGATCGAGATCACCCGGGGGCGGGACACCTTTGAGCGTCTGGTGGACATCATCGCCCAGCCCCGCCATGTGACCCAGGGCCTGGTGAGCGCCGAGCTGGTCGAGACGGCGGAATGAGCGGCATCCAGCCCTGGAGGCGGGACCAAGAAGGGTTTCAAAGTATCACACTTCGCGGTTGCCAGACAAAGTCGGCTGCATGTAGCCTCCTCCTCCCTGCGTTAATTCCGCCCCCGTTTCCCCGACCATGAGCAAGAAAAAAGCCGCCAAGCCAGTCTCCAAGAAAGCCGCGAAACCCGCCGCCAAGAAAGCGGTGAAGGCCGCCGGCAGCTCCTCGAAAAGCCTCCTGGTTGAAAACCGGGTGTTCAAGCCCTCCGCCGACTTTGTGAAGAAGGCGCGCATCAGCTCGATGGCCCAGTATCAGAAGATGCATGCCGAGTCGCTGAAGAACCCGGACAAGTTCTTCGGCCGCGAGGCGAAGGAGCTTTCCTGGAGCAGGCCCTTCAAGAAGGTGCTCGACTGGAAGTGTCCGAATGCAAAGTGGTTCGTCGGCGGCCAGCTCAATGTCAGCGTGAACTGCCTCGACCGTCATCTCGACGGCCCCCGCAAGACCAAGGCCGCCATCATCTGGGAGGGCGAGCCCGGTGAAAAGCGCGTCATCACCTACCAGCAGCTGCACCGTGACGTGTGCCGCTTTGCCAACGTGCTGAAGCGTCACAAGGTGAAGAAGGGCGACCGCGTGGTCATCTACATGCCGATGGTGCCCGAGGCTGCCGTGGCCATGCTGGCCTGCACCCGCATCGGTGCGATGCACAGCGTCGTGTTCGGCGGCTTCAGCGCCGAGTCCATCAAGGACCGCGTGACCGACTGTGGCGCGACCATGGTGATCACCGCAGATGGCGGCTACCGCCGCGGCGCCGTGGTGGCCCTCAAGAAGAACGTCGATGACGCCCTGAAGGGCGGGGACACGCCCGTGAAGTCGGTCATCGTGCTCAGGCGCACCGGCCAGGACGTGCACATCGAGGAGGGGCGCGACTACTGGTGGCACCGCGAGCTTGAGTACGTCGATGCAAAGTGCCCGGCGGTGGCGATGGATTCCGAGGCGCCGCTTTTCATCCTCTACACCAGCGGCAGCACGGGCAAGCCCAAGGGCATCCTGCACACCACCGGCGGCTACCTGCTGCATGCCTACATGACCAGCAAGTATGTCTTCGACCTGCGTGACGACGATGTCTACTGGTGCACGGCCGACATCGGCTGGGTCACCGGCCACAGCTACATGGTCTACGGGCCGCTGGCGATGGGCGCCACCTCGCTGATGTATGAAGGCGCCCCCAACTGGCCCGAGAACGACCGCTTCTGGCGCATCATCGAGGAGTATGGCGTCACCGTCTTCTACACCGCGCCGACCGCGATCCGAGCCTTCATGAAGTGGGGTGATGAGTGGCTGAAGAAGCACGACCTCAGCTCCCTGCGCCTGCTGGGCACCGTCGGTGAGCCGATCAATCCCGAGGCCTGGATGTGGTATCACAACCAGGTCGGCGGCGGCAGGTGCCCGATCGTGGACACCTGGTGGCAGACTGAGACCGGCGGCCACATGATCACCCCGATCCCCGGCGCCATCCCGACCAAGCCCGGCACCGCCACGCTGCCCTTCTTCGGCGTCGACGCCGCCGTCGTGGACGACCTTGGCAAGGAGGTCGGCAAGGACGAGCAGGGCAAGCTGGTCATCCGCAAGCCCTGGCCGTCCATGCTGCGCGGCATCTGGGGCGACAAGGATCGTTATCAGAAGACCTACTGGAGCGACTTCAAGGGCTGGTACTTCGCCGGTGACGGAGCCCGTCGTGACAAGGACGGCTACTTCTGGATCATTGGCCGAATTGACGATGTGCTGAACGTCGCCGGACATCGTCTGGGGACCGCCGAGGTCGAGAGCGCGCTGGTTTCCCATGCCGCCGTGGCCGAGGCCGCTGTCGTGGGCCGCCCGGATGAGCTCAAGGGCCAGGGAGTCGTCTGCTTCGTCACCGTCAAGGAGGGCGTCAAGACCAGCCGCGACCTGTCCGAGGAGCTCAAGAAGCACGTCCGCAAGGTCATCGGCCCGGTGGCCACGCCGGACGAGATCCGCTTCGCAGCGGCGCTTCCGAAGACCCGTTCCGGAAAGATCATGCGTCGCCTGCTCAAGCAGATCGCCTCCGGCGAGACGCTCAAAGGTGACACGACCACCCTGGAGGACATCAACGTCATCGCCGCCCTGGCTGCGGCGAGTGGCGAGGACTGACGCAAATGAACATGATCTTCAGCGCGTGAGTGTGTTGAGGATTTTCACGGCCCCTTTTGCTTCGAGCTTAAGGGGCTGTTTCTTTATGTTTTTCCCTGCATGGGGACCGGATTGGGAATGACCATTGTTCAAGCACCAAGGACCAGGGAATGTTCCAAGGCGCCAAGGCTCAATCTTCGCAGGGGGATGCAGCGAAGCTGTCATGAGCTCAGCTTGTGACCTTGCGGAAGACCCGGGCAATTGTCGGCGGCGGCGTGACAAAGTTGGCGTGGATAGCATGTGGCTGGGCTGCGCAGGCGTTCGGGGTCATCGTGAGGGGTGACGGGCTGAAGCCCTTCACCGCTTTTGCGCAAGCCTGTCCAGTTTTCGAGATCTCTCCTCACCCCTGACGTGCCCGGATGTCGAGGAGCTGTTTCATGACGTGGTTCAGCCTGCCGCTCCAGCCGGCGGTGCCGAAGGCGTCGTGCAGGGTGCGGTAGAGGGCGTAGAGCTCACGGTAGACCGCGACGTTTTCTGGGATGGGATGATACACCTTCTCGCGTGTGGCGGTGACCCTGGCCTGGAGGCTGCCCAGGTCCTCCACACCAGCTGCGGCCGCGCCGAAGATGGCGGCGCCCAGGGCGCAGGTCTGTTCGCTCTGGCTGACCTTCATCGGCTTGCCGATGATGTCGGCGTAGATCTGCATGAGCGTGGCGTTCTTGATGGACAGGCCGCCAGTGTTGATGATTTCGTCGATCTTCACACCGTATTCCTCGACGCGCCTGATGATGGTCAGCGCGCCAAAGGCGGTGGCCTCGATGTAGGCGCGGTAGATTTCGTGGGCCTCGGTGTGGAGCGTCTGGCCGAGCAGCAGGCCGGTGAGGCGCACGTCGACGAGGATGGTGCGGTTGCCGTTGTTCCAGTCGAGGGCGAGCAGGCCGGTGGCGCCGGGCTTCTGGCCGGTCATGGCCTTTTCCATGTTCACAAACTTCTCGCCGGGCGTGGCGCCGTAGCCTTCGGGGACGAGGTGGTTGACGAGCCAGAGAAAGAGGTCGCCCACGGCGCTCTGTCCTGCCTCGATGCCATGGAAACCGGGCAGCACGCTGCCGTTGACGATGCCACAGACGCCCGGGATGTCAGCCAGCGGCCTGCCAGCGGGGGCGATCATGAGGTCGCAGGTGCTGGTGCCGAGGATCTTCACCAGCGTGCCCTCCTTGATGCCGGCGCCGACGGCTCCCATGTGGGCGTCAAAGGCGCCGACACTGACGGCCGTGCCTTCCTTCAGGCCAAGACGCGCGGCCCACTCCGCGCAAAGGCCGCCTGCGCGGGTGTCGGCGGTGTGGGCTTCGGAATAAAGGCGGTCACGCAGGTCGGCGAGGCTTGGATCCAGCCTGCCAAGAAACTCCTTGTCCGGCAGGCCGCCCCATTCGCTGCTGAACATGGCCTTGTGACCGGCGGCGCAGATGCTGCGCCTGAGGGTCAGCGGGTTGGTGTCACCGGTGAGCACGGCCGGGATCCAGTCGCAGTGCTCCACGAAGCTGTAGGCGGCGTTGAAGATCTTTTCATCGACACGACGGAGGCGGAGGATCTTGCTCCAGAACCATTCGCTGGAATAGATGCCGCCGCACTTGGCCATGATGTTCGGGCGCATCGTGCTTCCCAGCTGGGTGATTTCGGCGGCCTCTGCATGGCCGGTGTGGTCCTTCCACAGCCAGACCATGGCGTTGAGGTTGTTTTTGAACTCCGGCAGCAGGCCGAGCGGCGTGCCTTCGCGGTTGACGGGAATGGGCGTGCTGCCGGTGGTGTCAATGCCGATGCCGACGACCTGACAGGGATCGAACCCCGGAATGGCGGCCGCTGCCTGGTGAAGGGCGCTGCGCGTGACGCTTTCCAACCCGTCCAGGTAGTCCTGCGGGTTCTGGCGG
Source organism: Prosthecobacter sp. (assembly GCA_019186985.1). Taxonomy (GTDB): domain Bacteria; phylum Verrucomicrobiota; class Verrucomicrobiia; order Verrucomicrobiales; family Verrucomicrobiaceae; genus Prosthecobacter. Next base: position 289,729 of record JABARQ010000015.1, on the reverse strand, counting down.
GCGACGTGCGGGTCCTTCGGGTCCAGAAGGATGCCCATTTCACCGCTTGGATAGGGGAAGACAGCCGAACCCACCTCAGCGCCGTTGTCGAGGTCGATGAGCAGTGAGCGGCAGGAGTTGGTGCCGTAGTCGATGCCGAGGGCGTAGCGTTTCATGCGGTGAAGGGAGGTTGGGCGGGCGGCCTTTACTAGCCTGCTCATTCCAGCGCGAAAAGACAAAACCGGACAGCTTTTGTGACCTTGGCGTGCAGGTTTTTGACAAGAAGAAGCCCGGCCCCGCAGGATGGCGGAAGGCCGGGCTGGATAGGTTTTGCCGAAGGAGGCTTCAGGGAACGACTTCGCCGGAGCCGGTGTAGATCCATTTCTCCACGACGCCGTTCTTGATCTGGGCCTGGGCCTCGGTGTCGAACTTGCCGAACATGGTCATGGTTTCGTACTTCACATTGACCTTCCAGATGCCCTCCTCAAGAACGGGGTCGCTCCATTCCTTGATCGAGTCCGGCTTGATTTCAGTGACCTGGCCGGACTTCATGCTGGCGATGAGAAGGGGGTAGGTGCCATCCTTGTCCTTCGTGGGCTTGTCGTTGCCTGCCTTGGCGGTGCTGCCCTTGGTGCTGGCGGGTGCGTTTTTGGCGCGTTCTGCGGCGGCGAGGCGATATTCGTGAGCGCGCTTCAGGCTGGCGATGTAGGTGACCTTCCAGTTTTCGTAACCGGCGTTGAGGATCTCCTTCAGGTTCGTGTCATCCAGGGCCACCGAGGCCTTCATGGGAGAGGTTTCGGTGGGGGAGACGAGGATGTTGAGGCCATCCTGGCCGCGGGCGATCATGGTGCCGCCGGCCTTGACCTGGGTGGAGGCGGTGTTGGCGCCCATCTTCATGCTCAGGGTCAGGTCACGCTTGATGGTGACCGGCCTCGGGAAGGCGGAGGCTGGCAGCTTGCTCCAGTTTTCCGTGCGCTCTTCCAGGCTGGGCAGCGCCGGGGCCACAAAGGCGTTGGGATCAACCACGGGCTTCGGCATTTCTGGCATGGGCTCCGGCTTGGGTTCGGGGGCCATGGGCTTGGGTGGCTCCGGCTTGGGCTCCATCTTCGGCTTGGGCGGCTCGACAACCGCGACCTCCTTCTTGACCACCGGCGCAGGGGCCGGGGCGACCGCGACCTCCTTTTTATGCTTTTCAAACTTCACATAGTTGGCCAGCACCGGATAGGCGTATTCATAAGAGAGGTAGCCGACCGCCGCAGCTAGAATAAGAATGAGGATGCCTTTCATGTTCGGGGGGAGGTGTAGTGGATTCTATGCCGAATTCAACTCTGTGTGAGGAACGGACAGCGGGCTCAGCGTCTTAGCAAGGGACGAATCATCATGCTTCGCAAGGAGCCGTCCCTGTGCCAGCCGCCTTCCCTTTGCACCACGCCCAGGAGCCTGTCGGGCGTTTTTTTCCCCAGAAAGACCTCCGCACGGACCAGTCGCAGGGTCAGGGAGCCGTCCTGGCCGACTTCGATCCGCTGGTCCTGGTCGCTGTTGATCCAGCCGTCCTCGGTGAAAAACAGAAGGTTAGGCCAGGGGCCGGAGGGGTGAAAGGGACGGGCCTTGTCCGAGACCGGCCGCAGGGTCAGGGTGACCATCAAGCCCTCTTCACTGGCCTCGGCCGACCATGCGTCGGACGGCTGGGCATAACGCGCCCTTTCCTGGGCAAAGAGGGGCTGCCAGGCCGGGTCGGGGCTGCTGGTGGCCTCCACGGGCAGGCGGAGGCTGAGTTCCAGGGTGCCCGGGTGGCAGGTGCTGGCGCAGCACATCCAGGCAGCACGGCCTCGCAGGGTGATGCTGTCGCCGGGCTGCAGGCTGGCCGGGGCCTGGATTTCCGTCTGCAGGAGCACGTCGCGCTCATAACCCTGGGCCTTGATATGGAACATCTTCGTCGCTTCCGGCTCGGGGTATTCAAGCGGGCCGGCCTTGAAGCCCTCGGGCAGCTGCCAGTCGAGGGTGGTGGGGACCCCGACGATGCCCGGCTGACGCCAGTAGGTGTGCCAGCCTTTTTCATGCTGGATGAACAGGCCGACGCGAAAGCTCTGTCCTGGAACAACCGCCGTGGTCTCGGACACCAGCCGCAGCTTCAGGCCGGTCTGGCCCGGCAGCAGGCGGGCGGACAGGCAGATGAGGAGAAAAAGAATGGGCCAGGCATGGAGCCTGTTGGCGGAAAACCTGAGCATGGGGGCAAGTAAACACGCGGTTCACGCGCGGTCTTTAACAAAGCACACGCCAGGATTGCTCTGCGCATTTCCCTGAAATCAAGGCAGGGCACCCACCCGGCTCAGTTCAGCTCCACCTTTTCCGGCGTGCGTGAGATGAGCTGGTAAACCGGTCCCATGCCTTCCAGGAGGCTGTTCCAAAGCCCGGCCTCGGGCTTCAGCGTGAGCACCTGCCTGACCGGGGTGGTGACGATCCAGGAGCGATGCTGGATTTCGCGTTCGACCTGGCCCTTGCTCCAGCCTGAGTAGCCGACGAAGCCGCGCACGTCATGGCCCATGCTCAGCTCGTGCATGGCGTCATGGACGGAGAGATGCGTCTTGCAGTGCAGGGTGCCGCTGCTCCGGCTCCAGTGCAGGGAGGCAAAGGCGAGCTTGTTGGTGGACACGGGACCGCCGATGAAGACCTGGACGCGGCCCAGGGCGCCCAGCTCCTGGTCGGGCAGCAGTTCGGCCACCTTTTGTTCCAGCGGGCGGTTGAGCACGTAACCAAAGCTGCCGTCCTCCTCCGAGTGCGCGGCGAGGTAGATGACGGAACGGTTGAAGTTCGGATCACGCAACGAGGGCGAGGCCAGCAGCAGGCTGCCCGTCAGCGGGGAAGGGGGATCGGACTTGGACATGCAGGCCTAACTAGCCGACGCCGTGCGCTTCTGCACCGGTTTTGTTGCGGCTGAAACCGTGCGCGGCATGAACCGGCCGCCGGATTTGCTTTGGCAGGGCATCCCGGTGTGGACGGCCGGAATGATCCCGCTAGGGTGGCCGGATGGATCCAAACTGGAATGATCGAATTGTCATCGTCACCGGCGGCGGTGGCGGCATGGGGCAGGCTGCGGCGAAGCGTTTCGCCGAGGCCGGCGCGAAAACCTTTGTCTTTGGCCGCACGCTCGAATCGCTGCAGGAAACCGCCGGGCTGTCCCCGCGCATCATCCCGGTGGTCTGCGATGTGGCGGACACCACCAGCGTCACCTCCGCCATGGAGACGGTGCTTCAGCATGGTGCTCCCTTCGCCCTCATCCACACCGCAGGCATCAACACGCCGGACAGGTTCCTCGCCCATGCAGATCCGGCCAGGCTGGTGACCGAGGAGAGCTGGCACAGGGTTCTCGAGATCAATGTGATCGGCGTCGCCAACATGATCCAGGCCGTCACCAGGCCCATGGCGGCCAACGGCGGCGGGCGCATCGTCGTGGTGTCCTCGACCGCAGGCCATGGCTTCGACTCCTTTGCCGGCGTGCCTTACACGGCGAGCAAGTGGGCCGTGCATGGCATGCTCTTCACCGCCCGCATGCAGCTCAACGCCCAGGGCATCGTCGTCTCCGAATATGCTCCGGGCGAAGCCGACACACCTCTGGTGAAAAAGCGCCCGGTGCAGCCCACGGCGGAGCACAAGAGCGCGATGATCACCACGGAGGACTGCGCCGAGGCGATGTTCTTCATCGCCTCCCAGCCGCACAGCATGAGCATCATCCAGCTTCCGGCCTACCAGCCGTTCGGCGGCATGCCTCCGCAGATCACCGCACCCTGGCTGGCGGGCTTTGACATTAAACAAGTCTGAAGTCCGAACCATCCATCCGGCGCTTGGCAGGCGCACCAAACTCATCCGGAAAACGGCTTGGTTCGGTGTTCTGTCATGAGGACGGATTCATAAGTCGTCATGAGCTTTGGCTTGAGGCCGTATGGAAGGTCTTCTGCGCTGCTGGACTCAAACGAGGTCGTGACGAGATGAAGCCCATTCCTGTTCCTCTCCGGCTTTTCAAGCCCAAGGGGCTTGTGTCATGCAGCCCAGGAGTGCCGAGCGACAGCGGGCGCTCTCCTGGGAATCCCGAGCACCCCCGATCCTCGTTCGATCACGAACCCCATCGGGGTTCCGTCCAAGCGGTCAACCCTTTGGGCGCGCATCCTCTTCGCCACGCCTCTGACGCGACCCCGGTGGGGTCCGTCATCTGATTCCGCCAATGCACGCCTTTCCCCAGGAGAGGCCGCTGCGCGCCCACTCCTGGGCTGCATGACGGGACCCCGTCGGGGTCCTGAGGAACCTGTGGGCTTGATGGGTTCATCGATTCGATGGCACCCAGGTTGTCTCACATCGCCGTCCGGGGAAGGTGCGAATCATCCAAAGGCAGCGAGGCTGGCGCCAGCAGAGTGGCCATCTCGCTCCGCCGAGATGAGCAGAAGGCTTGCGTCGGCAGGAAGGGCTTCTGAAGTTCGTGAACGGCTGAGCGTGCCAGACACCCCGCTCCCTGGCTTCGCGTTGCACTCCTCAGGTGATCTTCCTCGGTCTTCTTCTTCGGCCCCGACGCAGCGGGGCCTTGCCAGGGGGTAGCGAATCATCCAAAGGCAGCAAGGATGGCGCCAGCAAAGTGGCCATCTCGCTCCGCCGAGATGAGCAGAAGACTTGCGCCGGCAGGAATGGCTTCCGGAGTTCGTGGACGCTTCAGCTTGCCGGATTGGCCGCTCCTTTGCTTCGCCTGCTCGACGCGTTCCGGCTCCTCATGATGAAACATGCGGCACCTCCGCCTGCATCTCTGTTGGTATGATTCATCCGGCAACAGGATGGCGCATCCAACTCATCCGTGAAGCGGGTTGATCTGGTGTTCGGTCACGATGCCGGATTCTTAGCGGCTCACTCCCTGTTGGGTTCTGAACTTCGAGCTTCGGATTTCGACTTTCGAACTTCCGCTGTCTGCCTTTCCTTTCACTTCGTCACCACGTCCACGGGCGTCTGCTGATCGGCGGGCGTGGCCTTGTCCTTGAGAATCTTCAGCGCGGCCTCGATGCCGAACACCGCCAGCTGGTCGCCGTGCTGGTCGGCGGTGGCGAGAATGCGCCCGTCGGCGAGCAGCGGCTTGACGGCGGCGATGTTGTCAAAGCCGACGATCTGCACCTTGCCGGCCCTGCCTGCGGCCTGCACGGCTGCGGCGGCCCCCAGCGCCATGTTGTCGTTGGCGCAAAGCAGGGCCTTCAGGTTCGGATGCGCTGCCAGGATGCCGGCGGCGACCCCGTTGGCCTTCTCCATCTCCCACTGGCCGCTCTGCACGGTGACGACCTTCATGCCGGCGGCCTTCATGGCGTCCTCGAACCCGGCGCGGCGCTGCTGGCTGTTGAAGGCGGTGGTGACGCCTTCAAGAATGGCGACTTCGTCCCCGGCCTGGAGCTTCTTTGCCAGCACCCCGCCCACGGCCCGGGCTCCGGCGCGGTTGTCGGGGCCGACGAAGGGCGCGATGAGCCGGGACTCCCTGAGCGTTTCAACATCCAGCTTGTTGTCGATGTTGATGACCAGGATGCCGTCGGCCTGCGCACGCCGCAGCACCGGCACCAGCGCCTTGGAATCCGCCGGGGCGATGACGAGGGCCTGCACGCCCTGCGCCATCATTTGTTCGACCAGGCCGACCTGCTCGGCGAGGTCCGTCTCGTTCTTGATGCCGTTGACGATCAGCTCGTAGCCGCCGGCATGGGCGGCCTGGTGCTTCTTCGCGCCCTCGGCCATGGTCTGGAAGAACTCGTTCGCCAGCGACTTCATCACCAGCGCCACCTTCGGCCTGCCGGCGGCGTCGGGGGCCGGGGCCTCCGGTTTGCAGGAGGCGCAAAGCAGGGCCAGGCTGGCCGCGAGGAGGCAGGGAAGGGGGTTCAGGTGCATGTTGATTGGAAACGCAGAGTTGGTTGGGCGACGGGCGGCCTCATTCAAGGCCATTCTCCCGCCCTGGGAAACGCTTTTTATGCCGTTCCCGCCCTCCGTTCCTCCACGCGCCGAAAGGAGCGGACGGCTTCATGCTTATTGCTGAGCATGAATGTGATTCAGCAGGAGAACGCCCGCCCGGGCTCCGACGACTGGCAGCTCACCCGCATGCGCCTCGACGGCAGCGGCTACCGCTCGCCCTTCATCGAGGGCTACTGCTCGCGCCAGTCCGTGAAGGCCGGGGAGGTGCTCGACCTCTTCGTCAGCACCCAGCCGGCGGCGAGGTTCAAAGTCGAGATCTTCCGCACCGGCTGGTACGGCGGCAAGGGCGCGAGGCTCATGACCGAGATGGGCCCGTTCGAAGGCAGGCCGCAGCCGGTGCCGGGCGTCGGCCCGAAGCGCCTGCGTGAGTGCCGCTGGGAAAAGTCCGCCTCGCTCACCATCCCGGCCGGCTGGGTCAGCGGCGTCTACCTCGGCCGCCTCACCACGCTGCCTGCCTCCGCCGACGAGCCCTACTGGCAGAGCTACGTCGTCTTCATCGTCACGGACGACCGTCCGGCCGACATTCTCTTCCAGTGCAGCGACAACACCTGGCAGGCGTATAACAAATGGCCCGACAACTACTCGCTCTACACCGATCCGAAGGGCAACCAGGGGCCGTGGTCGGACGTGAGCTTTGACCGGCCCTATGCGAAGTACGCCCAGATCTATGAGAACCCGCAGTCGGTGGGCAGCGGCGAGTGGCTGTGCTTCGAGTTTCCCGCCGCCTTCTGGCTGGAGCAGCAGGGCTACGACGTCACCTATTGCTCCAACGCCGACATGATCACGCCCGACCACGGCCTGAAATGCCGTGCCTTCATCAGCATCGGCCATGACGAATACTGGGACATCCGCCAGCATGACAGCGTGGCGAAGATGCGCGACGCCGGGGTGAACCTGCTGTTCCTGTCCGGAAACTCCGTCTGCTGGGTGACGCCGTTTTCGCCCAACGCCGAAGGCGTGCCGAACCGGCGCATCTTCCGCGGCGGCCCCTATGGCGGGGATTACAAATTCGCCGTGGATCGCGAGAAGGAGCACGGCCCCTACCCGCACCGGGGGCCGGACGAAGGCTATCTCATGGGCGTGCGCAACATCGACCCCGTCAACGGCGGCGGTGACTGGACCTGCGTGAAGCCGGAGCACTGGGTGTTTGCCGGCACCGGCATGAAGGCCGGGGATTCCGTGCCCGGCATGATTGGCTGGGAATATCACGGTGATCCTCCGGCGGACCTGCCCGGGCTGGAGATCCTGGCCGCAGGCACGGCCTTCCAGGGCGGGCGCAATCCGCAGCACTGGCAGGCGGTCATCTTCGACGGTCCGAAGGGGAACTTCATCTTCAACGCCTCGACCATCTGGTGGGCCCAGGGTCTGAGCAAGCCGCCCGGGCACATGCCGGTCTGGAGCCACTACTCCCGGCCCCACGGCACCGACCGCCGCGTGCAGCAGATCACCGCCAACCTGCTCCGGCGGGCGCTCAAGTGATCGGCTGCTTTCCCGCTTGCCACCCGGCCCGCGCACGCCAAAGACGAGCCGAACCACATGGAAAAACTCATCGTTCACGGCGGCGCGCCCCTGAAGGGCCGGGTCAACATCAGCGGCAGCAAGAACTCCTCGCTGCCCATCCTCGCGGCCACGCTGCTGACGCAGGACACCTGCACCATCCGGCGGGTGCCTGACCTGAGCGACACCAACTACATGGTGCGCATCCTGGGCGAGCTGGGCGCCGAGGTGGAACGCGCCAGCGGCGTCGTCGTGGTGAAGGCGGAGAAGATCAAGTCGGTCGCCCCTTATGACCTGGTGCGTAAAATGCGCGCCTCCATCTGCGTGCTCGGGCCGCTTACGGGACGTCTGCGCAAATGCACCGTGTCCCTGCCCGGCGGCTGTGTCATCGGCGACCGTCCGGTGGACCTGCACCTGAAGGGGCTCGAAGCCCTCGGCGCTGAGATCCAGGTGGATGGCGGCGACATCCGCGTCAATGCGCCGAAAAAATCCTTCAAGGGCTCCACCATGAACCTCATGGGCAAGCATGGCTCGACCGTGCTCGGCACCGACAATGTCATGATGGCCGCCGTGCTCGCCAGGGGCACCACGATCATTGAAGGGGCCGCCGCCGAGCCCGAGGTGGAGGACCTGGCTAACTTTCTGATCAAGATGGGTGCGAAGATCGAGGGCGCGGGCAGCAACCGCATCGTCATCGAGGGCGTGAAGGAGCTGCACGGCGCCGAACACACGGTCATCCCCGACCGCATCGAGGCCGGCACCTTCCTCTGTGCCGGTGCGATGATCGGCGAGGGCATCAGCATCCGCCGTGTCATCCCCGAGCATCTCAAGACGGTCATCGAGGTGCTGAAAAAATGTGGCTTCCCCATGGAGGTCGCCAAGGACAGCATCAGCATCGCCCCGAACCCCGCCGCCCGCGGCTTCGATCTGACCACGCTCTGCTATCCCGGCTTCCCCACCGACATGCAGGCGCAGTTCTGCGCCCTGGCCTGCGTCATCAACGACGTCTCCACCATCACCGAGACCATCTTCCCGCAGCGCTTCATGCATGTGGCGGAAATGAAGCGCATGGGGGCCGACATCGACCTCCAGGGCGCCACGGCCCGCATCCGAGGCGGTGGTCGCCTGAAGGGCGCCCCAGTGATGGCCAGCGACCTGCGCGCCTCCGCCGCTCTGGTTCTCGCCGGCCTGGTGGCCGAGGGCCGCACCGACGTCAACCGCCTCTACCACATCGACCGCGGCTACGAGCACCTGGACGACAAGCTCGCCTCCCTGGGCGCCCAGCTCGAACGCGTTCGCGAGTGACCGGCATAGAGCCTCCGTTCGGGCTTGTCCCGTTTTAGAGGCCCTGCTCCCGATGGCAGACTTCTTTCGCCCCTGTTTCCGTCCTTGCACACTTCGCCGAGCCGTGCCAGTATCCTGGCCGCAAACGCGCACACTACCCCTTGGTGTAATGGTAACATAACAGATTCTGACTCTGTTGTTCAAGGTTCGAGTCCTTGAGGGGTAGCCACCCAAGCCTCCATAAGCCGGGGCTTGTTACAGGGGGCAATATGATAAGCTCCCAGGAGCCTGTCCTTGTTTCTAGACGTGCAATGGCGTGACTGAGCTTGATGGAATCACGGATGCTTGCGGTTTCGTCCCCTGTGTGTTGCCGAAGGGTTGCGGGGTTTTCCATGGGGATGGACAATGATTTCTTGACGGCTTTCAGCGGTTCCCCGTAGAATTTCCCCTCTGGCACGCTCTTCCTTGTCCGACATGGACGGAGAACCGCCGCCCCCAACTCTTCACCGGTCATGAGCGACATCCTTTCAGCCTCAGAAACGTCCGCGCAAGAACCTGAAGCCAGGAAGGAGGCGCCGCCGCCTTCGGATGGAAGTGCGTCCTCCCGTGAGGAAGAGGCCGGTGCTCCCGGCTCGTCTTCCGGCCCTGGCTCAGCGGGCGCCGTCAAGGCTTTGCCACAGCAGGCTGCCCCTGGAACCTTGAACCGCTGGCTCAGCCTTTCAGCCCTGGATGACATCGATCCCGACAACGTGCGCAACAGCACGGCCTTCAAGCTGGGTGCCCTGGCCGGGCTGCTGCCCGCTCTTTCCGTGATGTCGCTGACCCAGTTCATGACCCCCGAGCAGATGATGGCCAAGGAGGGCGGCGCGGCGGGCTTTTCGCTGGGTTCCGGCCTGGCGGTGCTGCTGTCCTCGGCGCTGGTGGGAGGTTCCGTGGCCTTTTTCTGGGCGGAGAACCGTCTGCGCACCATCTTCACCTACGGCATCGCCGGGCCCACGGTGGTGCTGAGCATGTTTCTGAGCGGCATCAGCAACCTGGCTGCCGACAAACGGGTGGAAAATGTCAGGCAGTCCAGCGAGCAGAAGATCGCGGATGAAGCCGAGAAAATTAAGACCGAGACGCTTCAGCAGGCGAACCTGGAGGTGCAGAAGGTCAACAGCGCCATGCAAAAAGTGTTTCAAAACGTGAGCGTTGAACCCCTGGGTGAAAGGCCCCCACCGGCCCCTGCCGCAGCTCCAGCCGCCTCCAACCCAGATCTCGCCGCCCCATGAGCCAGCCCCTTCGCCTCCCTCTTCCTCTTATCCTTGGCCTTCTCGGCAGTTCCAGCCTGATCCAGGCAAAGGATCTGAGGATTCTCGAAATCACCAGCGAAGCCCGGCAGTTGCAGGCGAGTGTCGAGTTCCTGACGGACAAGGCCAGTGACACGGTTTTGAAAACGCAGGCCACCGGCGGCGGGAGCTTTGACTGGCTGGACATTCCCGAGGAAGCCAGGGCGGCGAGGATCCGGGTGGGTGAACTTGCCACGGTGCCCGTGGACCTGGCACCCTCTGGCACGACTCTGGTGGAGCTGGGGCAGCCGGCTCTCATCCAGGATGACAAGGGCCTGCCGCTGGCGGTGCTGTCAAGTCAGGTGAAAACCGACCGGGTGCTCGCTCCCGAAGGTGCCGATGGCTGGGTGTTTTTCGGAAGCTTGAAGCCTGATGGTGGGGAAAACTCAAACCCGGAGGCCTTGACCTGGAGCAGCCTTTACCTGGTGCTGCCTTCCAAGGCACCCCTCGACCCTGAAAATGCCGACACACTGGCCGCGGTGAAAAGCAATGCCGAGGGCAAGCGACTTCGCGTGGACTTCCCGCTCATCCTCCGCAAGGCCGACGCCACGGGAGCCATCCTGCGTTCGAAGGACGACAAGACAATCCGCGCCGGCCAGTACGTCCACGTCAAAACGCTGAAAAAGCCCGATGAAAAAGGCAACGTCTATGCCGAGGTGGAAGTGGTGGCCGAACCTGGGGGCAACCCTTGAACCAGGAGCGCCGGCCTGAGTTCACCTTGGGATGATTTTTGCCGAAGAAGGCCTGCGGCAAGGTAATGAGAACTCACGGATGGAGTTCATCCTCCGTGAGGTGAACGGCTTGCGGCCCAGGGCCGGGATTTGAAGAAGCCCCAGGAAAACCTGCAGCTTGTTACGCCTGGCGAGCCGTGAATGGGCTGGAGAAGTCAGAAGCGGTGGCCCAGGCATGGGGCCATGGGCAACGAGGTCATTGGTCGGAGCCGTGGATTCCCCCCGGCAGGTTGCTACTGAGTGCTATGGCGGTGAGGGAGGGATTCGAACCCTCGGTAGCGGATAAGGCTACGCATCTTTAGCAAAGATGTGCTTTCGACCACTCAGCCACCTCACCAAAACCTTCCGCACGGGGGCGGCAGGACGGCGGTATGTATGGAGACATGGGCGCGGGCGTCAACGCCAAAGATGCAAGGGAAGAGAAAGTTCCGGTCGGGCGCCGGGCACGCCCCGTCAGATGACGGACAGGTTCTTCTGTTCGGCAAGGTGCCGGGCGGCCTGGAGCACGGTGTCCGCTGCGGCGAGGACTTCCTCGCGGGAGTTGAGGCGTGAGAGCGAAAAGCGCAGAGTGCAGGCGGCTTCCCCGGCGCTGCAGCCCATGGCTTCCAGAACAGGCGAGGGATGCAGGGCGGCCGTGTGGCAGGCGGATCCTCCCGAGCAGGCGATGCCGCGCTGGTCGAGCAGGATGAGCATGCCGGCGGCATCCACGCCGGGCAGGGAAACACTGGTCGTGTTGGGCAGGCGCAGGGCTTCCCGGCCATGAATGACGGAACCGGGAAGCTGGGTGAGAAGCTGATCCTCAAAGGCATCGCGCAGCGCCGCCATCTGCATGGGGCCGTCCTGCTGCAGCCAGGCCTGCGATTCCAACGCCGCCCTGCCCAGGGCGACGATGCCGGGGACGTTTTCCGTGCCGCTGCGGCGTCCGGATTCCTGACCACCGCCGACGAGCAGTGGCCGGAAGGGCGCCTGATGACTGACCCAGAGCACGCCGCAGCCCTTGGGGGCGTACATCTTGTGACCGCTGAGGCTGAGGTAATCGACCGGCACCTGGCGGACATCGACCGGCAGCTTGCCCGCCATCTGCACGGCATCGGCATGGACCAGGGCTCCAGCGGCATGGGCGGCCTCGGCGACTTCCGCCATGGGGCTGACGACCCCGGTTTCGTTGTTGCCCCAGATCATCGACACCAGGGCCGTGCGACCGGGCTCCAGGGCGTGTTTGAAGGCATCGAGGTTGAGCCGGCCCTGGGCGTCCACGGGGATGCGCTTGACCCTGCCGCCGCGCTGTTCCCAGCGTGCGGCCCCTTCCAAGACGGCGGCATGTTCGACGGCGCTGATCACCAGGAGGGGGCGGTCAGGCCATTCCGCCTGGGCGAAAAGCAGCACGCTGGCGATGCCTTCCGTGGCACCGCTGGTGAAGATGACCTCATCGCTGCGGGCGCCGATGAGTTCCGCCACCTGGCTGCGGGCCGCTTCCACCGCCCGGCGGGCCTGCCTGCCACCGGCGTGGCCGGCGGAGGCGTTCGCATACCTCTGCGTCAGCCAGGGCAGCATGGCCTCGAGCACGGCAGGCAGCACGGGCGTGGTGGCGTTGGCGTCGAGGTAGGTCATGGCCTGAGGCACCCATGTTTCTGGAAACTGCGGACGCTGTCCAACGGGAACACCGGAGATTCCAAGGCGGGATTCAGTGCGCTGAAATCCTCCGCCGAAGGGAAACAGGTGGACAATTCCGGCGGCAACCCGCAAAATCAGCCGTCATATTCCCGGCCCTAGAGCGTATTTTAGAAGCCCCCAAGTCATGATTCGCACCCCCTTGTCCCTCGTGGCTGCCACCCTGGCGGTCATCACTCCGGCTCTTCCCCTGCGCGCCGAGACGAACTTCGGCCAGGTGGCCATGCATGTGGCCTACATGCTGCAGAGCCAGCATTATTCGCATCGTGACTTTGATGATGAGCTGTCCGCCAAGCTCCTGCAGAACTACCTGAACCTGCTCGACTTCAGGCACATCTTCTTCACCCAGGATGACGTGGACATGCTGAAGTCCAAGTATGACACCACCCTCGACGATCATGTGCTGATGCGGAACATCAGCCCGGCCATCGAGATCTATGACATCTACAAGCAGCGCGTGCAGGAACGCCTGGCGTTCGTGAAGAAGACCCTGACGAGCCACAAGTTCACCTTTGACTCCAAGCGCACGGTGGAGCTTAAGCGGGACAAGGCGCCTTATCCAAAGAACGTGGCCGAGCAGGACAGGCTGTGGCTCGACATCCTCGAGGAGAACATGCTCCAGGAAAAGCTGGCCGACGACGCCAAGGCCGAGGAGGCGAAGAAGAAGGCGGAGAAGGCCGCCAAGACCGCCGCTGAAAAGCCCGCCGGCAAGAAGGACGACCAGTCTGTCAAAACGGACGCCGCCGTTGCCAAGGCCGGGGAGAAAAAGGAGAAGGAGGAGACGCCGGTCGAACGCGTGCAGAAGGACTATGACCGCCTGCTTGAGAGCATCAACGAGAACGACCAGGAGGACATCGTTGACTTCTTCCTTTCCAGCCTGTCCACGGCCTACGATCCGCACACCGAATACATGAGCCCGACGGAGACGGACAGCTTCAACATCTCGATGAAGCACAAGCTTGTCGGCATCGGCGCGCTGCTCGGCCTCGTGGATGACGTGGCGCAGATCCAGGGCATCGTCGTCGGAGGCCCGGCGGACAAGCAGGGCGAGCTGAAGCTCAACGACAAGATCACCGGCGTGGCCCAGGGTGAGGCAGAGTTTGTGGACACCAAGTACCTGAAGCTGCAGAAGATCGTCGACATGATCCGGGGCAAGGACGGCAGCACTGTCCGTCTGCGCATCAATCCTGCGGCGGACCCCGGATCCACCAAGATCGTCTCCATCGTTCGCGGCGAGGTGGAGCTGAAGGAGAAGCTGGCCAACGCCGAGATGCTCGTCACCCCGGCCGAGGAGGGCAAGCAGCCGCTGAAGCTGGGCTGGATCAACCTTTCCTCCTTCTATGCCGACATGGAGAACGGCACGGTTTCCACCACGGACGATGTCCAGAAGCTGCTGGCGCGGCTGATCAAGGAGAAGATCGACGGCCTGGTGCTCGACCTTCGTGGCAACGGCGGTGGCTCCCTGGAGGAGGCCATCCGGCTGACGGGCCTGTTTGTGCCCTCCGGACCGGTCGTCCAGGCCAAGGACTGGCAGGGACGCATTTCCTTCCGCGAATGCGAAAACGAGAAGGCCTTCTATGACGGTCCGATGATCGTGCTGACCGACAAGACCAGCGCCTCCGCCTCGGAAATTCTGGCGGCCGCCCTGCAGGACTACCGCAGGGCCCTGATCGTGGGGGACAAGTCCACCTTTGGCAAAGGCACCGTGCAGACCATCCTGCCGGTGGAGCGTTTCATGCCCTTCTATGCCAAGAAGGACAGGGCCGGAAACCTCAAGGTGACGATCCAGAAGTTCTACCGCATCGCCGGCGGCTCCACCCAGCTCAAGGGCGTCGAACCCGACCTCGTGCTGCCGTCCATCCGCGACGTGCTCGACATCGGGGAAGCCTCCGCCGACAACCCGCTGCCCTATGACACGATCCCGGCGAGGAAGTATAACCTGATCCATGAAAAGGGCTTCCCGGTCGCGGACCTGGCCAAGCGCATGGAAGAGCGGGTCAAGGCCAACCCCGAGTTTCAGTACATCGTCGACGAGTCGAAGCGCCTGAAGGACCGCATTGACCGCAACACGGTGTCGCTGAACCTCGCCGAACGTCAGAAGGAGACGGCGGAGACCAAGGCCCGCCGCGAGAAGCAGGACGCGGAACGCGCCGCCCGGGTCAAGGAGATCGCCGCCAAGGCCAAGGAAGGCTTCAAGGTCTACCACCTCACCCTCGACAATGTGGACAAGCCGGACCTGGTCATCGAATCCGACTTCACCCGCGAGCAGAGCACGGGAATGAGGATGGCCAAGCGTGACGATGACGAGGAGGCCGAGCCTGCCGCCGCCAAGTTCCCCTACGGCCTCGAGCCGATGAAGCTGGAGGCGGTGAACATCATGCGTGACTACCTGGACCTGACCACCAAGCGGCCCACGACGGCGAAGGCCGAGGGCACGCCTCCTCCGGCGAAGTAAGCCGGACCCCAGACGAGTTTGAAACCCAGGGTTTATGCCCTGGGTTTTTTGTCGGCAGATCAAAAGGTCACGCCCATCACCAGGCCGAGCACCGTGGCATCCTGGGCGCCGTCCTGCGGGGTGATGACGTGCTGCAGGGTCGGTTGAAGCGTCAGCCATTCCGAAAGCGAGGTCTTGTAGGTCAGTTCAAGCGTGGTCTCGCTCGTGGTGCTGAACGTGCCGGAGCCTGCCTGCGCGGCCACAAAGCTGCCGCTGAAGCTGACATAAGTGACCGCCGCGCCCCACAGGTCGCCTTTTCTAAACCCTGCACCCGTGAAGCCGAAGTCGAGGGAGAAATCCACGACGCTGCGCTCCGTCCAGGGGGCGCAGCCCAGCCGGGTGAAAACCGCCAGCCGGTCGTCTGCATCCTGGGTGATGCCGCCGAGAAGCGTCTGGTCGATGATGACATAGGCATGGCCGTTGCCGTGGCTCATGTCTCCGGTTTCGTTGACGGTGGTGAGGCCGGTGTTCCAGCCGGACCCCAGCTTCCAGGTGCCCGGCCGTCCCGCCAGCTTGTAGGATCCCGCAAACTCGAGCAGGATCGCGGCTCCGTCATCACCTGCCACGCGGGTGTTGGAAGTGCGCAGGTTGCCGCGTTCGCCACCGGTGTCGCCGTCATAAACGCCGAACTGCAGTTCATGATGGTCGTCCATCCTCCATTCCAGGGAGGCCCCCAGGGCCGCCACGGGATAGACAGGTGCGGTGAAGTTGCCGTTCCATGTTTGAACCGGCGAGCCGAAGGAGGCGTTTGTGAACAGGTTGGCGCCCGTGGAGTTCATGAAATCCACGTCGAGCGTCACCCAGCCCGCCTTGAGGGTCACTCGATCATTCAGAAAACGCTGCTGAAGCCAGACCTGGTAAGGCCGTGCCGTGGCGACACCGGCGATGCCGCTGACTTCGTCGAAGTTGCCGATGTAGGCGGAGGAGGGGTCAGAGCCCTGAAGCCAGAGGCCTTCGGCGTGAAACAGCGCGCCCTGCCAGCCCAGGACCTTCTCCAGGTCGAGTTCCAGGGACACATCCAGCAGACCCTGGCTGTCGAGGCCGCGACGAAAGCCGCCGGCCAGATGTTCGATGGCCGATCCCGTGTAGCTGGCCTGGAACTGCAGGCCCGCGTCAGCCAGGCGTTTGCGCAGGCCTCCCCAGCCGCCGGTCAGCGTGTCGTCCGCCGTCGCCAGGGGAGAGAGAAGAAGGCCTGTCCATGCCAGGAGACGGGGCAGGTGTTGACGAAGGGCGGGCATGGGTGGCGGCGGCGGGCACAGAGCTAGCGGGCGCGGTTTGAAATGTCCAGCCCGGTGCGCGGAGTTCCCAGCTTCACCCGGAGGTGGCTAGGCCTGCGGGCTCCGCATTTCAGGGAACCCTGGCCGTCGGGTTTTCAACGTGTCCGGCGGGGCGCTGCCCGGAGCCTGGCTGGTTGTCGTCGCCGATCTCCCGGCGCGCCGCCTCCGCCAGTCGGGTCAGGCGCACCACGATGTCCGGATGCATCGCCGAGACCTCCTGCTCCTCGCCGACGTCATCGCGCACGTTGAAGAGCCGGAGCGGCGCGGCTTCCCTCTTGCTGGTCAGGTTGCCCCGCTTCGACTTCAGCGGAAGGTAAAGCTTCCAGGGGCCGCTGCGCACCGCCTGAAGCTGGTCCATGTGATAATAGAAGAAGCCTTTTTCATCGGTGGGCGACCCCGCCCCCGGTTCATCCAGCAGCAGCGGACGGATGTCATGCCCGTCAATGTCCGCCTTTGGCAGGGCTGCGCCAGCAAGCGCTGCGAAGGTCGGCAGGATGTCGAGCATGGAGCAGAGTTCGCGGCATTCACGGCCGGCGGGGATCCTGCCGGGCCAGCGGGCGATCATCGGCATGCGCATCGCCCCTTCGCTGGTGTTGTAGCCCCAGCCCTGGTAGGGCGCGTTGCTGCCCTGCGGCGGCCTGCGCTGGGGCGCGCCGTTGTCGGAGGTCCAGATGACCAGCGTCTTTTCATCCAGGTCCAGCCGTTTCAGCGCCGCGAGGATCTCTCCCATGGATCCGTCCAGCTCCTCCACGCTGTCGCCCCAGTGACCGTTGGCGGACTTGTCCTTGAAGGCGGGGCTGGCATGAGGGTCGCTGGTGCTGCCGGGCATGGCATGGGGCAGGTAGAGGAGGAAGCGCTTCTCCCGGCTGGCCTCCAGGAAACGCACGGCCTCCTCGGTGTAGCGTTTCGTCAGATAATCCCGGTCCACCGGCGCCTCGACGACCTTTTCATCACGCATCAGCGGCAGCTCAGGCCAGAGGTCCGGCTTCTTGTCGCGGGTCATGTCATCGCTGTAGGGAATGCCGAAGAAATGATCAAAGCCCTGGCGGGTGGGCAGGAACTCCGGCTGGTCGCCGAGGTGCCATTTGCCGATGATGTGGGTGGTGTAACCCGCCTGCTTCACGACTTCGGCGAGGGTGGTTTCCGAAGGGTTCAGGCCGCGTGAGGCGACCGGCTGAAGCACGGCTCCTCCAGTGGCGCTGAGGTGCATGTGGATGCGGCGCGGGTAGCAGCCCGTCATCAGTGCGGCACGGCTGGGCGTGCAGACGCCGCTGGCGGAGTAGAAGCTGGTGAAGCGCGTGCCCTCCGCCGCCATGCGGTCAAGGTGCGGCGTGCGATGCCGGGTCCGCGGGTTGAAGCAGCGCACGTCGCCGTTGCCCAGGTTGTCGCAGAGGACAAAGACAAGGTTAGGCGGTTCGGCGGCCGTGAGGGCTGCCGCGAGGCAGAGCAGAAGGATCAGGCGCTTCATGGCCGGGAAGGGGGGCGTGTCAGGATTCGGCGACCACGGGTTTCTCCGCATTGACACCGAGGGCGAAGAGGCCGGCGAATACAAAGGCGACGGCGCAGAGCCAGACGCCCTCGTGGTAGTCATGGTTGGTGTCGTAGGCCCTGAGGGCGGCGGTGAACAGGAGGGGCATGAGGCCTGCGCCGATGTTCCCCCACATGTTGCCCCAGCCGAACAGCTGGGCCTGATGCCTGCCGCTGATGTCCTGCATCGTGGTCCACATGGCGGGCAGGCCGATGTCGGCAAAGAAGGCCACCAGGCCAAACGCCACCGCCATGCCCCAGGGCGAGTCGGTCCAGAGGGCGAGCGGATAGCAGGCGGCGGCGGCGAACTTCGTGATCGACATGGGCAGCATTCGGCCCAGGCGCTTGCCTTTCCGACGCGTGATGGCGTCGGTCAGCGCACCGCCGAGCGGCAGGGCGAGGATGCCGATGGAGAGGGCGGCGGTGGTGATCCAGCCTGCGGCCTGGTCGTCGAGGTGCTTCGCCTGCTTGAGGTAGTCAGAGAGGGAGAGCACGAGGAAGGCCCAGCCGATGTTGGTGAAAAACTGCACGCCGTTCGCCATCCAGAGGTTGCCGCTGCGGCAGGCGGCGCGCAGCGGGAAGCGCCGGGGCGGATCCTTGACGGGCAGGAACTCGCCGCGGCCCTCGGCCAGCAGGCTGATCTCGGCGGCATTGCAGCCCGGATGCTGGCGCGGGTGGTCGCGGAAGACCTTCCAGAATCCTGCGGCGACCAGGACGCCTGCGGCGCCGTAGATCCAGCCAGCCCAGCGCCAGTCGCCTGCGGTCAGGATGACATAGGCGGTCAGGCCCGGGGCCACGGCACCGCCGACGCGGCCGCCCCAGGAGATGACACTGCTGGCAAAGCCGCGGCCCTCGACATGCGCCCAGCGGGTGAGCAGGCTGCTGCCCGCCGGGTAGTAGCCGGCCTCGGCCAGGCCGCAGAACAGCCGTGCCAGAAAAAGTGTGGCGAAGCCGGTGGCAAGGCTGGTGGCGGCGGTGAAGAGCGACCATGCGGCGATGTAAAGCGTGATGAGCACACGGGCTCCAAAGCGGTCGCTCAGCCAGCCTGCCGGAACCTGGAAGATGGCGTAGGCCCAGAAGAAGGCCAGCTTCACCCAGTCGGACTGGCCAGGGGCGAGCCGGATGTCCTTCTGAAAGGAGTCCGAACCAATGATGTTGGCGAGGCAGATGCGGTCGAGGTACATCAGGAAGGCCACGAGCGTCGCGGTGATCAGGATCTGGCGGCGGACCTGGGTCGGGGATTCGGAAGGCATCACGGCGGACATAAACGTCATGAGCAGAGGCTTTCTCCCGGCAGGAGCGGAGTTGGCCGTCAAGTTGTCAGCTGTGGTGCCTGCCATGACAGAAAGGCGGAAAGGACATCCCTGCTTGCGATCCACGGACAAGGCGGCACTCTGCGGCCCATGAAACCTGTCTTTGCCGTTCTCATCACCGCCGTGGTCTCCTTTGTCTGGGGGTTCATCTCCTGGACCCAGCTTGGCTGGCATCAGGCGGGGATGAGCGACTTCAAGGACGAGGCCGTGGTGGGCAGGGTCATCCAGGAAAACGTCGGCCGGGGCCGGGGGATTTATGTGCTGCCGTTCAAGCACGAGGCTCTGACCGTGGCCTCCGAGGAGGAGCAGGCGGAGATGGAGAAGAAGCATGAGCAGGCCTACATCAACGGCCCTTACGTCTATGCCATCGTGCGTCCTGGAAAGACGGAGTGGACGATGCGCCGCAGCCTCATCCAGGGCTTCGTGCGTTCGCTGCTTGCCTCGGTCATCCTGGCCGTGCTGATGTCCCAGCTGACCATGAGCTACCCTGGCAAGCTCTGCTTCACCGCGGCGGTCGGCGTCTTTGTCGGGCTCGCCGCCGACGTGCCTGACTGGATCTGGTTTGAGCTGCCCGGCCGCGACCTGATGGTCAACATGGCCGATCACTTCATCGAGTGGGCGCTGGCCGGCTCCGTGCTGGCCTTTTTCTTCGGCAAGGAGCTGAACGTCAGAAACGACCGCTACTGATGGAATGCGGGGCGGTCAGCGGCCCTTCTGCAGGACAAGGACGAACAGCAGCCTGCCCTGGCGCCATTTGGGGCCTGCGATGAAGAGCGGGCTTTCCGCCTTCAGCACGGCGTCGGTCTTCACCAGCACCTGCTGGTCGCGCCAGAACTGGAGATGGAGGTTCATGCCGCCTCCTTCCGCCGGACCCTTGGAGTCCACCTTGAGGAAGAGGTCTTTGGTCGGCACCACCCAGCTTTCGTATTCGCGGAAGACGTCCTGGAGATGCTGGCCGATGACTTCGTAACGCTTCCATTCGAAGACCTTGCCAAGCCTCGCGGGAATGTCGGCAAACTCAGCAGGCACGTCCACCTTCGGCATGGCGGCGGCCTCGGCGTCATCATTCGTGGCGAAGACCAGGGCGCCCCACACCTTCGCATCGGTGGCGGGCTTCTTGACTGGCAGAGGCTGCACGGGCGGCGGTTCCTGGCCGTGAAGGCAGGCCGCGGCCGACAGGAGGGTGACGAGGGCCAGATGCTTCATCCGCGTGGATTCGTGGTGGTGAGCAGCAGCGGCTGGTTGCGTGCATCCTTGGACATCACCGCCACGGCGCGGCCATGGTCGTCAAACAGCGTTGTGGCGGCCAGCGCCTCGTCGACTTCGCCATGACTGATGTTGAAGCCGACGATCTTGCGGTCGGCGGGCATGTCCTCCAGTCCGTCGAGGACCAGCACCGTGGCCCGGGCGTCCTTGGAATGGAAGCTGCGTGCCTGCACGCCGGCCTTCGGCACATAGATGCTGTGCACCAGCTCATCGCCTCCGGCCGTGGTGCTGTTCTGCCAGGCGACCAGCCCCGCCAGGACCAGGGCGGCCGTGGCAAAGGCCGTGGTCAGCCAGGGCAGGCGCAGCCAGCCGAACCAGCCGCCGGAGACGGCGGGTGAGGGCTGGACGTTTTCATCCTGGGCCAGGCGCACCTGGATCTGGCTGTTGAAAAAGTCGGCGTAAGGCACCGGCATCTCGGCGGGCAGATGGCTGCGCAGGTCGCTGCTGAGGCGCTTCATGAGCGCGGCCTCGGCCTGCAGCGAGGGGTCGGCGGCGAGGCGCGCCTCAAAGGCGTCCTGTTCGGCGTCGTTCATCTCTCCGTCCAGCCAGCGGAGCAGTTCGTAGTCTTCAGGCGGCGTGTTCATAACAATCTTTGAGGAGTTCCTGGAGCTTCTTGCGGGCGTAAAACAGGCGGCTCATCACCGTGCCGAGGGAGCAGGGGACGGCGGCCGCGATCTCTTCATAGGCCATGCCATCGACCTCGCGCAGCAGGATGACCTGCTGGTGCTCGGGGCTGAGCTTCGCGATGGCGGACTGGATGCGCCTGCCCAGCTCGGCGTTCTTCAGGGCGGTGTCCGGGGCTGGGTCGCCACGCGGCACGGCCTCCGCACCCGCGGCGATGCGGTGCTCGGTGCGGGAGTCGTCAAACTCCCCGTCTGCCTGGAGCTTCCGCTTCCGCAGCCAGTCATAAACGACGTTGTGCGTGATGCGGTAGAGCCAGGTGTAGAAGGCCGAGTCCATCTTGAACGAAGGCAGGGCGCGCCAGGCCTTGATGAAGGCCTCCTGCGCGAGGTCCCAGGCCTCGGTTTCATTCTGGATCATGTGATGGGTCATGGCGTAGATCCTCCCCCGGTAGCGGCTCACGAGCACGTCAAACGCGCGCGTGTCGCCCGCCTGGCAGCGCTTGACCAGGTCGTTGTCCGGGACTTCGCCAGGATCAGGCGCAGCAGGGGCGGGCATGCTTTCGGAGATGGCGGGGTTTCAGACGCACGGAGGGACCGGTAAATTCACGGGAAAAATCAGGCGGGCGCATTCTGGCGGTTCAGCCGGGCGCCGTCAAAGGTTTGCCGTTGTCCTTCGGGCCCAGCCTGGTGAGAAACGGCACCGCCTGCCTGGCCCAGGCGGCCGCGTCCGGGAAGCCCGCCGCCTCGGCGCCGAAGCAGCTGCGCAGCATGTCGGTGTCGATGATGCCCGGGTTGAGGGGAATGACCGCCACCCTGCCGCCTGTCTCCTGGGCGGCGGCCTGGGAGAGACCTTCGACGGCGTGCTTGGTGGCGCAGTAGGGAGCCACCTCCGGGGCGGTGCAGCGGCCCCAGCCTGAGGAAAAGTTGACGATGACGCCGCCGCCGCGCCTGAGCATGGGCGGAAGCAGATGTCGCATGACGCTGGCCACCCCCTTGATGTTGATGTCAATCACCCGGTCGAACTCCTCCGCCGGCACCTGCCAGAGCGGCGCGTTGCGGTTCACCACGGCGGCGTTGTTCAGCACCAGGTCAGGCAGGCCGCAGCCGGCCGTCATTTCCGCACAGAAGGACGCCACCTGCCCGTCATCACTGACGTCACAGGCACGAAAAAAGTGCTCGCTGCCATGCTTCTGGTTAAGCTCGTCCAGCCTCGTCTTGTCGCGACCGCAGCCCGCCACGGTCCAGCCGCGCGCGATGAACTCCTCCACCATGGCACGGCCGAGGCCGCGGGTGCAGCCGGTGATGAGGACGATCTTCGACGGATTCATGGAACAATCACGCAGGTTAACCGCTCCTGGATGCCTTGAAATCACGAAAAGAAAAGCGCGGCCATTTTCCGTCCGCGTTCCGTAAATGTCGCTACCCAAGACTCAACTTCCCCGATTATGATGACAGCTTCCATGTCCACAGTTCAATCCTCCGCCCAGAGCCGCCAGTTTCCGAAGTTCGACCTCTACCGCCTGCTGCACACGGTTTTCCAGCCCACCTTTGGCCGCCGGATCTGCATCCTGATCGACCTGCCGGATCTCGCCGAGGCGAAGGGCATGGCCTTCCTTGGCAACCCGGCCCGCGCCATCCAGCGCCGAGCCCACGATCATTTCTTCCAGGGCTTGCATGGAGGCGTGATGGAGGAGCTCGCGCTCAAGGGCGGCGAAATGTTCGCCTATGTCCAGACCGGTGGCAGCAACCTCGACCTGCCGGACCTCTGCGTGGACATGGATGGGCGTGAGCTGAGCCTGGAGAAGGATGTGTATCCGAACTACGACATCATCCTGGCCATCACCACGTTCTCCGCCACCGCACCGCTGACGGCCTTTGCGAAGCAGTACGGCTTCCGAGGCGCCACGCTGCATGGCGTGAACGAGGTCATCCTGAACAGCGGCCTTGCCGTGGACTATGAGGAGGTCAGCCGTGATGCCGAGAAGCTCCGGCTTGCCATGACCCGCGCGGATTCCGTGGAGATCGACTTCGGCCTGGAGGACGGCAGCGTGCTGACGGCGAAGCTGGAGCTCGGCGGCCAGGAGGCTCAAAAGTCGCACGGCCTCTGCCGCGGCACGACGCCTGATGTGGCGAACCTGCCTGCGGGCGAGGTTTATTTCGTGCCGACCGGCGCGGAGGGCCACTTTCCGATGAAGTATGAGGACGGCACCCTCGGCAAGCTGACGGTCACGGGCGGACGCATCATCCGGAGCGAGCTCATCGCGGGAAGCCAGGCGGTGATCGATGCGCACAACGCCCGGCTTCAGGACGACCCGATGACAGGCGTTCTGGGAGAGCTTGGTTTCGGCACGCAGGTGCTTCCCGTGTCCGGCTCCGACATCCAGGACGAGAAGGTGCTGGGCACCTGTCACCTCGCCACGGGCCGCGACGACCACCTCGGCGGGCACATCACGCCGGACCAGTTCAAGCGCCGGCAGAACGCCACCCACGACGACATCCTCTTCGCGCCGCACAAGACGCCGAACTTTGACATCCGGCAGGTGCGCATGACCCGCGGCGCGCAGAAGGAGATCCTGATCGAGCACTTCCAGCCATCGAAGTATCTTCAGGACGCCCTGGCCGCGGACTGACCGCCTCCCGGCCTTTGTTCAATCGTTGGTTTGACACCGGCCGTGCCGTCGGTCATTCCTCCGGCATGGACTCCGCCTGGATGACAACCGAGGCATCACACTTCTTCAATGCCTCGCGCAAGTCCTCCGTGCCCGCGCCATGCCTGGCGATCAGCTCCTGGGCGACCAGGTAGGCGGACTCAAAACGACCGTTGCCGCTGGCGTCCAGCCACACCGGGTTGGTGGCGCCGATGACACGGGGTGTGAAGACCTTGCTGCTCGGCTGATAGGGGCGGGGAATCTCCCAGAAGGGCTCGGTCACCCCGGGCCCCGTGGCCACGGCCACGAGATGAACGTCATGCGTTGGCCGCGGCAGCTTCCAGAGAAGGCGCGCCTTTTCACCGGGCCGGTGCGGGTCATTGAGGGATTGCTTGCGGATCAGCGTGCCGTTGGCGAAAAGCTCCACCCGGTCCGCCTGCACCCAGGAGGGGCCCTGCACGACCAC
This sequence comes from Prosthecobacter sp., assembly GCA_019186985.1. Classification (GTDB taxonomy): domain Bacteria; phylum Verrucomicrobiota; class Verrucomicrobiia; order Verrucomicrobiales; family Verrucomicrobiaceae; genus Prosthecobacter. The sequence continues at coordinate 265,643 of JABARQ010000015.1, read as the reverse complement.
CTCCACCTCGATTTCATCTCCGAGCCCCGTCGCCAGGTCGCCGGTGGTGAAGCGTCCGTTGACCTGCATCGTGGTCATGAGCCCGAGGCTGACAAGCAGGCGGCCCTGCTGATAGCTGCGCCAGACTTCGTCCAGGTCGGGGCGGGAGGGGTTTTCATCCGCCGCCGCCGCATAGGTCCGGCCCTGGCCGAGGATGTACCGGCTGACATCATGCGAGTCGCTGGAGGCCACCGCCGCGATGCGATGCCCGCGGTTCAGCAGCGCGAACCAATCATGGAACAAAAGATGGATGTCCGACTGCATGGCGGCCGAGGTGACGACCTCCATGGCGTCCACCTTCAGCGACCCGGCGCGGCGGTGCCTGCCGGTTTTCGGGTTGAACTGAAGCGTGCCGAGCGGCGTGAAGCCGCCATGCACGTCCCGTGGATGGTTGAGCGTGATGACCCGGACTCCGGGCGTGGAGCGGATGGCCGGGATGAGCTGCGCCCAGTCCTGCGTGCCGGCATCCACGGGCGCTGCTCCGGGTGCGATGGGAAAGGCGTTGAAGTGGCCCTGCCTCGTGGTCACCTCGTTGCCAACGACGGAGGTGAAGCGGTCGTTCAGGCCCAGGGCCGCGGCGGCCGGCGCGTAGTCGGTGTGATGGTTGTGGTCGGTGGCGATGGCGAGTTCGATGCCCTCTCCGGCGATGGTGATGAGGCGTTCTTCAACGCTGGCGTCGCCATGGCCGCTGTGGGTCAGCGTATGGATGTGGCTGTCGGCGGCAATCCAGCCCCGGGTGTCGACCTCGCGGATGAGGTTCAATGAGAGCGTCCGGGTTTCATCACGCTTCACGGAAACCTCCGTTCTGCTGACGCTCCATTCAAAGCCGCGCCCGGCATGAAGCACATAGTCTCCCGGCGGCACATCCAGCACGGCATGGCCCCCTGTCGTGTAAACGACGCCGGTGCGTGCCGCGACCTCCCGGGCAGGTTCGGCGCGCAGGGGCTGCAGCGTGCCGTCCCTGCGTGTCAGGGTGAGACGGCAGGGAAGTCCGGCCTGGGTCGTGGCATCCGCCACCGTGATGTCGAGCCTGGCGCCGCCCAAGGCCTCGCTGACCGGGCGCAGCTCAAGAAAAACAGGCCCGGCCTCAATGTCATCCAGGGCCGGGGGAGCCTCGATGACGAGCTGGTTTTCGCCCTCGCGAAGCGTTCCCGCCGGCACGGCCAGCACGCATTCCTGGGCAGGTTCGGCAGGCGTCAGAGATCCGAGCCTGCGGCCGTTAAGCAGCACGGGCCAGGCAAGTTTCACGTCCCGCTGCCAGATGCGCAGCGTGCATTCGCCGGCGTTTGCATGGGCTTGAAAATGAAGCTCAAGCCGCCCGGCGTCGACCTTGCGGTCCTTGTGGAGGTCCCATTCGAACCGCCCGTCCCTGCCGAGCTGCAGCCTGCGTGATTCAAGGGAAAGAATCTCCCGGGCCGGCGCCGGGCCATGCGGCAGGAGCAGGGCGGTGGTGAGCGTGAGGGTGCGCAGCAATGACATCCTGGATCATAACGCGGCAGGACGCCTGCTTTCATGGTGGACATGATGATTCCGGGCTGGTGAACCCAGGCGCACCGGCCTAACATGACCTGCTTCCATCGCAGGATCACGCCATGCATGCCCATCCCGTTGACGACGTCCTCCAGCAGCTTCAAACCGACGCCAGGTCCGGGCTGGATTCCGCCGAGGCATCCGCCCGGCTGGTGAGGCACGGCCCGAACGAGCTGCCCGAGGCGGAGCACAGGCCGATGTGGCGCGTTTTTGCCGGACAGTTCGCCAGCCCGCTCATTTACATCCTTTTTGTTGCCGCCGTGATCTCGTTTGCGATGGGCCACGCCAGCGATGCGCTGGTGATCCTGGTCGTCGTGCTCGTCAACGCCGTCATCGGGGCCGTCCAGGAGGGGCGCGCCGAACATTCGATGTCGGCGCTGCGGCGGCTTTCCGCCCTGAAGGTCCGCGTCGTGAGGGAGGGCGGGGAGTGGCTCATCGAGGCCCGCGAACTGGTGCCGGGCGACATCCTTCTGCTGGCTGCCGGCGACCAGGTGGGCGCTGATGCCAGGCTGCTGGAGGCCGCCGCGCTGGAGGCCACCGAGGCGGCGCTCACGGGCGAATCCCTGCCCGTGCAGAAGCAGACGGGCCAGGTGCCGGAGGAGTCGGCGCTCGGGGACCGCAGGAACATGATCTACTCCGGCACGCACCTCACCTCAGGAAGGGGACGTGCGGTGGTGGTGGCCACGGGGCTGCAGACCGAGGTGGGCAAGATCGCCCGCATGACCGCCACGGCGCAGGAGCCGAGGACGCCGCTGGAGCTGCGGCTCGCCCAGTTCGGCCAGTGGCTCGTGGCGGCCAGCATCGTGCTCTTTGCCCTGGTGCTGGCCTTCGGCCTCCTGCGAGGCATCGCGTTTGTGGACATCTTCATGGTCGCCATCAGCCAGATGGTCTCGATGGTGCCGGAAGGCCTGCCGGTGGCGATGACGATCGTGCTGGCCGTGGGCATGCAGCGCATGGCGCGGCGCGGCGCCATCGTGCGCAGGCTGGCGGCGGTGGAGACGCTCGGCTCCACCAGCATCATCTGCAGCGACAAGACGGGCACGCTGACCAAGAACGAGATGACCGTCACGGTGCTTGTGCTGCCCGATGGCAGGCTCATCAAGGCGACGGGCGCGGGCTATTCGCCGGAGGGCCGCCTGGTTCAAGACGGTCGTGAGCTTGATGATCCCGCGCTGCGCCGCCTTCTGGAAGCCTGCGTCTTGTGCAACGACTCCCAGCTTGTGCCGCCGGACGTGGCGGACGGGCGCTGGCGGGCGCTTGGCGACCCCACCGAGGCCGCGCTCCTGACGGTGGCGCTCAAGGGCTGCGTGGAGCCCGAGGCGCTGCGCCGGCAGCACCCGCGTCATGCCGAGATCCCCTTTGACTCCGCCACGAAGATGATGGCCACGCAGCATGGCTCACGCGTCATCGTCAAGGGGGCGCCGGAGTGCCTGCTGCCCTTCTGTGATGTGCAGCCGTTTGATGTGGCGGAGCAGCTGGCCTCACAGGCCCTGCGCGTGCTGGCGGTCGCGGAGCTTGAGGACGGCGGCATCGACGAGAAGGCCGGGTTTGAAGCCTTCCGGGGAAGGCTGCGGCTTCTTGGTTTGCTGGGCCAGATGGACCCGCCGCGTGATGAGGTGAAGGCGGCGGTTGCCGAATGCCTCGGGGCCGGCATCCGTCCGGTGATGGTCACGGGCGACCACAAGGCCACCGGGCTCGCCATCGCGACCGCCCTGGGCATCGCCAGGCCTGGAGACATCGCGGTGGACGGCGCCGAGCTGGAGCGCATGCCGGAGCAGGACCTGCGTGCGGGCCTGGACCGCATCTCCGTCTTCGCCCGGGTGCATCCGGCTCAGAAGCTGCGCATCGTCGAGGCCTTTCAGTCGCAGAGACAGGTGGTCGCGATGACCGGTGACGGCGTGAACGACGCGCCGGCGCTTGCAGCGGCGGATGTCGGCGTGGCGATGGGCGTCACCGGCACCGAGGTGGCGAAGGGCGCGGCGAAGATCGTCATCACGGATGACAACTTTGCGACCATCGTGAAGGCGGTGGAGGAGGGCAGGCTGGTGTATCAGAACCTGAAGAAGGTCGTGCTCTTCCTGTTTGCCACCAGCATCGACGAGGTGGTGGTGCTGCTGCTGGCCCTGCTGGCCGGGCTGCCGCTGCCGCTGGCCGCGGTACAGATCCTCTGGATCAACATCGTGACCGAGGGGACGGTGACGGTGAACCTCATCATGGAGGGGCTCGAGGGCGATGAGATGCGGCGAAGGCCGACGCCTTCCGGCGAGGCGCTGATCACCCCGCCGATGTGGCGGCGGATGCTGCTGATGGTCGCCACCAGCGTGACGGCCATCTTCGGCTTCTTCGTGTGGCGGCTGCGGAGCGGCGCGCCGTTTGAACTGGTGCAGGCGGAGACCTTCACGCTGGTGGCGGTCTGCCAGTGGTTCAACGTGCTGAACTGCCGCAGCGCGCTGAAGTCGAGCCTGAGCCTGGACGTGCTGAAGAACCGCTGGCTCATCGGCGGCCTGCTGCTGGGCAACCTGCTGCACGTGCTCGTCATCTACACCGACACGTTGAACCATGTCTTCCACACCGTGCCGATTCCGTTTTCCGACTTCCTGCTCCTGGGACTCATCGGCAGCAGCGTGCTGTGGGTGGAGGAGGTCAGGAAGTGGCTGGCGCGGCGAAGGCGTGATGCGTGATCCTCAGCCGCGTCCTGGTCTTGTCCGCCGGTCATGACCACCGTCGCCGCCTGCTTTTCCCGAGGGTTCTTCCAGCCTGCGGTGTATCTTGACATGATGAAGGCGATCTCCTTTTACGACACAAAGCCCTATGACCGCGACGCCATGCTTGCCGCTGAAGGCGCTGCGCAGATGGAGTGGCGTTTTCACGAGTTCCGGCTCACGGCAGAGACGGCGGCCACGGCGGCGGGCTGTGATGCCGTGTGCGTGTTTGTGAACGACAGGCTTGACCGTGGCTGCCTCACCAGGCTGGCGGAGGCCGGCGTGCGGCATGTGGCGCTGCGCTGCGCGGGGTTCAACCAGGTGGACCTTGCCGCAGCACGCGAGCTTGGAGTCACCGTGACGCGCGTGCCGGCCTACTCGCCCCATGCGGTGGCGGAGCACGCCGTGGCGCTGCTGCTCACGCTGAACCGCAAGATCCACCGCGCTCACAATCGCGTCCGTGAGTTCAACTTCTCGCTCGCCGGACTCGTGGGCTTTGATCTGCATGGCAAGACCGCCGGCATCATCGGCACGGGCAAGATCGGCCGCTGCACGGCGCAGATTTTTCGCGGCTTCGGCTGCGAGGTGCTGGCCTATGATCCTTTTCCGCAACACGACTGGGCGGCGGGTCATGCGGTGCGTTACACCCGCTTTGACGAGGTGCTCGAAAAGGCGGACATCCTGAGCCTGCACCTGCCGCTCACGCCGGAGACGCATCATCTGCTGAATGCCGACACGCTGGCGCGGATGAAATCAGGAGCCTATCTGCTGAACACCAGCCGCGGCAAGCTGGTGGACACCACCGCGCTGATCGGGTGCCTGAAAGGCGGCCAGCTCGGCGGCGTGGCGCTGGATGTGTATGAAGAGGAGGAGGGCATCTTTTTCGAGGACCATTCGGAGCGCGGCCTGCTGGAGGACGATGAGCTCAGCCGTCTTCTGACCTTCCCCAACGTGCTGGTGACCTCCCACCAGGCCTTCCTGACCCGGGAGGCGCTGGGAGAGATCGCCCGAGTGACTGTGACCAACCTCCGCAGCCATCTGGACGGGCTGCCTTTGCTCGAAGGAACGGTTCTGTGAGCTTTCCGGGGCTGTCGTCATGGAGCTGTTCCTTTTCAGGCAGGTGTGATGGCCGTTGCAGGGCCGGGCGGCTGCCATAATCATTGGTGAAGGCATCGAGGGCTGCTTCCTTCACCTGTTTCCCAGCTTCATGGAAATTTCCCGCACCTGCCTCCTCATTGGCAAAGGAGGATTCTGACGGTTTTTTATGAGGGGTTTCCGGAGCGGCGGGGTATTTCAAGCAAACGCACCTCCCTGCAAACCTCACGCCCAGCCGATGAAATCCGCTCCATCCACCACCTCCTGCTGGCATCAGCTCGAAATGTCCGAGGTGGTGCTAATGCTGAAGTCCGACTGCCGGCATGGCCTCAGTGCTGCGGAGGTGGTGCGGCGGCAGAAGGAATATGGCTTCAATGTCGTCACGGCACGCGGAGGCACGCCGGCGTGGAAGCGCTTCCTCCAGCAGTTCAACCAGCCCCTGGTGTATCTGCTGCTGGCCGCAGCCGTTATCACCGGCGTGCTGAACGAATGGGTGGATTCGAGCGTGATTTTCGGCGTGGTGCTGATCAATGCCGTGATCGGCTTCATCCAGGAGTCGAAAGCGGAAAAGGCGGTGGAGGCCCTGAGCAGCCTCGTCGTCACCGAGGCCACGGTGCGGCGGGATGGCCGCCGTCAGCGCATTCCCTCCGCGCAGATCGTGCCGGGGGATGTCGTCGTCCTGCAAAGCGGCGACCGCGTGCCCGCGGACCTGCGTCTTTTCCAGGTGAACAGCCTGCAAGTCGATGAATCCCCTCTCACTGGCGAGAGCATGCCCGTTCACAAGCACGCCGATCCGCTGGCGCATGATGTGGTGCTGGCGGATCGAAAAAACCAGGTTTTCGCGGGCACCTCCGTCACCTATGGCACGGCGGAGGGGCTCGTGTGGGCCACGGGCGACAAAACGGAGACAGGCCGCATCGCCTGGCTCATCGCCGATGCGGTGGAGCTTTCCACGCCGCTCACGCAAAAGATCAGCAGCTTCAGCAAGCTGCTGCTGTGGATCATCCTCGGCCTTTCAGCCGCGGCCTTCCTCTCCGGCGTGCTGCGCGGGGAGCCGGTGGTGGAGATGTTCATGGCCGCCGTTGCGCTGGCCGTGGGCGCGATCCCGGAGGGCCTGCCCGCCGCCGTCACCATCGTGCTCGCCATCGGCGTTTCACGCATGGCGAAGCGCCGCGCCATCATCCGCAAGCTGCCCGCCGTGGAGACGCTCGGCAGCACCACCGTCATCTGTTCCGACAAAACCGGCACGCTCACCGAGAACCAGATGACCGTGCAGCGTGTGCTGGCCGGAGGCCGTGACTACGAGATCACCGGCGGAGGCTATGACCCGCGCGGCGAGATCAGGCTCTGCGGACGTGAGATCGATCCGGCACAGCATCCGGCGCTGCTTGAATGCCTGCGCGCCGGCGTGCTCTGCAATGACTCCCAGGTCGTGAAGGATGTTGAAGGCCGCCACAGCGTGCAGGGAGATCCCACGGAGGCCGCCATGCTCGTCGCCGGGGCCAAGGCGGGCCTCATTCACGAGGAGATGACGGACCTGTCGCCCAGGCTCGGCATGATCCCCTTTGAATCCGAGCACATGTTCCGTGCCACGCTGCACGCATTGGAGGGCCGGCGCACCATCTACAAGGTGGGGGCCGTGGAGCGTCTGCTGGACCGCTGCACGGACACGCTCGCCGCCGATGGCTCCCTCGTGCCGCTCGACAAGGACGCCGTCCGGGCCGCCGTGGAAAAACTTGCCGCGCAGGGCATGCGCGTGCTCGGTTTCGCCCGGCGTCATGCCTCCCACACGGGCGATGCCCTTGCGCACGAGCATGTGCAGGACGGCCTCACCTTCCTGGGCCTGCAAGGCATGATCGACCCGCCGCGCCGGGAGGCCATCGCTGCCGTCGCAAACTGCCGCCGCGCCGGCATCCGCGTGAAGATGATCACCGGCGACCACGCCCTCACCGCCCGCGCCATCGCCGAAAAGCTCGGCATCGCCGACAGCGATGGCGTGCAGGTCATGACCGGGCGTGACCTGGAGAAAGTCAGCGATGGCGAACTGCCGGAGGTCGCGCACCGCGTGGATGTCTTTGCCCGCGTGGCACCCGAGCAAAAACTGCGCCTTGTGCGTGCCCTCCAGGCCCATGGGCAGGTCGTCGCCATGACCGGCGATGGCGTGAACGACGCGCCCGCCTTGAAGCAGAGCGACATCGGCATCGCCATGGGCATCGCCGGCACGGATGTGGCGAAAGGCGCGGCGGACATGATCCTCACGGATGACAACTTCGCCACCATCGAGGCCGCCGTCGAGGAGGGGCGCGGCGTTTTCGACAACCTGCGGAAATTCATCGTCTGGACGCTGCCCACAAATGTCGGTGAAGGCTCCATCATCCTTGTCGCCATGCTCTTCGGCCTCGTGCTGCCCGTGGTGCCCGTGCAGCTTCTGTGGGTGAACATGGCCACCGCCATCTTTCTCGGCCTCATGCTCGTCTTTGAGCCCAAGGAGAAGGATCTCATGGACCGCCCTCCGCGTGATCCGAAGCTGCCGCTGCTCACCATTCCGCTCATGATGCGCACCGGGCTGATCTCGCTCATCATGATCCTCGGCGGCTACTGGCTCTACTTTTACGAGACCAGCTTCGGCGGGGAAAGCATCGCCGCCGCCCGCACCGCCGTGATCAATGTCATCGTCATGGTGGAGGTGGCCTACCTCATGAGCTGCCGCTCGCTGAACCACTCGCTGCTCCATGTCGGCGTCTTCAGCAATCCGCTGGCCCTCGTCGGTGCGGCAGGGATGATCGGTGCGCAGCTCCTTTTCACCTACGCACCCTTCATGCAGCACCTCTTCCACACCGCCCCGCTCGATGCCGGCGCCTGGCTGCGAATCACCGGCGTCACTGCGCTGTCCTTCGCCGCGGTCGAGCTGGAGAAATGGCTGCGCTTCGGCCGTCGCCGGGAGGGCCGGGCGCCGGTTGAGTAATCCTTTGCCTCCTCATGAATGCATGCCCTGAAACAGGTTCACCGCCGCCGCTTCCGGCGCGACGGCATGAACGCCTGGACATGCCTCATCGGAGGTTGATCCTGAGGACGAACCTGGCTAAGCAGAAGCCATGCTGACTTCCGGTTCCATGATCGCGGGCCCGATGGCCCTGCTGAGGCCTGACGCCGGGACGGACGGATCGTTTGCTCCGATGTCAGGCTGGCGGGGGATGCGGCCGTCGGTGACGGCGGTCGCAGGCCGGATTCGTGAGAAACTCAAACCTGCATTCCAGAAGTCATGAACAGCGCTGGGGGAAACAAGGCGGAAAGCTGCACACTCTCCGCGCCCGGACCGCCGAAGCGCCTGCTGGTGGCGGTGGACTTCACGCAGGAAAGCACGGTGGTCCTGCGCACGGCGGCGGCGCTGGCGGCGCGCATCGGTGCGAACCTGACGCTGCTGCATGTGCTGGAGCCGGTGACGGATGATCCCGAGATCGCCCTGCACTGGGGTGACTTTCCCAAGGAGCGTCGAGAGCACGCCCGGCAGCGGCTGAAGGAGAAGGCGCGTGAGCTTGACGTGGATGGCGTGGATGTCGTGCTTGCGGAGGGGCGCGCGTTTGAGGAGATCGTCCGCACGGCGCAGGAGGGTGGCTTTGAGCTGGTGGTGACAGGCCGCACGGGCGAGGAAGGCGGGCTCATCCATGAAGCGCTGGGCAGCACGGTGGAAAAGGTGGCGCGTCATGCCTGCTGCCCGGTGTTCGTCGTCGGTGAGGACCAGGCACAGGGACCGCGTGAGCCGCGCCACGTCCTGATCAGCACGGACTTCTCCGAGGACTCCTGCGCCGCCTTTCCCTGGGCGGAGCTGATCGCCCGGCATTATGAGGCGAGGCTGCTGCTGGCAAACGTCCAGGAGCCGATGGGCCTGCCTGGAACCTTGGAATACCGCCGCTTTGGCGAGCAGATAGACGCCATGCGCGCGGAGGCGGATGATCGTCTCGCCGCCTTCCGTGAGGAGCATCTGGCGGTGGACCTGAAGGTGGAGACGCGGGTCGTGGAGGGAACGCCGGACCATGCGCTGCGCCGTCTGGCACGCCGTGAGCAGGTGGACCTGATCGTGATTTCCACCCATGGGGCGCAGGGCTGGCGCAGGGCCTGGCTTGGTGGGACGGCTGAAGGCGTGCTGCGCGAGGCGCCATGCTCCGTGCTGGTGGTGCCGCCGTCTCACAGGGCTGAGGAGGTGGAGGATGATGTGGAGCGCAGCACTTCAGCTTCATGGAGCCCGGCGGAGGAAAAGAAGGCGGGCATTGATCTCAGCGCGCCCGTTTCCAGCCTGATGCGCCTGGACTTCCCGGCGCTGGCCCATCATTCAAGCATCGGCGAGGCGCTGGCTCACATCCGCCAGGTGGGCGTGGGGGAGCGTCTGGTGTATTTTTATGTCATCGGGCCGGAGGGCCGTCTGCTGGGCGTGATCCCGACACGGCGTCTTCTCACCGCTCCGCTGGAGGACAAGGTGGAGGCGCACATGATCCAGAACGTCACCGTGCTCAGGCCGGAGGAGTCGCTGCTGGAGGCCTCGGAGGTCTTTGCCAGGCGGAAGTTCCTCGCGCTGCCGGTCATCGACATGGACGGGCGACTGGTGGGTGTGGTGGACGTGGGGCTGCTCTCGGACCGGATCTTTGACCTCGCGGAGCGTGAACAGATCGAGGACTTGTTTGAGACGATCGGCTTCAATGTGGCGCAGGTGCGCGAGGCCTCGCCGGTGCGGGCGTTTCGCTTCCGCTTCCCCTGGCTGCTGGCCACGATCAGCAGCGGCACGCTGTGTGCGGTGCTGACGAGCGCCTTTGAAGTGACGCTGGCGAAGAGCATCGTGCTGGCCTTCTTCATGACGCTGATCCTCGGCCTTGGTGAAAGCGTGAGCATCCAGTCCATGACGGTGGCCATCCAGGCTCTGCGCAGCGTGAAGCCGACGCTGCGCTGGTATCTCGGGGCACTGAGGCGCGAGGCCTTCACGGCGCTGCTCCTGGGCGCTGGCTGCGGGCTCATCGTGGCGCTCATCGTCTGGCTGTGGCGTGGCGAGGCTGCGGTGGCGGCCAGCATTGGCGGAAGCATCGCGCTGGCGCTTCTCACCGCCTGCATCACCGGCCTGAGCATTCCCACGCTGCTGCACGCCCTTCGCCTTGATCCCAAGATCGCCGCCGGGCCGGTCACCCTGGCCCTGGCGGACATCTTCACCCTTCTGTTCTACTTCGGCATGGCCTGGTGGTTGCTATGACGAGGCCTACCGGAGCACCGGCGAAGAATTCGCAAGGGCTGTTGCGGAACCGGGCCGGGTCTGCTCCCGTGGCGTCCCGTCATGCCGGGCGTCCGGAGAAAACCTGACGCCAGGCCATCGCCTTCATGTCTGAAATCCTCATCATCCTTCTCCTGCTCGTCCTCAACGGCGTCTTTGCCATGGCCGAGATCGCCATCGTGTCGGCGAAGAAGGCGCGCATGCAGAAGCGTGCGGAGGACGGCAGCCGCGGCGCGAGGCTGGCGCTGCGGCTGGCGGAAAATCCGGAACGGTTTCTGAGCACGGTGCAGATCGGCATCACGCTGGTCGGCGTGCTGGCGGGCGCCTATGGCGGTGCGAGCCTGGCGGGCTATGTGGTTCCGTGGCTCCAGGGGATTCCCTGGCTTGCCGGACATGAGGAGCAGGTGGCGTTCGGCCTGGTGGTGGCCTTCATCACCTACCTTTCCCTGGTCGTCGGCGAGCTGGTTCCCAAGAGCCTCGCCCTGCGCAACGCCGAGGGCATCGCCTGCCTGATGTCTGGCCCGATGGACTGGCTGTCACGCGTGGCGAGCCCGCTGGTCTGGGTGCTGGAGCTGAGCACTCGGACTCTGATGCGCTTCTTCGGAAACAGCAGCTCACCGGCCGGACCGACCCTGGCGGAGGTGGAGGTGCTGGTGCGCGAGGGCATGGTGACGGGCAACCTGCATCATCGTGAAAGCGAGATGGTGGAGGGCGTGTTCGACCTGCGTGAGCTGAAGGCCGAGGAGATCATGCGGCCGAAGCCCAAGGTCATCTTCCTGCATGTCGATGAAACGGCCGCAAGCGTGGCGGAGGAGCTTCAGTCAGGGGCGCGCCAGGTGGTGTTTCCGGTCTATGATGAATCCAGGGATCATGTCGTGGGCATGGTTTCGCTGCGCGCCCTGTTTCTCTCGGTCGCGGCCGGGCAGGTGCAAAAGGTGAGCGAGCTGATGCGCGAGCCGGTGTTTGTCTCCGACAACCAGCCGGCGCTGACGCTGCTGGAGGAGCTGCGCCGCGCCTCCCATCATGCCGCCGTGGTGACGGATGAGTTTGGCATCGTGCGTGGCCTGGTCACCATCGAGGACCTGGCCGAGGAGGTGGTCGGTGAGCTGCCGGTCAACCGCCCGGATACGCCTGGAACGCCGATGATCCGCGAATCCGGCCCCGATGCCTGGATGGCGGACGGCATGACGGAGATCGATGCGGTGAACGAGGCGATCCCCGGCTTTGAAGCGGTGTCCGAGGCGGAGGCCGACAGCTTCCAGACCCTGGCGGGCTTCATCATGCAGCATCTGGAGAGGCTGCCGCGCGAGGCGGAGAAGTTCAGCGTGGGCGGCTTCGAGATCGAGGTCATCGACATGGACCGTCAGCGCATTGACAAGGTCTGCGTCCGCAGGCTGCCCAGGCCAGAGCCGGAGGATGCCGCTGGCCAGGAATAACCCGAAGACAGGTTCTCAGTCGTCGTCAGGATCATCGGCGCAGCAGGATCCGCAGTGGACATAGCAGTCGTCACAGATGAATTCATCGCCAAACCTCGACGCTGCCGGCGCGCCGCAACGGCCGCAGCAGGCGGGGTTGGGATCTGAGGCGACAGGCGGCGATGAAAGGGGGGTGTCCGGCACGGTCCTGACATTGCCTGCATGATTGGATGATGCCAGCGGCTTCCGCTTTCCGTTTGCGCCCCGGCGGTCTCTTTTCAGACTCGCGCCACGCATGTCCCTGATCCCCCGATTTCTCTCCCTGCTGGCTGCCGCCGCCGCGCTTGCCTCCTGCCAGACCGGCGGCCTTTCACCGGCCCAGCTTCAGCAGGTGGAATACCGTCGCATGGCCATCGCCGCCGAGCCGCCCGGAGACTACTACATCGGCCGCCGCTTCCACATCGACCGCACGCATTTCTGGGGCTATGTGCGCAGGCCTGGCGAGAGCTGGGACAAGTCCCGCCTGGTGGTGCTGAACGAGCGCTTCATGAGGCAGCCTGACCGCTACCCCGAGATGCCTGAGGGTGACACGCCCGCCTATGGCTTCGACCATAACACCGAATACCGCCTTTGGGGCTACTTCTCGGGACGCAAGGTGTATGACCCGAACAGCAACATGATCCTGCCCGAGTTCGTGCTGCAACGTCATGAGCTGAAGGACACCTCGCCCGGCTGGCTTTTCCGGCCTGACGAAAAGTTTGACGGCGTGCACCTGTTCCGCGGCGAGGTGGGGGCGACTCCCGGCAAAAGGTACTAGTCCGAAGTCAGCCTTCCCGAGATGCATGATCCACATCGTCCTCTTCCAGCCAGAGATCCCGCACAACACCGGCGCGGTCGGGCGGCTCTGCCTGGCGACCGGCGCCCGGCTGCACCTGATCAAGCCGCTGGGCTTCAGCCTGGAGGACAAGTATCTGAAGCGCTCCGGCCTGGATTACTGGCATGAGGTGGATGTGCGTGTCTGGGAGGACTGGGAGGAGTTTCACCGGTCTGTCGGCAGTGGCGCCCTGCTGAAGATGGTGGAGGTGCAGGGGGCCGGCGTTTACTGGGAAAGCAACCTCTCGGCCGCCGACGATCTTTTCCTGGTCTATGGTCCTGAGACGCGTGGCATCCCGCCGTCGATCATGCGGCTCGGTGAAACCCTGCACATCCCGATGAAGGGCACCCGCAGCCTGAACCTGTCCACGGCGGTCTCCGTGGTGCTCTACGAGGCCGTGCGCCAGCGCTCACTGGCCGGAACCGCCTTTGGATCATGACCGCGACCTCGGACGATATGAAGGAGATCCAGGGCCGTGCCAGGGCCTGGGTGCAGGTGCTGCACCTGCCCTTCCGGCAGCAGCGCTGGCGCGGCCAGGCCGGCGGCTTTCTGGGCCTGGGCACGGGCAGCAGCCTCGAGTTCCAGGACCACCGGGCCTATGTGCCGGGTGATGATCCGCGCCAGATCAACTGGCAGGCCTACGCCCGCACCGGCAGCTACACGATGAAGGTCCACCGAGAGGAGGTGCGTCCCCAGGTGGATGTGCTGCTGGACGCCAGCGCGTCGATGTCGGCCTATCCAACAAAACGGCAACGCACGCTCGAACTGCTTGCGTTCGTGCTTGAGGCCGCCTTTTCCGCCGGGGCCTCCGTGCGCGCCTTTGCCGTGAGGGGGCCGGCTCACGCCGTGCTGGAGACGGACGCCCTGTGCTCGGGCCGCTGGTTCGAAGCCCTGGAAAGGATGCCCGCTGAAGGCGTCGCCGAACCTCCCGCCCTGTCTCGACTGCCGCTGCGTGCCGGCTCCATGCGGGTGCTGGTCAGCGACCTGCTTTTCCCATCCGCGCCGGAGCCGCTTCTGGCGGAGCTGGTGCGCAGCCAGGGCAGGGGCATCGTGTTTGTCCCCCATTGTTCCGCCGAATCCGCGCCCGGATGGCAGGGCAACCATGAGTTTGTCGACGCCGAGACGCTGCTGCCTCAGGAGCATCGCGTGGAGCCGGATGTCCTGAAAGGATACATGGAGGCGTATGCGCGTCACTTTGACCTTTGGAAAGCCGCCGCCCTCAAGCTTGGCGCCGCCCTGGTCCGGGTGGATGCGGAGGCGGCCTTTCTTGATGCCATGCGGGCGGAAGGCGTGGCCTGCCATGCGGTGGAGGTGGCGTGAGACACGGATTCCTGCCATAAGACGACCATGCCCGCCGCCCTGCAAAAACGATCCTGGTCCTGGAACGCCCCCGTGCTCGAAAAAGCGGTCGGGCACCTGATGCAGGGATGGAGGCCTCAGCTCGGTGCGCTGGACCTTTCGGACAAGCTCATTGTCGTGCCCACGATGGAGGCGGGCCGCCGGCTCAAGGAGGCCCTGGCACGCGCCACGGACGAGCATGGCGCCGGCACCGTCGTGCCCTGGGTCTGGACGCCGGAGACAGTCCTTGCCCCGCCCTTGCGCCGGGGTGCCGTCGCGTCGCGCCTCCAGTGCCGGATGGCCTGGCAAAAAGTGTTGCAAAAGGTTTCGCCCTCCACGCTTGAGGCCCTCTTTCCCAGGCTGCCGGAAGAGCGCGGCTGGACCTGGGAGGTGGAGATGGCGGAGCTTCTCGCGGAGCTGAAGTCGCTGCTCGGCGCGGGCGGGCTGACCTTTGTGGACGCCGCCGGTAGGATCGAGGCGGATGCGGCGCGATGGAAGGACCTGGCCCGTCTTGAGTCGTCCTTCCTGAAGGAGCTTGAAGCCGCCGGTCTGGAGGAGCCTCAGGCCGCCAAACGTGCGGTGGCTCACAAGCCGCTGCTTCCCGAAGGCGTCACTTCGGTGCTGGTGCTGCCTTCACCCGACCTGACGCCCCTGCTCGGCATCTGGCTGCGTTCCTGTGCCGCGCGTGAGGTGCAGGTCACGGTCTGCGTGCATGCTCCGCCGGAGATGGCGGGCTGGTTTGATGATGCCGGACGTCCGCTGCCTGGTTTCTGGGGGGAGCAGGCGGAGCATCAGGTGCCGCTGACTGAGGAGCACATCCATGTCTGTCATGACGCGGCCGCCCAGGCGGCTTCCGTTCTGGGCCTGATCCGCCAAACGGCGCCGAAGGGGCGAGTCGCGGTTGGCATCGGCGATCCTGAAACCGGGGCGGTGCTGATTGAAAAGCTGCGGGTTGAGGGGGTGCGTGTCTTTGAGCCAGGCGGCGTGCCGCCCATGCAGACGGGTCTGTGGCATGTGCTTCAGGAAATGCAGTCGCTCCTGGGCGGAGGCGCCTGGAGGGCCTTTGCCAGCCTGCTGCGTGTGCCGGAGGTGAGGCAGGGCCTGGCGGGCGCGGTTGATGACGAAGCCGATGAGCCTGCGGCTGATGAACAGGAAAAACAGCCGGCTGGCGCGGTGAAGCCTTCAGGGCTGCGCCTTCTGGAGGAGGCGGATGATTTCGCCGCCAGGCACCTGCCGGTGACGCTGGACCATGGCATCGAACTGGTGGACTCCGACAGGAGCCCCCTGCTGGCCCGCGCCATGAAGGGCATGCAGGCGCTGCTTTCCCGGATGAGAAGCCTGCCGCCGGCCGATGCGGCCCGGGAACTGCTGACGTGCTTCTACGGCGCCCGTGAGTTTGTGCCTAACGAACGACGTGATCATCTGCTGCAGGGCCTTGCCGACGCCTGGCTGCTGGCCTGCGCCGAGGTGCAGGAGGAGCTGCCGCGCTTCGGCCTGCGCACGGGGCCCGGCGAGCAGCTGGCGCTGTCGCTCCAGATGATCCAGGACCGCTCCCTGGGCGAGCCGCGCGGCGAGGTGGACCTGGTGCTCCAGGGCTGGCTGGAGCTGCTCTGGGAGCCCGCGCCGCACCTCATCGTGGCAGGTGTCAACGAGGAGCACATCCCCGGCATCCTGACCTCGCACCCCTTCCTCCCGGACAGCGCCCGCGAGGCCCTCGGCCTGCCCTGCCAGGCCAGCCGCTTCGCCCGCGATGCCTACCTGCTGCGCACCCTTGCCGAGATGCGAGCCGGGCCTTCGGGCTCGCTTCATCTGACCTGCGGCCAGTGGGGCGAGCGTGGAGATGCGCTGCGTCCCTCCCGCCTGCTGCTGCTGTGTCCGGACCACCGCCTGCCGGACCGCGTGGAGCACCTGTTTCCCAAGGAGGACGGGGCCGTCCATGCGGCCGAGCCGCCGCGCACGCTGCTCTGGCGCCTGCGGCCGAGGATCGCCGCCCCGGTGGTCGAAACCATCTCGCCGACGCGCCTGCGTTCCTACCTGAACTGCCCCTTCCGCGACTACTGCTCCAACGAGCTGGGCATGGCTGCGGTGGACGCCTCCCGGCGCGAGCTTGATGCCATGGGCTTCGGCACGCTGGCCCATCATGCCTTCCACCAGCTCGCCCTTGATGCCTCGGTGAAGGACAGCGAGTCCGAGGAGGAGATCGCCGACTTCCTCGTCGAGGCCGCGAGGCAGGAGCTGCACCGTCTTCATGGGCACAGGCCCGCGCCGCTGATCAGCATCCAGTTTGAAGCGCTGATCCAGAACCTGCGCCATGCCGCCGAGATCGAGGCCGCCCAGCGTGCCGACGGCTGGCGCATTCATGCGGCTGAAATGAAAATGGGTTCGGCTGCGGATGCGCTGCGCATCGACGGCGCGCTGTTGAAGGGTAAGATCGACCGCGTGGACCGGCATGAAAAGACCGGGCGCCTCCGCCTGATCGACTTCAAGACCTCCAACAAGGTGCGCAACCCACGCGAGGCCCATGCGGAGAAGGTCGGGCCGCGCCGCCGGCTCTCCGACGCTGACCTTTGGAAGACCTTCGAGCTCGGGGGCGAGACCTGGCTCTGGCAGGACCTGCAGCTTCCACTTTATGCCGCCGCCATGCGCCAGCAGGGGCTGCGGGTGGATGAGGCCGGCTATTTCTGCCTGCCCAAAAGCGTGCAGGACACCGCCATCCTCACCTGGGAGGACTTTGACGACGCCTGGCAGGATCATGCCCTGGCCTGTGCCGCCGAAATCGTCCGCCGAATGCGTGAAGGCCTGTTCTGGCCGCCTGCGGAGAACGCCTTTGAGCAGGATTATGAAGAGCTTTTCCTGGGCGGCATCCTGACGGCGGTGGAGCCCCTGTGACCGTGCTTGTCCTTCGCTGTGCCACGCTTGTTCTCATGCCAAAGAGCGCAGGTTTCGGACGTTTTCATGCTTGTGCGCCCCAACCCGCTCATCCTGCTGTTCTGCCTGTTCCTGCCGCTGGCCCTGCCTGCTGCGGATGAAGGGGCCGTGCTGTTCAAGAACGTCTGCGCCCAGTGCCATGGCGAGAAAGGCGAGGGCAAGCTGGAGGTGAGGTCGCCCTCCATCGCGAGCGAACCCTCCTGGTACGTGACCACGCAGCTTCTGAACTTTCATGACGGCAAACGTGGCTCGAACACCCAGGCGGATCCGCAGGGCGCCATGATGGCCGCGATCGCCAGGTCATTGAAGCCGGAGCAGATCGAGGCGGTGGCGAAGCATGTGGAAAGCCTGCCCCTGGTGGTTCCGAAGGAGCGTGAGATCGCCGGGGCTGATGTGCGCCTCGGCCAGGAGCTGTTTTATGAGCGCTGCATGGAATGCCACCGCTACAACGCCAGCGGGGAGATGGCCTTTGGCAGCCCGCCGCTGGTGGGACGTCAGGGCTGGTACCTGCTGGACCAGCTGAAGAAGTTCAAGGGCCTGCACCGCGGCGCGGCCAAGGGCGATGAAAAGGGCGCCAAGATGGTGCAGATGGCGACGCTCTTCATCGCGGACGAACAAACGATGAAAAACGTCGTCGGCTACATCCTCACGCTGAACCCGGCGCCGCCCGACGAGGCGGGGGATGATCTTTTCAAGGCCCCGGCCGCCGGCCAGTGACAGGACGGGGCTTCCGGGCTAGCATGATGGCATGAGCCCCCGCCTGACCCTCATTGCAGCCGTGTCCGTAGACGGCTTCATCTCCCATGGCAAAGGCGTGCCCTGGGAGCTGCCGGCGGACCGGGCGCAGTTTCGTGAAAAGACCCGGGGGCGCTGGCTGCTGCTGGGCCGCCGGACCTATGATGAAATGACCGGCTGGTTCCGGCCCGGACACGTGCCCCTGGTGCTGAGCCGTGACGCATCCCTGAGCGTGCCTGGTGGCCGGGTGGTGCAGTCCGTTCATGACGCCCTTCGCATGGCCGGTCAGGCGGGTGAGCACGAGCTGCTGTGCTGCGGCGGCGCCGAGGTGTACGCGGCGGCGATGCCGCGGGCTCATTCGCTGGTCATCACGCATGTCCGGCAGAGGCTCGGCGGAGGGCTGCCGTTTCCCGTGATCTCTTCGCGCGACTGGGAGCCTGTGCTGCGCCAGGCCCATGACGCCGATCCTGAACATGCCTTCGCCTTCGAGGTCGTGACCTACCAGCGCGTGATGCACCGGGGCCTCGACCTCGCAGCCTGAACCCTGTCACCGTCCCGCCACGCCGCCCT
The DNA here is from genome assembly GCA_019186985.1 of Prosthecobacter sp. Lineage (GTDB taxonomy): Bacteria > Verrucomicrobiota > Verrucomicrobiia > Verrucomicrobiales > Verrucomicrobiaceae > Prosthecobacter. The sequence continues at coordinate 247,163 of JABARQ010000015.1, read as the reverse complement.
TGACCTCGCTGGCGTTGGTGCGCAGGACCTCGATGCCGTTGAGCACGGGCTGGTTTTCAGCCGCTGCATCCGCCTGGGCCGGCTGGATTTCGAGAAGCAGTTTTCCGGACACGGGAATGCGTTCGAACTCCTCGACCAGCGCACGGCCCGCTCCGCCGGTGCGGACCACGACATCCATGCCCTTCAGCACCGTCTTGTCCTGGAGCTTCACGTCAAAGACCCGCTGGCCCGGCCTGTCGCCTTCAGGGGCGGAAAAGTAGAGCCTCACGGTGTAGGTTTGAGGCTTTTCGCCCTCGCCGATCAGCGGCAGTTCGGCCTTCAGGAGGCCGCGCGCGCCCGAGGTGTGAATCCAGGGCGTCCGTGTGCCCTCAACCTTGTGGGATTCCTCGTTCACGGCAAAGAACTCGCCTCCCTTGGCAAACTTCTGCGCGATGTTCAGCGGCAGGTCGATGCCGGCGCGTGAGGAAGGCCTGGGATAACCCAGCCAGAGCCTGCCGGTGGCGTCACGACGGTCGCCGGGAGCACCGAGGTTGAGGGCCATGTGCTGGACCGGCGTGCTGGCTCCGGAGGCGCTGTAAACTCCCCAGCTCATGCGGTCGGCGCGCGGCTCAAAGACGATGGTCGAGGCGATGGAAAAAAGGCAGACGCAGCCGGCGCTGGCCTCGGGGATCATGACCAGGCCGTTGGCGGGGATGGTGTTGATCCAGCAGCCGAGCCGCTGCCCCGCGAAATGCTCGGTGCCCTCGTCCTCGTCCATGTTGTAGTAGGCGGTGGACTTGGAGCGGAAGAACATCAGGTTCGCCGTGGCGGAAAGCGCGCCGCAGTGGTGGCCCGGACGGGCGAACATCCATGGTGTCTTCTCGCCGGTCAGCGGATGCGTGCGCATCTTTTGTTCGCCGGTGTAAAGGTCGTAGGCCCAGGGCTCTGCGATGACCTCGTCGCCGATGACGATGGGGCGGCTGCGGTAGTTGGCGTCCTTTGACCAGATCTTCTCCCCCTTCTCGGCATCAAGAACCACGAGGCGGCGGCGGGCGAACTCGCCCGCGAGGAACTGCTCCCAGTAGTGACCGTTCGCGTTTGCGCCGCCCAGCACGAGCCGGCCGTTCTGGTACATCAGGGTCAGCGCGCCGCCGCCGATGCCGATCTCGCTGCAGTCCGTGACATCCACAGGCTTCGCCCACTGCTGCACGCCCGTTCTGGCGTCGAGCGCAACGGCCATGCGCATGTCGGCGTTCTTGACGCGCTCTTCGGCGAGATCCCTGGCCTTTCCGGTGAGTTTCGCAAGCTCGGTCTTGTCCTGACGCAGCATGTCCTCGCGCTGCGCCGGAGTCAGCGAGGCGTCGATGAAGAAGATGCGGCCGTTGCCGATGGCGATGGAGACGTGGGAGACATGCCTGCCCTGGTGCGTCCACTTCAGCTCACCGGTCTTCACATCATAGGCAAAGAGCTGGTCGGTGGAGATCGAGGCGCTCCTGCCGCGCCGGGCGCTCTCCGCAGCGTTCTCGACACGCTGTGTGACGGTGCCAAAAAGAAGCCCCTCATGATAGGCGAGGTAGCCCCACTGGAGGTTGGGCCTGCTCTCGCCGGGAATCTTCAGTTCACGCACGGTCCTGCCTGTGGCGGCGTCAAACTGGAGGCATTTGTCGTCGAGCAGCATGAAGAGGTGGTCGTCGCTCGCGGCCATGTTGCCGGGCTCGCGTGAGTTGAAGACGCCGATGCGCATGGCGCCGGGGTTCTTCACCTCCCAGAGAAACTGACCGTTGAAGGCGTCGTGCGCCTGGATGCTCGTGTCGCCCTGGGTGAACAGCCTGCCGTTTACCGAGATCGGCCCCACGGCGCCGTCATGACGGTTCACCGCCTCGCCTGGGCCTGGATCTCCGTACCACAGCACGTTCAAACCTCCCTTGACGCGCTGGTCGTTGTTGCTGCTGGTGTTCGCGGCGTTGCCATACTGATGCGACCAGGAGTCGGCGCCCGGCAGTGCGGCGCGCTTGAGCAGGGTCCAGTCTCCGGACCTGCTGAGCACGGCCTTTTCCTCGGTTAGCTTGGTCTTTGCCAGCCATTCCGCCACGTCGGTCTCCCTGCCGGGGGCGCCCAGGCAGATGACGCCGCCGACAGGCTTGAGAGTACGGGCGACTTCTTCCGGGATTCCGGGAACCCTGCCGGTCTGCAGCAGCGAATCCGAGACGATGAGGTTTGCGAAATAGCTGGAGTACGGAATCATCGAAAGGTCGAGGTGGTCGATCGTGATGCGTGAGCCATACAGGCCGGTGCGCAGCAGGGTCTCGCGGGATGATCGGACCCTGGCCTCGTCGGCCTCGACCCCGAAGACGGAAAGGCGGCTGCGGCGGGCGATTTCATGCGCGAGCCGGCCGTCCCCGCTGCCAAGCACCAGGCAGAAGCCGCGGTCCACGCCGGTGGCCCGCAGGATGGCCTCGGCCGCCCCGGCATAACGGGAAGTGTGTTCATCCCTGGGAAAGGGATCCTGCACGGGTTCCGCAGACGAGGCCAGGGCCTGGGCGGCGGGCTGGGCGGCGTCGGCAAAGGTGTAGATGCGGCCGCTGGTGGTGCTGGCCACAAGATGTCCGTCCGCCGAGGCAAGCCCGCGTGCCTCACCCTCGACGGCGGCCTGCCACACAATCCTCCCCGTGGCGGCGTCGATGGCGATGACCTCGCCCCTGCCGCCGGCGACCAGCGTTCCACCTGCATGGATCAGGGCGGACTGATGCGGCGTGGCCAGGCTCCAGAGCACGCCGTCGTCCTTCATGTCCGCGAGCTGCTTTCTCGATGCGGCCAGCTGGTCCTTCTTCGCCTGGTAATCGGCGCGCAGCGGCTCGTACTTTGCGGCCGCTGCGGTCAGGTCGAGCTTCAGCTTCTCCGCATCCGCAGGCTTCGCGGTCTTCATTGCGGCCTCAAGCTTCTCCACCTTCTTCAGCTCGGCGATCGCCGGATGCTTGCGCAGGTCGCTGGTGAGCTTGCCGGCGGTCATCTCCAGGGCATGCCTTCTGCGGGTGCCCTCGGCATGGCGGTCGCGGTCGATGGCGATGATCTCCTTGCCCGTGGCCATGAAGCCTGTCCGTCCGGTCATGGTCAGCTGCGTGCCGCGAAACCAGGCATAGCCTGTCTTGCCGGTCTTCTGGTCGAGCGCCAGGATCTGATGTTCACCCACGGCGAGGATCTGGTCCTCCACCAGCATGGCCTGAGAGCCGCCGATCTGTCCGCCTGCATCGCCGCGCCAGCCCGGCGCAGGCTTGTTCACCTGGCGGCCCGTCCTGCGGTCAAAGGCCACGGACAGGGCCCGTCCTGAAGGCACGAACAGCAGGTCCTTGGTGGCCAGCAGGTAACCCTGGGGCGAGAGGTCGTTCCTGCCTGCGTCCTCCTGGCTGATGGCGTCATTGACCCAGGTCACCCGGCCGGTAGCGGCATCGACGGCGTACAGGTAGATGTTCTCGTGCGGAAACACGCCTGCTCCAAAAAAGACGGTGCCTTCATCGACAAGCAGGCCGGTTCTCACGGGCCAGCGGGAGATCATGCGGCCGCGTGCGAGAATGCGTTCATCGTTAGGCCCGGCGCGCAGCTTCCAGACGACCGCGCCCGTCTTCGCATCCAGGCAGTAGGCATGGCCGTCGTCGGACCCGACGTAGACCCTGCCGTCGGAAACGGCGGGGGCAAGCCGCACCGGCCCGTTGGTGAAGAAGGACCATTCCTCACGGCCCGTCCTGAGGTCGCGGCACAGGATGCGTCCGTCGACGGAGGAGCCGAAATAGACCCTGCCGTCGCTGATGGCGACCTGGAAGCAGTCGTCGAAACGCACGCGGTTGAACAGCTCCATGCCCTCGATCACACGTCCGTCCTCTCCCGACCAGGCCATCTGCGGCGGGGATGGGGAGACATGCTCCCAGCGCGGCGCCAGGGGCGCTTTCAAGGCCTCCTCCGTGTGGCCGACACGGCTGTTGTCATGCTGGTAGGCGGGCCAGTCGGCGTGAACCGTGGACAGTGCGGCCAGGAAAAGAAGCGGGAGAGCCTTCATAAGGTGGGTGACGGCCGTTCTGCGTCCTGCAATCTGGCCTGGTTTCCAAACGTATGCTCACGCCCCCTGCTATCCGACCAGGCCGATGATGACCCAACCTTCACCCCTGCTGCTGCGCAGCCTGCTTGCCTCCGTGATGCTGGCCGCGACCGCCGTGCTCGCCTGCTCCGTACCTGTTTTTCGTTATGCCCTGGAGCACTGGGAGGCCGATCCCTACCAGGCCGTGGTGTTCCACCGGGGTGCGCTGACGCAGGATCAGCAGGCCCGAGTGCAGGCGCTCAAGCCTCCGGCCAATGCGGTGGAAACCGCCAACCTCGGTGTCGCCACGGTCGATGTTTCAGCGGAGATGAGCCCGGACCACGCGGAGATCTGGAAGGCGCAGCCAAAGGATGCCGTGCTGCCGCGTGTCGTGCTGCGCTATCCACGCAGCACCGGCCTGCGCACGGATCTCGCCGCCATGCCCCTGGAGGAGGCGGCCGCCTGGAGGATCGCCGACTCGCCGGCCCGGCAGGAGATCCTCGGCCGGCTCGGCGAAGGCCAGAGCGCCGTCTGGGTGCTTCTCGAGTCCGGTGACAAGGCCGCCGATGACGCGGCGGAGAAGCTGCTCAAGGAGAGGTTGGATTATTTGTTAGGTGTTCTCTCCCTGCCGCAGCTCGACGCCCAGGACATCGCCAACGGCCTGGTCTCCGTCGGCCAGGATGACCTGCGGCTCGACTTCTCCGTGATCCGTCTGTCGCGTGACAACCAGGATGAACGCGCCCTGACCGCCATGCTCATGGGCTCCGAGGAGGATCTCCAGGGGCTGGCCTCCCAGCCGATGGTGTTTCCAGTGTTTGGGCGTGGACGCGCCCTGTATGCGCTGGTCGGCAAGGGCATTGCGCCCGAGACCATCGAGGAGGCCGCCACCTTCCTGATCGGCAAATGCTCCTGCCAGGTGAAGGAGCAGAATCCGGGCATCGACCTGCTCTTCACGGCGGACTGGAAGAAGCTCGCGCAGGCCTCGCCGCTGCTTGAGCGTGAGCTTCCCAGCCTCGCCGCGCTGGCCAAGGAGGCCGAACCGGTGACCGTGACCACCCAGCCTGCGCCTGCTGCCCCGGAATCCGGAGGCGGTGGTGTGTCCTGGCCCGTGGTGGGTGCCGTGGTGCTCCTGCTTGCCATGGCCGTCCGGCTCATGAAGAAGTGAGCATGCTGAAGCCTGAGAGCCTGTTTTCAGAAAGCGCCCCGGAGGCGGATGAGGAGGTGTTCACGACCCTTCTCGAAAAGCCGGGCCTGAAGATCGAACGCATCGTCTCACATGGCCGGGCCAGCCCGGCGGGCTTCTGGTATGACCAGGAGCAGGAGGAATGGGTGCTGCTTGTGCGTGGCGAGGCCGTGCTGCAGGTCGAGGGACAGGCTGATCTCCGGTTGAAGGCGGGCGACCATCTGCACATCCCGGCGCATCTGCGTCACCGGGTCGCCTCGGTTTCCGACGACGCGCTCTGGCTGGCGATCCACTTCTGAAACACAGGCGGCTCAGCGCGTCACGCCCCGCCGCGTCCTGGCGTGAAAACACCGCCGCCGTCATCCATCTGGATGCTTTTCAGCGCGGTGTTTTCGCCGGCTTTTCCGCCGTCCATTCAAGCACCTGGCCGTCCCTGACCAGCCTGGGCTTGAGGTCGGCGTAGTCGAGGTCCTGGACCGTCACGCCTCTTTCAAAGGCGAGCGCCGCCGCCGTCGCCGCGCTCTGGCTGGTGATCATGAGCACGGGCTCCATGCGGATGCTGGCAAAGGCGGTGTGGCTGGCGCTCAGCGCGAAGGTGACGAGCAGGTTGCCGCACTCGGAGCGCTTCGGCACGAGGGCGTCGTAGCCGATCTGATAGGGGCCGAAGTCGCCTCGCCCTCCCGCCAGCTTGCCCTCACGGGTGACGACACCGCCCTTCACGATGCGGCGGATTTCATGCACGTCCGTGCCGTAGCCGCCCAGCCCGACGGACTTTGGGGCGACCTGCCGGCCAAAGGTGTGGTGCTCCGTCATCACGAGGTCGCCGACCATGCGGCGCGCCTCCCGCACATAAATCTGATGCGGCCAGCCGCCGCTGTCCTTGAACTCATCCCGGGGCAGGCCGAAGCGCCGCATGTCGTTGCGCACCTTTTCCGGCACCCTGGGGTCGGTGGCGAGGAAGTGCAGCAGGCCGCGATGGTAGTCCTCATGCAGTTTCGCGATCCTTTCCCGCCGCGCATAGGAGGCCTCCGGCCAGGACCAGGAGGCGCCGGGCAGGTTGCCGCCGAAGGTGGCGGTGTTGAAATCCCACTTCTGGTTGGGCAGGGGGTCGTGCTTGGAAAACCAGCGCAGGTCCATGTCGTCGCCGTTCCTCCGGCAGGCCTCGATGAAGCGGACGACCAGCTCATACCGCTTCGGGTCGTAGTCTGCGGGCGGCGTGATGGGCAGGCTGTTTTCGGGATCCGTGGTCAGGCAGAGCCGGTGGCAGTAGGCCTGGACGCCGGGGGCTGGATCGCCCGGTGTGCCCGGATCACCGGCATCCACCAGGGGCAGCAGGCCGCTGTCCGGACGCCCCGGGACGATGTAGGGATCGAGCGGGAAGTCGCGGTCCCAGGCTCCCTGGCCGGTTTTCACACGGCCGTTGGGTCCTGGCTGGAGGTGCCCCGTCCGGGGCTGGAACCTCGGATCGTATTGAATGCCGTTGAAGCTTTCTCCATACCTGGCGTTGCCTTCGCGCATCAGCGTGAAGCCCACACCGGCCTTCGCCATGAGGTCGCCCTCATAGGTGCCGTCAATGAACATGCCGGCACGGATTTGATCGCCGTTCTCCAGGAGGATGCTGGTGATGCGGGGGACGCCTTTTTCATCGGCCTTGATGACGCTGGACAGCCTGGCCTCGCGCAGCACCCGCACGCCTGACTCCGTGATCATCTCCTCGAAGACCCGCTCCGCCTGATGCGGTTCAATGGCATAGGCACCTCCGGTGGCGGGGCCGCCGTGGCTCTTGAAGGGCTGGTCCCACTCCAGCTTCTTGCCATACACGGCGACAAGCCGGGTGAAGTATTCCCGGGCGATGCCGCCCACGCTTCGCGGGTCGCCGATGTCCACGGCGCTGAGGCCGCCGCTGGTCATGCCGCCGAGATGCCGGCCGGGTTCGGCCAGGATGACCGTCCGGCCCATGCGCGCAGCCTGCACGGCCGCCGCCACACCTCCCGAGGTGCCGCCAAAGACGCAGATGTCGGACTCATGCACCACGGCGGCGGCGGGCGTGGCAAGGATGAGGGCGGTCAGGAAGGGCTTCATGGCGGTGCTGCTAGAAGACGAACCAACTTTGCCGCCCTTGCTGGTCAGCGCGGCTGACCACGAGCCTGTTCGCTCCTCAGGGGGCGGTCACCTGGATTTCGGTGACATGGCCCGGCCTGCCTGGAAGTTCGGCGGCGACATTGACCCGGATTTCATCACCGGGCTTCAGGCTCGCCAGGGGAACCACCCGGCCGTCCTTCCTGACGGTCGTGCTCATGTGGGCGTCGAGAAGGCTGGCGCCGATGTCCGGCGGACGCTGCATGTCGCCGTTGTAATCCTTGACCAGGGGAAGCCGCCAGGCGGCGTGGATCCTGCCGTCCTTGATGGAGACGATGCGCGCCGTGGTGGCATTGGCGGCGAGATGGCTGATGTCGTCGCTGACGAGGGCGATGCGTGTGAAGGCTCCGGCTGCATCCTGGAAGCAATGAAAACGGTATCGTTGGTTCGGCGGCAGGGATGCGGCCCGCACGTCCTTGCCGAGATGCCTGAGGACGGGTTTGGCAATCAGCGTGAAATCCACGGGTGTACCGGTTGTCTCCGTGAGGAAGCGCCCGGTGCCTGTGCCGGTGTCGAGCTTGATGAGTTCACCGAGGACGAGGTGTTCGGAGAAGGGCGGCGGGCTGATGTCGTCCTTGAGCTGATACCAGGGCAGGTGGTCGTTTCCGTGGTCCGTGCGGAAGGGGAACTGGCCGGGGTATTCCTTCGCCACGTTCTCGACCAGGTCGCGGTTCTGCATGCGCCCGAAACCATAGCCCATGAGGCTTTCTCCATAGAACTGATCCTGTGCCTTCCAGCCCTGGAGGGAGATGCGCACGATGCGTCCACGTCGGAACCCTTCGAGCATGTTGGAGACGCTGACGGTGATTTCATGGCCGCTGAAGCCGAAGCGGTCCGTGGGAAGCTTCCGTGCCTCCTGAATGGAGCCGTTCTCGCCGTCGACCGGCGGGTTCCAGGTGCGCAGCTCGTCGTTGGCGACGCAGGTGCGGGTGCTCCTGCCCTTGGCGAGCAGTTCACCATAAGCCTCCTGGAAGGCTGCGGGATCGCCGCTGAACAGCTGGACGGTCACCTGCTTCCCCTCTGTCTTCGTGATCCATCCGGCAATGCCACGCTTTTCGATAAACTCGCGGAACTGCCTTCGCTGTTCCAGGTCGGGCTTCTGTCCGTCGTCGGTCGTGAGCAGGGGCGCGGGCCGGCCGGTTTCAGAGGGCAGCAGCAGGAAGTCCATCCGGGTGCCCAGCGGCACGTCGCGCATGTCGGCCTCGGCGCCGCGAAACTTCATGATGGCCGGAGGCGGCATGGTGAAGTCGATGCGCTCGCCCCTGTCCGTGCGGATCTGCCCGCTGCGATGGATGAAGTCGGCGCTGATGAGTTCTCCACGCACGCGGCGTGCGTCCTCGATCCTGGGGAAGGCCGGGACCGCCGCCAGAACCGGCAGGGCAAGCAGCAGCAGGAGGAAGGGCAGGCGCAGGAGAAGCGGGGCGGGCATGACCTGTCCGGTGGTGAAGACCGTGCGGCTCATAGGATTTCACTGACCGGCCCCAGGCTGTCCACGAACTGTTCGGCGTTCACCTCCATCTTCTGCAGCATGGTCACGAAGACGTTGCTCAGGCGGGCCCTGTCATCCTTGGGCCTGCCGCAGAGGCTGCGCCATTCGTCATAGCCCAGGGTGTAGTCCTCCTTCAGGTGCGGGCGGTTGTAGTCGATGTGGCCGGCATGTTTCAGGCCGAGGCCCCGGCCGCCGGCAAGGAGGATGGGCAGGTTGCTGTTGCAGTGGCTGTGGCCGTAGCTCATGCCGCTGCCGAAGAGGATCATCGTGCGGTCGAGCAGCGGTTCGCCGCCGTCCTGGACGGCGCTGAGCTCGTCAAGGAAATGCGCGAACTGCTGCATGATGAAGGCGTCGCTCTTCGCCAGCCGCTCCAGCACCACGGGGTCGCCGTTGTGGTGGGAGAGGTTGTGCCTTGCCTGGGTGATGCCGATCTCGGGAATGGCGAGCCCGTTGCCCTCGCTGCCGTTCATGTAGGTGACGACACGGGTCATGTCCGTGCGCAGGGCGAGCACGATGAGGTCGAACATGGTGCGCCAGTACTCGCCCGCCTGAGCCCTGGGCACGTCACGCTGGAAGGTCGCGGCGAGTTTTGGGTCCACGACAGGCTTGGGGATGTCGAGCCAGGAGTCGAGGCGTTCGGCGCGCTTCTCCACGTCGCGCACGGCATGCAGGTATTCGTCCAGCTTGGTGCGGTCCTCGTTACCGAGGTCGCGGCGGAGGGCGCCGGCCTCGTCCATGACGGAGTCGAGCACGCTGCGGCGGCGGGTGAGGCGTGCGCGCTGTGCGGCGACGCCGCCGGGCTCCTCGCCGAACAAACGATTGAAAATCTGCCGCGGGTTGTCCTCGGCCGGCAGCGGCACGCCGTCGCGGGAGAAGGCGAGCGTGGCGCTGTTGAAGGGCTGGCCGGTGCCGGAGGAGATGGAGAGCTCAAGGGAGGGGAAGCGGGTCTGCCGGCCGGCGGACTCCGCCATCAGCTGGTCGCAGGAGATGCTGTTCTCGTATTTCCGTCCGCCCTGGGCGTCGATCTTCGCCCCGGTGAGCCAGGTGTCCGCGCAGACGTGGGCCTGGCCGAGGCCGTTGGGATGGTGCAGGCCGCTGAAGACGGTGAAGTCGGCCTTGTGCCTTTCCAGCGGCCTGAGCGAGGGCGAGAGCGGATAGTCACGTCCGGCCTTCGTGCACTGCCAGGTCATGCCGTTCACGCCGTTGGGGATGTAGACGAACACGCTGCGGCGCGGCCTTGCCACCGCGGCGGCGCCGGCCCGCATCGGGATCATGGCGTCCAGCAGGGGCAGCGCGAGCGTGGTGCCGATGCCGCGCAGCAGGTGGCGGCGGCCGAGGAGCCAGCGTTGGGATTGAATGTGCATCAGGGGCAGAGGACGCAGGACGGAACGTGTCTCCACAACAATTTGTTCAGCCAGGCTGAATCTTCCAGGGGTGTTTCCGGGCCGGTGCCCCCCGTTCTTCTGGCATGAAAACCGGGCCTGGACTCAGAGGGGCGGCTGCCTCTCAGAAGCCGGTCCGCCACCGGAACGAACCTCACGCAGGGACCGCCCGTGCAGGTGCTCGGAGCCACCCCCCTTGGCCACGCCGATGCGCTGTGAGAGGTAGATGCCCGAATGCCCGCTGAAGAAGTAGGAGACAAAACAGGCCACGGCAAAATGGACCGCGTAATGCGCGCCGAACAGCTCGATGCCCATGACGGTGCAGGCCAGCGGTGTGTTGGCCGCTCCAGCAAACAGGGCGATGAAGCCAAGGGCGGCGAACAAGGCCGCCGGCTCATGCATCAGCCCGCCGAGTGCATGGCCCATGGTGGAGCCGATGAAGAACAGGGGCGTCACCTCGCCGCCCTTGAAGCCGCTGGCCAGGGTCACCGAGGTGAAGAGGGTCTTCCACAGCCAGCTCAGGGGCGTGGCCCCGCCCTCCTTGAAGGAGTCCACAATCGACACCTGCCCGCCGGGCGGTGCATTCACTCCAAGACCCAGGTAGTCGCGCGAGCCCAGGGCGAACAGCATCGCGATCACCAGCACCGCACCCAGCGCAGGCCGCAGCGGCGCATAAGGCACCGCCCTGGCAAAGCCGCGCTGAAGCCGGTGCGTCAGCTCGGCAAACAACCGGCCGCCAAGTCCGAAGGCGATGCCTGACAGCGCCACCTTGCCCAGAAGCACGGCGTTGAACAAGGCGTGGGAGCCGTCGGCGTGCGGCACGTCCAGATGATACACGGTGTGGTGAATGCCCCAGGCCGAGCAGGTCGCGTCACCCACCAGGCTCGCCACCAGCACGGGGATCAGCGCCTCGTACTGCACACGGCCGATCACCAGCACCTCCATGGCAAAGATCGCGCCGGTGAGCGGCGTTCCGAACACGGCTCCGAAGCCCGCCGCAATGCCGCACATGAGCATCAGCCGGCGGTTTTCCTGCGTCACGCGGAACATTCGTGCCAGCAGCGCGGCGAGGCTGCCGCCCATCTGCACCGCCGTGCCCTCGCGCCCTGCGGATCCGCCGAAAAGATGCGTCACCAGCGTGCCGACCAGCACCAGGGGCGCCATGCGCGCCGGCACGCCGCCGCCGGGTTCGTGAATTTCATCAATGAGCAGGTTGTTGCCCTTGTCCGACCCCTTGCCGAGTCGGTGATAAAGAAAACCCACGGCCACGCCGCCCACCGGCAGCAGCCAGACCAGCCAGGGGTTCCGCCAGTGCAGCCCGGTCACCTGGTCCAGCGACCAGAGAAACAGCGCGCTGGCCGATCCCGCCAGCACCGCCACGGGCAGCGCCAGCCACGTCCAGCGCAGGAGCTGTACGATGTCGGCGATCAAGGTGGATCGGTTAGGCGGCATGGGCGTGACCGTAGCGTGCGAATGCCTGACTGCGAGCGGAAGCCGCCAGCCCGGTGGAAAGCATCGCCCGAACAGACCGGCTTCCGGCCTAAACGGGAAGCTCGAAGCCTTTGCGGTAGGATTTGCGGATCAAGGCCTCGGCCTCAGGGGCATTGGTGGCCTTCATCGTGCCGCTGTCCCATTCGATGCGTTTGCCGAGGCGGATGGGCAGCACGCCGGTGAGCAGGGCTTCGGTGTAGGGGGCGGCGTAGGCGAAATTGGCCTTCGCATCCTCAGGCCTGCCGGCAAGGCAGGCGGCCACCCATTCCTCGCGATGCCCGGGGCTGCGGGCAAGGGTGCGCGGCGGCAGCTTGAAGCTGCGCATCTGGCTTTCGGGAACGATGCGGGGCGTGCCGCACCAGCCGGGTGCGATGATGGAGCCTTTGTCGCCAAGAAAGAGGATGCCGTTGTCGCCAATCCTGCGTGCAGGGTCAAATCCGGGCGGCGGGGCGGGTCTCTTGCCGCCGTCGTGCCAGGTGAGCCGCACGGGGCCGCGGCCTGACTTGGCGGCAAAATGCCAGGTGACCACGCTCCACAGGGGGAAGGAGTCGGCGTTGGTCTCCGAGGTCTGCGCTTCAATGGCGATGGGTGCGCCAAGGTCGAGCGCAAACCATGCCGGATCGGCGTTGTGGACCATCATGTCGCCCAGCGCGCCGCAGCCATAGTCAAACCAGCCGCGCCATTTGCGTGGCACATAAAGCGGATGGTAGTCATGCTCCGGCGCCGAGCCCTGCCATTGGTTCCAGTCAAGCGTGTCAGGAACGGGCAGCTTCTCGGTGGGACGTGTGCGTCCCTGGGAGTCCCAGAAGGTGCCTGGGCGGTCCGACCAGACATGCACCTCGCCGATCTCGCCGATGGCTCCTGCGTCGATCCATTCCTTGGTGAGCCGCAGGCCTTCGCTGGCGTGGCCGGTGTTGCCCATCTGGGTCACGACCTTCGTTTCAGCGGCCACCTGCGCCATGATGCGCGTCTCCTCGATCGTATGAGCCAGCGGCTTCTCGCAGTAAACATGCTTGCCGAGTTTCATGGCGGCGATGGAGATTGGGGCATGCCAGTGGTCCGGTGTTCCCACCATGACCGCGTCCAGGCCTTTCTCCGCCGACAGCATCTCGCGATAATCCGTGTAAAAAGGCCTGCCGGGATAGGCCTTGGCCATGGTGGTCTCATGCTTCCGCTCCACATCGCAAAGCGCGGCGATATGGACGTTGGCAAAGGTGGCGAGGTCGCGTGTCACGCCGCCGCCCTGGCCGCCGATCCCCACGCAGCCGATGTTCAGCTTCTCCGATGGCGGCGGCACCCCGGGGGCGCCAAGCACATGACGGGGGATGATGTTGAAGCCGAGGACCGCTGCTCCGGTGGCGATGAAGTCACGGCGGGTCGGGGTGTTCCTGAGGTGCTTTTTCATGAGATGAATGGGATGTGGGCATGTCAGCCGCTGCCCGGGCTCTGATGGGCCTGCCCCATTGAACGATGCATCCTTGCCTGGATTTACCGCTTGGTGAACAAAGGCGAGGTGACGAGCGATTCGATGAGGCTGGCCAGGGGATAGCCGTCTGTCCTGGCCTGCTCGACGATGCGCCGGAGCTCCTCGCGGTCGCCAAAGGTGATGCTGCGGCGCAGGGCGTAGGTCGCCAGCTTTTCCGTGAAGGCGAGCGCGAACCTGTCGAGGTCGGTGACGAGGAGGTTGCGCAGCTCATGGCTGTCCTGGAAGGTCCGGCCGTCAGGCAGCCTGCCGCTGGGATCAAGCTTCGGATCGGCTCCAACACCGTCCTTGATGGTTTCCACGAGGCGCCAGCGGCCGACGGCATCGTAGTTGTCAAAGGCGATGCCGAGCGGGTCGATCTTGTTGTGGCAGGCGGTGCAGTTGGGGTCGGAACGGTGCAGCTCCAGCTTTTCACGCACGGTGCTCTTCTTCGCCCTCGGGTCCGGCGTGCTCAGGGCCGGAACGTTCGCAGGCGGCGGTGGCGGCGGCCTGCCGATGATGGATTCGAGCAGCCAGACGCCGCGATGCACGGGACGGTGCCGGGTGCCGTCGGAGGTGAGGCTGAGGATGGAGGCGTGAGTCAGCAGGCCGCCACGGTGATCGTCCGGCTTCAGCGCGACACGCTGCAGCTGATCGCCTCGGATGCCGGTCATGCCGTAATGCAGGGCGAGGCGTTCGTTGAGCATCGTCCAGTCGGAGTCGAGGAAGTCACGCAGGCTGCCGTTGTTCTTCAGGACTTCGGCGAAGAATCCCAGCGTCTCGGCGACCATGCTCTTCTCCAGGTTTTCGTCGTAGTCTGGATACAGCTCCTTGTCCGGCGGGAACATGCCGACCTTGCGAAGCTGCAGCCATTGGCGCGGAAAGCTTTTCGCAAAGGCCTCCGATCTCGGGTCCGCCAGCAGCCGTTTCACCTCACCCCTGAGCGTGGCGGAATCCCGCAGGCCGCCACTGCGGGCGAGGGAGAGCAGCTTGTCATCGGGCATCGTGCTCCAGAGGAAGTAGGACAGGCGCGAGGCGAGCTCGTGGCCATTGAGTTGGTTGCGGGGATTTTTCGCGTTACCCTCGACGAGGTAGAGGAAGTTCTTGGAGCACAGCACGGCGGTGAGCGAGCTCTTCACGGACAGCTCGAAGCTGTCGCCGAGCTTCTGAGACTGCTCGAAAGGCTGCATCAATGGCTCGATCTCGGCTCTGGTCACGGGTCTGCGCCAGGCCTGTTCGGCAAAGCGGGTGATGATCTCACGGGCGTCCTTGCTGAAGAAGATCCTTTGGTGCGCGGGCGTGGGCCAGGACTCGACGAGGGGCCCGTCCCACTCGACGCGGTCGATGATGAGCGTGGGCTGGAGGGGCTTGAAGTCGTCATCGCTGAGCTTGAGCTGCCAGGGCACGCGGCTGCGCAGGCTGGTGAAGGCGTTGGGCGTGCCGCTGTGGCGGGAGCGGCGGCCTTCGGGGTTGGGGCCGGGCACGGAGTTGATGATGCGCACCGGATACCTGCCGGCGATGAGATGCACGCGGGCCTCGACGATCACGGGTTTGTCCTCCGGGGCGTCGATGTCCTGCTCGATCAGCGTCTTGTCGATGCTGGAAAGGTAGACCTTCAGCCTTGGCGCGCGGCCTCCCTCGGGCCGAAGGCCGCTGAGCTTCAGGCGCAGCAGGTAGTCGCCCGTGGTCTTCACCTCCAGGTTCCAGGAGTCGGTCGTGTAGTTGTTAGGCACGATCTCGATGCGGACCTGGCCGGCGATGCCACGCGCCTGGTACTCCTCCTTGAACTCCTTCCAGCGCATGTCCCAGGGCAGCCAGGTGAGGGTCTCGCGCCTGGGCTCGGGCCGGATCGACAGGGCCTCGTCGAGGATCGCATCGGCGGCGGCGAGGTATTTCTCGACATGGGCCGGCGACAGGGTCAGCACGGAGCCGATGCGTTCAAAGCCCTTCCAGTCGGGATCATCCGGCAGGCCTGCGGGCCCTTTGACGTCGAAGTTCACGCCCAGCAGGTCGCGGATGGTGGCGCCGTACTCCTCGCGCGTCAGCTTGTGCAGGCTGACACGCTCGCCGCCTGCAGACTGGCGGCGAGCCTCGGCCTCGTGAAGCTGGCCCGCGATCCATTCGGCTATTTTGGCGATGTCCCCGGGTTCCGGCTTCTCCTCGTCCTCCGGCGGCATGTCACCGGAGTTGATGCGGTTCATGATCTCCTCCCACTGCATCAGGGCGCGGGGCGATTCGAAGTTGAACGCCAGGTTGTCCACCCGCAGGTCGCCCTTCTGCTTCCTGGCGTCATGGCATCGGTTGCAGTGCTCGGCGAAGAAGGGGCGCACCACGGACTCCAGGCCGTCAGGTCCGGCCGCCGCCACGGCGTGGAGGGCGAGGCAGGGAAGAAGGCGTGTGAGGGGCGGCAGGAGTCGGGACATCGGCACGGAATAACAAACTGCAGCATTACAAGCTTTGTCCAGCGTCTGCAAAGGCGGCCTGTGGCCGCCACGCAGTCAAGCGCCTTCAGAAGCCCGTGTTGGGAAACCAGCGGCTGAAATGGTTGTCGTCGAGCCGGGTCAGCGGGATGGCGAGGGGCGTGGGCGGCCCCTGCTTCGCCCAGCGGCGCAGATCATCCTGGTGCCCGAGATGTCCGAGCACGTCGAAGACATTGCCGGGGGAGTTGTCCGGCCAGCCCTTGTGCACCTGGGGATCCCAGACGGCGATGCCTGGATCGCCCTGCCCCAGCCAGGCGGCGGCCTTTTCACAAAGCTCCCTGGGCTTGCCGGTCTTCCAGGCGATCACCATGGGATAGGCCCGGGTCTGCGTGCCCTTGGTGATGCGGCGGTAGTAGTCCATGTCCACCTGTCCAGGTGTCTTCTCAAACGAGGTGTGATAGGCGAACCAGGTGGTGGCGAGATCATCGACAAGCCCGTGCTGGATCCAGTTCGGCAGATCGAGCCCCCAGCGCTGGTTGTCGGCCTCCTTGGCGAAGGTGCCGAGAGAGATCTTGTAGCGCTCCCTGCGGCCCTGGCGGGTGGCGGTTTCATCGAGCAGAGCGCGCACCTCCAGCATGAAGTCCGTCATGATGGCGGCGCGTGTGGCATGAATGCGTGGATCGTCATCACCGACTGACTTTGCATCGGCCTGATGCATCTCCCTGAAGCGTCGGCAGAAGGCCTCCTCCCAGAGCATGAGCGGCATGCCGCGATTGAAGAGGAAGCCGACGCCCTCGGGCTGAAGCTCCAGCGTCTCGCGGAAGATCTCGATCAGATGCCTCCGGACCTCCGGCTCGGCGTAGCTCATGTAAAAGGTGGGCGTGCCGTCGCGGTCGATGCAGCGCCACTCGGGATGCTCGGCATAAAAGCGGCTGTTGAAGGTCTCCTCGTAGGGCATCGACCCCGCCCAGCCGCCGGGGCGCAGCATGACGTGAAACTCTGCGCCCTGAGCCTTTGCGGCATCCCGCGCCACCTTGAGAGGATTGACACCCCTTTTAAACAGCGTCTCCAGCGACCTCGTGTAGGCCGCATACGCGCCGGTGGGAAAGTCCTCGGTGCCCTGGCCGGGATAGTTGCCGACCTTGCTCGGGTAGCAGACCAGGTCGCTGCCGGTCACCTGAAACCACCACTTGCCGACATCCGAATCCTCGAAGCCGCGGAACTCCTCCGCCAGCTCCTCGGCGCTGGTGGGCTTGAAGGGCCAGATCCAGCTGTGGCCGTCAAAGGTGGCGATGGAGCTGCGGTGAGGCGAGGGCGCGCGCGCCGCCTTCACCTCCGCTTCGGTCAGCGGCACGGTCCTGACATAACAAACCGTGGCGGGAAGCCCGGGCAGGGGCGCGATCTCCAGCGGCTGCCCCTTGAGTTCGGCGATGGTGAGAAGGCATTCCTGGATCACGGCGCGGCGGCTGGGCAGCAGGGCGAGGTTGTTGGCGAGCCGTTTGAAGACCGGTTCGCCGGCCAGCCTGGCACGGACGCCGTTGCCGCCGATGTTGAAGCCGCCGGAGGTGGTCGCCAGCCCGAGATAGACTGCGTGCCAGCCCCTTTCACTCAGCGGCAGTCTCACCATCGGAGGATTGGTGGCGCCGTAGATGGAAAGCGCCGTGCCCTTCCATTCCGCCGTTTCAAAGGGGATCAGCTTCCACCGTCCCTTCTGGCGCCTGCCGGTGATGAGCGCCGAGGCCGGCTCAACCCTGGAGAGGTCAAGATGCAGGACGGCGTCGGCCGACTGGGAGAAGCTGCGTGAATCGTTTTTGAAATGTTCGGCTGCACGGGTTGTCAGGCTGAGGCTGACAAGGACAAGGGCGAGGATGATTCGGCGCATGCCCCTGCTAACGGACCTGCCGACGGGGTTGTTGCCGGTTCAAGGCGGCGTCTGCTGCATCAGGATGGCGACTTCGCGATCCATCGGGTCTTGGCTGGCGGCAAGCGCCGCAATGACGCCGGCACGGTCCTCGGGGCTGCGGTTCTGGCTGAGCTTGAAGGTCGCCTCCATGCGGGTGACGGAAATCTCAAACCCCACAAGGCCGGGAAGCAGCCGTTGCATGTGTTCGTCCGTGAGCCGGGGGCCGTAGGGCTGTGCCTGTCCGGCTTCAAAGTGATCCGTGAGTCCGCGAAGCATCGGAAGCAGAGTCCCGGCGTCTTCGATGAGGCGAGGCATGCCGTAGACATGCACGGCGGCATAGTTCCAGGTCGGCACCATGGGGCTGGACTGATACCAGCCTGGAGAGACATAGGCATGAGGCCCATGAAAAAGGGTCAGCAGTTCACGCTCCGCCGTCCATTGCCGCCATTGTGGATTGGCGCGGGCCATGTGAGTGATCAGCACATCCTCGCCGGATTCGCCGACACGATGCAGCACGGGCAGGTGGCTGGCGAGGAGCCCGCCATGCGCATCCTGTGAAATCACGGTCGCAAAACTGTAGCGTCCGATGAGCGAGAGGATGATGTCACGGTCGGTGATCAGGAAAGGCCGGGGGGTGTACATGTCATCATGGGGTTGTTGGCGCCGGTGTTTTGAGGGGAAGTCGTGCCTGCAAGGCAGTGCCGCAAGGGCTGCAGGCAGTGTTGGCAGAAGTGACCGAAGAATGCCGGGCTTGCAGTGGCCGTCATGAGTGCGTGAAAGATTCGAAAGCGCCTGCCTGGTTTCTATTTTGCCTTTGGAGCGTCATCCAGCTTCAGCCATTGCACGTCGGACTGCTCCACCACGGCGTCGCCGCGCACGAGGACGGCCTGGTCCTGATGATGGATGCGGCAGCCGGTGACGCGGTGGAGCTTGCCGTCGAAGAAGAAGGCGGCGTTCACGTTGTGATGCAGCTCGCAGTTTGTGTAGGTGGTGATGCTGTCACCCACGTCGGCCACGCCGCCGGCGGAGGATCCGTTCCAGGCGATTTCGGAATCGCTGACGTCCATCTGCACGGTTTCATGGGCGCTGATGCCCTCGTCGCCGTTGGAGAAGGCCCTGACGTTTTCCAAGCGGATGCCGATGCGGTGGCCGTGGATGTTGAAGCCGTCGTTGGCGGCGTGCCTGGCGGTGATGTTGCGGATCGTGATGTGGGAGCAGGCGATGTTGACGCAGCTTGCCAGGCCGGCGGGAGGCTGGATGACCGGGGCCGTGCCGGGAGTTTTTTCACGCGGCCAGCGAAAATACACCGTGCCCTCAGGCGTCCAGCCCATCTGGCCGGGCTGAAGCAATTCCGGTTTTGTGTAGATGACCTTGTCCGCGATGCCCGAGGCTTTTTCAGCCTTCCGGTCCCGGCTGATCCTGACGGGGACTTCGTCGATGAACAGCCCGGCGCGCTGCACATCCGCCACCGGCGGCAGGCTGGCCACGGGAGCAGGTGCCGTCCAGAGGTCGCCGCTTTTCAGCCAGCCCAGGTCGCTGATGTCGACGCCGAGGTCGACGATCATGCCATGGCCGTCATAGATGGCCGGCTTTTCCGGCGTGCCGCCCTGGGTGAGTGTCAGGGGCGCGCGCCGAACCTCCTGGGCGTGCAGGGATGAAAGGACGAGGATGAAAAAGGCCAGCGGTCGCATGAGCCGCCATTTTAGCCACAGCCATGGCGGAGACGCACCGAAAAATGCCGCCCGCTTCCGGCCTAACCAATGAGCCGACGTGTCGCGGCCTCGTCCAGCGGCCTGCAGGAGCGGTAGCCCTCGCCCTGCTCAGGCAGCGAGGCCAGGAAAGCTTCCCGGGTTCCGGCAGAATCAAAGTCAAGCCCGATGAGGGCGCGGCCGACGCGTTCACCGGACTGGCGGTAGTTGAAGTAGCAGAGGCTGGCGCGGTCGCGGATGAGGCGCGAAAGGAAGTCATGCAGCGCGCCGGGTCGCTCGTAGAAGTCGAGCCGCAGGAACAGCGGATGCCTCAGCAGGTCGCCGCGCAGCGGGATGGCGCGGAAGGCCACGTCCACCGCGCCGCTGAGATCCTCCCAGCGGTGGCCGGCGGCGTCCAGGCGGGCGGGCAGGGAGGCAAGGCTGGCTTCGTCCTCGGCGGTGACGGTGAAGACCGGCCAGGCCTCGTCGGGATGATGCAGGCCGTATTGGAAGTCGGCGATGTTGAAGCCGTCCAGGCAGGAGTCGAGCAGCGCCAGCATGGCACCCGGGCGTTCGGGGATGTGAATGCGCAGGCTTCGTGAGGCGGTGCTGGCCGCGCCCTCGGAGTGGGCGATGAGGCCGAGCTGGAGGAAGTCGATGTTGGCGCCGGTGATGACGATGAGAACCTTTTGGTTGGCGAGCGCGGCCCGCTCCTTGATCACGGCGGCGAGGCCCATGGCGCCGGAGGGCTCCGAGATGCAGCGCAGGGTCTCCCAGAGCACGCGGATGGCGGCGCTGACCTCCGCGTTGGTCACGGTGACGATGCGCTGCATCATTGTGCGGCAGATTTCAAAGGGCAGCGCGCCCGCCTTGCGGACAGCCGTTCCGTCGCAAAAGATGTCGAGATCATGAAGCTCCACGGGGGCTCCGGCCTCGATGGCGGCCTTCATGGAGGCCTGGCCGATGCCTTCAACGCCGATGATCTCGATGCCGGGCCAGTAGGTCTTCAGCCAGTCCGAGACTGCGGAGGCCATGCCGCCGCCGCCAATCTGAAGATAGGCCGCGTCAAAGGGGCCGTGACCGGAAAGCACCACCTCATCCGCCAGCGTGCCCTGGCCGGCCATGACGGCGAGGTCATCGTAGGCATGGACATAGACCAGTCCGTGCAGGCGCTCGGCCTCGCGGGCGGCAAGCACGGCCTCGTCATAACTGTCGCCCGTGAGCACGATTTGGACGAAGTCGCCGCCATGATGCCGCACGGCGTGCTGCTTCACCTTCGGGGTGGAGCGCGGCATGTGGATGCGTGCGCGGATGCCGAGTGTCCTGGCGGCGAGGGCCACGCCCTGGGCATGGTTGCCGGCCGAGGCCGTGACCACGCCGCGTTCGCGCTGCTCCGGGGTGAGCAGGGCCATGCGATTGCAGGCGCCGCGCCACTTGTAGGACTTCACGGGGGAAAGGTCCTCGCGCTTCACCCAGATCTCGGGTCCGGGCCCGGGTCCCGGAAGCACCAGGCGTTCAAGCGGCGTCGGCTGGCCGAAGCGGTAGACGCTTTCACGGGCAAACAGGATCTCCTGCCTCAGGCGGCGGTCGAGCGGCAGGCTTTCTCGTTCGGTCATGCCGCACCCATGGCCGCCGCAGCTTCAGCGGCAAGGCTTTTCAGGCCATGAAGACGGGGCGGACGAACAATCCATGTTTACTTGCATCCGGGCGCAGGCGTTTATCTCTGCGGTTCTCTTCAACACATGTCCGGACCCCGAAACAAGCCCGACCTCATGGCCAAGCTGCGTGACGTGCCCCACACGCCGGGCGTCTATGTCATGCGCGACCGGCTGGACAGCGTCATCTACGTCGGCAAGGCGCGTGACCTGCGGAAGCGGCTCAGCAACTACTTCACCCCGGCGCGGTCGCGGCTGGCCGACCGCAAGACGCGGGCGCTGATCGCCAGCATCTGGGACTTCGACATCCACCAGGTCCGCAACGAGCCTGAGTCGCTGCTGCTCGAGGGCCGGCTCATCAAGGAGTTCCGGCCGAAGTACAACATCAGCTTCCGCGACGACAAGCGCTTCCTGCTCGTGCGCGTGCATCTGCAGGACGAGTTCCCCCGCTTCAGCCTCACCCGCCTGAAGAAGGACGACGGCGCGCGCTACTTCGGCCCCTTCGCCCACAGCGGCGCCCTGCGCACGACCCTCAACTGGCTGAACAAACAGTATGGTCTGCGGGTCTGCCGGCCCATCCGTCCGGGCGAGCAGGAATACCGGCACTGCTCCAACGACATCATCAAGAACTGCAGCGCTCCCTGCATCGGCCGCGTGACGCCGGAGGAGTACCGCCGCCGCATGGAGGAGGCCTGCGCCCTGCTGGAGGGAAAGGGGGCGAGGGACCTCACCGCCGTGCTGGAGGAGGAGATGCAGAAGGCGGCGGCCAGGCTGGACTTCGAGCGCGCCGCCGAGCTGCGCGACATGGTGGAGGACATGCGCAAGACCCTCGCGCCCAAGCGCACCTTTGAGCGCGGCGCCCGCGCGAGGGTGATGTCCACCATCGACCCGATGGCGGACGTCAGGGAGCTTCAGGAGGAGCTTGGCCTTGAGAAGCCGCCGCTCGTCATGGAGTGCTTCGACATCGCCAACATCGGCACCGCCCACTGCGTGGCGAGCATGGTGCGCTTCAAGAACGGAGTGCCGGACAACGCGAACTACCGCCGCTACCGCATCCGTGCGGTCAGCGGTCAGAACGACTTCATCAGCATGGCCGAGGTGATCCGGCGGCGTTTTTCGCGCATCCTGCGGGAGGGGCGCGAGGCGGCGGGAGGTGATGAGGCGGACTTCAGCCAGGAGTCCCCGCTGGAGGCCATGGAGCGCCTTTCCTCACAGGCGGGGAAAGCCGGGCGGAAGACCTTCGTCAAGCTGCCCGACCTGGTGATCGTGGACGGCGGCAAGGGCCAGCTTGGCATGGCTGTCGAGGAGCTGCAGAAGCTCGGGCTGGGCGGCCTGCCGGTCGTCGGCCTGGCCAAGCAGCACGAGGAGGTGTTCTTTCCGGGTGAATCCGAGCCGGTGCGCATTCCGCATGAGCGGGGCGCCCTCAAGCTGCTGCAGCGCATCCGCGACGAGGCCCACCGCTGGGCGAACGGCTACCATCAGCTGCTTCTTGGCAGGCGAGTCGAGGAGAGCATTCTCGACGACTGCCCCGGCGTGAGCCAGAACCGCAAGGCGGCCCTTCTCAAAGCTTTTGGTTCGGTGGCCCGCCTGCGCAAGGCGACGGCCGGGGACATCGCCGCGAAGGTGCCGGGGATCAGCCGGACCCTGGCGGAGACGATCTCGGATTTCCTGGCGTCGCGTGGCTAGGCCTGCCGCAGCCGGTGCAGGCGCAGGCAGAGCAGGGAGACGAGCAGGGTGCCGGCAAACCACCACGGCCACCAGGCCAGGCTGTCCGCGAACACGCGTGTGTCCTCGCTGGTCAGGCGCGATTGTCCGGCCAGCCAGTGGGTGTGCCAGCCGAACAGCAGCGTCATGCCGCCGTAGGCGAGGTTCATCGTCAGCCCGCGGAAGCTCAGGGTGGTGGCGCGATGCGCGGAATCGACCTCTGCATTGAGATAATGGGACAGGTAGAACTGCAGGAAGCGCATGCCCAGCATCAGCGGCAGGATGAGGATCACGCCCGTCCAGCCTGGCTGCGGATGGGCGGCGGCGAGCAGGCCGCCAAACACCGCGAGGGCAAGGCCTGTGAAATTGCGCCTCAGACTGAAGCGCTGGCTTGTCCGCTCCATCAGCCCGGCGGTCAGCAGTCCGAGCAGCGAGGCTGCGGTGCCGATGACGCCATACCAGCTTTCGCTGATGCCGACGAGGCGGTAGAAATTGGACGAGACGGTCAGGAAGAGGCGGATGATGCTGTCAAAGACCACGCCAAGGACCAGGAGGCGCAGGACCGCCTGCGAACCCCAGATCCAGCGGCCGGTCGTCGCGATGCCGCGGAAGGCCGCGACGACACGGCCGGACAAACTTTGCTTCAATGAAACGGGCGTCTCATGCTCCTGCATGCGCAGGCAGGTGATCAGGCAGGCGACGGCGGTGAGAAGGTTGAGCGCCAGCGGCACCTTCATCGTGAGAGCCCGTGAAGGCACCTCCAAGCCAAGGAAAGCCGCGGCCGAGGCGACATGTTCATGCGTGTAGAGGATGGAGCCGGTGATGGAGGAGATGATGAAGCCGACCGCCATGGCGCGCTGCAGCCGGGCCATGAGGCGCGGCCAGAGCTCAGGCCGTTCGGCTTCTGGCAGCGAGTCGTAGGCCAGCGCCTCGTCCGCGCCGCTGGCGCAGGCTTCCGCGGCGCCGCTGAGGATGCGGTTGAGCACGAACAGCCAGAGCACGGCGTCGTGGTCGCCCACCGGCATGAGGCAGAGCAGCGCCATCTCGGCCACCATCAGCAGGCCGGCGGTGATCATGAGCCGCCTGCGGCCGAACTGGTCGGCCAGGGCGCCGGACGGAACTTCGAGCAGCACGATGGTCAGCGCCCAGATCACGTTCAGCGCCGCGAACTCGCCGATGCCCAGGCCCAGGTCGAGGAACAGCACCGTGAAGACCGGGTAGTAGAAGCGGCAGTTGAAGAGCAGCCGGAAGAGGATGAAGAGACGTGCGTTGATCGGCATGAACGATCCGGGTTCATGCCACACCCAGGGGCTTCCGCCAGCGGGCGAGATGAAATTTGACAATATTTGGTTCGCCGTGATGATCCGCGCCATGCCGTCCGGTTTCATGCGCCTGTCCGACCGACGCTCCTTCCAGGGAGTGGCGCGCGCGCATGCCCGTGGGATGTGCTGCGTCAAACGCACCGCTCCCGTCCCCTCGTCCTCCGGCCCGCAGGCGGCCCGCAGCTAAGCTGCCTCCCATCTGCTTCTCCAACCCACCCGGCCGGGCCTGCTTCAGGACCCGGCCTTTTTGTTTTCCAGCCATGGCTTCCTTTTTCCACGACATCCGGCTTCTGCCCCGGCCCTTCTGGGTGCTGGTGGGGGCCACCTTTGTGAACCGGTTCGGCATCTTCGTCTGGCCCTTCCTCACGCTCTACATCACCCGCTGCGGTCACAGCGCCGCCCAGGCCAGCTGGGCGGTCGCGGCCTATTCGGGCGGGGGTTTCTGCGCCGCTTTGTTGGGCGGCTGGCTGGCCGACAGGCTTGGCAGGAACGTGACGCTGGCGCTTTCCGCGCTCGGTGGCGCGGCCTGCATGCTGCTGCTCTCCCAGGCCCAGGACTGGCGCTGGCTGAGCGTCATCGCCTTCTTCACCGGCCTGATGTCCGAGGCCGGTGCCCCGGCCGGCAACGCCCTGGTTCAGGACTTGGTGCCGGATCATCAGCGGGTGGTGGCCTATGCCGTCCTGCGCTTTGCCATCAACCTTGGCTGGTCCTTCGGTCCGGCGGTGGCCGGATGGCTTGCGGAATCCTCGTTCTTCTGGCTGTTCGCGGTGGATGCGCTGACCTCGGCCTTCTTCGGTGTGATCGCCTGGACCTGCCTTCCCCGGGGGCGGCGCACGGCGGCCCATCAGGCGGGCTGGGCGCAGGCCTGGAGTTCGATTCGCGACAACCGGCCGTTCCTGATCCTCGCGCTGAGCTGCGTGCTGATGTCCTGGGTGTTTCGCCAGACCAGCAGCACCTTTCCGCTGCACTTTGAGCGCAACGGCCTGCCTGCGCACTGGACGGGCACGGTGCTGGCCTTGAACGGCGTGATGATCTGCCTTCTTGAAGTGCCTCTGGCCGCCTGGACGCGCGTCTGGCCGGTACGGGCGATGCTGGCCATGGGCTATCTTCTGATGGGCGGCAGCTACCTGCTGCTGCTGGGCAGCCCCGAGCTGCCGAGGTTTTTTGCCATGATGATCGTGTTCACCCTGGGTGAGATGTTCGCCTTCTCCCGTCAGCAGGCCTATGCGGCAAGCCTGGCCCCGGATGACATGCGCGGACGTTATTCCGGGGTGCTCAGCCTCGGATGGGGCCTTGGCGGCATCCTCAGCGCGCTGGTCTCGCTGCGGCTCTTCGATGACTCACCCGACATGGTCTGGTCAATCACCGTGCTGCTTGGGATCGGGGCGGCGTCGATGATCCTGAGGCGCTGAGACGGCGGCCATTTGGCAAAGTTGGTTGGCCGGATCACTCGCCGACGCACCACAGGTGCTCCTGCCGGGCCGGTGAGGTGCTGGCGCCGCGCAGGTAGATGCGGCCGTCGCAGATCGCGGGCGAGCTGAAGCATTCACCGCCCAGGGTGTTCTGCGCCAGCAGCGTGAACTTCTCCGGCGTCGCCTCGAAAACCGAGGTGACGCCGCCCTTGCTGGTGACGTAGATGCGAGAACCGACCATGACGGGCGAGCCGAAGAACTCGCGGTCCACCTTCTCCGACCAGCGCTCCTCGCCCGTGGCGGCGTTCCAGCATGCGGCACGGCCGCCGTCGCCGACGGCGAAGACATGGCCATCCTTCACGAGCATCGACGGCACGTAGGTCTGCGTCGGGTTCTCCCAGGCGATGCGGCCGGAGCCGTCGGCCTCGACGGCCATGGTGTGGCGCTTCGGGTAACCTCCGCCGAGGAAGATGCGGCTGCCGTCGGTCACGGCGGTGACGACCGTCTCCTCGGTGCTGCCGTCGGTGCTCCAGAGCCTGGCGCCGGTGAGCGGGTCAAAGCTTTCCACCTTGTTGCAGCCGGCGAGCACGGCCTGTGTTTTGCCTGCGGCGGTGATGACGGCGGGCGTGGCGTAGTTGGCCACCGGCGGACGCTCCTGCTGCCAGACGATGGCGCCCGTGAGCCTGTCGAGCCCGGTCATCCTGCCGCCGCCGCGATGATCCGCCGAAACGAGCACGATGTTCTGATGGATGACCGGCGACGAGCCGAAGCCCTGGTGAACCTGGAAGTCGCACACACGACGCTGCCAGAGCTGCCTGCCATGCAGGTCGAGGGCGGTGGTGAAGATGGCGCCGTTGTTGAGGAAGTTGACGAACAGCCGTTCGCCGTCGCTCACGACGTCGGAGGAGGCCTGGGAGGACACGCGGTGGCCCTTGGTGTTCAGGTTGCCCCGATGCACCACGGCCTGCCAGCGCTCCCGGCCCGTGGCTCGGTCAAAGCTGAGCACCAGCTGCTCCTCGGTCTCGACATCGGCCGTGGCCAGCAGGACCTGGTCGCCGACAACGGTGGGCGAGCCATGGCCTCGGCCGCGCACGTCAGCCTTCCAGACAAGATGTTCGGTTTCGCCCCACTTCACCGGAGGATTCTGGCCGGGAGCGGCATGGCCGTCACGGGTCGGGCCGCGCCAGGCGGGCCAGTCGGAGGCTTGGAGTGGCTGAACCAGAAGTGTGGCAGCAAGAAGGGCGGCGGCTTTGAAGGTCATGTGGGCGCTGGATTACGCGGCTGCAACGGCGGGTCATTCGCAGAATCCCTGCGCCTTCAGCCAGAAGACGAGGTCGTCAAACCAGGGATGCACCGTGCCGATGAGGCCGGTGCCGTGGTCGCCCTTCTGGTAAAGGTGCAGTTCGCAGGGCACGCCCTGCCCGAGCAGCGCGCCGGCAAACAGGAGGCTGTGGTCCACGGGCACCATTTTGTCCTCGGTGGTGTGCCAGACGAAGCAGGGCGGCAGGCCCGGGCGTACCTGAAGCTCGCTTGAGGTGTGGCGGACAAGGTTTTCCGGCGGCGTCGCGCCGATGAGGTTTCTGCGCGAGGTTTCATGCGGCCGGGTTGTCATGCTGATGACAGGATAACAAAGGATGGCGATGTCGGGACGCGCCGCCCTGAGGCCCTCCGCGCCGGCCAGGTTGCCGTCCTCGGGATGATTGAGCAGCGTGGAGACGAGATGGCCTCCCGCCGAGAAGCCCATCGCCCCGACCTTGTCCGGCCGGATCTTCCAGCGGTCGGCCTGGCTGCGGATGTGCTGCATCGCCCGGACGGCGTCCTGAAGCTGCGCCGGATAGCGGTAGCCCGTGCTTCCGAGCCGGTAGCGGAGCACAAACGCGGTGATGCCTTGCTGGTTCAGCCAGAGTGCGAAGGGTTCGGCCTGGCCTTCGTAGATGCCGGAGTAGCTGCCGCCCGGGATCAGCAGCATGGCGCGGCCGTTCGCCGTTGCAGGGACGTAGGGCGTGAGCGTCGGCCTGTCCCTGTCGCTGTCGCCCAGGGCGCCCGGCGCACCTTCGGGCCAGAGAAGCTCCGGCTCCCCGGCGGCGCCCGGCAGGGTGTGCGGGGCAAGGAACACGAGGGCTGAGCAGGCCAGGATCAGGATAGACTTCATGTTAGGGAATGGGAAGGCGACAGGGAGGGTACGCCGATGAGTGCGCAGATTGTCCGGCAAAGTCCGTGCGGCTGCGACGTTCCTGGCTGACTCCATCCCGCCCTCATGCGCCTCCTTCCCGTCCTTCTTCTTGCCCTTGCCCCGCTTTTTCATGTCCGCGCCGCCAGCACTCAGTTCACGGAGGAGGATCTCGCGGCCCTGACGGACAATGGCGTCATTGAGTCTCCGGACTACTGGCGGGCGAATGCCACGGATGCCGGCAGATGCGACGGGGCGCGGGTGGCGTCGCTGCTGACCAAGATCGCCAGCCTCACGATGCCGGTGAAGACCCTCGACGAGGCGCTGGAGGTGCTCACACGACAGCGGGTGCTTGGTTCACCGGACTACTGGAGGAAGACGGCGGTCCCAGGTGGCGTGTGCACGGGCAAAAACGTGGCCATCCTGCTCAGCCGCGGCGCGGCGCAGCTGCCGGTGGATCCGCCGAAGTCGGTCAACGCCACGCCGCTGGAGGCAACCGGCTTTGACCAGCTGCGTGACAGCTACGATGTCGTCATTGCCGGTGCGGGCACGGGCGGGGTCGGCGCGGCGGTGCAGGCGGCTCGGCTCGGGGCCAGCGTGCTGCTGCTGGAGGAGACGGAGTGGATCGGCGGCCAGGCGATGGCTGCGGCGGTCACCTCAATGGACGAGGGCCGCACGCTGGTGCGCGAGCGCGGCCTTTATCGCGAGCTCTGCGGCCTCATCGCCGCGCATTACCGACCGCTCGGCGTCAACCATCTCACCGCCTACTGGCACGGTCATGTCGGCGTCGAACCGCGTGTGGGAAGGCGTCTTCTGCATGTGATGCTGGGCGATGCCAAAGGCCGCGGCGTGCTCGATCTCGCCCTTCTGGCCCGTGTTTCAAACGTCGCCAAGGAGGGCAGCACGATCACCGGTGTGGAGATCAGCCACGCAGGTCGCACGCGCCGCATCGCGAGCAAGGTGCTCGTTGATGCCACGGAGTGGGGCGATGTCATCCCGTTGACGGGAGCACGCTACCGCGCGGGCAACTGCCTCAATGATGCCATCGACCCGAAGCGCCATGTGCAGTCCAACACCTGGACCGCCGTGGTGAAGCAGTATCCTCAGGGCGTGCCCGCGGAGCTCCTGCTGCGTGAAAAGCCGCCCGGCTACACCGACAGGGTGCAGGCCGCGTTTTCGAAATCTCTCGTCGCGGGCGGGAAGGTTGACCTGAAGGCCAAGCCCTGGAACTGGGCCACCTTCATCGGCTACCGCGGCATGCCGGACAGCGCCCGTCCGGCCGACAACAGCGTCATCACGCGCACGCATCTGAACTACAACAACGACGTGCATTCGACCATCGCCGAGATTGAGGATCCCGCGGCGCGGCTGGCCATGAACCGCGTCATGCAATTGAAGACGCTGCAGCTTCTCTACTACATCCAGAACGTGCTCGGGAAGACGGACTGGTCGGTGGCGAATGACGAGGGCTATGACACGCCTTCGCACCTCGCGGCGGTCGATGCCTGGATCCAGGAGCAGCCGGAGCTCGCACCCTTCCGTCCGGTGCTCGTGCATTTCTCCATCATTCCCTACACGCGCGAGAGCCGCCGCATCGTCGGCCTGCACACGCTGCGTCCTGCGGAGATCGAGCGCGTCAAGGCGAAGCCGGTGCAGTTTCGTCACACGGTGGCGCTCGGCGACTACGCCATCGACCTGCACGGCTCGATGCGGAAGGAATGGCTCGAAGCCGACCTCGACCGCGAGGGCGACATCCCGCACAAGTTTGGCGAGCGTGGCGTGGGGCCGTTCGCGATCCCGTTTGAGTGCCTCATTCCCGAAACGATCGACGGCTTCCTGCCCGCCGAGAAGAACTTCAGCCAGAGCCGCATGGTCAACGGCGCCACCCGCCTGCAGCCACACACGTTGAACATCGGCCAGGCCGTCGGCGCCATCGCCGCACTGGCCGTGAAGGAAGGGGTGCAGCCACGGGTTGTTGATCCCGTGAAGGTTCAGCGAGTGCTGCTGGAGGCCGGGGACACCCTCGCCATCGATCCTGTCCCGGCCCGCCACGGCACCGAAGCCTGGCGCGATCTGCAGATGGAGGTGTTGAAGAAGGGCGAGGAGGTGAAGTGAGCTGGCTGATCCGCACCAGAAACGGGGACGGACGACCACAGAATGCACGGAACACACGGAACCATGAAGGAGTCAGGCTCCAAAGGCCTGCCTGCCCTCCTCCGGCGGATCTGGCGACCCTGCGTTTTCCCGGCAGCCAGTTTCCCCGGGGGTCCTCACGGAGATTGCGTCACCCTCACGCGCATGAACTGCCGCTTATCAAGGGCCGGAGGGAGCAGGCTGCGTGTTTTCACAGTGGCGGCGGTGCCGCTCAGCGTCGTGCTGATGGTTTCGGTGAAGCCCGGGCCGCTGCTCCATGGCCCCGTGAGGCTGGAGGCGACCTCCACCGCGTATTGAAGGCCGGAGTGATCATTTGGCCGCGTGTAGGTGATGCAGAACGCGTTGTTCTCAAGGGTCGGTGGCGTGCCCTTCGCATCGGGCGTAGTGGGATCGTGACCGAAGGCATATTCTGCGAAATTGGTCTCCCCGTCGCCGTCGTGATCGATTTCAGGCCCGGAGACGGCAGGATTGCCCGCCTGCGTGCCAAATTTCTCCAGCGTCCAGGAGTTCAGGTCATGCGGCGTCGTAAAAGCGAGGTCATCGCCGTTGGTCGTGCCGCTGGCGTTTTCCGCCCTGCTTCGGAAATGATACGTCGTGTGAGGTGTGAGGCCGGTGAGCAACACCGTGCAAACCGCAGGTGCGGTGCCCGTGACCATGGCAGGAGTGGCTGTGACCGTCTGACCGTATGCCGTGGACGCGCCCGCCTGAAATGTGACGGTCGTGCTGGCGGTGCAGGCATTGATCTTGGCCCGCAGCGTGGCGGCGGTGGGGCTGATCCCCGCCGCTGAAAGCGTGATCGCCGAAGGCGGTGGAAATGCATCCGGGCTGAGCAGAAAGGTGCGGCTGCTGAACACATCAGAGCCGTCGAGGTGGCCTCTGGCGATGATGTGCCCCGCATCATTGACCGCAACGCAGCTGTCGATCACGAAGCCTCCTGTGGCGTTCACCTCGTTGAGATCCTCCGCCACCCAGGCATTGCCGTCGTGATACCAGCGCACGGCATACGGCTCCGTCCATGCCACCGCCTTGTGGACCGAACCGACCACCACGCCGTGATCATTGACATCCACGACATCCCCTGTGTCGGGAGAGCCCTGGTCCGGCAGCCCCAGATCCAGGATGGTGAGGCTGCTGGAGCATGCAAACGGACGCGTGTAGGTGGCACCACGATATGATCCGGCCACGAGGCCGCGGTTGTTGATGATCGAAGGATAAATGACCGTGGCCCCGGCCCCGCTGAGCTCCTGCAAAGTCCCGTCCGGAAGCCGTTTGAAGGCGTGGTTGGCCGTTCCGCTGCTCCAGGTGCCCACGATGACATCGTGATCATTGATGCAGCGTGGCATGGCGCGCGTGGCGTCGGGCGTGATGTCGGTCTTGGAGCCCGTGGCTGGATCATGGATGAAACCATGATCGATGTAGGAGCTTGAGGCGGACGCGCCGCTGCCGCTGCCCGCCAGGTTCGCGTGGCCGATGACCAGGCCGGACAGGCTGACATCCGAAACCGGGCTGTGCTGCACAAAGCCGTTTGAGAAATGGGAATCGGTGCCGTCCCAGTAAGTCCATGACCATGAATACTGCCCCCACGACGCCACACTTGTCATGGAGCCGTTGCTGACGAACGCGCCGCTGCCCTGAACCCAGGTGTTGTAAAAATTGCGGTTGCCTGCGACCATGCCTGTGCCGTTTTGTGTCGAGGGCACAAAATCAGCACCGGCACCGTCCGGCGCAACAGTCACATACCGGTCAAAGTAAGGCAGCGCCGCCATTTGAGATGGCGTCCAGCCCGTGATGTCGGTGACTGTATATTCCGAGGCTGTCTGCGCACGTGCCTTCATGTTGCATGAAACGGCAAGCGCCGGGAAGATGCACAATAGGGTGAGTTTCATGGATGAAGACCTCGTGGAGGCACAATGCCGAGCCTCTCGTCAGCGATGAACATGGGTTTCGTAACAGTTTGGATGGAATCTGTGCCTCGGCCCTGCTGAAGCCATTCCAGGCTGCATTTGATGGGGCATGGAATCCGGCTACGACACCGGCAGCAGGTTCAGGCCTTGGGCTGGAGGATGACTGAAACTTCGGCTTGCGTAAGGAAGCGGAGGCCATGGCGGGTCATCATGCCTTGTTTTGCTCCATGCCGCCTCAGGTGAAGAAACAACCCTGGCGTGTCGAAGTATGGATTCACGCTGCGTCAGCGCGGGAAGCTCCAAACGCACTGCGTCGGAGTGTTTTGGCGGATAACGTCTCCATACGTCTCCATCATGATTGCGGGGTTGATGATGCAGCGGATCCCGGCGTCATGGCCTTGGCGGCCGTTTGAGGCAAAGCAAGGTCCGAGGTCGGCCGCTGCAGATGGAGATCTTGGAGAAGGGCGAGGAGGTGAAGTGAGCTGGCTCATCCGCTCCAGAAACCAGGGCGGACGACCACAGAATGCACGGAACACACGGAACCATGAAGGAGTCAGGCTCCAAAGGCCTGCCCTTCCGTGAATTCAGTGTCTTCCGTGGTTCCTGATCCCTGGATTTCGGAATTTTGGGAGCATGGGTGCCATCCCAGGCAACTGCGGCGCTTTGCCACATTTCCAAGGATGGCCACCGGACGGATGGAGGGCCGTCATGGACTTCCCCTCCTTCTACATGGACCACCTTGCCGGCGGGCGCTTGATCATCGGTCTCATCGCGAGCCTGCACGTGCTCATCAACCACCCGCTGGCGGTGGGGGCCTATCCGCTGCTGACCTGGATGGAATGGTGGGCGCACAAACACAACCGTCCGGACATTGACCGCCTGGCCTGCCGGATCACCTTCATCGTGTTCATCATCACCACGACCGTGGGGGCGATGACGGGCGTGGGCATCTGGCTGTCGACCTCGCTGTTCGCGCCCTTTGCCATCGGCTCGCTGCTGCGGGTGTTTTTCTGGGGCTGGTTCGCCGAGTGGCTGGTCTTCATCAGCGAGGTGGTGCTGATCTGCTGGTGGTTCCTGAGCTGGAGGAAGGCGGACACGGCGGAGAAGAAGCGAAAGCACATCAAGATCGGTGTGGCGCTGAGCCTCATGTCCTGGCTCACCATGGCCCTGATTGTGGCGGTGCTCGGCTTCATGATGAAGCCGGGCGAGTGGAACCAGACCCGCGCCTTCCTGGACGCGATGACGAATCCTCTTTATGCGCCGCAGCTTGGCTTCCGGACCTTCTTCGCGCTCATGACGGCGGCCGTCTTCATCTGGTTCACCGCCTTTTTCTTCACCAGGCCGAAGGTGGCGGGCGATGACGGTCCGAAGAGGCTGCGGCGCTGGATCGTCTACCGCATGTCGCATGTCGTGCTGGTGAGCCTGCTGGGGGTGTTTCTTTTTGGCACCTGGTACTGGAACTGCATTCCGGAGACCATGAAGGCCAACAGCTCCGTGGCGCTGCTGACCCAGGAGTTCATGAGCTGGCACGGGCGGTTTCAGTCCCTGCTCGGCTGGACCATCGTCGCCTTTGTCGTCATCGGCATCGGCGGGCTGAGCAACACCTTCACGCTGCCGCGCTGGGCCCTGCTGGTGCCGTCCGTGATGGGCATCTGGCTGCTGGGGCACTTCGAGCGTGCGCGCGAGTTCATGCGCAAGCCCTGGGTGATCGGCGAATACATGTACTCCAACGGCATCCACAAGGACGAGCTGGCCTTTCTGCAAAGCGAGGGCCTGCTCAGGCACGCCACCTATGTGAAGCACCGTGAAGTCACCGAGGCGAACAAGGCCGAGTGCGGCAGGGATGTCTTCATGCTGGCCTGCTCACGCTGCCACAGCACCACAGGACTGAACGGGGTGATTGAAAAGTTCACCCTCATGTACGGGGCGGACAAGCCCTGGGATGCCGCCGGCATGACGCTTTTCATCAAGGGCATGCATCAGACGCGGACCTTCATGCCCCCCTTCCCGGGCACCGACAAGGAGGCCGAGGCCCTGGTCGCCTACATCCTGCAGCTTCGTGAAAACCCGCAGACGCTCCGCGGTGCCCAGTCGGAAGGAATCACGTTCGCTCCAGTTGCCAAACCTGTCGAAGAGGCGGGGCGTTGAGATGTGGGTTTGAGTTTCGGGTTTCGCATTTCCATCTTTCCCGGTGCCTTTCAGGAGGGTGAAGACTTGAAACGGAAAGTTAGAGAGGCGTGTTCGGGACGTTGGTGGATGCATGATGCGCCTGCTCTTCCTTCTCCTTGCCTTGTGCCCCGTGCTTTTTGCAGGCCGGCCTAA
The DNA here is from genome assembly GCA_019186985.1 of Prosthecobacter sp. GTDB lineage: Bacteria > Verrucomicrobiota > Verrucomicrobiia > Verrucomicrobiales > Verrucomicrobiaceae > Prosthecobacter. The sequence goes on along the minus strand of JABARQ010000015.1, from coordinate 213,315 downwards.
CATCATCTTCATCCTCACGGACGACCAGGGCTGGGGGGACGCGCGTTTTGCCGGGCATCCGCAGGTGAGGACGCCGAACCTCGACAGGCTTGCCGCCGGGGGCACCTGGTTCCGCCAGTTTTATGTCGCCGCGACGGTGTGTTCGCCCAGCCGGGCCGCCTTCATGACCTCGCACTGCCCGGCCCGCCACCAGGTGCACGGCCACTTTGCCGATTCAAAGTCCAACGCGGCGCGGTCGATGCCGGACTGGCTGGACCCCGATGTCACCACGCTTCCCGACCTGCTGAAGAAGGCGGGTTATGCGACCGCGCATTTTGGCAAATGGCATCTGGGCGCCGGCGAAGGAGCCCCGCCTCCTGAGGCCTACGGCATCGATGTCTCGAAGACGGTGAACTCCTCCGGGCCGTCGCTCGGCAACGAGGGTGCCGAACCCTATTTCCGGGCAAAGTCCACGCGCCTGATCGTGGACGAGACGATCGGGTTCATCCGCCGGAGCAAGGGCTCGCCCTTTTATGTCAACCTGTGGACGCTGCTGCCGCACGCCGCCTTGAAGCCGACGCCCGAACAGCTGGCCGAATATGCCGGCCTGCAGCCCTCGGCCCATGACCCCGGCTACGGCGCCTGGATGCAGAAGTATCTCGCCGGGGCGAAGGACCTGCGTTCGCAGATGCAGGTTTTCCTGGCATCGCTGACCGATCTCGACACGCAGGTCGGCCGGCTTCTGGATGCGCTGGACGAGATGAAGATTTCGGAAAACACCCTCATCGTCTATTCGAGCGACAACGGGCCGGAGGACTATCGGATCGGCAACGCGGCCAATGCAGGCGTGGGCAGCACGGGCGTGCTGCGGGGTCGCAAGCGCAGCATGTATGAAGGAGGCATCCGCACCTTCGGGCTTGTGCGCTGGCCCGGCCATGTGCCGGCGGGGCGGGTGGATGAAACGAGCGTGGTGGGGGCGGTGGATCTGCTGCCGACGCTGGCCTCCCTGGCCGGAGCCGGCCTGCCGGAAGGCCTGGCGCCGGACGGCGAGGATCTGAGTCAACTTTGGTTAGGCGGGCCGTCCGTGCCGAGGCGGAAGCCGCTGCACTGGGAGTGGCTGTTCAACGTGCAGGGGGCCCAGGACGGCTACATGCCGCCGATGCTGGCCGTGCGTGACGGCGGCTGGAAACTGTTTGTGAACCACGACGGCGGGAACGCCCAGCTTTATGACCTGACCCGGGATCCGGCCGAGGAGCATGACCTTGCCAAGGCGGAGCCTGAGCGGGTGAAGTCGCTCACGGAGAAGGCGATGGCGTGGGTCAGGACGCTGCCGCCAAGCCCGGCCCGTGATCTGGCCGCCAGGACAGGGCGTCCGGCGGATGCGCGGCCGTCGGCGCAGGCCAAGCAGGCGCCTGCCGCTGCGGGGCAGCCGCTCGCGGAACGGGCAAAGGTCTTTGGCGAGTGGGACACCGACCGGGACGGGTTCATCTCGTTCAAGGACTTCCAGGCCGGGCTCAACCAGCACCCCGAAGCCGCCGACCGGTTCCGTCGTCGTGACAAGAACGGGGACGGCAGGCTCAGCCGCGATGAGTTCGTGAATCCGATCGGGAAATGAGCCTGTGGTTGAAGCGGCGGATGGGCGCGGAGGGGCTGTAGCCATGGATCAGCCCTGACTGGTGTCTGCTGCGGCTGAGGGTTGAGCTGTGGCAATTCGCCACATTTTCAGCAGGGCGGCTCTGGTGGATGAAGCTGGCATGAACCTGCTTGCCGCCGCTCCTGTGCCCCGAGACCTGCCCCTGCCGCTGCCGGTGCCTGAATGGCTTCTGGTCTTCTGCCTGGTCGTGTTTTTCCTGGTTCACATCCTGTTTGTGAACCTCATGGTCGGCGGCTCGGTGCTGGTGGTGCTGCTCGAATGGATGGGCTTGAAAAACAAGCGCTGGGATGCTCTGGCACACGAGGTGGCGCAGACGATCACGGTGAACAAGAGCCTCGCGGTCGTGATGGGCATCGGCCCGCTGCTGTGCATCAACCTGCTTTACACCCTGCAGTGGTATTCGGCGAACGCGCTCACGGGTCATGCCTGGCTGATGATCGTGCCGCTTGTGATCGTGGCCTTCCTGCTGACCTACCTGCACAAATACACCTGGGACACCTGGACGAGCGGCGGCAAAAAGACGCTGCATCAGCTCACCGGCCTCGGGGCGGCGCTGCTGTTTCTCTTCATTCCCCTGATCTTCCTGGCCAACGTGAACCTGATGCTGTTTCCCACGGAGTGGGAGAAGGTGAAGGGTTTCTTTTCCAGCCTGGGCATCGGCAACATCCTTCCACGCTACCTGCACTTCATGGCGGCCAGCCTGGCGATGACCGGTCTGTTCCTGGCCGGCTGGTTCGGCCGCCGGGACTCGGACCTCTCGCACCTGGAAGGCTTCAGCCGCCCGGAGCTGCGCCGGCTTTTCTACAAGGTCTGCACCTGCATCACTCTGGCACAGTTTTTGTTCGGCCCGCTGCTGCTTTTCACGCTGCCCGCCGCCGGCATCACCACGGCGGTCTACGTCATCATCTTCAGCGGGGCGGCCGTCGGCCTGCTGGCCTTGCAGCAGCTGATGGCGGAGCTGAAGAGTCCGGATGCGGCGATTGGCGGGCGTTATGGACGCATCGTGGCGCTGTTCTCCGTGGTGGTCCTGGGCATGGGCAGCGGACGGCATGTGTATCGTGAGGCCGCGCTGGCGGGGCATCAGGCCGAGGTGAAGGAGCGCACGGCACGTTACGCCGCCGCTCTGGCCGAGTTTAACAAGGGGCAGGCCGCGAAGCCTCAGCCGGCAGAACAGAGCGCGGAGCAGCTTTTCATGAACTGCGCCGCCTGCCATGCGCCTGCGGTGAAGCTGGTCGGGCCGCCGTTGACAGAGATCGCGAAGATTTACGCTGGCAATCCCGAAGGCATCGTCGCCTGGGCCAAGGCCCCCGGCAAAAAGCGCCCCGAGCTGCCGCAGATGCCGTCCTTCGCCCACCTGGGCGAGACAAGCCTGCGCAAGATCGCCGTCTTGATGCTGGAGAAGGCGGCGGTGAAATGATCCGCCATGGACAGGTGCTGATGGGCGGGCATGAGTGGGTCATGCCCGCCCATGCCTTGCGTCCGATGCCGCTGCCGCCCCGATGGCAGCGCTGGCTGGGATTGAGTGAAGTGTGGGCTGGCGGAGCGCTTTCGGCACGGGTGCTGGTGCTGCTCCGCTGGCTGGCGGCGGCAGGGCAGGGGATCACGCTGCTGGTGGTGGCGAGGCTTGGCGTGAGCGTGCCCTGGTGGCAGTGCGGCGGAGCCGTGGTGCTGACCCTGGCCACCAACGCCCTGCTGGAATGGTGGCTGCACCAGATCCGCTGGCAGATGAAGGAGGGCTTCTTTCATCTCGTGCTTTGGGACGCGCTGACGCTCACCTTTCTGCTGCACTGGACGGGCGGCCTGCAGAACCCCTTTGCGATCTTTTATCTCGTGCAGCTGACCCTGGCGGCCGTGGCACTGCGGGCGTCTGCGGTGGTCAGCCTGGGACTGCTGACCGCGCTGGCCTGTGCCTGGCTCTGGCAGCGGGCGCTGCCCTTGCGGATGGCGGAGGGTTCACCGGTGCCTGCCGAACTCATGACGCAGGGGTTCTTTGTCGCGCTGGTGCTGACCGGTGGTTTTGTGCTCACCCTGCTGCTGGCGCTTCGGCGTCGCTCACACCGGCTGCAAAAGGAGCGTGAAAGGCTGCGCGCCGAGCTGGAGGCCCGCGAGCGCTTTCTTTCCGTCGCGGCGCTGGCGACCGGGTTTGCCCATGAACTGGGGACGCCGCTGGGAACCATCGCGCTCGCGGCGGAGGAGATGCAGGCGCAGCCGGATGCCGAAACGGCCGCCATCATCCTGCGCGAGGCCGGGCGCTGCCAGCGCGTGCTGCAACGTCTCCGCGAACTCGGCCAGGAGGCCACCGGGCGCTCCGCCGAGCCCTGCGTGGTCTGGCGCACCGTCGAGGCCGCCTTGAACGAACTGCCCGAGGTGCAGCGCCAGCGTGTGAAGCTCGATTTGAAGGCCAAAGATGCACCCGTGTCCTGTGCGGGCCTGCGCGAGGCCTTGCTTGTGCTTTTGCGCAATGCGCTGCTGGCCTCCGCTGATGAGGCAAGGGTTGTTTTGCGTGTCGAAGCCGCTTCGGAGGCCCTGAGCTTCATCGTCGAGGATCACGGGGCCGGTTTCACCGACGAGATGCTGAAACACTGGGGCGAGCCTTTTCGCAGCACGCGTGATCCCGGCGGCGGCATGGGCCTCGGCTTGTTTTTCGTGCGCCGGCTCGCCGCCTCGATGCAGGGCGGCGTCGAAGTCGAAAACCTCCCGCAGGGCGGCGCCCGTGTGACCCTCAGCCTGCCTCAACAACCTTCCCCCAGCTCATGAACGTGCTCCTCATCGAAGACGACGACGGGTTTCGGGCCACGCTGGCGCTCGCGTTGCGACGTCGCGGCTGCGATGTTCTGCAAGCCGCCGGGAAACTGGAAGCGCTCGGCCTGGTCGAGTCCGGCGGCATCGACGCCATCGTGCTCGACATGCGACTCGGCGCGGTGGACGGCATGGCCCTGATCCCCACGCTGCGCCAGAAGCTGCCGCAGGCCCGTCTCATCGTGCTCACCGGCTACGGCAGCATCCCCGGCGCCCTCGAAGCCGTGCGCCTCGGTGCCGACGACTACCTGCTCAAGCCCGCCAGCGCGGATCAAGTGCTCGCCGCACTGCAAGGTCGAGGCGCCGCCTCGCCACGTCCCTCCGCCAGCGACGTGCCCAGCCTCGCGCGTCTCGAATGGGAGCACATCCAGCGCGTCCTCCACGACTGCGACGGTAACATCTCCCACACCGCCGAGGCGCTCGGCATCGACCGCCGCACGCTCCAGCGCAAGCTGGCGAAGATGCCGCCGGAGGTCTGAGCGATACCTTCTTCGTCTCACGTTCTCGGCGTAAAGCCGCTCACCGCGCAGCGTTCCAGGCGAAGGTGGAGCCAGCCGCTGGCGATACAGCGGGTGTGAGAGCAGAGCGGGTGATGACGGTCCTTCTCTTCAGGTTCGGCGGGCTGCCAGGTCCGGCCCTATGAGCACGAGGTGATTACTTCAGCATCTTCTCAATGACTCCCAGCAGCACGGTGGTGCTTGCGTCATCCAGCTCCGGCTCGGCGGGCGAGGTGACGCGGCTTTCGCCGCTCAGGAGATACGGCGTCACGGCATAGACCGGCAGCAGGGCGAGTCGATGATCGGTGGTGCAGGCGCCGACGAGGTGCTTCACGCCCTCGCTTTCGAGTGTGAGCAGCGGTTCGAGGGCGCTGTCGGCGGTGGGTTCGAGACGCCAGGGGCAGTAGGGGCGCTGCCAGCCGGCGGGAGTCTCGGGCGTGTTCACGATCTGCCACGCGGGATCGCCGGGCAGATGCGCGATGAGTCTGGAGCCGGTGAAGCGCTTCCCAGGCACGGGCAGGTAGGCTTTCTCGGTGCGCTGCATGGCGGTGATGAAGGGCTCCAGCACCTTCTTCGGCATCCCGCCATGGCCCATGATCCACAGCACGCGTCCGCCGCGCTTCAGGTAATCGGCGAGCGCCGTTTCGAGCACGTCCGTCTTCATCCAGTGGTAGCTGGTGAACTGCGTGGCGACGATGATCATGAGCGGCACCTGCTTTGGCTCTGGAAAACCCGCCGCGAGCAATCGCCGCACATCGAAGGTGGCATGCGGGCGGCCGAGCTTTTGCAGCGTGCGCACCGTGGCGGCGCTTTGCACGCGGCTGGAGAAGCCGAGCATGGCATCATTCATGTCCCATGTGGGCTCCAGGACGATGCCGGTGATGTTTTCGTCGCCTGGCTGCAACTCCCGCAGCACCGGCGCAAACAACGCGTCCTCATCCAGGCGACGCTCGCGCATCAGCGACTCGATGGTGCTTTTCGCCGCCGCAGTGGCCTCGGGCGTGAGCTTGACCTGCGTGCCGTCTTTGGCGAAACGCAACGCCACCTCCACATCGCGCAGCGTGCGTGCCACGGCCCAGGCGCCGAGCTCGCCGATGGTTTGCCACAGCAGCTCGCGGCCCTTCATGTCCTGCGTGTCGATCCAGGCCGCCGCGCCTTGCAGCACCTTCACACCGCGCGGACTGCAAAAGCGTGCGCCTTCCTGTCCGTAGAGCAGCAGCTCCTGAATCTGCCGCGCGGCATCGCGACCGTCATCATGCAGCAGGAGACGATCCACCGCCGCCGCGAAGGCCTCCGCGCCTCCAGCGGTGTCGTGCCCCGAGCCGCCGAGATCGAGCAGCGGGGCCACCTTTGAGAAATCACCCTCATGCGGCAGCCTCACCTTCCACGGTCCCCAGCCATAGGTGGCCGTGTGCACCATGGGATCGTGATTGCACGCCACCATGTCCGCGATGACGTGCGAATGCGAGGCGATCCAGTGCGCGATGTGCGCCGCATCGCCCTCGCGAATCGCCTCCACGAGCTGCGCAAAGCCCGCGACGCGTCCATGATCGAGATGCAGATCGTAGCGCGACTTCAGCCCCGCCTGCTTCAGTGCCGCGATGGCATTCTCACCCACCTCCTCGGGCAAAAACGGCTGAAAACTGTCCGGGTAATGGCTGTCATGCTTGATCGCCTCCTCGATGATCTCCGGCGTGAACTTCCCCCGCAGCACCTCCGGCAGCCGGCTCATCACCTCACGCGCCACATCATCATGTCCCGCCCCCCACGCGACGGCGAGTCGTGGCAGGAGAAGGATGGAAAGCAGGGCGAGGTGGCGAATCATGGGTTGAAATCAAACGCACGTCCGATCCTCGACATTTGTCGCAAAAGCAGAACGCACGTTGCGTGTGTGGGACGGATGGTGTCACTACTTCGCGCCTTGCTCACCGGATACGGACAAGGACGGCTATGTGACCCGAGCGGAGCTGGCGGCGCTTTGGATGCGATGAGGGCAACGGACATGGCGTTCTCGATGGCAATGATCCGGCACCAATGTGACTGGCGACCACCGACGCTGCCACTGGCTAATGCCGCTTCAGCTCAGCGTGCACCTCGCGGAACTCGGCTAGGCACTCCTCCAGGTCTTCGATGATGCCAGCGACCAGCACCTCAGGCTTCGGAAGGCTCGCTGTGTCGGTCATGGACTCATCCTTGAGCCAGAAGATGTCGAGGTTGGCTTTATCCCGAGCCATCAGGTCATCATAGCTGAACCGTTTGAAGCGCTCTGTCTCCTTGCGCTTGGAAACGGGTTTGTCGGGGGAGTAGCACTCCACGAACTCCTTCATGTCATCGTCCGTGATCGGATTCTGCCGCAGCGTGAAGTTCTTATTCGTGCGAAGATCGTAAATCCAGAGGTCTTTCGTCCAAGGCGTCTTGGATGGCGGTTTCTTGTCAAAGAACAGCACGTTCGCTTTCACGCCAGGCGAATACCACACACCCGTGGGAAGACGCAGCAAGGTGTGGACATTGCACCGCGCCAGCAGCTCACGCCGAATCTTTTCCCCCGCACCGGACTCAAAGAGCACATTGTCCGGCACGACTATCGCCGCTCGTCCATCTTCGACCAGCATGGTGAAAATGTTCTGAACGAAGTTCAGCTGCTTGTTGCTTGTCGTGGCCCAAAAGTCCTTTCGTTCATAGTAGAGCTTCTCGGTGTCCCGTTTCCCGTCATCGTTAATCACGGTGAAGCTGCTCTTCTTGCCGAAAGGCGGGTTCGTGAGAACCATTTTTACTTGAGCAGGCGCTTTCACGAGGCTGTCGCCGATCTCGACCAGCAGCTTTTTACCTCCTCCCATCCCATGGAGATAGAGGTTCATCGCGCAGAGACGCGCCACACTGGGCACGATGTCCATGCCGTGAATCGCCGATTCATTCACGAAACGCCGGGTCTTGGCATCCATTTTTGGATGCGCACGCAGCAAATACTCGTGGGCGGCGAGCAGGAACCCGCCCGTGCCGCAGGCCGGGTCGGCGATGGTGTCCGTGGTTTTAGGCCGCATTACCTCCAGAATCGCCCGGATGATGGGGCGCGAGGTGAAATACTGGCCAGCCCCGCCCCGCACATCCTCGGCGTTCCGCGCCAGGAGTCCCTCATAAACCTCCCCCTTTACGTCCAAATCCAAGGAAGCCCACTCCTGCACATCAATCAGCTCCACTAACCGACGTAGCTTCGCGCTGTCGCTGATCTTGCTCTGCGGCTTGGTGAAAATCAGACCGAGAAGGCCGTCCTGGCTGCTGAGTTTCTTGAGGGCAGTCTGATAAATGGAGGCAAGCTTGGAATTGTCCGCCACGCCAATCAACTTGCCCCAGCAATACTGTGGTTCCTTGCTACTCCGTTGCTTGGCGTCCGCCTGCTCCCACGCGATTTTCAGGAAGAGAAGATAAGTGATCTGTTCCGTGTAGTCTAGGAATGACAGTCCGTCATCGCGCATGACATGCGCGTAGTTCCAGACTTTTTGGACCAGAGATGATGCGGTTTGACTCATTACAGAAACAGGAATTCAGAGGCCTGGGACAATGTGTTCCAGTAATCCCTTTTCCCGGACGACTTGAAGACACGCAGATGAGAAGGGTGCAAATGGACCAATGTATGCCACAATGTCGTCAATCTTTTGGTTGTATGCGACATCGTCGCGCGGCGTTGCGAATGCAAGCTCTTCGAGCTGGTTACAGTGTTCCCTCACTTCGGCCATCAGGTCTGCACGCTGCGTGTTCCAAGTGCCTTCATCTAAGTGGTAGTAGTCAATCGACTGTTCCGCGCGATCGTGCAGCCATTCGTTGTCGTCTTTCTTGTAACGAGGGCAAGGTGCGCCTGACGCTTCGTCAAAGCAAAGCAGACGGGTGTCTGCGGGAACAGTAGGGTCTAGCAATACCGGCGTCTCATTTGCCTCTTCAGCGGCATTGTTAGCCCGCTTGGAAGCGTCCTGAAGCGGAAAATACGAACCCTTTCCAGCCTTCTTCCCGGTCAAGTAATCGGTTCTCCGAATGTTTACCGTGGAATGAGCCAGACGAAGATTTCGCCAGTCGAAAGTCTTCCATGGGTAGCCATCGTGCTTAGCACCAGTGAGCCGCTTTTTCGGGCGGAAGTGCTCAATTTGCCCTTCTCCCTGTTGCAGGATCGCTTCAGAAAACCAGCACTTCATGTATCCGAGTGCCCAAAGTCCGGTTCGCAATGCGCGCGAATAATCCGCGTTTTTGCGAAGAAAGGTATCCCAATCGACCTCATTGGCCCCGCCGATCGCCGCACCGGCTGCAGCTAGCGGCTTTAGGTCAACGGCTCTTCTGAGTTGAGTATTGTCAATTGGTCTCATGGCGACTGTTTCAGCTTGAGAAGGCGTTCAGCGATGTCTTTTGCGATATTCTGTCGTTCCCTCCACATCTCAATGTTGGGTGAGGGTTTTTTCAGTTCAGGCATGTCCTTTGTGGCTGCCGTGATAGCTCGAATGAACTCCGCATAGAGCGGGTCGCGCACCGTATGTGAGAAGTCGAGCCTCCCAAGTTCGTTGTTTAGTTGCTCCAGTTCCTTTCGGTCGTCGTCCGTCTTATCCTGCTTCAATGCGATTTCCCGCTTCTTGTCGATTTTCGTGAGCGTCTCTTTGTCCAGTGTGGAGCGCAGGCCGAAGAAGTCGCTCGTGAGAATGGCGGCGAAGCCCATTCCTTTTGGCGGACTCGACGGATGTTCAGCAAAGATGCGGCCATCGACGTTCCTCTCCATGACGACCACTTCGTTTTTATCCATCCCCGCAAACGTCAGCGGGCTGTGTGTCGTCATGATGATCTGGCTGTTCGGTGGCTCTGCGCCATGCATTCGTAGATTATCGAGGTAGTCCAAGCACCAAGCCGGATTCAGATGGGTGTCCGGCTCGTCCAGTAGGAAGAGGGCTTCCTTCTCTGCCGTGAAGCGCATCAACCCGAGAACGGTCAGCAACTGGCGCTCACCTTCAGCGAGGTCGTGGTAGGTGGCCGGCTCTTTGCAGCCCTTCAGGCGGATCCACACGCGAACATCTGCACCGGTTCCATCGACCAAGTCGCTAAAGACCAAACTTTCGAGGCGTGCAAAGAATTCTTTGTTGCTCAATCCCTCCGCCAGGCTCTGGAGCGCCTTTTTGTCGGGCAGGAAGCAGTGCCTGCGCTCTTTGCTCTTCTCCTGGCCAATGCTGATCTTGATTCGTTCCTCGCCGGTCATAGGCGCGAAAGATTGGTCGAACAGCGAATCAAGAAATGCAGACACCTTGCCACCGGCGAACCAGAACCGCGGATCGCCCACGTTCTTTCGGCCTTTGGCCGGTTTCGGCTTTTTCCAATAAGGCTCGCGCAGTGAGAACAACGCGGAGTCGAAACCTTCGATGCGGAACTCATCTGCTAGGAACTTTTGCGCCTGTTCGTCGTGTGTGGCATAAAAGGCAAGCAGGGCAAACTGGCTGTGGTGGGCCTTTGCTTGAAAGAGCGGGCGAAGAGGGGCTTCGATTCCGGCAATTTGCTCCTTGTAATATCTTTCCTCGTGTTTCTCGAAAATCTTCGCGAAGCGTGAAACTGCCCCCGAGTAGTAACCGAACACGTATAGCGGAAGCAATCGATCTGGATTTGCCAGTTCAGCAACGGGCCGGTTGCGACGGAAGAACTCCGACTCCGCCATTTCTTCGTATGGCTTTTCAGGGCCGAGTTGCAGCCCTACAATCTTCTCCTCCAGGGCAGTCCAGTATTGCCGTTTGAAACGCTTTGGGACATTCGGGTTCGCTTTCCATTCCGGCTCATTAGTCTGCACGCAGCGGATTTTGATACAGCGCCGATTGCAAAGGTATTCGATCTCGTAGGCGAACTCAGACTCCTCTTCCAAGTCCAAGTCGCGAAAAATTCGGGTCAATGCTTCGAGCAGGTTCGATTTCCCGACGCCGTTGCGTCCGACGATGACCTGACGGACGCTGGACTGGTCGAAATCGACCTCGAAATCAACGAGATTGCGGAACCTTGGGAGATAAAGTCGGTCAATGCGCATGGGTTATTTATTCTTCAGTTCCAACCACACCTTCGCGCCTTGCGGCCAGCTTCGGGCTTTGGCTCCCGTCGGCTTTTCCTCATGGAGCTGTTTTCGCAGTGTCGCGAGTTCGCGGTAGAACGCATCCGCTTCGCCGGGTTGAAAACCGGCTTCACGAAAGAGCTGCTCGGGCGAAACTGGCTTCCTCTGTGCGCGCAGAACGTCAATGATTGGTCGTCGCACCATTTTGAATTTGGTTTTCGGCATACGCTTGGGTTTCGGTTTCTTGTCTTCGACTTCTCTGGCGGCGTGGATGCGTTCGAGCAGGACGGAAGCGGGTTCGTCGTTTGGGTTTTGCAGGACGAGATTTCCGGCGAAGGCTTCACGCAGAAGCGAGCGGCGCGCTGTCTGTGCGCGCTCAAGCTGCTGCGTGAGTGTGGCAGACAACCGATCGGCCGCCTTCTGTCGCCTCTCAACCTGCTTAATGACCTCCTTCTGCTCGCTGAGAGGAGGAAGGGGAATCGAAATGCTCTCCAAGCCAGGAGCGCTCAAGTTCTGACGGCCACTTCCGGCGCTTACTTCCCACAGCTGCTTTTGCCCGTTCGGAGAGCACAAAAAGGCGTAGACCATCTCGACAAGTGCGGGGGAAACAAGCCGGTAGTGAAGCAAATAAGCTCCCGGAATCGCCTGCACTGTGTCGTTAAATATGGCGAGTGTTCCAATGCTTCCGGTTCGAGTTATGAGAAGGTCGCCCATCTCGACCATATATTTCTGATACTCCTTTTTGGAGAGCGGAAGTTTTGGGCAGCTATTTATGGAAACTCGACCGCGCTCGTCGATGTCTGTTGTCCGTAGCACCGCAACACCTTTCTTCGCATAGTCTTCCCTTCCAAACCGAGGACCGTAAATGGAATAAACTTTGAGTTGGCTGAGGTTGGTCCAAGTCCATTCCCTTGGTAGGGATGGCAATGCCGCTGTTTTCGGCGGCGTCGGGTCTTCGTAGCGCATCTTCCACTTGTCTTCTTTGGGGGGCTTGCCGGCGGCGCAGAGGCGTTTGAGTTCGGCCTGTTCCCATCGAGAGCGGTGTTCTTGGAGCAGACGCGAGAGGAGCTGTGCGCCAGTTTCATCGGGCTTGTGGGCTTTGCGCCACTCCCGGGTGAGTTCGCCGGTGACGGCGGCGTGGAGGACAGCGGCGCGGTAACGCTGAATGCGGCCCAACGCCCGGCGTGCGGCGGCTTCCCCCTTGTCGATTTTCGCCAGCATCGCATCCAGCTTGGACACGATCCGATGTTGTTCCGACAGGGGTGCTAGAGGCAGTGGAAAGCGTGCCACCTGCGGCTGACTGACTGAAGCCATACCCGCCACCTGCTGTGCGTTCCGATCGAAGTATTCTGCTCCAGCGAGAAGCACACGGTAATTCACGAAGGCGGGTATCACGAACTCCTTCCAGAGGCGGACACGGATGTTCTTGCTCTCGAACACACAGCGCTCCAGCCCGGCAGGTATCTCGGCAGCCTTGCCAACCAGTTCTCGGCTGTTCACCCGGTTCACCAGCAAGTCGCCCGGCAGCAGCTCATACTCGGCGATTTCCTCCTCCGTCAGGTCCATGCGCTTGATGTCCTTCCAGACGATCCGTCCTTGGTCGATGTTATACATCCGCAGGCAGGCGGTACCGTCGTCCGAATAGGACGAAGCCGGACGGTAGATGCCATTCTTCATCGACTGCGCGACCTCGCCCAGCGTCGTCCAGCACCACCCAGGCGGTAGAGCCGCCGAATCGTTTTCTTCGGGGCTGGGTGAGGTCTTTTTCTGCACTCGGGATTTCGGCATCACCACATGCTGAAGCACATCCCCCGTGCTGTCGCTATTTTTTATCCGCGTGCGGCGCAGTCTGGGCCACGGCATCACTGGACGCCTCCCGTTTGACGCTGCCTTCTACGGGCTATATGCCCTGTCGAGGCTTGCGCCGCGCCTGCGGGGCGACGGCAGATGGATCGGCTCAGAGGCCCTTGCGGGCTGTTTTCGCTGCGGCCTGCGCTACACCTTCGACATCCCGCGAGGCAACGACGATGCCCGACCACCCGGCGAGATCAGCAGGTCTTTGTCAAACAACTCACCGCACCCGCTCCACCTTCACCTCATCAAACCACGCCGCGCCATCGGCATTCGAGTGGAGGATGACGCGGAGCCAGCGGGCATCGAGCGGAAGGGTGGTTTCGAGCTTCAGCTCGGTCCAGTCGCCTTTGCCTTCGACTTCGTTGCTCTTCGGTTGGGCGAGGGCGTGGTAGTTCGTGTCGCAGAGTTCGAGGGTGAGATGGCTGCGACCCTTCTCCGTGCGGCTTTTCACCCAGGCGCTGGCGCGATAGACCTCGCCTGGGTTCACACGCAGGGCGTTGCGCCAGGTCTGACGCCACTCGATGCCTTTCTCCGGCGCCCACAACACCATCGCCGAGCGCTCGCCTTTTTTCACCGGCTTGTCCCAGTGCGTCCCGGCGCGATACCACTCCGCACGGCCCGTTTTGTCGTTCAGATCGAGCCAGCCGATGCACCAGCCCTCCGCGTTTTCATCGCCCGCTTTTTCGAACGACGGATTGAAGACGAGGTTCACGCCCATGGCGTTCGGTTTCGGCTGCGGGAAGGGTTTCGGCGCAATACTCAGCGCGGTGAGCAGCATGTCCGCGCAGACCTGCACGGCGGCGGTGGCACAGGCACGTGTGGCTTTGTCCATGTCTTCAGGGAACTCGTGTTTCGCCAGGATGGCCGCCCGCAGCACTTCTTTGGGCACGGGATCGAGCTGGGTGAGGCGTTTCACCTCGGTGAGCGGCATGTTCGCTTTGGCGAACACGGGGTCCACGGCCGTTTCGGTGGCCTCCACCATTTCCTTCATGCGCTCGACGAGCTTTTGCGCAGCGGCCTCGGGCGTGCCGCCAAGATTTTGCGGTGTGTAATCGGGGCTCTGGAGAGGCTTTCGCGTGTCCCAGTGCAGTCCGCGATGCACGCCCTGCAAATGCCCGAAGGCCGCGCTGTCCTCGATGTAATGCACCGCCACACCGAGGATGCGCGCGGCATCTTCAAGCCGCCCCGCCTTCAGCGCCTCCACCGCGCGGAGAAAATACTTCGGCACCGCCTCGTAGGCCCGCGGTGTGCTGTGCGGATAGGTCGTGCCCTCGCGCGTGATGGGATTCCACCCGCAGTAAAACGTAATGTCCCATTCCCGGCGCGTGTCCGCAAAGCGAGGCAGATACGGCTCCGCATTTCCATCGCCCCACTTTCCGTAAGCGGGCCAGTTTTGATCCGGAAACTCGCAGTAGATGTGCGTCAAAGCCCCCGCCTCCGGCGCCATCAGCGCTGCCAAGTCCGCAGGCATGAACCGCACCGCCTCCGCCGTGATCTGCGAATGCTCCGTTCCACCCCAGCCAAAGACGAGCGTGGGGAGAAGGAGAAACGGGAGGTGGCGGAGGGAGGTCATGCGAAAAGGGAAACGAGGCCTGGAGCGAATGAGCGAGAAGCTCTGCTTTCCATGACATCACTTCCCACTCGGCACCGGCGGGCGGTGCCTCGCGATCATCGAATGGAAGTCGCCGAGGTTGTAAGGGCCGTAGTAGGCCTGGTTGAGGTCCACTTCTGCGACGACGACGGTGCCCCATTTCTCGCCTTTGGCGATGGGTCTGCCGCCTTGGTCGTAGATGGCGGAATACATCCAGCCGTCCTCCGGTTTCATGAAGGTGCTGCTGATGACGAAGACGTGGTTCTCACAGGCGCGGGCCTGGGCAAGGAGCGGATTGCAGCCCCACACGGGCCACGCGATGACCTCGGCGCCGTTCTTCGTGAGTTCGCGGGCGACCTCGGGGAAGAAGCCGTCGTAACAGACCATCATGCCGACTTTGCCAAAGGCGGTGTCGAAGACGGGATAATCTTTGCCGGGCGCGATGCCTTTTGCGGCTTCGCCGGGCGGGAGGGAGACTTTGCGATACTTGCCGATCAGGGTGCCGTCGGGGCCGAGGAGCACGGCGGTGTTGTAGATGAGGTGCGCCTCCTTTTCGTAAAGGCTGAGCACAATGTGCAGGCGGTGCTGTTTGGCGAGGGCGGCGAAATACTCGGTCGAGGGGCCCGGGATGGGCTCGGCGGTGTCCTCGGTCTTCAGTGACTTCACGCCTGCCGAGGCCGTGGGCACCGTCTCGCCGAGCACGACGAGGCCGGCCTTCTTCTGCGCGGCCTCGGCGATGAGCGGGGCGAACTCCTCGCAGTTTTCGCGTGGTGATTTGCCCGAGGGCTTGTGATGCACGGTGGCAAGCCGGACCTTGCGTGGAGCCGGTACCTCTGTGGTGGCAAACTCGGCGTCACGCCATTCGACCCGGCCTCCGGGCGCCCATTGCAGATGCAGTTCCACGGTGGCCTTCACCGCCTTCGAGGGGGCGTGATAGACGCCGCTCACCGTGGTCCAGCCCTCGGCATCCGTCGTGCCGTCGGTGGGATACTCGGGCTCGGCGCTGGGCATGGGAAGGTTGGGCAGAATGTATTCGGGTGCGGCGTCGAGCGGCACGCCTTTGCCGTCCGCCCCCTGCCAGAGGATGCGCACGAGGCAGCTCTGGCGCAGGTTGACGACACCGGAAGTTTTCCGTTTCACCTGGAAGCGGTAAAAGCCGCCGCCCTTCACCTCGAAGCCCTTTTGAAACCAGCCGTCCAGGCCCTCGCGCTGGTCGTGGGCGATGACGAGCGTGTTTTCGCCTGCGCTGCCGAACTGCGGGCGGATCTCCTCGCGCGGGCTTTCCTGCGTCCAGCCCTGGACATCGGCGGATTGAAGGCTGGAGGCGAGAATCAGGAGGGGGAGGAGGACTTTCATGATCGTGGCAGGATGAAGAAGCAAACGTGGTTCGGCGTCCGGGCGTTTCAGGCCCGGCCCCGCCTTGCTTGAAACCCTCAGCCCCGGGGGCGGCTGGTGACCTCTTCAAAGCGCGCCTCGTAGTCGCGGTGGTTGGTGCCCATGAGCCGGTCCCAGACGTTGAAGTAGAGGCCGTAGTTGCCGCGCATCTTCTCGTGATGCTGGACGTGGTTGGTCGGTGTGTTCAGCAGCCTTCCCAGCCAGGATTTCATCAGCCAGGGCGGGAAGTATTCATAGCCCGTGTGGCCGATGACGTTGAAGGTGATCTGCCAGACCATGAACACGAAGAAGGCCAGGGGATGCATCGGCACGGTGAAGGCGAGCAGCGGGAAGATGCAGGCCTGGGCCAGCGCCTCCAGCGGCGCGAAGGAGTAGGCCGCCCAGGGGCTGGGGTTGGTGCTTTCATGATGCACCTTGTGAAACAGCCGGAACAGCCGGCGGTGATGCATGAGCCGGTGGGTCCAGTAGAACCAGGTGTCATGCACGACGATGGCGATGAGGATGCTGGTGAAGAACCAGCCCCAGCCGTACAGGCCGATCTTCCGGTACATCTGCCAGCCGAAGGCCTTGCCGGCGATGATGGTGGCGGTGCCGACCAGTCCGTAGATAAGGGCCGTGAGCAGCGACCAGCGGATCTCGCGCCGGACATCCTCCGACGCAGGGTCGCGCTGGATGATCTTGCGTCGCCACCAGTGTTTCTTGAACAGCCCATAAGCGAGCAGCCAGGCCAGTCCGGCGACCAGGGCGTAGCGCAGCCAGTTTTCCAGGGCGATGCCCAGCAGAAGCTGAAGCGGCTTCGGCAGCGTTTCGGAGATGAGCATCTGGCGCAGCATGGTGTGCGGGTTCAGGGAAGCCTGGGTTTCACGGGCGTCTGCGTGCCTTTTGCCACCGGATACACGGCGCCCTGGGCTTCAAGCCCGGCGATCAGCCCCTGCATCATCCGTTTCAGCTCCTCGGGATGCGTCGAGGCGAGGTCCTTTTGTTCATAAGGATCCTGCTTGAGGTTGAACAATTGGTAATGACTGCCGCCGCTCACCTCGGTGGGGAAGTAATGATAAACCACCTTCCAGGGGCCGTCGCGGAAGCTGGTGAAGTAGTTTGTGCGATGCGGGGCATGCGGATAATGCATGAGGAACTTTTCATCACGCGCCGGGTCCGGCCGGGCCGTCAGCAGCGTGTCGAGCCTGCGCCCGTCCATCACATGGGCTGCGGGTGCGGCGACCTGGGCGACGCCGAGCAGGGTGGGCTGGATGTCATAAACGGCGGCCTGCTGCGGCTGGATGGCGTTCTGGGCGATGGGCAGGCGCTGCTGCACCGGGCTGGAGGCGTCGGGCTTCGCCCAGGCGGCGATGAAGGGCACGCGCATGCCGCCTTCATAGTGCGAGCCCTTCTTGCCGCGCAGCGGGGCGGCGCAGGCCACCTCATGCTCGTGTCCGAGAGGGGCGTCGCTGCCGTTGTCGCCGAGGAACAGGACGAGCGTGTTGTCGGCGACGCCGAGCGTGTCGAGATGATCCAGGAGGTCGCCGAGGGACTTGTCCATGCCTTCCACCAGGGTGGCGAAGGCCTGGGCCTGCGGGCTTTTGCCGCTGTCCTTGTAGTGGGCGGCAAAGCGCGGGTCGGAGTCGAAGGGGGCATGCACGGCGTACTGGGCGAAGTAGAGGAAGAAGGGCTTCTCTGACTTCACGGCCTCGCTGACATGGGCCTTGGCCTCCAGGGTGAGGGCCTCGGTGAGGAAGATGTCCTGGCCGTGGTATTTTTCGAGGCCCGGGACGGCATGGCTGCCACGTGAAGCCCTGCCCTTGCCTTTGCCCTTCGCGGGACGATCGAAATTTTGGGCGCCGTAGTAGCTGCCTGGCGCACCGATGGAGCCGCCGGCGACGTTGATGTCGAAGCCCAGGGCGGCCGGGCTGGCGGCCTCGAAGGCGCGCGGGGCGAAGTGGCCCTTGCCGACATGGATGGTTCGGTAGCCTGCGGACCTGAGCAGGCCGGGCAGGGTGACGTTGCCCGGCTTCAGGCCCTGCCAGTTCCAGGCAGGCGGCCCCTGCGGGCCGGCGTTGTCGTTGTCGGGATTGATCCAGTTGGTGGTGCGGTGGCGTGCGGCGTTCTGGCCGGTGAGGATCGAGATGCGGGTGGGCGAGCAGACGCTCATGGCGCAGAATTGGTTAAACCTGACGCCGCGGGCGGCGAGGCGCTCCATGTTCGGCGTGCGATAAAATTGGTTCAGCGGATGACGCTCGGGCCTGCCGTCGGGGCCGGTGAGGAAGGGCAGGGAGGTGTCCATGACGCCCATGTCATCGACCAGCATGAGGACGATGTTCGGCCGGGGAGCGGAGGCGGCGGCACGGCAGAGGGAAGGAGTGAACAACGCCAGGAACAGCGGTAGGAGAAGAAGGAGGCGTTGCATGAGGTGGATGGGCCGGGGGCTGGCGTGAGCGGGAACGCCGGAACAAGCCGCCACATTTCACGCGGGGGAGTTTGGCGGTGGTTGGCGGTGGTTGGCGGTGGTTGGCGGTGGTCTCTGCGGGAATGTGACTGACCTCGAACCCTGCCTGCTGATAGGCCTTAAGCGATTCTCCAGGAAAGGCATCCGCATCAAGGCGGAGATGATCAACGGCGAGCAGGCAAAGGATGGATCGAGCGCCCTGGGCCTTGGCCTCCTTCAACCAGGTCTGAAGGGTTTCCTGGGAGACTGGCTCGCGCAGCACCTCGTCAGGAAAAGTGAAAGTAAGACGGGCTAGCCGGGATGGGCACAGGTGAGGAGCTGGGAGGGGGGCGACGCGGATCCTTGAGGGTGAGGTTAAGCGAGCATGATGGGTGTCAGAGCGTGGCCTTGATGTCATCGACCATCTCGAAGCGGACCTGGCAGCGAAGCTGGAAGAGCGCGCAGGCCTTGCTGCAACCCATCCTGAGCGATGCCTTCGGGGGCAAGCTTGTGCCCGGGACCCGAACAGCGAACCTGCCACCGGCCCCTCCAACGCACCGTCGCCGACTGCGAAGCCCGAGACCAGACGGCAAAGAGGGGAATTCGAAGGGGCGATTGCCACGCTCTCTGAAAAGCCCGCCAAAAGTTCTCTGAAAAAGGTCAATTCAGGCCATAAGTAAGGTTGACGGCACGTTTTTAGCCAGGTTAACTCCGCCGTTTATGAAGTATGAAACGTCCCATCCGTGGCTCAAATTCGCTCTCCGGCTGCCGCAGGACGATTCCCGTCTCTGGCTGATTTTGGGGGAGATTGCCTCCAAGGTGCAGCATTTGAGCGGGGTGCCGCTGCGCCCGGATGTGGCGGATGACCTGCACCGCATCTATCTGGCCAAAGGGGTGCTGGCGACGACGGCGATCGAGGGCAACACGCTTAGCGAAGACCAGGTGAGGCAGTTGATCGATGGCAAGCTGGACCTGCCCAAGTCCCAAAAGTATCTCCAGCAGGAGGTGCAGAACATTGTGGACCTGTGCAACGATGAGGCCCGGCAGCTGCTCGATCCCAACGGGGCGGACCGAAGCCTGTGCATGGATTTGATCCGCGATTACAATCGGGGCGTGCTGAAAGGGCTGGAACTGCCCGAAGGCACCGTGGCGGGTGAAATCCGCACGCACTCCGTGGTGGTGGGCCATGTGTATCGCGGCGCGCCTGCGGAGGACTGCGGCTACCTGATGGACCGCCTGTGCACCTGGTTGAACAGCAGCGACTTCGTGCCGCCGGATGAAGAGCTGCGCATCCCTTTTGCCCTGATCAAGTCCATCGTTGCGCACGTGTATCTGGCGTGGATTCACCCGTTTGGCGATGGCAATGGACGGACGGCGCGCATGATGGAGTTCCACGTCCTGTTTGCCAACGGCATCCCGTTGCCGGCGGCTCACCTGCTGAGCGATCACTACAACCTGACGCGCACGGAGTATTACCGGGAACTGGCGAAAGCCAGCGCCTCGGGCGGCGACCTGCTGCCGTTCATCCGGTATGCGCTGCGCGGTTTTCTCGACGGGCTGCGAGGGCAGATTGCGCTGGTGCGGGAACAGCAGATGCGGGTGGCCTGGGAAAACTATGTGCACGGGCAGTTCCGCAAGCTGAAGTCCTCTCCGACCCAGAAGCGTCGGCGCGAACTCGTCTTCGACCTGACCGATCATGGCAAATGGGTGGAGGTCTCCAGCATTCCGCTGCTGACGCCGAAACTGGCGCGTGAATACGCCAAGGCCGGAGACCGGATGGTGCAGCGGGACCTCAATGCGGTGGCGAAGATGCAGCTGATCCAGCGACGCCATGGCAAGGTCACAGCAAACCGGGGCATGATACAGGCGTTCCTGCCGCGCCGCGTCCGTGAGCGGGAGGCCAATTCATAGTGACGCGGATCCTTGAGGGTGAGGAGATTCAGCCAGCCAAGAGACCTTGGCAACCTGGGTAGAATCTGGACGGGAGGGGCGGGGTTGGGGCCTCCCATGGTGGGGATGGTAGGGGTGAAGTGGACCCAATCTCACAAGGTTGCGATCAATGTCGGCGGGGCAACTTCTGCCGCACGTGCGACACATCGTCAGAAGGTCAAGTCACCGAGCCAAGACTTCCAAGCTCATATTGTCTGCAATCCGATCATGTGGGATAAGCACATACTTCCACGGCTTTCCACCGTGCTTGGCGTTGTAGTCACTGGCGTTGAGACACCAAGTTTCGGCCACGGTCTTCTTGGCTAGGACGATGGGATCATCCACCTCCGTCTTGGCCTTCGGCTCCAGCATGTAGATGGTGGATTCCGTTTCGGCGACAAAGTCGGGCACATACTCCCGCTGATCGGCTCCATCCCGGTAGAACATCTGGAACTGCCCTTTGGCAGGCTTGAGCCATTTGATGGCGTCGCGCTCCAGGATGCAGGCCAGACGCCGCTCGGAGTCGGAGTCAAACTTCTGCACGGGATACAGGCACTTCTGAAAGCCGCCGAAGAGATACTTTGCCATGTTGCTCTTGTCGGCGGGCGACTGGCGGTAGTCGAGGGGCGGCTGGTCCTTCTTGGCGGTGTAGGCGCTGTCCTTGAGTTCGGTGAAGCCTTTGCTGATCACCACGTCATAGCCTGCCACTTCCTCGCGGAAATGCTTGTGCATCTGGGCGTGGATGGCGTTGGCGATATCCTTTTGATGGAAATGAAGCACCTGCCAGATTTCCTCCTCGGGGAGGTAGCTGCGGAAGTGGTTCACGGTCTGCGTGGCGAGGTCGTAGAGCAGATCGGCATTCGTGTCGTAGGACACATCGTCAAAGTCCACCAAGCCGGACACCACATAGTCTTCCATGCGTTTTTCGCGGGCACCGTCGTTGCTCACGGTCACGGCTTCTCCCTTGTTCGTGTGCAGGTTATGCACCCACAGGTCTTTGGAGGGCACCGGGAACTTCATGTTCGCCAGTTCCAGCGTGAACGGCTCAAACCAGCTCTTCACCTCGCCCTTCGGCACCACAAGGATGCGCGGGATGGGGATCATCTCCTTCACTACGAGGCTGGTGGTCTCGCTCACGATGGCCGCCACGTCGATCTTCGGAGCAATGGTTTCCATCTCAAGCTGCTGCGGCCCCGCATGATACTGAGCGGCGACTTCCTGAACGATGAAGCTCTGCACCTCCGGCGTCTGGAGTGCTTCCATGGTCGGAACCTGCTCCGTCTTGGCTTCGAGGCGTTTGATCACGTCGTAGGCAATCTGCGCCACGCGCTGCTTCTCCGGGGTGTCAAAGGCAGGCTTGGTGTCCTTGCCCGCGTTCTCCGTGCTGCTGGTCTGATTCTCCGGCTGAAAGCCCAGCTTGGCCTTGAGGTTGGACTCGGAGACAACCGTGGCGGTCTTCTCCCCGGCCTCGTCAGTGGTCAGAATCAGCTGCTGCATCTTGATCGTCGAGCCGGGCTTGTTGGCCTCGTCGATGATCTCCTGGAACTTGTCGTGCGCGATGATGCTCAGGCGATCCACCGCCGCAACGCCGGTGCGTTCGCCGTAGGGCAGACGCAGGCCGCGACCAATGGACTGCTCGATGAGGATGCGGGCATTGGCCGCGCGCAGGGGGACGATGGTGTAGAGGTTTGTCACGTCCCAGCCTTCCTTGAGCATGTTCACGTGGA
This sequence comes from Prosthecobacter sp., assembly GCA_019186985.1. Taxonomy (GTDB): domain Bacteria; phylum Verrucomicrobiota; class Verrucomicrobiia; order Verrucomicrobiales; family Verrucomicrobiaceae; genus Prosthecobacter. Next base: position 191,410 of record JABARQ010000015.1, on the reverse strand, counting down.
TCACGATCTCCGTCGGCTCGTCGTTCTGCTCAACCTTGAGCAGGTCTGAGATCATCTGTTCTTCTTCCGCTCCAGTTTTGCTCGAATCAACCTGGATGACTTTGTTGAATGGCTTCCCATCCTTAACGCCGTTCCTGTAACGTCCGCCAAAGAACTCATCCGATTGGATATGCTCCCACAACTGTTTGGCGTGCGTTGTGTCGCGGGCAATCACCAGCACAAAGGGCTTCACGATCTTGGCATCCGCCTCGCGGGCGTAGGTTTCCAGCAGCACCTTGGTCTGCTCGTGCATCCGCACGCCGTCTTCGAGCTTCAGTTGCTCGATGGCCTCGGCGGACATGCCGTGCGGGCTGAAGTCCTTGCGAGTCACCACGGCGGGCTCTTTGACAAAGCCATCGTTCATCGCCCGGCCCAGCGGGTAGTCGAGGATCACGTTCTTGAAGGGCACCGCGCCTTTCGGGCCTTCAACAAAGGGTGTCGCCGTCAGTTCGAGGCCCAGGATGGGCTTCAGCTCATTGATGGCCCGCACTCCGGCGCTGGCTCGGTAGCGATGGCTTTCGTCCATCAGCAGCACGAGGTCTGGCAGGTTGGCCAGATACTCAAAGTAGCTCTCCCCGATGTATTCACTCAGCCGCTTGATGCGGGGCGATTTCCCGCCGCGCACCTCGCTGTTGATCTTGCTGATGTTGAAGATGTTGATCTTGCAGCGCAGCAACTGGTCAAAGAGAGTGCCTGCCTTCGACTCGTAATCATCCCCCGTGATGATCTCAGGCGCATCCGTGGCGAACTCCGAGATGCCTTTGAAGACATACTTCGGCGTGTTCGGCGTAAAGTCGGTGATGAGCTTGTTGTAGATCGTGAGGTTCGGAGCCAGGACGAAGAAATTGTTGATGCCGTGCTCCAGATGCAGGTAGGCGATGAAGGCCCCCATGAGCCGTGTTTTGCCCACGCCGGTGGCAAGGGCAAAGCAGAGCGAGGCAAACTCGCGTTCAAAGTCGGAAACGGTGGGGAACTCCTTCCGGATCGCTGCCAGCGCGGCAGCGAGGTCCGGCGTCTTCTTGGCGCTGCCTTGAGTCCAATCGAGCAGCTCGGTCAGGCGGTGCAGCAGTTCCAGCGAATCACGCTGCGGCTTGCGCAGGCTCAGGCGACCGGAGATGGCATTGACGTGGCGGCTCATGCGTCACCTCCTTTCAGATACTTGGCAAAGTTCAGATCAAAGTCGGAAAGGTAATCCCGATCCTGCTTCACCCGGAATTTGTCATACTCGGCATGTGCTTTTGCCACAGCCATCTCATGAGAGATGCGTCCCGCGTGTTCCAGCACCTCCTGTTCATTAAACTCCATGAATCTTTTCACCTGCTTCAACCAGTCCTGCATGGTCATCACCTGCCGGTTCAGGGCGTGGAACTCGGCATTATCAATAAACATGACCACCAGCCGGTTCAGGCGGTCCACTTCCTTTTCATTCAAGTAATTCTTGGCGACAGTCACATCACTCTTAAGCACCTTGCCCTTGGGGGAGTTCTTCCATGTTGTCAGCCCCATGAAGGGCTTTTCACTGTCCGCGCGGTCATGCACGATCTCGGCGGCCGTCTGGCCTGTGATGGCAAAATGCATCTGGTTCTGGACGATCTGGTAAAAAAGCTTCGTCTCCTCGCTGTTGCTCCGGTAGTCGCTGCTGCACTGCTCAAAGACATCTGCGATCTTCTGGTAGGACCGCCGCTCGCTGGCCCGGATCTCCCGGATGCGCTCCAGCAGTTCATCGAAGTAATCCTGCCCAAACGCCCGCCCGTTTTTGAGCATGTCGTCGTTCAGCAGGTAGCCCTTCACCATGAACTCTCGCAGCGTGTTCGTGGCCCAGATGCGGAACTGCGTGGCCTGGAACGAGTTCACCCGGTAGCCCACCGCGATCACAGCATCCAGGTTGTAGTATTCCATCTGCCTTGCCACCCTGCGACTGCCCTCCGTCCGAACTATTTCCATTTTGGAAACAGTTGCCTCAGGCATCAGTTCCCCACTGGCATAGATGTTCTTCAAATGCTTGTTCACTCCGGGAACGTTCACGCCAAACAGATTCGCCATCGCCTTCTGCGTCAGCCAGAAGTTGTCGCGGGCGAAGAGCACATCCACGGTCACTTTTCCGTCCTCGGTTTGATAAAGAACCACCTTCGACGGCTGCGACGGCTGCAGTTCCCCGCTCATGCTTCACCTCCCTTTTGATTCACACGAAGACGCGAAGACACGAAGGATTGGGGGCCGTTGACGATGCGTTTCACGCCTTCTTTGAAGGTGGCGGCACCAAAATTGATGAGCAACCCGAGGGGCAGGTTCAGCAGGCGCAGGTAGGTCAAAACTTGCTTGGCATGAACAGGGGCAAGGTTCTCCACGGACTTCAGTTCCATGAGCAGAATGTCTTCAAGGATGAGGTCGGCCCGGAACCCCTCGTCAAACTTCATGCCCATGAGCTTGATGGGCACAGGGACTTGCCTTCTGACCCGCAGTCCCCGTTCCTCCAGCATCCTGGCCAGGACAACTTCATACACGCTTTCCAACAACCCTGGACCCGCTTCGACATGCAGCTTGTACGCGCACTCCACCACGATGGCGGATAGCTCCTCCACCCGTGAAGCGTCGCACGAAGGCACGAAGCCACGAAGAGGGGAAGGATTGGAAACTCGATTCTGTTCATTCATGTCAAAACTTCGTGCCTTCGTGTCTTCGTGTGAGTCCCTCATAGCAGTTCCATCTGCCCCTCCCGCGGCGGTGCCTTTGGCAAATTCTCCACTTTCAGGCTGTAGTCGTCCTTGCCCCACTCGCAGCGGTGCAGCACAGCTTTGGGGATCTTCTTCACGGTCAGGTTGCTGTAGCCTTCCTTGCGACCACGGAAGGCGGAGCAGACGACGAGCAGGCTGCGGTCCGGGCCTACTTCATCGCTGAGCTGCTGGAGTTGCTCGTGGCTGAGGTTCGCAGTGGTCGTGTAGAGGAAGTCGCGCTCCGTGCTATGGCCCTGCTGCCAGTAGATCGAGTCGCTGGGGGCGTAAGTAAAACCCTCCAGCTTGCAGACCGCCTCGGCCAGCATGGGGGCGTTGAAGGCCTGGTTGATGACGAGGTTCCCCCACTTGTCCTGCATGAGCAAGGAGGGAGCCAGCTTGTAGTAGCGGAAGCCGCCGCCGCCCTTCCAGCCCACGGCCTCCGTGATGCCGCCGGGGTCCGCGCCATCCACCACTTTCTTCAGGCGCGGCAGGCAATGCGTGTGGCAGTGCTCCCCTAGCTCGATCCCGATCCACCGCCGCCCCATCTTGTGCGCCACCGCCGCCGTCGTGCCGGAGCCGAGGAAGGAGTCGAGCACGAGGTCGCCGGGGTTGGTGGCAATGTGGATGATCCGCTGAATCAATCTCTCGGGCTTTGGCGTGTCGAATACGTTGTCTTTGCCAAAGAGGACCTGGATTTCCTTCTTGGCTTCATCGTTGTGTCCAACCTCCTCGTGCGGCCACCACGTCCACGGAACAAGCCCCTCCACTTCAGAAAGGTAGCGAATCAATCCCGGTTGAGAGTCCCCATTCTTACCGAAATAAACTTTCCCCTCGGCAACCAGAGCCAAAAACTTGGGCTCAAGGACAGACCAATGCCGTCCCTCGGGCGGATAGATGACCTTTCCACTTGGTGTGGTTACTGGATACTGCTGATTAGCTCGCAGTCCCGCGCCATTCATTGGTATGAGCCTCCAAGGTCCTTTGGGATCTGGATCGCTTTTTGAGTTGCGATATGAAGCCCTGGTCTTCGCGTCGGGTTCAACCCTGTTTCTTGTGGCTTTGAAACGATCGACGTCACGGGCATAAACAATCACGTAATCATGCACATCCCCGATCGCTGAGTTGTTGTCACGGGAGTAGCGCTTCTGCCAAACAATCTGAGCAACAAATGCTTTTCGGCCACAAACTTCATCAAGCAGCACGCGCAAGTAAGGCATCTCCCGGTCGTCAATCGTGATCCAAAGCGAGCCATCCTTATCAAGCAGTTTCCAGAGCAGCTCCAAGCGAGCTCGGATCAACGACAGCCACAACGAATGCTCCACCCCATCATCGTAGTGCTCGAAGGCACTGCCGGTGTTGTAAGGGGGATCAATGAAGATGCACTTCACCTTGCCGGCAAAGTCCTGTTCCAGGGCCTTGAGGGCGAGGAGGTTGTCCCCTTGGATGAGGCGGTTGTCGAAGAGGTCCCGGTCCGTGACCCGGTGCGCCGCATGATACGACTTGTCCGCCTCCTCCAGCAAGATGCGCGGCTCCAGCTTCGGCCGGTGCTCCTTGCCAATCCAGGTGAGTTCGAGTTTTTGCTTTTTAGATGACACAGGTGTTAGTAGTTCTTGAAGGCAGTGACACAGGCCGCCCAGACAGCAGGGCGTGCTTGACGAAGGGTTGTCATGGGAGGTTCATTGATGCCTGCGCCGCGAAAGCACCAGCCGAGAATCCCGTGCTCATCCGCATCTCGTAGATCACTGATGAAAACGGCCGGATCTATGGCGGGATCGTCAACAGCGGTCGCGATCACTTTACGGATGCGCCGGAAGCTGCGCTGGTAACCGAGGGTGACGGCATCGCGCTTCGCAAATTGAAACACACGCTCCGTTTCGGTGCCCATCATCGTGGTGCTGCCGTCGGGGGCCATGCGTGCAAAGAGAATGCCAGTGGCAGGGCTGAAATCGAGGAACTCCCATGGGTCATCGACGGTGGGGTTCAGAAGGGCGGGTTGCCCATTCACTAGCGGGAACTGGCTGCCTTTGCAGTCTCGCCCGCAGCCGGTGCAGCACAGAAGCATATTTGGCCAGCGAAACATACGCTCAGGGTAAACGGACTTAGGCCAGAAGTGCTCAATGTCCGTGCCAGCGGAGTCCGAGCAATACATGCAACGCTGCCTGCCACCGGCCATTTGCTGAAGCTGCTGCTTCACCAATCCGAGCTTCTGAGTCTGCCTTGCGTTTTTCCAGGTTTTCTCGATGTCGAGCGTCCCGGCCGCCCGCTCGGTATCGGCCCTCAGTTGCCTGCGGTCCAGATAGCGCACTACAGCCGCCGGAATGTCTAGTCTCTCGACGCGGCGCATGGATTAAGGGTCCTCGTCTGTGTTCACGAAAAGTTCGAGTTGCTTGAAGTGCTTCTGCTCTTCCGCACTGAGTTTGCCCGTGGATCGCTTCTTCCCTTCGATGCGCGCATACTCGATTCGGGCTTCCACAGCGACCGGAGAGAGGGTGCTCTGAAGGCCGAAGGCAGGGCTGCGCAGGATGGTGTCAGGACGTGAAGCGATGATCGTGTTTCGTTCCTCATCGGTGAGTCGGCGTGGCTCCTGACTGCTGCCTGGCTCAGGCAGGACGAATAAGCCGCCAGGATCAGCCGCCTGACAGATAATAGGGCTGTGGGTGGTGACGATGAATTGAATCTTCGGAAAATGCCGCTTCAGCCAGAACCCGATCTCGCGCTGCCACTCGGGATGAAGATGGGCGTCGATTTCGTCAATGAGCACCACGCCCGAACGATCAACCTCGATATTGCCATCCAGTGTCGTGGTAATCAGATTCTCGTGACCGTAAGCGTTAATAAGATGGCGAAGGATGTCGGCGACCAGTGCCAAGGCGGAGCGGTATCCATCGCTCATGGATGCCCACGAGATTTCCACCCCGTTGCGATCTTTGAGCCACAGGCCATCCGAATCCACCCGATCCACGGTGATCTGGTTCGGCAGCAAATCCTGGCGAAGCAGGCCCAGCAGGATGGCTAGCTGGCTGACTTCCGCCGCCTTCATCTCAAGTTTCTTGTGGTCCAGTTCCCTCAGCCACCTGTCCACCTCGGCAAGCGACGCGGCTTCCTCGAACATCGTCACAAACCGCTCGGTGCTCGGGGCGGACATAAGGCGCTGGGCTATGGGCGACTCACCGAACACTCGACGAAAAGGGCCATAACCGCAGCAAAACCATCCGCTGGACCCGTTGGCCCAGATAGTTCGTTCAGGTGCTTGATAGGTCTTTGGCTGACCGGTCGGTATCTCCACCTTTAACGCTGTCTCCTTTCCGCCGTTCTCAAAAACCAGCAATGCCGGAAACCGTTCGCCGGGTGGGCGGCCTCCGCCGCTAAGGGCGTCATCCGATTTCACCCGAACGACATCTAGCTCCACGTAGCCCTTGCTGTCGGGGGCATCGTACCGGACCCATTTATTGAAGCTCGGCTGCAACGAGCGAGCTGTCTCGCGTCCCGTAAGGCCGATAGCGATAGATTTTAGAAGCGTGCTTTTGCCAGAACCATTGTCACCCGTGAAAACCGTCCAGCCCGCGTAGGTCTTGTCGGGGCGCTGGAGATCGAAGTCGAGGCTCTTGAAGCCGCGAATGTTGGTGAGCTTGATCTTGTGGATATACATGGCTGGCGGATAGTGAACGGGAATCAGACCAGACTCCAGCGGAGAGTGAACAAGCCCTGAATGGAGGTTCCCTGCTGAAGCTTCCCTTCGATCTTGCCAATCAAGTCCTCGCGCTGCTGATCAATGGCGTCCTGGGCGTCGAACAGGGAGCGGCGTTTGTCGTTGCGCTGGGCTTCGACGGTTTTGATCTGCTTCTGGCTGGCAAGCTTTTCTTCCAGGGTGAGGGCCGTGGCAGCGGCGCGGCGGGCTTCCTTGATGAGGCGGTCCATTTCCTTGATCTCGCGCTCCAGGCCGACCTTGAGGTCGTCCGCCCAGCCATCGAGCTTCTGCGCCTCGGCCTCGTAGTAGTGGGCGTTTCGTTTGGCGATGATCTGCTGGAGTTCTGTCTGACGCTTGGCGGTGAGGGCAGCCAATATCTCACACGAAGGCACGAAGCCACGAAGGTCTGAGTATTTCTGATCCGAGTCCTTCGCGTCCTCGTCGCTTCGTGTGAGCACTTCTTTGATGGTGGATGGCAGGCTGAGCAGGCGGCGGGCCTGCTCTTGATCCAGCGCGGTGCCGTCATCCGTGCAGGCGGCATAGATGAGGTGATCCTCCGCCTGATCCATGGACTCGACGGTAAAGATCGAAACCATCAGCGTGCCGGATTGACCGCGCAGCGGCTCCAGGATGCTGATCTTGCTGCCGTGCTGGGCGTAGTGGAACTCGATCTCCGCCGGGGGAAGCTCCCGCACCTTGGCGGTGGCGACCAATTGCTCGGCCAGCGGATGGCCGAGGCGATAGACATGGGCGGTGCTGGTGCTGCGAGGCAGGACGTAAAGGCCGGTGGGAACCTCTTTCCCCAGCGAGGCAGGCAGCTGATGCAGCTCAAAGGCGGAATCGCTGTGGAAAGTGGCAAGGTCCCGCAACTCGTGCCGTGTGAGGGTCATGAGCTGCTTCTCGAAGTGGCTCAGCAACTTATGCGAGCTTTCGTCACGCAGCTTGAGCTTGGCCTGCACTTCCTCGTCGAAGTTCTCCAGCAGCTTTTGCCGGGTGAGGCGGAGGGCTTCATTGATCTCGAAGTTCAGCTCCAACTGAAGCTGGTCGAAGGCCTCTTTGATGTGCTCCGGCTTCCGGCAGGTCTGGTAGATGGCGGCGATGCGCATCTCGAAGTCCACGCCGGACTCGATGGTGCCGAGCACCTCGTCACTGGAGCCGAAGACGCCGCGGAACAGCTCGAACTTCTGGTCGAGCAACTGGTAAACCCGGAGGTCGGCCTCGTTCTTCTGGTTGAGGAAGTTCACCACCACCACGTCATGCTTCTGGCCGTAACGATGGCAGCGGCCGATGCGCTGCTCGATGCGCTGGGGATTCCACGGCAGGTCGTAGTTCACCACGAGGGAGCAGAACTGGAGGTTGATGCCCTCCGCCCCGGCCTCCGTGGCGATCATGATTCGGCCTTCTTCGCGGAAGTAGTCCACCAAGGCACTGCGCATGTCCGCCGTGCGGGAACCGGTGATCTTGTCCGTGCCCTGATGCTTCGCGACCCACTTGGCGTAGATGGCCTTCGAGCGGTCATCGGTGTTCGTGCCATTGAAGAGCACGATGCCTTCCGCATACGGACTATCTGCCAGCAGGCGAAGAAGGTAGCTCTGCGTCTTCCGCGACTCGGTGAAGATGATGGCCTTTTCCGCCGCGCCGATTTCACGAGCCTTGTCAAAGGCGGTGCTCAAGGCGGTGATGAGCGCCTTTCCTTTGGCGTTGTGGTCGATCCCTTGGGCGAGGCGGCTGAACTCCTCCAAGTCCTCGATTTCGGCCTGAATGGCTTTGCGGTCTTCGATGGTGAGTGGCTCGTTTTGCTCGTCCTCGTCCCATTCTTCGGCGGTGTCTTCGAGGCCTTCGTAGTCTTCGCCGAGTTCTTCGCCTAGAGGGCGGACAAGAGCGTCCGCGCTCCTCTCGTCGTCCTCTTTCAGTCGAGCCTTCATGCGATTGGCCATGGAGGTGAGTGCCCCGGCAATTGCGAAGGAGGAGGAAGCGAGCAGCTTCCGCAGGACGAGCGTCATGAGCTTTCTCTGGCTCGGGGGAAGTGCCTGAAGATTGTCCCGCTGGAGGTAGTCGGAAACGAGATCGTAAAGCGCGTCCTCATTGTCCGAAGGATCGAAGGGCTGGACGATGGCATGGCGCTTCGTGTAAGGCACATAGGCCGTGACCTGCCTGCGCAGCGTGCGGTGGCACAAGGGCCGCAGCCTTGCCTTCAGCAGGTCGTAGGTCTGCGCGTTCGGATTGGCGAACTGCTCCCGGAAGCTGCGCACATCGCCAAAGGTGTGCTCGTCGATGACGCTGACGAGGCCGAACAGCTCCAGCAGGGAGTTTTGCAACGGCGTGGCCGTGAGCAGGAGCTTGTGGCGCTGATTGAGCGCCATCTTGAGCAGATTGGCGATCTTGTTGTTCGGCTTATAGACGTTCCGCAGGCGGTGCGCTTCGTCGATCACCACCAAATCCCAATCCGTGCGATGCACGTCCGGCGACTTCGTGGCGGCAAACTGGTAGGAGCAGATGACGACGGCATCCTCCTGCGGTTCAAACGGCCGGAAATGCCCGCGCTTCACGGCGGCATTGTAGGACTTGGCCTCCAGAATCTCGCAGTTCAGGAAGAACTTCTCGTTCAACTCCTGATGCCACTGCTTGCGGAGGTTGGCAGGGGTGATGACGAGGATGCGCCTCTTTCGCTCCGCCCACTTTTGCGAGATGACCAATCCGGCCTCGATGGTCTTTCCGAGACCAACTTCATCCGCCAGGATGACGCCCTTCGACAACGGCGACTCAAACGCAAACAACGCGGCATCCACTTGATGCGGGTTCAAGTCCACCTGAGCCCCCGCCACCGTGGCCGCCAGCTTTTCCTCACTGTCGGAGGGACAACGCCTCGTCAGTTCGTAGGCAAGGAGTTTGGCTTGGTAGTCAGTGAGGGCCATGCAATTCTTAGCTCAAAAGCTTTCTTATGACGCTCTTACCACCTTGGCAAGCCCAGCCCCCCTATTTTGTCCCCCTGATGGTTGGAACTTGGGGCTTTTCGTGTCGTTTTCAGTCACTCAAGGTAGGCTGAGCGAGGGCGGCATGGGACACCTTCTTGGAATGGCCGGAGTCTATGGAATTCCTTGGATAAGACCACCTTGGAAGGTGGTCGGGCTGGCGGGATTCGAACCCACGACCTCTTCGTCCCGAACGAAGCGCTCTACCAGGCTGAGCCACAGCCCGAATCTTGGTTGCCGGTTCCGGGGGATTCGGTCCCCGGGGCTAAACTTTATGCACCGTTCTCCCCCGGAGGACAACCACAATTTCGCTTCCGGATTCCGTAGTTCGGGTTTGGGGGCGGGTTTCAGGGTTCGAGTTTCGAGTTTCGAGTTTCAGGTTTCGGACTTCGGACTTCGGACTTCGAGTTTCGTCCTTCTTCCCATCGTTGCAGAAGCCGGGGGGGCGCGCCATGCTGGGGGTTCGCATGATCAGCATCCTTGAAGCTCTCCCTGGCGCCACCGGGCCTTCGCTCGCCGAGCGGATGCACCTGGCGTTTTCCCAGGACGGGAAGCTGGCGGAGTCGCCCCAGTTCGAGTTCCGGCCCCAGCAGCAGCGCATGGCGGAACTGGTCGGTGATGCCCTGGAAAAGAACCGGGCCCTGGTGGTCGAGGCGGCCACGGGGGTCGGCAAGTCGCTGGCCTACCTGATCCCGGCAGCCACCTTCGCCCTGGAACAGAAGCGCAAGGCGATCATCTGCACGCACACGATCAACCTCCAGGAACAGCTCATCCACAAGGACATCCCGATCGTGAAGAAGATCGTCGGGGACTTCCACGCGGAACTGCTGAAAGGGCGCAACAACTACCTCTGCCCGACCCGGCTGAAGAGCGCCTTTGCCCAGACGGGCGACCTGTTCAGCACGAGCGAGGCGGCCGAGCTGCAGCTGCTCATGGAATGGCAGCGGGAAAACCCGACGGGCACGCTGAGCGAGATGGATTTCACACCCGGAGCGAGGCTGTGGTCGATGGTGCGCAGCGAGCCGCACGCCTGCACCCCGAGGCGGTGCCCGCCGGGCAGCGGCTGCGTTTACCAGGAGGTGCGGCGGCGCATGGCGGCGGCCGATGTGCTGGTGCTGAACCACACGCTCTTTTTCACCCTGCTGGCCTCGTCGGAGGAGGTGCTGGCGGAGGATGCGAACTTCATCTTCCCGCGTGACTTCGTGGTGCTGGACGAGGCGCACACGATTGAAAACATCGCCGCGCAGGCCTTTGGGATTCATGTGACCGAGGGCAACCTGCGCTTTGAGCTGGGGCGGCTGTACAATCCGAAGACGCGTAAGGGCTTCTTCCAGAGCGTGGGCGACAGCGACGCGATCCGCGAGGTGACGCAGACGATCGGGGCGGCGGAGATGTTCTTCCGCGAGGCGGAGTCGCGCTGCAAGTTCAGCGGGCCGTATGGCAAGGAGTTCCGGATCCGAGAGGCGGGCCTGACGGAGAACAGCCTGGCGCTGCCGCTGCAGCGGGTGGCGAACTTTGCCCTGAAGGCCGGGGACGCGGCGAAGAGTGAGAGCCAGAAGCTGGAGCTGCTGGACATCGCCAAGCGGCTGACGGCGCTGCGGGTGGAGCTGGGGGCCTTCCTGGACCAGACGGAGGAGGGCCATGTCTACTGGGCGGAACGCGGCGGCGGCGACACGCACAACCTGTCGCTGCACAGCGCGCCGATCGATGTGTCGCCGAAGCTGGAGGAGATCTTCTTTTCGGGCGGCAAGGCCTGCGTGTTCACCAGCGCCACGCTGGGCGTGGGGGACGATGAGCAGCTGGGGTACTTTCGTCGCCGGGTGGGCGCGGAGAAGGCTCGGGCGGCGAGCATTGAGAGCCCGTTTGATTTCCGCAGGCAGATGCAGCTTTACCTGGTGAAGCGCATGCCGGAGCCGAAGGACGCGGCGTATGGCGATGCGCTGCAGGAGAAGATCGAGCACTTCCTGGACTTGTCGCAGGGGCGGGCCTTTGTGCTGTTCACGAGCTACTCGCAGCTGACCGCGATGGCGGACCGGCTGGAGGATTTCTGTGACGAGCGCGGCTGGCGTCTGCTGGTGCAGGGCCGGGGCATGCCGAGGCATCAGATGCTGGCGGAGTTCAAGAAGGATGTGCACAGCATTTTGTTCGGCACGGACAGCTTCTGGACGGGGGTGGACGTGCCGGGCGAGGCGCTGAGCAACGTGATCATCACGCGGCTGCCGTTTGCGGTGCCGGATCATCCGGTGGTGGCGAGCCGTCTGGAGCACCTGGAGGAGCAGGGCCTGAACAGCTTCAGCGAATACAGCGTGCCGGAGGCGATCCTGAAACTGCGCCAGGGCGTGGGCAGGCTGATCCGGACACGCAAGGACAAGGGGATCATCGCCATCCTGGACCCGAGGCTGCTGACCAAGCCCTACGGCCGCGCCTTCATGGCCAGCCTGCCGGATTGTCCGGTGGAGATTCTGGGATGAGTGTTTAAATCCGAAACTCGAAGCTCGAAATCCGAAATCCGAAGCTCGAAGCTCGAAGCTCGAAGCTCGAAGCTCGAAGCTCGAAACCTGGAGCCTGATTTTTGTCCAACTTCATGTTCGGCACACAACCGAAGTGCAGCGGCGGCGTTGAAGAGGGGCACGCCATGAACCTTGCGCCCTTCCATCTTCGTCTCGACCGTCGTCAGCTTCTGCGCAGCCTGCTGCTCAGCACGGGAGGGTTGATCACGGCGGAGGTCTATGCCGAGGCGCTGACACTGACGCCGCGTCAGACGGAGGGGCCGTATTACCCGGATCATCTGCCGCTGGACCAGGACAACGACCTGACCCAGATCACCGGTGGCAAGGCACCGGCGGGCGGTGTGGTGACGGAGTTTGGCGGGCGGCTGCTGGATGTCGATGGCCGGCCGCTGGCGGGTTGTGGGATCGAGCTGTGGCAGGCGGACAACAACGGTTGCTACATCCACAGCCGGGGCGTGCAGCGCGGCAAGGAGCGCGACCCGCAGTTCCAGGGCTTTGGCAGGATCACGACGAACGAGAAGGGGGAGTATCGCTTCCGCACCATCAAGCCGGGCCTCTACACGGGGCGGACGCGGCATTATCACATCGCGGTGGTGAAGGACGGCAAGCGCATGCTGACCACGCAGCTTTACCTGGCGGGAGAACCGCAGAATGACAGGGACGGCATCCTGAAGCGCATCGCGGACGAACAGCAGCGCCTGTCGGTGATCCGTGAGTTCAAGGCCTCCGGTTCGAGCGGTGAGCTGGTGGCGACCTGGGACATCGTGATCGGCGGCACGCCGGAGGATCCCGAGCCGCGACGCCAGGGCCCGCCGCCGCGTCGGGGGGAGTGAGGCGCAGTTGAAGAGCAGGGTTGGTGAAGGCTTCTCGCGTCCCTCCAGGACGCGGTGAAGGCGAAACGTGGGTGTGGTGACGTGGTCCGGTGGTTCCCCCTGCTGTGCTCGTTTCACCAGTCGGCTTATTTCTTTCGAGCCTCCGGCTCGGGTGAAACGGAGATCGATACCTCCAGTCCTTGCGCCTTGAGCCTTGGAACTTCCTTGACTGCGCCCTTCCTTGGTCATTGGCACCTGGACATTGGGCCTTCATTTCCCGGTGTTCTGACATGATGCCGACGAGCATTCGCACGCTTCTCGTGCACCCTCCGGGGCGCATCCTAAACGCGGACGTTGGACGATTCGGTTCAGGTGGTTTTCGGTCACATCGCGACCTGCACCACCGGCTCATGTCTTTCGAGCCTCCGGCTTGCCTGGTTCAATCCGTGCATTCGGGTCAAGGCCCGATCATGGGCTGCAGCCTGACATGCGAGGAGGTGACGGGGGCGTCCTTGGCGCCGGAGGCGGGGAGCAGGTAGTGGCCGTGGCCGCTGATGTCGCCGCCGGTCGAGTAGTTGATGAGCAGGCCCTGGAAGGGGACGGCGTAGGAGGGCGCGCCCTGCTTGAAGCCGCCGGAGAAGATGCCGGTCTTGGGATCGATCTTCAAGGTCATCGAGCTGAGCGGGGCCGGCATCTGGACCGTGTTGGGGGCGGTGAGGGTGAAGGGCTGCTGGAAGCCGGTGATGGTGGAGGCGGCGAAGTCGAGCTCGAGGCCGGCGGGGCTGCCGGAGAGGCCGAGGTAGTCATGGAGATTGTTAGGCACATAGCGGCCGCCGGTCACCTGAAGATCCTGGGCGAAGAAGCCGGCCTTGTAGCTGCGGTCGGCGAGGGCAAGGGGCTGGGGGATCTTGTACCAGTCGAAGGAGGGCGGGGAATAATGGCTGATGTCGCCCGAGGCAGGTTCCAGGACACAGGCGCCCTGGAGGCTGCCGGTGTTCTTGTAGAGCATGGCGTGCAGGGGCAGGCTGTAGTTGTCGCCCATGAAGGAGCTGAAGGTGAAGGCGGTGCCGTCGGCGGTCCTGCCGGTCCAGGCGGCGGTGCCGAGCTTGCCGATGGCGACCTGGGCATAGCCATCGCCCTGGGGGAGGGCGGGGCTGCTGCCGTCGGGGTTGCTGATGATCATGTTAAACAGACCCCGGGTTTCCTCGGGCGCCGGGTTTCCGACGGTCCAGGGGTTGCGGGCGGCTTCGAAGGTGGCGCTGGCATCGTAAATTTCGGGGGTGTGCTCGGAGACCAGATGAAGGCGGTCATGAACGACCATGAGGGCTTCATCGGGGAACCATGGATGGGGGGCCAGGGCGATGGGCTGGTCGAGATGGCCTTCCTCATCGATCTCCGAAGAAACCGTCGCGACGGTGCCGTTGCGGTTGATCTGGCGGAGCAGGCGGTCGCCGACGAAGATCGTGCCATCGCTGCGGGAGAGGATGCCGAGCGGTTTGGAGAAGCGGGCGTTGGCCAGCAGGCCGTCATCGGAGCCCTCGACGCCCGGGGAGCCGGCGTAGGTGGAGACCGAGCCGGTGAGGCTGACCTTGCGGACCACCTTGTTGAGCGTGTCGGTGACGAACAGAGCCTTGTGGAAGGGGCTGTAGGTGATGCCCTGGGGCGCGTTGAAACGTGCGCCGGCACCGCTGCCGTCCTTGAAGCCCGGTGCGTCGGCCTTGCCGGCGAGGGTGGTGACGACGCCTGCCGGGGTGATCTTGCGGAGGGTGTGGCTGCCGCGGTCCACGACGTAGAGGTTGCGTGCGGGGTCGAAGCAGAGGGCGCAGGGAGCCTTGAAGCGGGCGGCGGCGCCGGTTCCGTCGAGGTTTCCGAGCTGGCCGGGGCTGCCGGCGAAAGTGGAGACCTGGCCCAGGCGAGTGACCCTGCGGATGGTGGCGTTGCCGGTGTCGGCAACAAAAAGCATGTCATCCTGGTCCAGGGCCAGTCCCTCGGGACTGTTGAAGGAGGCATCGGTGTCCGGTCCATCCGTGGAGCCAGGCCAGCCGCTGCCGGCGAAGGTGGATGCCTCCTGGTTGTTGTAGTCGAGCAGGCGGATGGCATGATTGCCGGTGTCCGCCACATAAGCGCCTTCATCGTGGAGCGTTGCGAATCCCCTGGGGGTTTTGAATCGGGCGACGGTGAAGCCGCCGTCGACATGATCAGGTTCAGCAGGGTCGCCGAGGCCCGCCTCCCGGCGATAAAGGGAAACGCCTTCATCGATGATGACGCCTGTCATGCCGCCCCAGGTGGTGAGTGACTGGATCCAAAGCGAAAGGTCGCCCATGGAGGGCGGGCGTTTGATGTTGATGACGGCGGAAGGATCGCCGCCCAGCGTGATGTCGAGGGCGCCGGCCACGCTGTGTTTCTGTCCGGCGAGCGTGACCGAGCCGGAAATCACGCCTGTTTTGGCAAGGGTGATCTGGAGATGGCCTCCGAATCCAAAGTTGGTGTGGCCTGAACGTGCGACGGTGCCGTTGTAGGTTCCCTGGAGGCTTTCATCGAGGCCTTCGATGACCATTTCAAACACCTCGGGCAGGCTGGTTCCCCAGGGGTTGGCGGCCTTGATGACGATCCTGCTGGGGATCACGTTGCCATCCTTGTCGAGCCTGCTGGCCTCGGTGGGGCGGCCCGTGATCTGGCCGGTCCTGGGGTTCAGCACCAGGCCCTTGGGCAGGCCGGTGGCGCTGAAGCTGGTGGGATGATTGGAGGCGGTGAGGGTGTGGTCGATGGGTTCACTGACCGAAGCCGATGCAGGAAGTGGAATGGGATCAAGAACGGGGACATCATCGACGAAGCCGACGTTGAAGACGCCGTTTTCCAGCTCCGGGTCATTGAACGGCGTGTCGAGGGTGACCCGGCAGGAGTAGAGGCCGGAGTCGTCGACCGTGGTTTTGGTGAGCTTGAAGGCTGCGGACCTTGTGCCGGCAGCGATGGCGCCTGATGCCTGCTCGCCTTCCTCGATTTCGACTCCATCCCGGAGCCACTGGTAGCGGACGGAGACTTCAGGCAGCCTGGGAAGGGCCACCGTGCAGGCAAGCGAAAGCGGCCCCCCCTTTTTGAGGGATCTTCTTTCATCCACGGGGGTGATGAGGCCCAGGTAGGCCGGCTGTGAGACGACCGGTCCGGCGACCGGATTTTTGATCGCGAGGGTGTAGACGCCGACATCGGACATGCCGGAATTGCCCAGGGTGAGCTGGCTCCGGCTGGCGCCAGGAATCGCCTTGGTGTTCCGGCTCCACTGGTAGGTGATCACCGGGTCGCCGGAAACTTCGGCATTCAATCCCAGGACGACGGGCATGCCCAGATGGCCCAGTTCACTCAGCGGATGTGTGACGAAGGCTGGTGGCAGTGCAAGGCGACCGATGCCCGTGAGATGAAAGTCGAAGGCGGATTCATCCGCGTCATTGCTGCTGACCTGGTACGAGCTCCAGGAGTTGACTTCGGCAACTGGTGCGTAGGTGATGGTAAAGCTGGTGACGGCACCGGGGGCGAGCGTCGTGGAGGCCAGCGAGGAGAGGCTGAAGGTGCTGGAAGCCGTGCCGACCGGCAGGACGCTGAGCCCGGTCAGGGGGGCGGCCCCGATGTTGCGGATGAACACGGTCTTCTGGCGGCTGGCGCCGACGTTCACCTGGCCGAAATCGAGAACGGCGTAGGTGGGATCAAGGCCAATTCCCTGAGGGGATTCGATGACAATCTCGGGCACGGCCACGCCGAGGCCTGTGAGGTCGATGTCGAAGGGGTTTTCATCGCTGTCATTGCTGGTGATGCGCAGGGTGGCGGTGCGGTCGCCGCCGGCGGAGGGGCGAAAGGTGAGTTCAATGGCGGCTTCCTCGCCCTCCAGGAGGGAGTCGGGAATCTGGGTGAAGGAAAAGTCGGCGGCATGAGGACCGGCCAGGGAAAGGGACAGGCCGGTGAGTTCGGCGCTGCCGTTGTTGCGGATGGTGACCGTGCGGATGTGGGCGGAACCGGTGTCCACAGTGCCAAAGTCGAGGGGAGGGCCGCCGTCAGCGAGGTCGTTGGACTCCTCGTCCCACACGTCGATTTCAGGTGCCAGGATACCGCTGCCGGAGAAGTGGATGATGAACGGGCTGTTGCCGGCGTCATCACTGATGATTTCCAGGGTGGCGCTGCGCGAGCCGGTTTCGACGGGGGCAAACATGGCCTGGAAGGTCGTGCTTTGACCGGCGGCCACGAGGGGGTCGGGAGGCATGATGACGGCAAACTCGGAGCTGTTCGGGCCGCTGGTGTCGGTGCTTGTCAGGATGAGGTCGGCGTTGCCGTTGTTGCGGATGGTGAAGGTGCGGTAGACGCCGGTGTAGATCGAAGCGGCTCCAAAGCTGTAGGAGGCGCCGTTTGCCATGACGGTTGATGAAGGCGACAGCACCTCGATCTCGGGGCTGCCGGGGGATTCCAGATGCTGGGCAAAGGCCAGTGAGCCGTTGCTGGCGCCTGCGATCAGAAGCCTTCCATCCGGAAGGCGTGTCAGGCAGAACGCCTCATCATCACTGGCGAAGTCGGTGCTGATCATGCCGTTGTCGCCAAAGGCCGGGTCCAAGGATCCATCATCCAGCAGGCGGATGGTCACGAAGTCGTAGTTGGAGACGTAGGGCTCCGTGTCGAAGTCGCTGCGTCCGGTGGCGAGCAGCCTGCCATCTGGTTGAACGAGGAGCCTGTTGCAGCCGCCCTCGCCGCCTCCGGGCATGAGGCCGAGCCTGCCATCATCGCCGAAAGTGAGGTCCAGCGCGCCCTCGGGAGTCAGGCGGGCGATCTGCCAGGTTGTATCGTAGGAGGCGTCGTAGGCGATGCCGCCCATGGCAATCCGGCCATCCGGATCAACGACGCAGCTGCTGCAGTAATCAGCATGATTTCCCATCGGGAGGATTTTGCGGCCGTTGTCGCCGAAGGTGTCGTCAATGCTGCCGTCCTGATGGCAGCGGATGATTGAAAAGTCGGCGTAAGCTCCAACCATGCTGTATCCGGCGACCACGACCTTTCCGTCGGCCTGGAGTGCTGCGGCATTGCCCGTGTCCGCGCCTGAGCCGACGGCGAAGGTGGCGATTCCGCCGGAACCAAAGGAGGGATCCAGGCCGCCGTCGGACAGGTGGCGAACGACCACAAAGTCTGAGCTGCCGCTGATGGAGGCGCTGCCTGCGACGATGATTTTGCCATCCGGCTGGAGAATGATGGCGCGTGCCTCGCCGCCCGAGCCCACGGTGGTGAGCACGATGCCATCATCGCCGAAGCCCGGGTCGAGGGAACCATCGACAAGATAGCGGGCGAGCGCCAGATTGGCTCCGCTGTTTCCTGCGACGAGGATTTTCCCGTCCGGCTGAACCGTGACATCCGCAGCCTTGTCCGAGCCGGGGCCCATGTCCGTGCTGACCAGGCCGTCCACACCGAATTCATCGTCGGGGGTGCCGTCGGCGTTGTAGCGCAGCAGGTGGAACTGTGTTTCAGGAAGGGGATTGCCGACAACGGGAATGACAGCTCCAGGGCCAGCCGCCACAAGGAACTTTCCATCAGCCTGCAACGTGACATTTCTGGCGAGGTAGCTTGGGAAAGGAGCGTCGAGAGTCGTCGTCAGCCGCCCGTAGGTTCCGAAACCAGCATCCCTGTCCCCGGTCCGCAGCTTGCGACCCGTGCCGGTCAGGGAGATGTCAAAAGAAGGTTCATCAGGATCATTGCTCCTCACATGGAGGGTTGCGGTTTCAGCTCCCGCCTGGGACGGCCGGAAGGATACAAGCATCGTCAGCCTGTCAGTATCTGAGATCGTGTTGCCGGAAGGGGGGCTGGCGATGATGAAGTCGGAGGCATCCTGGCCGTCGATCGTCACAGAGATGTTTTCCAGATCCGCCGAACCCTGATTGAGGATTTCGAGCCTTGCCAGCGAGTCGAGCCCCCGGGCCACCTCGCCAAAATCGATGGTGCTTGCACCATCCGTCAGCGGCTTGAAAGGCCATTTCTGGACCCCGATGTCCGGAATGCCGCCTGTTCCGGAAAGGGGGATGTCGAAGGGGGTTTCATTGGGGTCATTGCTGGCGACATGCAAGGCGGCCGACTTCCAGCCCGTGGTGCCCGGCGCGAAGGTGACGGTGAAGGTGGTTGCCGCTCCTGGCTGCAGGGAGTTGGCGAGCGGAGGCGTCGCAATAAAAGACGATGCCTGGGCGCCATCCACTGAAACACTCAGCCCCGAGAGCTCTGTCAGGCCGTCGTTGCGGACCAGGAAGGTCAGCATGCGGCTGACGGCGATGTTCACCTTTCCGAAGCTGACCTCGGAGCTTCCATCCGACAAAGCCGAGCCGGAAGGCTGCTCGACCGTGATGTCCGGGCCGCCATAAGGTGCGCCGATGAAGCGTGCCAGGGCGGGCTGCATCGGCCAGTCCCCGCCCGTGCCACCGACGAGGATTTTTCCATCAGCCAGGACCGCCACTGCGGATGCAAAGCTCTGGTCATCGAAGGAACTGGTGAAGTTGAACCAATGAACCCCACCGTTGAAGGTTGGATCGAGCCGGCCATCCGTCTGGAAGCGTGCCACGGCCGTTGGAAAGGGGGGCAGTGGGGAGAATTCATCATCGTAGCCCAGGTCGCCCCCATCAATGACAACGATCCTGCCATCGGGCTGCAGGACGGCCCGACGGCCGGAGTAGAGGTGGCCTTTGCTCACACCGCCCGTGCCAAAGGAGGGATCCAGGCCGCCGTCGGGCATATACCGCACCAGCATCATGCTGGAAGTGTAGCCGGTGCTGTAATCGGTGAAGCCCCAGCCTGTGCAGACGATTTTGCCATCGTCTTGAAGTGCCAGGCCGGATGCGGTGCCCCCGCCGGAAAATCCGCCCGGAGTCACCGCCACGCCATCACCGTCGAAGGTGCTGTCGGGGGTCCCGTCGGAGAGGAGGCGGCCGACACTGAACAGCGATCCTGCCATGCTTGTGCCTGCGATGATGATGCCGCCATCGGCCTGCAGCCTGATGTCATGGATGTCGATCTGGGAGGGGGCGACGCCAGCCTGGCCGAAAGTGCCGTCCAGCGTCCCATCTTCATTCAGCCTTGCCAGGCTGGTGCCGCCAACGAGCAGCTTGCCATCGTCCTGCACGGCAAGGGCGCGAAGAGTGCCGGCGAAGTCGGTGATGATCCTTTTGCCGCCTGTGCCAAAGCCGGTGTCGAGGCTGCCGTCGGGATTGAGTTGCACGAGTGAAAAGCGGGTGTTGGCCCCGTCGGCGCTTGTGCCGGCCACCACCAGCCTTCCGTCTGCCAGGATCAAAACCCGCTTCGCGCTGTCGACTCCGGCTCCGACTGGCAGCTTCACCCTGCCATCGCCGTCGAAGGTGGAGTCCGGTGTTCCGTCTGCGAGGCATCGAATGATGAGATAGTCGTCGGCGGCAGAGCCCACCATGATGATCCTCCCATCCTCCTGGACGGCCATGTCGTGGGCCCAGCTCCAGTCCGCACTCGGATAAAGGGTGATTCCTCCGCTGCCAAAACCTGGGTCAAGCATGCCCGGATCAGACGCCGTGCTCACGCCGCTGACAGGGATGTCAAAAGAACCCTCGTCCTCATCATTGCTGGCAAGGTGAAGGGTTGCGGTTCGTGCACCGGCGCCGCCCGGAATGAAGGTTACGTCAAAGGAGGCGCTCTGACCGGGCGAGAGCGTCGTGGCCCCCAGGCTGCTGAAGGTGAAGTCGGAGGAATGGGCGCCATCCTTCGTCAGCGCCAGTCCTGACAGGGGCAGGCTGCCCGTGTTGCGAATGGTGAAGAATCTTTTTTGCCGGGGGACAAACCCCAGGATTCCCCCGCCATCCACAACCTGCACGCCGCCAGGCAGCTCCACCACGATCTCCGGGGCGTAGCTGTAGGCTGCGGTCTGCTCAATCAGGCCCCGGCTGCCGTTGCTGAATCCTCCGGTTGCCGGACCACGGGCACGAATCATGCCGCTGCCAGACAGGGACAGTCCGTTGAGCTCCCAGTTCGCCGTTGTGCCGATGCGTGAGCCCTCTCCCAAAGGGGTCCAGTTTTCGCCATCATCCTGGCTTTCTTCAAAGATCACCCAGCTCACCTCCGGCGCCGTTCCTCCCCGCAGCCACTCCAGGCGGTCCTGGGAGGTGGCGGACAGCGACTGGATGGCTGCGTCATTCTGCACCAGGGCAAGGCGGTTGCGTGTGGCGGGGGCGGGCGCCCCGTTGGGCTGCAGTTCTGAAAAGGTGCCGCCCATCAACACCCGTCCGTCGAAATCCTGAGCAAAGCCGTAGACCAGCAGGCTGGGGTCGGGGGCAAATCCTGGGGATACCGAGCCATCCGCATTCACCCGCCCCATGCGAAGCCGCTGTGCATAGGGCTGGGAGGGGGGTGAAAAGCCAAAGAAAGCCCCGCTTGCCAGGATTCTTCCATCTGCCTGCAGGCCCAGGCTGTAGACGTAGCCGTTCGGCTCCGGTTTGAAACCTGTGTCCAGGCTGCCGTCGGCATTCAGCCGTGCCAGCTTCTGATATGGCAAAGGATCGGGAGAACCGTTCGGCTGCAGCGAGTTGAAGCCACCGCCGATGAGAACCTTTCCATCCGGCTGCAGGTGAACCGCCCAGACCCGCCACTCCGCATTGGGATCAAAGGCGGTGTCGAGGGTGCCGTCGGCGTTCAGCCTGGCGATGTAGTTCCTGGTTGTCGGCGATGGATCACCGCCTGGCTGCAGGGAGGTGAACAGGCCGCCGATCACCACTTTGCCATCGGCCTGCGTGGCGAGCGTCCAGACAAGGCTGGAAGGCCTGATGTTCACCCAGGAGAGGTCAACGGAGCCATCCTGGTCAAGCCGCGCCACTCCCGACCGGAAGACGGATGCTCCGCCATTCGGCTGCAAGGCGGTGAATGAGCCGCCCACCAGCAGCCTGCCATCCTTCTGCATTTCGAGACACCAGACAGCGCCGTTGGGACGCAGGTCAAAGGATGTGTCGAGCGTGCCGTCGGCGTTCAGCCTTGCCAGTGAATTGCGCGTGACCGGGCTTGCGGCCCCATTGGGCTGCCAGGTGGCGAAGACGCCGCCCACGAGGATCTTCCCGTCGGGCTGCACCCCGACGCAGTAGACCTCGTTGTCAGGACTTGGGTTGAATCCCATGTCCAGGGTGCCGTCGGCGTTCAGCCTGGCGAGATGGCTGCGCGTGACACCATGAACGGAGGTGAAACTGCCTCCGATGATCATCTTCCCGTCCGGCTGGACGGCAAGGGCCGCGACATGGTCCCCCACCAGGGCGGCGTCAAGTGGGGCAAGGTCTCCCGGGGCCGCAGCCGCCCGTGGAAGCGTTGATGCCGCCAGCAGCATGCAGGCGAGCGCGGATGATTTCATCAACAAGGTCTTCATGCGTGGAGTCGATGGCTGGGTCTTCACGGGGCATCCGTCGGCACGACGGCGGCCTTCGGGCGTGGTCAAGCCGCCCGGCGCGCGGGCATGCTGGGTCATCCCGGACGGGCAAGTCAATGATTTTCCTCCGGGCCATCCATGAATCATAGATGGTTAGGTGTGTCCGCCGCCATGGTGTGAATGAACTCTTGGTTAGGTAATCCGCGCCAGCCGCCCCCGGGTGTGATGGCATGGCATCGTGACCGGCGGCACCTCGGAGGACCCCGGGCCGCGTCGCAAGGGGTCGCCGCCGCGTCGTCAGGGGGAGTGAATCGAGGAGCGCGGAACTCCGATGCCGCAGCGGTGTGGAGTGCGGGGGAGGTGTGGAACCGTCTTCAGCCTTGTTTGAAGACTAGGCCGGTACCTTCATCGTGTTGGGGTGGGTGCTGGGGACTTCCGGTCTTGGTTGGGCGAACTGTCTTGCTGCGGATTTGGAAATCCGCGCCCCACGCTGGCGCGGAGATCGAGATGGAACGCGGAACTCCGATTCCGCAGCGGTGAAATCAGGGGCCGGTCACGGGCTGCAGCCTGACATGCGAGGAGGTGACGGGGGCGTCCTTGGCGCCGGAGGCGGGGAGCAGGTAGTGGCCGTGGCCGCTGATGTCGCCGCCGGTCGAGTAGTTGATGAGCAGGCCCTGGAAGGGGACGGCGTAGGAGGGCGCGCCCTGCTTGAAGCCGCCGGAGAAGATGCCGGTCTTGGGATCGATCTTCAAGGTCATCGAGCTGAGCGGGGCCGGCATCTGGACCGTGTTGGGGGCGGTGAGGGTGAAGGGCTGCTGGAAGCCGGTGATGGTGGAGGCGGCGAAGTCGAGCTCGAGGCCGGCGGGGCTGCCGGAGAGGCCGAGGTAGTCATGGAGATTGTTAGGCACGTAGCGGCCGCCGAAGAGGTCGAGCGCGTGCGGGTAGAAGCCGGCCTTGTAGCTGCGGTCGGCGAGGGCAAGGGGCTGGGGGATCTTGTACCAGTCGAAGGCCGGCTGGATGTCATTGATGATGTCGCCGTTGGACGGGTCGATGATGCAGGCGCCCTGGAGGCTGCCGGTGTTCTTGTAGAGCATGGCGTGCAGGGGCAGGCTGTAGTCACCGGCGATGAAGGTGCCGAAGGTGAAGGCGGTGCCGTCGGCGGCCCTGCCGGTCCAGGCGGCGGTGCCGAGCTTGCCGATGGTGACCTGGGCATAGCCGTCGCCCTGAGGCAGGCCGGGCTCCTCCGTTGCGGGATTGTTCATCACCGCGTTGAACAGGCCCTGGACTTCGTCGGGAGCGGGATTGCCGCTGCTCCAGGTGTTGCGCCGGGCGCTGAACGCTGCGTCCTCGGAAGACGTGAAGGGGGCGTAGCCGAGGATGACGTGAAGCTGGTCATGAACGGCGAGCAGGGATTCATCCTCGTCGTCGTAGGCCAGGGCGATGGGGCGGTCGAGCATGTCCACCGGATCGAACTCCTCGGAGATCGTGCTGACGATGCCGTTGCCTCCGACCTGCCGGATCAGGTAGTCGCCGACCAGCAGGGTGCCGTCGCCGCGGGAGACAATGCCGAGCGGATTCATGAATCGGGCGTTGGCCAGGAGACCGTCATCGGAGCCCTCGACGCCCGGGGAGCCGGCGTAGGTGGAGACCGAGCCGGTGAGGCTGACTTTGCGGATGACCTTGTTGAGGGCATCGGTGACAAAGAGGGCCTTGAGCACGGGGTCGTAGGTGATGCCCTGGGGCGTGTTGAACTGGGCGCTGGTGCCGCTGCCGTCCTTGAAGCCCGGTGCGTCGGCCTTGCCGGCGAGGGTGGTGACCACACCGGCCGGGGTGATCTTGCGGAGGGTGTGGCTGCCGCGGTCCACGACATAGAGGATGCCTGCGGGGTCGAAGCAGAGGGCGCAGGGAGCCTTGAAGCGGGCGGCGGCGCCCGTGCCGTTCAGGGTTCCGAACTGACCGGCGCTGCCGGCGAAGGTGGTGACCACGCCTTCGGGCGTGACCTTGCGGATGGTGGCGTTGCCGGTGTCGGCGACGAAGAGGTTGCCATTTTTGTCGAGGGCCATGCCTTCGGGTCCGTTGAAGGAGGCTGCGGTGCCCGTGCCATCGGCGGAACCTGCGGCGGCGCTGCCGACGAAGGTGAAGACCTCACCCTCCTCGGGATCGACGAAGCGGATCACATGATTGCCGGTGTCGGCGATGAAGCCGTAGCCTTCAGGGTCAAGCACGATGCCGCGAGGCGTGTTGAGGCGGACGTCCATCATGGCACCGTCCACCAGATCGGGCTCACCCGGGCTGCCGAGGGCGACCTCCGACATCAGGTTCGTGATGTGCGGATCGTGAAGCACGCCCTGCATGAAGTCGTCGCCGGTGACAATGTTGAGGTTGAGGACCAGGTCCCCGAGGGAGGCGGGCGTGCGTTTGACGAGGAGCTGGGCGCTGGGGTCGCCGCCCAGCGTGATGTCGAGGGCGCCGGCCAGGCTGTGCTTTTGTCCGGCCAGGGTGGCGGAACCCGAGACGACGCCGGTTTTGGCGACAGTGATCTGCACATGGCCGCCCATGTTGAAGTTGCTGTGGGGGGAGCGCGCGACGACGCCGTTGAAGGTGCCGACCAGGGTTTCATCCAGGGGTTCGATGATCATTTCGAACACCTCGGGCAGGCTGGTCCCCCAGGGGTTGGTGGCCTTGATGACGACTTTGCTGGGGATCACGTTGCCTTCCTTGTCGAGCTTGCTGGCCTCGGTGGGGCGGCCCGTGATCTGACCGGTCCTGGGGTTCAGCACCAGGCCCTTGGGCAGGCCGGTGGCGCTGAAGCTGGTCGGATAATTGGAGGCGGTGAGGGTGTAGTTGAAGAACTCGCTGACGGAGGCCGTGGCGGGCAGGGGGATGGGATCAAGAACGGGGACATCATCGACAAAACCCACCATCATGTCGCCGTGGGTCAGCTCCGGATCGTTGGCCGGCGTGTCGAGGGTGACACGGCAGGTGTAGACGCCGGAGTCATCGGTCTCCGCCTTGGTGAGCTTGAGGGTGGACGTCCTGGCTCCGGCGATCACGGAGCCCGAGGGCTGTTCGCCGTCCTCGAGCTCGGCCTCGTCGCGCAGCCACTGATAGGCCACGGTGACATTCGGCACTTTTGGATAGGCCACGGTGCAGGCGAGGGTGAGCGGCGTGCCCTTCTTGAGGATCTTCGTCCCGGTCAGGGGGGTGATGACACCCAGGTGGACCGTGCGTGAGGTTACCGGGTCGCCGACCGGGTTGTCGGCAACAAGGCTGTATTCACCGACGTCGGAGGCCTTGGTGACGGGGAGGATGAGGAAGCTCCTGGTGGCTCCAGGAATCGTCTTGGCGCCCTTTTTCCACTGATAGGTGATGACGGGGTCGCCGGTGACGTTGGCGATGAAGCCGGCAGGCTGTCCGAGGAGCGTCAGCAGGCTGTCGGGCGGGGTTTCGAAGAAGGGGCCCTGCGGCACATGGCCGACGCCGGTGAGGGCGACTTCGAACACGGGTTCGTCCTCGTCATTGCTGGTGATTTCGAGCACGGCATCCGAGGTTTCATCGGCGGTGGGGGTGAAGGTGATGACAAAGCCGACGGCGCCGGCTGGGGCCAGGGTCGTGGAGGTGAGGGCGGTGAAGCTGAACTTGTCGGAGCCCGGTCCCGTGATGGCGAGGGCCAGGCCGGTGAGCGCATCGGTGCCGGAGTTGCGGATGACCACGGCCTTCTGGCCGTTGGTGCCGGTGTTGACCTGGCCGAAGTCGAGGCTGGAGACTTCGTCTTCGAGGGGGTTGCCCAGGGGGGATTCGACGACGATTTCCGGAGCGGTCAGGCCGAAGCCGGTCAGGCTGATGTCGAAGGGGTTTTCATCGCCGTCGTTGCTGGCGACCTGAAGGCTGGCGTTGCGGGTGCCGGCGGCCGAGGGCGTGAAGGTGACATCAAAGGTGGCCTGTTCGCCGGCAGGGATGGAGGCGGGCGGCTGGGTGCGCGTGAAGTCGGAGGCGTGGGGGCCGGTGATGGAGACGGAGAGACCGGTGAGGTCGGCGCTGCCGGCGTTGTAGATGGTCAGCGTGCGGACGACGCTGGAGCCCGTGTTGACGCTGTCGAGGTTGAGGGTGGAACTGCCATCCACCAGGTCGAGGAGGTCATCCAGAACCTCGATTTCAGGAGCGAGCACACCGGAGCCGGAGAGCTGGATGTAGAAGGAGCCTTCGTCGGCATCATCGCTGAGGATTTCCAGGGTGGCGTTGCGCAGGCCGCTTTGCGAGGGGGAGAAGGTCACGGCGAAGGTGGTGGTTTCATCCGGGCCGACGGAGGTGGCGGGAAGCTCGGTGATTTCAAAGTCGGTGCTGTGCGGTCCGTCGATGCTGGTGAAGAGGGATGAGAGGTCGGCGTTGCCGGAGTTGCGGATGGTGAAGGTGCGGGTGAGCTGGGCGTTGACCGCCAGGGTGCCGAAGCTGTAGGGGGCGCCGCTTTCCAGGGCGGTGGAGGAAGGCGACAGCACCTCGATTTCAGGCTCCATGACACCTTCGCCCTGGAGGATCACTTCAAAGCTGGCCTCATCACTGTCATTGCTGGTGAGGGTGAGCGTGGCGGAACGGGGACCGCTGGCGGTGGGCGTGAAGGCGATGAGGAGCCCCGTGTTCTGAGGCGAGTAGGCGAGGCTGGTGAGGCCCAGCGGCTGGATGATTTCAAAGTCAGACGCGTTGTCGCCGGTGATGGAGGCGGCGAGGTTGTTGAGTTCGCTGGTGCCGAGGTTGCGCACCACGACGGACTGCCGGAAGGACTGGCCGACTTCGAGCCTGCCCAGATCCACGGTTCCGACGCCGTCCGTCAGCACCTGGCCGATGGGTGATTCGACGCTGATCTCCGGGGTGGCGGAGGGGACGGGCGTGCCGGTCTTGAAGGTCCTCAACGGACCATAGGCGGCGTCACCGGTCGCCGTGCTGGCGCGGACCCGGTAGAAGTAGGTGCTTTCTGGCGCAAGGTTGGTGAGCGTGGCGGAATAGATGCTGCCGACGAAGCCGGTGCCGCCGGAGCCGCTGGTGAGGGAGGCGGAGACTTCGTTGCCGAGGGCGCTGGTGGGTCCCCATTCGAAGGCGCAGGTGATGCTGTGTCCGTTGGGATTGGCATAACCACGAAGCGTGGCGGTGGTCAGGGAGACGTTGGTATTGAAGGCAAGGCTGGAGCTCTCGAAAGGCTGGGTCATGGCCGTCGGGCCGCCGCTGACGCGGTAGATCATGCCGCCGCCGGCGCGCGAGTGGTCCTCGGTTTCGCCGCCAAACTTGAGCATGCCGTAGAAGCGTCCGTCGTTGTGTTCGTAAAGGCCGCCGGCCGGAGTGAAATCCGCCGCAGTCTGGGGGCCGACAATGCCTTCCGCCAGGCTCTGGACCTTGGTCACGACACTGGTGGCGGGATCGACTTCATAGATGACGGCGCGGGGGCTGAGGTAGTTGTTGACGGGTGCGGAGAGATCCTTGGTGCCTTCGGTGCCGAGGAAGCGGATCTTGCCATCGGAGGTCTTGGAGATCGTGCCGACCGAGATTCCTTTGAGCGGCAGGGCGAGGGCGTCCTCGTTGTCGTTGAAGACGTTGGTCAGCGTGGAGGTGGCAGGCAAGTACTTGAAGACCGTGTAAAGGGTGGTGCCCCAGATCGCGCCGTCGTCATCCATGACGAGCGGACCGGAAGGCTGGCGGCCGGGATAGGCGCCGGTGTCATTGCCGGTGAACTTCACCATGGCCGTGTAGGT
>JABARQ010000015.1:93195-163542 GCA_019186985.1 Prosthecobacter sp. | reverse complement strand
TGAACT
Source organism: Prosthecobacter sp. (assembly GCA_019186985.1). GTDB lineage: Bacteria > Verrucomicrobiota > Verrucomicrobiia > Verrucomicrobiales > Verrucomicrobiaceae > Prosthecobacter. The sequence continues at coordinate 163,536 of JABARQ010000015.1, read as the reverse complement.
TGAAGAGCACGCCATTGCCGCTGGTGCCTCCGTCAATGGTGGTGCCCCAGAGGTTGCCGGCGCCGTCGGGCAGGAGCTCGCCTTCAGGTTTGCTGCCTTCCGTGGTCGGGCTGGAGGGGAAGGCGTAGGCGACCGTCACGGCACCCGTGGCCTTGTTGACCTTGTAGATCACGCCGTTGGGCGAGGAACTGGCGGTGCCCCAGAGGAAGCCGTCGCCGCCATCGACCAGGCCGGAACGGGGGAAGCCGCCGTTGCCGCCGAAGTTGAAGGAATGCAGAGTGGTGAAGGACTGGGCGGAAGGGTCGTATTTAAAGACGGTGCCGTAGCCCGTGCCGTTGGCACCGCCCATTTCGGTGGTGCCCCAGACGACGCCGTCATCATCGACGAGCAGACGGCCGTTGGCGCGGCCGCCGAGGAAGCCGGGGCTGGTGCCGCTGAAGTTGACCATGACCTGGTAATGGTTCGTGGATGGATTGTAGCGGAAGAGCGTGCCCCAGCCCTTGGTGCCGCCTTCGCTGGTGGTGCCCCAGAGATAGGGGTCAGTGGCGTTGCCGCTGAGGCCCTTGAGAGGGTAGCGCCCGGCCGGTCCGGCGGCGTTGGTGTTGTAGATGCTGTTGTTGGTGGCTGGACCAAATTCGGAAACCTTGGTGAAGCTGCCGTCGGTGCTGCTGATCTTGTAGATCCACCAGGCGGAGGAACCGCCTCCGGCGCTGGCGATGCCCCAGAGGTATCCCTTGCCATCGCTGGCCAGGCCGTTGGCCGGATTGCGGATGCCCGCATTGGCTCCGGTGAGGCTGCCAAAGCGCAGCACGGTGGAGTAGGTGCTGTCGGAGACCTTGATCTTGAAGACGGTTCCAAGGCCGGGGCTGGTGCCCGTGCCACCGGTGGTTGTGACACCCCAGAGATGGCCGTTTTCCAGGACCAGCGGACCGATGGGGGCGGTGCCGGGAAAGCTGCCGGAGGTGCCGCTGAAGGTCACCACGGTGGTGACGTTGCTGGTGGCGATCTCCTTTTTATAAACCGTGCCGTTGCCGGTCTGCGTCACGCCCCAGAGGAAACCTGCGCCGTCATTGACCTCGCCCGTGGCGCCCGCCGGCGCCGTGCCGCCGGTGGAATAAGCGCCGGTGAGTTCATCGATCTTGAAGGTGTTCGCTCCGGCGGTGCCCCACATCAGGCCCGTGGCCGGGTCGCGAACCAAGTTTGAGACGGGGTTGGTGCCGCCTGCGGAGACCTGATAAATGGTCTGGAAGGCTCCTGTGTCGGGGTGCACGCGAAAGACGGTGCCGTTGTTCCCATACAGCGTCCCCTTGGTGGTGCTGCCCCAGAGCCAGCCGTCGGCGCTGGGCACGAGCGTGGGATTGGGGGTGTCACCGGGCAGGATGCCAAAGCTGAGGCCGCCGACCTCGCCTTCAGGGGTCACCTGATAAACCGTGCCGTAGCCGACACGGATGGGGTTGAAGTTAGTATATCCAAAAGCGCCGCCGGTGCTGCTGGTGGCGTAGAAGCTGCCGTTGGAGTGAAGGTAAAGCGGAGCGCCACCCGGAGTGGCGGGCCCCATTTCAAAACCCGCCAGGGGTTCGATGGCCGGATCAGCCAGCGCGGATTTCAGCAACAACGAAACGACAACAAGAGGAAGAAGACGGAGATGCATCACGGGGAAGCCTCCACCTAACATCAACTGTCGCAGCCGCAATCCTGGTCATGCTGCAAATTGTGTGATTTATGTGACGACTTGCGCACATGAATGAAACAGGCGGCTCAAGGAGCCTGGACGCGATAGAACTTCCGGCCTGTTTCCTGAGACTGGGAATCAATCCATGAGGTCACGCCGCTGGTTGCCTGGACGGTGTCGGCCGTGGTCCAGGTCTTCATGTCGTCGAGGCTCTGCTGGATCACGTAAGACCTGCCGGTGACGCTTGGGAACTGCAGCGTCATCTGCCCGCCGCTGCTGAAAATGACGGAGCTTGGCACCGCGTTGCCATCCTGGTCGCTGGTGCCGAAGCGGGCTTCATCATCGGCATAGAAGCCGTCAAGGTCGGCGTCGGGATTCACATGCAGGCGGTCGACGAATCCGGAGTCGAGGCCGCTGCGGACAAAGTCATCCTTGATGTAGGACCACTTCAGCGTGTGGACGCCCGCCGGCAGCGCGAGTTCACGCAAGGTCCAGCCGACCTCGCCGCTGATGGCGGCCTGTTCGACCTCGTTGATGTAAAAGCGGAGGTAGTCGTAGCCGGCCTCCGAGGAGACGCCCCAGTAGAAGCTGACCCTGGCCGGGCCGGTGACCTGGGTGCTCATGACGCTGGATTGCAGGTCGCTGACGGCGCCGCTGCGTGCGGCGTCGATGCCGTCGCTGGAATAAAGCGACTGGGGAATCCAGGGGAGGTCGCCTGAGGAGGTGATGACCTGGGCGGCTGCGTCGAGTGCGGCGGCCAGGCCTTCGGCGAGGGAGCCGACAACGAGGGTCAGGGTGGCGGATCCGATGCCGAAGTCGTTGGCGGCCTCGATGAGGACGGAGTGGGTGCCGGTGGCGGAGGTGCTGCCGTAGATGAGGCCGGTGGCGGGGGAGATCTGAAGGCCTGCGGGAAGGCCGGTGGCCTGATAGCTGGCTGGGGCGTTGCTGGCCTCGACCTGGTGGCGCAGGGCCGTGTTTTCGTAGGCTTGCACGGTGCCGCCGGTGACGACGGGGGCGGATGTGATGGGCGTGAGCGTGAGTTCATCGATCCAGCCTGCGTCCAGGCCCTCAGCCACGGCCTCGTCCTTGAGATAATAGATGTCGATGTTGTGGGTGCCGGGGCCGATGTCCTGGGTGACCTGGGTCCAGTCCACCTCGCCGGTGATGTAGGCCTTCACATAACCGTCCACTGCGAGGACGAGGTAGTCGTAGCCCTGTTCGGAGGAGACCTTCCAGCGGAAGCCGAGGCGGACGGGGCCGACGGCGGTGAACTCGACGCCGCTGTACTCATCATGGCCGGCGGGGCCGCTCTGCGCCGCGTCAACGCCGTCGTGGGAGATGGCGGGCTGGCTGAACCAGTTGGCGTAACCAAAAGGAACGATTTTCAGGCTGGCCGGCTGCTCAACGGCGTCGGAGAGCGCGGGGTCGGCGGGCAGCACGAAGAAGACGGCGTTTTCCACCGTGGTGCCGGTGGCGTTGGCGGCAAAGACGAGGCCGTAGTGCGGACCGGTGGTTGCGGGCGTGCCGAAGAGGGCGCCGGTGCTGGAGTTGATGGAGACACCGGCGGGCAGGCCGAGCGCGCCGAAGCTGGTCGCGGCGTTCGATGCGGTGACCTGGTGCTGCATTTCCGCGCCTTCGCGGCCGACGATGATCAGGCTGGAGGTGATGACGGGAGCGGGCAGGCCGCCGGTGGGCGGGGTGCCGTGGAAGGTGATGGCGGCCTCGTCGAGCGTGCCGGCGTCGGCCAGGTCGTTGTCGTAAACCTGAAGCTTCCAGGCGCCTTCGGAGCGTTCGCCCCAGAAGTGGGTGGTCATGAAGGTCCAGTCGAGGTTGGCGCCGGTGTCGTTGCCGCGTGCGCGCGCCAGGCGGACGCTGACGCCGCTGGGCGAGGTGAGCCACCATTCAAGCTGGCCGCGATAAGGATGGGTGGCCCTGACGCTGACGGTGACGTGTTCAAGCCGGAGGTTGTCGGCCGCATCGACCGTGAAGGTGTGGGTGAGGCCCGCCTGGCCGCCGTCGGGGATGCCGAGGTTCAGCGATGGAGCGCTGAGGGTGCGGGTTTCACGGGGAGGAAGATTTGTCCAGCCCTGGGCCATCGTGGTTGCGGCCTGGGCGTTGACGAGGCCGGCGCCGTAGCGGTGGTGGAAGCTGAAGCCTGCGCCGTTGGTGACCCAGCCGCCGTCATCGGCATCGTTCTTGGTGGCGCTGCTCAGCAGGATTTCCTGGACGTCACGGTAGCCGAGGCCTGGGTTGGCCTGGAGCATGAGGGCGACGACGCCGGCGACGGCGGGCGTGGCGGAGGAGGTGCCGCCGAAGCCGAGGGTGTAGTCGCCGTTGCTGTAATCCTGGCCGGTGCCCGCGTTGTAGCCGGAGGAGCCGCTGATGTCGGTGGTGGTGACGCCCTGGCCGCCGCCGTTGGAGGGGGCGCAGACCAGGATGTTGGCGCCGGGTTCGCTGTAGGAGGAGGCCTTGCCGTTGTCACGGATGGCGGAGACGGCGATGGCGTAGGGCGACGCGGCCCAGCCGTCGTAGTTGGAGTCGTCGCCGCTGAGGTTGCCGTTGCCTGCGGCCCAGAGGAAGACCGTGCCCAGGCCGCCGCGGCCGGTGGCGGCGGCTTCGGCGAGGGCCGCCTGGCTGAGGACGCCCGGACCGCCATAACCAAAAGCGTTGTCAAAGGGGCCCCAGCTGCTGCTCTTCACCTGGATGATGTCGCTCCTGAAGGCGAATGCGTCGGCCTCATCCGCATCGGTGGTCGGGGCTGCGATGAGGCGCATGCCGACGAGCGTGGCCCGGGGGGCGACGCCGCTGACGCCGACGCCGTTGCCGCCGCGTGCGGCGGCCACTCCGGCGCAGGCGGTGCCGTGAAAGTGCCCGGGGCCGGGGCTGGGGTCGTCATCAAGGTCGTTGAAGTCCCGGTCATTGATCAAGTCGATGTTGGGCGCGAGGTCGGGGTGGGCGGTCTCGAGGCCGTCATCAAGGATGCCGATGCGGATGCCGCCGCCCAGGAAGGCGTCCCAGGTGTTGACGACATTGAGGTCGATGCCGGCCGTGGCGCCGTTTTCACCGGTGTTGCGCAGGTGCCATTGATAGCCGGGGTTGGAGACGTTGTAGGCGAAGTAGGGGTCGTCGGGGACAAGCCGGGGCTGCATCTGGCGTGCGAGCATGGGCTCGGCGGAGTTGATGCCGGGGAGGCGTTTCAGGCGTTTTGCACCCTCGACAGCGGCGGTGGCATCGCCGGAGAAGGTGACCACTGCGTAGCCGCCCCGGGCTTCGGTCCGGGTCACGCCGGGCAGCCGGGACAAGGATGATGCGGAGGCTCCGGCCAACTGCACGAGCACTTTCCGGGTCAGCCAGCGGCGGCTGGCTTCGTCGCGCGGCGCGTTTTTTTCATAAAGCACCCATTCGCCCGAGATGCCGGATTCGCCGGGCGACCGCAGGTAGGTTCGACCACCGATCTGAAGCTGTGCGTGCGCCAGGGAGGCTGTCAGGGTCAGGGCCAGGAGGATGAGGCGAAGGAAGGGCATCAGGCGGCTGAAAGGGGCGTTGGATTGTGCCAGGAAAGACAACGGGCGGCCAGTTCCAAAAGCCGAAAATTCGGCGGCCGGTGACGGAGCGGCCGAACAGGCGGGGAAAGGCTCCTTCATGCTCCTGGTGCTAATGTGATCTCTTTACAGGCCGGTGTGACCGGGCCGGGCTTCCAAGATGCCGAAGCGAGGGGATGTGCTGAAGGTGGAGCTTGACGGCGGGCGGCGGATCCAGGCAGGCTTTGGCCTGCCGGCGCCAATGCCGGCGACCAAACAAGACATTCAACATCCCATCATTCATCCATGAAGCTGCGTCACCTCCCCCCCGTCATCGCCCTCATCGTCCTGGGCGGCGCCTCCTCCCTGGCCGCCTCCGAGGTCATCGAGGACGCCATGAAAAACTACCACAAGGCCCCGAAGGGAACCGACCCCACCTGCAAGAAGGTTTCCAACAACGCCGCCACGCCCGAGGAGCTGGCGGACATCCTGAAGTCCTACCAGGCCATGTGCGCCGAGGCGCCGCCGAAGGGTGAGAAGGCCGCCTGGGTGGAGAAGTGCCAGGCCCTGATCGCGGCCGTGAAGAAGATCCAGGCGAAGGATGCCGCCGGTGTCAGCGAGTACAAGAAGGCGGTGAACTGCAAGGCCTGCCATTCGGCCCACAAGCCCGACTGAAGGCCCGGTCGTTGGCATGAATCACGGGAAAGGCACCGGGGGACCGGTGCCTTTTCACTTTGGCGACAACCTGCCGGCGGGCCGGCCTAGCTGGTGCGGGTGATGCGCTTCCAGAAGAAGTCCAGCTCCCGGGCCAGCGTGCTGATGATCTGCGCGGGCTCCGCCTGCAGCACGCCGGACTCGGATTCCTTCACCAGGCGCTGCATGGCGTAGAGCGCGGCGAGGCCGTCGACATCAAGGTGGACGATGTCCACGGACTGCTTCACCGAGGGCGGGAAGAACTGGCTCTGCAGGATGCCCTGCCAGGCGAACTGGTCGCGCTCGGTCTTGAAGCCGAGCAGCTTCAGCTTCACCGGCGGGCAGGATTCGCGTTCGGCCTGGGCGGAAAGGTCGGCCAGCCTGCCGGCGGCAAAGCCGCTGATGGTGCGCCAGTAGGCGGCGTCTCCGGGCGGGGCGAGGCCGAAGAGAAGTTCGACCCCCTGCAGGGACCAGTAGAGGGCGTGCCGGCCGGTCAGGCCTGGCAGCTCATGCTCGCTGTATCGGACGAGCGGGAAGCGACGCCCGGCGAGGCGGATGATGTCGGCCAGCCTGCCGTGGTCGAGGGGCTGCGCCATGGCCTCGGCCTGGTGCTGCATGCGCAGGGCCTGGAAGCGTCCCTGCAGGGCGTCGGCCGGAGCGGTGAGGGCAGGCCTGGGTGGCGGCAGGGCGGTGGTGGTTGAAGAAGCAGGGGCGGGGAAGGCCGCAGGTTCCGGTGAAGGAGTGGCCGTGGTGGCGAGGGTGTGAGCGGTTTCCAGCGTGGCACCCTGGCCTGACGGATGGCCGGGCTGGCGGAGCTTGGAGAGCATTTCCCGCAGCCTGACGAAGGCGTCAGGACCGGGCGGAACATCCGCGCCCTCCTGGATGCCTGAGGATTCGCCCGCGCTCCAGTCTTGCGCACTGTTGGTTTGGCTGACCACGGTCGCCGGTGGGGCTGGGTCCTGACGGCCGTCTTCGACCGGCGGTTCCGGCTCCCGGGTGATGGCAGGCGCTGGAATGATGACCGGCGGGGCCTCGTCCTGGGGCAGGGCATGGCGTGGTTCGGCCAGGCTTCCGGCAAGCTTCTGCACATCGCTGGCGGTCTCGGGATCAAACAGCGTCGGCAGGGGCAGGGCGGGCGCGGCCTCCTCTTCGGCGCTGTCCGTCATGAGAGGCAGGTGCGTGCCGGATTCCTCAATGTCAGCGGGATCCGGAGGAGGCAGTGCGCCCGAGGGCGGCGTGTTGTGGAAGATGTCCCACTGGCGTGCGCAGTGACGGAGGAAGGCGCGTGCGGAGACGCTGCCCACGGGACGGCCCAGGAAGTGGCGTTTGACGTCGATGAAGGACTCAAAGTCCGCCTTCTGCCGGTCGTCGAGGCCGGTCTGGTCCAGACGCAGGCGGAGCAGGGCGGTGGCATCGGCTTCATTCAGGCCGCGCAGGAGCACCTGACTGGCGGTGAGACGGTCTTCAAGGGCGCCTGGGAGGTGATGGCCGAAGGTGGCCTGCCACACGTCCTGGTTGAGGCTCATCAGCACATGCATGCGGTGGGATTCCACCAGCTCCATGAGCAGTGAGGCGATCCTGACCCCGGCCTCGGGGTTGCGGTAGAAGCCGTCCAGGTGATCGATCAGCAGCACGACCGGGCGCCAGAGGTCCATGAGGCGGAGCCAGGAAGGGACGCCGGTTTCATGATCGATGGCGCAAAGCTCCTGCATTTCGCCAACGCCAGCAAAGCCGCCTTCGATGCTCTGGTCGAGCAGGGCGGACATCCACCCATCCAAAAGTTCGGCGCGCAGCGGCAGTTCGCGGGAGGCGAGCATGGCGAGCGGGCCGCGCAGCCCGCCGCGGTTGTGGGCGAGCCATTCGCCGATGCGCTGCGCGCGGCCGGTGGCGTCAAAGATCTCCTGCACGGGGCCGGAAAGCACGCTGAGGGCCTGGGCGGGATTGGCGCAGGCAAGCTGGCCGCTTTCAATGAGCCTGCGCAGCAGCGTGACAAGGACCTGGGCGCCATATTCGCGCAGCCTTGTCCAGCCGGGCCGGTCCTGGTCGCAGGCTTCCATCAGGGATTCGATGCCCCTGCGGGTCAGGGAGGTCAGGGTGATCGGGTCGCCCGAACGGAAGGCCACCGGCACGATCACCACCTGGCCGGCCGTGGCGGCGGCGATGCGGCTCAGGAGATGGGTTTTGCCATAGCCCGCCCTTGGGGCCGTCAGCAGCTTCATCGGGCCTGAGCGCCCCACGCCAACAGCTTCGATCAAGTCATCGAGAACCTCCGCATTCAGGGCTTCAACGGAACCGCCGATGTCCCAGGGGGATCGGCAGACATCGTCGGAGAAGGGATTTTCCCGTCCCGGCCCTGCAGGGTCAGACCCTGGGTCTGGAGCTGAAGTAGGGGAAGGATCGGCGCTGGCCACGGGATCAAAAAGTTATTCTGTCAGGCGGTGCTAATTATTGAAACTATTCCAGGTCTTTGAAAATTAAAGTCTCGATTTCGACTATTTGCGAAAATTTTCAGATTCGGAACGGCGGCATTCTCGAAAATGAGCCGGGGCAAATTTCATCATCCCAGAGTGCCTGAGGTTTTCCAGCCAAAGCAAGAGGCGGGTCTTTCGACCCGCCTCAGAGCATTCGAGGGTTGCCAACAGCCATGCAGGTTACCAACGAGAAAGGGCGATTTAGCAACCGCAGGGCAGTGCTTTCATCTGGGTGCATTCTGGCATGTTTCCCGGAGAAGTTGTCAGGCACCCGTGAGCAGCTTGTAAGAGATTTGTCAGAGGGCGGGTCAGGACTCAAAACGCCGGCCGGCGGGGTAGGAGCCGACGCTGCGCATGATGACCCCGCCGGCGCAGGCCTTTTCCAGGGCCGCCGCGACGGCCGGGTCGGCCGGAGAGCCTTCGATTTCAATGAAGAAGCGGTATTTGTTAGGCTGGCCGCGCAGGGGGCGGGACTCCAGGCGCTTCATGTTGATGCCGGCGTCGCTGAGCGGGGTGAGGAAATGGCAGAGGCTGCCCGGGCGGTCGGGGAGGACGACGACCAGGGCGGTGCGGCCGGGGCGCGCGGCCGGCTGGCGGGAGGCGTCGGCCAGCACATAAAACTGGGTGATGTTGGGCACCTCGCCGGCGATGGGGAAGTGCAGGATCTCCAGGCCGTGCAGCGCGGCGTTCTGACGCGGGCCGATGGCGGCGGCGCCGGGCAGCGCGGCCGCCTTTTCCGCCGCCTTGGCGGTGCTGCTTTCGATCACGCGCCTGGCCTGCGGATGATGGGCCTTCAGCCATTCGTCGGAATGATAGAAGGGCATGGCATGGGAGTGGATGGACTGCACGGGAACGCCCGGCCGGCCTAGCAAGGCAAGCCTGACATCCAGGGTCAGCTCCTCGATGATGTGAAGGGGGCAGCGGTCGTCGATCAGGCGGTCGACGGTGTCGATGATGAAGCCGCCGGAGGAGTTTTCGATGGGCACGAGGCCGAGGGCGTCCGGGTGTGAGACCAGGTGGTCAAAGACCTCGCCGATCGTCGCCATCAGGGTCACCGGGGAGTCCGGGAAGCGCTGGCTGACCAAAAGATGGGAGAAGCTGCCCTCGGGGCCAAGGCAGGCGACTGAAGGGGCGGTGGATGCCATGGTGGGGCGCGGCTCAGATCAAGTCCGAAGCCAGCACGGAATGCGCGGCCCTCATGGCCAGGTCCCTGGCCTGGGCGACCACGCGCGGGGCGGTGGCGTCAAACAGGTAGCCATGGCAGCTCGGGCAGGTGACCGCACGGGCAACCACGATGGAGCCACAGCCTTCGCACACCTTGTACTGCTCGGGGTGGCTGGTGATTTTCTCCGCTTGCTTGAGGCGGTTGTCGCCATGCTGTTCGGGGGCGCTCATAGGATCGTGTTCTGGGTTTAATACGTCTTTCACGGCCTGACAAGCGCCAGATGTCTGCATTCTTTGCACCGGACTTCATGATGGATTTACCATTTGCTCAACAGCAAGCCCTCCCTTTTCTGACGCCTCCCGTATGAAGACCACGCCCGTCAACGCTCCCGCCGACCTTCGCAGTTCCGTCATCGCCGTTCCGCCGCTCTGCCGGAACGCCGACCTCAGCCTCAGCCGTGAGGAGAATGCCAGGCTGGTCAGGCACATGTACGACGGCGGCATCCGCACGCTGCTTTACGGGGGCAACGCCAACCTTTACAACATCGCCGTGTCCGAATACGCGCCGCTGCTGACCCTGCTGCGTGAGGTCAGCCCCGAGGACATGTGGGTCGTGCCGAGCGTCGGCCCGATGTACGGCACCGCGATGGACCAGGCGGCCATCCTTCGCGATCATGAATATCCGACGGCGATGCTGCTGCCGACGCTGTTCCCCTCCAAGCCGGCGGGCGTGGCGACGGCGGTGCGTCATTTCGTGGAGAAGTCGGGCGTCAAGGCCGTGCTTTACATCAAGGACGAGTCCTACATCACCCCTGAGCTGGCGGCCGAGCTGGTGAACGACGGCCTGATCTCCTGGATCAAGTACGCGGTGGTCAAGGAGGATCCCGCGCAGGACGCCTACCTTTCGAAGCTGATCACGCTGGTGAGCACGGACCTGATTGTCTCCGGCATCGGCGAGCAGCCCGCCATCGTGCACCTGAGGGACTTTGGCATCACCGGCTTCACCGCCGGCTGCGTGTGCATCCGCCCCGACCTGAGCACCGCCCTGCTGCAGGCCATCCAGGCCGGCGATTACATGAAGGCCGAGGCGATCCGCGCCGTGTTCAAGCCGCTTGAGGACCAGCGCAACGCCCACAGCCCGATCCTGGTCCTGCATCATGCGGTGGAGCTTGCCGGCATCGCCCGCACCGGACCCGTGCTGCCGCTGCTGACGGAGCTTCCGGCGCATCTTCTGCCGGGAATTGAAAAGGCGGCAAAAGAGTTGCTTGCCCACTGAGGTGTTTCTTTCGCAGACTGCCCTGATCCCGCCCGCATGGACCTGACCTTCGTATTCCCCTGCCTCAATGAAAGCCGCACCATCGCGTTGTGCATCGACGCCGTGCGCAGGTCGCTCGAGGCCGACCCCGCCCTGAAGTACGAGATCGTGGTCGCCGACAACGGCAGCACGGACGACTCCAGGCGGATCGCTGCGGATCACGGCGCGCGTGTTGTTCCAGTCTCCCAGCGCGGCTACGGGGCGGCCCTGCGCGGCGGCATCGAGGCGGCCGAGGGCCGTTATGTGATGTTCGCGGATGCCGACGGCACTTATTGTTATGAACATTCCCTGGAGCTGTACCGCACGACCTCGAAGGCCGACGCCGACATGGGCATCGCCTCGCGCATGAAGGGCGTGATCGAGGCCGGGGCGATGCCGCCGCTGCACAGGCATCTGGGCACCCCCGTGCTGACGACGCTGATCAACCTGCTGTTCAAGGGTCGGCTGAGCGACTGCAACTCCGGCTTCCGCTGCCTGAAAAAGACGGCCTATGACACCTGGGGGATCCGCGCCAGCGGCATGGAGTTCGCCTCGGAGCTGCTGATCAAGGCGCTCAAGCACAAGGCCAGCACGGTGGAGATTCCCTCCGGCCTGCGTCCGCCGCCGGTGGAGCGCACGCCGCATCTGCGCACCTGGCGCGACGGCATGAGGCACCTTCTTTTCATCCTGTCCGAAAGGCCGCGCCTGTTTGAACTGGTCGGCATGCTGACGATCGTGATCACGACGCTGCTACAGGGCGTGGCCGCCTTCACGGGACCGGTCAAGGTGGCCGGGCTGAACATCTTTGACGTGCACAGCCAGGTGCTGCTGCTGCTGGCCTCGCTGGTGGGCACGCAGGTTTACATGCTGGCGGCGGCGATGTTCCTTCAACGCAGCGAGCAGCCGCGTGCCCTCACCCGCAGGCTCATCGAGATGGATGAAGGCGTGCTGTTCTTCCAGCTGGTCACCCTCATGGGGGCGATCGGACTGGTCATCGGCTGGATCGTGCTGCAATGGGCGCGCTCCAACTTCGCGGGACTCAACTACGCCAACTCGCTCATCGTCTGGATGCACTTCCTGGCCGTGCCCTCCATGATCGCCTTCGGCATGCTCGGCGTGCACATCCTGCGCAAGGGCCGGATGGGCTGAGCGCCCCGCAAAAAAGACGGCCCCGGTGAAGGGGCCGTCCTCGAGGATTCAGACGATGCAGGCCATGAAGGTCAGACCTTCCACTCGCCGCGGTATTCGCGGGTGAGCCACTTGTCGTCGCCGCCGCTGATGAACTTGTGCTCGGTGGGGTTCCATTTCACGTTGGCACCGTACCAGTAGCCGAAGTTCATGAGATGGCAGGCGATGGCGCTGCTGGCGCCGACGCCGGCGTGGCAGATCGGCTGCTGGCGGCTTTTCACACAGGCGATGAAGTCGGCGATCTGGTCCTTGCTGACATAGAGCTTCGTCTTCGCACTGGCCAGGAACTCGCGCTCGGCCAGGGCGACCTCGCGGTCCACGGAGGTGCCCTTGCTGGTCTCCTTGTCGCGGAAGGCGAACTTGTCCCTGCCGCCCAGCGTGAGGGCGAACTTGCCGCGTCCGACGTTCACCTCGCCCTCGGTGCCGTGGAAGGTGCAGCCCATGCTGCCTTCCGCGTGGGTGAGGACGACGCCGCTGGCGTAGACGAGCTGGCCGCCGCGCTTGGCGGTCGCATGATTGGCGGGTGCGCGGACCTCGACGGGGCCGTTTTCATCCATGCCGAGGCCCCACTGGGCGATGTCGATGTGATGGGCGCCCCAGTCGGTGATCATGCCGCCGCCAAACTCACGGGTCTTGCGCCAGTTTGGGAAGACCTTGCTCTCACCGATCGGGCAGAGCTCGTGGTTGAAGGGCACCAGCGGGGCCGGGCCGCACCAGAGGTTCCAGTCCAGGCCTTCGGGCGTCGGCTCCTCAGGATAGGCGTTCGGCCACGCGGGGTCGCCAAAGGAGACGGTGATGGTCTTGACGTCGCCGATGACGCCGTTGCGGACGAGCTCGCAGGCGACGCGGAACTCCTTGCTGGAGCGCTGCATGGAGCCGGTCTGGAGAACGCGGTTGTACTTCTTCGCGGTCTCGACCACGGCGACGGCCTCGTGGATGTTGTGGGTGAGCGGCTTTTCGCAGTAGACGTCCTTGCCGTGGCTGAGGGCGCTGTTGGTGATGATGGCGTGCCAGTGGTCGGGCGTGGCGATGCAGACGGCGTCGATGTCGCCGCGCTCGGTGATCTCACGGAAGTCGTTCACGGAGGCGCAGGGCTTGCCGGAGCCGCCACTCTTGGCGTAGTGGTCGTCGACCTTCTTTTTGTAGAGGTCGCGGCGCATGGCGTAGACGTCGCAGACCGCGACGACCTCGACCTCGGGGTACTGGAGGAAGCGGCTGATGAGGCCGCCCATCTGCTTGCCCATGCCGATGAAGCCCATGCGGATTTTTCCGTTGGGCGGCGCATCGGCGGACCAGATGCGGCCGGGGAGGATGAAGGGTGCCGCAGCAGCTCCGGCGGCGTTGGTGAGAAAGGAACGGCGGGTGTTGGAGGTGGTCATGGTTTTTGAATCAAAAACAGGCACATCCATACGCATGGGCGGCGGTTTTCGTTCATGGAAGTGCAGGATTTTCCAGGGGCGCGCTCCGGGTTGAAAGGAGGGCTTGTTCCCTCCGTGCCGTTGCTGGTATAACCAAAGGCTATGAAATTCCAAGCCCTGCTCCTGTGCGCCTTACCGGCGCTTCCTTTGTCCGCAGCCTCGCTGCTTGATTCGCCACAGGCCGGCGGACTCAGGCTGAAGGGCGTGTCCTCGATCAGCTTTGGCGTCAACGGGCTGCTGCTGGTGGCGGATCCCGGCTCGCAGACCGTGATGGCGGTGGAGACCAGGGATGCCGGGCCGAAGGCGAAGCCGGGCGCCGTGGCGGACATCGCCTCGACCATCGCCGGGGGCCTGGGCACGACGGCGGAGAACATCACGATCAAGGACATGGCGGTGAACCCGGCCAGCGGAAAGGTGTACCTGGCGGTGCAGCGCCGGCCTGACAATGCGTCGCTCATCCTCACGGTGGACTCTGCGGGCAAGGTGGCACCGCTGGACCTCGAAAAGCTGGCCTGGGCGGGCGTGACGCTGCCGGGCGGCACGGCCAGCAAGGTGACGAACATCACCGACGTGGCCTTTGACGGGGAGCGTGTGTTTGCCACGGGCACCTGCAACGAGGAGTTTGCGAGCCGCATCTTCACGATCCCGGTGCCGGTGAAGCATGGCAGCACGGCGGGGGTGATCAGCGCGGAGACCTATCATGTGGCGCACCGCAAGTGGGAGACGAAGGCGCCGATCCAGAGCTTCATCCCGTATCACTCCGGTGATGCCGACTATGTCGTCGGCGCCTTTGCCTGCACGCCGGTGGCGAAGTTCAGGGTCGATGACATCGAGAGCGGGGCGAAGGTGAAGGGCGTGAGCATGGTCGAGCTGGGCAGCGGCAACCGTCCGCTCGATCTTTTTGATTATACCGACCGGGGCGGCAGGCAGTGGGTGGTGGTGCACACGCAGCGTTTCAAGGACAACCTGTTCGGCCCGAGCAAGTTCTGGGGCGTGCGTGTCAGCATGGACCATCTCAACGCCGCCGACGACAAGGCGAACGAGAAGGCCACCTGGCGTGACGTGAAGGCCAAGGCCGGTCCGGAAGGCATCGAGATCGTGGAGGCGCTGTTTGGCGCGGTGCAGGTGGACAAGCTGGATGACCGGAGCGCGGTGGTGCTGCGTGAGGCGGATGGCAGGCTGTCGCTGGAGGTCATCGACCTGCCCTGAGTGATGCACCGGGCCGCCTATATCTGGGCATTGCTGGTCTGGCCGCTGGTGCTGGCGGTCTGCTTTGGGCTGCCGCCCTGGCTGGCGGACTCTTCTCCAGCACGGTCGGAGCAAGCTTCGCCCGTGACCGTGGACCTCGCCGCCGACGGCGGCAAACTGACCCTGCTGACGAATGCGGCGCGGGATCCCGGGCTGAAGGTTTCAGCGCTGCTGGCAGGCCGTGCCGCGCCCGTCATGGGCCGGGTGAAGCAGGATCCAGGTCGTCTGGTCTTTGTGCCTGCCCTGCCTTTGCTGCACGGGCAGAGATACCAGGCGGAGTGGCTGTCTGAAGGTGGCGGAATCAGGCGGGTTGAGTTCGAGATGAAGGCGGTGCCGGGCAGGCGTCCGGTCGTGAGCCTGCTGCCCCGGGCGAGGCTTCCCGCGAATGCGCTGAAGATCTACCTGAGCTTTTCCGAGCCGATGGAGCAGGGGGTGTTTCTGGAGCGATTGAAGCTGCTGGATGCGCAGGGGCGTGAGATCGCCGGCCCGTTTCGGGAAACCGAGCTGTGGTCGCCGGATGGCAGACGGCTGACCGTGTGGTTCCATCCGGGCCGGCAGAAGACGGGGGTGAACCTGAACGAGGAGGAAGGGCCGGTGCTGAAGGCGGACAGCCGCTGCACGCTGGTGGTGGACGGGCGCTGGAGAAGCACGGCGGGTGCGGCGCTGGGCGAGGATGTGCGGTTTGAATTTGAAACCGGTCCTGCGGATCATCAGATGCCGGAGATGAAACGCTGGAAGGTCACGCCGCCAGGGGCGGGCAGCCTTGAGCCGCTGGTGTTGCGTTTTGACGAGCCCCTGGACCCTGCCATGCTGATGCAGGCGCTGCGGGTCCAACAAAAAGGAGTGCAGGTGGAAGTCAGGGTGACAGTGACTGCCTCCGGGGAGGAGTGGCGGGCGGTTCCCATGACCGAATGGCAGGCCGGGGAGCTGGTGCTGCTGGCCGATCCACTGCTGGAGGATCTGGCGGGCAACAGCCTGACGCGCCTGTTTGAAGAAGAGGAAGGCGTCGTCCGCGCCGTTCCCAGCCTGCGGCGCAGCCTGGAAATCCGGTGAGTCGCGGAACGACGCCTGGTGTTGTTGAGCTTTTGGCCGGGGTGCTTATTTGCCGGCCGCGCTGCCGCCGGTGGCCGCAGGCAGGGTCCTGCCGTTGAGCCAGACGTATTCCTTCCACGAGCCTTCGTAGAGGCGGACGTTCGGATAGCCGAGCACGTGCCTGAGGGTGAAGTAGAGCAGGCTGCCCTCGCGGGAGGTGCCGCAGTAGCAGATGATGTTCTTGTCCGGGGTGATGCCGGCCCTGGTGAGTTCGGCCTTGATGGAGGCGAGGGGCTTGTACTTGTGCGTGTTGCCCTCCTCCATGAGGCGTGCCCAGTGAAAGCTGATGGCGCCGGGGATGTGGCCCTTGCGCAGCCAGACATCGTCATCGCCCTGGAATTCGTTCAGCGGACGTGCGTCGATGAGCAGGTTGCCAGGTTTGCCGACATGGTCCTGGACGGTCTTGACGTCGGCACCGATGCCTTTGTTTCCCTTCCAGGGCAGGCTGCCCTCAGGGTTGCCAAAATAGTCCTTGGCGGGCTTGAGGCCGAGGCGTGTCCACTCCGCCAGGCCGCCGTTGACGACGCGGATGTTTTGGATGCCGAATTTTTCGAGCACGTAGACGACCATGCTGGTGCTGAGGATCTCGTCGTTGGGCAGGCTGGCGCCGGTGGCATAGACGAGATGAAGCCGGTTTTTGTCCACGCCCGCCCGCTTCAGCAGCGACTTGGTGATGCTGTCCGGCAGATACTGGACGGGCACGGCCTTGTCGGTGCCGCGCAGGGTGTCGAAGTTGATGTGGTGGGCGGTGGGAAGATGGCCGCGGAAGTAGTCCTTGTAACCGCCGCGGGTGTCGAGCACGACGGGGCGCTGGGAGGCGTCGGGGTTTTCAATGAGCCTGCGGGCCTCACTGACGGAGATGAGGCCGATGTCGGCCTGGGCGGTGGCTGCGGCGAAGGCGGCGAGCAGGAGGAGGCGGGTGGATTTCATGGGTGGTTGGACTTGAGGCAAACGGGGCTGGCTGCGGGAGGATCAGAACTTGAAGACGAAGTTGATCTTGGCGAGATGGCTGGACTTGCCCTGCTCGGGGAAGTTGGTCCACCATTCGAGGACGATGTTCTTGTGCAGGTCGTGTTTCCAGCCGACGGCGGGAAGCCAGAAGGACTGGTCGGCGGCCTGGACCAGGTCGGCGTTGATGTTGAAGCTGCGGTCGAAGAGCTTGAAGCTGCGGTCGACGCCGATGAGGAAGGTGTTGCCGTTGTTCTGGACGCCGTAGCCGGCGTGGGTGCGCAGCAGGCCGAAGTCGTGGCTGAGCATGGCATAGGTGAAGGGATCGCCGGCACGGGCGATGTCGGTGAGAGGGACGCCGGCGACGCCGACCACGAGTCTGCCGCCCTCCCAGGGTTCGATGCCCGCCTTGGTCTGGAAGAAGAGCGGGCCGCTTTCCATGGAGAGGAGCGGGCTGTCCATGCCCCACTCGAGGCTGAGGAAGTCAAGCTGAAGGCCGGTCTTGAAGCCCATCCAGAAGGAGTGCTCGTCGGGGCCGTTGGCGGAAAATTGGTTGGCGCCGGGGCCGAAGCTGCTGAAGGCCTGCACGGCCACGGTGCGATGCGGCACGGTGTCGGCGGTGGGGATGTTGTTGAGGCCTGTCGGGGTGGCCAGGGCGGAGCCGGCGAGCGCGAGGAAGGCGAGGAGTGTGTGGTGGTGTTTCATCAGGTGGGAGAGGAGGGTGGGGAGGCGAGGGCGGCCGAGAGCCACCAGAAGAGGGCGGCAAGCAGGGCCGAGCAGGGTAGGGTGCCCCCCCAGGCAAGCAGCACGGGCACGGCGGTCTTCCAGCGTGCCTGACGCGTGGTGACGCCGATGCCAAGCAGGGCGCCGACGGAGACATGGGTGGTGGAAACCGGCAGGCCGTGCACGCTGGCGGTGGTGGTGAGCAGTGCGGTGGCCAGGTTGGCGGCGAACCCCTGGCCCGGGTTCATGCCGGTGATCTTATGGGCGAGAGTGTCAGCCACCTGCTTTGCACTCAGCAGGCCTCCGAGGGCCATGGTGACGAGCACCAGCAGGATCGAGGACTTCACCCCGAGCCCGCCGACGCCCACCAGCAGGGCCGCCATCTTGGGCGTGTCGTTCAGGCCGCGCGAAAACCCCACGGCGCCCGCGCTCAGGAAATGCAGGGCGTCCAGGCTGCGGGTGCGGTGATCGGGGGCCAGTTTCACGGCCTTGAGCAGCAGGTAGGTCAGGCTTCCAAGAACCAGCGCCAGCACCGGAGCCAGCAGCAGCGGGCGGGCGAAGCTGTCCCAGAGCCTGCCCAGGTGAACTCCGCCGGGATGAGCGGCAAAGCCGGCACCCAGCAGCCCGCCCATCAGCATGTGGGTGGTGGAGACCGGAAAGCCAAGCCGGGTTGCCAGAAGGTTCGCCACGGCCGCACCGGCACCCACGGACAGCAGGAAAGTTGGTTGGGCGACAAGGCTGTCGGGCACCAGGCCCTTGCCTGAAAAGGCCTGCAGCATCACGCCGGGCAGCAGCATTCCCGTGAGGCAGCCTGCCGCCGTGGTCAGCGCAGCCCAGCGCACGGACGTCCAGTAACCTGCGGTGCCGCTGCCGAACAACGAGGCCACCCCCTTGAAGTTGGCATTGGCCCCGTTCGCATAGGCCACGGCCAGGGCTGCGACGATGAGAAGGGTGGCGGAGGGCATGCGCGCCGTCCTTGGCGAGTAATATATGCGCAGTCAAGCATATTAATTGGACGACTGCTCGGAGGTTGAAGAAGGCGCCGGCTTCTTCATCATGAGCTGGTGCCCAAGATCGACTGTCTCCCCGCCATGAAGGCATTGGCCGAAGAAAACCGGCTGCGTCTGATGCGTCTGCTGCTGGAGGGGGAGCGCTCCGTGAACGAGCTCGCCGAGGCCACGGGCATGAGCCAGTACAACGTGTCCAAGCACCTGCGAATCCTTCGTGAGGCTGGCCTGCTGGCGCAGGAGAAAAACGGCCAGCAGCGGCTGTATGCCATCGCTCCGACCCTTGCCGAGCATCTGGCGGAGAACGCCAGCGTGCTGGACCTGGGCTGCTGTCAGTTTGATTTCAAACGACTGGCGACCTGAGAAACCCCCGCCGCCTGGCAAGGGATGGCGGGTTCAGCACAAATCAGGCATGAAAGTTGTCCGGCCTGATGCGTATCTTAATCCCCCCAAATACGCTAAAAATGCTTTTGTCCCCCCGCAAAACCATCGTCTTCGGCCTCATGGCCGCCGTTTCCAGCCAGGCCGGACCGCCGGACTGGAAGGCTGTCGAGTCCATGCTCGCCGCCAAGTGCTACGAGTGTCACAATCCGGACAAGGCCAAGGGCGAGGTGGATCTGAAACAATATGCCGCCGACCCGAAGGTGGAGGCGGAGTTTGAGATCTGGACGAAGGTCAAGGACACCATCGACAATGGTGACATGCCGCCGAGAAAGGCCAAGCAGCTGACGGCGGAGGAAAAGGCAGGCATCACCGGCTGGGTGCAGCAGTCGCTTGACAAGCTGGCGGAGGCAAAATCGGGCGATCCCGGACCCGTGACGATGCGCCGCCTGACGAATGCGGAGTATGATTACACCATCCGCGATCTGACCGGCCGCGATTATTCGCTGGCGAAGGAGTTTCAAACTGACGGCGGCGGCGGTGAGGGATTCACGAACACGGGTGACGTGCTGTTCATGAGCCCGGCGGCGATCGACAAGTACTTCAGCGCCGCGCGCAAGCTGGCCGATCACGCCACGATCATGCCGGGCACGGGCATTGTGTTTCACCCGAACCGCATCGGCCTGCGGGGGCCGGAGCAGGTCAAGGCACAGGCGCAGCAGGGCCTCTATGTCTGGTATCAGCAGAAGGCGGCGCCGCATCTGCCGAAGGACTTCGATCCCATGCGCGAAGGCGACTACATGGCCGCCTGCTGGAGGCACAAGCATCAGAAGACCCCGCTGGATCAGCTCGCCCGGGACAACAAGCTGAACATCCACTTCCTGAACAACTGGTGGAACCTCGTGAACAGCGTCGAGCCGAAGAGCCGGTTCCTCGACCTGGTGCGCGTGGGCTGGCGCGATCTTCCTGCGGATGAAAAGGCCGCCATGGAGCGCATCAAGGGGATCGAGGCCGACCTGCTTTCCTGGAACAACCCTAAGAAGCCCGGCAGCGGCCCGCAGCGCTGGCAGCAGGACAGCGACGGCATCCGCCCGTATCCGATGCAGGGCCCCGTTTCCGGCAAGAAGCTGGCCTACCTCAATTTCGGCGACATCGGTGATGGCAACAAGGGTGACATCGCCCTGGTGACCTACATCGAGGTGAACGTCGGCAAGCAGAAGCTCAGCTACTTCGACTGGCTCAACAAGACGCTCGACGAGAAGCGGAAGCAGGCCTCCGCCAATCCTCCTCCCGCCGACCTTCCGGCCGTGCAGGCACGCATTGCCGAGCTTGAAAAGATGCGCGCGATTTACGGCCGACATCCCCAGCAGGGGCGGCAGGTGAAACCCCATGAGTTCGCCGTGGCCGCCCCGGCCGTCATCACTCTGCCCCTGCCCGAAGGCTCGCACTGGCTCAGGGTGGACACACGTCTCGACATGGAGAACGCCGAGGCGGACAACGCCACGATCCAATGGGCGCTGAGCATGGACAGGCCGCGTGACGTGACCAGGATCATGCCGGGCGTCCTCACGATCTGGAAGCGCAGCACCAAGGCATCAGGGGAAACCATGAATGACTTCAACAGGATGAAGGTGGCGTTCCCGGACATGTTCGAGCGCCGGCTGGAGGAGGTGGCCAACAATTTGTATCGCGGCGGCAAGCCCAGCTACACGGTCTATTATTACAGCGACGACCAGCTTGGCCAGATCCTCGGCCAGCGTGACAAGGACCAGCTTGCCGCGATGAAGGAGGACTGGGGTTTCAGCGCCAGTCCGAACCTCGGCAAGCAGCAGCAGGCGGACTGTGACAAGGCAATCCTCGGCCATTTGCGTGAGTTTGCCAGGAAGGCCTGGCGTCGGCCCTTGACTGCGGAGGAGTCGGGCAGGCTCGACGCCCTCTATTTTGATGGACGGCAGAAGGAGCTGGACCGCGAGTCCGCGGCCCGCGAGGTCCTGGTGCGCGTGCTGGTGTCGCCAAACTTCCTCTTCAAGGCCGAGACCCTGCCGCAGGTTGCGGAGGTGAAGACGCCGGACGTCCCGCTGAACGCCCACGAGCTGGCCTCCCGCCTCAGCTACTTCCTCTGGGCCTCGCTGCCGGACTGGGAGCTGCGCAAGGCGGCGGATGACGGCAGCCTGCTGAAGCCCGGGGTGCTTGCCGCGCAGACGAAGCGCATGCTGCGTGATCCGCGTGCGGCGGCGCTGGCGAAGGAGTTCGCCGGCCAGTGGCTGAAGTTCAACGGCTTCGACATGCACAACAGCGTCGATGAGAAGAAGTTCCCGCAGTTCACGCCTGAGCTTCGCGCCGACATGCACCGCGAGGTCGTGGAGTTTTTCACCCATTTGGTTCGCGAGGACCGCGGCGTGTCCGACATCATCGGCGCCGACTACACGTTCCTCAACGAGCGCCTGGCGAGGCATTACGGCATCCCGGGCGTCACCGGCGCGGAGTTTCGTGAGGTGAAGGGCCTGGCGCAGCATCACCGCGGCGGCCTTCTGGGCATGGCGGCGATCCTGACCAAGACCTCGCGTCCGCACCGCACCAGCCCGGTTGTGCGCGGCGACTACCTGTATCAGGTCGTGCTCGGCATCGCTTCGCCCCCGCCACCGCCGAACGTGCCCGAGCTCAAGGAGACCAGCAAGCCTTCGTCCCTGCGCGAGGCCCTGATGGTGCACCGCACCGACTCCGCCTGCGCCGTCTGTCATGAGCGCATCGACCCGCTGGGCTTCGCGCTGGAAAGCTTCGATCCCATCGGGCGCTTCCGTGCGAAGGATGACACGGGTGGCGTCATCGATGACACCGGAGACATGCCCGGCGGCATCCAGTTCAAGGGCTTTGCCGGCCTGCGCGGCTATCTTCAGAAGAACGAGGGGCAGTTTCTCACCCAGTTCACCCGCAAGCTCCTGGGGTATGCCCTGGGTCGTCAGACGCTGCCAAGCGACAAGAAGCTGCTGGCCCAGATGCAGGCCTCCCTGAAGACGGGTGGCGGACATTTCTCCAGCGCCGTGCTTGAGATCGTGAAAAGCCGTCAGTTCCTCAACCGTCGCGCCGAGGCCGCGGTGGCGGGCAATCCTTGAAGATGACGCGGTGAATTTCCTCTGTCTGGGCTCAAGGATGCTTGATAGTCCGTCAAAGATGCGTTGATGATCGGACCTTCGACGCCCATGCCGGACACCGCCCTTGCATCCTGCTCGCTGACTCCAGGCGCGTCTGAACTGCATGCCCTGTTTGCGCCAAGGTCAGTGGCGCTGGTCGGGGCCACGGATCGTGAGGGAAGCGTGGGACGCGCCCTGCTGGAAAACCTGTGCGGCTTTGGCGGCGAACTGTATCCGGTGAACGCACGTCGTTCCGAAGTGCTTGGCCGCAGGGCCTGGACCTCGCTGACCGCCGTCGGCCGGCCCGTCGACCTCGCGGTGATCGCCACGCCTGCCGCGACCCTGCCGGAGGTGATACGGGAATGCGCGGCCTGCGGGGTGAAGGGTGTCGTGATCATTTCCGCCGGCTTCAAGGAAACCGGACCCGGTGGGGTGGAGCTGGAACGGCGGGTGCTTGCCGAGGCGCGCAAGGCGGGAGTCCGGCTTGTCGGTCCCAACTGCCTGGGCCTGATGTCACCGCATGCCGGGCTGAACGCCACCTTTGCCACGGCCATGGCGAGGCCGGGCCGCGTGGCCTTCCTCAGCCAGAGCGGAGCACTTTGCACGGCCATCCTCGACTGGAGCTTCCGCCAGCAGGTGGGCTTCAGCGCCTTCGTCTCCGTGGGGTCCATGCTTGATGTGGGATGGGGGGATCTGCTGCACCATTTTGGAGAGGACCCTGACACGGGGAGCATCGTGCTCTACATGGAGTCGGTCGGTGACGCCGCGGCGTTCATGGAGGCCGCGCGCATCGTGGCGGCGAAGAAGCCGGTGATCGCCATCAAGGTCGGCCGCACCGCCGCCGCCGCCCGTGCCGCCGCCTCGCACACCGGTGCGATGACGGGCAGCGACGACGTGCTGGACGCGGCCTTCGAACGTGCGGGCGTGCTGCGCGTGGACACGATCGAGGAGCTGTTCGACATGGCGGAGGTGCTGGCCAAACAATCTTTGCCACAAGGACCGGCGCTGGCGGTCGTCACCAACGCCGGCGGCCCCGGTGCTCTCGCGACGGACGCACTGGTCAGGGCGGGCGGGGTGATGGCCGGGCTGTCCGTGCCGACACTGGAGCGCCTGGACCAGTGCCTGCCCGCCCACTGGAGCCACGGCAATCCGGTGGATGTCCTGGGTGACGCCGACGCCGGGCGCTTTACGGAGGCACTGCGTGCCGTCGCCGCCGACCCTGGCGTGCACGGCCTGCTGACAGTGCTGACGCCCCAGGCGATGACGCATCCGCTGCCCGTGGCGCAGGCCTTGATTGATGTCGCCCAAACCACGGACAAGCCGGTGCTGGCGAGCTGGATGGGCGGTGACGCCGTGGAGGAGGCGCGCACGCTGCTGAACAAGGCCGGGCTTCCGACCTACGACTATCCGGACGAGGCGGCGCGTGCCTGGCAGTTCATGTGGCAGCGCCAGGAGCGGCTGCGCCTGCTGGCGGAGACCAACCGCGTGGCCTGCCTGGAACGCCCAACCATGAGTGTGGCAAGGGAGATCATCACCGGACATCGCGCGGCGGGCCGCGGCCTGCTGAACGAGGCCGAGGCCAAGCAGGTGCTGGCGGCTGCGGGCATCCCGGTGCTGGAGACGGTTTCGGCCAGGACTCCTGATGAGGCGGTGCAGGCGGCGGAGCGCCTTGGCTTCCCCGTGGTGCTGAAGCTCCAGAGCCGGGTCATCATCCACAAGACGGACGTCGGCGGCGTGCAGCTTGACCTCAAGGATGAGGGCTCAGTTCGCGCCGCCTGGAGCCGGGTCGAAAACGCCGTTCCGGCCGACGCCTTTGACGGGGTGGGCGTGCAGCGCATGGTGAAGGACGGGGGCCTGGAGCTGATCTGCGGCTGTGTGCAGGACGCCCAGTTCGGCCCCGTGCTGATGTTTGGCGCTGGCGGCGTGATGGTGGAGGTCTTGCAGGACCGGGTCCTGCTCCTGCCGCCGCTTTCACCGATGCTGGCCATGGACCGCGTCCGTCGGACACGGATTCATCATGCGCTGCAGGGCACGCGCCATCTGGCCGCCGTCGACATGGATGCTCTGACTGACGTCCTCGTCAGGCTCGGCGACCTGGTTCTTGCCGTGCCGGAGATCCTTGAACTGGACATCAATCCCCTCGTCGCAACCGCCGCCGGGGTGCTGGCCCTGGACGCACGCATCGTCATCCGGGCCTAACGAAAGGTGTAAATGTCTGGGCCTTGGGCCTCTCTTTTAGGCCTGCTTGAATGCTGTTTGCAGGATGTCTGGAAAGCGATTTCGCCCCGCCTGTCACGAAGCCATGACGGTTGCGGATGGGCGCAAGCATCGTAGCCATCTTGCTCCGCAAGATGAGCGAAGTGCTGGCGCAGGCAGGCCGAGCTTTCGAACTTCGAGAACGCCCGGCCTGGCGAAGCCCCCAGGGCTCATCTCGGCGGAGCGAGATGGCCACTATGCTTCGCCTGATCGGAGCTGGCAGGATTGTGATCATGGCCTAACGGCCGGCCTTGTCGTTGGGCCTGCGCAGAGCCCGGCCGCCCAGGGCGCCGAGCAGGCCTGGAAGGGCCATCAGGCCGTAGATGATGAACTCCAGGGGCAGCAGGTTGTGCGTCTTCGGATCCAGGATGACCTCGGCCAGGGCGATGACGGGGAAGGCGGCCATGGTCGCCGGACCGATGATCCAGGCGTTCCGGGGGAATGTCAGGCCGCCTAGAAATCCTGACAGCAGAAGGAAGAGAAGGGATTCCGGCCTCATGCCGTCGATCATGTTTTTTCGTGCACCGGCGGCGAACCAGGGGAGCCAGACGGCGATGAAGCCGGCTGCACAGGCGAGGGCTGTGGAACCGGCCAGATGCGGCCATGAAGGCCGGGCCCCGGGTGGCAAGGGTGGCGGAGTCATGAGGTGGTAACGTCGTTCGTCCCGTGTGGCATTCCAGCTTGTGACCCGGGCATCCTGCTTTTATGAAGAAGCCGGAGATGCAAGCCGACCCGATTCCCTCCACTGACGCCGACTGGATGAGCCAGGCGGTGGAGCAGGCGCGTCTCGGCATCGGGCTCACCAGTCCCAATCCTGCGGTGGGGGCGGTGATCGTCAGGGATGGCCGCTTGATCGGGCGCGGCTGGCATCGCAAGGCGGGTGGACCTCATGCGGAAGTCGAGGCGATTCGTGATGCGTGGCAGCAGCATCCGGACCTGCTGGCTGGAGCAACCTTGTATGTGACCTTGGAACCCTGCTCGACGCATGGGCGCACCGGTCCGTGCACCGAGGCGGTTCGTGAGGCGGGCATCGGGCGTGTGGTCTGGGGCGCCCGCGATCCCAATCCCGGTCATCGGGGGCGTGCCCGCGAAGTTCTGGAGGCGGCCGGGATTCAGGTGCTGTCAGGCGTTTTGGAATCCGAGTGCCGGGAGCTCATCCGCCCCTTTGCCAAATGGATCACCACAGGCATGCCCTATGTCATCGCCAAGGCCGGGCAGAGCCTCGACGGCCGCATCACGCGTCCGGCGGGCGAGGGCCAGTGGCTGACGAGTGCCGAGGCCCGTGCCCATGGTCGTCGCCTGCGTGCCAGGGTGGACGCCATCCTGGTCGGCGCTGGAACGGTGCGCGCCGACAATCCACAGCTGACGCTTCGAGAGGCGGCGTTTCCGGGCAAGGAGCAGCCCTGGCGTGTCGTGCTGACCCGCAGCGGCGATCTTCCTGCGTCGGCACTCTTGTTCAAAGACGAGTTCAAGGCGCGGACGCTGGTGCTGCGCGGGCTTGAGCTGGAGGAGGCGCTTCGTGAGCTTGGCCGGCGCGGCGTGGTCTCCGTGCTCATTGAAGGCGGCGCTGACATCCTCCGGCAGGCCTTTGCCCGCCGGCTTGTGGACGAGGTCGCCTGGTATGTGGCGCCCTTGCTCTGCGGAGCGGGCGGCCTGCCGGTGCTGGGTGGTCATGAGCTTTCCGCCTCAGTGGCCTTGAAGGAGGTCCGAATGGAGACGCTGGGAGACAATCTCTGCATCACCGCCCGTCCTGAATGGTCAGAACCCGCAGCCTCCCCCTCATGAGCCGCCCCGCAGTCATCTTTGACCGTGACGGGGTCGTCAACCTGTCGCCCGGCCCCGGTTACGTGCTGTGCTGGGAGGACTTCCACTTCTCGCCGGGCATCATCGAGGCGCTGGCCCTTTGTCGCAATCGTGGTTATGTCACCATCCTGGCCACCAGCCAGCAGGGGGTGGGCAGGAGGCT
The DNA here is from genome assembly GCA_019186985.1 of Prosthecobacter sp. Lineage (GTDB taxonomy): Bacteria > Verrucomicrobiota > Verrucomicrobiia > Verrucomicrobiales > Verrucomicrobiaceae > Prosthecobacter. Next base: position 137,363 of record JABARQ010000015.1, on the reverse strand, counting down.
CATGTCGATGGCGGACCTGGAGCGCATTCATGAGCGCATGCAGGCCGTGCTGAGCGGGCATGGGGCGGCGTTTGACGGCATCTACGCCTGCACCTGCCTGAAGACCGACCCCGGCTGCACCTGCCGCAAGCCCAGCCCCGAGATGGTGCTGCGCGCCGCCCTGGAGCACGACCTCGACCTGTCGCGAAGCCTGCTGGTGGGCGACGCCGACCGCGACATCGAGATGGGCATGAACGCCGGCGTGCCGGTCACCATCCGCATTGAGAGCGAGAACCCGCATGAGGTGGCCGCCACGCACACCCTGCCGGACACGACGGGGCTGGCGGGACTGCTTGCCACGCTTTTGGTTTGAATGGAATTGGCCGTTGACGGTTCCAAGGTCCTGCCTCCACATTCGCCTCCATGCCCCGTCAAGCATCCCGCAGCCTCATCGCCTTCGCGCTTCTTGCGCTTGGCTGGGCGCAGGTGTTCGGCCTGACCCGGGGCTACTGGTGCGACTGCTCCGGAGCCGGTCACATCAGCATGTTCGACCACTGCCATGGGCATCACGGCACGAGCTGCCACCATGATGATGTCCCGCTTCATTCCCATGAGGATCATGATGACGAGGGTGACACCCATGAGCATGCGCCGGTGAAGGAGGGCCTGGATGCGCAGACCCTTGCCGTGTCCACCCTTTCCGCCCCTGCGGAGCTTCCAGTGGAGATCCTGCCTGACTTTGCCGCAGCTCCGCGGAACCGGCTGCCTTCAGGCATCCCGGCCAAGCCGCCCCGGCCTGCCGTGGAGGAGATGCGACAATGGCCGCGCGTGCTTTCTCACGCCGTGGTTTTGAGGATTTGAGCCGGCAGGCCGCCCGTTCCTGGCCGTCCATGACGACGGCCGGTCATGCCTGTCCGTCCTTCAAACCCGCATCCTCATGTCCTTGCGCCTTCTTTGCCTCCTCCTTGCTTCCAGTGTCTGCCCAGCGCCGGCCGTCACCCTGAGCTATTCGTCCGTTCCGGCACGAGTGAAATCCCATCATCCTCAGCTCAAGGCGGCGCGCCTGTTGATCGAGGAGGCTCGCGGCCGCCAGCAGGGCGCCGGCAGGCTGCCCAATCCGGCCTTCGAAACCAGCTTCCAGAACGAAAGCCGCGCCAGTCCGCGCACCACGGTCTTTTCCTTCGACCAGGCCTTTCCCGTGACACGCCGCCTGTCGTTGGAGAAGAAGCTTTCCATCCAACTGGTCCAGGCGGCCGAGCTTGAGGTGAAGGACACGGAGCGACGCTTCATTGCGGAGGCCAGGTCCCTGGCGGTGAAGCTGCTGGCGCTCGAACAGCATCTAGGGCTGCATCGCCGCCAGATGGAGCTGGCACGCAAGCTTGCGGAGTTTGCCAAAAGCCGGGCCGCCGCCGGCGAGGTGTCCTCGCTGGATTCCGCGCAGGCCCAGACGGACCTTCAGCGTCTGCTGCTAGAAACGAGGAAGATCGAGGTGGAGACGCTGGGGCTTCGTGGCGCGCTCAAGCCGATGCTCGGCATCGGCGCCGGGGAGTCGCTGACGCTGACTGGTGACCTTGCCGCAGTCGCGCTGCCTGCGCCCGGTTCGTGGACGGGGCGGCCCGACTATCTGCTTGCCCAGGCAAGAACCGAGGCTGCAAGGACTGAGGCCGAGCTGGCCAGGGCGCGAAGGTGGCAGGACATGTCGGCGGGCTTCTTTGCCTCCCGTGAACAGCAGGACACGGCCCCGGGCCGTACGGAGCGCACCGGCTTCGTCGGTTTTCGTGTCTCCATCCCGCTGCCGCTCTGGAACCGCAGCCAGGGAGAGATCGCCGAGAAGGCCGCAGGTGCGGAACGTGCGCGCCTGGAGAAGGAGGCGCTGGCCGCGCAGATCAGCGGGGAGGCCGACACCGCACGCCGGGAGATGGAGGCAAGCGCGGCCCTGCTCCGCGAAACACGCGACCAGCTCCTGCCTCTGGTCATCGAGCAGACCAGCAGGCTGGAAAAGGCCTACGAGTCCGGCCAGGCGGACCTGCTCACGGTCCTCAGGGCGCGCGACCAGCGGCTGGAGCTGGAGGCCGGGGCGCTGGATGCCGCGCGTGACTTTCACCTGGCCCGCATCCGCTACGAATCCGCCACCGCCCAGCATTAAACACGACAAGCCCTTCCATCCTCATGGCCTACTACCTTCTCAAGCTTTTCCTTTCCGCCGGCGTGATCGTCGCCGTCACCGAAATCGCCAAGCGCAACAACGCGGCGGCCAGCATCATTCACTCGCTGCCGCTGACCTCCCTGCTGGCCTTCATCTGGCTGTATGCCGAGACCAGGGACTCGGCGCTCATCGGCCGTCATGCCTTCGGCACCTTCTGGTTCGTTCTGCCGACGCTGCCGATGTTCCTCCTCATGCCCTGGCTGATCCGGAAGCTTGGCGGTTTCTGGCCCGCCTTTGGGGCGGGGATCCTGCTCACGGTCATCCTCTATTTTCTCACCATGGCGCTGCTGAAGAAGACGGGCGTCGAACTCTGAACCCTCATGAAGCACCCGGTTCCCTTTTTGTTGTGGATGTTGATGGCGGCCGTCCATGCCGCCGAGCCTGAACGCGTCATCCTGGAGGCGGCGTCGGTCAAGAGCCTCGGCATTGAAACCGCCGAGGCCGAGGAGGGCTCCTTTGAGGAGACTGTCTTCGCTCTTGGCAGGCTGGAGGTGCTCCCAGGCAGGCGGGCGGTGGTCAGCAGCCGCATTCCCGGGCGCGCCTTTTCCGTGCTCGTGCTGCCTCATCAGAAGGTGGAGGAGGGCGACGAGCTGATGTGGGTGGAAAGCCGCCAGCCGGGCGACCCGCCGCCCACGGTGATGCTGCCTTCACCCATGAGCGGGCTGGTGGCCAGGGTGGACGTCGCCGTCGGCCAGCCGGTGCATCCCGACCAGGTGCTGATGGAGATTGTCGACCTGACCATGATCGAGGCGGGCGCCTCGGTGCCGCAGCATGCGGCGGGCAGGCTGGCGGTCGGGCAGAAGGCCAGGATCCGGGCCGCGACGCAGCCCGGCAGGGTGCTGGAGGCGAAGCTCGCTCACCTTGGGGTCTATGCTGACGAGAAGGCCGGAGCCGTGGAGGCGGCCTTTCACCTGCCTAACGAAAAGCTCGAACTCCGTCCCGGGGTGCGCGCCGAGTTTGCCATCGTGGTTTCGGAAAGGGAGGGCGTGAACAGCGTTCCGAGGTCCGCGGTGCAGGGTGATGCCGGGTCACGCTTTTTGTTCGTCAGGGATTACGAGCTGGAAAACGCCTTTGTCAGGGTGCCCGTCGTGACCGGGGCGGAGAACGACCGGTCTGTCGAGATCATCAAGGGCCTGCTGCCGGGCGACGAGGTGGTCACCCGGGGCGCCCATGCGCTGGCCTATGCAGGCCGGGGCAACGTCTCCCTCAAGGCGGCCATGGACGCCGCGCACGGCCATGCCCACAATGAGGACGGCAGCGAGAAGGCCAGGGGGGCTGGCGACGGGCATGAACACGAGCACGGGGAAGGTCGCGAAGGGCCTGGTCATGAGGACGGGCGCTGGAACTCCCTGACGGTCTTCTTTGCCGCCAGCACCGGCCTTCTGCTCGTTCTGCTGGCCGCGACCTTCACGATCCGCAAAGCCCCCGCCGCATGATCCCATGTTGAACATCCTGATCCGATCCTCCCTGGCGCATCGTCCGCTGGTCGTCGCCGCGGCGCTGCTGGTGGTGGTGCTCGGGCTGCAGGCCGTCCTGCGGCTGCCGGTCGAGGTGCTTCCGGACATGACCAAGCCCACGGTCACGATCCTGACCGAGGCTCCGGGCCTTGCTCCCGAGGAGGTGGAGGCGCTGGTGACCCAGCCCATTGAATCAGCGGTGCAGGGCGTGTCCGGCATCGACCGCCTGCGCTCCAGTTCTGATGTCGGCCTGTCCCTGATCTTTGTTGAGTTTCAATGGAACGCCGACATCTACCGGGCGCGCCAGCTGGTGCAGGAGCGCCTTCAGGGCGTTCTGGGCAGCCTTCCGGAAACCGCCAGGCCAGGACTGACTCCGGTTTCCTCGCTGATGGGCGAGGTGCTGCTGGTCGGTGTTCACAGCACGGACGGCAGTCATTCACCCATGGAGCTGCGCAGCCTCGCCGACTGGACCCTGCGCCGCCGGCTGCAGAGCATTCCGGGTGTTTCCGAAGTTCTGACGATTGGCGGCGGAGTGAGGCAGCTGCAGGTGCGTCCAGACATCGCCCGAATGACCGCCTTTGGCGTCACCTTGGACGAGCTTGAGAAGGCGGTGTCAGCGGCGGCGGGGAACACGACCAGCGGTTATCTTCAAGGAGGGGCTCGCGAGGTCATGGTGCGCAACCTGGCCATGACCACCAGCCTTCATGCGCTTGAAAGGACGGTGGTGAAGACGCTCGATGACAGGCCGGTGCTGCTGAGTGACGTGGCGGTGCTGGGCGAAGGCGTGCAGCCGATGCGTGGTGACGCGAGCGTGAACGGCAGGATGGGCGTCATCCTCAGCATCGACAAGGGTCCGGGCTTTGACACTCTCAAGCTCACCGGGGCCGTCGAGACGGCGCTGAAGGAACTCCAGCCGACGCTGCCGGCCGATGTCAGCCTGGAGGTGCTGTTCCGGCAGGGGGACTTCATCGAAAATGCCATCCACAACCTGCAGGAGGCCATTCGTGACGGTGCGGTGATGGTGGCCGTCGTGCTGCTGCTGTTCCTGCTGAACCTGCGCACCACCTTCATCACGCTGACGGCCATCCCGTTGTCGTTTGCCGTCACGGTTCTGATCTTCCAGCTCTTCGGGATCAGCGTCAACAGCATGACTCTCGGCGGCCTGGCCGTGGCGATCGGCATGGTGGTGGATGATGCGATCGTGGATGTCGAGAACGTCTGGCGACGTCTTCGTGGCGCGGGCGAACCCGTCCGCATGGATGCGTCCTCCGGGCCTGCGGAAAGGCCGCATCATCTTGAGGTCATCGCCTCCGCCTCCAGCGAGGTGCGCGGCTCCATCCTTTACGCCACGCTCCTCATCATCCTGGTCTTCACGCCGCTGATGGCGCTTGAGGGACTGGAGGGCAGGCTGTTCATGCCCATCGCCATCGCCACGATCACCAGCATGGCAGCCTCCTTTCTGGTCAGCCTCACGGTGATACCCGTGCTGTGCTCAGTCCTTTTGAAGCCGAAGGGCCCCTCGGGCGGGCATCGGGACCCTGTCCTGGTGCGGGCCCTGAAGTGGCTGGCATCACGCACGTTCCTGCGGTTTGCCAGGGCCCAGCCGATGCTGGTGCTCGGCCTGTCCGGCATGGCGCTGATCGCCTCGCTGCTGCTGGCGCCGGGCATGGGCAGGGAGTTTTTGCCCGCGTTCAACGAGGGCAGCGCCACCCTCTCATTGGTTGGGCCGCCGGGGAGTTCGCTGGCCTGGTCCAACGAGGTTGGCGAGGCCGCCGTCAGGCTGCTGCGGCAGGTGCCGGAGATCCGGAGCATCGGCAGGCGCGCAGGACGTGCCGAGCGGGACGACCATGTGATGCCGGTGAGCGTCAACGAGCTTGATGTGGAGTTCAAGGAAGGCGGACGCCCGAGGCAGGAGGTGTTTGCCGAGATCCGCAGGCTGCTGGGGACGCTGCCAGGCACCTATGCCAGCGTCGGCCAGCCCATCGGGCACCGGCTTTCCCACATGCTCAGCGGCGTTTCGGCCAAGGTGGCCGTGAAGGTGTTCGGGCCGGACCTCGCGGTGCTGCGCAGTCTTGGGGAAAGGACTGCGCAGATCGCTGAAAGCATGCCTGGTTTGGCCGACGTGATGATGGAGCCCCAGGTGCCCATTCCCCAGCTGCGCATCGAGGTGGACCGTGAGCGGGCCCTGGCCCACGGCGTGCAGCCGGCGGAGGTCAACAGGCAGGTGAGTGCGCTGGTCGGGGGCAGGACGCTTGCAGAGCTTCGTGACGGCCAGCGGCCGGTGGATCTTGTGCTGCGCCTGCCTGAGGAGGCGCGCAACGACCCGCAGAAGCTGCGCGAGCTGCCGGTGGAGGTTTCCGGAGGCAGGCGCATCCCCCTTGAGCTTGTCGCGGATGTGCGGGAGGCCCAGGGGCCGAACGTCATCAACCGTGAAAACACCCAGCGTCGTGTGGTGGTGGCCATGAACACCTCCACGCGTGATGTCTCCGGCCTGGTGGAGAAGCTTGAGAAGGCCCTGAAGGAAAGGCTTGAGCTGCCAGCGGGCTATCACCTCAGCATCGAGGGCGAGGCGCGTGCCCAGGAGCAGGCTTCGCGGCGCATCGCGCTGCACTCGGCCCTGGTGCTGGTCGTGGTCACCCTGCTGCTCTACGGATGCTTCCGCAGCCTGCGCCTTGCCCTGATGGTCCTTCTCAACATCCCGCTGGCGGTCATGGGCGGCCTGACGCTGACCTGGCTCATGATCGGCAACATCAGCATCGCCACACTGGTCGGCTTCATCGCCGTCGGCGGCGTGGCGGCCCGGAACGGCATCATGATGATCAGCCATTACCTTCATCTCATGCGCGAGGACGGGGAGCCGTTCACCTGGCAGATGGTGGAGCGCGGCACGCTGGAAAGGCTTGTGCCGGTGCTCATGACCGCGCTCAGCGCAGGCATCGCCGTCGTGCCGCTCGTGCTCGCCGCCGGCCAGCCGGGCAAGGAGATCCTGCATCCCGTGGCGGTCGTCATCGCGGGCGGGCTGGTGTCCTCGACCCTGCTCGACCTGCTCATCACCCCCGCCGTGTTCTACCACTTTGGCCGGAAGGCCGCGTTCAAGTCCATCCAGCAAACCCACCCATGAAACCAACCAACCGACTCCACCTCCTCTGCCTCAGCCTTCTCGCCTCCCTGTCCTTCGCCCACGAGGGCGTTGAACTCGGGCCCAACGGCGGGCGCATCCTTGAATTCAGCAAGAATGAAACCCTGCATGGCGAACTCACCGTGAAGGATGACAGGTTCCACATCGCCCTTCTCGACAAGGACATGAAGCCCCTGGCGCTGGCCGAACAAAAATTGACGGCGACCACCGGTGACCGTGAGGCGCCCCGGAAGCTGGAGGTTGGCCGGGACGCCCGGGGCTTCGTGCTGCCCTCCGTGAAACCGGGGGAATGGCTGATCCTGCAGTTCAGGAACAGCCCGGACGAGAAAGCCGTGACAGCCCGGTTTGAATACAACACGGCAACCTGCGAGGAGTGCCAGTCGCCCGAGTGGATCTGCAAATGCAGGCCTGAGGCGGCGAAAAAGTAGGCCGGCCCGGCGGCGGGGCGGCGTCCGATTCTCCCAAAACCTTGTCCGATGCGGGCCGGGTCTGGTAACGTTGTCCTCCGTCCAGCCATGAAAACGCTCGCCCTAGCCCTCCTTGCAGCCTCCGGCCTGCAGGCCGCCACTCAGATCACCTGGAAGCGTCAGCAGCTTCACGGCGACTTCTATTCCGAAGGCGCCGCCATCGGCGACATCAACGGTGATGGAAAGGCCGACGTCGTCGCAGGTCCGTTCTGGTGGGAGGGGCCTGCCTTTGAGAAGAGGCACTCCTACTACGAGCCGAAGGTTTTCAGCATCAATGGCTACTCGGACAACTTCTTCGCCTACGTCCACGACTTCGACACGGACAAGCGGAACGACATCCTGATCCTCGGTTTCCCCGGCAAGGAGGCGCGGCTTTACCTCAATCCCGGCACCCACGACGACAAGCCGTGGCCCATGCACGTCGTCGCCGACGTGGTGGACAACGAGTCGCCCGTCTTCACTGACATCACTGGCGACGGCAGGCCGGAGATCGTGTGCAGCACGGGCGGCAGATTCGGCTGGTTCGCCCCGAACTGGGCCAAACCGGCCGAAAAATGGCCCTTTGTCGCTGTCACCGATGACATGAAGGTGGCCAAGTTCACCCACGGCCTCGGCGTCGGTGATGTGAATGGCGATGGAAAGCCGGACCTGCTCGAGGCGCGCCGTTGGTGGGAAAGCAACGGCTCCGACAAATGGACGCAGCACAACTTTGCCGCCGGAGTCGGCGGTGGCGCTCAGATGTTTGCGTATGACTTCGACGGCAACGGCACGAACGATGTCTTCACCGCCCTCGCCGCGCACCGCTACGGCGTCTCCGTATTCCTCCAATCCGTGAAATCGGCTCAATCTGCGGATCAACCGACTTGGAAACGGGTGATGCTCGCCAGCGAGCAGCCGCAGGACAACGACTACGGCATCGTCTTTTCCCAGCCTCATGCCGCGCACCTCGCGGACATCGACGGCGACGGCATCCAGGACATCGTCACCGGCAAGCGCTACTGGGCGCACAACGGGCATGATCCTGACGAGCGCGGCCATCGCGTCATCTACTGGTGTCAGACGAAGCGCGATGGCAGGGGCGGCGTCGACTTTGTCCCGCACCTCATCGATTCAAACACCGGTGTCGGCGTCGATGTGCAGGTCGGTGATGTGAACGGCGACCAGCTGCCCGACATCGTCGTCGGCAACAAGGCGGGCGTCTTCATGCTCACGCAGGAGCGGAAGGACACCACCGCCGACCGCACGCCGAAGAAGCTCTACGGCCCCGCGCTCAAGCCCCAGGCCGAATATGCCAAAGGCCAGTCTCCCGCCGAGGCGTTGAAGTCGATGCAGCTCCCCGGCGGCTTCAAGGCCGAGTTGATTGCGGCTGAGCCGGATCTCGTGCAGCCGATGGCCTTCACCTTCGACGAGCGCGGCCGCATCTGGGTGGTGGAAGGCAACAGCTACCCGCAGCCGCGTGAAGTCGGCAAGGGCCAGGACCGCATCAAGATCCTCGAAGACAAGGACGATGACGGCACTTTTGAGACGAAGAAGATTTTTTGCGAAGGGCTGAACCTCGTCAGCGGCATCGAACTGGGCTTCGGCGGCGTCTGGGTGGGCGCCGCGCCGTATTTGATGTTCATTCCTGATCTCGATCACGATGACCGCGCTGATCCGTCGGGCGCGTCCGACAAGTCCGACCTGTCGGACAAAGGCTTCACTCAGGTCCCTGGGCTCTCTTTTAAAGCCTACGCCCTCCTCGACGGCTGGGGCACCCAGGACACGCATGAAACGCTGAACAGCTTCATCTGGGGGCCGGATGGCTGGCTGTATGGCTGCCACGGCGTGTTCACCCACAGCCGCGTCGGCAGGCCGGGCACGCCGGATGAGAAACGCGAGCCCATCAATGCTGGTATCTGGCGCTATCATCCGGTCAGGCATGAGTTCGAGGTCTTCGCTCATGGCACCAGCAACCCCTGGGGGCTTGATTACGACCAGCATGGCGAGTGGTTCGTCACCGCATGCGTGATTCCGCATCTGTATCACATCGTGCCGGGCGGACGATACCACCGGCAGGCCGGGCAGCACTTCAACGCCTACACCTACGAGGACATCAAGACCATTGCCGACCACGCGCATTACGCGGGCAATCCGCGCCCTGATGTCACCTTCGACAAAACGACCGGCGCAGGCGTGATGAACAACGACACCAACGCGCTCGGCGGCGGTCACGCGCACTGCGGGCTCGCTATTTATCAAAGCAGCCTCTTCCCGCCGACGTACCGCAACCAGCTCCTCTTCGGCAACCTGCACGGCCACCGCCTCGTCGCAAACTACACCGACCCGCACGCCAGCACCTACATCGGCAGGCACGCCGCCGACTTCCTGCGTGCGAACGACATGCACTTCATCCCGGTCACACAAAAGGTTGGTCCGGACGGCGCCTTGTACGTCAGCGACTGGAGCGACCAGCAGATCTGCCACCGCGGCAGCGGAGCCGTGGAGCACTGGGATCGCAGCAATGGGCGGCTCTACCGCATCAGCTACGATGGCTGGAAACCGTGGAAGGGTGATTTCGCGAAGGAAAGCGATGAAGCACTCGCGAAACTCGCCGTGCAGACCGAGAACGAGTGGGAATCGCGGATGGCGAGGCGGGTGCTGATGGAGAAAAGCATCAACCGCAAATCGGCAGTGACTTATGTCCCGGAAATGTTGCAGCCCATCTCATCGGCCGGAGCAATTCGTTATATGTGGCTTGCTGCGAGCCAGACGAGATCGTCCTATCTGCAATCTTCTTCTTTTGATGGTAAACACGATGAGAGATTGGTTGCTCAAACAGTCCGTCTTGCTGCTTCGGACGGTGATTTCGCAGATACCGATCTCCGTGTCTTGAGTGAAGCCGCGCAGCGGCATTCCTCCCCCATCGTCCGCCGCGAACTCGCCTCCGCGCTCCAGCGTCTTCCCATCGACCAACGCAAAGACCTTGCCACCGCCCTTCTCAAGCATGGCGAGGACAAGGACGATCCGATGATCCCGTTGCTCATCTGGTATGGCATCGAGCCGGTGGTGGCGGCGGACCCGGCGGCGGGGATGCAGCTCGCGAAGGTGTCTAAGATGCCGAAGGTCACCGGATTCATCTATCGCCGGCTGTCGTCGGATGACGCGGGGCGCACGAGCCTGCTGAAGCTGGCCGCAGAGACGCCGGATGCCGGGTTGAAGATTGATTTGCTGAATGCGGTGGTTCAGGCCGCGCGCAACGGCCATCAGGTCACGAAGCCGGATGGCTGGGCGGAGATGCGTCAGAAAGTGGCTGCGGCTTTAGCCAAACCCCATCCAGATGCGGCTAAAGCCGCAGACACTTTGCTCGAACTCGAAGCCTCGATGGGCATCGAAACCGCACTCGCGACCTATCGCGACCTTCTCGCCTCCGCGAGTGCTCGAACCAGCGAACGCGAAAATGCGCTGAATGTGCTGCTCCAGGCCAAGGATGCCGCCACGGCCAAGACGCTGCTCCAGATCGTCAGCGGTGAGGCGCCGGCCTCGTTGCGTCGAAAGGCGATTCAGGCGCTGGCCTCGCTCAAGGATGCGGAAACGCCGCGCATCCTTGGTGCGGCGCTGCCGAAGCTCTCCGCCAACGAACTGCCGGATGCGGTGAACACGCTCGCCTCGACCCAGGAAGGCGCGAAAGCGCTGCTGAAGGCCGTGGAGGCCAAGGATGTGCCCGCGACCGCACTTTCGCCGTTTTTGGTTCGGCAGCTCACCGCCTTCGACGACGCGGAGATCAATGCGCTGATCAAATCCGCCTGGGGTGATGTGAACGCGCCGAAGGCCGGTCTGGCTGAACGAACAAAGAAGTATCGCGATCTGCTCACGCCCGCCGCCCTGGCCAAGGGTGATCTCGCGAAGGGCAAGATGCTGTTCATGGCCACCTGCGGCGCCTGCCACAGGCTCTTTGGCGAAGGCCAGAACGTCGGTCCCGACATCACCGGCAGCAATCGTGCCGACTTGAACTACCTGCTTGAAAACGTGCTCGATCCGAACGCCGTGATCGGCAAGGCCTACCAGCTCAACCTCTTCACCATGAAGGACGGGCGTGTGATGAGCGGCGTCATCAAGGAGGAAAACCCCGCTGCGGTGAAGATTGCGATGATGGGCGGCGTGGAGTTCACGCTGCCGCAGGCGGACATCGCCAAGCGCGAGGTGTCGAAGCTCAGCACCATGCCCGAGGGGCTGTTTGACGCCCTGCCGCCCGAGAGTGTGATCGACCTTGTGAAGTATCTGCAAAGCGGCTCCACGGGCGGCGGGGCGAAAGGTCCTGCGAAAACCGTGGAAGGCGCGCTTGAGGGGGAAACGCTCAAGGTGCTCGAGATCACCGGTGGCAGCGTCAAGAAGCAGGGCATGGGCGGCTTTGGCAGCGACTGGAGCGGCGGTGCGCAGCTCTGGTGGGCGGGCGGCAAGCCTGATCAGAAGCTCACGCTGGCCATTCCAGTCAAAGCAGCAGGCAAATACACGCTTTACGGTGCGCTCACCATGGCGCGTGATTACGGCGTGGTCAGCATCACATTGGATGGCAGGCCCGTGGCATCGTCCTTTGACGGGTTCAACACGCCGAAGGTCATCCACACCGGCGAGAAGGAGTGGGGCAGCCATGAGCTGTCCGCCGGGGAGCACCGGCTGACGTTCACGCTGGCGCCGCCCAACCCGGACGCCCTGCCGTCAAACATGGTTGGGCTCGACTACGTCAGGCTGGAGAAGCGTTGAACGCGCCGGAGATCAGCGGCGCAGCTTTCTCTTCAGGCGCATCCAGGTCGGGACGTCGAGATCCTCGCCGCCATCGGCGAGGACGGGCTCTGTTTCACGGAAACGTCCGCGATCCTCTTCGCTGCGGAACTGGAAGGCGATCTGCTCCTCCTCCTCGGTGATCTTGGAGCGGCTGCCGGCGGGCATGTAGGGGGCGTCTGCGGCAGGGGCTGCCGGCTTGTTACGACCAACGACTTCCGCCAGCGATGTGGAAACCGGGCGCGGAGCTGGCGGCGTGTCGGTGATGTAGTCCTCGATCCTGGGACGCCGGGGCTTTTCGGGCTGGGGTTCGGGTTCCGGTTCGGGAATGTGGGCGGCCACGACTTCCTGCTCGATGATGACCTCGTCTTCGAAGGGGGCGGGTTCCTCCTGTTCGGCAGCGGGTTCGTCCACGACCTCCTGAACAAAGGCGTGAATGGATTCATCGGCTTCGGGAAGGGCGGCTTCGGGTTCGGGCGGCGCGGCCGGAACCGGCTCCGCAGGGGCGGGGGCTTCTTCATTGCTGAAGAACAGGTCCATGGACTCCGCCACCGGAGCAGGCGCCGGTTTGACGGCCTCAACCTTGGGCGCCCTGGCCGGTTTTGGGGCGGGCGGCGGCTGGGGAGCGGCCTGGGCCGGGGTCATGGCGTCCATGACCTTCGGCATTTCACGTTCGCGGACGGGCAGCATCTCGGCGGGCGGGGCCGCAGCGGCGAGGGTGTTGAGCTGGGCGAGGCCGAGGGAGCTGAGCAGGGTGACGCAGACGCTGTCGCCGAGCTTGGGATCGACGGCGACGCCGAACAAGATGTGCGTCTGGTCGGGGACGTTCTTGCCGAGCTGCTTCATGATGGCGTCCACCTCGAGGAGGGTGAGGGACTCGCCGCCGGCGATGTGGACGAGGAGGGTCTTCGTCTGATGCAGGAGGCGGCCCTGGTCGATGAGCGGGGACTTGAGGGCGCGCTTCACGGCCTCGGTGCCGCGGTTCTGACCTCGGGCCTCGCCGAAGCCGAAGAGGCAGCGGCCGTTGGAGGTGTTGAGGGCGGCGGTGAGGTCGTCCAGGCCGAGCTTCACCAGGCCCGGGGTGGTGAGGATGGTGGAGACGGCGCGCAGGGACTGGGCGATGAGCTGGTCGGCCTGGCTGAAGGCCTTCTGGATGCCGTCCTTGGGCAGGGTGAGCTCGCCCATGCGGTTGTTTTCAAAGAGGATGAGGGCGTCGGCGCGCTTCTGGAGGTGGTCGAGGGACTCCTCGGCCTGCTTCACGCGGCGCCTGCCTTCGAAGGAGAAGGGCATGGTGGCGGTGAGGAAGACGAGGGCGCCGGTGCTTTTGGCGATCTCGGCGATGACGGGGGCAGCGCCGCTGCCGGTGCCGCCTCCGAGGCCGGTGCAGATGAAGACGATGTCGTGGCCGGTGACCGCCTCGCGGATCTGCTCGCGGGAGAACATGGCCGCCTCGCGGCCGAGCTCGGGGTCGCCGCCGGCTCCGACGCCGCGCATGAGCTCGATGCCGAGCTGCACCTTGTTGGGGGACATGGAGTGGCTGAGGACGCGGATGTCCGTGTGCACGGCCACGAGCTTGGCATCGACGGTGCGGTCGAGCGTGATGCGGTCGAGGACGTTGCCGCCGGCGCCGCCGACGCCGACGATGCAGGTTTTCAGCGTGCCGGGCTCGACGGTTTCCTTGAGGGCGTTGCGATCATATTCGACCATGGCGGTGCGGGTGTTGAGGGTGGAGGGATCTCGTTAACAAAAAAGGGTGGGGGAAACGTCCGGATCAGGGAACGATCGAGAGGAGGTCGGCCATCTTGCGCCCGAGCCTGCGGAGCGGTGACATGAAGGGCTTTTCCTGGTCAAGAATCTGCGCATATCGAATCAGGCCGACCGGTGCGGAGAACTGCGGCTTTTCGAAGGTGGCGGTGACGCCACTGACGGGGGCCGAGCCTGCACGGGTCACCTTCCTTTCAAACACATCCTGGGCCACCACGTCAATCCCTTTCATGAGGCTGGTGCCGCCCGTGAGATAGACTCCGGCGGCGAGGTGGCCGATGTGGTCCTCGCAGCGCGCCTTCACCTGTTCGAGGATCTCGCGCACGCGCAGGTGGATGACCTCGTTGAGAAAGCTGCGCTCGACCTCGGCGATCATGAAGCCGTTGTCGTCCTCGACACGGACCATGTCCTCGGGGTCGACGTCCTCGTAGATGCAGGAGCCTTCGGTGACCTTGAGCTCCTCGGCGCGGCGGTCGGGGATCTGCACGGCCATGGCGATGTCCTGGGTGATGTGGTCGCCGCCGAGGGGGACGCAGCCGGAGGCGGCGATCATGCCGTCCTCGTAAAGGACGTAGTCGGCGGTGCCGCCGCCGATGTCGATCATCAGGGCGCCCTGGGCCTTGGCCTCGCGGCTGAGGACCACCTGGGCGGCGGCGATGGCGGTGAAGACGACGTCCTCGACCTCGAGAGGCACTTCACGGACGCATTTCACGGCGTTCTGAATGCGTCCGCGCATTCCGTGGATGATGTGGTAGTCGGCCTCCAGCACCCGTCCTTCGCGGCCGATGGGCTGGCGCACGCCCTCCTGGCCGTCGACGATGTACTGGCGGGTGATGCTGTGCAGGAAGACGTGGTCCTGGGGGATTTCGACGTTGCGGGCGATCTCCTTGGCCTCCTCGACATCGTCCTCGGTGATCTCGGACTGGTCTTCTGGAAGCCGCCAGGCGCCGCGGCTGTTGAGGCTTCGGATGTGTCCGCCGGTGACCCCGAGGAAGACGGTGCGGATCATCACCTCGCTGGGTTCCTCGGCGCGGACGAGGGCGTCATTGAGGACGGTCTGAACTTTCTGGAAGTCGACGATCTCGCCCTTGCGAACGCCGCGTGACGGGGCGGTGCCGACACCGAGGATCTTGATGGTGCCGTCACGCTTGGCCTCGCCGACGACGACACAGATCTTGCTCGTGCCGATCTCGAGTCCTGCGTAGATGGTGCTTTTAGCCATGGTGCGTCAACGGTGGGTGAGGTGGGATGCGCCGGGTTGCGGGTGGCTCCCAAGGGAGGCGGTCTCGATGTCTGTGAGGCCCGTCAGGTCGGGCGGGGAGCTGAAGGTGACGGGCATGTTTTTGCGCACAAGGAGGTTGAGCGTGTCGATCTTCCAGGAGCGGTGCCGTGATTCGATCCAGATCCTGTCCAGGCGTGCGAGCTGCTCGTCCAGGTCATCGATGCCAAAGGTGATCCTTGAGCCGTCGTCGAGGGAGGCGGTGACGGACCAGGCGTTCTGAACGGCCAGTTCGAGAGGCTGCGGGGACTGCTGCTTTTCGTGACGTTCGTTCAAGAGCTTCAGCAGCGAGAGTGCGGACTGGGTCTGGAGGTCGGTGAGGGGGGAACCCGGCTGGACATGAAGCAGGGATTCGTGGCGGATGACGGGCAGGGCGGCAAAGGCATCCGTGATGAGCTCGCAGGGGAAGACGACGCCTTCAGCGTCGATGAAGTGACCCGTTTCCGGCTTGTGCGCCTTCATGCCGAGGCGGGCGCATTCGAGCCAGGCCACCGGCTGGCGCTGGTCGACCTCCAGGGTCAGGCGCCCTTCGTAGTCGCGTCCGATCTTTTTCACCTTGCTGACCTGGGGCAGGGTGACGATCCGCGCCTGGATGTCCCGCAGGTTCACGGTGAGCAGGTTCATGCCATGGGTGAGAGCGCTGGCGCGGATGATGCGTTCGGCGGAAAGCGTGCCCGAAGTGCGGACGATGACCTGGCGGATGGCAAAGCGCGGGTTTTTCAGGAAGGCTTCACGCACCGTGATCTTCAGCAGGGCGCCCAGGCAGATGATGATGATGATCGTCAGGGCCCAGGTGAAGCCGCGGCGCTTCAGGGCGGCGCGCTCCATCTCACGGATTTTGGGGGAGTCCACCTTCAGGTCGACCTCCACCTTTACAGCGGCAGGTTTGGCCGGCTTTCCAGACGCCTTCACCACCGAGGACGAGGGTGCCTTGGGCACGGGCACGGCCTTGGAAGAAGAAGGTGACTTGGACGAACGTGCAGGCATGGCGGGCGCAGGGCAGACGAGGCGACGGCAACCGGTGTATATTAAACCTATCTTAATAAACAAAGTCGTTCCAGAATGCCATGCTTTTTCTGGAAAAATAAGTCTGTTTTGAGGATTTAAGCCGAACAAGGACTTTATGGTCTGGTACAGTTCAGATGCACCTCATGCATGGCAGGTTTGCTGCTTGAATCCTGAAGGCCGCCCCCCATCCATGCCCTCCATGCGCAAAACCAAGATTCTCTGCACCCTCGGCCCGTCGACGGAAAGCGCCGAGGTCATCACCAGCCTGATTGCCAAGGGGGCTGACATTTTCCGGCTGAACATGAGCCATGCCTCGCACGACTGGGTGCGCATGGTTTATGGCCGGGTGAGGGAGGCGGCTGCTGGAGCTGGGCGGGAGATCGCCGTATTGATGGACCTGACCGGTCCGAGCATCCGGACAGGGGATGTGGAGCAGCCCTGGCAGCTCAAGGTGGGGGACGAGGTGGAGTTCCGCTGCACGCCTGACTTCCCGCCGACGACGGCCTATTCCTGCACGGTGAACTACCCGGAGCTGGGCAAGGACCTCAAGCCGGGGGACGTGATCTTCATCGACGGAGGCATGATTCAGGTGAAGACGCACACCGTCACCCAGAAGCATGTCATCGGTACGGTGCTGACCCAGGGGGAGATGAAGAGCCGGCGTCACATCAACCTGCCCGGCGTGGACGTGCGGCTGCCCCCGCTGACCAAGAAGGACTATGCCGACCTCGACCTGGGCGTGGAGCTTGGGGTGGACTATTTTGCGCTGAGCTTCGCGCGTGAGCCCGGCCACATCCAGCACCTGAACCTGCTGCTGGAGCAGAAGGGCAGCAAGGCCAGGGTCATCGCCAAGATCGAGAACCAGCAGGCGCTGAAGAACATCGACACGCTTGTCGAGGCCAGCGGAGGCATCATGATTGCGCGTGGAGACCTGGGCAGCGAGTGTCCCATCGAGGACCTGCCGCTGATCCAGCGCCAGATCGTGGAGCGCTGCTCCTTTCACGGGCGCAAGGTCATCGTGGCCACCCAGATGCTGGAGAGCATGATTGAAAATCCGGTGCCGACCCGTGCCGAGGTGACGGACATCTTCAACGCGGTGATCGAGCAGGTGGACTGCGTGATGCTCAGCGGCGAGACCAGCGTCGGGCGCTATCCGGACAGGTGCGTCGGCGTGCTCGACAGCGTCATCCGGCGCATCGAGCAGAAGTATCCCTCCGGCCGCTTTGCCAGCGATGCGCCGCTGAAGACGAACAAGCACAAGACGGTCAAGGCGGCGATCCTGCTGGCGAACAGCATCCCTGGTTCAAAGCTGCTGGTGTTCACGCTGCGCGGGGTGATGGCGCACCTGCTGGCTCACCAGAGGCCGGAGTTTGCGCCGATCTTCGCGTTCACGCCCAAGCTGCATGTGAGCCGGGCCCTGGTGACGGCGCGCGGCGTTCAGCCCTATGTGCTGCCGTTTGAGGAGGGAAATCCGGAGAAGGCCATCCGCGATGCGGTCGACCTTCTGCACCGCCATTCGCTCATCAGGACCGGGGATCCCCTGGTGATCCTGAGCGACGCATTGTACGACGGCGTGAACGTGGATGCGATCCTGCTGAGGGAGGCCTGAGCCGGTTGGCAGCCTTGCTGCGTGGCGCCGCGGCCGTCAGGCGGCCGCGCGCAGGGCCAGCCGCGTGATCATCTCGCGCACATGCCTGGCCTTCGTGGCGCGCGGCTTGAGGACGGCGAGGCTTTTCGACCAGGAGCCCCATTTCAGGATCTCAATCGAAACGGTGCGCCTGCCCCAGCGGTTCATCGCGTCCCGGGTCGGCTTGTAAAGATCGATCGTGCGCGTGCCGACGAGGGCGGAGCCGTAGTCGTCAACGACATAGACCGTGGAGTCGCCGTTGATCCTGAACACCGTGCCGAGCGGGAACACTGACCAGTCCGCCGCAGCGCTGCGGACCTGTCCTGTGCGGAGCTGGGTGCCTGCGGCCGTGCGCGCTCCATAGCCGATGTGGTCGGACTCGGAGTGGGTGTAGGCGGTGGTCTTCACGCCGCTGATGACGGTGCCGGGGGAGGGCGGAGCGGCGGGAGCTGGCCGTGCGTCCACGGCGGAGGCTGGATGCGACGCGGCGAGGAGGCAGGCGAGGAGCAGCAGTTGTTTCAAAACTGGTTAGGGGGTTGGGCGCACCCGGAACCGGCCGGCGCGGGCCTGCCGGTTCGAAGGGGGCGGCAAACCTGCGGGACTGAGGGTCGCTGTCAACCTGGAATCCAACATCTCAGGACATGTGCAAAACCTGACAATTATGAGGGATGCATTTGGCTCGTCGATCAGGCACGCTGGGTGCGTAATCCCTTGAGCGAGTCAGTTTCGGATCCTTCATTCCACGCCCATGAACCTGCATCTTTACGATTCCCCGACCTTCCGCATGGCCTGCCAGCAGTTCGACCTGGTGGCGGACTTCATGAACATTCCCGAGGCCGCCCGGGAGCGGCTGAAGATGCCGAAGCGCGCGCTGTCCGTGGCGGTGCCGGTGCGCATGGACGACGGCAGCGTGAAGGTGTTCATGGGGTATCGCGTCCAGCATCACCTGACGCTTGGCCCGACCAAGGGCGGCATCCGGTTTCATCCCGACGTGACCGTCGGCGAGGTGGCGGCGCTGGCGATGTGGATGAGCTGGAAGTGTGCGCTTGTCGGCCTGCCTTACGGTGGCGCCAAGGGCGGCGTGGCCTGTGACCCGAGGTCGCTTTCCGCCGGGGAGCTTGAGCGCCTGACTCGGCGCTACACTCAGGAGCTGATTCCGGTCATCGGGCCGCAGGTGGACATCCCGGCGCCGGATGTCGGCACCAACGAGCAGGTGATGGCCTGGATCATGGACACCTACTCCCTGCAGATGGGGCATGCGGTGCCGGGCGTCGTGACAGGCAAGCCGGTGCTGCTGGGCGGATCCCTGGGCAGGCGTGAGGCGACCGGACGTGGAGTGGCTTATCTGGTGTCCCGGGCGATGGACACGCTGGGCATTCCGGCCCAGGGGGCGACGGCGGTGATCCAGGGTTATGGCAACGTGGGCTCGGTGGCGGCGGTCTCGATGGCGAAGCAGGGCATCCGCATCATTGCGGTCAGCGACGCCTTTGGCGGCATCCATAATCCTGCCGGGCTGGACTTGAACCGGCTGAACGAGCATGTTGCCGCAAAGGGGACCGTCACGGGTTTTCCGGAGTCGGAGGCGGTGACGAACGCGGAGCTGCTTCTGCTTCCATGCGACGTGCTGGTGCCGGCGGCGCTGGAGCGTCAGATCACGGAGGAAAATGCGGCGCGGATCCGCTGCCGGATCCTGGCGGAGGGCGCCAACGGCCCCACCACGCCGGAGGCGGACGCGATTCTGGCGCAGAGGCCGGAGATCTTCGTCCTACCGGACATCCTCTGCAACAGCGGCGGCGTCATCGTGTCCTACTTCGAATGGGTGCAGGACCTGCAGAGCTTCTTCTGGAGCGAGGGCGAGGTCCTGGACAAGCTGTTCCGGCTGCTGGAGCAGGCCTACATGCAGACGCTGAATCATGCGAGGAAGAACGGCGTCTCCATGCGCTTCTCGGCCCTGAGCCTGGGCATCAGGAAGGTCCATGAGGCGAAGAGCATACGCGGCCTTTATCCATGAACTCCCGGCATTGCCGTACCAATTTTAGTCGAAAGAACATCTTTTTGCCGGCGGGTCACGCCGCCGGCTGAGACGCTGTTTGACACAGGCGGCTAAACGCAGAGAATCACTCCAGATGGAGGAAGCAGCCGACATTCCTGAAGACGTGAAAAAAGAGAAGGGCCTGTGGGAGAAGACCCGCAAGTCCCTCATTGAACGTCTCAACAACTGGGAGGACCAGCGCACCTGGAACGAATTTTACCAGACCTACTGGCGCCTGATCTACAGCGTGGCGACAAAGGCGGGGCTGACGCGCGAGGAGGCCTTTGACGTGATCCAGGAGACGATCATCGCCATCGCGCGCCAGGTGCAGAAGGGGCAGTACGACCCGCGCGCCGGCTCCTTCAAGGCATGGCTTCTGCAGATGACCCGCTGGCGTGTCCTGGATGTCTTCCGCGCCCGCAAGCGCCAGCCTTCGCTGGCCGACCAGGGGAATGCGGACAGCGAGGAGACGAGCAACCTCGCCCTCGACAGGCTGACGAACGAAAAGGACAACCTTCTCGAGAGCATCTGGGACAAGGAGTGGCGCGACAACATCACGTCGGCGGCCATTGAGAGGGTGAAGGCCAAGGTCTCGCCCCGGCAGTTTCAGATCTTTGACTGCTATGTCATGAAGGGCTGGGGGGTGAAGAAGACGAGCGAGGCGCTCGGCATCAACGCCGCGCAGGTCTACCTGGCCAAGCATCGTGTCGGGGCGCTGGTGAAGAAGGAGGTCCAGGCCCTGGAGGGCCAGATGCTCTGAGGCGTGTGCTGAACCAACTTTGCTGAACGCATGAAGCCCGCCGCACTGGTCCTTGGCGGAGGAGCCTTCGGACTGGCATCGGCCCTGGAGCTGCGTTCACGCGGCTGGAAGGTGACGCTGCTGGACGCAGGAACGATTCCGCATCCTGACGCTGCCTCCACGGACATCAGCAAGGTGGTGCGCATGGACTATGGCAGGGATGCGCAGTACACCGCGATGGGCCTGCTGTCGCTGCGGCGCTGGCGTCAGTGGAATGAGCAATGGGGGGAGAATTTGTATCATGAGGACGGCTTTCTCATCATGACCGGAGGGCCGATGCAGGAGGGTTCCTTTGAAAGGGAGAGCCACGACTTCCTCGCCGGGCAGGGGCATGTTCTGGAGACGAAGAATCCGGAGGACCTGCGCCGTCATCATCCGCAGTGGAATGCGGAGAGGTGCTTCTCAGGCTACCTCAATCCCCAAGGGGGCTGGGCGGAGAGCGGGCGTGTGGTGATGCGGCTGAAGGAGCAGGCGCTGAAAGCCGGGGTGCGGGTTCATGAGGCGGTGCGTTTTGGCAGCTGGCTGATGGAGCATGGGCGCATGGCAGGAATGCGGGATGCCGGGGGCGCGGAGTGGCGTGCGGACATCACGGTGGCCGCGATGGGGGCCTGGACGACGGAGCATCTTCCCTGGCTGGGCGACCGGCTGTGGGCCACGGCCCAGCCTGTGTTTCATTTTCGACCTGAAGATCCGGGCGCATGGCGCGCCCCTCAGTTTCCCGTCTGGGCGGCGGATATCGGAACCACGGGCTGGTACGGCTTTCCCGCCAATGCGCAGGGCGTGGTCAAGGTGGCGAATCACGGGTCCGGCCGGCGGGTCCGTGCTTCCGAGGCCCGTGTCATGCCCGAGGGTGAGGAGGGGCGTTTCCGCAGCTTCCTGCGCCGGACCTTTCCAGCGCTTGCTGAGGCACCAGCCGCGGCTTCGCGCATCTGCCTTTATGGCGACAGCTTTGACGGTCATTTTTTCATCGACCATGACCCGGAGCATCCGGGGCTGTTTGTCGCGGCCGGTGACTCCGGTCATGCCTTCAAGTTCACACCGGTGCTGGGTGAGCTGGTCGCGGACGGCGTGGAGGGGCGGCCGAACCCATGGCTGGCGCGGTTTGCCTGGAGGGAGGCTGCGGGACGGGGCGCGGAAAGCGCACGGGCCACAGGTTGAAGGGTTGGTTATTCCCACTGGCTGCCCTTGCTGCCGACGTAGGTCAGGGTGAGGCCGATCAGGATGTGGGCGAGGAGGACAAAGGCGGCCAGCTCCGGCGTGACGAGGCTGGTCTCGGTGACCTTCTTGACGGCGTCGTAGAAGGGGGTGTCGCTCATGCTGCGCAGGCTGCCCGACCAGGCCCAGAAGGCGGCGATGAAGGGGTTGACGATGCCTTCGATCCATCCGGGCAGGCTGAGCACGGCTCCGGAGAGAGGGAGCTGGAAGCCGACGAGGTAGATGCTGAGGATGGTCGCCTTTTCCGGAGTGCGGCAGAGGGCGCTGATGCCGAGGCAGATGCTGGTCATGGCTGCGGAGACGAGCACCAGCAGGAGCAGCTTGACGATGAGGTCGCCGGGAAGGCCGCCCGTGACCATGTCCACGAAGATCCCCATCCAGATGCTCTGGGCGAGGACAAAGACGCCGAGAAAGAGGATTTTGCTGAGCACATAGGCGCTGATGCTGAGGCCGCCGAGCTTTTCACGCTCGAGGATGAGGCGTTCGCCAGCGATCTCACGCGCGGCGTTGTTGCTCGCCATGAGGGTGACGAGCACGACCTGGAGCATGATCAGGCCGCTCACGAGGCCGCCGGCATTGAGCTGTTCGACGAGGTGCTGGGCCTTCTGGGCCATTTCCAGGACGACGTTCGTCTCCTGGCGCTGGCTGAGCTGTTTCAGCGGCTTGATGCCGTCGAGGGCGAAGATGACCACGAGCAGCGGGAAGCCGAAAAGCATGGCGAGATGCAGCCAGACCTGTCCGGCGTCACGGCGGAAGATGGTCCAGCGCCGGTGCAGAAGCGTGAAGACCTGGCTGAGGGTGGAGGGCAGCTCCTCGGGGGCCGCTGCCTCGTGGGATTCGTCCGCTCCCTCATGCCCCGGCTCGTCCGGCACGGGCTTGTCCCTGGCCGCTTCGAAGAGGATCTTCTGATAATACTCGTGCTTTTTCAGCCAGGATTCATGCCAGGCCTGCTCCTCGCGCTGGGTGAGGCGCAGGTAGACCTCCTCGGGATGCTGAACGGTGAAGTAATGGGTGAGCATGCCAGGAGGGCCGTGATAGACCAGCCTTCCCCGGTACATGACGAGCACGCTGTCAAAGGCCTCCAGGCTTGCAAGGCTGTGCGTGACGTTGATGACGACGCGCCTCGGGTTTTCACGCGAGAGCACGCGCAGCAGGTCGGTGATCTCACGTTCGGACTTCGGGTCGAGGCCGCTGGTCACCTCGTCACAGAGCAGCAGGCAGGGATTGGTGACCAGCTCCAGAGCGAGGCCGAGCCGGCGTTTCTGGCCGCCTGAAAGCACCTTGACGCGCCGGTCCGCGAGGTCGGTCAGGCCGGTGATGGCGAGGATCTTCTCCAGCTTGGATTCAAACTCATCGGTGCCGGGAAGCTGGGTGCGCAGGGACATGCTGTCCGCCACGCATTCCTCGACGGTGAGCAGGTCGTGGGCGAGGCTGAACTGCGGAACGTAGCCAAGTTCGCCAGGATGCAGATCCTCCTCCTCCTTGAGGTCGCGGCCCTCCCATCTGAGTTCGCCGGAGGTTTGTTCGACGATGCCGGCGACCACCTTGAGCAGGGTGGTCTTGCCACAGCCTGAGGGGCCGACGATGGCCATGAGATGTCCGTTGGGAACCTCGAAGTTGACGTCGTCCATCAGGCGCAGCACGTCCAGGCTTGAACCCGGTGGTGGATCGACTTCCAGGCAGATGTTCTTGGCTTCCAGCATGAAGCCCAGCCATAGGCCAGAAAATGCGGGCGTGGGCAAGTTTCTTGTTGGGCGGAAACGGCGCGGCTAGGCGTCGATGCTGATGCAGCGGCCCTCGCGGATGCTGGCCAGGGCCGCGAAGGTCAGCGTCATGCTTTGCAGGGACTCCTTCAGGGGCAGCGGGTGCGGAGAGCGGCCCTGAAGAAAGTCCAGCCAGGCCTTCATCTCCTCGGCATGGCCCTTGCCGTCATGACGATGCACGGCGGTGCGGCGGCGATGATGGATGGAAAGCTTCTGGAAGTTGGCGCATTCGAGGACAAGGCCGGAGGCGAAGATGCGGAGGGACTCCTTGGGGAAGCTGAAGTCACCCTCCGCCGAATAGATGATCTGCGCGGAGGAGCCGTCTGCAAAGCCGACCTGGGCGGTGAAGGAGTCCGGCGTGGGGCCTCGTCCCACGGCCTGGGCATGAACTGTCACCGGCCTGCCGAGCAGGTGGCAGGCATAGTCAAAAAAGTGACAGGCCTCACCCAGGATGCGGCCGCCGCTTTCCTCGATGCTGGCATACCAGTGATCCGGGGCGAGGGGGCCTGCGAAGACATGGAAGGCCAGGGTTCGCGGACCCGGAACGCTGGCGAGCAGTTCGCGGATCCTGACGGTGGCCGGTGCGAAGCGGCGGTTGAAGCCGACCATGACGCTGCCCTGCGAGGCGTCTGCGGCGGAGCTGATGCTGGCGAGCTCCCCGGGAGTCAGGCACAGGGGCTTTTCGACAAAAACGTGCCTGCCTGCGGCCAGCGCCCTGAGGGTGAGCGGAGCATGCAGGTGATGGCGCGTGCCGATGATCACGGCACCCGCGCCAGATGCAAAGATGTCATCCGGATTCGTGCCGCAGCCGGTGAAGCCGAACTTCTCCTTCACATGCCGGGCGCTGAGGCCGGTGGCGTTGACGATGGTGCCCAGGGGCATGGGGCCGCCCTTCAGGTGGGGCAGCAGCATGGTGCGGGCAAAGTTTCCTGCGCCGATGACGTCGATTTTCGGGCAGGGGGCATGCAGCCTTGCGGCTTCTTCCCGCATCGCTGGCAATGGCGTGGCGAGGCGTGATGCGGGAGCCTCTGGAATGGGATGGCCTCCATAGTGGATGACCACGCCGATCTCCTCGCTCAGCGTGTCATAGGCCGGCACGACTTCTTCAAAGCGGACATGCCGGGTGGTGAGCGGCGCGGTGTCGAGGGCGCCGCTGGTCATGAGCTGCAGGCAGGCCTCAAAGTTGCGGTTTTCCGTCCAGCGCACATGAGCGGCGGGATAGTCCCTGCCGCCCCATTCATACTCAGGATCATAACGTCCGGGGCCGTAGCTGCGGCTGTAGCGCACCTGGATGTCCTTCATGTAGGCGGTCTTCCAGCTCAGCTCGGCGTCGTAGATGCCGACGATGACCATGACGCCGCGTTCGCGAAGGCAGGCGATGGTGCTGTCCGCGACGGCGGGGCCGCTGCCTCCGACGCAGACCAGCACGGCGTCCACGCCCAGGCCTGCGGTCCAGGAGCGGACCTCGGCCTCAAGGTCCTGCCTGGATGGATTCATCGTTTGTTCGGCGCCCATGAGCCGCGCGGCCTGCAGCCTGGCGGGCACGAAGTCGGCGGCCATCACGCGCGCGCCCGAGGCCTTGAGCAGGCTGGTGGCAAGAAGGCCGACGATGCCCTGGCCGAGCACGAGAACCCTTTCACCAAGGCCGGCTCCTGACTTGCGCACGGCCTCCATGGAGATGGAGGCGATGGTGGTGAAGGCGGCCTTTTCGTCCGGCACATCGTCGGGGATGCGCGCCGCCAGCAGGTCTGGAACGGCGATCATCTCGGCGTGAAACGAGCATTCAGCGCCGCCGCAGGCGACACGGTCGCCAACCTGAAAGCGGCTGTTTTGCCCATCCACAGCAACCACGACGCCGGCTGCGGAATAGCCGAGCGGCGTGGGTGACTCCAGCCGGTTGCGCACCTTTTCGAGCGCCGACTTCCAGCCAAGGGTGCGTGCGGTGTCGATGACCTTGCGCACCTGGTCGGGGCGCGTCCGGGCCTTTTGCAGGAGGGACATGCGGGCCTGGTCCACCTTCATTTTCTCCGTGCCTGGTGAGATCACGGAGCAGGTGGTGCTGACCAGGATGCCGCCCGGAGGCGGCATGGGGGCGGGGACCTCCTGGAGTTCGAGGCGGCCATCCTGGTACTGGGCGAGCTGTTTCATGGTGCTGACAACCATAGGCGCAAACCTGCCAGACGGCGACGAACTTGGTCAACTGCGCAAAACGGGCCGGGTGGAATTGCGGCGGGGACCGGCGTGCGCGTCCCGAAGGCGCGTCACAGCCACTTGGGTGTGGATTCAAAGGTGACCTGCTCCCGGGTCAGCGGGTGGATGAAGCTGAGACGGGAGGAATGCAGGCACATGGGGGCGGCGTCGGGTGAAAGGGTCTGCGTCTCCCCGAGCTGCCTTTCCGGCAGGTAGGCGGGGTCGCCGGCGACGGGGTGCCCGAGCTGCCAGAGATGAACACGTATTTGGTTTGTCCTGCCGGTGACGGGACGTGCCTCCACCAGGGTGGTGCCGCCTTCCTCACGCCTGATCACGCGGAATCCGGTGAGGGCGGCGTCGCCGTTCTGCTCGTCGACTTCGCGGCTGCCAAGGCCGCCCGCCTCGCTGCTGAGAGGCAGGTCGCAGGTGAGATGGTCCCAACCGGGATGGCCCTGGATGCGGGCGAGGTAGAGCTTCTGAACCTCACCCCTGGCAAACTGGCCCTGGATCCATTTGGCAAAGTGACGGGTGCGGGCGACCACGACGAGGCCGCTGGTGTTGGCGTCGAGCCGGTGGCAGGCGTGGGGCTTCTGCGGGGCGTAGGCGGTGTGCAGGATGTTCTGGAGCGTGTTGCGGTTGAAGCGGCCGCAGGCGTGCATGGGCAGCGGGGCTGGCTTGTCCAGGACGATGACGGCTTCATCCTCATGGAGAAGCCGGATGTCCGCATTGACGGGCGGCTCCGTGATGCCGGGCTCAACACGGTAGAGGCGTTCACCGGCGCGCATCCGGCGGCCGGCGGGCACGGGCTGACGGTGATCATCCTCGATGAGCCCAGCTTCGAAGCGCATCAGCCATTCGCTGCGCGGCACCTGGGGAAAGATGGATCCAAGGGCGTCCAGCACCGGCATCTGGTCACAGCGTTCGGGGATGCAGATCGGCCGACGGTTGTCATAGGGCAGGCTGCCGGGCAGGGGATTGGAGGCGCGGCGGAGGGCCTCCTGGCTGCGTGCCATTTTTTCGAGCTGCTGCTGCTCGCTCGTCCTGTGGCAGTAGGGGCAGGAGACGCCCTCGACATAACGCGGATCCTGCTGCTCCTCGCCGGTGAGCGGGGACTGGCATTGGAAGCACTGGCTGGATTCCGTTTCTCGCAGGGCCGGGTCGACGCCGACGCGCTGGTCGAAGACGAAGCATTCGCCGTTCCAGTGATCGCCACCGACCTCCTCGAAGTATTTCAGGATGCCGCCATCAAGCTGCCAGACCTGCTGAAAGCCCTCCCTTTCGAGAAAGGGAGCCGCCTTCTCGCAGCGGATGCCACCGGTGCAGAAGCTGACGACCGGCTGGTTCTTCAGCTCGGCCGGCAGCCGGCGCACGGCCTCCGGGAAGTCGCGGAAATGGTCGATGCCGATGACGGTGGCGTTTTTGAAGGTGCCGAGCTTCACCTCGTAGTCGTTGCGGGTGTCGAGAAGCACGACGGGCCGGCCTTCGTCGAGCCACTGCCTGAGCTCCACGGGCTTGAGGCGGGGCGAGGTGTAGCGCGCGGGGTCGATGCCTTCGACGCCGAAGGCGATGATCTCCTTCTTGATGCGCACCAGCATGCGGTTGAAGGGCTGGTGGTCATTGAAGCTGTACTTCGGCGCCAGGGCTTCAAGGCCGGGGATGCGGCGCAGCTCATCGACGAGCTCGTCCACTTTGGCGCGTTCGCCGGCGATGAAGAAGTTGATGCCTTCGGTGCTGAGCAGGATGGTGCCCTTGAGGTCGCGGTCCCTGCAAAACTCGAGCAGCTTCAGGCGCAGCGTCTTCAGGTCGGAAAGCGGGGCGAAGAGGTAGCAGGAGATGTTGGTGATGGTGGCGTCGGCGGTCATGCTGGGGGCATTGTCTTGTTGAGTCGGAACCCTGATCCATGCAAGCGCGGTGCTCCGTCTTCCAGGGAAGAAAACGGGCGGATTTTGTGCGCTGCCGGCCTGTGGGAATCCTCAAACCAGGCGCAGGCGGGTCAGGTCCTGAGTGTCCACCAGGCCGACGGGGCGCTGGTCGGCATCCAGCACGACGAGGTCGTCGATGCGTGCCTTCTCCAGGGTCGCCAGAACCTCGGCCGCCAGCTTGTCGGCCTGGATGCTGATGGGGTTGCGGGTCATGAAACCGCTGACCGGCAGTTCGGCGATGGAGTGGTTTTTCTGGTAGGCGCGGACGAAGTCACCATGGGTGAAGACGCCGGCCAGGGTGCCGTCCGGGCTGACGACCACGGCGGCCCCGGAACGGGCGCGGGTCATGGCCTCCAAGGCGAGGGTGACGCTGCTGTCGGGCTGCACCAGAGCCAGCTGGTCGCCGCTGCGCATGACGTCGGAGACACGGGTGAGCAGGGCACGTCCCAGGCTGCCGCCGGGGTGGAGGCGGGCGAAGTCCTCGGCCTGGAAGCCGCGGGCCTCCAGCAGGACCATGGCCAGGGCGTCACCCAGCACGAGCATGACGGTGGTGCTGGAGGTGGGGGCGAGATTGAGGGGACAGGCTTCCTGGCTGACCTGCACATCGAGCACGCAGTCGGCATGGCGGGCCAGGGTGGAGGTGGTGTCGCCAGTGATGGCGAGGGTGGGCATGCTGAGGCGCTTGAGGTGAGGCAGCAGGTCCAGCAGTTCGCGGGTTTCGCCACTGTAGCTCAGGAGCAGGGCCAGGTCGCCGGGGTCGATCACACCCAGGTCGCCGTGCAGGGCGTCGCCGACATCCAGGCAGACCGTGGTGGCGCCGGTGCTGTTGAGGGTGGCGGCGATCTTGCGGCCGATGTTGCCGCTCTTGCCGACGCCGCAGACGACGATTTTGCGGCCTGAATCCAGGGTTTTCAGCAGTGTTTCGATGGCCGTGCTGAATTCCAGCCCGATCCTGCCGTGCAGGCGTTCGAGTTCCTCGATTTCGAGACGGATGACTCGGCGGGCTTGGTCAGGGTAATGCATTGTTCAGGGGCTGAGCATAGGCGCAAAGGCGGGCAGCGCAAAAGGCTATGCATCAATCACGGGCACGGAGCCGGGGGCAGGAGGGCGGACTTGGGGCCTTCGGGGCGGTTGGGACAGGATTGACAGGATGTCAGGATTTCCTGAAGAGGTTCGTTGCGGCAGCCAAGGGGGCTGACGGATGCTGCGTGGCATGGGTTCATGAAAGCCGGCAACAAAAAGCCCCTGGCGGAAACCAGGGGCTCGAAAGGCAAGGGCCGGTTGATGCAATCAACGGCGGCGGCGGAGCACGACACCGACCAGGCCGACGCCAAGCAGCAGGGCGCGGGTGGGTTCAGGAACGGCGGCGGCCAGGAGGCCGGTGAAGGTGGCGTTGATGGAAGTTCCGGGAGGGGGGCCGGCAGTATCAAGCTGCATGCCGATGACGCTGGAATAATCAAAGCCACCCATGGCGGTGCTAAAATTCAGGGTGGAAGAGCCGCCGCTGCCCAGGGCCGTCCAGGCACCGCCGAGATACTCGGCCGTGTTGAACGCCGAATCAAAGAGGGTGATTTTGAAAGCTGAGGAGGGGGCTCCGGTGATGGAGCCCAGAAGGGTAAGAGTATCGGTGTTGCCGACGATGCTGACGGTGTTGAAACCTCCAGCCAGAAGGCTGCCGTTATCGTTACCAGTGACTCCCAGTTGTGAGGCGGTCTGATTGGTCGTGAAACTAGTTGAGCCGTCAATCGTGAAGGACGGCGCGGAACTGCTGCCGAAAGTGGTCAGGGTAACGGCCGCCTGAACGGATAGAGGTGCGCCCAACAGCAGGACCAGGGAAAACAGGTTGAAGAATTTCATGATATCAAAGTTAGTTTGCCAAAATTCAGGCTGGTGAGTCAACGCTTTTTTAGAACGGCCGGTTTTTGGTCAGCAGGCTGTCACTTCCAGAAGCATTCACCTTGTTGATCAGGATGGCGGTTCCCGCAGTGATGACCTGGCTGTCGCTGATGGGGCTACCGAAGCCGCTGCGGCGCCAGTTGGTGCCGTCAAACCAGTATTTGGACCAAGCGCCACTAATAAAGAGCTGCACCTGGTCGGCGGAGTTGAAGCTGGCGTTGCTGGTCCAGCCTGGAATGGACTGGATGCCGCTGGTGGCCAGGGTGGCATCAACAGGCCAGTGGGTGCCGAGGAAGGTGACGCCGCTGCTTTTCACCACGTCCGCACGCTTGGTCATGGGGACCGAGCCGGTGATGTTGAGGGCCATGGCGGCGGAGCCGAGACGGTTGAACATCATTCCTGCCTCGGGCTTGACGGCCTGGTTGGTGGCATCCGGATTGCCGAATCCACGCCGGGTCCAGCGGTTGTTGGTGACATGGAAGTAGTAGGTGTTCCAGGCGCCGCCGACAAAGAGCAGGATGTTGTCGGCCAGGTCGGGGTTGTCGTTCTTCACGATCAGGCTGGTGTCGCCGAAGAAGGAGCTGATGGTGTCGCAGTCGAAGATCTGATAGCGGTCGCCATTGGCACCGGTGGCGATGCCGAGGGTGGTGAGGTCGGTCGTCTCCGTGGTGTGCAGGGTGACGGTGGTGGAGGTGTTCGCCGTGGTGGTGGAAAGCAGGAAGGTGCGGCCTTCGGCGGCGCCGCTGAGGATGCGCAGGACCTTGGGCGTGACGGCGGCGGAGAGTTCGCCGGCCGTCCAGGCGGCGCCGCTGTTGGTGAGGGTGTTGGAGGTCAGGGAGGAGATGATGCCGGTGACGGCGCCGTCCGCCGGGGTGACTCCGTCCGCCTTGGTGGCGCTGGTGAGCAGCGGCGCGGAGAGCAGGGTCAGGGCGCGCGTGGTGCTGCCGTTGCCCGGGGCGATGTTGATGGTGATGAAGCCCACGGGATCCGTCACGGCTTCGGCAAGTCCGGAGGTCGGAAGGGCGAGGGGCATCAAACCAAGGCAGCAGATGGCGAGGCGGGACGGTTTCATGGGTGTAAGTCGGGTTGGCTTTGATGATTAATCCCCGAATTGCCCGGATCGTTACTCAAATTCCGGCGGGCAGTCGAGATTTTTTTCCTCCCTTCCGGGGCGGAGTTGGCCCAACCATTTATTCGACTATTGACACCTTTCCGCCTTTTTTGGTATTCCACGCATTTATCTGGCGGACAACGCCTGGCAGTCCGTGATCCCGTCCAAGGCCAGGCAAACCAACCCTTCTCTCCGAACCTGCTTATGCGTACCTTCATGCGACGTTTCGCCGTCCTTGCATCCATGGTGTCCTGCATCGGTCTTTCAGTTCCAGCATCGGCCGCGCCCGTGATGGACAGCTACAGTTCCGGCCCGGGGCAGGGAGGTCCTGACGGACTTGATGATGTCTGGCAGGCCGTGTTTGACGCCTGGGGCCTTGCCGCCGGAGGGGATGAGGACAGGGATGGCAACACGAACGGCGTGGAGTCGGTTGCGGGCACGAACCCGAGGAACGCCTCCGACAGCCTGAAGGTGGGCAACATGGTGCTGACGCCGTCGACGGTGACCTTTTACTTCACCCAGAAGGCCGGGAAGAAGTACCGGGTCGTGAGCGACACGGCGGTGACGGGAACGTTCAGCGGCGCGGAAGACATCACCGCCATCGGCGGCGTGGTGCTGGGGGTTCCCCAGGCGGATCATCGTCCGACGAGTGACGTGAGCTCGCAGAGCCTGACCGTGGCGAGGGTTGGGGCGACCAAGTTCTACAAGCTGGAGGTGAGCGACCTGGACTCGGACTCGGACGGCGTCTCGACCTGGGCGGAGGGCCTCATGGGGCTGGACCCGGCCAAGGCGGACACGGATGACGACGGAGTCCTGGACGGCACCCTGGCAAACGCCGAAGTGTCGGTGGCCGACGTGATCAGCATCGCCAGCACCGGCACCCTGGCCCAGGAGGACGGCCAGCAGCCCGGCTTTTTCACGATCACCCGCACGCGCAGCCTGCTGCCGGTCACGGTCAACCTGAGCATTGCGGGAACGGCTGCGCCTGGGGGCGGCGGCGGCGCTGGCGGCGGGGCAGGCGGGGATTACACCCTTTCCTCAGGCACGATCCTGAACTTTGGTTCCGGGGAGAAGTCGAAGCAATTGTACGTCAATCCGGAATCGGACACCGAGGTGGAAGGCAGCGAGTCCGTGATAGCGACCCTGGCCTCGGCAACCGCCGGCAGTTATGCGGCCCCGGTGATTGATCCCAATCATGCCACGGCGACGGTAATCATCGCCAACGCCACGAATCCGACGGGGACCGGCCTGACCGCGCGCTATTATGACAATGCCAGCAGCACCGCCAACAACGCCCTGAACTTCGGGGATGTCGGCAGCTACAGCTACACCCGGTCCGGCGTGACGCCGAATTTCACGGGATCCGTGTTGGTGACTCCGACCGGCCTGACCACTCAGCGGCTGGCGGACGTGCTGGCGGCGGTCCAGGTCGGGGGTGAGGTGAAGCTGTCCTTCAACGGGGGCAACCTGAACACGGCCACCTACAATCATTTCAACTATGTGGTGGCCTCCAAGAACGCTACGAGCTTCACCTGCACGCTGCCACCGGGTGCCGGGCTTCCCGCCAGCAGCAGCAGCACCTGCAACTTCAGCATCCAGCCGGTGCATCCGGGTGTCGTGGAGCGCATTGACCCAACCGTTGGCAACGACTGGGGCTACGGAACGCCGAACGGCGTGACCATTTCCGCAGCCGCAGGGACCACGGCGACGAATGTCCCGGACAACTACTCCGACACCTTTGAAATGTACCTCAGCCCGGCCACGGCGGGCAGCTACCGCTTCCAGCTGGACGCGGACGACAAGGCGCGGGTGCTGCTGGACCTGGACAGGAACGGCACCTTTGACCTGCCGGGCGAGCAGATCATCGAACACGGCTGGGACAGCGCCGCGACCGTGGGAACCTTCAAGATCAGCTCCTCCTACAGCCTGGTGGTTCCGGCTTCGGCGGCCGAGCGTTACCGGATGCGGGTGGAGCATGTGGAGACGGTGGACGCCGCCCGCTGCCGCCTGCAGTGGAGCCGTGACGGAGGCACGTTCGTCAACATTCCGCAGGGGGAGCAGTTCACCCACACCCAGGCGGCCACCTACGCCTTCACGCGTGGCACGCCCGTCACGACGGGCACGGCCACCATCGCCCTGACAGGCCACGGCCTGAGCGTCGGCAACAGCGTCACCCTGGCCTTTACCGCAGGCACGCTGTTCACGCCCAACACCGTCGACGTCAACGGCTACAGCGGGACCTACACGGTGGCGACAGTTCCTGACGCCAACACCTTCACCGTCACGGTCAACAGCACGGGTGCCACCCTGCCCGGCAACCAGGGCTCAAACACCGCCTGCCTCCTGGAAAACCGCAGCAACAGCGGGACCACGGGCGTGTATAACAAAATTTACACCAACACCACCTTCACCGGGGCGCCGGCGCGCATCGGCGTGGATGCGGCGGTGACCACCGGCAACAACGGCATCTGGGGCACGGGCACGCCTGACGTGGCCCAGATCAATCCGGACACCTTCTCCGTGCGCTGGTCCGGCCAGGTGCAGCCGCAGTTCACCGAGGAGTACACCTTTGTGGTGCATGCGGACGACGGCGCGACCCTGCGCATCAACGGCCAGGTGCAGGAGCTTAAGACGCATGTTGCAACAAACACCGGCACGGGGACCTACACCTATGATCCTGTCACCGGCAACACGGTGGTCACCTACACGAACATGGCCATCAAGCCGGGAAGCTTCATCGTTGGTGAAACCGTCCGTCTGGATCCGAGCAGCGGCAACCTGAACTACGGCGGCACGGCCACCTACAGCTACGACGCCGGCACCGGGGACATGGTGGTGACCTATTCCGCGATGACGAACTTCACGGCCGGCGGCCATCAGGTCGGCCAGACCGTTTTCCTGGATCCGACCAGCGGCAACCTGACCTCCCTGGCGAGCCTGCCCTACACCATCACGGCGGCGACCAGCACGACCTTCACCGTTTCGGTCGGGGCAAACCTCTTTGCCACGGGCACCGGCAACATCAGCTTCTCCGACACCTTCGACCTCGTGATCAGTGACGTGACCTCCAGCAGCTTCACGGTGAACCACGGCATCGGCAAGCATCCCGCCAGCTCGGGCAACGCCAACATTGAGATCGTCAACAAGCCGCTCAAGGACTGGGCCTCCATGGGCAATGAGCGCTACGTCCGCCTGCCCGTCGTGGGCGGCACCCGTTACGACATCCAGCTCGACTACTGGGAGAACACGAGTTATGCGCGCTGCCTGCTTTACTGGTACAGCCCGAGCCAGCCGAAGCAGATCATCCCGACGGAGCGCCTTTATCCGACCAGTGTCCCGCAGGCTCCTCCGGCCCACCTGGGTGAAATCCAGGCGACGGGCCTTGTGGGGGGGGCGTTTTCCTATGCCGTCCTGGGCAGCAACGGCGGCTCGGTCAGCGTCTCGGGCCTGCCCGCGTGGCTGAGCTACGGCGGCGGGGTCATCAGCGGCACGCCGCCTCCGGGCTCCGCTGGAAGCTATCAGTTGACCATCACCATCAGCGGTCCGAACGGAACCAGCACATCCGTGCTGAACCTGGAGGTGGAGGACACCGGTGCGACGGTTGGCCGTGAACTCTGGACGGGCATCAACGGCACATCGATCCCGACCATCCCGCTGTCCACCACGCCGACGAGCACCAGCAGCCTGTCAACCCTTGCGGCGCCGACAAGCGCGGCCGACAACTTTGGTGCGCGCATACGCGGCTACATCACGGCGCCTGTCACCGGAAACTATTACTTCTGGCTTTCGGCGAGCGACTCCGCCGAGTTCTGGCTCTCCAACGACGAGGAGGTGGTGAACAGCTTCAAGCGCGCCACCGTGACCGGCGGAGGCACGACGCCGCTCGACTGGGGCACGGCGGTGAAGTCGCCGTGGATGGCCCTTGAACAGGGGAAGCGCTATTACTTTGAAGTGCTGCACAAGTCCGCGACGGGGGCGGATCACCTGGCCGTCGGCTGGTCCAAGCCTGGTGAGGCGACAACCGTGCCGAGCGAGGTGGTGCCAGGTTATGTGCTGTCACCTTATGAGGCTCCGTCGCTCGCCTCGATGCCGGGGACCTTGTATGTGGCCACGCTGCTGCGTCAGAACGGCGCCATCGATCCTCCGGGCGGCAGCCTGAAGGGTGTCGGCACGGCCACCATGAGGCTGAGCGCCGATGAAACTGTGGCCTATGTCACGGTCAAATACAGCGGCCTGTCCGGTGACGTTGACGGTGCGGTGGCCGGGCAGCCCGTGGCCGCCGACGGCAGCAGCGGTGTCAACGGCGTCATTGACCCGACGGACTGGCATGTGCATTCGGACCCCTATCTGAACCACCAGTCATTCATCATTTATGACGGCACCGAGCCGCCTGCAGGCGATGGGCCCAAGTTTGATTCGGCAGGCAGGTTCCTGTATCACAAGTGGACGCTTGCCCCGCAGGGAACGCTTGCGCTTAACGACGTCCGCGAGCTGATCAAGCAGGGCAAGGCCTACATCAACCTGCACACGGCCCTGAACCCTGGTGGTGAAATCCGGGGCAACTTCACCCTGGCCAACGGTTCACGCACCTTCACGCCGCCTCCGGCCCCGCCTTCGTGGACGGATGACAGCAACACGGACGCCGGTGCCGCGCGCTTCCTGGCCCAGGCCTCCTTTGGTCCCGGCGTGGCCGACATCGCCGCGCTGAAAGCCATCGTGCCGTCCGGCGGCAAGACCCGCTATGAAATGTGGATCGAGGACCAGTTCTCGAAGCCGGCGACCAACTCCCTGGATGAAGTCCTGCGCACACGGCGAGCGGATGCGCAGGGCGGCTCCGCCTATGACGAGACGCTGTTCTTCAACTCCTGGTGGCGCAACTCCATCAGCGGCCAGGACCAGCTCCGCCAGCGTGTCGCCTTCGCGCTCAGCCAGGTTCATGTGATCTCCGGCCAGGGGCCGCTTGACAACCGCGGCGAGGCGATCGCCTACTTCTATGACAAGCTCACCGAGGGGGCGTTTGGCAACTTCCGGGAGATCCTGGAGACCACGACGCTCACCCCCGCCATGGGCCGTTACCTGGACATGCGGAACAATGACAAGCCCGATCCCACGCTGGGCCGCATCCCGAATGAAAACTACGCCCGTGAGATCAAGCAGCTCTTCTCCATCGGCCTCTACCGGATGTGGCCGGACGGCACCCTCGTCCTGAACTCAAACGATCATCCGATCGACACCTACACGCAGCGCGAGATCGTCGGCTTTGCCCATGTGTTCACCGGCTGGACGGATGGATACGATGGTGCCGACCGCACGGGGATCAACGCACCTGCCAACTGGATGCGGCTGATGCGCGAGGTGCCCGCCCGCCACTACACCGGTCCCAAGCGCGTGCTGAACAATGAAGTGATGCCCGGCATCTCGAGCCTTGGCGGCGTGCCGCTTGACCCGATTGCGGTTCACAACACCACCCACTGGAACCAGACGGAGTACAAGGAGCTGCCGGACAAGGAGCTGGAGCTGTCCCATGACCAGCTCTTCAACCACCCCAACTGCGGCCCCTTCCTCTGCCGTCAGCTCATCCAGCGCATGGTCACCAGCCATCCCTCGCGCGACTACCTCTACCGCGTGGTGCAGAAGTTCAACGACAACGGTGCGGGAGTCCGGGGTGACATGCAGGCGGTCATCAAGGCCATCCTGCTCGACTACGAAGCCCGCAGCCCAGACATGGTCAGCAAGCCTGCCTATGGCAAGCAGCGCGAGCCTCTGCTCCGTGTCGCCGCCGCCGGCAGGGCCTTCCGCCCCGGCACCTACACCGGCACCTACAGCCAGACCGGCACCCGCACGATCACGGTGGACACCAGTGCGGCGCACAAGCTGGCCACAGGCAACAACGTGCTTCTGGAGTTCACGCCAGGCTCCTCGGACGTGACGAACGGCATCCCCGCCCCGATGACCGCCGCCTATGGCGTGACCGTGGTGGACACGGACACCTTCACCGTCCAGGCCACGGGCTGGGCCAACGGCACCTACAGCATTCCCGCCAACTCCACCACCTGCACCGTCACCATGGGCAACCACTGGCTGCAGAGCGGCAACCAGGTCTACATGGACTTCACCACCGGCACGGCCAACGGCGCGGCCATTGACGGCCAGGTTTACACCATCACCAACACCAGCCCCACTTCCGGTGGTGAAAACGGCAACGCCTTCACCATCACGGTCAGCACCACGGACCCGGCAGTCCGCTCCGGCAACTGCATGATTCCACGCTTCTCTCCTGGAAGCATGACCATTGCCGGATCCGGGCTGGCTGCGCCGAATGACCGGCGTGTGACCATGAGGACCGACCAGGACCATCACCTGAAGGTCGGAGACCAGGTGCAGCTGAATGTTTATGCAGCCCAGGTGACCCCGATTCCCATCGATGTCGTCGCCACGGTGGACACCGTTCCTGACCTGAAGACCTACACCTTCCTCATCTCCAGCGCGACCACCGGCTACAGCAACAGCCAGGGCAACAACAGCGTCTATCAGTTCCCGCTGGTGTCACAGCCGCTGACCCGTTCCGGCACCATCAATTCACGCTCCAGCACCTACCAGGTCGGCAGCACGGATGCAGACCTCGACCAGTCGCCGGTCAACGCCGACACGGTCTTCAACTACTTCCTGCCGGAGTACAAGTTCCCCGGCCTTCTGGCCTCCCAGGGGATCACCACGCCGGAG
This sequence comes from Prosthecobacter sp., assembly GCA_019186985.1. Lineage (GTDB taxonomy): Bacteria > Verrucomicrobiota > Verrucomicrobiia > Verrucomicrobiales > Verrucomicrobiaceae > Prosthecobacter. The sequence goes on along the minus strand of JABARQ010000015.1, from coordinate 100,028 downwards.
TTCCAGCTGACGGCGGAGACCGGGGTCATCCGCCAGGCCAACTACCTCTATAATGGAGTGTTCAACTCGGGCACGACCAACGGCTTCAGCAGCTTCAACACCGGCAACAACGCCATCACCCTGGACTACTCCACCTGGGTGACGGGGAATGCTTCCAACCTCGGCCTGGGCGCGCCGGTCAACACGGGGGTGCCCTGGACGCACAACCAGAACATCGACCGGCTGATCGACCAGCTGACCACCCTGCTGATGGCGGGTCAGATGCCTGCCGAAGCAAAGCAGATCATGCGTGATCTGGTGGCCCTGCCGATCCAGTCCATCTCCGTGACAAGCCCCTGCACCGTGACCACCGCGCGTCCGCATGGATACACCACGGGGCAGTCCGTCTGCGTCAGCGGTGTGACTGATGGAACCTTCAGCGCCTCCCTTAACAGCACCTCCACCGCGCGCGTCATCACCGTCACCGGCGCCAGCACCTTCACCATCACCGGGGTGAACTGCACCGGCGCCCCCACCGTCACCGGAGTTGCGAACGCCCATGCCTCCCAGATCATCTACAACCAGGGCAGCGGCACGCCCTCCGCCACCGAGCGCCGCGACCGCATCCGTGCGATCCTGCACCTCATCCTGACGAGCCCCGACTTCACCATCCAGCGTTGATCCTCATGAACACGAGCAAAGCACCCAACATCCTGACTCGTCGCAGCTTTCTCCAGCGTGCATCCATCCTGGGTGGTGCGGCGGCAGGCGTCAGCACCATCCGCGACCTGCGGCTCATGAACTCCCTCATGGCCGCCGACGTGCCTTCCGACTACAAGGCGCTGGTCTGCGTCTTCCTTGGCGGCGGCAATGACGCCAACAACTGGTTCGTGCCGACCGACAACACGACCTACAACGAATATGCGACGGCGCGAGGCAACCTGGTGCTTCCCCAGAGCTCCCTGCTGACGCTGAGGACGGGCCCCAATGTCAGCGACCCTGCCTACACCTACCAGGGGCGCACCTATGGCTTCCATCCAGGCTGCGCCGACCTGCAGACCCTCTTTGGTGAAGGCAAGCTGGCCGTGGTGCAGAACGTGGGCACCCTCGTGCGCCCGACGACCAAGGCGCAGTACACCTCCGGACTTGCCGCCTACCGCCCGCCGCAGCTTTTCTCCCACAGCGACCAGGTGACGCAGTGGCAGACTTCGATCCCTGACCAGCCGCCTGCGACGGGCTGGGGCGGCCGCATCGCCGACATTTACAATTCGGTGGCCAATCCATCAGGACAGATCTCCATGTCGGTTTCGCTGAACGGGGCGAACACGCTCCAGATCGGCAACCTGGTCTCCCAGTACCATGTCTCCACGAACGGGGCGGTCATCTTCAACGCCACCGGCAGCGGCGGCGGCCTGATGGGCGGCACCGGCGTGCGTCAGAAGGCCCTCCAGGGCATCCTGGACCTGGGTCATGCCAACCTGCAGCGTCAGGCTTATGCGAGCGTGCTCGACAACGCCGTCTTCACCGGTGACCTGCTCAACAACAACATCACGAACTACCGTGATCCGACGGATTCCCCCTCCTCGTATGCCTCCCAGGATGCCGCCGCTCCCTGGCGCTGGAACACCGGCCTGACGGGAATCTACTCCGCCGCCGCGCAGCCCAACGGCCTGGGGGGCTTCCCCAACACGTCGCTTGGCATCCAGCTCAAGATGATCGCCCGCCTCATCGCCTCCTCGGGGCCGTCAGGCTTCAACATGAAACGGCAGATCTTCTACTGCTCCCTTGGCGGCTTCGACACCCACACCGCGCAGGTGGACGGCAACGGCTTCACCAACCAGCCCACCAACACGGGCGGGACGCATTATGGGCTGCTGCGTCAGGTCAGCCAGGCCATGTTCGCCTTCCATCGCGCCATGGAGCAGCTCGGGCTGGGTGACAAGGTCACCGCCTTCACCGCCTCGGACTTCTCCCGCACCTTCCCTTCCAACAGCCAGGGCAGCGACCATGGCTGGGGCTCGCACCACATCGTCGTCGGCGGCGGCGTGGATGGCGGCAAGGTCTATGGCAAGCTGCAGAACTTCGCCATCAGCGGCCCGGATGACACCGGCATCGGCCGCTGGATCCCGACGCTCTCGGTCGATGAGCACACGGCGACGCTGGCGAAGTGGTACGGCCTGAGCTCGGGCGACATCAGTTCGGTGCTTCCCAACATCAGCCGCTTCAACACCTCTCACGCAGGCGGCTACATCGGCTTCATGAAACCGGCATGAGCCGGCATTCCCCCCTTGATTTCCACGGCGTGAGACGGGATCGCATCGAAGCATGAAAAGATGGCTCGGCGGCCTGCTGCTGCTTCTCCTCGTGACGTCCGGCGGCTGGTGGATGCTTCATCGGGAGCAGGGTTTCGTGCGTCCTTCAGCGGAGGCTCCTCCCGAGGGTGCGCCGTCTCCCGTGAAGCCTGCCGTCAAGAAGGCGGGGGGCTCCAAGGCCAGGGAGGAGGCAGGTCCCATGGTTTCGCCGGCGCAGATCGAGGCGATGGCCGCCGCAGTCATGTCCGCCGTGCAGCAGAAGCCGGTGCGCATCGAGGCGCCACCGCCTGCGCCGGTCCAGGTGCCGCCGGACTATCCCGCCTCGATCCAACCGGGGCCGGAGCATCAGGAGGCGGAGGAAATCGCCCTGAACATCCGCAACTTCAGCCAGCGTTTTGGCGGCAATCCCGTGGGCAGCAACGCGGAGATCGTCCAGGCCCTCCAAGGGGGCAATCCTGGCAAGGCCAACTACATGCCGCAGTCGGCCATGCGCCTGAACGGCAACGGCGAGCTGATCGACAAATGGGGACGGCCATACTTTTTCCACGCGAACTCCGCCACGGAGATGGAGGTCCGCTCCGCCGGGCCTGACGGCAGGCTGTTCACGCCGGATGACATCGTCACCAAGTAGGGCGGCGTGCGCAGGAGGGCCGGTTTCAAGGCGACGAAGGCAGGCCCCTGGCAAAGCGGTCGTCCGTCAGGGTCCTGAGGAAGGCGATCACGCAGCGTTTCTCCTCCGCCGTCAGATGCAGCCCGCCGTCGGGGTGCTTGGCCAGGTTTGGATCAAGGGTGACCGTACGCTGAACACCCTCGCTGTAATGGTCCAGCACCTCCTCCAGGGTGGCAAAGCGGCCGTCATGCATGTAGGGTGCGGTGAGGGCGATGTTGCGCAGGCTCGGCGTCACAAAGGTTCCGCGGTCAAGCGCGGCTCCGGTCACCCGGTGCCTGCCGGTGTCGTGTTCATCGATGGCGAGCCCGTTGTTGCGGAAGCCGTGGTCGGTGAACAAGGCGCCGCCATGGCAGTGGAAGCAGTCCGCGCCCATCGTGCCGAGCCTGGGTTCGCGCTCCATCATGAAGAGTTCAAAGCCGCGCTGCTCTTCAGGCGTCAGCTTCACTTCGCCGCGCTGGGCCCTGTCAAACCTCGAGTCATGGGAGGTGAGGGTCAGCAGAAAGGCCTCCACGGCGAGGCCCAGCCTCTCCGCCGTCACATCAGGCGTGCCAAAGGCCTTCCTGAAGGCTGACTTCATGGACTCATCCTGGCTGAGCTTCATCACGACATTTTCCACGGTCTCATCCATTTCGCGGTGGTCGATGATGGGCATCAGCGCCTGCTGGCGCAGGCTTCCCGCGCGGCCGTCCCAGAAGAAGGTGTCCTTCCAGGCCAGGTTGAAGAGAGGCATGGAGTTCCGGTCGCCCGTCCTGCCCTCCACGCCCGGGCTGAAACGTCTTGGATCATCCAGGGCGCTGGCTGGCTGATGGCAGGAGGCGCAGGAGATCTGCTGGTTGCGTGACAGGCGCGTGTCATGAAAGAGCCTCCTGCCAAGCTCCACGCGGTCAGGCGTCAGCGGATTGTCCGCTGGAAGCCGGGGCTGGGGGAAGCCACGGCCTGGGCCGGGCAGGGTGCCCGCCGCCAGAAGGGCTGCGGCTGGTGCAGGGGTGGAGCTGACGCCGTCGCTGTCAGGACGCAGCGAGACAAGGGAGAAGGAACGGCGCAGGTTTTCCTGAAGCCGGAGCGCCAGGGGGTCGCCTTCCCGGGCGTGCGTTGTCATGCCGTCCCTTGCGAATGAAAGGCCTGAAAGCAGCCTGGCCAGGTCCAGCCTCAGTTCCGCTGTCATCGCCTGAGCGGAGATTTTCCAGGGGCCCTCGACGGTGATGGCGGTCCGGAAAGGCTGACGGCCAAGATGGAAGGAGTAGCCCATCATTTCATCGGAGCGGCCTTTCCACATGCCTTCCAGGGCCAGGAAGATGTAGCCGCCCTGCCAGCTCCAGTGAAGGCCGTTGAGGCGCGGGTTCAGGGGATGGTCAGGGCCTCGGCTGGAGGGGTCCAGCTGGTTGTCATCCTCGGTGAGGCCGATGTGGAATCTCAGGGCGGTGTATTCGCCCTCCTGGATGTTTTTCACCGGCACGAGATTTCTGCCGGTCGCCGCGTTCAGCCAGGCCGGCCCGCCTTCCAGTTCAAGCCAGGAGCCGTCCTTGCAACGCAGCGCGGCGCCGCTGACGAGGTAGCTGAGCCGGGTCACCGTCCAGGATTCACCGGCCGTGTTTTGGAGGGGGGCGCCGTTCAGCTTCAGTTCGCCGGCCGGCACGCAGGGGATGATCCGCAGCGACAGGTCGCCGGCGGTGGCGACGGAGCTGAGGCACATCCAGGGAAGCCATTTCCAGACGTTCATGGAGTCATCATAACCGCAGAGGATGATTCGTCATTCGACAATCCAGGTTCAGGATCCCATGATGCCCGCATGCTGCGTTTCCTTCTCTTCATGGTCCTGGCATCCTCGTTGCCTGCCGATGTCGCGGTGCCGCAACGCGTCCTTCAGCCTCAGACCGTTGAGGAGGCCTGGAATGTGATCCGGCAGGTGACCGCAAACGTTGACCGTCTCGACCGCGAAAGGCGTGCGCTGGAGGTGGCGGGGCAGATTTCACTGATCAGTCCATCCCTGCGCCTGATGGCGAACCAGACCGGAGCGGACGGAGGCATGATGCTGACCGAGCCGCAGTCCGTGCAGGCCTTTCAGCTGGTCAATCAGATCGCCAGGCACAGCATGGCTGACAACGCAGGCGCCCTGTCCGTTTCCTTCCGTGCATTGCGCAGGCTGCTGGACGACGTGGCGGACGGCCTCAGGCCGGAGCTGAGGTCGGCGGAGATCCATTCATGTCCCCTGCATGGCGAGGTGACCGGCAAGGGCGGGGAAAACTGCGCCAGCTGCCAGCGTCCGCTGAAGCCCCGCCGCATACCCTACAGTTTTATTCATGCACGGCCTGAAAAGCCGACGGTGAAGATGGTCATCTCCCGGCCGCTTGCCGCCAGGGCGGGAGAGGAGGTGCGGCTTGAGTTTGAACTGCGCACCCTGGACGGCCGGCCGGTGGAGGAGACGGACCTGTGGCTGATGCATGCCCAGGCCGTCCAGGTCATGGTTGCCGGTCCTTGCTTCGAGGAATTTCATCATCTCACCGCCACAACAAAGGGCGGTGGGCGTTATGAGGCGGCCTTTACTCCGGCTCATGGCGGCGACTACCGGCTCCTGGCTGGAGCCACCCCTGCGGAAACAGGGCTGCCAGAATATCCCTTTGCCCTGCTGAAGGTGGAGGGAGCGGCTTTGCCGCCTCGTCCGGCGGGGGATTCTTCCATGAGCGTGCAAGCCGAGGGGTTTCGTTTCAGCCTGACCGTGAAAGGAGCCCGGGGAAACCAGCTGCGGGCAGGTCAGACACAGGCCCTGCAACTGCAGGTCTCAGATCTGGCCGGACAACCGGTGACACGTCTGGAGCCGGTGCATCAGGCTTTTGCCCATCTTCACGGCTTTTTCACCGACACAGGCACCGTGCTGCAGCTGCACCCAGTCGGAGGCGACATTTTGCGCGAGGATGCGCGCGGCGGACCTGCGCTTGTCTTCAAGATTTATTCACCAGAGGCCGGGCAGCTCCGCTTTTATGCGCAAGTCCGCATTGATGGCAGGGTCATCCTGGCTCCGCTGACGGTCATGGTTCATCCCTGAGGCATGGCAGGCGGGCCGCCCATGAAATCAGGATTGCAGCTCAATTGGCCGGCGCTGGCCCGTGGTGTTTTTCCGCTCTGTCAAATTCGACGTCCATGGAACAAGGCGCAGGCGTATGTGGCGATCATCAGCCAGCTCTTGTGGCGCCCGCCATCCTTGACGGTGGCAGTTAGCCAAGAGAAATGCCGCACCCTGGGTTAAAGTGGAAGCACGAGGCAGAATCGGGTGAGGTTTAAGCTATTTATTATGATTTCGAACTAAAATGGTGAAATTTGCCCTCGTTTCGAGGGCGTTTGATGGCTCGAAGCGAGTAAAATGAGTGTCAAAAATGAGAATCCCCTGGGTTCGGGCTTCCTATTACGTTGAGAAAAAAAGGATTGCCCAGGCACCTCAATTTTGATTATTTATTAATTTATATCCGTGTTGGCACAAACAACCTGTCTCCCACCCAGTCAGCCAAGCGGGCGAATCAACCCAACCGTTCTGCATTCATGAAATCAGCGATTTATCTACAACTCTGCGTTGGTCTTGGAGTCTGTATTCATGCCCAGGCATTGGAGCTTTCCCGATTTCTGAGTCATGAAGCCATGCCAGCCGGCATGGAGCAGGCCAGCCTGGGGACTTCCATTGCGTCAAGCAGCGGAGTCCAAAACGCCGCTGCGTTGATTTCTTCCGCCAGTCAGAAGCCTGCTGTTTTCAGCGAAGGTCATGGTGTGGTGACCTTGAAGCTGGCGAGGCAGATGCATGTCCGGCAGCTGACTTTCCTCAATGACGGGGCGGCAGGGAAGCTGGTGGTCACCGCAAGTGCTGATAATCTGACCTGGGTGCC
>JABARQ010000015.1:0-93095 GCA_019186985.1 Prosthecobacter sp. | reverse complement strand
GACCTGGGTGCCGGTTCTGCCTTCAGCAAGTATCTGCGTCTTTCCTTCGAACTTTCGAAGCCTGGCAGCATTGCGGGTCTGAAGGTGGTGGGTGAGGATTTTGACGCCGACTATCAGGTCAGCCAGGATTCGGCTGGAAAAATGCAGGAGTTCAACTTTGCCTCGGGCATCGGCGGAGCACGCCTGATTTATGCAAGCCCGACGGTTGCGGGCAAGGGTGCGGGTTCCTGGAAGCAGGGCGTGCTCAGGTTTGATGCTGCGAAGGCCGGCGAATTTGTCGCCATTTACGACCTTGGCCAGAAGCGGAAGCTTGGAAAGTTTGGATGCTCCCATGGGGCGGGACTGACGACCATGTCGGTGTATGCCTTCGGCACGATTCCCGAGAAGGAAAACTGGCGCGGACGCCTGGCTTATGACACGACGGCGCTTGCGCAGATGAAGCCGGTCCTGACGGTCGAGACGGCTGAGGAAGCCCGTGGAACCCAGATGATGGAGGCTGCGCAGCCTGTTGAAGCCCGCTATGTCGCCTTCAAGTGGACGATTGCCCCGGGGCTCGCCTCCTTCCCGGTGTATGGGACGGTGATCTCCGGCCAGGCTGCCGTGGTGCGTTCGCCAGCCGTTCACCTGGCCTCGGCCGGCCAGTTCAAGGGGGCTGCCGGAATGAAGCGCTCCCTTGATGGTGCCGGTGCGGCTGACAAGCCGGCCTACATGTCCGCCCCCGCCGTTTTTGCATGGGATTTGGAAAGAGGGCTTTTTGGTGCGGCAGGCCACCAGGCGTCCTTGATGCGCGCCGACGGCCTGGGCGCCTCCGGCTCGACGGTTTATTCGAGGACGGCACGCAAGGCGGACGGGGAGGGTAACCCGGAAGACATTGACCCGGTGTCCGTGGAGATCCTGCGGTGCGACATCGTCAGTGAATAATCCTTTGACGCCTTTCCCAAATCTCAACCGAACCAGCCACAAGTGAAAAAATCAACCAGCTTCGCCCTCACCAACCTTCTGCTGGCCTTCACTGCAGTCAGCGCATTTGCGCAGGCGCCGTCCATCACCAGCGGACCCCAGGATCCCAAGGGACGTCAGAACCCGATCGTTGAAGACGGACATCCGCTTTGTGAGCTCAACCTCTCCGTCACCGCCACCGGTGCGGAGCCCTTGACCTACACCTGGAAGCGCGGAACGACGGTTGTCGGCACCAATTCTCCGACGCTCCAGATTACTCCCTCAACCCTGGCCCTGGTCGGCAACTACACCTGCACGGTGTCCAATGCCAACGGCACGGTGGTCAGCCCGGTGTCCAAGGTCACCGTCGTCAACATCAGCGACAAGATCTTCATGGCGGCGGTCGGCCAGACTTCTGCCACTGTCACCGTTTCGGCGGCCGCCCCCACGGGCACAACCCTTGCCTACCGCTGGTACAGGCGCCTGACAGGTGGCGGCGAGGAGAGGTTGACGAGCGTCCATGCGGCCAAGTTTGGCGGTGTCAACACCAAGACCCTGACCGTCAAGAACGTGACGGAGGCGGATGCGAGCTTCTATTTCTGCAAGGTCATGGCCAATGGCTATTCCATGAACTCTGGCGACTGCCGCTTGGTCGTCCTGCCAGCCCCCGCATCGAAGCTGGTGCTGGCCGGAGGCAGCACGGATCTGGAGATCATGCCTGTTGGTGCCAGCCCCTCGATCATCAGCCAGATGACCTATCAGTGGAAGAAAGGGGTTAATGTGATTGGTGGCGCGACCGGAAAGATCCTTTCCCTGACCAACGTCACCACGGCCGACGTGGCTGATTACACTTGCGTCGTCACGCTTCCAGGGCTCGCGGCGGTGACATCGCCAAAGGCCAGGGTGGATGTGGTGGACAATTCCGAGGTGGTTTACCTTTCAAAGCTGGCCCAGAAGTCGGCTAAAATGAAGGTGGTGGTTTCTGCCGCGATCGGGCGAACCTTCCAATGGTTCAACAGTCTTGATCAACCTCTTGCCAATGGCGCGCATTTTGCGGGTGTGACCACGGACACCCTGGAAGTCAAAAACGTGCTGCTCACTGACGCCGGCGCCTACTACTGCCGGGTGACCAGCTATGGCATTCCTGTCGATTCCGGCGTCCGGCGCCTGATTGTGGCACCGCCTCCAGATTCCAAGCTGGTGCGGCTTGGGGATCCTTTCTCGCTGGAGTTTGTGCCGGCCGGCAGCACTCCTTCGGTGACATCCAAATTCACCTATCAGTGGAAGAAGATGGCCACGGTGCTTGTCGGGGAAACCAACACCACCTACAACGGCCCGGCTTCCACCGCCCTGGCTGATTCAGGCAAGTATTCCTGTGTCCTGACTTACACGCCGGACGTCGGACTGCCCCTGAAGATTGAATCAAACCCGGCGTTGGTCTCGGTGGTGGACCCGGCTGCGACGACTCTCCTGATCGCCGAGGGCAAGGGTAGTTCCTTCAAAACGGTGACCAAGGGAGATGGCCTGAGCTTCCAATGGTTCTTCAACGGCAGCCTTTCCCCGCTGACGGTTTCCCCCAATTATGCGGACGTCAACAAAAGCACCGTCAAGATTGTGGCGCCGACGCTGCTTCAGGGCGGAACTTATGTTTGCAGGGTCAGCGCTTTCGGCCAGTCCATTGATTCGAACCCTAACAGGCTGGTGGTTGCATCGCGTCCTGCCAATGTGCTCATTGACGCCGGGGACGAGCTTAACCTGACCGTCCTGACCTCAGGGGAGGCCTCTGCCGGTGACCTGTCCTATCAGTGGTTCAAGGGAACTGCATCCCTCCCGGGTGAAACCCTGGCCAGCTATGTCGTCCCTGTCGCCCAGATTGCCGACGCCGCGAAGTATAAGTGCCTTGTCACCTACACCGGCGGCCTTGCAGTCACGCCCCTCGCCACCGATGTCAGCGTCGTCGACCGCTCCGCAGCCTCCCTGCTCGGGCTTGCTGGTTCCAAGGTCACGCTTGGAGTCACCACCAAGGGCTCCGGCCTCTCCTTCAAGTGGTACCGCGGCAATGACACGGTGGCCATTGCTGAAACGCCTGGCAAATACAAGGGCACGACAAAGGACAAGCTGGAAATTTCCGCCCTGGAGAACGCCGACAGCGGCGACTACCGCTGTGAGGTCACTGCTTTCGGCCGCCTGGTGCAGATCGGCTTCAGGACCCTGGAAATCGTCACCACGCCGGCGCATCAGCTGATCGCCACTGGCGCCCCAGTGACCCTTGAGGCGGCAACAACCGGCACCATTACTCCCCTGAGCTACCAGTGGAAGAAGGGAACGGCTGTCCTCGGTGGTGAGACGGGCCCCGAGTTGAACATCGCCTCCGCCGCCCTGACGAATGCCGGTGAATACTCCTGCGTCGTGACCATTCCCGGCGGCATGAGCCTCACGACCGGCAAGGCGGCCGTCTCCGTGGCCTCCCTGGCCTCCTTCAATGTGAACGTGGCCGACGCCGCTGATGCCAAAATCAAGGTTCCTGCCGTTGGCGGCAAGGCCAGCGTGTTGGGTTTTGCCTGGAGCCGTCTTGATGGCGCGACCAAGACTCCCCTGGTTGAAGGCGCCAAGCATGTGGGTGTCACGAAGCAGGAGGTGAAGGTCACCGGCTGCGGTGCCGCCGACGCCGGCACCTATGTGTGTGACATCACCATGGCGGGAACGGCCACCACCCTGACCACGAGCCCGATTTCCCTTTCGGTCGTGCTGCCTTACATGAGCGGCAACTTCACGGCCCTGCTTGACCGCACTTCTCTGCTGGGCGCGGACAACGGCGGTCGTGTCGATTTGACGGTGGCGACCACGGGCGCGATTACCGGCAAGGTTTACCTCGGAGCCGAGGTGCTTCCCTTTACGGGCGCGATTGCCGGCACCGATCCGACACCAGGCACGGCAAGTGCCTTGATCCCCGTGACGCGAGTTGGCGGCAATCTTACGCTTGGCTTCACCCTTGGCTCTGACAACCTGCTTGTCGACGGCACGCTCAGCAACGGGACGGACACCATCAACTTCAACGGCTGGCGCAACACCTTCCTCGCCACCTCCAGCGCCGCGAGCTATGCCGGGCTTTACAACCTTGGACTTGGCCTCCCCGTGGGATCTTCTGCGATTGGTGACGTGGACATTCCGCAGGGGAGCTGCTTCGCCTCCTTCACTGTCTCCACCAAGGGGGAGTTCAGCATGGCTGGCAAGACGGCTGATGGACAGGGAATCACCAGCGCCGGATTTGTCGGACCTTCCGGCCAGGGGCTTCTTTTTGACGTCCTTTATGACGCCGTCGGCCCCGCCAGCATTCTTGGCAGCTTCACGATCGATTCCAAAGGCAACCCCACGCCCTCCGACAACACCCTGGCGGGCACGGCTTCCTGGAACAGGCCCTTTGACGCAAACCTGCTTCAGCGGACCTACAAGGCGGGTTTTGAACCTGTCGCCCTCGCGGTTGAAGGCAGCTTCTACGCCGCCCCTGTGGCCCCCCTGGTGTTCCTTGACCTGACCGCCTCGACCACTGCGGACAACGCACGTCTTCTCTTCTCGGGCGGCAACATTGAGTCAGCCTCGACGACCACGCTGAACGCCCTCACCCCTAGGACGTTCCGGGTCGGCCCCTTGAGCGCCATCACGGTTCCTGCCGCCGGCCTGCCAGCAATGGTCAAGCTTTCGGTGACCGCCTTGAAGGGCGAGTTCAAAGGCGACTTCGTCCTCAAGGATGGAACAGTCGACAGGCCCAAGACATCCTATGAGGGCCGTGTTTACAAGAAGGGAGCCAATCTTGTCGGAGCCGGATTCTTCCTGCATGACCGCGGCGCCGCCTTCAACATCCTTTCCGGAGCGGTGTTCATGGAAAAGCTTCCCTGATCCTCCGCCAGCGCGGCACGACGGTGCTGCGATCACTTCAAGCCTCTCTGAACCAAGGCCTCCGGGCCTTGGTTCTTTGCTTTGAAGCGGGCTTGGCTGACTTCTTCGCGCCGGGTCGGCGCCCGCCCGCCTCACTCCCCGGTGTCTTCGTCATCAAGAAAGGCAGCGAGGTGCTTCCGCATCTCCAGCCTTGCCCTGAAAAGCAGGCTTTTCACCGCCGGCAGGGACATCTTCAGCACTTCACAGATCTCCTCATACGGCATCTCCTCGTGCCGGCGGAGGATGACGGCGATGCGCTGCTTTTCCGGAAGCGCCGACATCGCCTTCTCCAGCGCCTTCTCCAGCTCTTCGTGCTGAACCTGGTGATCCGGCGAGATGGCGCCCGGGTCGATGAACTGGCGCTGCGGTCCGGCATCTGAGTCATGGTCGCTTTCCAGCGGTGTTTCCCTTCTCCGGGCGCGGCGGCGGGTCTCGTTGAAGACGAGGTTTCTCATGATGGTGAACAGCCAGGTGGTGAACTTGGCCGTCGGCTCATAGCGTGGCGCGCTTTTCCAGACGCGTAGGAACACCTGCTGGGCGATGTCATGAGCGTCATCCAGGTTCCCCAGCATGCGTGCCGCCGCTCCGATTATGATGCCCTGGTGCATTTCCACCAGCCTTTCAAAGGCGCGCACATCCCCCTCCTTGACCCGCAGCATGAGCCGCACGCTTTCTTCGTCACAAGACGCCTCCTCCGTGCCCTTGGACACGCTGGGATCAAGATTGGAGGGCCATTCCGGTTCCGGCATGACAGGGTAGGGCGGGAGACCGGCGACGCTAGCGGCAGTCATGTCCGGGTTCAACCCGCCCGATGCCGGGAGGTTGCGGGGAAATTCGGCGGGCTTCCCGCCTTGCGGCCCTGTGAGTCGTGCGCTTATTGGCGGCCTGTGACCTTCCGCCATCCCAAAAACGACGTCTTCATCCCCGACAACAGCGACCCCTGGACAGCCCTGCACCGGGTGACCCACCTCGGCATCGTCTCGCACCAGGACGACCTGGAGATTGCGGCCTATCACGGCATCACGGAATGCTTCCACAGCGGTGACAAATGGTTTGGCGGCGTCGTCGTCACCGACGGCGCTGGCAGCCCGCGCAAGGGCGTCTATGCCGACTACACCGACGAGGAGATGCAGCGTGTGAGGCTGGTGGAGCAGAGGAAGGCGGCGTTTGTCGGGGAATACAGCGTGATGATCCAGCTCGGTTATCCCAGCGATGAGGTGAAGCAGCAGAACAAGGCCCCGGTCGTGCAGGACCTGAAGTTCATCCTGGAACATGCCCAGCCGGAGATCCTCTATGTGCACAACCCCTGCGACCGCCATGACACGCATGTGGCCACCTTTCTCCGCTGCATCGAGGCCATCCGTGAGCTGCCTCCTGAGATGCGGCCGAAAAAGGTCTATGGCTGCGAAGTCTGGCGCAAGCTGGACTGGCTGCTGACGGAGGACAAGATCATGCTCTGGGTGGACAAATACCCGCACCTGCTGCGCCCCCTCCTCGGGGTTTTTGACAGCCAGATCAGCGGCGGCAAGCGCTATGACCTCGCGGAAGAAGGGCTGCGTCATGCCAACGCGACCTACTTTGACTCGCACACGACTGACAAGACCAGCCTGCTGACCTTTGCCATGGACCTGACCCCGCTGGCAGAGAACGAAAAGCTGGACGTCGAGGAGTACACCCTCGGCTATGTCCGCCGCCTGGAACAGGACGTGGCTGCGCGGCTGAAGCGCTTTCTCTGACCGTCGCACCGATCTTCATGCGCTGTTCTGCTGCCGTGCGGTCCTGTCTGGTCATCCTGCTGCTGGTCACGGGATGTTCGCAGACACCCTCCCATGCGCCGGTCAGCGCCAGGGTTTTGAGAAAGCTTGAGAAGCGCAGCATCTCCAGGTCGGACTTCATCCGAAGGCTTTCCACGGTCGATGCCGGCGTGCGTGCCGGGCTGCCGTCGCAGGCCGTGACCCTGCCTTTTGAATTCCGCTCCAACACCCCGGTCATCAAGGCCTGGGGCGGGGATGGACGGCCTGTGGCGATGCTGCTCGACACCGGGGCGGCGAGGACGGTGCTGAGTTCACGTTCGGCGCTGGCACTGGGTGTTCCCACCATCCGGTCTGACGAGGCGAAGGCCACCCTCCTCGGCGTGGTGGGGCAGGAGGAGGGGTTGGTCGGCATGATCTCCACCCTGCGGCTGGGAGGCTGGAACGTGCCCGCCTACCCCTGCTTCGTCAGGACTTATGAGACGTCGGGGGGCGGTGTCCTTTATCCGGACAACATCCTGGGCTTTGACCTCGTCTCCCGCTACTGCACCTACCTCACCCTGGATTATCCCGGACGTGAGGCCACTTTTGGGTTTGGGCGGGCTTTCCTGGCCAAAAACGGACCCGGTGTGCAGTCGGCCCCCTTTCGCTTGAAGGACGGCGTCGCCTCCATCGACCTGGCCAGCAAAGGCGTGAAGTGGTCCTGCATTCTCGACAGCGGCTCGTTCAATGGCGTCGAGATCAGTGAGCGCGTCGCCGGCAGGCTCGGGGTTCAGGACCAGGGTGATGTCGTGCAGGGCCTCATGCTCGTCGCCGTGGGCGGTGCGGTGACTTCGGATCATGTCCGGCTGCGCACGGTGAAACTGCCTGAACTCACCCTGCTGGGCGGGAAATATCAGGAGGTGGAGGTGGACATCTCCCCGGGCCTGCCGCGGGTGGGCTCGTTTTTCCTCAAGGATTACAAGGTCACCTTCGATTTCCGCAGGATGCGCGTCTGGCTCGAAAGGTGACCTCTTGATGAAGACGGACTGGCTCAGCCAAACAGGGCGGCGACGGCCTTGCCACCGTCTGTGATGGGCACAGGACGGGTGCCGTCCATCAGCTCCTTCGCCGGGTCAATGCCCATGGCGGCATGGATGGTGGCATGGAAGTCCACCAGCGGGACCGGATTTTCGACGGGCTTCTTGGCCAGCTCATCCGTGACGCCGTAGGCGCCGCAATGCTTCAGGCCGCCACCTGCCAGGACCATGGAGAAGGCCGTGCCCTGATGACCGCGCCCTCCGCGCCCGTCGAACTCCGCCGGGCGGCCGAACTCGGTGCCGACGACGATGAGGGTCTTGTCGAGCAGCTTCTTGTCCTTCAGGTCGCGGATGAGGGCGGAGAGGGCCGTGTCGAGCTCCTGGATCAGCAGGTGCTGGTTCTTGTATCCTTCGTTGTGAATGTCCCAGCCGGTGCCGTTCATGAAGTTGAGGTTGTGGGAGACCTCGATGAAGCGCACCCCGGCCTGGACCAGGCGGCGGGACAGAAGGCAGCGCTGGCCGAACTCGCCGCCGTAGTCGTTGCGCAGGGCTGCCGGCTCCTCCTTGAGGTTGAAGTGGCGCATGAAACGCGGGCCGGAGAGGTGCAGGGCCTGCTGCTGGGCCTCTCGATAGTCGGCCTGCGAGGAATGTCTGGGCGCGCGGGCCATCAACGGCTGCAGGAGCTGTTCGCGGGTCAGGGCGCGTTTTTCATCGACGAAGTCCGGCCTCGTGAACCCGGCCGGGCCGGTGTTGGTGTCGGTCAGGTAGACATAACCGGCCTTGGCTCCCAAAAAGCCCGGACCGCGGCTGACGTTCGGGTAGCCGATCAGGATGTAGGGTGGCACTTCGTCACTGGCCGCGCCCTTCACATGGGAGATGATCGACCCGATGCTTGGATAGACCGTGTTGCCGGAGATCATGCGACCGGTGTGCACCAGGTTGGTGGCAAAGGCGTGCTCGTCGATGACGTGATGGTTGACCGTGCGCATCGCGGTGACATGCTCCATGACCTTCGCCGTCTTGCCCAGGTGCTCCACCAGCTGAACGCCCGGCACGGTCGTGTCAATGGCCTTGTAGAGCGAGCCCGCCACCTTGTTCTTGTCGATGTTGTTGCCCAGCTTCTTCGGATCGAAGGTGTCAATCTGCCCCATGCCGCCGCCGAGCCAGATGAAGATGCAGTGCTCGGCCTTGCCCTTCGGCGTATTGACGACGGAATTGCTGGCAAGCAGCGGCGAGGCACCCAGGGCGGCGGTGCTGGCAAGGAAGGAACGGCGTTTCATGGCTGTCGGATTAAACGCCGCCAGCGGTCGGTTTTCACTTTTCCGGGCACCTCACTTTCGTGGGGGGCGGGCTGGGAGCTTCATTCGACTTTGATTTCGAAGTAAAAAAGTTACTTATTTTGAATCAGGTTTTGGCGCTGTGCAGGAAAGGGGCACAAAGGCAGGGCCGCATGAACAAGCGATCTTCTTGGTGGAAGCCATTTTTTAGTTCGACTCGTCTTCAGAAAGGGGCAGTCCAGTCCTTGCTTGGCAGGCCTGCATGCATCCTTGGTTGCCTGAGTGTTGCCTGTTTGATTTCGGGACTTCAGGCAAATGCTGCAACGCTGACTTTTGACATGGATCCGCTGACGGCGGATGTTCAGGAAAGCGGCGGGACTTTTCAATGGTTGTCCGGTGGCGCGGTGTTCTGGAATGGCTCTGCCAATGTGGCGGCCGGAGCGGGGGATGTGGCAAGGTTTGGCAATGGCGGGCTCCTGTCCTCGACGGCCGTCATCAGCACGGCATCCCAGACGGTTGAAGGCCTCAGGTTTGAAACTGGCTCCGGCAACGGATACAGCCTGGCGGGCCATGCTGCCGGGCAGGTTCTCACGCTGGGCAGTTCGGGGCTGGTGGTGAACACCGGTGCCCAGGCGGTGAGCCTCGGGGACGTTCATCTGTCGCTGGCCCTTGGGGCCGCACAAACCTGGACCCACAAGCCCGGCAATGGCGCGCTGCTGAACGTCAACGGCAGCGTGGACAACCAGGGGCATCTGCTGACGCTCACCAGCGACGCAAGCTCCCCCATCGTCATCAATGGAATCATTTCCGGAAGCGGCGGTCTGACCAAGGGGGCTGGCTTGAATGAGGTCACCCTGGCCAATGTCGGCAACAGTTATACCGGTGCACTGGCCATCCTGCAGGGGACGATGACGGTGGCCAGCCTGGCTGACAGCGGTGCTGGCAGCAATGGCACGGGCGCCATTCTCCTGGGCAGCGGCAGCAGTGCCGGAACTCTCAATTATGCGGGCACAGGGGCTGTGTTGACACGTGCCGTTGAGCTGGCTGGAACGACTGGCGGCGGAACCCTCGTTCAGTCAGGATCAGGCCTGCTGAAGTTCCTGGGTGATCTGACCTTCACCGCATCCTCGGCGAGCGCCAAGACGCTGACCCTTCAGGGCAGTGCCTCAGGGGCGGGCGAGTTTGCCGGCGTCATCCGGGACAACCCGGGTGGTGGTGCCACGCAGGTGATCAAGACGGGTTCGGGCACCTGGACGCTTTCAGGGAACAACACGCATTCAGGTGGCACTCGGATCGACAGCGGCAGCACCCTGAACATCAACTCTGCCTCCGCCCTTGGCACATCCAGCCTGACCTTCAACGGCAATGCAACCATCGACAACGCCAGCGGGACGTCCTTCACGCTGGCTGGCAACAATGGAATCGTCCTCAATGCGGGCAGCCTCACCTTCAAAGGATCCAACGACCTGTCGTTCGGCTCGGGAGGCCTGATGATCAGCGGTGCCAACCGCACGGCGAACATTCAGGCTGGCATGCTGACGGTGGGTTCCGTCAATGCGGATGTCATTTCCAGGACCCTCACCAAAAATGGTTCGGGTACGCTGGTCATCACCGGAGCTGCCGGAGCAAACTTTCAGGGTGGGATCTCTGTCAGTGCAGGCCGGGTGCGACTGGAAAACGGGTCGGCCGCCGGGACAGGAGCCATCACCTTGAGCAACAGCACGGCGGAACTGGAGGTCGGTGCCAGCATCACGGTGGCCAATACCCTGCTGATTGGAAACACCGGTCTCACCAAGACCCTCAGCCTTGGCGACGGGGTTTCAGCCACCTATTCAGGAAGCCTGACGATCCATGAGACAAACCCGGGTGATTTTAAGGTGGTGGCGGGTGCCGGAGACACGCTGACCCTGAGCGGCAGCATCTCCGGTGCCGGTCAGCTGGCCCTTCAACGACGTGGTGCCGGGGATGGGGGAACCATCGTGATTTCAGGGAACAACACCCATGGGGGCGGTACTCAAGTGGGTGAGGAAATGACGCTGAGAGTGCTTTCTTCCAACGCTCTGGGGGCCGGGACATCCGTCAATTTGGACGGAACGGGTGCGAGGCTTGAGCTTGGAAATGGTTTGGTTGTCTCCTCGTCCATATCGTTGATTGTCGGCAATCTTGGGGGGCCAAAGACGATCGCAATGGCCCCGGGGGCTGGTTCGGCAGCTTTTGAAGGGGATGTTTCCATCATGGATGAAACTGTCGGTGATTTTGCGGTGTTCGTCGGCTCAGGACAGGCGTTGACGCTTTCAGGATTGATCTCCGACACCGATTCAGGCGGTTTGGTCAAGCAAGGAGAAGGTCTCCTGCTGCTTGCTGCCAGCAACACCTATAGCGGACCCACTGTCGTCAGCAGCGGCACCCTGCAGGTAGGCAGTCAGGGAACGGGGACCACCGGCACTGGGGAGGTTCTGCTGCAGGCAGGCCGGCTTCAGGGCACAGGGGTGATTTTGGCATCGGCCTTTGTGGCTGCTGCCGGCACCTTCGTCCATGTGGGCGACACTGCTGCCGCCTCCGACATCGGCACGCTGCTGTTCTCCCCGTTGTCAGGAAGCGGTTCCTGGGATTTCCAGTCGGGCAGCTCGGTGTTTCTGGGCATTGCCCCCGGCCAGTCGGCCAATGCCGACATCCTGCGCTTTTCAGGCACGGGTGCGAACACCCTGAACTTCAAGGCAGAACTGACGGTCGGACCTGCTTCAATCACGCCCGCAGGACCTGAGACCTTTCAACTGCTGGACTGGTCTGGTCTTGCCGGTCAGCCGCTTTTCGATGCTCGTTTTCAATCCGGTTCCTATGGCGGTCTGCTTGCCGGCAATGGCGACGATAACCTGGGTTTCAATCTTCCCGATGTTTCCGGCAGCGGATTCCTTTGGGACATCAGCAGCTTTGCGCTCAACGGCAGCATCGCCCTTGTCGCCGTTCCCGAACCCTCCAGGATCATGATGATCATCACGGCCCTTGCCTGCCTGAGGTTGAGAAGATGTCGGTTCGAGTGACGGAGGCAAGAAGCAGCCGGTCTGCAGGGCGGTCAGCTTGAATCAGCCCGCCGCCCGGAGCATCGCCAGAAGGCAGGCGGCGCGCAGGGTCCAGCCCAGGGTGCGGATCCCGTTGCTGAAGGTCAGACGGTGGATCGTCTTCCGGTCGTAGCCCCGTGTCAGCTGGTCATGAAGCGGCACCTGAAACAGCAGGGTGGATATCCAGACGGCCCCAAGCGCCACCAGGCCAAGGCTGAACCAGGGCGACCTCTCACCCAGGAAAAACAGCAGGGCGGCGCTGCCTGCCTCGGCCAGCATGAACGGTCCGGCGACCCAGGTGATGCGCCGCATGTGACGTGCATGGTAACGAACGAAGCCGTCCTCGCCCACCTGCTCAAACAGCGGATAATGCACGATCTGGATGGTCCAGATCAGGCCGGTGAGCATCCAGGTGACGGCGGCGTGAAGAACCAGGAGTTCGTGCATCATGGGATGTGATCGTTGGTTAGGTCGGTCCTGTCCTGCGCGCCGCCGCTTGCTTGTTGCGGCGGCAGGCCTCGCTGCAAAAGCGCACCTGCTCCCAGTCGCGCTCCCACTTCTTCCTCCAGGCAAAGGGCCGGCCGCAGGCGGCGCAGTTCTTCTCCGGCAGGTGCTGCTTTTTCACGCCTTTCATCCGAGGTTCAGGCAGGGTTGGGAATCCTGGAAGGCCAGCCATCGTCCCGCCTTTTCCCAGAACGGAAAGAAGCCCGACTTCGCCCAGGGAAACAACGTGTCATCCCAGGGCCGGCGCAGCAGATGCAGCGGCACGTTCATGTCCTGCAAGGCCTGACGGATGGAGGGCAGGGCGTCGGCCACAGGACCGACGTAGGGCGACAGGGCGACGACGGCATCCAGACGTTCAGCCTTGACCCATTCGGCCAGGCCTTGGGCGGTGGAATCCGTGTCACGCAGAAGGGTGGTGCAGCCCAGATGAGCTCCGGCGCGAGTCAGTCCGTCCGTCAGGGCGGTGTGGATGGACTGGATGCGCGCCTCGCTGAGTCCAAGGCGGCGGTAGGTCGAGAGTGAAGTGAAGGCCGCCACCGTCACCGGCTGGCATGAAGCCAGCGGGCTGTCTTCCAGGCACAGGTCATCGGCATGAACCCAGAGCCCAGTCCTGCCCTTCAAGGGCGGGCAGAATGGGCCGAGGACGGTCAGTGGGTGGCGCGTGAGATCAGCGTGATCCCTGGGAACGAACGCTGTGACACACCCATCTTCCAGCCGTTCAAGGCCGGTCGTGTCGGCCAGCAGGGAAGGGGCGCACCAGCGTTCCAGGTTGCTGCGGCGCACCAGGTAGGTCTTGCCCGCCGTCTGCAGGCCGGCGACCCAGCGCCAGGAGAGCAGGTTGCTCGCCGGGTCCGCGTCCAGAAGATGCTGGAAGAAGAACTCGGCGCCGAGTTCCCAGGGCAGGCGTTCGGCATGAATCCAGAAGCTGGCCCACCACATGCGTGCGTGGTTGTGCAAATAGCCGGTCTGCCGGAGTTCAAGCGCGAAGCGGTCCATCACCGCCACGCCGCTGCGCCCTTCGCTGACCTGCCGGGCTCTGGCGAGCTGTTCCTCAGGCAGGCTGGCATGCAGTTCATGCACACGTCGCCGCCAGGATCTCCAGATCTGCGGACGCATCTCCAGCCAGCCTTTCCAGTAGCTGCGCCAGCACAGTTCCTGCACCCATTTCTCCATCCGGCCCAGGGTGTGTCGGTCCAGGGTGTCGCGAACGATTTCCTCGGGCCGGATCAGGCCGAAGCGGATGGCCGGAGAGAGTCGCGAGACGTCGTCATGAGGCGGCCGCACGGCATTGCGCCGGGCTCCGTAGCTGGTGACTCTGGGCAGGAACTCTCTCCAGCGTCGCAGCGCTGCCTCACGAGTCAGTGGAAATGCATCGATCATCCGCCAACGAACGTTTCAAGTGCCTTTGTGAACGCATTCAAAAGCGCTGACATCGAGCGACGGGCAGGGGCGAAGCCTTTAGGGGTGAAATGGGTGCCTGGGGTGGTTCGACATGGACTGCGGCAGCCCTGCTGCCGCTTTATTTAAGCCAGCCCTGCTGGCGAAAAGGCCGTGGGGGGGTGCAGGCGGGAGGCTTCGCAGGCGCGGAGCGGTGGGGCGATGTGGGTCTGGGGTGATGCACGGCAGCAGGCTGCCTCAGGAAAGCGGCAGCAGGGCTGCCGCAGTCCATGTTTGATCAGCCAGCCCTGCTGGCGAAAAGGCCGTTGATAGTGATGCGGGCGGGAGGCTTCGCAGGCGCGGAGCGGTGGGGGGATGTGGGTCTGGGGTGATGCACGGCAGCAGGCTGCCTCAGGAAAGCGGCAGCAGGGCTGCCGCAGTCCATGTTTGATCAGTCAGCCCTGCTGGCGAAAAGGCCGTGGGGGGGTGCAGGCGGGAGGCTGTGCAGGCGCGGAGCGGTGGGGGAAATGTGGGTCTGGGGTGATGCACGGCAGCAGGCTGCCTCAGGAAAGCGGCAGCAGGCTCTGAGCTTTACCCACAAGAAAGGAGATAGAGTTTGTACGCTGCTTGCAGTGGCTATCTTCGTGCGGGTGTCCAACCAACCCCGCCGCCCTGTTCGCGCCATCCGTTCATCCGCCGCCGCACCTGCTCCTCGCCGAGCGTTGCCGGGTCATCTGAGGCCAACTGCGACTGCGGAATGTGAAGTGTCTCGCCGTCGATTTCGCACGCGATCATGCAGGACTTTTCTGGGGAGGAAGTCATGAGTGCTTTTAAGAGGAGTTGAATGGACGCGGCGGTATGTCGTATTCACGCAGCCACTCGCGCCACTGGGTATCCGCCGTTTCCTGGGCCTGTTTCAGAGCTCTGGTGAATGTCCCTTCGCGCTGATTGCGGCCCTGATTGCGAAGCATATACGACAGGACGGACAAGATCACGGCGAGAATGAAGCCCCAGCCGGGAAAATCCGCGGCGGACAGCAGCATCGAGAGAATAACCCCGGTTCCGAAAATGACCCAGCTTGGACTCAGCTCCTTAACAGAGTCACTGCGTCTGGCCAGCTCGTCGAGAGCGCTGTCTTTATTGCCAACCCACGTCGAAACAATAAATGATGAACCCGGTTCGAGGGCGCGGGCCAGCTGCTCCCGTCGTTTATGAATCACCTCCAGGCGCTGATCCCAGCTAAGTACCACCGCCATGCCTGGCTCATTACGCCATTGATTCAGATTGCCCTGGGCGTCGCCGTGCTCATAACCGCTGAGAACCAGCCTCATCAGAGCGAGTTCGGCCGACTTGGTCAGAGATTCTCTCTGCAGGAAGGCGGCGAGAAGTTCCACTTCCAAATGGCCCAAGTCCCGCGAGCGCCGCTGCTCCAGTGCGTCATTCAGGGCTGCGGCACGTTGATTGATCGCTGTTTCACTGCCAAGACTCGGATCATGATCCCAGCCACAGTGAGGACAAACCTTGTCGTCACAATGGAATGTTTCTATGCATCGCAGGCAGTCGCGCAGGAGATTGCGCCCACACTGGCAAAACCGGGTGCGGAGCGGATTCATCCGTCCACAGCCACCGCAGGTGCGGTCACCCGCCTTTTGCACCTGTACCTGCCGGCTCGTGACCAGGGCGGATGTCGTGCCGCATGCACTGCAGTAGATCTTTGCCCCGAAAGCATGTTCGCTCACGATGTCGCTGCCAGGGTGACCGCAGGCGGGGCATTGCAGGCTTTGGAGTTGAGCAGGCATGGAGGGCGCGGTCACCGCGCATTGCGGAAGGGGCGAAGGAAGGCATTCAGGCTTTGAATCACGGCGTTCTCATCACCTGGGGGGCGTCCACGAAAAGCGGGAAGCTGGCAGTAGCGCTCAGTGCCAATACCCAGCACCTGCCGTTTGAACTGCGCGATCTCGTGTCCAGGCTCCATGTCATCAATCAGCACCGCGCCGGGGGCGAGGCCGGTCTGGCCCGACGTGAGGTGTTCGTAACCAAGTATCTCGTTTTCGGCGAAGCCGAGGTCAAACAGCTTCGACAATCCGCTGGCATAGCGCCTTTCCGACGTCGTGCAGAGAAACGTCGGCACACCGATGGACCGGGCAGCTTTGAGAAGATCGAAAGCACAAGGACGCATCCAGGAATGATAGGGGCCAAAGACCGTGGCACCGGCAGGGCATTCTCCACCACCCTCCTCAGCCAGCACCGAGTGGATCAAAGTTTCGTCGAGGTCGAAGAAGATGGAGGTTAAGCGCATGGTTTGGAAGGGTTGAGAGCAAAGGGCTGGAGTTCAGCCTTGAGATAGAGTGGATGACCGGGTGAGCCGTCCTGATTCAGCGAAAGGGCGTAGAGCCCGGGTAACATCGAAAGCACCTCGCGGCCTCGACCACGATGTGCTCCGTGCGTCCCCCAGGCAGCGATCACGATGCCCGCCTCCTTCGCCAGCCGGGAAAGTGTGGTGTCATTGTCTGGTCCCACGGGATCAGACTGCTTCTTCATCTCTTCTGGATCAGTCGCCCTCCAGGCAAAGAGATTCGCCATGCACAATGCGCCACAGCCCCAGCGCTTGGCATAGTCGATGCAGCGCTTCACCGTCGGATCGTCCTGCTGCTCATCCGCCGTGGAGGGATTCAATCCGATGAACAAGCAATATGGTCCGTCACTCCAGCGACTCCACCACTCGTAGCGGTAGTTGCGGCAGGGTGAGAAGACAGCTGTGTAGGGCGAAGTGGCTGGTGTAGGTGTTGGCATGATGAGAAGGAACTACTTTCACCTCATCAGGCCTCACACAGGGACGAAGTTTGGGGACAAACTTGAAGTCCAGAACCCAGGCGTGTCAGTTGGTATCTGGATCTGACTCCCATTTAGAAGCGGCGCGCCATACCATTGGATGACGCATTCGATAAACGCTACCCTTGCAGCTCGCCAGACTCTTCTCAGAGAGGCTTGGGAGATCATCGAGTGCGACGTTTCCCTTGTTCCGTGTCGCCCATTTGCGCCAGCCGAGTAAATATTCACAAAGCTCGTTTCCGGTGAAATCTGGAAGAACAGCCCACTCTCCGGCAACAACAAGTTTGAAGTTGTCGGTAGATTGGCAAAGTTTGACGACTAGCTGGCCCCAGGTGCGAAATGCTTGTTTGTGAATACTAGCACCTAAGTAGCCGCACATGGGAGCATCGGAGTCTTCTTTTTGCGGACGTAAACCCCAAGCTGCGTTACTGACAAGCCAGCGCCGCGACTCGATGGCATCTCGCCATTTGGGCACAGAAAGTAGGTTCCTCATAGTTGGATCTTTCGATAAAAGCGCAGCAGATGATCGAGAAAGGCATTGGTCTATGTAAGAGGTGGCACACTGCAAAGTTTGTCGCTTTGAGTCCCAGTCTTGGAGTAAAAGAAGCCCTTTAGCTTCAACGGTTGGGGCTGATATCGAAGCCGCCCAGTGAAGCCACGCGCATTGACGCTTAGTTTCATTATCGAAGGGCGACATCATAGAGTCGGTTGGCTCTATGCCTTCGATGAATTGGCTCAATTCTTTGGTGTTTAATGACATATCGTTTCAAGGTTTCAGCAGCTTCTTCGTCCTCCGGTAATCGAGATGATCGGTGAAGCCGATTTTGGTACCGATGAACTCATACCTTGCATCGCCTTTCAATCCACGCCGCTTCGCCTCCTTGTCGGCGATCTTGGCCAAACGCTTTTTCTCTGCGAGTTCCTTTCTGCCAACTGAAAAACCGGGGCCTTGGCGGGTGATGCCTCGGGCTCTGTGGAGGTCGGCGACTTTTTTGAAGTCGAGGTCGCGGCTGGTATCGAAGCTCAGGTAACCGGGGATGAAGATCTGCGTGCCGAACGGGGTGAAGACGACGGAGGCTTTCAGGAGATGCGGGCGGTCGCCTTCCATGGCCCAGAGGTAGTACTTCCAGCAGAAGAGATCGAATACGGCTTGGAAACGTTTGGCGGGTTTGTCAAACGCAGCACCGGCCCCGCGCACCCAGTTGCGCTCAGGAATCAGGGTGCGGTGAATGAGCTTTTTATGACGAAGCTGCGCGGCGAAACAGGTCTTGATGTGTTGCCAGTCGGTGACAAATTCCTTGGAGCTGGCGAGGGCTGTTTCGTACTCGTCGTACTTTTCCCGGGCTTTGAGGTAATCCTCATAGCGGCCTTCGTGAATGAGTTTTTCAGACTCGCGCACCAGATCGGGCTGCTGGAGTTTGAGATGGTTGAAGCCACAGCGGCCATCTGTGCTTTTGCTGTCATGCGAATGTAGGATCAATGCAGCCAGGACGCTCGCGGCGGGATCACGTCGCGCCGGTGATCGCAGCAAATGGATGCGCAGGTAGGCGGCATAGTTTTCGGGAAATGCGGGGAAGGCGGAGCCGCATTGCCAGAATGAGAAGCAGGTCCAGGCGAAGGCTTCGGCCAGTTGCGCGGTTTGGGGGTCGTTGCGTTTGATCAGGAGCTTGGGCAGATCACCGAAGAGGAAGGTGAGGAGGGAATGGGTTTCGGCGTTGTCACTGAAAGGGCGTTCATCGAGGCTACGGAGACTGGTCGCGTGCCAGTCATCCAGTTTGAGGCCGAAACGGACGAGCCATTGGGTTTGGAAATCATGGGTTGGCAGGATCTGAGCGCGGCGGGGCATCAGCAGAATTTAATGGAAAACCTGGATAGGAAAAAGGACGAACTTTGGATGCGCTGGAGGTGTCACAGGCAGGCACTTCCCCTCAACAGGCGTTTCGTCATCAAACGATCCTGTGAAGCCAACCCTTCCTGAATCCGTTGCGCAACAAGCTTCGCCTCGGCCTTGGCTTTTTGGAGGGAACCGAAGGTGCGCCGCGTGCGCTGACCGTTGAGGTGGAAAACCACTGTGTATTGGGTGCAGCCGCGCACTTGGCCCTGATAGATTGCACCACAGCGCTGCCATGCTTGGCCCGGACGATGGAGGGGCTCGATTTCCGGGGGGTAAACCCGGATTTTGTCATGCTTTTGTCATGCATGACACCGGAGGGGGTGTCAAAGCTACCCCCAGGGGGGTGAGATAATCCGTTGATTATCAATGATGGTACCGGTGGTCGGACTCGAACCGACACGTCCTCACGGACACAAGATTTTGAGTCTAGCGCGTCTACCATTTCACCACACCGGCATTGCGTGGAAGGAGCATCAAGCTGCCGAGTCGCCGGCTGTTTGCAAGGCTTTTGGCGGGCCTAAGATTTCGCGCAGAATGAAGGCCTGCTTAAGGCCGGCGGGGGAGTTGAGCAGGGATGTCCAGGCTGGCGAGATTGTGGTCTGGGGAACAGCCTGGGGAGGCGTCGGTTCCGGTGCCGAAGGCCGGCTGGCCTGGGGGGTAACGACGGCTGCCGATGCGGCAAGGCTCGGGCTGGCTTCCTCGCGGACGCTGCCACGTCTGACGCCGGGCTTGTAGGGCGGTGCCGCCACTTCGGCGGCCACGGTGCCGCGACGGGGGGCTGAGGCGGGCCTGCGCTGCCTCATGGGCGGAGGTGCGGCGGGCTGCGGTTTCTGGCCTTCCATGGCCTCACGTTTGACCTGCTCAAACAGCTCACGGACGGTGCTGAACGGGTCGTTGACCGGGGGCGGTGTGGCCGTGGGTGATGGTCGGGGCGGTGTTGGTGTTCCCTGGGTCTGGCGTTTCCAGGCTTCTTCACGCAGCGCGCTTTCCTCGTCCGTGGGCGGGCCTGCACGGCGTCTTTCGGCTTCACTTCGGCTCTGCTGGATCAGGTTCCAGAGCCATTGGATGAAGCCGCCCGCCATGGCGATCACCACAATGATGATCTGCACGGGGTCGAGGTCAGCGAGCAGAGGCGTGAACATGGGCAAATGCTGGCACACTTAAACGGGGCGCGCCACGATGATTCCTGCGTGGTTTTTAAACTGGGCCAGGTAGCCGGAAAGCGGGCGGTCGATGACGACCCGCTGATGGGTCGAGGAGGCGTGCATCAGCCTGGCGGCGCCGTCCTGGGTGCGGACGATGAGACCCACATGGCTGCAATAGACATGCGGCTTGTGGGTGACGATGCCGATGATGTCGCCGTTTTGAAGCCGGGGTTCCAGGGCGGCGACGGATGCCTTGGGGATGTAATGAAAGGGATGGCGCTGCAATTCCTGCTCGATGCGTGCCATGCCGGACCTGAGCGCCGGATTGGCGCGCAGATAGCGGTAGCTTTTCCAGAGCACGGTCATCTCATCAATCCTGCGTCCCTTCAGCGGTACGACGGGCGCAAGTTCGCGGGTGATGTCACGGATGTTGCGTCGTGCGTGGTTGTCTCGGAACCATTCTTCGAGATAATGAATGCGTTCGAGGTAGCCGCCGGTGCAGCGGCCGGAGCGATAACGGGTCGACTCGACTTCGTGCAGCAGCAGGGCCGGGTCGTCCTGGAAGTCCGGGCGGCGGGTCATGCGGGCCAGGGCGAGGGCGGTTTCAAAGAAGGTCCAGCAGTCGAGGCCGGTGAAGTTGACCGAGGGGGATTCGATGTGGTCGTCGATCTCCAGCGTGAAGCCGACATAGGGCGTGCCGACCATGGCCTGGCCGAAGGCGGCGACGCGTTCGCCGATGGGCAGCCGGTGCCAGCGTCCCTGGCGTGCCTGGGCGCAGAGCGCACGGAAGCGGGCGTCGCCGATGAAAGTCCGGGAGCGCGGCAGGCATTCCTCGGCCCGGGCCTGGAGCAGCAGTCCGGGCAGGGAGATCAGGAGGTGGCGGCGGCGCATGAGGTTTAAAAAAGTTCATCCGCCAGGGCCGACTGGGGAAGCTCCAGGGCGCCCGTGGCGGATTCGAACCAGGGGGCGGCCGTCACTTCACCAAACACGGCCGGCCATTGGCTGGCGGCGTGGTGGAACTGCTGCTGAAGCTCGTTGAAGAAATTCAGGCAGGCGTCGGCCGGACTGCGGCGGGTGAGGGCTTCGGTGGCGAGTTCCAGGGCGGTGGTGATGGCGGATTCGGGAAACAGAGGCTCCAGTCCATAGCCAAGCACGGCCACGGCACGATGAGAGGAGGCGTCGAGAAACAGAAGCAGGCCGTGGTTGTCGCCGCCTTTTTCCACAGGGCTGAACAGGCCGGTGCGGTTGAAGAGCCAGAAGGCGTAAAGCTCGGGTGTCAGGCCCTCGGGAGCCGAGGCCGCCACGACAAGGGCATGGATGTCAGGAAAGCCCTGTTCCAGGCTTCGCACGGCGGCGGTCATGGTGCGCGTTTGTCCAGCGCTCAGCAGCCCCTGGGGATCGGCCACCGGGGCGGTGAGCTGAGGCGGCAGGCCGAGGTGCGGGTCGAGCGCCGCCAGGGTCAAGCCGCAGGCCGGGCAGGACTCGACGCCCTCGCGTACAGGCTGGCGACAGGCCGGGCAGCGCATGAGGAAAGGGGAGGATTCTTCAGGCTGCGTCGGGCAGCGTCACGTAGGGGTCTTCGTGCAGCACGGACTGCTTGGCGCCCTTGAGCAGCTTCACCCATTCGGCCAGGCAGCCCAGGAAGATGATCGCCACGGCGGCGAGGAAGAAGCCGGTGACGAAGGTGTCGACGTTGAAATTGAACTGCTGGGCGGACCATTCCTTCATCTGCTGGTCCGTGCCGCCGGCCGCCAGCTTCTGGCCGAAGGATTTTGCGGCGGCGATGAAGCCCATCTTGGGATCAGCGTCGAAGATTTTGATGTAACCCGCGCTGAAGGTTGCGCTCATCAGGAAGACCAGGGGGACGACGGTGACGGCCATGTAGCGGGCCTTGCCCATTTTGATGAGGATGGTGGTGCCGAGGCAGAAGGCGATGACGGCGAGGAGCTGGTTGGCGATGCCGAAGAGCGGCCAGAGAGTGTTGATGCCGCCGAGGGGATCGACGACGCCCTGGTAGAGGAAGTAGCCCCAGCCGGAGACGAGCAGGGCGCTGGCGAAAACGTTGGAGGGAAGGCTCCGGGTGTTGCCGAGGGGTTTCCAGAGGTTGCCCATGAAGTCCTGGAGGATGAAACGGCCGACGCGGGTGCCGGCATCGATGGTGGTGAGGATGAAGAGGGCCTCAAACATGATGGCGAAGTGATACCAGAAGGCCATCCAGCTTTCACCAAAGGCGCGGGCGAACATCTGCGCCATGCCCACGGCGAAGGTCGGTGCTCCGCCGGCGCGGCCGAACATGGTCTTTTCACCGATGTCGGCGGCGAGCTTGTTCATGCCTTCGACCGTCACGGGGTAACCGGCTTCGGTGATGACCTTCACCACCTGGTCAGGCGGCATCGTCTTGTTGATGCCGGCGTTGATGGCGAAGTATTCGCCGGGAACGAGGGCGCAGGCGGCGACGAGGGCCATGAGAGCGACCAGCATTTCGGTGACCATCGCGCCGTAGGCGACGCTGCGGATGCTGTCCTCGCGGTCGAGCATCTTCGGCGTCGTGCCGCTCGAGATCAGGGCGTGGAAGCCGGAGATGGCGCCGCAGGCGATGGTGATGAAGACAAACGGGAAGATCTTGCCGCCGAAGACGAGGCCGGAGCCGTCGATGAACTTGGTCAGCTTCGGCATCTGCAGCTCGGGGGCGACAAAGATGACCGCCACGGCCAGCACGGCCACGGTGCCGATCTTCATGAAGGTGCTGAGGTAGTCGCGCGGCGCCAGGAGCATCCAGACCGGCAGCACGGAGGCGGCGAAGCCGTAGATCATGATGGACCAGGCCAGGGAGGTGCCGCTGAAGTCAAACCAGTGCTGGATGCCCCAGACCTCCAGCTTGCTGCCAGCCCAGACGCTGACCAGCAGTCCGACAATGCCGAAGATGGTGACGTCCCGTACGCTGATCTTCAGGATCGTGTGACCAAAGCCCATGATGAAGGCCAGCGGGATGGTCATGGCGATGGTGAACAGGCCCCAGGGGCTCTCGGCAAGCGCCTTGACCACCACGAGGCCGAGGACGGCCAGCAGGATGGTCATGATCGCCAGGATGGAAACCATGGCGACGAAGCCGACCACGGAATTCACCTCCTCCTTGAGCATCTGCCCGACGGATTTGCCGCCGCGCCGGATGCTGGCAAACATGACGATGGCGTCATGAACTCCACCGCCGAGGGTGGCGCCGATGAGGATCCAGAGGGTCCCGGGCAGGTAGCCGAACTGCGAGGCCAGCACGGGACCGACCAGCGGACCAGGGCCGGCGATGGCGGCGAAGTGGTGGCCGAAGACCACCCATTGGTTGGTGGGCACGAAGTCCTTGCCGTCCTGCTTGGTGTGCGCCGGGGTGGCCCGCTGCTTGTCCAGCACCAGCACCTTGGTCACCAGCCACTTGCTGTAAAACCGGTAGGCCACGGCAAACGAGCAGAGCCCGGCCACCACGATCCACAGGGCGTTGATGGTTTCACCTTGATGGAAGGCCGTGAAGGCGACGGAACCGGCGCCGAGCGCGGAGATGGCAAGCCAGAGGAGAAGACGGAGAGGTTTGGGCATACGGGAACGCCGAGCCTAGAGAAGGCGGCTGCCCCTCGCAAGGAGGGAAAACAGCGATGCTGCGCAGCGAGATTCACGCTGTGGAAGGCGTGAAAGATTTTTATTCTCCGACCGGGAGAGGGTGGTACGGGGCGGGGAGGAAAAATGGCAGGCCTGCCTGGCGACTTCCTGATTGAGTTTGCCTGATATTTCGGCTTATTTAAGCAATTATAGTTTCTTGAACCTTTTGCCCCCGCTGAACCATGCCCCCGGCTGCCAATGCTGCTCGTCCTCCACGCGCTCGTGATCAGAAGCAGGCCAGCGCATGGAATGATCCCATCGGGATCAGCCTCCTGGTGCTGGCGGCGATGCTGCTGCTGGCGCTGATTTCGTACGACCCCCGTGACCTGCCGAACTGGATCCCGGGTTCGCTCGCCCTGGAGGAGGACACGGTGACACGCAATTTCATCGGCGTGGTGGGCGCCATCCTGGCCTGGGCGGGTCTCTGGCTGGCTGGCTGGGCGATCTACCTTCTGCCGGTCAGCATGACCTGGTTCGGCGTCTGCAAGCTGGCCTCCAGCATCAAGGTCACAGGCCGGTCCTGGCTTGGCGTGGCCCTCATGGTCATCAGTGCGGCGGCGATTCTGGCCGTGCAGGGCATCCTGGATTCCCGGGATGACATCACGCCCCACGGCGGAGGCGGCGGACTGGGTTATCTGATCGGCGGCAGCATTTTTGCCAGCCTTCTCGGCACCCTGGGCTCCACCATTCTGCTGCTCGGCATCTACGGAGTCGGCTTTTTCCTGGCCAGCGGTCTGCATCCGATGCTGGTCATTCAGGAGATTCGTCTGGAGATTGAGCGCTGGATTGAGCAGGCCCGCATCCGCCGGGAGATTGCCGCCCAGCTTGCCGAAGAAGAAGCCGCAGCGGCTGAGGCGGCTGCGAGGGGTTTGTCCACCCCCACACCGCGTCGGAAAAAGCCTGCTGAAGTGGCGCCAGACACCGCTCCGGCGGTTTCCGGCGGGAAAATGGTCACGCCTGAGCTGGGTCTGACCTTTGAACCGAAGATCATCGACGCCTCCGTGTCGCGCTCGCATCAGGATGACAACAAGGACAAGCCCAATCTTTCCGATGTCTGGCAGAAAAAGCGCGCCCAGAAGCTGGAGCAGGCGCCGCATGGCACGCTCGGCAGCCTGACCGTGCTGTTCAAGGATTACCAGCTTCCCGAGCTTGACCTGCTGCACTGGCCTGAGGAGGCGGCGCGCCCGGTGGACAAGAAGGAAATGCTGGCCGTGCAGGAGACCATCGTCCGCTCCCTGGCCTCGTTTGGCGTCAAGGTGGAGGCTGGCGACATCACCCGCGGCCCGGCCATCACCCGTTATGAAGTGCGGCCGGTGGATGGACTGCGCGTGGCCCGGATCGCCGCGCTGGACGATGACATCGCCCGCGCCACCTGCGCCGAACGCATCAACATCCTCGCCCCCATCCCTGGGAAGGACACGGTCGGCATCGAGCTGGCCAACCGCGACAAGGTGGTGGTGCCGATTCGTGAGCTGCTGGAGGACGAGGTGTTCACCAATGGCAAGGCCAAGATCCCGATCGCCCTTGGCAAGGACGTGTATGGAAAGACGATCATCGGCGATCTGGCCTCGATGCCCCACCTTCTCGTGGCCGGTGCCACGGGGTCGGGAAAGTCGGTGTGCATCAACGGCATCATCACCAGCCTGCTCTGCCGTTTTGCACCGGACGAGCTGCGCTTCATCATGATCGACCCGAAGGTCGTGGAGATGCAGAACTACGCCGACCTGCCGCATCTGGCGCTGCCGGTGGTTACAGATCCGAAAAAGGCGCTGATGGCCCTGCGCTGGGTGGTGAAGGAGATGGAGAACCGCTATCAGATGTTCGCCAGCGAGGCCTGCCGGAACTTCGAGGCCTTCAACAACCGCAACCGCAAGCGTCTCTCCACGAACATGCCCGGCGCCGCCCCGGCACCTGGCGGAAACCGCGCCGTCGCTCCGGCTCCGAGGCCGAAGGCCGCCGTTGTCGCCAAGTCCGCCGCCGCGCCCAAGGTGGCCTCCATCGCCCCTGATGTGCCGTTTGGCAGCAGCATTGCCGCCGTGGATGAGTTTGCTCAGGAGATGAAGAAGCCGGTGCGCCGCTCAAATGCCTTCGCCCAGGCCGCGGCGCTGGCCGACGCGGCGCAGGATGGCAAGCACCCTGAACAGGTCCGCCTGGATTACATCGCGGATTCCTCTGCGCCCTGGGACGATGAAAACGAGAACACCCATGAGGTGAACCTGCCGGATGAAGATGAGGAGGACATCCTTCCCATCGACGACAGCGGCACCTGGACCGGAGATTCGGAGGCTCCGCCGCCGCGTCGTCAGGAGATGGTGATCCCCGACACGCTGCCCTACATCGTGGTGATCATCGACGAGCTTGCCGACCTCATGCAGACGGCTCCCGCCGACATCGAAGGCGCCATCGCCCGCATCACCCAGATGGCGCGTGCCGCAGGCATCCATCTCATTGTCGCCACACAGACACCGCGCGCCGACGTCATCACCGGCGTCATCAAGGCGAACATCCCCACGCGCATCGCCTTCCAGGTCGCGTCGGCGCTCGACAGCCGTGTCATCCTTGACCGCAAGGGGGCCGAGAACCTCGTCGGCAAGGGCGACATGCTTTACGTGCCGCCCGGCGGTGCACAGCCGATCCGCAGCCAGGGCGCCCTCGTCACCGACGATGAAATCCACGCCATCGTGCAGCATTGCGTCAGCCAGGGCAGGCCGGTCTATGACGTGCGTGTCGACGATGAAAGCGGCGACTTCGTGGGGGATGGCGAAGAGGGTGAATCCAGCGGCATCAGCAGCGAGGAGGAGGAGATCCTGGAGAAGTGCCTGGAGGTCATGCGGCAGGAGCGCAAGGCGAGCACCAGCCTCTTCCAGCGCCGGCTGCGCCTGGGCTACGGTCGTGCCGCCCGCATGATGGACATCCTGGAGATGCGCGGCATCATCGGTCCCGGAGACGGGGCCAAGCCGCGTGAGATCCTGGTGTCCCTGGATGAAATCTGAAGTTCTTCCGCCTGTTTCGATCATGCCCCGCAAGCTCATCCTCACGGTCCTGGTTTCCTCCCTGCTGACGACCTTCGCGCCTGCGGAGCAGTTTGTGCTGTTTGACACCACCTTCACCTTCACCAAGCAGGACGCCGACAACAGCAAGCCCAGCCCATCGCATTATTATGTGAGGAGCGACCGTCTCAATCCGGCCCGCCCGAAGGACTGGACGACGCCGGTGGACTACCGGAACGGCAGCGTGCACCTGCGCCTTGAGGTGATTGAAAAGCCCGCAGGTGGTGAGCCGACCACCTGGAGCGTCTGCTACATTCCCTGCAAGGGTCGGAACCACGGCTATGGCTGCATCGGCACGGGGGTTTATCGTGAGGCCGGGGTGATCGAGAAGGACATCGGCATGACCACGTTCTGGCAGAATGACGACATTGTCTGGAGCGAGGGCATCAAGGAGATGCACCTGGTGATCAAGGATGACAGCGGTGGCAAGGGACACGCCCACAGACGGCCGGACCATGAGAAGTTCTTCCCGACCAAGGTGCGCATGACCCTCATCCAGGTTTCGAAGGGGGCGAAGTATGACCCGGCCGCCGTCACCGGGCTGGAGAAGCCCTTTTCGGCAAAATGAGCTGGGTGGCCGGAGGATGAATGAAGGCTTGCGTCCGGCGGTGCCCGTGGAGGAACATGCTGGAAATGCAATCCTCCGGCCTGTCGATGAACTTCCTGATGTCCCGTCTGGCATCCCTGGTGCGGCGCTGTCTGCCGCTTGCCGTCTGCATGCAGGCCGCGCCACTCAGCGCCGAGGATGTGATCGTCAGGGATGACGCCTCGCTGGTGGCGGCGCTGGCCGGGCTCAAGCCGGGAGCCTGCGTGAAGGTGGCGCCGGGGGATTACAAGGGCGGGCATCATGTTTCAGGCGTCGACGACCTGACCCTGGAGGCCCAGGATCCTGGGCGTCCACCGCATTTTCGCGGAGGTCAGACATCCTTTCAGTTCACCCGCTGCCATCGCCTGACGCTCCGTCATTTAAAGATCAGCGGGCAGAGCATGAACGGGCTGAACCTGGATGACGGCGGGCGGCGTGAAAGTCCGGTTCAGGGCGTAACGCTGGCCGGGCTGGAGGTCAGCGACATCGGGCCTTCTGGAAATCACGACGCCATCAAATGCTCAGGGATGGATGGCCTGACGATCCGTGACTGCCGGATCAGCGGCTGGGGCGGGCAGGGGATCGACTTCGTGGGCTGTCACCGGTCCGTGATCACCGGCTGTCAATTCACCGGCAAGCTTGGCTTCAGCGCCAGCGCCGGCGTCCAGCTCAAGGGTGGAACCAGCGAAGTGGTGGTGGAGAAATGCTGGTTCAAGGAAGCGGGTGAGAGACCGGTGAACATCGGAGGTTCCACGGGCCTGGAGTTTTTCCGTCCCGCCGGTGCCACCTGGGAGGGCAAGGATCTGACGGTTCAGGACTGTGTCATTGAAGGCAGCCTGTGCGCGGCCGCCTTTGTCGGCGTGGACGGCGCGGTGTTTCGTCGGAACATCATCAGGCATCCCGGCCGCTGGATCTTCCGCATCCTGCAGGAAACCACGGCTCCCGGATTCGTTCCCTGCCGCAGGGTGAGCATCACGGACAACAAGATCACCTTCCGCCGCTCCCAGGTGCGGACGGAGGTGAACATCGGCGCCGGCACCGAGCCCTCGACCTTCACGTTTTCACGCAATCATTGGTTCGCCGAGGACGATCCGCCGCGATCCCGGCCGCGTCTTCCCGTGCCGGAGACGGACGGGGTTTACGGCACGAAGCCCTGAGGCTTCTTGAGTCGCCATGAGCTTCAGCTCGTGGCCGTGCGGGCGGGGGCGCCGCCTGAGGGGTGATGCGGGGTGGTGACGGGCTGAAGCCCATCACTGCACTCGGGCCAGGCCGCGCTTTTTCATCTCGGCCAGGGTCCATTCATATTCCTTCACGAGCTGGTCCACGACATCACCGCTGCGCAGTTCGGGAGGCAGGACCTCCCAGGTGTAGGTTTCCATCTCGATGTGCGAGCACCTGGAGGGGTTGTTCGCGAGCCAGTCCATGGCGCCGAGAAGATGATCCTGGGTGCCTTCAAAGCCGTCCCAGGGAGCGGCGTGCAGCGGGATGTGAAAGTGGACGCGCCATTCGTCACCAAGGTTTTCGGCGGGTGTGGTGGCGGCGAAATGCAGGGCGTCGGGCAGGTCCTTGAAACGGCGCAGCGGCAGGTGGTCGCCGAAGCTGGCGATGACCTGGTGGAAATAGACGGGCTCGTCAAAGGCGCGCAGCCTGGCCAGCATTTCCGGGGTGGGCTTCAGGCGCATGGCGGAGCTGAAGTGCAGCTTGCTGATGCGGATGCCTGCCTCGGTGAGGCGGGTGAGCGAACGACCGGCATCCTCATATTCGATGGCGAGATGGCAGGTGTCGTAGTTGAGGCCGATGAAGCGGAAGAAGTCCTTGTCGCGCGGATGGCGGTCGAAGTAATGGGCGAAGAACTTCAGGGTCTCGCCCGTGGTTTCGAAGAGTCCCAGGGGTTCGGGTTCAAAGCCGAGGTGCAGGTCGTGTCCGGTGGCCTCGCTGACCTTTTCGACGTGCTCCCGGCAGAGGCGGATGTTTTGAAAGATGGCCTCGATTTCATCGGCGCCGACGGGGAAGGTCTTGTGTGACCCGGGCAGGGTGCTGACGCTGCCGCCGGCCCCGGGAGGCAGCAGCCTGGCGAGCAGGTCAAACAATTGGTTGGTGTAGTCGAGCCGTTCGCGGGTGCTCCAGTCGGGCTTGAAGACCTGCTCCTTCACCCGGGTGCCGTGGAAGGAGCCGTAGGGGAAGCCGTTGATGGTGAAGACGTAGCAGTTGCTGGCGTCCAGCCAGCGCTGGAACTCCAGGAGCCTGTCCGGCTGGCTGAGCTCGGCGGCGGCCTGGGCTCCGAGGCGCAGGCCGATGCCATAGGGCTGGTCGGCGCAGACACGTTCCCTGACCCGCAGGGTGTGCTCGCGCAGGCCACGCCAGGTCTCCCCCCAGGTTTCGCCGCGGTGGATGTTGGTGCAGTAACCGAGATGGATGCCGTGCTGGAGCTGCATGGAGGCGGGGGGTCACTCGGGCTTCAGCACCACCTTCAGCAGGCCTTCCTTGTTGTCATAGAGGCGCTGGAACCAGCCGGCGCCTTCTTCCAGCGGAGCGACGGCGCTGAGCAGGGGCTGCACCTGGATGCTGCCGTCCTCAATGCGGCGGATGGCCTCGGGATATTCACCGGCGCAGGAGCATGAGCCGCGGATGGTGAGCTGACGGGTGACGACTTCCTGGAGGGGGAAGGGCGTGTTGGGCTGGAGGTTGCCGACCAGGATCACCTGGCCGCCCTTGCGCACGCTGCGGATGGCGAGGTCGAGCGGGGCGGCGGCGCCGACGACTTCAAAGCTGGCGTCCGCTCCATCCCCGCCGCAGAGTTCGCGCAGGTGCAGGGCCAGGCCTTCCTGCTTCGCATTGAAGGCGGCTTCGGCGCCGAGCTGCTTCGCGAGCTCGAGACGCTTTTCATCCAGGTCCACGGCGATGACGCGCTCCCAGCCGCGGGCCTTCAGCGCCTGGATGACCAGCAGGCCGATCAGGCCGGCGCCGACCACGACGGCGGTGCCGCCCTTGGCCTCGTCGCCGTGGCATTCACAACCATGGCCGCAGGATGCCCCTTCCTCCTCGGCTTCGGCAAAGGCTTCACCCACCTCGATGCCATCCGCGAGGTTGACGGCGTGCAGGGCGATGGACACCGGCTCGGCAAAGGCGGCCTTTTCAAAAGGCAGGGACTCGGGGATGCGGTAGAGGATGCGCGTGGGCAGCACGATCTTTTCAGCGAAGCAGCCATGGCGGCGGTACTCGCCGGGGGAGACGCCGAGGACCTTGCGCCTCGGGCACAGGTTGACGTAGCCGGACTGGCATTCGTCGCATTCGCCGCAGTATTCGGTGGAGTCAAAGGTGACGCGGTCGCCAAGCTGCCAGTCGGTGACGCCTTCGCCCAGGGCGATGATTTCACCCGCGGCCTCATGGCCCATGACGATGGGCGGCTGGCGGCGTCCGCTGCGGCCGTCCATGCCATGGATGTCGCTGCCGCAGATGCCGCAGGCCTTGATCTTCACCAGCACCTCGCCGGCGGCGGGCACGGGGTCGGGGAAACCGATGTCATAGTTGAACTCGGAGGGGGCGGTGAGGACGAGGGCTTTCATGGCGGGGGCGGAGGATGAAAAGGGATGGCGGAGAGGCAAGCTCCACCTGTGATCAGGCGTGGCCCCGCTCCAGGCCGAGCAGCTTCAGGCTGTCGCGGTGGATCATGGCCTCGATCTGGGCAGGGTCGAGCCTCGGCAGTCTGGTGCCTTCGAGCATGTCGTTGAGTTTGCGGATGCCGTCGATGGAGGCGTTGACGGTGGTGAAGGGGAAGTCGGTGCCGAACAAAATCTTATGCCAGACGCCGTACTCCTGGGCGAGCATGAGGGAGTTGTAGAGCTGCCAGGGGCGGTAATGCAGGGCGCTGACATCGGCGAAGACGTTTTCATGCTTGCGGATCGTCACCAGGCATTCGCCTTCATAGGGATGGCCGAGGTGGGCCAGGATGATCTTCAGGCCTGGATGCTTCAGCGCCACGGGCTCGATCAGGCGGGGCAGGGTGAAGGCGAGGGGGGCCTGGGCGATGAAGGTGGTGCCCATGTGCAGCAGCACGGGAAGTCCGTTTTTCTCCGCATAACGCCACAGGGGGGCGAGCTTTGGATCATCGGGGCTGAAGCCGGCATACATGGGCAGAAGCTTGATGCCGCGCAGGCCAAGCTCCTCATGGCCTGTTCGCAGCTCGCGCTCCCAGCCTTCCTGCGTGGGATCGACGGAGAGAAACCCGATCAGGCGTCCGGCATCCCGGGCGACAT
Source organism: Prosthecobacter sp. (assembly GCA_019186985.1). GTDB lineage: Bacteria > Verrucomicrobiota > Verrucomicrobiia > Verrucomicrobiales > Verrucomicrobiaceae > Prosthecobacter. Next base: position 61,822 of record JABARQ010000015.1, on the reverse strand, counting down.
AGTCGGCGATGGTCCGGTCATCGACCCAAAGGCCGCTTAGCCTTGCCTTGCCGCCAAAGACGAGGGTGCGGGTGTCTTCAGGGGCGGTCGCACGATAGGCTTCATAGGTGGCGCTCATGTCCACCTTCACTCCGGGACGGGCACGTCCGGCCTGGGTGATGAAGTCTTCCGAAAAGTCGGCGGGGAAGTTCCAGGCGTGGGAGTGGACGTCGATGATCATGATGAGCGGGCTTCCCTAACTCGCTGCAAGGAAGCCGGTGCTTTCAGAAAGAGAATGAGCGGGCTGGTGAAAGGCTCAGCCTGCCGCCGCGATCATCCGGTCAAACTGTCGATCCACCTCGTGCCGGGTTTCCTCATCGAGCCTGAAGCCGACGGGGCCGCGGACGAGGGGGTTTTTGAAGATGCCCTGACGGACAAGCAGGTGTTTTTCAACGGCGAGGAAGCCGTCCAGGCTGGTCTGCATCGAGATCAGGGCGGAGAGCGGGCCGTGGATGCGGTCGGCCTTTTCGGTGTCACCCGCCTCCAGGGCCCTCCAGAGAGGCACGAGTCCCCGGATCAGGTCGGCGCCTGGCATGGTGCCGACGATGCCACGCTTGAAGGAATCAACCAGGGCGATGCCTCCGGTGCCTTCGAAGACGCGTGCGCGGCCCTGGGTGGCGTCGCGCAGTTCGGAGAGCTTGGGGCCGATGGGGGAGGCTTCGGGCTTGTACTGGACACGCTCCGGGCCGAATTCGTCGAGGAGGCGGGCCTGCATGGCGATGGGCATGGGTTTGCCGACATAGCCGCTCGCATCCTGGACGATGACGGGGATCTGGATCGACTGGATGATGCGGGTGTAATAGCTCAGCAGTTCGGGCTCCCCGATGCCGATGGAAACGGGGGGGATGGCCATGACGGCCTCGGCACCGACGCTCTCCGCATGGCGGGCGTGGCGCTCGGCGGTCTTGGAGGATTCAGCGCCGACGCTGATGACGACGGCTCCGCGTCCCTGGCTGAAGCGGCAGGCGGCTGAGGCGAGCTGGTCGCGCTCCTCGCTGTCGAGGCGCAGGGTTTCGGACACCATGGCCATCACGACGCCGTTGGCACCGCAGTCGTAGAGCCAGTCGATTTCGCGTTCGAGGGTGTCGAGGTCGAGTGTTTCGTCCGGGAGCCAGGGGGTTTGAAAGACGGGCAGAACGCCTCGGAGTTTGTGTCGGGAGGGCATGAAAAGAGGGAAATTACCAGAGCAGCCTGCCACCGTCGATGACGAGCACACTGCCGGTCATGTAACTGCTGGCTTCGCTGGCCAGGTAGAGGGCGAGGGGGCCGATCTCTTCCGGCCTGCCCCAGCGACCCATGGGGATGCTGGAAGCCACCTCCCCTTCAAATTCGGGGCGCTCACCGATCCAGCGCCGGTTGGCATCGGTGAGGAACGGGCCGGGGGCGATGGCGTTGACCGTGATGCCATGGACCGCCCAGTCGGCAGCGACGGCCTTGGTGAACATGGTCAGGGCAGCCTTGGCGGTTTCATAGCTACGTCCGCGCATGGCTTTTCCCGGCCAGAGGGCATTGATGGAGGCAATGTTGATGATGCGACCCCATTTCCGGGGGATCATGGCGGCACCCAAGTGCTTGGTGAGGAGAAAGGCTTGAGTTAGATTTAGGTCAATAATGCGTTGCCAGTCTTTAAGATCAAGATTTTCTGTAGGTGTGTTGAGGCGACGGCCGCCTACGTTATTAATCAGAATGTCAATCGGGGCGTGATCGCGTAAAATGATTTCACAGAGGCGTTCCGCTTGATTGGGGCTCGATAAGTCAGCCTGAATCGAGCTGACATGAAGGTCTTCGCTGCACAAGTCCTCACAGGCTCGGGCCAGATGATCGTGGTTCGAGCCGGAAATGATGACTTCAGCTCCGGCTTCGCCCAAGGCTCGGGCCATTTCCAGGCCGAGACCACGGGATCCTCCAGTGATCAGGGCACGACGGCCTGACAGGTTGAAGAGGTCTAAAACAGCCATGAAGAGCGGGTATGAACGAGGGGAAAGTCGTAATATTTGACCCGATTATTTCACACTCAGTTCCAAGCCTTTGTGTAAATCAAATGTATTTACATTGAACAGCCAGGCTGCCAAAATGGACGGTAAATAAATAAAACAAAATAAAGCCCGACCAGGTCAAATTTGATCAGCCGTAACTGCCAGATGATTGAAAATCAACCTTTTGCAGCCATGAAATCGCGTTCTTCTCCTTTTTTGCGCCAGCTTCGTCGCCATCGTTACTGGCTGACTTGTTTTTTGGCCGCAGAAATGGGTCTCTGGCAGGTTGCCCAGCCCTTGCAGGCAGCCTCCTTGACCTGGACGGCAGGCAGCGGCACGGATTTCAACTGGGCGAATTCAGCCAACTGGCGGGGAGGTCTGCCGCAGTTTCTGGATGACGTCGGCTTTAATTCACCGATTCCGAATCCGGGTTCTCTGGCAAGCCCTGGGACCATCAACCTTGGCAGTGGCTCGACGGCACGCAGTCTGCGGTTCAATGACGATTACACCCTGCAAGGGGGGGATTTGAGCCTGTCCCTGGGTGGGGTGAGCGTGGGAGATGGAAGCACGGCCAGGATTTCTTCCGTGATGACGGGCACCGGAGGTTTGCAAAAGGACGGCCTGGGGACTTTGATCCTGGACGCGGACAACACGGGTCTGACGGGCAATGTCATTTTGAACAATGGCATCCTCGTGGCTTCAGGGCAGGCGAAGGCGCTGGGCACGGGGCAGCTTCGCCTCATCGGCGGACAGCTGAACCTTCAGGGAGACACGGGCACCGCCTTTGGCAACAACACGGTGGTGCTGGGGCCGGTGGTGATTGCCTCCGACCGGGTCAGTGCCGGAGCTGGAGTCACCCATTCCCTCGGCACCTTGAGCATCGGCGGACAGACCTTGTCGGCCCAGGCAGGTCCGAATGTGACCAGTGGAACGGCAGGCGTGACCTTTGGAGCGACGGCCCTGACGGCGAATGGCACCCGTTTTGACGTTGGAAGCGGGGCCAACCTGACGCTTGGAGCCATGACCGGCAATAATTCCATTTACAAGTCGGGTGCCGGAACGCTGACCCTGGTCGGAACCAGCACGCGTGCCAATGCCACTGCGGCCAGCGTGATTTACGAGGGCAGGGTCGTTCAGGGGACAGCCGCAGGACTGGGTGCTGCCACCGCTCCTCTGTTTCTTGCCGGTGGAACGACGATGCAGCTTTCCAGCGATGCGAGCACGAACGCCTATCCCACGACGGTTTTCGGCAATGTGAACCTTGTGCCTGACCGTGCGACCTCCGGTGCTGCCGTCACCCACACCCTGGGCGCGCTGACATCCATCGGAGCCAACACCTACACGGTTTCGGCCGGTGCCAATGTCGCGAGCCTGACGGCGGATGTGCGTTTTGGCGCGGCGACGGCGACGGGTGCGACCAGCCTGGTGGTGGGTGCGGGTTCCAGGTTCACCCTGAACAGCACGTTCAACAACAATGGCTTCGACACCACGGTTTCAGGCGCTGGTGACGTGACGCTGGCAGGTGCCGTCAGCGGTGGCGGCGGGATTGTCATGAATGGCAACGGGCTGCTGACGCTGAGCAGCGCCAACACCCAGGGCAAGGCCACCGTGGTCAATTCCGGCCGGGTGCAGCTGGGCAATGCGACGGCGCTTGGAGCAACGGCCGTGGCCAACGCCGTGCTGAACGGACTTGGCGTGCTCAGCACGAACGGCCAGAACATCTCGGTGCAGTCGATTCAAAGCGCGGCCGGCACGACGGTTGAAAACCGTAGCGCCACAGCCTCGACGATCACGTTGACTCCAGGGCCCGGGATCAATTCCGTCCTGGCTGGCAATCTGATCAATGGGGGCACGGCCACCCTTGGCGTGACCGTCAACACCACGGCGGGCGGTCAGGTGACCCTTTCCGGGAACAACACCCACACCGGGACGACGACCCTGACGCAGGGCAGGCTGAACATCGACAGCAACACGGCCCTGGGCACGGGCGGCCTGACCCTGACGGCCGGCATGATCGACAACACCAGTGGTGGTGATGTGGCCCTGACAGCCAACAACGCCGTTACTTTCGGTGGAACCGCCTTCACCTTTGGCGGCACAGGCAACCTGAGCTTTGGAACGGGTGTCGTCACTTCGGCGGCAGCACGCACGGTCACCCTGATGGGAGATGCTGGCAAAACCCTCTCCTTCGGCAACTGGGTGAACAGCTACCCCAGCTCGACCACCACGGTCAATGCTGTGCCTGGATCCAATTCAACGCTTCGCGTCGCCGCCTTCAACTCCACCAGCACCGCCTCGCCGGGAACCATCGCCGGCAACGGCAACCTGATCATCACGGGTGGCATAACGCCCACCGCGCCGTCCGGTGCCAGCGTCGTGTTTTCCAATGCCGGCACCATTACTTTGAATGGTGCCAGCACCTACACTGGGGCGACGACGTTCAATGCGGGCACGGTGCGCTTGAATGCGGCCGGTGGCACCGCCACCCTTCAGCCGGCCTCGGCTACCACCTTTGCAGGCGGCACCTTTCATTACCTGGGGGCAGCCGCTGGAAGCAGCCAGCGCCTTGGGAACGTGACCCTTGGGGCGGGTGGTTCCTCCATCCTGGTCACCGGCGGCACTTCGGGCACTTCGGCCTTGAACTTCGGAACCGCGTCGGGAGCTGGTTTCACCTTGGGCACAGCCACACAAGCGGCTTTGAACATCCGTCTGGTGGGTGGAAACTCCCCCACGGTCACCACCACGTTGGCTGCCTCCGCCCTGGTCAATGGCCTGATGGGGGCTCGCGGGGCGATCACTTTCACGGATGTGTCCGGCAACACCCGGTTTGCTACACTGACCACCTCCTCGGGTGACAATGTGATCTCGGGCCTGAACATCGCCACCACGCTGCCAGCCTCAGGGGGTGTGGCTGGTACCAACTACATCGTGAATGACACCAGTGTTACGGTGACCGGCAATGTGGCCGCCAACGCCCTGCAACTGAACAGCTCCGGAACCGCGCAGAGCCTCACTCTCAACAGCGGACAAATCCTGACCCTGACCAGCGGTGGCCTGCTTTATACCGGCTCAGGCGCCTTTACGGTGGCCGGGACTGGTTCGGTGCGCAGCAATAGCGGCACTGCCACGGACCTGATCATCCATAACTATGGCACGGGCGGCCTGACCATCTCGGCCGTGATTGCCAACGGGACCGGGACCTCCCCCCTGACCGTGAGCGGGCCGGGCGTCACAACTCTCACCGGCGCCAACACCTACACGGGCGTCACCTATGTCACCGGCGGTTCCACGCTGAGCATTCCGAACAATACAGCGCTTGGGGCTGGCGCCCTGATCTTGAACAATGGCACGCTGCAGATCAGCGGCACCTTCAGCAGCGCACGTGTGGTGACTCTCGGTCTGGGGGGCGGCACCATCGAGGTGAACGGCGGAGCCACCCATACGGTCAGCGGAACCATCGGCGGCCCTGGCAACCTCATCAAAAAGGGGGCGGGAACACTTCTCCTGACCGGTGCCAGCACCCCCCCGTCCGGCTATACGGGAGCCTTCACCCAGGTGCAGGACGGCGTCATGCAAATCGGGGGTTCGGCGGGAGCCCTGCCCTTAACCAGTACCCTGGTGCTTGGCAATGGGGCAACTTCAGGTGTTCTGGTTCTTGGTGATGGTGCCAATGCTCGCAGTGCGACCTTCACCGGCCTGATGACCTCGGGCACCGGAACCGCCAACCAGATCAAGGCAGGCGGGGCGGGTGCGTCTGGAACTCTGACCTACAATGGTGTGCCGGGAACCCCTTCGGTTTTCAATGGTGTCATCGGCGGGGCCGGAATCAATGAAAACAACCTGAACCTGACGCTTACCGCCGGCATTTTGACCCTGGGCGGCGAGAACACCTACAATGGCATGACTACCCTCAACGGCGGTGTTTTGAACATCAACCATGCCTCGGCGATCGGCACTGGAGCGCTGACGCTTAATGCCGCTGCCTTTGACAACACCAGCGGTGCGCCCATCACCCTGGTTGGCGGCAGGGCGATCACCCTGGGCAACAACATCAGCTTCGGGGCCACCAACAGCCTTGACCTTGGCGCAGGCAGCACCATGACCATGACGGCGGGCAGGACGATCACCCTGCATGGCATGCCTGGCAGCACCAGCAGGCTGAGCGTCGGAACCCTCAACAGCACCGTGGCCTCCACCCTCACCGTCAACCGTGTCCAGGCCTCTGACGCCGTTTTGAGCGTGGGTGTCTTTAATCTGGCCAGCACCACTTCGGGAACCGCAAGCATCACCGGCAACGGCAACGTCGAGATCACCGGGCAGCTTCTGGCGACAGCGCCAGGAGCAACGGCATTCACCTATGGCGGCAGCGGCACGCTGACCGTCTTTGGCTCCTCCTCCTACACCGGGGCGACAACCATCAGCGGCCCCGGGCTTCTGCGTCTCGGAGCCGGTGGCAGCCTGCCTTCCGCTTCCGCCTTCACCATCAGTTCCGGGGTGTTTGACCTGAATGGCAACAATCAGTCCTTGAACGGAACCTTTACACTGACCGGGCCTGGCACCATCTCCAACAGCAGCGCCACGGCGGCGACGTTGACGGTCGCCAGCCTTTCAACCGCCAACACGGGCAACCTTGCAGGCAACCTTTCGGCCGTCATGACCCAGACGGGAGCTGCGACCAGCATGAGCGGCAGCTACACCAACACCGGCAGCCTCAGCTTCAACAACAACGGCACTGGAGCCCTGACGATCAGCGGCAGCCTGCTGAACGGCGGCGACGTCACCCTCTCCGCCAACAACACCCAGGTCATCACGGTTTCCTCCGCCGTGATCAACTCCGGCGGTTCCATCATCAACAACGGCTCCGGCACGGGAACCACGACCATTCAGGGCAACCTGGGGCTCGATGTGTCTGGGGTCGTGCAGAACAGCCCCACTTCCAACCTCGTGCTGACCGGCAACAACAGCCAGTTTGCCGGCTCCATCAGCCTGAATGCAGGAAACATCCAGGTCAGCAGCGGAGCAACCTACCGGTTTGACGCCCTGGCCCTGGAGGCTGGAAGCCAGATTTTGATCGGCCCGGTGGGCGGTGGTGCCAGCCTGGGTGGTTCCACCACCCTGATCTTCAATGACTCGGGGACCAAGACCATCAGCGGTTCCATCCTGACCACAGGAACTTCCCTTGGTGGCGAACTCAACCTTGAGAAGGGTGGTTCCGCAGACTGGACGCTCGCCTCTTCACTCTCGCACAATGGCACGACAACTGTCAGTGGCGGCATCCTGCGCCTTGCTCCGGCATCCTTGAGCGAGCTTATCCCGGATCGCTCGGCCCTGATTCTTGGCAATGCGGCCGGAGTGCAGGTGGTGCTTGATGGCAGGACGGAGACGGTTGGTTCGCTCTCCGGAGGCGGGGCGTCAGGAGGCCAGGTGCAGCTCGGATCGGGCGGCCACCTGCTTGTTGGCTCGGATGGAACGAGCACGGTCTTTGGCGGTGCCATCCTTGGGACAAACGCCTTCCTGACCAAACAGGGCAACGGCGTTCTCACCCTGACCGGCCAGAGCAGCTTCAGCGGCCTGCTCGACATCACCGGCGGCGGCGTTGTCCTTGCCCGGCCGGGCGGCCAGGCATTGAGCAGCTCCGTGGACGTCAGGCTTGGCAACGCAGGCACGGTCCTCTCGGTTGCTTCTTCCGAGACCATCGGACGGCTTAACACGGCGGCCGACAGCACGCTCTTGATTGCTTCGGGAGCGACGCTCACCACCAACCATGCCTCGGCCTCGGTCGTTCGTTCGGCCAAGGCGCATGCCAGCACAAGGGTCATGACCGTCCCGGGCGGCACCGACGGACTGAAGGTGGGCATGATCGTCTCGGCGACCGATGGAAACCCGGACCTCGCCACCGGCACGTACATCGTTCAGATCATCAATCACAACCAGGTCCTGCTGAGCAACACCCCGATCGCCACCACGAGCAGCTCAGGGAAAAACTTCACCTTCCGCGAAGTGGACCAGATGCTGGGCGGAATCTCCGGCGCAGGCAGCTGGACCAAGCTTGGCGGCGGCAATGTCGTCCTGGCTGGCCCTGGCAACCTTTCCGGCACCATGACGATTGCGGACGGCGCCGTGATCGCGGGCGGAGTCAACGTGGGCGGCAGGAACATCATCCAGGACACCGTCGGGAACCTGACTTCGGTAGTTCTTGGTGACAGTGGCAGTCCTTCGTTCATCCTCGCCTCCAACGGCCTCAACCTGGCTCCTTTTGAACGCATCGGCAGCCTCGGTGGCGGGCATCTTGGGGATGGCTCGGTTGGAAACCCGGGCGTGGCGATTGTCAGCCTGACGGGTTTCAACAGTTCGGGAGTCCTGGCCGTTGGTGCCAACAACCAGGATTCGACCTACCGGGGGCGCATCACCGGCACTTCGAACTCCTTGCTCCTCAAGGAAGGGAGCGGTGTTTTCACCTGGACCAACAACGATGCCGCCACCGCCTTGGACGGCACTGTCTGGGTCGAAAGGGGAGAGATGATCTCCAACGGCACGGAAGGACTTGGTGCGGGATCCAACGTGGTGGTTTCCAATGCTCCAGGGGCGAAGCTCACCCTCGGGGTCTCCAGTTCGCAGGGAGAAAGCCTTACCTTTATTTCCGGGGGCGGCCGTGGTGCCACGCGCGTGTTTCCAAACGGCGTCACAGGTGCGCTTACTGGCAACTTCCTTTCCGGAGGCGGCGGCACGATTGATGTTGGAAGCGGTCTGGCGCTGACCAGCACGGCAACGGCGGCGCAGTATGTCTACGGTGGAGCCCTGACGGGCGTGGGAGGCATCGACAAGCAAGGGAACAACACCCTTGAGCTTCGAGGGGTCTCCAGTTACGAAGGGGTCACGCTTGTGCGCCCGGCGGCTGGTGTCGCAAGCAATGTCAACAGCGTGCTGACCATCGGGGCTTATGGTGCTTCTTCCGGGGTCGGAGCGCCTTCCGGGACAGGTGGTTACGGGCAGCTTCCGGCCACGACCGCGCTCAGGCTTCAGGCGGGCTTGGCCGGTTCAGTCAACGCCAACGCCATTTTCAACCTCAATGGCTCCACCCAGACCGTCATTGCCCTGACAAGCCTGAACAGTGGCGGCACCAAGACCCTGAACTTCGGCGGCGGTGTGATCAACATCAACAACGTCGCTGGCACCGCCTCAAACGGGTTCTTCGACGGCGCCCTCAGCGGTCTGGGAACCATCAACGTGAACGCCACCCATGCCGATGGATGGAGGCTCACGGCCGACACCTCCGCAGCCTCCGTGAACAACAACATCGTCCACAGGGGCAATCTCAACATCAATGGCGGTCAGGTCATCCTGGAAGGCACCCTTGGCAGCATTGGTGACACGGTTCATGTCAGGATTGGCTCCGGTGCGCAGCTGCGGGTCAACCGCAGTGACACGACAGGTTCGCTGAGCGGCAGCGGAAACCTGGTGCTTGATGCAGGATTCAACCTGGTTCTTACGTCGGCACCCCAGGGCGGGGCCTCCACGGCCGGCTGGTCTGGAACGTCGTCCGGCGGAGGCGGGCTCATCCTCGAAAACCGTGCGCGCCTCCTGATGAGCACGAACCAGGGCTATACAGGCGACACGACGGTTTCCGGCGGCTCGCGCATGACCCTGAGCTACGGCGGGGGCGGGGTGAACAACATCATCCCCGGCAACCTGCGCCTGATGGGCGGCACGCTTGAGCTTGCCGGTGGCTCGACCAGCGCCGTGGTGGAAAATGTCACCGTGACCCGGCTCGGTGCCGGTGCAAGCTCCATCACCCAGCTCCCCGGCATGGCGGGCCGGATCAACCTCGGCAGCATCGTCCGTTCCCTCAGCACGGGCAGCGAATCGGGAAGCGTACTGCAGGTTTTCGGAACGGCGGCTTCCACGATCACTGAAAACGATCCGGTCCTGGGCATGGGAATCCTGGGTGGCTACGCAACCTATGGCGCGACCGGCGCGGCGGTCACCACCTGGGCCGTGGGCAGCCCCGATGGGCTTCTTAAGACGATCTCAGGGCTTCCGGACATCAGCTACCTCACGGTCAATGCCAGCAACCCTCCGGCCATTGGTGCCAGTTCCGACGTGAAGGGTGATTTTTCGTTCTCCTCGGACACGGGCTCCCTGCGCTTCAACACGGCCCCCGCCCCCGCCTCCAGCCTGCTCCTGGTGGACATGGTCGGCGAGCATACGGACATGCGCATCATTGAATCCGGAGGCATTCTGGTCACCAAGAACTTCGGGGACAACGACATCCTGTTCACCGGCAAAGCCAGCCTTTCGGGAGGCAGTGGCGACATCGTCGCGAACGAACTGGTCATCCACCAGCACAACACCCTCGGGACCCTCACCATGGAAACCACCCTGGTGAACAACCCCTACAACCCCTATGTGGCCGACCTGAGCCTCACCAAGGCCGGCAAGGGCAAGGTGGTGCTGGTCAAGGACAACGAGTACAGCGGCACGACCAACATTCTCGACGGTGTCCTGCAGGTTGGCGACGGGAGTCAGTTTACCGGCAGCCTGGGCAGCAGCTCGACCATCCTCAACAACGGCTGGCTGAGCCTCAAGCACGGCATCAACCTGACCTCCTACCTTTACAGCCAGATCAGCGGCATTGGATCGCTTCGGGTGGAAAGCGGCGCGACCGAGGTGCTGAGCGGGGCCAACAGCTCCTTCCTTGGCGGAACTTATGTGGTCTCAGGCACCTTGCAGGTGAACAACTCCACCAGCCAGGGCGGCACGGGCCTGGGGGCCACCGCCGGCCTGACCTCCGTGGCGCCCGGCGGAACCCTCGCCATCGGCGCCAACGGCCTGAGCACCGTGGAGACCATCTACCTTCGCGGCGGCATGCTCTCGGCTCTTTCCGGCGGCGCGCTCTTCCGTTCCCCGGTTCTTGTCGGTGAAAGCAGCTCCCTGCGCTCGAACTTCAGCGGCAGCGCTCTCACCTTCGCCGCGCCGATCATCACCCGTCCGGGGGCTGCGCTGACCCTGACCGGCACCGGCACCATGGTGTTCAACACCAGCCAGTCCGTCCTTGGACAGGTGCAGTCGTCAACCAACATCTATGTCGGCGGGGCTCCTCTGGGCGGCGGTGCCGCCGGCAGCCTTGGCAGGGGTGCCGTGACCAACAACGGCACCATCACGGTGAACATGAACGACACCCACTTTGCCCTCGCCAACAACATCTCCGGCTCGGGCAGCCTGTCCCTCTACCGGAACGTCATCCATGTGACCGGAAACAACACCTACGCGGGCACAACCTTCATCGGCGGCAACCCAAACAGCTTCAACGTCAACGCTGACGTCCGTGTCGGCGGCGAGAACTACGACGGCAGGCTGGGCGGTGGGGCCATCATCGTTCAGTCGTCCAGCGGCGCAGGATCGAGCCTGCGCTACCAGACCCTGCGCAACGTCACATTGAACAACAACATCACGCTGAACCCCTGGAGCAACGGCACCACGGGCGCCTTCAACGCCCTGTTCCACCGCATGGGGCTCGGGTCGGTGACGATTGCGGGAACGCTGACGGCGGGCAGCCATTCCCAGCCCGGGCAGAATCCATTCACCCAGCGCGCTCTTCTCCAGTCCGAGCCCGGCGGCGTCCTGACCATCGCGGGTCCCGTCGTCAACGGCGAGGACAACAGGCTGAACTTCCAGCCGGTGAGCAACTCGGTCATCGAGATTGCCGGTACGGCCAGCAACACGCTCTGGGGCCGTTTCCTTGGCAACAACTCGGACAACACCACCGCCAACACGATCTTCCGCAACACGGGGACGACCACGCTGAAGGGCTACAACAACTTCGCCAGCACGGGCGGCACCAACCGCCGCAACGTGGTCTACATCCAGCGCGGCAGCCTTGTCGTCGACCACACCTATCTCAGCGACCCGGATGCGGCCAACGCCTCCCAGGTGCCGGACGGCATCAACAACGACGCCAACATCTACCTCCTTCGCGGGGCCATGCTTCAGTTCAACCGGTCTGAAACCATCGGTGAACTGCGCGCCCAGTCGGGATCCACCATCGCCGTCCCCACCGGCGTGGTGCTGACCATCGACAACGGCATCAGCGGCAACAACAACCATGTGGTGCGCGGAAACTTCACCGGTGACGGGACCGTGCTCTTCTCCGCGTTGAACGCAGCAGCCTGGTATGGCCTCTACGGGGCGTCGTCGCTGACGGGGCCTGCGGTGATCGGCAGCACTTCCCAGATCACGACGGCCCGCGTTGCTGACCTGGGCTACGGCAGCGGCCTCGGCCTTGCCCAGGAGATCACCCTCGGCGTCGGCGGTGTGCTGGGCAACACGCCGCAGGAGGCGCGTCTGGAATATGTGAGCCGCAGCACGACGCCGCATGTCACCACCCGGGACTTCAACCTGTCCGCCTCGGCCACCCTGGAAAACCGGACGCTTGCGGAGGCGGTCGGCGACCCCACCAACGTCATCAAGCTGAATGATGTGACCGGCCTGGCTCTGAACATGGCCGTCAGCGGCCCGAACATCGCCCCAGGTTCGAGGGTCACGGGCATCAACGCCGGCCTGAACACGATCACCCTGAGCTTCAGCACGCTTCCCGGCGGCATCGAGGCCGGACAGCCCATCGTTGTCGAGGATGCCAGCCAGGCGGCGACGGTGCGCATTGGCTCCAACGCCATCGCCCCGCTCATCATCGGCTCGGATTCGAGCTCATCTGGCAGCAACGGCAGGATCAGGATCACCAACCTTTCCAACAAGACGCTCATCCTTCACGGCCAGACCGTGGGCAACGAGATCCGGGGCATGATTGACCAGGGCGGCGCGGTGCTTTCGCTCGTCGCCAACCCGAAGGTTGCTGACAACGACCAGTATGGGCACGGCCGGTGGACCATCTCCAACGCGAACAACAACTTCAGCGGCAGCATCACCGTGAATGTCGGCGCCCTTGAGTTTGCCGGCAACCTTGGCAACGGCACCAACACCACCGGCGTCATGGGCGATCTCACCGCCGCGCGCACCATCGATCTTGGCACCAATGATTTCAACGGACGTCGCTATGCCTTCACCGGTGGCGGCGACGGCCTGGGCGCAGGTGGCGGAGCGGCTTCCACCGGCAGCATCATCTTCAATGACCCGAACCCCGGCGTGCTCAACCTCGGCTCCAACATTTCGTTCACCCAGAGCTTCAGCAGCACGACCAATCCAGGCAGTGGACGCATCAGTAACAACGGCACGAAGACAGTGGTGATCAATGGCAGCCTGACCTCCGGTGCCGACGGCAACCGCAGCTGGATTCTGGACGGCACGAACACCGGGGACAACATCATCAACGGGGTCATCTCGAAGGGGGCCGGTGCGGCGGTTGTTGGCATTCAGAAGGACGGCCCGGGCAAATGGGTGCTGAACTCCACGACGAACACCATGACCGGCACCGTCACGGTCAACCGCGGAACCCTGGAGGTGGCCGGTGGAGCCAGCTTCGACGGAGGCGGGACTCCTGCCAACGCCCATGTCGGATCGATTGGAGATGATTCCATCGTCAGCCTGGCCAACGCCGGCTCCGACGGCTCGTCCGTCGGCGTGGCGACGTTCAGGCTTCGTGGCAGCGAAACCATCGGCGGGCTGGCCGGCGCCGTTGGCACGGGTGTCATCCTGGATGAAAATGCCATCCTCACCGTCCGGAACGCCAACCAGACCTACTCGGGCATCATCAGCGGGGGGGGCGGGCTCACCCGCACGAACAACGACACCAATGCACGCGTGTCGATCCTGCCCAACAGGAACACCTACACCGGGCCAACCACCATCACAACCAACGGCACCAACCTGGTCGCCAACCGCATTGACGTCTACCATCTGGCCAACGCAGGGCAGGCAAGCGGCATTGGTTCGGCTGCGGCGGACGCCGCCAACCTGGTGCTGAACACCGGCACGGGCGGAGGCGGCCTTCGCTGGCTTGGCTTCGCCGATCAGTCCACGGACAGGCTCTTCACCATCGGGGCCGGCACCAGCGCTGCGAACATCTGGGCCGACGGCACGGTGATCGGGGGCACTGCGGCTCCCAAGATTGAGTTCACCAACACGGGCGACGTTGCATTCACGGGTTCGGGCAACCGCACGCTGGTGCTTCGTGGCGCGACGATTGCTGACAACCTCATGGCCCCAAGGCTGACGGACAATGGGGCTGACATCACCAGCCTCTCCAAGATCGAGGGCGGCTTGTGGATCCTGAGCAACAACAACACCTATTCAGGCGGCACCACCATCACGGCCGGAACCCTGGCCGTAAGCCATGGTTCGGCCCTTGGCACGGGATTGGTGACGATCAACGGCGGCGGCGGTGTCGGTCTTGAAATCCGCGGTGGTGCGGGCGGCATCTCGATGGCCAACAACATCACCAACTCCACGGCCAGCGGTGGCATCCAGGTGCGCAGCGGTTCGAACACCCTTTCTGGCCTGGTCACGCTGACGGCGAACATGGGCGTTGCCGTTGACAGTGGCGCCTCGCTGAACCTGAGCAACGCGGCCTCCTCCGTGACGGGGTCCGGCACGCTGATCAAGTCTGGCGCCGGCACCCTGGTGCTTTCCGGTGCCAACACGGCAGGCTGGACCGGGGCCGTGCAGGTCCGGGGTGGCACGCTGGAACTGAACTATGCCACGGGTGAAAACAGCAAGCTTCCCGACGGTGCTGCGCTGACCCTGGGAACAGCCGGTGTGCTGACCCTCCCCGGCGTGGATGACAACGTCTCCGGACAGACCAACATCTTTGGCACGACAGGGGGAGCCATCAACCTGGTTGGCGGTGGCAACAACTATGTTGAGCAGATCGGCAGCCTGACGCTTTCCCAGGGGGCCAGTGAAATCCGGCGTGCCGCGGGAAGCACGGCGACCATCAACCTCGAAAACATCACGCGCGCAGCCGGAAGCGGTGCAACCATCGACTTCTCCGCCGCCGAGATTGCGACGACCAACAACTTCAATGATGTCAACGGCGGCATTCTCGCCACCTCCGGCGGCGCGGCCGGGGCTGCCGTGGGGGCCTATGCCACCGTCGGCAAGACCAGCTGGGCTGTGACGTCGAACACCGGCAGCGACATCAAGATCACCGCCCTCGCCAGCAACTTGTATGCTTCAAACAGCTACACTTCCGGCAGCAACACGGATGTTTCCGGCGCTGCCCCGTCGACCTCGGGCGCAGCCACCGCCTTCACGCTCAGGTTTAACCAGAATCAGGCAACGACGCTGACCCTCGGCGGGCTGCTGTCCCTGGAAGGCGCAGGCATCCTGGTGACGCCAAACGTCGGCGCCAATCATGTGATCATCACGGGCAACGCCATCCAGAACAACTCCGCCGCCGCCAGCCTGGACGCTGTCATCCTTCACCAGCACAACATCAGCGGTCATCTGCAGATCAACTCGGTGATCCAGAACAACACCAGCGCCCATCAGATCACCAAGTCGGGTGCCGGCAAGGTCTTCCTCAACGCGATCAACACCCAGACCGGCGCCGTCAACATCAATGAGGGCGAGATCCAGGTGGGCGGCACGGCCGCCGCGCCCAGCACGGCCACCGCCGCGACCCTGGGTGGCAGCACCGCCCTGCCCGTCAACATGAGCCAGGGGGCCGCTCTGACATTCCTCTCGTCGGACACCGCGCTTCAGACGCTTGGCGTTGTCCAGGGCGGAGGAACCATCACCCTCGCGGCGGGCAACCTCAAGCCCGTGCTGCTCTCGTCTGACAGCGGCAGCTTCGCGGGTGAGATTGTCATCAGCGGCGGGGTGCTCCAGATTTCGGGCAACAACAACGCCCTCGGTTCCAACCGCGGCCGGACCACGATCAACGCCGGCGGAACGCTCCAGATCAATGACAACCGCAGCACGGGTGAGCTGATCACCATGAATCAGAACTCGACCATCGCCCTGCTTGCGGCCGCCACCGGGGCGACCATCAGCGGCAGGATGACGCTGGCCAACAGCACCCCGGCAGGGGCCGTCATCAACCTGCCCGCAGGTTCAGCCCTGACGGTCTCCGGCCTGATCGACGCCGGGAACGGCTTCACCAAGAACGGCAATGGCATCCTGACCCTCAGCGCCAGCAATTTCTCGGGCGTGCTCGACGGCTTCACGGCTGCCAATGCGGATGCCACCCTCCGGGGGCAGATCCTGCTTAACGCGGGCGAAATCCGTGTCGGCAACGCACGCGCGCTCGGTGCCTCCGGCTTTGCCAGCAGGGTCACGGTGGCCTCAGGCGCCACCCTTGACCTGAGGGGCCAGGCCACGGCTTATGTCGATGACTCGGACCCGTTCCGCAAGTTCATCGAAGTCCAGGGTTCCGGGGTCAACGGCACGGGCGCCCTGCGCAACACCTCCGGAACGGGCACCTTCTCGCACCTTGTCTTCAGCGGCAACGCCACGCTCAGCGGCGGTGGATTTGCCAACGGGTCGAGGCTGGACCTGGCTTCGTACGACATCAACACCAACACGGGCTCCACGCTTGATGGCAACTTCACGCGCGTTTTCCCGACCCTTGCCGGCAACGGCCACGAACTGACG
Organism: Prosthecobacter sp.; assembly: GCA_019186985.1. Taxonomy (GTDB): domain Bacteria; phylum Verrucomicrobiota; class Verrucomicrobiia; order Verrucomicrobiales; family Verrucomicrobiaceae; genus Prosthecobacter. The sequence goes on along the minus strand of JABARQ010000015.1, from coordinate 45,260 downwards.
GTGAAGGGAGCCAGCCAGGGCGGCGGCGTGGTGCTTCACCAGCCCACCTTCACCTCCGCCCTTGGCAAGATCACCGTCCAGGAAGGCATCCTCCGACTTGAAATGGACGCTCCGGTGAATTCCGCGGGCCTTTGGGGCGGCATCGGCGCCGCCGACGTGACCGGTGGCATTGAGATCGCCTATGCCGGGGCCACCTTCACGGATTACACGACCCCCGCTTCGGGCAACAGCCCCAATGTCGGCGCCAGGCTGAACCTTTACCGCAACTTCAACGTCCATCACTCGGTGCCCATCACCATGAACGGCGTGGTCGCCAGGGGAGGGGCCGCCGACCTGCGCGGAGGCGGGGCAAACTACATCGACTTCGGCAACGACACCCTTCCCAACCCAAGGACCTACCTGGACGGCAACATCACGGTGCTCGGTGAGGCCGCCAGGAACATCTTCCACATTGATGCTTCTGGATCAGGCTTTGATGTTTCGATTGTCGAGCAGGGCAACCTTACAGGATCCATCCAGTCGAAGCTGATCGTCGGCGGGCAGATCACCGGTGCCGGCGGTTTCACGAAGACCGGCTACCGCGAACTGCGCCTGACCAACAACAACACCTTCACCGGTGAGATGAACATCCTCCGTCACGGAACCGCGGCGGTCGACTGGCAGAGCAACACGGTTGCCATCAACGGGGTGAACTACCAGACCTACGGCGAGGCCGAAGGCTGGGCGGAATGGGGGGTGACGCTGACCGGGGTGAACGCCCAGCTTTCTGGCGTGTCGGCGATCAATCTTCAGCGGCGCGGCATGCTGACCCTGGACAACACCGGACGCCTTGATGCCACCTCAAACGTTGTCGGTGGAAACAACAACAACCGCATCAACGATGCCGGCACCTTCAACATGAACAACGGCTGGCTGCGGATCCATGGCGGCACGGCGCCCAACACCGAGAAGATCGCCACGGAGGCCGGTGCTGCGGTCCGGGTCGCCTCGAGCACCAACATGATCGACCTCTGGCCGCTGGATGGGGCCGGCCAGCCGATGACGCTGACGATCGGCAGGATCGAGCGCAGCCCCGGCGCCGTGCTCCGCATCCGCAACCTGGACGCGACCTCAACCTTCGGGAGTGCCGAGCCTTCCGAGGGTGTGGACAGCGTGAGGGTGCTCCTGAACAGCACCACGGGCATCTCCCAGTACGGCTCCGGCACCAGCGCCACGAACAAGGCCGTCGTGGCCGGTGTGTTCGGCGGCATCATGCCGCACACCTACCTCGCCGACCTGCGCGACCTTGGCTATAACAATGCCAACGCCTCCGACCTGTACAACCAGGGCAGAAACCTGCAGTATGCCACCGGCAGCCATTTCATGACCCTCGAAGGAGGCTATCTCCGACCGCTGGATGATTCGGAGTATTACACGCCTGCGGATGGTGTCCTGGATGCCTTGAACGGCGCCGGTCAGAACGTCAACCTGAACGTGGTCAACGCCATCGTCCGGCAGGACATGACGGTGAACTCGCTGCGTTTCGGCCCGCTTTCAGACAGCAGGGGTGACAATGTCGGGACCGCCGCTGCCATCAACAACGGCACCACCCTGACCAGCTACAGCACGCCCTATGTCACCAACCTCTTCATTGACGGCCGCCTGACGGTCGCCTCGGGCATGGTGTCAAGCGCCTACTTCGCCATGGGCGACAGCACCAACGGCAACAATGCGTTCATCAATGACACGGTGATCGCCGGCGGCACCCTGGCCTTTGGCTCGCGTGAGGCGATCATCAACAACCAGAACGCGGTGGTTCGCTTCACGGATGGCACCGTCCAGGTCGGCAACAGCTTTAACATCCGCTCGGACATCACCGGCTCCGGCGGCCTGACCAAGACAGGCATCGGCCAGGTCGTGCTTGACGGCTACAACACCTACACAGGCGTCACCTACGTGGGCGAGGGCAACCTGCTCCTGCGCAATGGTCGCTCTGCTGCCGGTGCCGGCGGTCCTGGCAACCACATTTACATCACGGGCAGCGGTCAGCTGCTCACCGGCAACGGCATCGTCGTGGGGGCCCCCGGGGCAAGGAAGGACATCCTGGTCGGCCCCCTTACGGGCAACCAGATTGTGATGAACTCCAGCAATGACCTGAACTACCTCTACGGCAACATCACCGTCGACAATGTCGACGCCGCCGGTCAGGCCGTGTTTATTCCGCTCATGTCCGCCTCCGGCGGCAACTCGGTCCTGATCGTCGACGGCAACATCACCGGCGGATCGACGCCGATCGTCAATGACACGGTGGCCAGCTCCTCCAGGATTTTGAACCTCAGTGGTTCCGCCAACGCTTTCGTCATCCTGCGCGGCCAGCTTGGCGACCGGCTGGATGCCAATGGCAACGCCATTCCGGTTTCCGGAGTTGTGGCGTCCTATCCAACGGGAACGGTCCTTTCCACAGGGCCGGCGGTTGGAAGCACGGTCACCAATCAGAATGAGGTGTTCCGCTTCACTGTCACGGGGAACAATGACCTCAATGTGATCATGGAAAGGCAGACCAACGCCGCCGGCAGGCTGCTGCTGGACCAGGGCGTGCTCTACATCAGCTATGACCCTTCCGCCGCAGGCAACGATGGCACGGGCTTCTGGACCAACACGGCCATCAGCCGCATTGCCGGGGGGGACTCCAACGGGGTGCAGGCGACCAACGGCAACACCACTCAGCATGGCTTCAACATCGGCGGCGCAGGCAACACCGCCATCTTCCTCGGCCAGCCTGGGGCAAACGGTGTCTCCGGACAGTCCTTCAACATGACCAGCTGGACGATCAATTCCGGCAACACCACCTACATGGGCGGCATCAATGAAACGGGATCGGTCTCCTACGGCACCGGCAACGGCACGTTGACCCTTGCCAAGCAGGCGAGGCTGTATGCCATGGCCGGGGGAACGGTGAACCTCAACATGCGCCTGAGCGGAAGCACCCAGAGCATCCTCAAGACCGGACGGGGAAATGTCGTCCTCATGAACGCCAGTCTGGCGACAGCGGGCGACGTTGGCAGCTTTGAGCTGGGCGGCGGTACTCTCACGATCGACCACAACGGGGCCAACGTGGCGCGACTTGGCGCTGCCGGCAACTTCACCTTCCGAGGCGGCAGCATGGTGAGCCTGGGCAGGACCAACGCCGCCTTCACGGCCAACTACAGCACCGACACGGCCGCCGTGCGCACGGTCGCCTTCACGGCGGGCGTCTCGGAGATCGAGGCCCGCACCATGGCGGCCCAGAGCCTGACCATCAACCTGGGCAACACCAATGCCACCAACGGGGTGATCACCAGGACCGCCGGCGCCGCCGTGTCCTTCATCGAAAACCAGGCCGCCGGCGGCACGGCAGCCATCAACCTTCAGTTCGGCACCAGCACCGCCCTGGTGCGTGACCGGATCATCTCCTGGGCGACCTATGGCAACGCCAGCCGCACCGCCCTCGACTTTGCCAGGGTGAACACCAGCAACCGTGTCACCACGGCCACGGCACTGCGCTCTGGCGCCGAGCTGAACAACAATGTCGCAACCTGGGCGGCCGGGCAGAATGTGAGTGAAAACGGCGGGGCGGGCTTCGGCGGCACCCTTGGCGGGAGCCTGAGCATCAACACGCTCCGTTTTGACACGATGAGCGACAGCTTCGTTTCGCTGGGCGGAAACACCCTCACCATCGCCGGCGACGGCGTGGCGGGGGGCATTCTGGCAAGCACGGCCACAGGGGCTGCCAGCAAGACCATCGCCAACGGCACGATCAGCAACTCGACCGACCTGGTGGTTCATCAATACGGCCAGGGCAACCTGACCATCGGCGCCGTGATCACGGGCACGGGATCCCTCACGATCGCCGGTCCATCCACCACGCTGCCCTCCCAGTTCAACACGACGGGCACGGTCAAGCTTACCGGGGCCAACACCTACACGGGCACCACCTACGTCAACGGAGCCGTGCTTGAGGTCGCCTCCACCTCGGCCCTGGGGACGAACCCGACATCGAACACCAACTCGCAGCTCACCCTGAACGGCGGTACTCTGCGCTGGACCGGCGGCATCGAAAGCCTGGGCAACCGCGGTGTCACCGTGCAGGGCAATGGCGGCGTCATCGAGGTGGCCAGGCCGGACGGCAACCTGATTCTTGGCAATGCGATCAGTGTCGCCCAGCCAGCGCTCGTTTCTGAAGACCAGTTCCGGGGTGACCTGATCAAGACGGGTCCGGGTACCCTGACATTCATGAGCGGAGGCAACGCTTACAACGGCAGCTTCCAGGGCCTGCTGGACATCCGGCAGGGGTCGCTGGTGGTCATGGCGGATGTCGCCGATCCCGGCAACAACAACACGGGAACCACGACCATCCTTGGCACCAACCGCTCCTGGGCCGACGGCACCGTCTTCCGCCAGGGCACTAGCTTCCAGGCCTTCCTCGGCAACGGCAACAATGGTGGTGACTGGAACATCGAGGAGTTCCTGACCTTCGAGGGCAACAACACCTTCACTTACAGCGGCCTGCTCGACATCAACGCCAACCTCGGCCTGCCCGCCTCCCTTGACGGGCAGCTCAACCTGGGCAGCCGCCGCCCGCTCAACCTCTTCGGAGCCATCAACTTCGCAGGCACCACCACCTTTGACGTCGGTGCCCTGACCAACATCAACGCCCTGCCCACGGTCAACGCCGCCAACGTCAGCATCGTCCGGTTCACGAACGGCCAGGGCTACATCATGGGCTCCGGGGACATCGTCAAGGACGGTCTCGGACAGCTCGAGTTCCGCGGCAACAGCATGGAGTGGCGCGGGGGGCTTGTGATCAAACAGGGCACCGTCTACGCCTCCAACCAGGGCGATGCGCTCGGCACCGGCTATCTCAATGGCAAGACCATCAAGCTTGGAGATGCCGACCGTGGAGGCGTGGCCCAGCTGATGATCAACAATCCGGACGGCATTCACAACTGGGTGTTCGACATCAAGCATGACATCGATGTGGCCTACAACCCGGCACAGACGAAGCGTCTCGGCGTGGACAACACCTCCAACGGCAGCCGGGTGTCCTTTGACGGCAACATCACCCTCAACGACAGCCTCGCCCTGCTCATCCAGGACGGCGGCATCTCGAGCGGCGGCGAGCAGACGGTGCTGAACCTGAACGGCAGCCTGCGTGACGGTGCGGTCACCAGCGGCAACATCAACATCCAGGTCAGCGATTCCTCCGGCCCGGGCGCGGGTGCGGCCAACGACAACGCCAACGGACGCATGGCCGGCTACCTCGTCCTCAACGGCAACAACAGCGCCTGGACGGGCGACATTTCCATCAGCGCCAACCTCACCAACGACTTCGACAAGACCACGATCCTGCGCTTCGGCCACAACCAGGCCCTGACGGCGGCCAATGACGTGACGATGAACTACAACTCCATCCTTCAGTCCGGGGGCAGGAGCGTCACCATCGGCAACCTTGTCACCGCCGGAGGCAACGGCCCCTTCACGGGCAATGTCGGAACGGTCGGAGCCTCCACGAACGGCGGGACGGAGATCATCGAGAATGCCGCATCGGTCATGGGCACGCTGACCATCCATCAGAGCACGCCTTCCACCTTCGAGGCGTCCTGGGACGCCCTGTTCCGTGACGGCGTGCCCAACAGCCAGTTCTTCGCCGTCGGCACCAATTCACATCTCTCCGGCAGCGCCCTGAACCTGGTGAAGGACGGGGTTGGATGGGCGGTCCTGACCCATGACAATGATTACACCGGCACCACGGTGGTGAATGCCGGCATCCTCCAGGTGGGGCGTGGCGGCATTGGTGACACAGGAGGCATCAACGCCCTTGGCACGACGGTGAAGGCGGGGGCCACCCTCGCCGGAACAGGCTGGATCCAGGGCGGAGCCGCCCTTAACGCACTGAATGTCCAGTCCGGTGCGTTCGTCGCCCCCGGCGACATGTCCGGCCGCGATGTCGGCACCCTCAACGTCAGCGGCAATGCCATCTTCCAGGCCGGGGCTGAGGCGCTTCTCCAGGTGCGTCTTCCCACTTACAACGCCCCAGGCTCGGTGGACGTGAGCGACAGCAATTACATCTCCTGGAGGAATGGTCTCGCCTCCGACGAGTTCTCCCACGCGCTGAGTGACCTCGTCACCTCGGAGCAGCATGACATGATCAATGTCACCAGCCTCACCGGCCCGGGCACCCTGACCTTTGTTTCGGGTTCCAAGATCACCCTGATCAACGAAGGCTACACCCCGCGTGCCGGCGACGTGTTCCACCTGCTCAAGGCAGGAGCCAACGGCACGAACGGCGTCCTGGGCCAGGTCAACGTGGGTGACACGATCCGCACCGGCACCGAGGCCGGCACTGACCTGACCCTGTTTGAACTGGGCGGCAACTTCCGCTGGGACACCAGCCTGCTGAACACCCTTGGCGTGCTGCTGGTGGTCACCCAGGAAGGCGCCTCCAGCCTGCCGACGCCGCCGACGATTCCCCAGGCACCCACCCGTTCGCCTGCGACAGGCACCCTCGAGCCGGGCGTGACCTTCACCATCACCTGCAGGGCTGATGCAAACACCGTGCCGCCGTCTGTGATCGATTTTGCCCTGGTTCGCGACGGCGCGCCGCTTTCCAGCGACCTCTACACGGTCACCTACAATCCGACCGACCGGATTCCGGCGGGCGCAGGTGTCACGGCCACCTTCACCCTGGTCGCCAGCTCGGCAACCAAGGGCAGCTTCCAGGTCCGTGCCCAGAACGCCGGCGGCAGCGTCACCAGCAGCGCGGTGACGGTGAACGTCAACGACACGCCGATCATCCTCGCCTCCGGGCAGCCGACATCCCGCACGGTCGACCCCAGCCTCCCGGGTGCTCCTTCGTCCACCACATTCACCTCCACGGTCACCGGCCCCGGCCCTTACACCGCCGTGTGGCTGAGGGTGGATGGCGGCACCGAGGTGCCCTTGCAGACCGGGCCGGCCACGGCTGTTGTCGACCAGAGCAACAGGTTCACCAGCTCGTTCACGCTGGAGGAGATCACCGAGGCCGAGGATGGACAGTATGCCTGCCGCTTCATTTCCACGGTGAATGAGAGCCTCAGCGTCACCAGCAACCCTGCGATCCTCTCGGTCCGCAAGGCTGTCGCCAACGTGGTCGCCACCCGGACCCGTTATCCGGGCAACACCTACCAGGGTGAGACCATCACCTTCTCCGTGACTGCGAATGGAGACGCACCGCTGACTTACAGGTGGTTCAGGAACGGCACGGAGATCCCCGACTCGAACAGCGCCACGCTGAAGGTTACCAATTCAGCCATCCTGCCGGTGCCGGATGTCTACTTCTGCCGTGTCACCAACAACGTGAACTCGGCGGACAGCAACTCGGTCAGCCTGCCTGTCCTCAGCCCGGTGCCTGTCATCGATTCCTCCACCGTGTCCGCACGCACCGTCCTGGCCGGCGCTTCGCTTGCCATGAACGTGGTCGCAAGCGGACGCCCGACTCTCAAGTATGCCTGGAAAAAGGACGGCAAGCCTGTCACCGGAGCGACTTCAGCCACCTACACAATGGACCCGGTCTCCATGACCCATGGAGGGGTCTACACCTGTGAGGTTTCAAACTCGACCAGCACCAAGAAGACGGCCGGGCCCGCTGATGTCATCGTTGTGGACAACACCACAAGGCTGCTGCCGGTCTTCAAGAACGCGACGAGCTTCACCCTGACGGCCAACGTCGGTAAAAACGCCAAGAGCAGCGCCACCTACAAGTGGTTCCGCCGCACCTTTGAAACCCAGACCATTCCTGGTGAGGATGGTGCTCCTGACCAGGATGTCATCGTTGCCGTGGACACTCCGATCCCCACGAATGACTCAAGGTTTGTCGGTGCCGAATACACGGGTGCCGCCCTGGCCACCCTGAGGGTCGGCAACGCCGTGATGGCCGACGACGGCCTTTATGTCTGCAAGGTCAAGGGTTCTGACAACACCGAGGTCGCGGGCTGCTTCTACGATGTGCGTGTCTATGACACGGCCCCTGAGAACACCACTCCGGCCGCCTTCAAACCCGGTGTCATCGGCGGTTATTACAGCGACGCAGTCACCCTGGCCGGCGACAGGAACAAGACGGCGGTGACCTTCAGCACCTCGTCCAAGATGCCTGCCGGCCTCACCTTCAACAAGGCCACGGGGGTCATCAGCGGACGTCCGACCAAGGCTGGCATTTATTCAATCATCACCTGGGCCACCAATCAGGCCGGGGATTCGAACAAGGTGACCTCCACCCTGCAGATCTTCGACGTGCCTGCCGGTGTTGCCGGAAACTTCGCCGGTCCTGTCGCCCGCAGCTCAGCCCTCAATGGCAACCTGGGCGGTCGCTTTGAGATGACGGTCACCAGCCTTGGCCTCTTCTCTGGCAAGCTGACCCTCGGCTCAGGCACAAGCCGCTCCTTCAAGGGCGAGCTTGCCATGAACGTGGATGCTTCGGGGACGCTGCTTGAGGCTCCCTCCGGCTCCTTCGTGGTCCCGGCCACCAAGACCGAACCTGCGGTCACGGTTGAGTTCGACCTTGGCATCACTCCCTCGGCCGATGTCCTGCCTCCTGCGGTGAAGGCTCCTCCCTCCGTGCTGATCACAAATGCCACCATCACCAGCGGAGCCTCCTCGGTGGCGTTTACCGGCTGGAGAAACGGCTGGGCTGCCAAGGCCGTGGCCAACATCTCGGCCGTGCCGACCGAATACCTGGGCCTTTACAACATCGCCTTCGGCCTGCCGGACGCCAGCTCCCTGGTCGCCAACACCGATGTGCCGCAGGGCGCTGGTTATGCCTCAGGCAAGGTTGAAAGCTCCGGCAATTGCAAGCTTGCCGGACGCACTGCCGATGGTGAGACGCTGACGGCAAGCTCCTTTGTCGGCCCGTCGGGCCAGATGTTCCTGTTCCAGGTCCTCTACAAGACCACCACCAAGGGGTCGATCCTCAGCGATGATCCGGCCACACCGGTCATTGAAACCCTGTTGATTGACACGCGCAGCACTCCGAATGACACGGACAATGATGTCACCGGGGTCGTCTCCCATGTCCGTCCGCCTGACCCCGCCGCCGCCACCAAGGCACGCGTCTACCGCGCCGGCTTTGGTTCCACGCAGGTCATCTCCGGTGTTCCAGCCACCTCGGTCACGACACCGGTTGTCCTCACCGTCGTGGGTGGCCGCTACATTGCTCCTGCGAAGACCGACACCAAGGTCCTGCTTGGTGTGGATCCGGGCTCCAACAACGCGGAGCTCACCTTCCTCGAGGATGGCGAAGATGACATCGTGACCGGTACCAACCCCAATGTCGTCATCAGCATCGGTGCCGCCAGCAAGGTCACCGTGCCGAAGAAGACGACCACCGTGAACACGGCGGGAACCACGCTTACGGCGACGGCGGCGTCCGGTGCCTTCAGCGGCAAGTTTGAACTGGTCGACAACAACCCTGTCGCTGGTCAGAAGCCAAATCCGGTGAAACGGCCTGTGACCTACCAGGGACTGATCATCCGCGAAAGGCTGGTCGGAGGTGGAACCAGCCTCGTGGGCATGGGCTACTTCCTCAACGACCAGCTCCCGCAGCCTGCCTCTGGCGGCACGCCCGCCACGACCACCAAGGACACCCCGCGGCTCTCGGGCATGGTCATTCTGGCCCCCGTGGGTCCCTGATCCGGTTCCCGGTCAAAATGCGGTTTGCCTTGGTTGGCGGTTGTCAGCCGGGCATCTCCCGCTAGCATCCCTGTCACGCCCTGCATGAAGCGGGCGTGGCAGCTTTTTTACGCATGTTTTCGCTTCCGGTGGTTCAGGTCGGCACGGTGTCGGTAGACGGTTCCGAGCCTCTTTTCATCCTAGGTCCCTGCGTCATCGAGAGTGATGACTTCATCTGGGAGGTGGCCGAACGCCTGGGTGTCATCGCCCACAGCCTGCGTCTGAAGTGGATTTTCAAGGCTTCCTATGACAAGGCCAACCGCAGTGCGGGCTCTTCCTACCGGGGTGTCGGGGTTCATGCCGGCTGCAAGCTGCTTCGCCAGGTGGGGGACAGGCTGGGCGTTCCCGTCACCACGGACATTCACACGGAGCAGGAGGCCCGTGTCGCCGCCGAGTACATTGATCTTCTGCAAATCCCGGCCTTTCTGAGCCGCCAGACCGACCTGATCCTTGCGGCGGGTGAAACCGGCCGCGCCGTGAATGTCAAAAAAGGCCAGTTCATGGCGCCCTGGGATGTGAAGAACATCGCTGAGAAGCTCCGTTCCGTTGGCTGCCAGAACTTCCTGTTCACCGAACGCGGCACAACTTTTGGTTATCAGAACCTGGTCGCCGACATGCGTTCCCTCCATTGGATGCGTGAGCTGGGCTACCGGGTCATCTTTGATGCCACCCATTCCGTTCAGAGACCAGGCGGCCTTGGCACGGCGACCGGAGGTGACGGCAGGCTGGCCCCCGTCCTTGCCCGGGCCGCCGTGGCCGCCGGCTGCGACGGGGTGTTCATGGAGACGCATCCTGACCCTTCCAAGGCCTTGTCTGACGGCCCCAACCAGATTCCTCTCCCAGAGCTCGCCTCCGTTCTCGAACAGCTTCGTAAAATCCATGCCCTCGTCCAGCACGCGTCCTGACATGAGGTGGTTCCCTTATTTTCCCCCACGCAACTTCAGGTTCTTTCTGGCCTCCGCATGCCTTTCTGTCGGCGTCCTGCTTGCCCAGAGCTCCGCTCCTGAGGATGAACTGGCGACCTTTGGCAGGATGATCCCGGCGGGTTTCGTCAATCGCGGGGTGGTCATTCCATCCTTTGACCGCCAGGGCAGAAAATCCTCCGAAATGCGCGCCGAGACGGTGGTCCGGCTGGATGAACAACGCCTCAGGGCGGAATCCGTGGTCATCGACCTCCTTGCCAGGAATCCCGCACAAAACATGACAGTGGCCCTGCCCGAGGCCTTTTTCTATCTGCAGGACCGCATTCTGCGCAGTGACACGCGCAGCACCGTGAGCCGCGCTGATTTTGAAACGTCCGGTGACTCCATGGTGTTTGATTCACGCACCTCCATGGGGTCCATGACTGGTCGGGTACGAACATTGATCTTTGACACCGGCGCAGTCTCGAACGAGACCAGCAGGAAGAATGACTAACCCGCCCCCCGGGCGTCCAAATGACATGAAAACAATCCGATTCATCCTTCTGCCGGCGCTTGCCTGGGTGGCTTCCGCCCATGGGCAGGGTGCCAGCCGGCTGAATGTGCCGAATGCGGGCGGTGATTCCAAGAAGCAGCTCCAGGAGGCCGCTGACCGGCTTCGTCAGGCGCAAAGCAGCGGAGAACTGGACCAGGCCAGGTCCAAGGCCAGGGAGCTGATCAAAAACCTCCCCCCGGGTGTCACGGACGCCGCCAAGGCCGCCGTCCAGTCCCCCGAAAAACGTCAGCAAGCCCTGGAGGCTGCCAAGGCCGCCGTGGGCAGCATGGCTCCCCAGGTTCAGGGGTTGCTGAGCGGCGGGCAGCCCGCAGAAGGTGCCGCTGCCTCCTCTCCCCCGGCTTCCACGCCGAAGGTTCAGGACCAGCCGCCTGCCGCGCCTTCAGGACCCGTGCCCGGCGCCCTGCAGCCACTCGGAGCCGCGTCCATCGACGCAGCCCGGGGCACGCCCAACGTCATCATCGAGGCGGACCGGAGCGACTTCGACCTGAACAACGCCGTCTTCATCTACTCCGGCCACGTCAAGGCCCGTCATCCCGACTTCTACATTGAATGCGAGGAGCTGGAGGTCCACATGATCAAGGAGGACGAGGAAAAGTCCAAAAAAGGGGCGGACAGGCCCAAGGCCGCTCCGCGGCAGGATCCCATCATCGCCACGGGTGCCGGAAAGGGGAAGAAGGAGGACAAGGCACCGCCCATCCGCAAGGCCATTGCGCGCGGGCCCATGGTCATCATTGAAAAGCGCAGCCTGGAGGGCGATGTCCAGCAGGGGCGTTGCAGGCGCCTCGAATATGACGGGAGCACCCGCAACATCACCCTGAGCGACTATCCCCAGGTTCAGAAAGGCAACGTGCTTCACATCGCCACCACGGCGGACACCACCATGGTCTTCGACAAGGAAGGCCGCCTGTCCACCAACGGCCGCCCGCGTACCGTCATCCTCAGTGACGACCAGCCCCCGCAGAGACCGTCCTCCGGCAGCAACTGACCCTTTTGTTATTCTTCCCAGCGTGGCACGTACTCCCAAGCGCAACCGCCCCGACAGCTCAACGCCCTCCCTGGGCCTGGAGGTCCCTCCGGAGGCCGCTTCCGCCCATCCGGTGGAGCCGGCTGCGGATGTTCCGGCCCCGGGCCCCCGCCTGCTTCACACCGAAGGTCTGAAGAAGGTCTACGACGGCAGGGCCGTGGTCAATGGCGTCGACATCGAGGTCAAGGAGGGGGAGATTGTCGGCCTGCTCGGCCCCAACGGCGCCGGCAAGACCACCACCTTCTACATGATCGTCGGCCTGGTCCGGCCCAATGGCGGCAAGGTGTTCTTCAACGGCGCTGACGCCACCGAGGAGCCGATGTACAAACGGGCCCGCCTCGGCATGGGCTATCTTCCGCAGGAGGAGTCCATCTTCAGGAGGCTGACGGTGCGGGAAAACATCCTCGCCGTCATGGAGACTCAGAACTTCACCCGCCAGGAACGTGAGGAGCAGTGCCAGCAGCTCATGGAAAAGTTTGGCATCGACCACGTCGCCGACAACCTGGCCCTGACCCTTTCCGGCGGCGAGAAGCGCAGGCTCACCATCGCCCGCAGCCTCGTCACCGAACCCAAGCTGCTGATGCTCGACGAACCGTTCAGCGGAGTCGACCCGATCGCTGTCAGTGAGATTCAGGACATCATCCGCATGCTGAGACGCGCCGGCCTCGCCATCCTGATCACCGACCACAATGTGAGGGAGACCCTCAACATTGTGGACAGGGCCTACCTGATCTATGAAGGTCAGGTGAGACGGCATGGCACCAAGGACTTCCTTGTCAACGACCCCGAGGCGCGCCGCCTCTACCTCGGCGAGGACTTCAGCATGTAGCCGGACCGCGCCCCCCAGCCAACAATCACCCCCCAACCAAGGAGGAAACCCAAAATGCAAAAGCACAACGTCAACCTGCCCATCGTCGTCACCGGACGACACGTCGAAATCACCGAAGCCATCCGTGACTACGCCCACAAGAAGGTCGAGAGCCTCCACCTCGACTATCCGCGCATCATCGAGGCCAAGGTCATCCTGGATGTCCAGGGCCATCGTCAGATCGCCGAGATCATCCTCTTCTGCGCCGACCACATCGTGATTGAGGTGAAGAGCACCACTGAGGACATCTATGCCTCCATCGACGAGTCCATCGCCAAGATCGCCCGCAGGATGCGGAAGTACAAGACCCGCCTCCTCAAGAGCCATCGTCCGCGCAAGGAGGGCAGCATCCGCCACATCGAGGAAAAGGTTTTCCACGCCGAGGTGCTCCACACCACCGAGGAGGAGCATGTCGACCCGTCCTACGTCCACCACGAGAAGTACAAGGTGCGTCCGCTCTACGCCGACGAGGCCATCATGGACCTGGAGCTGAGCGACCGCCCCTTCGTCGTCTTCCATGACCAGAAATCCGACAGGCTTGCCATCCTGTACCGCCGCAAGGACGGCGACTACGGCCTGATCGAGCCCGAGGACAGGAACTAAGCCGCTACACACATCCTCTCAAAGCCTGGGCAGGCGTGGGTCTCCGCGCCTGCCCTATTCATGTCGTCGTCATGCCGGCCTGCTGAAGCGGTAGTGGCTGACGATCCACTCCTCGCCATTCCTGTATCCCCAGAGCTCGGCGCAGGCCATGTAGAAGATGCGCCAGTAGCTCCACCATTTCACGGCCTGATCCGTGCCGTAGGTTTCGCGGAACAGCGCCATGATCTCGTCCTTGTGGGCGTCCATGTTGCGCAGCCATGCCTCCGACGTGCGGCTGTAGTGAAGCCCGCTGACACACCAGTGGTCCTCGATCCTGAGGTCGTCCTGGAAATGCAGCAGCAGGTCGTCGCTCGGCATCTGGCCGCCCGTGAAAAAGTACCTGGCCATCCAGTCGGATGCGCCGGTCGCCTCAAAATGATAGGCCAGTTCGCGGTGTGTGAAGATGTGCACGAACAGCCTGCCCCCGGGCTTCAGCCAGCGGGCAACCCGGCGCAGCAACTCCTGGTAGTTCTTCATGTGCTCAAACATCTCCACCGAGACGCAGCGGTCGAAGACGGCCTCGCCGACGCCTTCGAACTCAATCATGTTGGCCGTGATGACCTCGAGGTTTGACACCCCCCTTCGTGCTGCCTCGGCGTCGATGTGCTGCTTCTGGGTTCGGGAATTGGAAACACTGGTGATCCTGGCCTGCGGATAATGCTCGGCCATCCAAAGCGACAGGGATCCCCATCCGCAGCCAAGCTCCAGAATCCGCTGGCCGTCCGCAATCTGCGCCCTTTCACAGGTCAGGCGCAGCATCGCCGCCTCCGACTTGTCCAGGGTCTCCGCGTCCTTGTCCCACCAGCCGCTGCTGTACTTCAGGTGCTTCCCCAGGCAGAGCTGGTAGAAACGTGTGGGCACCTCGTAGTGCTGCTCGTTCGCCTCCTGGGTGGCGATGGCGACCGGCATGGCCTTCAGACCGTGCACATGCTGCATCAAGGCCGCCTGCTGCGTTTCAATGTCCGGCCGCCGGTGCTTGCGCAGCACCGAGGCCAGCCTCCGACGGATGCCGATACGGATCAGGAAGTCAGGCAGGATGTCCCTGGCGAGGAGTGCGTTGATGTCAGGCATGAGGCATGGATGTGTTGAGTTCAACTCTTGGGAAACCAGGGCACAAAAGCGCTCGTGGTGCGCTGATAGTCCCGGTAGGCGTCGCCACGCTTTTCCACGGACAGCCTTTCCGTCAGGGGAATGCCGGTGACGTTCAGCAGGAAGTGCAGCATGGCCAGCGGGGCGGCGATGGAGGCCCAGCCCCAGGGGGCCGGAAGCGCCATCAGGAAAAGCCCCCACCAAAGCAGTGACTGGAAAAAGTAGTTGGGATGCCGGCTCCAGCGCCACAGCCCCCTGCGGCAAACTTGGTTCGTGGAGCCTGGCTCACGGCTGAAGGAGGAAAGCTGCCGGTCGGCGATGGCTTCACCGATGAGCGCCAAGAACCACACGGCCAGGCCTGCGAGTTCCGTCAGGCTGAAGCCGCTGCCTGCATGGTTGGCGATCAGGTGGGCCGGCAGCAGCAGCAGCCAGACAAGGAATGCCTGGGCCAGGAAGAAAACCAGAAAGGCCCTTGGAACATCCGCCTTCCATCGCTTCCGCAGCACGGCATAGCGCGCATCTTCATGCGGATGGTGACGGGAGACCCGCCGCCACAGATGCAGGCCAAGGCGCAGGCTCCAGGCGGACATCATCAGGGCGATGGCGAAGCGCCGCGGCGCCCAGCCGTCTGCGGGCCAGGCATGGCAGAGCACGGCGGGCGTGAAGCTGAGCGCCCAGGTGACATCCACCCAGGAATAGTTGCCGGAGCGGACGCTGAACCGCCAGGTCGCAAAAAACATGAGGACCAGGATCAGGGCGGAAATCAGCAGGCTCACGAGTTTTTCCTCCGGAGAAGAACCTCCTCAACGCCGGCGCTCGCATTCACCTGGAACAACTGGTGCAGCATGTAGGCGGCGACAGCCATGGTTCCGAGGGCCAGGATCGCGAGCAGCCAGGCAAGCCGCGATCTCCACGATGTCTCCTTGTAGGCGAGCCAGGCATAGAAGGTCAGGAAGGCCCAGCAGGTGTCTGCAAGCGTGGCGATGAACCAGGGATTCGAGGCCACTTCCCCCGGAATCCTCCACAAGGCGCACTCCAGGCTGGCCCAGCCGGTGACTCCGATCATGGAGGCAAGCATGAGCATGAAGAAAAGGCGCAGGATGAGGATCATGCCGTGTGCTGTTGGGACGCTTTCGGACCGGTCAGGCGGCAGGCTGCATCACCTGGTGGCTGTACCGGGCCCAGGATGCCTGGACGACGCTGATGTTACGCATGGCAAAGGCGGATTCGCAGTACTTGAGGTAATAGCTCCACTTGCGGATGAAGGGCTCGTCAAAGCCCAGCTCACGCACTTCCCGAAGCCTGGCGTTGAAGTTGACATGCCATTCGCTCAACGTCCGGGCGTAGTCGCCTCCCAGGTCTTCAAGGGCCATCGGGGACAGGGCGCTTGTCCTTCGGATGGCTTCGTTGACACGACCGACGGCCAGCAGCAGCGACCCCGGAAAGATGTGCTTTTGAATCCAGTCCACCCCCCTGGCCAGCCTGCGATAGTGATGATCAGGCACCGTGATCATCTGCACGGCGAGAATGCCGTGCGGCGCCAGCACCTCGGCGCACTTGGCAAAGTAGGTCTCCAGATACTTTTCACCCACAGCCTCCAGCATCTCGATGGAGGCGATCTTGTCGAACCGGCCGGTGACATGGCGGTAGTCCTGCAGGCGGATCTCGACGCGGTCCTCCAGCCCGGCCTCCTTCACACGCCTGGTCGCCTCTCGGTGCTGCTCCTGCGAAAGTGTCACGGCGGTGACCCGGCAGCCGTGGTTTTTGACGGCGTGGATGCTGAAGCCGCCCCAGCCGCAGCCGATTTCCAGCACGTGATCCTCGGGCCTGAGGCGGAGCTTCTCACACAAGGCCTCATACTTGGCGGCCTGAGCCTCCTCAAGGCTCTGATCCTCCCGCGTAAACCTGGCTGCGGAATAGGTCATCGAAGGATCCAGCCAGAGCTTGTAGAAGTCATTCCCCAGGTCGTAATGTTCGGCAATGTTGCGCCGGCTGGTCTTCAGTGAATTGGGCCGCATCAGATGCCGGATGCGGTTCAACCAGCGCAGGAAGCCGATGAGCTTGAAGCCCTGGGATGAGCCTTTCAACGACGGCCTGGACTGGATGTTGATGATGAACCAGTCGAGCACGGCGCGCAGGTCCGGCGTATCCCACCAGCCTTCCGTGTAGGCCTCTCCCAGCCCGACGCCGCCATAACGGGCCAGATGAACGAAGAACGATAGCGGGTGCCTGACCTGGATGTGGGCGGTGGGCTGGCCGAGCGTCGCGTCTCCAAAGAAGAAGCGCTCACCTCCCGGCAGGTCCATCTGAAGGCGTCCCCGGCTGAAGGTGCGCAATGTCCGCATGACCAGCCAGCGGTGCAGGCAGCGGCGTGAAACGACCAGGGCCCAGCGGTTGCAGGAAGCAGTCATTTCCAGCGGGCTGGAGGAGGGCAGGACGGCTGTGGGGTTCATGAAGGTTCAGGGATCAGTCAGGCTGGGATGAGGCCGGTAGAGGCCGGTCTGCAGATGTCTGCCGGCGCTTTTGCGGATGAAGCCGAATCCACGCGCCCAGAGGCGGAAGGCCTGCCAGTGGATCTTGAGGATGACCTGCAGCGTCAGCGCAGGATAACGAATGATGCATCGGGTCAGGGTGCGGTCGTTGAGCGGTTTTCTGACGCCGTGCACCCAGCTTGCCAGCGTGCGCCGCCCGTCCTCGAGCTCGTCGATGTGCAGTCGCAGCCGCTCCCCCGGGACTGACAGCCTGAAGTGAAAGCGGGTGTCGAGATTGGAGAAGGGCGAGACGTAGAAGTTCTTCGGCTGGACATGCTCGAAAACGCCGTCTTCCGAGGCCTTCGGCAGCAGATAGGGCTTCATCTCGTGAAAGGTGTTGGTCACCTCGCAGATGGCGTGCACGGCTCTGCCTGAGGAGTCGTGGATGAAGTAGAAGCATGCGGGATTGAAGATGTAGCCGCCGATACGAGGCAGGGTGACGAGGCGGATTCGCGAATCTTCAGCGAGCCGGATGCCATGCTGCTCATGGAGCCACTTTTCGAGATTCAGCCGCAGGTGTCCCGCCCCCAGGTCGAGGTGGTCGGAGTCCCGGAAGGTGAAGACGTTGAGGCGGTCCACGCTGAACAGGCGCAGCTCACGGTCCAGCCCGGGCAGCTCGTCGAGCCAGAGGTCCAGGTAAAACATGGCATAACTGAAACGATGCCGCCTCGGCAGCAGCCGCTCATGCACGACCTCACATTCGTAGAGCGAAGATTCGAAGGAGGTCATGGTCTGTGCGTGCCTCGGAGGCATCAGGGGTTTCTCAGGGTCCAGGGATCACCGCCCAGGAGGTGCCCGCAGGTCTCGACCGCGGACATGAAGCCGTCTTCGTGAAAGCCGTAGCGTCCCCAGGCGCCGCAGAACAGGGTGCGCGTTCGTCCCGACTCCCTCCGCAGCTCGGGCAGGCGTTTCTGGGCGTCAATCGCAGCCAGGTCAAACAGCGGGTGCTCATAGTCGATGCGACGCAGCACCTTCGACTCGTCCAGGTTGTCCGGAGGATTGATGGAGACGAAATAGTTCACCTTGTCGGAAACACCCTGAAGGTTGTTCATCCAGTAGTGGGTGCTTGGCACGATCCTGCCTGCCTCATCCGCTTCGACCCGGTAGTTCCAGGAGGCCCAGCAGCGTCGTGTGCGCGGCATGACCGAGGCGTCCGTGTGCAGGGCCGCCATGTTCGGCTGGTAGTTGAAGGCTGACAGCACCTCCGTCTCCAGGGGCGTGGCGTCCGCCAGCATGCGCAGGCTTGCGGGTGCGTGCGAGGCGAGGATGACATGGTCAAAGGCCTCCGCCGGGCCGTTCACCGGCTGCACGAGCACCCTGCCGTCCCGCCGTTCGATCCGGGCCACCGGGCTTTTCAGCCGGATGCGGTCGGCAAAGGGCGGGATCAGCCTGCGGACATACTGCCGCGAGCCGTCGCAGACGGTCCACCAGGGATGCCGGGTGTCCATCGCCAGGAAGCCATGGTTGAACCAAAAGTGCATCAACGTGCGCGCCGGGAAGTCCAGCATCCGGTCCGGCGGCGTGGACCAGACGGCGCTGCCCATGGGCACGATGTAGAGGTCGAGGAAATCCTGGCCGTAGCCGCAGGCCCGGGCGAACTCGCCAAGGGTCATCCTCTCGAATCGCGGGTCGTTCATCGCTGCGATGCACTGGCCGTTGAACCGGTGGATCTGCAGGACGAAGCGCCAGAAGCGCGGGTCGACGAGGTTCCGGCGCTGGCCGAAGACGCGGGACAGGCCCCCTCCGTTCCATTCGTAGCCGCTGGCCTGGTGGGACATGCTGAAGGACATGTCCGTGCGCTTCGTCCCGACGCCCAGCTCGCCGAACAAACGGCATAGCAACGGGTAGGTGTGGTGGTTGAAGACCATGAAGCCCGTGTCGACGGGCAGCTCGCGCCCGTCCTCGGTCACCGTCACGGTGTTGGTGTGCCCGCCGACATAGTCCGCCGCCTCGAAGACGGTGATGTCGAACCTGCGGTGCAGGAAGTGGGCGCAGCCCAGGCCGGAGATGCCTGAACCAACGATGGCGAGACGGGGAAGGGGCATTCGCGTGCTGGATGAAAAACGACTGCTTGGTTCGTCCGCCGTGCCGTTCTGGATTCAGTGCATTTGGAGGGACGGCGGGTTTTCCGGGGAAAATGCCCTGAAACAGGAGCTTTTTTGTCGGCAGGCGTTGTGTACCATCGGTCTCATGCAGCCTTCGTGTCCATTGCCCTCGCTTGTCGCCGTTTCCGGCGGGCGGGATTCCGTGGTCCTGCTGCACTGGCTGGTCCGGAACTCCTCCGAAAGGCTGGTGGTCTGCCATTTGAACCACGGTCTGCGAGGCCGTGAATCCGGGCAGGATGCTGCCTTTGTCCGCCGGCTGGCGGCAGGTCTCTGCCTTGCCTGCGAGGTGGGGCGCGAGGATGTGGCGGCCCTTGCGCGCCGGCAGAGGATCTCGGTCGAAACCGCGGGCCGGAGGCTTCGGCATCAGTTCCTGGCGGAGGCGGCCCTGAAGCATGGCGCCGGACGGATCTACCTGGCCCATCACGCGGATGATCAGGCGGAGACCATTCTGGCGAACCTGTGCCGGGGCGCTGGACTGAACGGCCTGGGCGGCATGAGGGAGGCGTCCGTGCTGCAGCATGGCGCGCATTCGTTTGAGCTTCGCCGTCCGCTGCTGAACTGGCGGCGTTCAGACATCAATGGTTATGCTCGGGAGCACGGGCTGAGGTTTCGTGAGGACTCCAGCAACACGAGCCGGGGGCCGCGCCGCAACCGGCTCAGGCTCGACGTGCTGCCGATGCTCAACCGGGTCTTTGACCGTGACGTGGTGCCGCAGATCGTCCGGCTGGGCAGGCAGGCGGAGCGGGATGAGGAAGCGCTGACCGGGCTGGCGCTTCAGAGGCTGGATGACTGCCTTGATCCTGACCGGGCCCTGAGGTTCCGGCCTCTCGCGCAGGTTCCAGAAGCGGTCGCCTCCAGGCTGCTGCGTCAGTGGCTGGTCAAGGTTCTGGAGCTGCCCGGGATCGGGCTTGACGAGGTCGAGCTTGTCCTGGAGATGCTTCACCCCGGCGGACCGGCGAAGATCAACCTGCCCGGTGGACATCACCTGCGCCGGAAGGCGGGCAGGTTGTGGCTGGAACGGGAAGGCCTCACGCCTTGACGTCGGGTGATGATGCAGGTTTTCCCGGATCCTCCTCGCCCTCGCCCAGCAGACGCACTTTTCGTTCGACCAGGGGCAGCCAGAGGCTGACGCGGGTGCCCAGGCCGATCCTGGACTCGATGTCGATCTCGCCGCCATGTTCGCGGATGATGCGGCGAACGATCAGCAGGCCGAGACCGGTGCCGGTGGGGCGCGTGGTGGAGAAGGGCTGGAACAGCCGGCCCATCTGCTCGGGCGAGATGCCCTTGCCGGTGTCCTCGAAGCTCAGCCTCACCTCGAAGTCCGTGTAGCTGCCGCTGATGGTGAGGATGCCGCCCTTGGGCATGGCCTGGGCGGCGTTGCGGATGAGGTTGTACATCGCCTGCTTCATCTGGTCGGGATCCAGCGGCATGGCTGGCATGTCGGCGCGCAGGTCCATCTTCACCTTCACCTTCGCCTGGTCGAGCTCGGGCTTCAGGAAGCGCACGCTTTCCTCGACGAGTTCGGCGATCCTGCTGCGCTGGAGCTGGGGCTTGGTGGGGCGGATGGCGGCCAGGAACTGGCTGATGATCGTGTCCATGCGCTTGATCTCGCCGGTGGCGATGTCGAGATGCTCGCGCAGGGCGTCGCCGCCCTTGCCGAGCTTCCTGAGCCGCCGCTCCAGCAGCTGCAGGTGGATGGTCAGGGAGTTCAGCGGGTTTCCCAGCTCATGAGCCACGCCGGCGGCGAGGAGGGTGAAGGCGTTGAGGCGCTCGCTCTCCATCTGCTGCTCGGTGCGCTTCCTGGACTCGGTGACGTCGCGGATAAGCATGACAAAGCCCAGCGGCTGGGCGTCGTCGATGCTGGTGATGTAGAAGTTCAGGTAGCGGTTCTCCGGATAGAAGACCTCGAGGTCGCGGCTGACGACGGTCCCGGGCTTCAGCAGCTCGTTCCAGTCCAGGCCGCGCATGCCCTGGGTCAGCTTTTGACCGATCACTTGTTCGGCGCTGAGGCCGAAGAAGGTGCAGGCGGCCTGGTTGACGTAGGTGACGGAGCCCTCGGGGTCGAGAAGGATGACGCCCTCCTGGAGTGTCTGGAAGACCTTTTCGAGGAAGCCCTTCTCCTTCAGCAGTTCGAGCACCACGCTCTGCACCTCGCCCGGTTCCAGGCGGTCCATGCGTTTCAGCAGCTTGTCGATGAAGGCGGATCTCATGCGGCGGCGTCATTCATACAGGGAAGGCGGGCGGAGTGTCAAACGGGCGGCGTGCAGGATGAAAAATCTTGCCGGAACTGCGAGGATGCGGCCTGTGTGGCCCTCATGCTCCGCGCCTGGCTTGAACTCGCCCGCATCTCCAACCTGCCGACGGTCTGGACGAACGTGACCGCCGGCTGGCTGCTGGCGGGGGGCGACTTGAAAAATCCGCTGCTGCTGTGGCTGTTGCTGGCGGGCTCGCTTCTCTACACCGGCGGCATGATCCTCAATGACGCGGCAGACGCCGGGTTTGACAGGGAGCACCGGAAGGAACGGCCGATCCCCGGAGGACGTGTGCGTTTGATGACGGCCTGGATGGTCGGGCTGGCCATGCTTGGCGCAGGCTGGCTGCTGGCGGTCTTCGCCGGTGACGCCAGCGTGGTGATCACAACAGCGCTTGTGGCCTGCATCCTGTTTTACGATCTGTGTCACAAGCCCTGGAGCGGTGCGGTCTGGGTCATGGGCCTGTGCCGGGTGCTGCTGCTTCTGATGGCGGCGTCAGCCGAAGATGTCTGGAGCTATCACCGCCAGCCCGCGCTCATTTTAGGCTCCTATGTGGTCGGGCTGACCCTGGTGGCAAGGCAGGAGGCTCGTGGAGGTGCCGTGCCCCTGCCAAGCCGCTGCACCGCCCTGGCTCTGCTGTGGATTCCTGCGCTGGTGTCCATGGCCGGCATCGTGAACCTGGCCATGAAGCGGGTGATGATCCTGGGCGACCTCAGCCAGCTTGCCCCCTCGATGCTGACCGGGCTGTTCGCCCTGTGGCTGCTTTACGCCATGCGCGTGATGAAGCGGGGCGGGCCGGCGATCGGCCAGGCGGTGGGGCTGCTGCTGGCAGGCATTCCGCTGGTGGATGCGCTGGCCGTCAGCCAGGTGTCCCTGCCTGCGGCGTTCGGCTTTGCGGTGCTGCCGCCCCTGCTGAGGCTCTGGCAGCGCTGGATTGCGGCGACCTGAGCCGCAGGTCAGGCCGGACGTGTCACCATCTTTTGTTGGGCGGAGGTGATCTCCTGGTGCAGGGCCATGATCTCTCGCTGCAGGTCGGCGGCATGCTCGGCGTCGATGCCGGGCTGCTTGAGCTGTGCCTGCAGGCGCTGCTTCATCATCTGCAGCCGGGTGATCTCCAGGGCGCGCAGCGCGTGCTCCGCCGCCTCGACACCGCCTCCGGCGCGTGCTTCGTGCAACAATTGGTTCAGCGCCGCCTCCTCGTCCGGCTGCAGCGTGGTGAGGAAGACGTTCACCGCCACGGGGTCCACGGGATTGAAGCTGCTGTGCCAGATCTGCGCGAGCAGCTCGGTGCCGGGCACGTCATGCAGGACTTCGTCGTGCTCCTGCCGGCGCAGCCACTCGAGCACCTGGGCGTCGGCAAGAGCCAGACGGGCCAGAAGCAGGGCGTTGCGGTTCTGCGCGGCGATGAGCTGCTGTCCGGAGCTCTCCGGGCGCGCGGTGTCCTGCGCCTTGTCCTTGCTGCCATAGGCGGCTTTTTTCGCCGCCTGGGTGACGAGCTGGCGCAGCGTTTCCTCAGGGATGGAAAGCCGCACGGCGCCGCGCTGGATGGCGGTTTCACGCGCCACGGGGTTTTCCAGCAGGGTGATGTGTTCGGCAAGCTCGCCGGCGAAGCGCACCCGCTCGCGCATCTCGCTCATGTCACGCTGTGACGCGGCCTTTTCGATGCGGTAGTCGAGGAACTCCTGGGCTGCGTTCAGCAGCTTCCTGAAGGCTTCCGGGCCCTGCTTGCGGATCAGTGAATCAGGATCCTCGCCCGCTGGCAGGGCGGCCACCTTCACCAGCAGGCCCGTCGGTGCGAGGATCTTGAAGGCCTTCACGGCCGCCTCGATGCCCGCGTTGTCGGAGTCGTAGCAGAGCACCACTTCATCGGCGAGACGCTTGAGTGTCTTGGCATGGACTTCGGTGAAGGCGGTGCCCTGGCCGGCGACGGCGTTGGTGAAGCCCGCTTCATGAATCATGAGGGTGTCGATCTGACCCTCGCAGACGATGGCCTGACCGGCCTTGGAGATGGCGCGCTTGGCGCGGTCGAAGCCGAACAGCACGCGGCTTTTGCTGAAGATGGCGGTCTCCGGTGAATTGAGGTACTTCGCGGTCTTGGCATCCGCTTGAAGCAGGCGTCCGCTGAAGGCGATCACCTCGCCGTTGTCGTTGCGGATGGGAAACATCAGCCGGTCGCGGAAGGTCGGGTAGAGGCCTCGTTCGTTCTGCTTCAGAATGCCGGCGTCGAGAAGGGCCTGCTGGCCGAACTTGTTTTCCGCAGCCCATTGCCGGAGGAGCTGGCCGCTGCCGGGGGCGAAGCCGAGCTGCCAGTTCTTCGCGATGTCGGAATTGATGCCGCGGCCCTTGAGGTAGTCGCGGGCCGGTGCGGCGAGCGGGCTCTTCATGAGGATCTGGTGGAACCAGTCCGTGATCTCCTGATGAATGCGCAGCAGAAGAGTGCGGTGCTTGGCCTCCTTTTCCGCATTGGCGTCCCAGACATCCTCCTGAATGCGGATGCCCGCCGAGTCGGCGAGACGCTTGACGGCCTCCATGAAGGTCATGCCGTCGTGGTTCATCAGGAAGCGGAAGGCGTTGCCGCCCGCGCCGCAGCCGAAGCAGTGATACGAGTTGGTGGACGGCCTGACGTTGAAGGAGGGGCTTTTCTCGTTGTGGAACGGGCACAGGCCGACCCAGTTGGTGCCCCGGCGCGTGAGCTTCACCGACCGGCCGACCAGGTCCACGATGTCCGTGGCAGCCAGGATCTGCTGGAGGGTTTCTTCGGGGACTCGGGTCATGGGCGGCGGGCAGGGATGGAGGCGCGGTTTTGCCCGAACTCAAGGCTGGAATACGCCTTCGAGTGCGTGGGGGAAGGCCGGGCCTTTGGACGCCTGCCTCAAGGCTGGATCAGGCGTCACTTCACCGGTCCGGTGCTCATGAGATACTTGAACAGGTGGGCCACGTTCTCCTCGCCAAGGGCGGTGAGAAGACCTTCGGGCATCAGCGACATGGGAAGCTGCTGCTGTTCGGTGATCTGCGATTTCTCCACCACCAGCTTTTCCGCAGGCGTCTGGATGGTGAGGGATTTCTCCGTCTGCTGCGGGATCACGCCGGTGATCGTGCGGCCGTCCTTGAGCTTGAAGACGCTCATGCGGTAGTCCGCAGGCACGATGGCGCTGGGGTCGATGATGTTTTCCAGGAGGAAGGTGAGCTTGTGGCGGTCGCCGCCGGTGAGGTCGGGGCCGAGCTGGCCGCCTTCGCCGTAAAGCTTGTGGCAGGCGCCGCAGACGGAGGTGAAGAGCGTCTTGCCCTTGACGGCGTCGCCGGAGGCCAGGCGGGCCTCGGTGAGCTTCGCCATCCAGCCGGCGAGCTCGGCCTTCTTGGCCTCGGGCGTGTCGCGCAGCTCGCCCCACACGCTGGTCAGCTTGTTGGTTAGGTCGGCGTCGTTCAGGCTGCGGATGGCGCGGGCCTGGTAGGGCGTGATGAGCGTCTTCGGCACCTGGCCTGACTTCACGGCGTCCAGCAGGGCATGGGCGAAGGCGGGGCGGGTGACCAGGGTGGCGACCGTGGCGGCCTGCTGCTCCTCGCTGCGCTGCGGCCAGGGGTTGAGCAGGGCCTTCGGGATGTTCGGATCGTCGTAGGCGGCCAGGGCGCTGCGGGCGACCGTGCCCAGCACCTTGTCGTTGATCAGGCCGCGCACGACCTTGAAAAGCTCCGGGCTGGTGTTGCGGGTGAGGCTGGCAAAGGCGTTCCGGCGGGCGTTGGCGTCACCTTCCGTGTCCTTGACGAGGGCGATGAGCTCCTCGACCGCGCGGCCGCTGCCGAAGACGAGGGAAAGCTTTTGCAGGAGGCTGGTGTCCACGTTTTTGGCGTTTGATGCAAACTCCTCCCAGCCTTTCGGCCTTGCCGCCTTGCTCATGCCGTCCAGGCCTGCGGCCATGCCGGTGAGAACGTCGCTGCGTCCCACGGTGTCCTTCGTCATCAAGGCCACCAGGGCATCGACGGCCGCCGGGTTTTTCTCGATGTCCTCGGCAATGCGACGGGCGACGAGCCGCCGCACGGTGGGAATCTTCGCGCTGGCGATGAACGCCACGCCCTTCATGGGGTCTGCCGCGACGGCGGGCTCGATGCCATACCAGATCATGAGAGGCTGCTGGCGGTCGTTTGCATCCTCCTCATGCGCCGCCAGGACGGTGGCCACAGGCCAGCGCTCTTTGAGCTCCAGACGCTGCAGGTCAGAGGCGGCATGAAGCCTGTCGAGGCCGTCGCTGCTTTTGGCGTCCACCAGGGGGCGCATCTTCCTCGGCTTGGGCCCGGTGCCGGATTCGTGGGCCTTTTGAAGCTCCATCCTGGCCCACCAGTTGTTCTGCTCCTGGGGGACCTTTTTCCCCGCTTCATACACAATCTTGTAAATGCGTCCGCTTGTCCGGTGCACGCCGTCGTTGTCGTGGCATTCGCCGCTGTCTGACCAGTCGGCGACGAAGACGTTGCCGTCGGGGCCGGTGAGAAGGTCGATGCCGCGGAACCAGGTGTCCTTGGCCTGCATGAAGTCGGGCGCGTGCCTGCCGGTGTAGCCGCAGCCTTCGCGGACGAGCCTGTCCACGTTGATGCGGTTGCCGTGCAGGTTGCAGGCGAGCATGGCGCTGTGGTATTCCTTCGGCCACAGGCCGCCCTGGTAGATCAGCATGCCGACGTGGGCATGGCCGCCGCCAAGCTCCTTGGTTTTGCCGCTGATGCCGTTGCGGATGTCGCTCCATTTCTCGGAGCCGGTGTCCCAGTGAAAGTGGTCGGCGGTCTGCTCGATGATCTCATAGACATGCGGGTTGAGGTGCGTGCCGAACATGCGGCGGTAGTAGGCTCCGGGGATGACGTGCCAGAGATGGCCGATGACGGTGTTGATCATGAACAGCTCGCCCTCGGCGTTCCAGTCATGGCCCCAGGAGTTGGTGCCGCCGTGGGCGACGGTTTCCAGCGCCTTGCTGCCGGGGTGGTAGCGCCAGATCGCGCAGTTCATGCGCACGCGCTTTTCGACCGGCGTGCCGGGCGCTCCGGCCGCCGAGGTGTCGGTGATGCCGTGGCGGCCGTAGAGCCAGCCGTCGGGCCCCCAGCGCAGGCCGTTGACGATGTTATGACCGATGGTCTTGGTGTTGAAGCCGTCGAGAAGCACTTCGGGCTCGCCGTCAGGGATGTCATCGCCGTTCTTGTCGGCGATGAAGCTGAGGGTGCCGTTGTTCAGGATCCACACACCGCCATGGCCGACCTCGACGCTGGTGAGATAGGATCCCTGGTTCCAGAAGACCCTGCGGCTGTCGTGCTTTCCATCGCCGTCCTTGTCCTCGAGGATGATGACACGATCACGCAGCTTTGTGTCCCAGCGGTCCGGGTTTTCGGCGTAGGTGTAGCATTCGGCGACCCAGAGGCGGCCCTTGGAATCCCAGGCCATGCCGATGGGCTGCTGAACATCGGGTTCGGCGGCAAACACCACGCACTTGAAGCCCGGCGGAAGCTGCATGGTCCTCGCGGCCTCCTCGGCGGGCATCGGGCTGCCTTTTTCAGTGTTGAAGATGGCGGGAAAAGGTTCGGCGGCCAGGAGGCCGGCGGTGACCAGGGGCAGGGTGGCAAGGCGCAGAAACATGGGGCGGGGATCAAGGGGTGAAAACAAACGCTGGATCATGGTCGGAACTTCGGACTTCGAGTTTACTGGGTGATTTCCGCCCGCAGCTTCTTCGGCAGCGAGGCGACAACGAGGTCATAGGAGTGGCGGATGAGCTCGACGATCAATGCGTTGGACAGGCGGCCTTCGAGCGTGAGGGTGTTCCAGTGGCGCTTGTTCATGTGGTAGCCGGGTTGTACATCCTCGTAACGGTCGCGCAGGTCGATGGCGCGGTCTGGGTCACATTTCAGGTTGGCGGTGGCGGGGTGGTCGTCGGGCACGGTGAGGGCGAACATCTTGCCGCCCACCTTGTAGACCAGCACGTCGGGCCCGAAGGGCGTGGTCTCCTCGACGTGAGGCAGGGACAGGCAGTGGGCGCAGAAGTCGGCAAGGTGCATGGCGGCGGGCGGCATACTCCGCAAAAAGGCCGTTGCGGGCAAGGACGGGCGCCCGAGAATCGTAGCGCAACTCCCCAACCAACGATCCTTCATGAAACGCTGGCGCATCGCAGGCATCAACTTTGACCACTTTCACATGGGCGACCTGCTCCGGCAGGCGGCCGAGCATCCGAACGCGGAGATCGTCGCCATCTGCGACGAGCAGCCTGAGCGCATGACGGAGGCGGCGAGAAACTTCAGCCTGCGCCCCGACCAGGTGTTCACCGATCACCGGGCCTGCCTGGAGCAGGCGAAGCCGGACATCGTCGTGCTCTGCCCGGCGGCGTCGAAGCATGGCGAGTGGGTGGAGAAGGTGGCGCCGTTTGGCACGCACATCCTGATGGAGAAGCCGTTTGCTGGCAGCGTGGCGGAGGCTGACCGGATGGTCGCCGCGATGAAACCAACCGGCCGAGTGCTTGCGATCAACTGGCCGCTGGTGTGGGATGCCGGCCAGCAGACGGCGCATCGGCTGATTCTGGAGGGGCTGATTGGAGAACCTCTGGAGTTTCAGCACTGCGGCGGCAACCGCGGCCCGCTTTATCATGGGGCGGACAAGATTGAAAAGGAGCCGACGGCCGGGGAGAAGTCGGCTAGCTGGTTTTACAGCGCGGCTCAGGGCGGGGGATCGCTGCTCGACTACATGGGCTACGGCACCACCCTGGGCACCTGGCATCTGGGTGCGAAGGTGCCCGAGGAGGTGACTTGCACCTGGCACGCCGCGCCCGGACTCGAAGTGGACGAGCATGCGGTTGCCGTCATCCGCTACAAGCACGGCCTGAGCCGCAGCGAGACACGCTGGGGGACGTTCACCGATCCCTGGACGCACCAGCCGCAGCCGAAGTGCGGCTTTGTCATCCGTGGCAGCGAGGGAACGCTGAGCTGCTACGATTATGAGCCGTTTGTGCGCGTCCAGACACGGGTGCGCCCGGAAGGTTGCGAAGTGCCCGCCGATGAGGTCAAGGCGCCTAACCGCAACCCGATTGAGCATCTGATCCATCATCTGGAGACTGGGGCGCCGCTGATCGGGCCGCTGACGCTGGAGGTCAGCCGCATCGGCCAGCAGATCGTCGACACGGCCTTTCTCAGCGCGCAGCAGAAGAGGACCCTGCCACTCGTGGGCTGAACCTTGGTTAGGTTTTTAGGTCCTGCCTCAGGCGAGCTGCCAGGGTCCGCGCATCGGGCGGCTGAGCATGGCCGAGGCCTCTGCGTCGTCGAGGATCTGTTCAGTCGCGGGGTTCCAGCGGACCTTCCTGCGGCCAAGGCGCAGGCCGATGTTGGCGAGGTGAGCGATGGTGATGCTGCGGTGGGCGTACTCAATGGGAGCCGCCGGCTGCACGCCGTCGCGGACGGCGTCGATGAAGTTGCGGAAGTGGTCCTTGCTTTCGTAGAGGCGCACATCGCCCTCGGCCAGGGGCTTGCGCAACGCGTCAGGCTGGATTTTCAGCATGCCACGCGAGCAGAGGATGCTGCCCAGCTCTCCCTCGAAGGCGATGCCTGCGCCGAAGTCCTGCCTGTCCTTCACGCGCACGGTCGTGCCGTCGGCGTAGCGGTAGGCGAACGAAAAGTGCGGGCAGGTGTTGTAGAGGCTGCCGGGTGCCGGCCATTCCGCCTCAAGGTCGAAGAACTCCACGGGGCCGCCCTCGTTCTGGTCGAGCGCCCACTGGACGATGTCGAGATGATGCGCGCCGAAGTCGGTGACGTTGCCTCCGGAGTAGTCGTAAAACCAGCGCCAGTTGGAATGCAGCCTGGCCGGGCAGAAGGGGGCTTCAGGAGCGGGGCCGAGCCAGAGGTCGTAGTTGAGGCCCTCCGGCACCGGGGCGGGGGCGGTCTTGGCGGCATGGCCGTTGTTGTCGCGGTTGTCGCTGGCGAGGCCGACACGGATCTGTTTGAGCCTGCCGATGCGGCCGTTGCGGACGTATTCGCAGGCCATGCGGAAGTGGATGTCGCTGCGCTGCTGGCTGCCGGTCTGCCAGATGACGCCGCTCCTGCGCACGACATCGCTCATGAAGCGGCCCTGGGCCACGGTGAGGCTGAGCGGCTTTTCGCAGTAGATGTGCTTGCCGGCGCGGGCGGCGGCCACGGCCTGCAGGGCGTGCCAGTGGTCGGGCGTGGCGATCTGGACGGCATCCACGTCGGCCCGCGCCAGCACCTCGCGGAAGTCCTCATGCACGCCGCAGCCCTTCGTGCCGTAGGTTTCGTCCACCAGCCTGCGCGCGGGTTCACGTCCGAGGCTGCCGGCCTTCTTGATGATGCCTTTGTTATACCGGTCGGACTCGCGCTCGACATCGCAGACGGTGATGACCTGCACTCGTTCATCCTGGAGGAAATTTTTCAGCACGTCCGTGCCGCGCCCGCCGCAGCCGATGAGCGCCAGGGTGGTGCGGTTGGAGGGGGCTGGGCGACCATCCTTCCCCAGCGCTGAGGCGGGGATGTAGGTGGGGAATCCGGTGACTGCCGCAGCACTGGCGCACTGCTGAAGAAAACGGCGGCGGGAGGGTGCTTGGCTGGCGGGAGTCAT
Organism: Prosthecobacter sp.; assembly: GCA_019186985.1. GTDB lineage: Bacteria > Verrucomicrobiota > Verrucomicrobiia > Verrucomicrobiales > Verrucomicrobiaceae > Prosthecobacter. The sequence continues at coordinate 14,969 of JABARQ010000015.1, read as the reverse complement.
GGCGGTCAGCTCACAACGTGATCAACCGCCCCCGTCCTTTCCGTCATCCCATCCGAAGGGCGAGTTCCAGCAGCGCCAGCACGCTGGGGCTGTCCTTGATGCGGCCGTCACGAGCCATCGCGACGGCCTCGCTGAGCGGCAGGCGCAGCACCCGCAGCTTCTCCGTCTCCTCGGGGCTGGATTCACCCGGTGTCAGGCCGCGTGCGATGAACAGGTCGCAGACTTCGTTCGTCGTGGAGTTGGAGAGCTGGAGGCCGGTGAGCAGCGGTTCGATGATGGCGGCCCGCAGTCCTGTTTCCTCGAGCAGTTCGCGTCGGGCGCATTCCTCGGGGGATTCGCCGGGCGGGCAGCCGCCCTCGGGAATCTCCCATTCATAGCGGTCATGGCAGTAGCGCCACTGGCCGACCAGCCAGGTGAAGCCTTCGTCATCCACGGGCACCACTCCGACGGCACGGTTGCGATATTCCACAACGCCGTAGATTCCCCGGCCGCCGCTTGGATTGATGACCTGGTCCTCCCTCACGCGGATCCAGGGATTCAGGTAGGCCTCCCGCGTGCTGAGCGTGGTCCAGGGATTGGTTTCAGCGGCGGTGGAGTCGGCGGACATGCTCCTTCCTGTGCCGCAGCTCGTTTCCAGATTCAAGCCAGCGCCTTGCCCCATTCCACCTCGTTGAAGCCGGTGAGAAACACCTTTTGTACGGCACCGATGGCAAAGGGGCGCTTCACCAGGTTGCCGTTGCGGGAGAGCAGTTCCAGCGCCTCGGCCTCACTCATGGCGGGCAGCTTGTCCTTGAGGTTCAGGGCCCGATAATCCTGGCCGGAGGTGTTGAACAAGAGGCGGAGCTGGCCTCGAGCCTTCAGCATGGCCCTGAGCTCAGTGAGATCCGGCGGGGTTTCGCGAATCGCAAATTCAGCATGGGGAACGCCCTGCGACTTCAGCCACTTGATGGCGTTGCGGCAGGTGGAGCAGCCCTGGTAGGTGTAAACTTTCAGCATGGGATGATGAGGTCGCGCTTAGCGATGCGGAAAGCCTTGGCAACCTGGCATTTTTCGTCGAAAGCCTTTGTTCACAGGAGCGTTTCTTATTCACAGGTTCGGGTTTTTCATCAGGCCCATATCTTGTTTAAGCTTTGTTAATCATCCCCAAGATAAGGGAAAAACAAACCTTCCTGCTTGCCCGAACAGGGGTGGGCCGGGTTCCTTGGCCAGCTTCAACCCTTCTGCCGCCATGTATCTCAAGACTCTCACCATCCACGGCTTCAAGTCCTTTGCGGACAAGACCAACTTTGAGTTTCACAAGGGAGTGACGGGCATCGTCGGTCCCAACGGCTGCGGCAAGTCGAACGTGGTCGACGCCATCCGCTGGGTGCTCGGGGAAACCTCCGCGAAGGCTCTGCGTGGCGAGGAGATGGCGGACGTCATCTTCAACGGCACGGACAAGCGCAAGCCGGTCGGCATGGCGGAGGTGACGCTGGTCATGGCCGACTGTGAAGTGTCGCTGGGCGTGGATTACAATGAGGTCGCGATCTGCCGCCGTGTGTTTCGTGACGGACGCAGCGAGTACCGCCTGAACGGCACGGTCTGCCGTCTGAAGGACATCCATGACCTGTTCGCCGGCACGGGCGTCGGCCGCGCCGCCTACTCGATCATGGCGCAGGGTCAGATTGACATGCTGCTCAGCTCGAAGCCCGAGGACCGCCGCACGGTGTTCGAGGAGGCCGCCGGCATCACCAAGTTCAAGGGCCAGAAGCGCGAGGCGCTGCGCAAGCTGGAATACACCGAGGCGAACCTTCTGCGCGTGCAGGACGTGATCGCGGAGGTGAAGCGCCAGATGGGCTCGCTGCAGCGGCAGGCCGCGAAGGCCAAGCGCTACCAGGTGCTGCTGGATGACTCGCGGATGCTGGACACGCACCTTGCGCACAAGCACTACACCGACTTCAGCGCGGAGAAGTCCGAGGCGGAGAATCATGTGCGCATGATCACCGAGCAGCTGGACTCGGTGCAGGCGCGCCTTGCCATCGCCGAGCATGAGGCGCTGGAGACCCGCGAGGCCTATCACAGCATCGAATCCCAGATCAACCAGCTGCGCGGCCAGGCCCAGGAGCTGAGAAGCCAGATCCAGAGCGCGGAGGGGCGCATCGGCTTCAACAACGAGCGCAACGAGGAGCTGCAGACGCGCATCCGCCAGAACGAGGAGCAGATCGAGCGCGGGCGCGACACCCTGGAGCAGCAGCGTCGTGAGATGCTCAGTGCCGACGAGCAGATGGACCTGCTGCGCTCCGCCATCGAGACGCGCCAGCAGGCCCTGAACGAGCATCTCACCGTGCACAACAGCATCGTGCCTGACCGCTCACGACTGGATGACGACCGCCGTGCGGTGCGTGAGATGATCCGCCAGTTTGAAGGTCAGATCGCCGCTGCCGAGTCGCGGGTGCAGAGCCTGAACAGCCAGATCACCAACGACCGTCAGCGTCAGGAAACCCTGGCGCATGACATTCAAAACGCCGCACAGGCCCGTGAGTCCAGCCAGGTCGAGTTTGACCATCTGCAGCAGATGATCGCCGAGCTGGAGCAGAACCGGAACGACCTGGACGAACGCGCCAAGACCTGTGCCCGTGACATCATCGAGAAGCGCCGTCAGCGCGATGAGCTGATGGAGCAGCTCAACGAACTGCAGCGTGCGGTCACCCAGCGTCGCAGCCGCATCGAGATCATCGAGCAGCTGCTGCAGAAGGGCGAGGGCCTTGCCGAGGGCACCCAGCAGGTGCTGAAGGGGCTCGACAATCCTGAAGTCTACTCCGTCGGCGTGCGCGGCATCCTGGCCTCGTCCATCGAGGTGGAGCCGCAGTTCATCACGCCCATTGAGGCGGCGCTGCGTGATCATCTTCAGGCGGTGCTGCTGACGGACAGCGAGCTTGCGGGGCAGATCCTTGACCGGCTTGCGGAACACAAGCTCGGCAAGGCCGCGCTGATTCCTGCGGACTTCGCCACCATGCGTCCGCAGCCCGACCGCCAGCTGGTGCCCGAGGGTGCCGTTGCCTGGGCGATCGACAAGGTGCGCGCCAGGCCGGGCGTTCAGGACATCACGGACCGCCTGCTCGGCAACGTGCTGATCGTCGAGGACCTGCACGCCGCCCTGCGCATGAAGCGCACGCTGCGCGACGTGGCCATTGCCACCATGAAGGGTGAGTTTGTCGGCGCGGACGGCATCATTCATGGCGGCGCGACCAAGGAGGAGGGTGCCTCGACTTTGAGGAGGGAAGCCGAGGTCCGTACGCTCAAGGCCGAGCTTGAAGGCCTGGAATACCAGCTTTTGGAAAAGGAGGAGGCTGCCGACCAGATGCGTCAACAGCTGGAGGAGATGCAGCGCGAGGAGGTGTCCCTGCGCGAGCAGTCGCAGCGTTCCCGCGAGGAGTTTTCGCAGCTGACCGGCCAGGTCAGCGTGGTGCAGCGGGCGCTTCAGCAGGCGGTGACGAAGCTGGAGAGCATCGAGTGGGACCAGTCCCAGATCACCAACCGCATCCAGGCGGCCGAGGCGCAGATCGAGTGGCAGCAGCAGGAGGCCGGCGTGGCTCGCGAGCAGCTCGACGGCGCGCGTGAGCACGAGCAGCAGCTTGAGGTGGAGATGGAGGCCTTCCTCCGCCGTGAACTTGAGTCCCAGGAACGCCTGAGCGAGCTGCGCAACGCCCTCGCCCTTGAGCAGAACAGCCTGCATTCCATCGAGCGTCAGAAGGCGCCCATGGCCAGCCGTCTGCATGAGCTGGAGAACACGGTGCACCGTTTTGAAAACGAGATCGCCGCCTGGCGCGGCCGAATCGAGCAGAGCATGGCCGAGAACGCCCGATTTGCCGAGCAGGTGGAGGGGCAGCGCGGCGCCATTTCAGCGATTGAAGAGCACCTTCAGATCAGGACCGAGGAGCGCGCCGGCGCGTTTGAACGGGTGAACCTGCTGGAAAGCCAGCTTGTGCAGCTTCGTCAGCAGGCCCAGGGGCTCAGCGAAAGCCGCAACCGCATCGAGGTCCAGCTCACGCGTGTGGACCTGCGCCTCGAAAACCTGATCAACCAGGTGCAGGAGCGCTACAACTTCCACATCAGCGCCTTTGAGCCCGACTACCACGCCCTCATGCTCACCATCGATGAGCAGAAGGGCAGCCGGGGACGTGTTGAAAAACGCAAGGCCACGATGGAGGCCCGCGAAGCTGCGGGTGAAGGCGAGCCTGCGCCGGAAGCCGTGACTGAGAATGCCGCAGAGCCTTTCGAGGCAGGTCAGGAGGCCTCCATTGAAGTGCCTTCGAGCGGTTCCGGGGAGGAGATCGATGTGGATGCCATCACGCTTCCGGGAGAGGAAGGCCAGCCTGACTGGGACTTTGTCACGGAGGTCGTCTCCGAACTGCGGCAGAAGCTGGAGGGCATCGGCCCGGTGAACCTGGACGCCATCCAGGAGTTTGAGGAGCTTGAGGAGCGTCACAACTTCCTCGACAACCAGTACAACGACCTGGTGAAGTCGAAGGAGGAGCTGCTCGAGGTGATCGCCAGGATCAACGAGACCACGAAGACGATGTTCTCGGAAACCTTCCAGCAGGTGCGCATCAACTTCCAGAACAACTTCCGCGAGCTGTTCGGACCTACGGCGAAGGCCGACCTCATGCTGATCGACGAGGCGGATCCGCTGGAGTCGGGCATCGACATCATTGCCAAGCCGCCGGGCAAGAAGCTGCAGACGATCACCCTTCTTTCGGGCGGTGAGCGCAGCATGACGGCGGTGGCGCTGCTGTTCTCGATCTACCAGGTCAAGCCGTCGCCGTTCTGCGTTCTGGACGAGCTGGATGCTCCTCTTGATGAATCGAACATCTCGCGATTCCTCAAGATGCTGGACAACTTCATCGACAACTCCCAGTTCATCATCGTCACGCACAACAAGCGCACGATGGGCCGGGCGGACGTCATCTATGGTGTCACCATGCAGGAGTTTGGCGTGTCCAAGCCTGTGGGTGTCCGCATGACGACCGACGAGGGCGAGGCCAGGAGGAGGAAGTCGGCCAAGGACGAGAGCCTGCAGCTTGAGGCGGAGGTCGCCGCCGATGAGGCGCATCACCTGGACTCTTCGGCGGCGGAAGCCTTGGAGGCGGAGGAATCAGCGCCTTCCGGGCCGTCTGAGGCGGCTGCTTCAGCGGACGAGCCCGGGGAGCCTGTCCTGTCTTCCTGAGGAGTGCCGCAGGGGCGCGAGGACCAAAGCCTCGCTCAGGGCAGGTGCAGGGCATGCCCGCCTCACAGCACTTGCATCCGGGCCTGAAGCCTCAGAAGTCCAGGAAGATCTCGGCGCGGCGGTTTTTCGAGCGTCCCTCGGGGTCGTCACTGCCGTCGGCCTTTTGGTTAGGGCTCAGGGGCTGGGCCTTGCCGGCGGCCGTGGTGATGATCTGCGATTCAGAGACGCCGAGCGCCGAGAGCTGCTGCTTCACCGTGTCGGCCCGGGAGCGTGAAAGGCGGATGTTGTAGTCGTCCGTGCCCTTGTCGTCCGTGTGGCCTGTGATGTGCAGCTTCTTGCCGGGGTCGGACTTCAGCAGGCCGGCGACGATCTCGAGCTGCTTCTGGGCTCGTGGATGGAGCTGGGCCTGGTCGTATTCAAAATACAGGGCGAGGGATTCTCCGCCTGAAGGATTCTTGACGATGGGGGTGTAGGGCACTCCCAGCTTGGAGGCGGAGGCGGCGTAGGAGCCGAGGATTTCCGAGAGGTTCAGGCCCACCACGCGCCAGGGCTGGTCCCGTCCGGTTCGCTGAAGTTCCAGGCCGAATTCAGTGCTCTGCTGCAGGCTGGGCGACTGCACCTGGGCGATCACCCAGGAAACTTCGGGGTTGGCGACGGTGATGATGAGGGGCTTGGTGGGCTTGAACTCGTAGCGCCCCTCCTCAAAGACGATGCACAGGCCTGCCAGCCTTTCCGTGGGCACCTTTTTCTCATCCACATATTTCCGGGCTTCGGCAAAGTCATGCCTCAGCAGGGCGCGGACAAAATCGCTGCCAAAGCTCAGGGCATCGGCGCCCTCGGCGACGGTGAAGATTTTTTTGCCGGGCACGGCGGCGGGCGGGGCGGGTGACTTCATGGCCGGCTTGCCTCCATCCGCAGCCGGCGCGTTGGCGGTCATGGCCGGGGCTGCTGCTGGAAGAGCGGCGGCCAGTTCCCTGGGCAGCTCAAGCCGGGTGATCTTCCAGCCCATGCGTTCGTCGCGTTCGAGGTCGAACTGAAGCCTCAGCGGGCTCGTCTGGCCGGGGAGGGTCAGCGGCAGAGCCAGGCGGGTCTTGTTTTCCACCAATCCCAGGATCTCCACCTGATCTTCTCCGCCCACCTTGGCTCCAAGTTGTTTGACCATTTTTTCCAGCATGGCCGCCGCAGCAGCCGACTGCGCGGGATCGGAGGCTGCGGCGAGGCTGCCTGCACGGGCAAAGTCTTCAGCCGCGAGGCTGCGTGCCATTTCCTTGCCGAGATCCATGGGACGCGCGAAACCGAAGCTCGGCGTCGCCGCAGCCGGCGCAGGAGCGGGAGCTGGCGGGGGCGTCATCGCCTTGGGGGACGCGGGGCTGGCCGGCTCCGGAGCCGGGTTTGGCGTGGTTTTCATCGTGTCCTTGACCGCCGCCGATTCCGAGGCGGCTTTTTTGTCCAGGGCCGGCTTGGTGATGAAGAAAAAGACAAGCGCCGCGACAAGCAGCGCCAGTCCGACAATCACGACCGGCAAGGCTCGGCCGGAGGTGGAGAATGCAGGGCGCAGTTGGCGGGAGTGGCAGGGGATCAGCATGTTGCCGTTGTCAGGTGACAGCATTAAAGATGCCATGCCCGGGCACTGTGTCCAAGGCGCATTTTACAAGCCAGCGACCAGGCAGGCGCGGCCAGCTGTGTCTGCGGTCCAGGCGGATTCCAGCCGGGTGCCGCCCTTGTTGCGGGAGAAACGCGCCAGCAGGCAGGCGGCAGCCACGGGGGGCGGGGTCACAAGAAGCTCTTCTCCGGTGGCCAGCGACTGTTCGACGGCGGCCTTCCATTCCCCGGCGGGAAGCTGATCGGTGAGCTCCCGGCCGGCCCGGTGAAGGCGGAATCTTTTTCCAAGTCCGGGCAGTCCGGCCCATCCCGGGATTCCGAGTCCTGCGATCACGCTTCCAGGCGGCAGGGCTGCGGAGTCCAGAAACCAGGCCTGGGGAAGCATCTGGCGCAGATGCTCCAGATGGCTGGCACGCATCAGCGATGACCAGGCGGGCCGCAGCGCGGGGAGGTGCAGCAGCGCGGCCCAGGCCGGGTCGTTCATCCAGCCTAGCGAACTTTGCGTCAGCCGCCAGCCCTCCGGGTGTTCGTGCAGCAGAAGGGTGAAAGGGCCCTCGGCCGTCTCCGCAGGAGGTTCCGTCCGCGGTTTCCAGCGCTGGAGAAATGCACCGGGATCTCCGGCAAAACGCCCTTTGTCCAGCCAGGCGAGAAGCTGTCTTGCGGCGGACTGCCAGAGGATGACTTCATGGCCGAGCGGACGCAGGTGCTTCAGGAGCGGCTTCGGCAGCTCGACGGCAGCCTGCGTTTCCGGCGTCAGGGTCGGATCTTCGAGGCTGCGGACAAGGCTCTCGGGCACGGGCATGTCCGTCCTTTGGGCCAGCATCCCCGCCGGATCAAGCAGGGCTACAGCTTGATTTCAGAGGCCTTGCCGCTGGAGACCTCCCAGGCATGAACCCTGCCCTCGAAGCTGCCGGCGAACACCCACTTGGAATCCGGGGTGATGACCACGCTGGTCAGGGCCTCGCCAACGCCTGTCAGCCGCTTCTCCCTGCTGGTTTCGCTGCGCTGCTCGCCCACGTGCTTTTTCAGGTCGGTGTGAACGCTTGCCGTCCCCTTGTCCGTGATGACCGCCAGCGACACGCCGTCCGCAGTCCAGTCCACGCCGGAGAAGACGATCTTCTTGTCCCCGAGGCTGACGTCCTGCTCGCGGCTTGCCACATCCCAGACCTTCACCTCACGATCCGCTCCGGCGGTGGCGATGCGGGTGGCGTCCTTGTTGAAGGCGACGGACAAGACATGGTTGGTGTGGCCTTCGTAAAAGGACTTCAGGGTGCCGTTCTCGGTGTTCCAGAGCCTGGCCATCTTGTCCGCGCCGCCGCTCAGAAGAAGCTTGCCATCGGCTGACAGTCGCAGGGAGAGCACGTTGTCGTCGTGGGCCTTCCAGGTGGTGAGAAGCTTGCCGGAGGCAAGGTCAAAGCGGCGTAGGAAGCCCGCTCCTCCCGTTTCACCATCGGCGGCAAACAGGGTTTTCCCCGAGGCATCCACGACCAGCGCCGTGATGGAGCCGACCAGGCTTTCAGTGATCACCCTCGTCTGCTGGCGTGTCGTCATGTCCCAGGTGATGATCTTTTGAAAACCGCCCGTCACCAGCGAGCGGCCGTCGCGGCTCCAGGCCAGCGCGTTCACCGGTTCGGCGTGCCCTTCCAGCCTGCCGCTGACCGGGCGCTCCGGCTTGCCAAGGTCCACAAGCAGGACGCTGTTGGCGCGGGCGACGGCCAGGGTCTTGGCGTCGGGTGAAAGAGCCAGGGCGAGGACTGGCTGGTAGCCTGCGGGCATGGCGGTCAGCTTCACGGGCCGGACGGCGGGGGCTTCATCAAAGACACTGGCATCCCAGGATGCGCCGCTGTCGATCCAGGTCTTGATTGCGGTGATCTGCGGGGCTGTGAGGTCTTTCTTGGGCGGCATGTGGGGGTCGCCATCCTTCAAAAGGAGCTGGTAGAGCAGGCTTTCAGCAGCCTTGCCGGGCAACAGCGGCACGCCGTTGTCGCCGCCCTTCATCATCTTTTCGTGCGTCGTGAGCAGCAGGCCGCCCTTGGCCTTGCCGGGCTTGTGACAACCGACGCATTCATCGCGCAAAACACGCAGGGCAGGCTTGATGTCGGCGGCCGGTGGAGCTGCGGAGGCCGGGGCAGGGACGGGGGCCGGGGCAGGGGCGTTTGCCGCTGCCACCTGGGCCGGGGAAATCAGGAGGCAGGGCAGGAAAAGAAGGGATGGCAGGGCGTGGCGGAGGCGCATCGGTCGGGGTGGAAGCATACGCCGCCTCCCCGCCCCCTCCTTGCGTCAAAGCGCTGGATCAGGGGTTCGTGCGCCGTCACGGGCGCTTCAGGGGGCCTGCTTTTCCCCCAGGAACACATCCACCTGCTGCCCAACATAAAGTTTCGCATGGTCAGGGGCCTTCAGGAGGTAGATCACCTGCAGCACCCTTGTGTCCACCCGCTCGGTGCTGGCTCCGGTCAGGGACTGCTTGGGAATCACAAAGGGCTCGATGCGCACGAACTCCAGGTCATGGCCGTTTTTGCCGTCACCCTTCAGGAAGGCTCTGGCGGGCATCTTTTCACGCACGGATGAGGCGTTCTGCTCGTCGACGTCAACGCGCACCTGCAGGGTGTCGATCTCGCCCAGCACCATGGCCGGCTGCCTGTTCTGCGGCGAGGCGTATTCACCCGGGCGGATGTTGACCTGCAGGATGGTGGCGGCGCGCGGTGCACGGACCGTCATCCGCTCGATCAGAAGCTGCGTCTGCCTGACGGCTGCATGGGCGGCGTCGAGCTGCGCCCGCGCCTGGGCGGCCTGGGCCCGGGCCACGGCCACATCGTTGGTTCGGTTCTTCAGCTCATCCTGGGTGATGGCGCGCTGGTCGGGCACGGACTTCAGGCGCTCCAGCATGTCCTGCTGCTTCACCAGCTGCGCCTGGGCGATCTCCAGGGCGGCCTGGTTCACGGTGATCGACGCCTCCTGGCTGATCAGCTGCGCCTGAAGCTCGCGGTCGTCGAGTTGAAGCAGCGGGTCACCTGCCTTCACCTTCTGCCAGACCCGCGCCTTCACCTCGGTCACCAGGGCGGGGACCGGCGGGCCGATGCTGATGTTTTCCTCCAGCGCCTCCAGGATGCCCGTGGCGGCCAGCCCCTGGGGGAAGGGCTTCTCCGGTGGAGCCACCGGCGGCGGTGTCACGGGCGTTTCCTGGGCGCGGATCACCTCCATCACCTGGGTCATCTGCCACACACCCGCCACGGCCAGCGCAATGCTGCCGTAACGGACGAGACGGGGAAGGACGTTCATGCGAGCTGATACGCCCGCCATCCTGCCCTGGCAACCGCCGGCCGTCCGTGGCGTCACGAAGGATGCCGCCTCCCGGGCACGTTATGAGGTCATGCGCTCCAGGCTCCCTTCGCTTCTTCTGCCGGCTTTCTTCTGCTGCCTGACCGGCATTGTCATGGCCGGTGAGTTTCGTGTCGGTGCGGCACGCGTGGACATCACGCCCAGGGACGGCACGCCGCTCGGCGGTTACTACCGCTTCCGCGGCTCCGCCGGAGTGCTGGATCCGCTTTATGCAAAGACCCTCGTGATGGAAAAGGACGGCGTGTGCGCGGCCGTCGTCGTGCTCGACCTCTCGGGAACGGTGCGGCCGGTCGTGGAGGCGGCGCGCAGGGCCGTCCAGGATCTGTGCGGCATCGAGGGCGACCATGTGCTGATCTCCGGCACGCACACCCACACCGGCCCCCAGCAACCACGCGGCTCGCTCATGGATGACATCACCAAGGTCAACACACCTCCCGGTGTCGCCTACATCAGCGCCCTTCCCGGGCTCATCGCCGAGTCCGTGAAACAGGCGAAGGCCAGGCTTGTCCCGGCCACCGCCTCCGCCGTCATCGGCCGCGCCGAAGGCATCAGCTTCAACCGCCGGGTCCTGCGTGAAGGCCAGGCCGAGGCGGTCTGGCAGCCGAAAAAACTTCTCGCCACCGACAGGCCGGCGGGGCCCGTCGATCCCGAGGTCGGCGTGCTGGTCTTCGGGGGGGCCGGGGCTGATGCGTCGCCGGTGGCCTCCCTGCTGAACTTTGCCATGCATCCCACCTCCGTGGGCGGCGGCGTCAGGATCTCCGCCGATTATCCGGGAGTCTTCACGCGCCTGGTCAGCGAGCGTCACGGCCCCGGCATGATCTCCGTCTTTGCCAACGGCTGCTGCGGCAACATCAACCATGGCGACTACATCACCGGCAGACGCCGCAGCACCCTGGAGCTTGGCACGGCGCTGGCCGATGCGGTGGACGCAGCCTGGCCTCAGCTGAAGCCTCTGCGCACCTTCGCGCCACGCGTGCTTTCCACCCAGGTCACGCTGGAACGCCGCGCCGTCTCCGATGCGCAGGCCGCGAAGGCCAGGGATGTCGTCTCGCGCATGATGACCGAAAACCTCGGCACCGTTCCGATGGCCGAGGCGGTGTGCATCATGGAGACCCTGGACAAACAAAAAGTGCCGCTGACGGCCGAGGTGCAGGTCATCGCCTTCAGCGACGAGCTGGCCGTCGTGTCGCTGCCCGGGGAAATCTTTGTCGAGCTCGGCCTGGCGCTGAAGAAGGCCTCGCCCTTCAGGCACACCTTCATCGCCGAGCTGGCGAACGGCAGCATCGGCTACATTCCGAACCGGGAGGCCTGGCCGCAGGGCAATTACGAGGTCGTCAGCGCCCGCTGCGCCCCGGGCAGCGGCGAACGTCTTGTCGAGGCCGCGCTGAGGCTGCTGAACGAGGCGAGGAAGGGCGGATGAGGCCGGCTGGTGGTGCTTGATGAAGATGGAGCTGCTGGCGTTCTTTCAATGTGCTGTGTAGGGTTGCCGTCCGTTGATTCCCATGCCCGAAGTTTCCACCCCAAGCCGCCGCCATGAGACCTGGCTGACGCTGCCGTCCCTGCTCTGGATGGCGGTGTTTTTTGCGGTGCCGGCGCTGAACCTGTTCCTGATCTCCTTCCGGCCTGCGCAGGTGAGCGGCGATGTGGGGACTGGCTGGACGACCGAGGCATGGCGGGTTTTTGCCGAACCAGGGCATCAGGAGGTGCTGGTGCGGACCCTGGGCATCTCGCTGGCGACCACGGCAGGCTGTGTTCTGCTGGCGCTGCCTGCCGCCTGGTGCATCCTGCTGGCCAGGCCTTCCCTCCGTCCCTGGCTGCTGCTGGCGCTGGTGCTGCCATTTTGGACAAGCTTTTTGGTGCGCGTGTTCTCCTGGCGGGCGCTGCTCCAGTCCTCCGGACCCGTGGCCACGCTGCTGACGGAGGCGGGTCTTCTGGAGGATGGCGGCATGCTGCTCTACAATCCCCCCGTGGTGGTGATGGTGATGATCTACACCTATCTGCCTCTGGCGGTGCTGCCGCTGCATGCGGCGATGGAGAAGTTTGACTTCGGCACCTATGAGGCCGCGCGCGACCTCGGCGCGGGTCCTCTCCGGGCCTTCTGGTCGGTGGTTGTTCCGTCGGTGCGCGGAGGCATCGTGGCCGCCTGCCTGCTGGTGGGCGTGCCCAGCCTGGGGTCCTACGTCGTGCCTGAGATGGTGGGCGGGATCGATTCTGAAATGCTGGGCAGCAGGATCGGCCAGCGTCTTTTCTCCGACCGCAACCTGCCGCAGGCCGCGGCCCTGGCGTCGGGCCTGGCCCTGGTCGCGATGCCGCTGGTCTGGCTGAGCCTGAGGCGTCGAAAGGAGGAGCTCACATGAGCATGGCAGGGAAGGTGCGTCGTCCATGGTTCTCCAGGCTGGTGTTCCTGGGAGTGCTGCTGTTCCTCTACCTGCCGCTCGGCGTGCTGGTCGTGAACTCCTTCAACGCCTCGAAGTATGGCGGGCGCTGGGACGGCTTCACCCTGGGCTGGTATGAAAAGCTCCGGCAGGATGAGGCGACCCTGGCGGCCCTGGGCAACACCCTGAAGATCGCGGCGCTGGCGACCGGCGCCTCGACGCTGCTGGGCACGCTGGCGGCCTGGTGCCTGCATCGTTACCGGTCGCGCCTGCAGTCGCTGCACCTGGTGGTGACGGAGCTGCCGCTGGCCGTGCCGGACATCTGGATCGGCGTGGCCCTCCAGCTCTTTTTCATCCAGGCGGGCTGGGACCTTGGCTTCGGCACGGTGCTGGCGGCCCATGTCACCTTCTGCCTGTGCTATGTGACCGCATTGATGGTTGGGCGGCTGCAGGGCTTTGACATGCAGCTTGTCGACGCCGCGCGTGACCTGGGCGCGGGGCCCGTGCAGGTGGCGCTGCGCATCGTGCTGCCCGTGCTGCTGCCCGGCATGATCGCGGCCGGCCTCATGGCCTTCATCCTGTCCGTGGACGACTTTGTCATCACCTTCTTCGTCTCCGGCCCGGGAGGCGCCACGCTGCCTGCAAAGGTCTATGCGATGGCCAGGACCAGCCGCAACATGCCGGTCATCAACGCGCTTTCCACGATCCTCATCCTCGCCACCCTGCTCACGGCCCTCCTTGGCCATCGTTTCCTCAAGCCGAAGTCCGCATGAAGCTTCTCAACACCCTCCTGCTCTCCCTCCTTCTGACGGCGTCGCTCCAGGCCGCCGGCGAAACCCTGCATGTCTACATCTGGGCCGACTACATCAAGCCGGAGCTCATCGAAAAGTTCGAGCAGAAGCATGGCTGCCAGGTGGTGGTCGACACCTTTGACTCCAACGAGTCCATGTATGCCAAGGTGCGGGCCGGGGCGGCCGGTTATGACATCCTGGTGCCGAGCAGCTACATGGTGGGCCTGCTGTGGCAGCAGGGGCTGATCCGTGAGCTGGACCGCGGCCTGATCCCGAATGCCGTCAACGTGGACCCGGAGGTCCTGGCGAAGCTGGAGGACGCGGCGATGTCCCACAGCGTCCCCTATGCCACAAGCTACGGCGTCCTGGCCTATCGAAAAGATCGTCTCAAGTCCCCGCCCGCCTCCTGGTCGGCGCTGGAGGCTGCGGAGGTCAGGCGCAGGGCATGCGTGCTCAATGACATGCGCGAGACGATGGGGGCTGCGCTGCGTTCCCTCGGCTACAGCGTCAACAGCCGCGATGAAAGGCAGCTCGCCAGGGCCGGCGAGGTCGTGAAGCGCTGGAAGAAGGCGGTGGCCAAGTTTGACAACGAGCAGTACAAAAGCGCCATCGACTCGGGCGAGTTCGTGCTGGTTCACGGCTACAGCGGCGACCTTTTCCAGGTGGTCGAGGAAAACGACCAGGTGGGAATCCTGGTGCCCGGGGAGGGCGTGGTGATGGCCTGCGACGAGTTCGTCATCCCTCGCAGCGCCCGCCAGCCGGCCCTGGCCCACGCCTTCATCAACTTCCTGCTCGATGGCGTGGTCGCCGCCGAAAACATGGAGTGGACCGGCTACGTCTGCCCTAACAAGGATGCCATGGCGCGTGTGAGCCGGGAGTTTCTGGCCAATCCGGCGGTGGCCATTCCTGAAGGCGTGCGCTCCAAGAGCGAGGTGATCCGGGATCTCGGCAAGGACCTGCCGAAGTACACGAAGATCTGGGACGAGATCAAGGCGGCGCGCTGACGCGGGCCCTTCACCAGCCGCGCACCTTCACATGCACCTGGGCGCAGCGGCCCATGTAATGGTCCATGCGATGATCCCTCGCGGCCTTCACCAGATGCTCCCTGGCGCGGGCCTCATCGCCGAGGGCTTCAAAATAAAGCCCCAGGTAGAGATGTGCGTAACAACGGTGATTGCGCAGGTCCTCGCCTTCTCCCTTCTCCGCCGCCTTGAGCACCTGTTCCACGGAGCCCCTGCCGGCAAAGAGGTCATGAACCTCCTTCATCGGAACCCTTGTGTCGCCCTCGATGGGAATGAGCGCCTTCCTGGCGGCCTCCAGGTTTTCGGCACGCGTCACGCAGATGAAGTGCCAGGCGGCGTTTTCCACGTCGTGTCCGTTGACTGTCTGATGAACCTCAAACTGCTCGCGCCCGCCTTTGTAGTCGCCTGCCAGATAGAGGGACAGCCCGCGCTGCCAAAGCTGCGGCTTGGCGCTCGGCTCCAGGGCGATGAGTTTGTCAAAGGCGGCGACGGACTCCTTGGGCTTCCCGTCGAAGAACATCTGAACTCCCTCGCGAAACAGCGCATCAGGGTCGCCAGCAGGCTGCTGGGCGAGCATGGCCAGGGCGGTCAGGGAAAGAAGAAAGGGTATGCGGATGAGCCTGATCATGACGGG